>CAJUKU010000006.1 GCA_910587425.1 uncultured Muribaculaceae bacterium
ACCGAAATGACGAGTTTGTTGTTATGGTGTTGAAAGATTTGGGAAAGATGCCATATAAAGAGCAGGTGCATTGGAAACAGTATAATGTAGAATATCCTGATGGTGTAAGACTCAGCGATACCACATGGAACCGCTGGTTCGCTGGAGTGTCAAGCGATACCAAGAACGCATCAGATCTGTTGTTTAAGAGTTTGTATGAAGAGGCAAATAAAAAATGGGAGGCAAAGTATGGATATCCTATATATTTGGAGTTAGCACCTGGCGATAAGCATTTCTTTGATGAACTTCACTCCATGAATGAGTTATATAACGATTCAACATTTGACAACCTGATACTTGCCTTTACCAAGGTAGTGATTGATTCCTTAAACGAGAAGCAGTTGGTCAATGGTATAGACGAGACTAACGCTGATGTGCTTGCACTATTTGCGAGATGCAACGTCAAAGACAATAAGAAGTCAAACTTAAAAGGGGGTATACGCAGATTGCAGGCTGTGTTGCTTTCTGAGGGCATCGAATGCGATAATCTCATAGAGTTGCTTTGCAAAATTCAAGCTTTACGATCAACTTCAGCTGCTCACAGGAAATCCACAGCTCCAGATAAGAAAACAAAAGAACTGCTCCAGTGGTTTGCAATTGACAAATACCCACATAAAGATGTAATTGATGGTATATTTAATCGACTAATTGAACAATTGAAATGGATAATACAGCAATGTTAGAAGTAAACAGTAGGATAATAATGGCAAAGAATGATGAAAACAGGCTTTCCAAGTTTGAGCTGCTTATAGCCCATGTGGACATAGAATAGACTAGCTACTTCCTTGACAAGCATTGTACCCTTAATCAATAGACAGAAGAATAATGAGGAAGCACTTGAATAATGAAGAAGGCTTTGTTTGAGGGGCTGTAAAGTAGGAATAGTCATACGGCAGGGCTAAAAGGAAGGTTCTCACTACAAATATTTTAGAGTGAAGGCGATTATAAACTTACGTTAAAATAAAAATTTAGGTGGCAAGTGAAATTGGTACATACACCCACCAGGCTGTGTAGAATAAATGTTTTAACTTTGCCGTTAAATAGAATGACAGATATGAATATACCTCAATTGTTTGTGGATTTGGTTTATTCTGATGAGAATAAACAGAACTATATAGGCATGGGAAATCCCAATGCCCGAATCTTAATAATTGGTCGCGAACCGAACCACGACTTAACGACAGAGGATGGTCGCAATGGATTCGATCAAGATCAGCAGATGAATCGCGATAATTGGAAGAACCTAATAGAGGGCAGACCTGTAATTGGTCGGTGCAATCCACGTCGTCCATTTACAAATCAAAAGTGCCTGACAAACAATGGTCACAATGACGGAACGGCAAGAACATGGGTATGGTATCAGAAACTCGTAGACCTTATTTTAGGTCGAGAGTTTGAACGCAGCTATATGCTGCGCCCGGTGGATTTCCACGACTATTGCTTCCACACGGACATAAGCGCGGCGGCTGCAGCGAGGATTGCAACTACCGATAAGACTGCAAAAGCTGCATCTGTTGCAGAAAGAAGTGAGCAGTTGTTCTGCCATCCGTTCTTCAAACAGTTCCCTATTGTTATACTTGGCATAGGAACTGACGTAGGGCAATATGTGCCGCTCGAATGGTGTCAGAAAGTTCTCGGTTTCCCGATAAGTGAAGTGGTGAACATCCAAAATAAGCCTATGATTTGGCTGAATGGTGACTCAACCAATAGTCGAGTGCTTATCCATAGCCACAGCCTATCTCAACCGTCCTACGAATACATCTATAAAATCCGTGAAGTAATTTGGGAAAATGGTCTCTCCGATTGCTGTTGGCCTAAAGCCTATTGAAAATTATGGCTTTAATTGATGTGAGAAACAACATAAAAGGTCGTAAAACTTTGGATGTGTACATTTCTAAATTAGATAGCCGAACATAGGTATTTTACTACCCGTTAGAAAGTGCACCGATGGTCACGTATAACACAATCAGCTCCCGTCAGGCTCAGCTCCGATCATCTGAATCATTCTGAGAGTGCCCTCAATACCGGATATAGCAGCGGTGTGCAAAGCTGGTTTTGACACACCGCCCCCGATATTCAAAATAGTGTAATACCAAATTTTCGTTAGTAAAAAATGGCATTACACTATTTTGATAAATGCAGTCTTAAACGTTATGAGGCAGAGATTCCGTGAGTTAGAAGAGGATCTGTATTCGGGCTTGAATCGGGTTTACATGACATTTGTGATAGTCGAGCAGATCACTGTTGCTGTAATAGTAGCGCAGGCGTACGTTTGTGTACATGCTGCCCCTTGGTAGAGGTATGGATTAAGGCATATTCCATACCAACTTTGTGTCATATAAATTTGTTCTATTCAAAAGTAAATAAGAGATATGTATGATATAGGTAAGATGTTTGACCTCGGCGGCAAGGTTGCCGTTGTGACCGGTGGCGGCGACGGTATCGGGCGCGCGTCGTGCGAGATACTGGCATCGGCAGGAGCATCTGTAGTGGTGAGCGATCTGTCGCCCGACAAGGCAAAGGTGGTAGCCGACTCCATCGCGGCAGCGGGAGGAAAGTCAGCTGCTGTGGGCTGCAATGTGCTCGAGGATGCTGACCTGGAGCATATGATAGATTTTGCGGCATCCACTTTTGGCACGGTGAACATACTGGTGAACAATGCCGGAATGGGTGGCGGCGGTCGTGAGAATCCGTTTAAGATCGACCGTGCTTATGTGGAACGGATCTATGCCATGAACGTATTCGCGCCATGGCAACTTTGCAAACTGGCAGCCCCGCACATGCAGAGTTCGGGCTATGGCAGCATAATCAATATCACCTCGATGAGCAGTGTGAACAATGATCCCGACATGGCAATATACGGTTCGTCGAAGGCGGCGCTCAACCATCTGGCATCGAATCTCGCATACGACTATGGACCTATGGGTATCCGCATCAACTGTGTGGCTCCGGGAGCTACACGCACTCATGCGCTTGCCTCGGTGCTGACCCCTGAGATGGAGGCGCGGATGCTATCCCACACACCTATAAAGCGGCTTGGCGAAGCGAGCGACATCGCTCGTGTGGTATTGTTCTTTGCCTCGCCGGCATCGACGTGGATAAGCGGTCAGGTACTGATGGTAAACGGCGGGGGCGTGCAGACACTCGAGTGAACAGTCTGCGGCAGGAAACGGGTGTGGGTGGGGTCTTTTTGGTTAAAGCTCGTTAAATGTTGGTTGTCGGGGGTTGGTTGGGTTTGCAGGTTGGGTTAATGTATGTAAATTTGCGACGTACGGCGCATGATAATGAGATTGTAAATGGATCATTCGCCAACTATAAATCTTAAAGATACCATGTATGATGATCGACATTTATTCTAAGGTTAAGCTGCCGCCGGATGCTGCCATGATATAGGCAGCTATAAAGTGCTTGAACAGCCGTTAGACAACTCATTTTTTTTGTAAATACACAATAACATAAAACAATGAAAGCAGACCGCTTCTTTGCAATCGATCGTGGTAACTCTTGTAAATTCATTGCTGTCGGCAAGTGTTTTCTGCCTATGGCAGTCGCATGTACAGTTAAGATTCAGAAAACATTTTCTCCTGTTCTTTTATGGATCATGGTCGTGGTGACGACCATTCTGATGTCTCCCCATGTTCATGCAGCAACCTATAGTACATACACAAGCATTTCGGCATTAAAGGCTGATGCGGTTGCCGGAAAGATAAAATCAACGACTAAGGTATTGCTGGATATAGATTTCTGTAAGCAGAAACAAGGGTCTTTGAATGAGTGGTTTGTTATCGATTTAGATAATCCGGAAGATGCAATTTATGTGAAAAATTTCAGTTCCGAATGTGTTAGTCCGATTGATGCAGACTGTTACCATGGCATTTATGGTGTAGTTACAATATTTGATGATGAGTTTACAATAAGAGTCAATATCAAGCCCTCTGATGCAGATGATGCATTACTTAATGCTCATGTAGGTATTGATAGGCTTCCGCTTTATGTCTTACCTTTAAATGTTGATGCTGTAACTGTCCGGGATGCTAATAATATCAACAAGATCGCTCGGGCGAGTGGTACGCTAAAATATGATAAGACACAGAGTGTGTATTATCTTTTGCTTGGTGATCAAAATCAATTGTATGTTAAGTTCAGAGAAGCACCAGCGTCGGGCTATGAAGGAAGTAATGTCACCGTAGTCGGAGGAATATCAAGTGTATTACCTGATGATTGCATTACCGGTATATATGTTGATGAGATCTGGATGTCGGGTGAGGAGCCGGCGCGGACTCTGAGAGTGTCGGCAGGTGAGGGTGGTACGGTCTGTATTGGTCAAGAAGGGAGCGGTCAGACGGAGATTGCGGTGACTGACGGCAGTTCTGTTATACTTCATGCTCAGCCAATGAGCGGTTATGTGTTTGATTCCTGGAAAGTCGCCGGCACGTTGGTATCAACTGACGCTACCGCCGCGGTGACGGCTATAGCCGATGTCACTTATGAGGCTGTCTTTATCAAACTTGACCGTCCGGAAGATGTCGCGATTTCTGTCGCGTGCAACGACGATCAGCTTGGAACGGCGACGTTAGCGGTGGAGGGGAGTGAAGAATCTGCTTCCGCATCGCTTAGAGTGCTGCCGGGGACGGCTGTTGTTGCTACGGCTGTTCCAGCCGTCGGTGCGGGCTTCGCAGGATGGTATTCGGGTGAGACATGTCTGTCGACTGACGCACAATATCGTTTTGAGGTGAGCACCGACAGGCAGCTTGAGGCGCGGTTTTATAAGGGCGCTACTGTCACTGTCGAGAACTGCACCGGAGGCTTGCTTACGGTGACAGCCAACGGTAATCCCTTACCGGAATCAGGATTCGTACAGCTTGGCTCGGTCATACGGATAGATGCGGTCACTAGTGATGGATATGAACTCGAGGAAGTGTGCGTGAATGGTGAGCCTATTGAAATTCCGGCTGTGTTTGATCTGTCGGAAAATATTATAGTAACAGCCACATTCAGCATAGATCCGGAATATCTTCCGGCGGCTACAACAATTTATGAACTGGATGCACAGCGAACCGACGGACGGAAAGTGAATATAACCACACCACTGACAGTGGTTGAGCGTCTTGATGGATATGATTATCTTCTTACTGACGGTAATTCTGTAATAGTGATCGTGAGTCCGAAGTTGGTCATGACTCCAGATCAGGTTATCAAAGCTTTAAACGGAGTGTGCAAGACTATCGGTGGCATCCCGTATGTGTCTCTGACAGAAGCACCTGACGTTGATCTGGATGGGCAACCGGTGAAGATAGAACCGGAGACAGCTACGGTCAGCATGTTGCCGTCAATGCCCGGACGATATGTAAGGTTGCATGGTGTGACCATACAGTCGGGTGAGGTGCGAGATTACAGCAACAGCAGAATGGGTCAGGCTAAATATGGATTCTTTTGTCCCGACAATCTTTTTTATCCCGAGGCGGGTGCATTGTATGATGTGGTCGGAACGGTTTGTGCATCCGGAATAGATCCGGTGGTATATACCAATTCGCATCCGGTAATGGTTGATCACAGCAGCAGTAATATCGTGGGTGTGAGTGTCAGGGTTGACTCTCCCGAGCGTGGCACGGCATGGATAGAAAGAAGTGATAATGCCGATAACCGTTACCGCACGGTTGAAGCGGCGGCGCAACTGGTAGATGTCTCTCTTACAGCCGAGGCTGCCGAAGGTTGGGAGTTCGACCACTGGATAGATAAGGATGGCGCGGTTAGTGAGGAAAATCCACTGACGTTTAATCTTGATACCACGACAAATTATTGTGCCGTATTCAAGGAGAAAACGACAACCGAAGAGCCTGAAAATCCTGATCCTGACAATCCTGAAAAACCGGATCCAGAGAAACCGGATCCCGAACAGCCGGAGAATCCTGAAAATCCTGACCCGGAGAAACCCGATCCTGAAAATCCGGAGAAGCCTGATAACCCGGAGCAGCCGGTGAAACCGCAGAAGTTTGTCGCTACATTCCGTCAGGCTGCACATGGCACATTCTCGGTGATTTGCGGCGGATCGGTGCTCGCATCAGGAAGCTATGTGGAGAAGGATGCCGTATTGACTGTAAATATTACTGCTGATGATGGATACCATGTCGCGGCTCTGATGGTCAACGGGACTCCGGTGGAAGTGCATTCCGACGCGACGGCAACAATAACAGTCGCCGGAGATGTGGAGATTTCTGTTGCCTACGAACGTGACAAGCCGGCATACTCCGAGTTGCGTGTCGCCGTAGCTCCATGGGAAGAGGATATTCCAATGGGCAAGGTATACATAGACACGGAGGGCACTTCCTATATCACCTCTGTCCGTGGTGAGCAGCATGTATATCATGCCGAACCTGCCGAGGGATGCCGGTTTGTAGGGTGGAGACAACAAGGCATGGAAAGTATCATGAACACATCGTCGGTTTTCACGGTGACGGCATCGGCAGATATTACCTTGGTGGCTGAATTTGACTACATAGTTCAGGCAGCCCGCCGGGTGTCGGTTTGCGCTTCGGATGAAGCCAAAGGATCTGTAGCCATAGCGGGAATTGACGGTACAGAAATCACCACACGCCGATATCTGCACATTTCGGTGACACCGGCTTCCGACGATCACCGGTTTGTGGCGTGGAAAGACGCTTCAGGGCGCATTGTCTCGGATAAGCCTGAATTTGTCTATACGGATGCTGCTGATGCAGAATTGACAGCTATATTCAGCTCGTCATATTTTGTAAAAGTTACGACAGCCGGCAACGGTAATTTTACAAGCGGCGAAACTGTCCTTGCCGACCGTCAGCCTGAAGGAAGCATCGTACAGCTGAAATTCGTACCGGATGATCACCATGAACTTGTTTCAGTTACTGTTGACGGTGCGGCAATATCTTTCACACCGGATGAGGATGGTTGCTTCACACTTGACCTTCTGGTGGATGCCCATCATTCGGTCGAGGCGGAGTATTCACCGTGCCGGTACAAGATTGCAGTGATCCCGCATGCGCATGGTAAAATCGAGGTCTACGGAGGAATCGACAATGACGGACGTCCTGTAGGATCTGCGTTTGTAGACGGCTCAAAAGTTCAGTATGCTACACGCCTACATCTCTTTGTGACGCCTGATGACGGTTACCGCCTGATAAACCTGAGCATCAATGGAACCGCAGTGATATTACCTGAGGGAGGTGTCGCGGGAGATGTATACCGGTATGAGTTTGAGATCGATGGTGACGTAAGTCTTGCCGCAGATTATCAACCGGTGAAAACGCCGACAGGAATAGGTGAGATAGGCTGTGACGCCTCCGGCAACCCATATACGGTGTACGATCTTAGCGGACGTTACCGTGGCACGACCGAAAACGTCAAGACACTTCCCGCCGGGATCTACATATTAGTTAATACTTCCACCGGTGAATCTCTCAAATATCACCATAACCCTTGATTGACAAGAAGTGTGTACTGATATTCCTACGTTATATGACAGAGGCTGCGTTGAAATTCGCAGCCTCTGTTGTTTTATGCGCTGAGGGTTGATCGCCGGAATGTTTTCAGAGCGAAGAACAGGGCACAGAGCGAACAGATACCCAGTAACAGCAGAGTGGTTGTCATGATATTACCTATACCCACCAATGGGGTGACAATACCTCCGAAAAGGAATCCGGAAGCACCGAATATGGCGGAAGCTGTGCCGACTATATCGCGACCTTCGTCCATAGCCAATGTCGTTGATGAGGTAAGATTGAATCCTACGCAGACAAGCATAGTGAATGTGAATATCTCGTAAGGAATGAATGCCGGCAGGAGGATATATGCGATTGCCTGGAGGGTTGTCGCGGCAACTATACCAGATGTGCCGAACAGTGCGGCATTCTTCATCTTCTTGAATTTTAGCGACATCGCCGAGCCGAGACCGATTCCAAGAGCATTGACACCGAACACAATTGCAAACTGAAGTTCTGAATAGCCGAAATGATTCTGTATTATAAACGATGCGGATGATATGTATGAAAAGAGCACGCCGCACGTGAATGTATATAGAAGCGTATAGATTACGAAATATTTCATTCGGAACACATCAGGGAATCTGCTCAGCAGGCTTATTACGGATCCTTTGTGACGTTTCTCCAGAGGGTGTGATTCACGGAAAATGAGGCACATGATCAGAATGACGATTCCTATCGCGAAGAGGATCCAGAAAATCCCTTGCCATCCGACAGCCTCCGACACCAATCCTCCAATCACCGGTGCCGTAACCGGTGCGATACCGTTTACTGCTCCGATTATGGCAAGAGTCTTTGCGAGCTCACGCCCGGAATAACAGTCGGTGGCGACAGAGCGTGACAGCACAAGACCGCCGGAACCACCGAGTCCTTGCAGGAAGCGGCAGATATTGAAAAACTCTATGGTGGGTGAATATATACTTGCCACTGTTGACACTGCAAAAAGCACCATTGCAGACAGCAGGATTGCCCGTCGTCCGAATTTATCACTCAATGGACCGAAAAAAATCTGCCCGACGGCAAGACCGATCATGCTTGCTGCAAGTCCCATCTGTACAAGCGATGGAGTCGTGTTAAAAACCTCCGCCATCGATGGAAGGGTTGGTAGGTACATGTCGGTTACCAAAGGACCGAACGCCGACAGAATGCCGAGAAAAATAATCAGAAACAGATAATATTTCTTACTGAAATTAGCCATGTGAAAAAAATTTGCGCAAAGTTACCAAAAGATCCGTTCGCGCGTACTTTTTTAACATATTATGGATTTTGACATGGCATATTGTGGCAACCCTTTGCAGAAACCAGTGGCGTTGAGGAATTCAATCATAGGGGTGGAGTGACGGTCTATGTTCAGTACCTTTAAGGTGTCAATCTTGATTGATTGAAGCATATCGCGGAGCAGTGCTGTCGCTATTCCGCAGCGCCGATGGGCGGGGTCAACGGCGATCTGGCTGATATCGCCGGTCGATGGATCAGCTACTATGTACCCTACCGGTTTGTCGCCCATCATCGCGATACGCATTATGAGCCTGTCGAATCCGCGCGCTATTGACTCCACGCTGTTTTGCCATGAAGGGGTGAAATCGCAGAAGTGTGACAGACAGTAGAGCAGATCTTTTACGCAACCGTGGATCTCGACATATTTGTTTGTCTTGTTGCTGCGGGCTATCATGTTCTTATTGCCTGTAAAGCATTCATATTCCGCTATGGTTTCGAATCCGGCTTTACTGTAGATGTTGATAGCGGTGGTGTTTGATTTGAGTACTTCGAGGAGATACCGTTTCATGCCGGCTTCGCGCAGTAGAGGCACAGCATGCTCGAAAAGGGTGCCGGCGAGTCCTCTGCCGCGGAAGGCGGGGATCGTGCCAGTACCGCAGTCGTATGCCGTGAATGTTCCGTCATATAGCCCGGTGCCGTTAAACAGGAAGGAAACTATCTTGCCATCCTGAAATGCCCCGAACGATAGCTGCGGTGTGAATCCTCTACGCTTGAACATTGCCATTATCCCATCGCTGCTGAAGGACACTGCGTAATCGCTGAAAGCTTCCTGAAATGCACAGATAATGCAGTCATAGCTTATGTCGGAAAGATTCCTGATCTCCATTGCAGAGTGGTGTTATAGGATTGTGCTGTGATGCGATGATTCGAGATTGAGCAATTCGCGCTTACGGTCGATACCTCCGGCGTAGCCGGTCAGCGCACCGGAGACTGAGATCACCCGGTGGCAGGGTATGATTATCTCGATGGGGTTCATGCCTATGGCAGCCGCGACAGCACGAACGGCGTCGGGGCGACCTACCGCCTGCGCTATAGATGAATATGTTGCCGTGGTGCCGCATGGGATGCCGCGAAGCGCTTCCCAGACTGAAAGCTGCAGTGGAGTGCCCAATAGGCGTATGGATATCTCAGGAAGTGTGGCGCCGTTTTCAAGATACTGCCTGATCGCTTGTTCTGCTGATTCGATAGCCTCACTCGACCCTCCGGCGATCTCCGCCGACAGATGACCGGCTATGCGTTCAAGTATATATCCGTTGCGGGGTGCATCTGCCCAACGGCACATTATTATGTCGCTGCTGTGAGACGCGACGATGAGCTGTC
The DNA here is from genome assembly GCA_910587425.1 of uncultured Muribaculaceae bacterium. GTDB lineage: Bacteria > Bacteroidota > Bacteroidia > Bacteroidales > Muribaculaceae > Paramuribaculum. Next base: position 10,152 of record CAJUKU010000006.1, read on the forward strand.
CCAACGATGTTTCAATCCTACGGTATACTATTATATCCTCCTTATCAGCCATAGCAATATTTATTCTTATTCAAGTGTTGTAGTTTGCGGAGATCCAGTGGCATCGCGAGCATGGATCTACTGTATGATTGCAAAAGTACATAAATTGTGGAAATCTTTATCAGAGAGTGCCGCGTTTATATCATGTAACATACACTGCTTATGAAAAGACTCCTTCTTATTGTGGATCCTCAGATTGATTTTATAACCGGTGCGCTGCCTGTGCCGGGTGCTGAGGATGCTATGAATGCCCTGGCGGATTATATAGCCGGATCAAACGGTAAATATTGCCATAAGATTGTCACTGCCGACCGGCATCCTTTCGATCACTGTTCTTTCGTGCCTTATGGAGGGGAGTGGCAGAGACATTGCGTGCATGACACGGTGGGTGCTGCCGTCTGGCAACCGTTATTCGAACCTCTCTACGAGACTGCCGGCGATGTGACTTTTCTTCACAAGGGGGAGCGCAGTGATGTTGAGGAGTATTCGATATTCCGCAATAAAGAGGCGTCAGAGCGGATCCGTAGTATTGTGTCAACACAAGGAATCGACAGGATAGATATATGCGGCATTGCAGGAGATGTATGTGTGCATGATTCTCTCGTCGACGGTATCGGTATATTCAGCCGTGACATGTTCAGGGTGCTCACGCAGTATTCGCCGTCACTTGACGGGGGTAGACGTCTGCTGTCAGCCTTGTCTTGAACGGTGGGCGGTTCTTTTTATCTATGTGCGCTGTGGATGATATAATCCTTGACTTTCTGGAACAGGTCGGTGGCGAACACGAAATCGTTCAGAGCCTCACTTGTGGTATGGTATATCTCGTTCATGTTGCCTACCCACTCACGGTAGCCTCGGTTGATGAATATGATGTTCTCGCCGATGCCGAGCACTGAGTTCATATCGTGGGTATTTATGATGGTCGTGATATTATACTCATGCGTGATGTCGCTCAGCAGCTCGTCGATAAGTATGGAGGTTTTCGGGTCGAGACCTGAGTTGGGCTCGTCGCAGAAAAGGTATTTTGGATTGAGCGCTATGGCACGTGCGATAGCCACACGTTTCTGCATGCCTCCTGATATCTCCGACGGATATTTGGCATCGGCACCCTTGAGGTTGACTCGCTCCAGACAGAACTGTGCGCGGTCGCGGATCTCGGCTTGCGTCATGTTTGTAAACATGGTGAGCGGGAACATGACGTTGCCAAGCACGGTCTCGGAGTCAAAAAGCGCCGACCCTTGAAACAGCATTCCGATCTCCTCACGCAGACGTTTGGTCTGAGTCTGATCCATGCGCAGCAGATCGCGTCCGTCGAACAGGATCTCACCCTCCTCGGGGCGCACGAGTCCGACAATCGATTTCATGAGCACGGTCTTACCCGATCCGCTCTGTCCGATGATCAGGTTCGTCTTTCCGGTCTCGAAAGTGGCTGAGACATCATGGAGTATAGTCTTGCCGTCGAACGACTTGGTGACGTTGCGTACTTCAATCATTGTAGCAGGAGTTTAGTGAGAACCACATCAAGAAGGAGGATGAATATGCTGCTCGAGACCACGGCATCAGTGCTTGCCTTGCCTACTTCGAGTGCTCCTCCACGCACGTAGTATCCGAAATAGCTTGATACGGATGCGATAACGAACGCGAAGAAGAGCGACTTTATGAGTCCGTACCAGACGTACCATTCCTGGAACAATGCCTGAAGACCGTAGACGTAGCGCGATACGGTTATCATCTCAGTGAAAAGTGCGACGGCGAAACCGCCGAACAGCGAGGTGGCGATACAGAATGAGACGAGTATCGGCATGAAAACCACAAATCCGACCACTTTCGGGAGGACAAGGAAGTTGCAGGAGTTTACGCCCATGATCTCAAGGGCGTCAATCTGCTCGGTGACGCGCATAGTGCCGATTTCCGATGCTATGTTTGAGCCGACCTTTCCGGCAAGAATGAGACAGAGTATGGAGTTGGAGAACTCGAGGAGCACGATGTCGCGGGTGGCAAGTCCGACAGAGTAGCTCGGAATAAGGGGAGATGAGATGTTAAGCTGCATCTGTATTGCAATCACCGCACCGATGAATATGGAGATAATCATGACAAGCGGAATGGAGTCGACTCCAAGCTTGTTGATCTCGAATATGGTGCGGTTGAAGAATATCTTCCATTTATCGGGTACGCTGAATACCCGGCGCATGAACAGGCAGTATTTGCCGAACGATGCAATAGAGTTGGTGATTATCATTTTTCCGTGTGAGGTACAGATATGTTTTGGTGAGGATTGAGGGCGCAAAGTTACGCATTTTTTTGTGTGTTTGCCACGGATTAGTGTTAATGGATACTTTTTTAGACTATTCAGACAAGGGTTTGTGGGATGAACTGCGACTTCATAAAAAAACGCCACGCTACGATGACCGATCTATAGCGTGGCGGTTGCGGCGCTCCCGGCGCCCTCCATTGCTTCCTGCCGAGGAGACGAGGAGCAGCAAATGGGTTCGGACAATTATAGGATTTGTGTGATAATGGCTCCGGCGGGTCGTTGCCGCAGGGATTCGGCATCGGTCACGTACGGCAGTACGCTCCCTCAGCCTCACCCTACGGCGCCTACCGCCGGAACCATTCTGACACAAATCCCTGCACGCCTGGGAAGCCTATTACGATAGGGCAAATAGGGCGAATAAGGCGAATAGGGCGAATAACTGAGGGGGGAGGGGGAAGTTACAACGGAGACAATTTTCAGCAGGAGCTGAAAATATGTCTCCGCCCCGTACTCAGGGTGCCCCGTACTCAGGGTGCCCTTGGTGGATGGTGTCCTGATCCGTCGCACACTCCTGTGCGACGGCGGTCAATAAGTCAATGTTCTCTTTGGAGTCGGCGGGACTCTTCCCTGCCTGAGACGCTGCGTGATTCCGCGGACGGGTTGTCAAGTTGTCGGGTGTTGGCGCCCCTTGTAATAATTGAGTCCGTCCTACCAATCCGCTTTTCCGCGATGCGCGGTGCGAATTCCGATAGCAAAGTTAAGGGTGCCGGGAAGGGATATCTCTGCGAAACGCCCCATTTTAGTAATAATTTGTCGTAAAAAATTACTTTGCATCAGGATACAAAAGGCGGTGTGCCAAAACTTGTCTGACACACCGCCAATCGGGTTTCATTCAGTATGTAATGTTATTTCTGCGCCTGGAGAAAGCGGGCATGATATTCGTCGAGGATGCGGCGGATAGCTGTTCCGATCTTGAGATATGCGTCGTCGTCGAGATTGGCGAGCGATGCGCGCACGGACCATTCGGGACCGTCGAAACCATCGCCGTTGAGCAGGACTATTGCGGTTTCGTCAGCGAGGCGTATCACGAAGTCGAGCGGCAGGTAATTCTTGCGGAGGTATTCGGCAAACTCCTCGCCATAGAATTTTTTAGCCCAGACCATCATGTCGATCTCGCTGTAGTAGCCTGCGCGGTTCGGATCGGGTTGCAGTGTGAATCCGGTGGTGCTCCACAGATTGTTGAGACGGCGGTGTATCATGTCGATCAGCTTGGGCTGTATGTCGTCGTGATGCAGATAGGCAAATGCCGAGAAGAGCGCCATCTGGATCTGCTGAGGTGTGGATAGACCTGCGGTGTGGTTGAGCGCCACGAGGCGGCTGTCGGCTACGAGACGGTCGATGAATTTCACCTTAGAGGGGTCGAGAGCCAGTGATTCGTACCGCTTGTTAAGGTCCTCTTTCTCCTTGTCGCTAAGGCGTGTGAGCAACTTGTCGAATACATTGTCGGGGCGGAGTGCCATAGTGGCGAGGCGCCAACCGGTCGCACCGAAGTATTTGGAGAATGAATAGAGGCAGATGGTGTTGTATGGCAGTACATACATGAGCGACTTGAAGCCTTCGACGAAGGTGCCGTAAACATCGTCGGTGATTATCATCAGGTCGGGATTGTCGCGGCGCACCACATCCACGATGCGTGCGAGCACATCATCGCTGAGGCGCACGCTTGGCGGATTGGAGGGGTTGGTGATGCATACGGCTTTCACGGAGCGGTCGCGCAGCTTGTCGATCTCCTCGTCGGGGAACTGCCAGTCGTGGTAGCCATCCTTCTCAACGGCGTTAGCGCTGACATTGACAATCTCAAGGTCAAACTCCTTCAGCACCGGAATCTCAAGATAGGGGGTGAAGCATGGGGTGAGAAGTGCGATTTTGTCGCCAGGCTTGAGAAGATAGTTGGCTTTAAGGGTGTTGAACATGTAGCACATGCCGGCGGTGGAGCCTTCGGTAGCAAAGAGGTCGTAGTCGGTGGTATCGTCATCGCCTCCCATAGCCCAGCGCAGATATTCGCGGGTTATGATCTCTGTATATTTGAGGATTCTTGGCGGTGTGGGGTAGTGGTCGCCTATAATTCCGTCGACGAGTTCGAATACGAATTCGTCAGGATCGGCTTTGAGGTCACCGGTAACATGGGTATAGAAGTGGTTGAGCACCTTTGCAGCGACATCATCCTTGCGGTCGGCGATGAACTGACGGAACCGTTCAGCCACTCCCTTCTGAGATGGTGAAGCGACGATACCCCAGTCGGCATTGTAAGCCTTGCGGTCAGCCTCCTGCATGGCGAATTGTCCGAGCAGGAAGAATGCCTTACGCGGATAGCTGAGCAGCCAGTTGGGGTTGCCGCGTCCGGCGTTGAGGAAGGTTGAAGTAGAGCATCTTGCGTCGAGTTCGGCAAGATCTATGAGTGTGCCTTTTATCTCGAACGGGCTCATCTGAGAGAGTTTCTGCTCAAATTCGCGCGAGGGGCTTTTTCTGTTTTCACATGCTTTGTCGATCATAGTTCAGAGTGTGTTTTATGGGTTCAGTTATTTTCAGATGGTATGTGCGGGGGATCACATCATGAGCACTATCGCCACGCCCATCAGTATGAGCATCGTGTTTCCGATAGCATAGGTCACGGTGTAGCCCATGGCGGGTATGGTGCTGCCGATGGCATCCTGGATAGCTCCGAGTGATGCGGTGGTGGTACGTCCGCCGGCGCAGCATCCGAGGTTGATAGCCGGGCGGAATTTGAAAATCTTGGCACCAATGATCATGCCGAGCACGAGCGGCAGGGTAGTGGCGACTATTCCGACGAAGAATACGGGGAAGCCCATCTGCTGCAGTCCGCTGATGAAGGTTGGACCGGAAGTTATGCCGATCACGGCGATGAACATGTTAAGACCGAGGTTGTTGAGCACCCATACGGCAGGTTGCGGTATGCGTCCGAATGTGGGGTGCTTGGAGCGCAGCCATCCGCAGACAAGACCGGAGATCAACGCGCCTCCGCTTGTGGAGAGACTAATAGGTATTCCTCCGGCATGAATGGTCAGCACGCCTACAAGACAGCCGATGAATATGCCGAGACCTACGAGAATGAGGTCACTGGAGTTTGTCGGGCGGTCGGGGTATCCCACCTTGGGTGCGGCGGCATCGACCTCAGACTTAAGTCCTACGAGAGTGACGGTATCGCCGGCATTGAGCTTCGTTTTGGCGAATACCGGGATGTTGACTCCTGAACGGTTGATGCTCTTGATGGATATGCCGTACATATATTTCTGCGAGCGGAGCTGGTCGACGGTCATTCTGTCGGCTCCTTTCTTGCTTATGAGCACTTCGAGCTGCTCGGCGGGGAAGTTGAGGAGGTCGTTGTCGTAGACCTCGTCGCCTATCCATTTCTCATCGCCTATGATGAACTCACGGCGTCCGGACAATACTATCTCGTCGCCACGGTTGATCATGGTTTCAGGTTTGGGCTCTACGATCTCACCGTTCTGACGCAGACGCTCTACAAAAAGACGCCTGCCTTGTTTGAGCAGGTATGCCTCTGTGTCGGCAACGCTTTGCGGTGTGTCGAAAAATTCGTTGTCAGCCTTGTAGGCGCGGAATGCTACGGGACGGTTGGCAAGAATGAATGCGGGGTCAGAGGTCAGGTCGCTCTGGTTCATCTCTTTCTCCAGGGCCCGCGTGTCAGCCTTGACTTTGTCAAGTCCGCCGAGGATGCGGGGACCGAGATTGCCGAGTACCCATGCGGATCCTATAGTTCCGTAAACGTAGCAGACGGCGTAGGACACGGGTATAAGTGCGATCCATTTCTGCTTGTCGGCAGCGCTTGCGCCGAGCGAGTTTATGGAGTCGATACCGGCTCCGATGACGGCAGATATGGTCTGTGCTCCGGCAAAGACACCTACGGCTTCGCCGGCATTGTAGCCCATCACTTTACATGCGCCCCACGTGCAGAGCAGACAGAGCACACAGATGACGCATGCGAATCCGACCTGTTTCAGCCCTTCTCCTTTCAGAGAACGGAAGAACTGCGGACCTACGCTATAGCCGATGGCAAACAGGAACAGGAGGAAGAAAACTGATTTGATGGGGCCTGGAATCGGTATGTTCATCTGCCCCACAAGCACGCCCACTAGCAACACCGAGGTGACGTTGCCTAATGAGAATCCCTTGAATTTAAGCTGTCCGATCAGGAATCCTACGCCGAGTGTCAGAAATATCGGGATGGCGGGATTGTTTCGGAACGTCTCAAGAATCCAATCCATAATAGTTGATTTGGTGAAATGTTAGGTTGAGTGTGTGCAGCCGGTGAAATCATCGGTGTGACACATAAAACTAACATTCCGCACGCGTCAATAGTTCACGGAATGGAGCCGTTTATGGGTTGAGACTTACAGTCGTGGGTCAGAGAATCGCGAACAGCAACGAATAGATGAACATGAGGACCGCGGTGATGCCGAGCAGCGGTGTCAGGCGGCGTCCCTTGAGGCGTGGCATGACAGCGGATACTGCGATTGCCGCAGTAAGATAAAAACCAGGAACGAGCATGCCGCATCCCTGCCACTGCGGCATGACAAGCAGTGTGGCTACGACAGCATTGGCGGCATAAAGCCACGGCATCGCGCGCGGACCGATGAGAACGGCAAGTGTGTGTTTGCCGACAGAGCGGTCGTCGGCAGCGTCGCGATAGTTGTTTATTATGAGCACATTGGCGCCCATCAGCCCTATGGCGATGGAGCCGAGGAAGCATTCTGACGTCCACGCGCCGGATTGCAGCCATGCGGTGAAATTGACAGGGATCAGTCCGAAGAATATGATTACGGCAACTTCCCCCAACCCGTGATGTGACAAGGGGTATGGACCGGTGCTGTAGGCGAGCACACCGAGTGCAATAGCTATCCCGACCAGTATGATCCATGCCGGTCCGTAAAGGGTGAGGCAGAGTCCGGCTGCACATGCTGCGCCAAGGGTGGCTAATGTGGCGGTGAGCATAGCCCGCGGGGTGATGTCGCCCTCGGTGACTCCGCGGCGCGGACCTTCGCGCCCGGGGCGGTCAAGCCCGTTGCGGTAGTCGAAGTATTCGTTGGCGAAATTAGATGCTATCTGTGCGAGAAAAGCTACGGCAAAGCAGAGCGCTGCGGGTATAAGGCGGAATGATCCGCTATGGGCTGCATAGCCACAGCCGGCTATGACTCCGGCGAGCGATACGGGAAGGGTGCGCAGGCGCATCGCCTCTATCCAACATTTGAACTTAGAATCTGACATCTCAGTTTCCCGGATTTGTGGTTTTTCGGTCAGCACGGCTGTCGTCTGCCTCAATGCCGAAGCAATGCTTGACGGCGCGACGGATGCGCGCGGCTTCGGAACCGTCCTGCTGCAGCAGGAGGATAATCTTGTGCACGTACTCCTCCTTGTTGCGGAGTCCGCACAGCGCCGCGACATTGCTGCCCGGCACCATTGATTTCTGATTGTAGACGCGGAGGACTGATGCATAGTCGCCGGTCTCGGCATACCGCCGAAACTCGCGGCAAAGACGCTCGTAAAGCGCGCGCGGCTTGATCTCGTCGATGAGCGAGAGCATGTGCTTTTCGAGCATGCCGATATTGGTGAAACGTCCGTCGATGCGGTACTCCACGGTGCGTTTCACCCGATGGCGTGTATGTAGTAGTGCCTGCTGCCGGAGGTCGTGGCTGAACTGCGATATTATGGCACGGCTGACTTTTTCGAACACCCTCTGCTCGTCGCGGTGACAGCTACGTGCGACAGTGCGTATGACCTCTTCGAGCATCAGTATGTTTTCGATCTCGGCGACATCCGGCACCATGATCTTGCGTGCGCGAAGGTATTCTACCTCATGCTCGTCGCGCCGGTCGCGGTCGACGATCCCGTGAGAGTCGAGGTGATGGAATGCGGAGAGGTCGTTGAATGTGCGGGTTGCCTCGATAACTTTGTTGCAGCTGCCGAGCGACTTGACGGTGTATTCAGGGAACACGAGCGGATAGAGCTTTGCATCGATCGAATGGACGCCATCGCCCTCGATGAAGAGCACCGGCTTGCGCGATCCGATGATAGCCATGTAAAGCTCATCGGACATTCCTTCCTGGGCGGGGAGCAGCGCGTAGTCCCATGTCACGGTTGCAGCGTCATAGTCGCGGACCCAGATGACGGTGGCGTCGTTGAGCGACGAGGCAAATTCAAGATCGTGGGTGGTGTAGATGAACGTGCAGTCGGGGCGCAGTGACTCAACGCAGTTCCAGAGCGATTGCATGACTGTGGGGTGAAAGAACATCTCGGGGCTGTCGACAAACACCACGCCGTCGGCAGGAGCGTAAAGCACTCCACCTATATAATATATGGCGGCACGCTCGCCATCGGATAGTTTGACAGCCGAGTAGCCGCGCTCGTCTATGCCGCGGCTGAAGAGCATCTTGCCGCTCTCGATCAGCACATTGTTGTCGGGGAAAAGGTTGCGCCATGCGCGGATCACCTTGTCGAGTTTCGTGGATCGCAGGCGTGCCTTAGGATTGCCGGTCTGTTCAAGTTTGTAGCTGAGGAGGTTGAGCATCTCGTCGTGCATGAGCAATGCGAGCAGCCGGTCGAGTCCGGTCTCTGCGGCGGGCCGTATCGCCGGGGCATTGCCACAGGCGGCTTCAAATGCGGCGTCGAGTGCCGTGGGGGTGTCGCCGCGCCGCTGTCCGTAAAGTGCCTCGAGTGCCGACATGCGGAATGCGCGAGCGCCGACATCGTCGGCAAGGCGTGTGGTGAAGCGTGATTTTCCGGCTCCGTTGGCGCCGATAATCACAGCCTGGCGGCAATCGGCGGGGAGGGTCTCGCGGGTGCCGTCGGAGCGTTTGGGGAGTACAATTTCCTTGCTCATAAGTCGATGTCTGCTATGCCTTGGCGGATGATCTGCGGGTTGGCGCTGTCGGTAAGGTCGACGACTGTGGATTCGCCCGCTCCACACTCGCCGCCGTCGATCATGAGGTCGATGCGGTGTGTGTAGGCATCCTCGACCGTTTCGGGGTCGGAGGAGATGGAGGCGTCGTCGGGGTCGACAACGGCTGTCATGGAGAGAAGCGGGTTGCCGAGCTCTGCGGCAAGTCGGGTGGCTATGGGGCAGGAGGGTATGCGGATGCCGACAGTCTTCCTGCCTTTGAATACCTTGGGTAGGGTGGTGGCTGCGGGGAGAATGAATGTGACAGGTCCGGGAGTATAGTCGCGCATGAGTGAGAATGCGCGGTTGTCGATGCGGGCGTAGGCGCTAGCCTGCGACATGTCGGCGCACACTACCGAGAGTGTGTGCCTCTTCGGATCGAAACCGCGCAGGGCGCAGAGACGCTCCACAGCCTGGTTGCTGAGCGCGTCGCACCCGATGGCATACAGTGAGTCGGTGGGATAGATGAGCGGCTGTCCGTCGCGGAGTGCCGCAACGGCTTGCTCGATGTGTCGCTCGTTGATGCTTGTAGGGTAGATGCGTAGCTTTTCCATTCTGTAGTTGTTCGTCGGATGGCAAATTTAGACAAAAACGGCTGGTTGTGCAAGCATTTGCACACATGTGCGGTCAGATTTCATGGATCTCCATGTAATCGATATCGGGCATCTTTGCTGTGGGGTTGTCAAGCCGTATGCTGTTGAAGCCTGCGGCAAGTGTGGCGTCGACGGTTGTGGTCTGTACTGTGTCGGCAGGGGCGCAGGTGACGGTCTGCAACGTCTGTCCGTCGACGGATATGCCGAATGATGCCGGGGCGTCGGTTTTCCAGGTTATTTTTATCCGGTAGCGTCCTGATGCGGGGACGTATACGTTGTCCCACAGGAGGTAATTGTCTTTATCGTTGCCGAGGTTGGCGGCTTTCATGCCGCCGCTGCATGTGGAGTCGGGGGTGTAGATGCCGCTGTGGGCGTGGATGGGGTTCATGATCTCCTGATAGTTGCCGATGAAGGCGGTTTCGGCTTCGTAGATGTGGCGCATGAGGCGCTGTGACGCGTCGGCGACAAATATCTCTGTGCCGTGGGCGGGAACCTGCAGGGTGATGGAGTCGCTGAATGTGCCGGTGTCGGCATGGCGGAAAACGTCGCGGAGGCTCACTTCTCCACCGAGATCCACGTCGCGGAATCGGAGTGTGACGCTCCGGGCGCTGTCGGTGGGGTTGTAGACTGCTACACACCGGCGGGAGCCCTGGCGCTGTAGCACGTCTTTGGTGAGTATGTAGCAGCCGTTGTCGACCGCGGCTACGTATGCCTGCAAGTGGAGCGTGTCCTGATTGAGTGCGATAAGTTCTTTGTTTTTCAACAGTTCGAGTGTGGTGGGACGGATCTGCGTGAGGTCGCAGCCGATGAGGAGTGGCGACGACATGATGCACCAGAGTCCGAAGTGGGTGCGGTCTTCGGTGTCGGACATCGAGCGGCCGACCTCAAGCATGTCCATGTCGTTGTAATGTCCGTCGCGGCAGTATGCGGAGAGGTAGAGGTTCTGGTTTACAATGTCTTTTATGGAGCGCCAGCGGTCTGTTATGTCGTGGGATATGCGCCATGAGAATGCTATGTCGCTCACCCATGTGCCGGGGTAGTCCCAGCGGCAGACGTTCATGCGCACGTCGTCGCGCCCGGTTGCTTTAATAGCCTGGCTTATCGCAGCGTAACGCTCGCGTTCGTCAAGGTCGAGCCGGTCGTGGTTCTGACGTTCGTCGCCACCGCAGAAATCGACTTTGATGAAGTCAAACCCCATGTCGATGAAATAGAATGTGGCGTCCTGTGCGTCGTGACCGTAGAAGCCTACGCCGCGGGCTATGGTGTCGTTGTCGTAGTAGTTGCCGCAGGTGTTTCTGCCGGCGTCGCTGTAGATGCCGGCGCGCAGTCCGAGGGCATGGATGTGGTCGACGACCGGGCGGAGTCCGGCGGGAAATCGCTGCGGGTGTGTGAGCAGACGCCCTTCGCTGTCGCGTCCACCGAAGAAACCGTCGTCGATATTCACATGATTGTAGCCGGCGTCGCTGAGTCCGGTGCTGACCATGACGTCAGCCTGACGCATGATGAGGCTGTCGCTGATGTTGACGCGGTAGGTGTTCCAGGAGCTCCAGCCCATGGTGGGCGATTTGCTGCGGTCGATTTCAGCGGTTGACGCTGCGGCTATGTCGGTGCTGTTTATGGTAATAGCCGTTGCGGTGGCTAATGCTGTTATGAGGTATTGTCTCATGGTTTGTGGGGGTCTGATGGTTTGTGGTGGTAAGATTGTTTGTGGGGATCTGATAGTTTGTGGTGTCTGATAACGAGCCAGTGGTATGCAAATTTACGACAACTTTCCGGTTTGAATGATCTGTTGATCTTTAAAAATCACACCTGCTTGTGAGCTGCTTGTTTTTTGAAACTTTATGGGAGGCGTTGAAACATTTACAGACCGGTTAGTCCACGATTTCCTACCAACGGGAATTATCTAATGTCCCATTTTTTAAGAGGTGGCATAGTCTTGAGGTTTGTGAAAAACAACTGACGCACAACATATTGAATGTTGTGCGTCAGCGCGTTTTTTGCGGAGCGACCGAGATTCGAACTCGGGATACCCTTTTGGGGTATACACGCTTTCCAGGCGTGCCTCTTCAGCCACTCGAGCACCGCTCCTGATTTGGCTTTAGTTAGCGTTGTTCTGTTTTTCGTGGTGCAAAGTTAGGCATTTTTTCTCACCAACCAAAAAATTGCCCGGTTTTTCAGTTTTGCAAGACCTTGAATGATTGTATTTGCAATCTACAATATTTGACTTTACCATCATTCTAACTTACGAAAAACAAATATATAAGCAACCTATTTTGTGGTTATTAACGGAATGATATCTTTGTGGTTATTGTGTCATATAGAAAAAGAATAGGGAATTCAATCAGAACATTATATAATCTCTTGAATAGTCCTTTCTCTTTATATAATCTATAAAACGCTCTAAGATTTAGTTTATCAATCCAATCCGGGTAATACTTTATTTTAGATGATGTTTGGTGAAGAAATCCGCCACAAGTAAATACGGAACCTTGATACCCTAATGCTTTTAAGTCCACGGCAAATTTTTCTTGTAGTGGCGATCCCATTCCTACGATTACGAAGTTCGGATTTAATGCTATGATGTTTGTTAATGATGTTTTTCTATCGGTTTCATTCTTGAAATATCCATTTCGATATCCTTGAATGTTTATTTTAGGGTATTCATCATTTATATTTTTTATTGTAGCATCTATATTTTGTTTATTTGAGCCAATAAAATAGATTGACTCATTATTATTCTTGCAATTTAATTTTTTGAATAAATCGATCGCTATTCCTGACATGTCAAAGCTAAGTCTTGGAATCTTGCGCCCCCATAAAATACGAATCCACCAACACATAGATATGCCATCGACAAAAATACTATCAAAGTTACTGTATAATTGAGGATTTTTTCTGACGATGTGATAAGAGTAGGGATTTATACAGGTGTAGAGTTTACATGTATCTGTGGACATTAATTGCTCAGGATATTCCTTTCCGCTCGTTGTTATTCGTTTTATTAATGTGAGAATATTCATATTAATTATGTTTGTCCATATGTTTTGGATCCATGTTTTGGGTTCTAAATCAAGCCCATAGTTATTGTTAGGTACATAATCGATTATATAATTGGATTAATTCTTTTGCCTGATGACTGATCTCGAAATTATTTTGAACTAGATTGTATATGGCATCATAAGACTGTGTTTTACGGTTTCCATATTCTTCAATGATCTCAATAAATTTCTTTGCCCAATCATATGGCTTTGTGTCAAGTGACATAAAATGAATGAAATCGTTGGGAGCTGATTCTTTTGTTATTTTGTCGGATACTAATGATGGAAGTCCTGCCGCTTGCCATTCAATCATTACATTTGGTAATCCTTCAAACCTAGATGGAAGAATCATACCGTCCATAGCTTGTAGATATTCATGTATGTTATCAACACACCCCATAAAATGTACATGATTAGCGATCCCTTTCTTTGAAACTAGATTTCTTATATTATCAAAATTTTCACCATCTCCGAATAGGCATAGTCTTGCTTTATTATTGAAATTTAGAACGTTTTCAAAAACTTCAATAAGATATTCGTGATTCTTTTGATAGTTGAATTTTCCGACATGTCCTATAATGATTTCATTATCAAGAAATCCAAATCGAGAACGTATTCTATTTCTAGTTTTAGTGTCATAGCAGAATTTATCAAGAGAAATTCCATTATGAAACACCATAAAGTCTTGTTTGCCATATAACCATCTCCCTGCATCATAGCTGCATGCTAATCGAGATGTGTTCAGGTATTTAAAAAAAGGTGTAAGAATTTTGTGTATAGTTACTCTGGAGCATGAGGTGTTGTGGCTATGTGTAATTCTGGCAGGAATGCCACATATTCGAGCGGCGATTAGCTCCAGTGTCATAAAGGCGCTACTACCATTAATATGAATGGCATTATACTTACCTTTAGATAATATGTTGGTTAATTCTTTTATGTATTTATAGGGGTTTTTAATCCTTTGGTTTACAGGTATGATTTTAAACCCTAGTTGGTCTATTTTGGTTAGCGCACTCTCTGAGCTGTTCTCAGTGATTCCCAAAAAGTCCATTTCTATATTATCGGTGCCGTTCTTTTTCCACTCTTTACATATTGATAGCCATGCAGAAGTTATTCCGTCTGTGGAAATCCCTCCAGTCAATACGTTAAGTATTTTTATTGTCATTATTATTACGGTATTGCAGGTTTCGCTTACCTTTCTCCGTGGAGTAGATATGCCATTGTAAACCTTGGATTAAGAAAAAGAATTGGGATACTCGAATCTGGTCCGTTATTGGAGTACTCATGCCCATAATGAAGCTACATAGTATCCATATACAGTTAGCTTTTGAGAATTTACCAATGAAACCAGGATGATTTTTACAGTAAAAGGCTATATAAAGACTAAATCCTATTAATGATAAATATAATGAGGTTCCCACTATTCCCCATGATGACAGATAATAACCTAATTGTATTTCAATCGGTGCAGATACCGATTTCAATGGTCCACGTCCCCACAATGGATTCTCTTTGAAATTTGCCAACACTCTATCAAGTTGGCTGTTTCTTGTACTTAAAGAACCATCATCTCCAGTCCCAGAAAATGCAGCTAAAAGTTTTTCAATGTTTGCTATTATATCGTTGACGAGTGGTATATTTAATGATATTAGTATTATTACAGCTAAAACAGCAATAATAATAGCATAGCAAAAGTATTTAAAAGCTTTTATTGGAGTATGCTCTAATATGTTGTACAGGATTAAAGTACAACAGACAGCGAGTAGACCCGATCTACTTCCGGTTAGTGCAATTAGTATTAATGAAATTGATACGAATAACTTCTTGTTAATATTGCAAAACAGCGAACATAATAACGCGAATAATAATATATAGCAATAATTATAACAATAGGCAAACGTACCCGAAAAGCGCATATAATTGAATGTATGTCTGTCTAAATGTGTGTAAAGTTTAAGAATGACAGCACCAAGATTCGAAAACTTAACAATGTCAAATACAGCGCATGCTAATACTATGACTATAATGAAACGAATTTTGCCAAAAGATAAGGGATTACGGAATAATGCTGACCCAATATACAATGATAAAAAATATGATATAGGTCTATAAACATCTGTGAAATCGTTGAATGATAAACTCCCATTATCTATAATAGAATTTATAGAAAGTGTTGCTGCATAAGATAATGTTATGAAAGAAAATAGAATTGCATACGGTCGTGGAAATTTTAAGTTTTCAATACTATTAGGAATTAGCAATAAGCCCGATATGAGCACTGCAAATGTGTAAAAAAGCTGTCCTAAGGAAATTGCAGAAGAACCTAAGATACCCCATAATGTCGGGAAAAAGAGTATAATGGCTACATATAACTTAAAGGAGTTGTATGAGATAGCGTATTTATTGTTATGACTTATGCAATTATTACAGATCATGTAATAGTTGTATATGTTTCTTTTCCGGAACCGATAAAGGTTACTTACGCAAGAATTTTCTCAGATATGAGATTGTCGGTTGTATAAGTGTCACAGTTTTGTATCCAATTGTTCTTTTAATTTTTTTGCGAAATTTTACCATCTTGGATTCCCAAGAGGCTGAATAATGATGGATAGTGCGTGAATTCTCCGTTAAATCAAGCACTAAGGTCGGAGAAAGAGGACAGAAATATTCCTTCGGATATATATTTATACCTTCAATTGTTTGAATATTAGGGGTGTTCTTTAACCCTGATTGGCATAATAACTCAGAGGTATATTCAACAATGGTTTTCAAATTAGAGGCTCCGTCACAATCAAGGAACTCTAGTTTCTCATAAAATGACAGTATTTTTTTATAAAATGAATGCCTTGGATATGCAGCTATACCTAAACCTGGTGCAACACCTATTGAACTAGCATTATTATCAGGTATACTCATATTTTCGCATCCCATAAATGGACCATTTTCTATAATATCATATATTGGCTTAATGATTTCAACATCAGTGTCGAAATATATTCCGCCGTAGTTATATAGTATCCAAAAACGGGCATAATCGCTTACGAAAGCGTATTTCCCAGCGCTATATGCTTGTGACGTGTAGGGTGTTATATTGACATCAAAATTAGTTTCATCCCATCTTTTTATTTCATAATCAGGTAGATATTTTTCCCATGATGCAATACATTTTTCAGCAAGTGTTGGTAATGGCTTTTTACCAAACCAACAAAAATGAATAATCTTGGGTATTCTGGTATCTGTCATATTATATAGTTTATTTAGTATTGGATAATTTAGTGATTATAGATTGCCATTTTTCACATATCGCTATTGGTAGAAATCTTTTAGCACTATATAAAGCATTGTTAGCCAAAGCTGATAGTATATCTTTGTTCATCATTAAAAGTTTCAGTTTTTCTATGAAATCAGAATTGTCATCCTTCTGTATGATGTATCCATTTGTTTCATTATTAATGATATCAGTAATTGCGGAGAAAGTGTTGAATACAATCGGCACAACTCCATATTGTAGAGATTCTACAAGTGTCATTGGGAACCCTTCGAAATCAGAAGTCATTATCGATATTGCCGCTTTTTCATAGAAAGGTCTTGGATCCTGATATCCGTGTAACTTGACGTTTGGTAAATTAAGCTCTTTAATCATAGAGTTATAAAACTCATAGTCAGGACCTGTACCAACTATATCTAGTCGCCAGTCGATGATTGAGTTTTGTCTAGTTACAATCTCCCATAATTTTATTGCTTTTGATATTTTTTTTTGTCGTTCATCCAAACGGCTTACAATTAATATTGACTTTTCTTTTTTGTTTAAATTTATTTTGGCTGATGAAAAGGGAGAAGCGTTTGGTATGGATATGATTTTTTTTGCTATTTCTGGATTATGGTGTAGTCTGGCGTATTTAATCCAGTCGTCTTTGTACTGATCTGATAGTAAGACTATTCCATCTGCTTTTTTGCTAATACTACGGTAGAGTTTTCTGTATGTTGTATTTGTGATAGGATAGTATAACGGATAAAATACCAATTTGAAAATATCAGAAAAACGATGGCTCTGTTTTATTCTCCGATATAATTCACCGGCACTTATCTTAGCCTGTTCATATCTTCCAGGTGTGAAATGAAGAGCAAATATCTGTTTGCAGTTTAATTTGTATGATGTCAATATTTTATGCAATTCTATTCCAAACCGAAAATCCCCTGCATTTATGATAACAGATATTTCATGTCTTTTTATAAATTCAACGAATTCAAGTATTTTCTTACTGGAGTTTGTGTACTTAAATTCCTCAATAAACGTATTACTTCGGATGCCATCTGCATCAATAGAATAAATAGAGAATGGTTTATGGTCATAATACGTTTGCAATGTGTCAGCGACAAGTGAAGTTGTTCTTTCTGTTCCTCCGATCGTAGGAATACATTTGAAGTAGGTATAAAAAGCGATGTTCATATACTATTAAATTGTTTTGATAATTGCTTTTTGTTGCTGCTTATGGAATTTATAAGATCATTCAATATGTCGATATTACGCTTATTCTCAGTTACCGGAGATGTCAGGTAGCTATAAATATATTGCAGCCTCTTGTCTTCTCTTATGGTTTTGAATTCAATATCTTCATATGGGGTATTATCTATGTTCTGAATTTTGCAATCAAAGAAATCTGATAATGCGTTCAGACCATTTCTCATATTTGGACTTTTTAAATATTCATTATTTGAAAGTAACAATACCGGCTTGTTTTCTAATGAAATCCATGAGAATGTATTACATACTTGTGCTATCACATATTTGGCTTCTTTTATTAATTCAAGAGTTTTATATTTAATGATTTCGCGGTTGCCGTATTCTTTTTTAGTGTAGTTAGACTTTGGGTGAGCGGCTATCACAACTGGTAATCCATATTGATGTTCGACATAATCGAAAAATCGTTTAAGTGAATTATGATATTCGTCAATATTTATGTTCAGTTTTATATTGTAGAAGTATTTGGCGTCAGGATGTAAACCATAGTATGTGTCTATAAAAACAATATGTTTAGGGGCATCTCGCTTAATATTGCGAGTTCTTATGTACTCGTCATAATCTGGATGGTTTATACAATCGGTACGGTTGGAATAGCATGAGGAGGATAGAAATCTATTGAAGCTGAATTTAAGATGATATTTTATATAAATCGTGTATGACAATCTGTTAATTTTCCCTTTGATAAGCTTTAAGCCATTGCGCGATATCACTTTCTGCAGTCGTCTAAGAAATGATACTTTACTACTTCTGAGGTGTGTATTTGCATACATATCTATTCGAATGCATGTGCAATTCCACTTCTTGAAAAGGATGAATATTTGGTTGTTTTTCCAAGATGGATCAAAGTCAAATATGTAGATAGGGTCTATGGTATGATATGATGTTATAGACTGTCTTAACTCATCAAGGCTATTGTATTTAGTCAAACAAGGGTGTGTTATCTCATCGCATAAATGTAATCCCGGATGAATTAGCCTTGAAAGATCCCAGAATGAAACATCATATCCGAAGTCAATATATTCCACCAAATATGTATCCCTCATTATTTGAGGTGTTAACGGGACTTGGCTTACGATTATGATTTTTGTTTTCATTGTAGCACGCTATTGCAAGTTTTTTTAGATAGATAATAGACAGATAAAGTCGTTAGTAAAGAAACCGACATAGATATATATGCAGTCCAAAGGATTGAATATTTGGTCAGTATTAAAGAAAGAATGCACTGAATAATTGCGGTGGTAAACGTTATGTACATTAGCTGTTGTGTCTTCTTGTAAAAGAACAAGTAATTGACGAACAAAAGGTAAAGGCATTGGAAAAATGCTCCACAACAAATAGGGAACAGAAGTGGCTTTGAGTTAGTGTATTTAGGTAAAACATATGGTATAAGTTCATATGACCCAATCCAAACAATTACAGAACATGCTAAAAATATGAAAAACATTAGTTTGGCGATGTGATTCAACGATTTACGTGCCTGATAGTACCCCTTGGTTAATGATTTATACATAAATACAGAATTATTGGCGTTAAATGCGGTACCAATAATTCCTATGATTGAGCCAAAATTTAAGGCGAAACTATATATTCCAACATCTGTTGAACTAAAATAGTAATTTATTATGTATCTATCCATGCCTTGTTTCAACCAAAATGACAACATGTGTGGTACCAAAGGGATTCCAAAAATCAAGGTCTCCCAAACGATACTTTTTGAAATCTTTAACTTTCGCAGGTATCCTCTTTTACATAGGAATATACCGCTGATCAGGAAGAAAATACTAGCTACGGTACCTTGTGCATATATTCTTCCAACCCAACCATAATTTTCCCAAACGACCCAAACTAATGTAACTATGAAATTCAATATGACCATCGACATACTGAACAATCCATAGCTTATGGGTTTTTCTTCTAATCGCCAGATGTCTAAATTAAGATTTGTTATGCATTGAAACCCACATATTATTAATGCTACCAAGAGATATGGTAAAGGAAGCCCGACAAGGCGAGATGATATTATAGGAAATCCCAACAAGATTATAGTAAAAACTATCAGGCAAACGATTATTGTCAGGATAGAAGTTAATATTACCTGGGATAGCTCAGTTCGATTTTTTTGAAAAAATGCATTGCTAACGTATGATGTAGTACCCAGCGCGATTAAAATTGAGATTATCTGTACGAATGAATTATAAAGATTTAGATAACCATAGTCACTGGGAAGCAAATATTTTGCGAGTATTAGTATTAGGATGAAACTAATACCATTATTTGCAAAGGAAAATAAGGTGTAAAGAGCTCCGTTTTTCCAATTCGGATTTGACCAAATTCTTTTTACGTCAAATGACATACGGAAGATCCGGTTAGTTTTTCAATTCATTTAATGATATTGTCGCAATAAAGATAGATATGCCGTTATGACTTGCACCGTAATATGTGATCCAAAGCTCATCATTATTCCGACATATGATGCCTGGATAAGCATCATCACCACCGACACTGGGTATTGCGACTGCAGGCATGATATTATTGTTCTTATAAAAGAATAATGCAGTACCAAATGTGCTTCTGCCAGCTATAAATACATCATCATCTGCAGTTATTATAGCGGGGCAGTGGATCAGGTGGTTGGTCTCTTGCCATGTCCAGCTATCGTATGGCGGGGCTGAGTGACCGATGAATCCGTTTCCGCTCTGGGCGCGCATAACCATCAGCATATTGCCGTCGGGCAGTGGTTCTATGTCGGCTTCGTTTCCCATTGCTTCAAGCACAGTAACGATAGTGTAGTTTATACCGTCGGTGGATTTTACGAGCAATGGCAATTGATCTGTCTTGTATGCGACTCCATACGCTGTTCCGTCTACCCATTTTATGCGCCAGAGCCAGTAGTTTGACAAACGAGGGTTGTCCTCGATGTTGATGTTACGGATGTTGCTGTTGTTGATTCTGCCGCGTTCAATCTCATCATCGGTCAGGAATTTGACGGCTGTCCATGGATAAGGTTCTTCAGGTGTGTCTTTCAAATAACGACCGTACATTAGCATCAGGCGATTATCCGGAGTCACTGACAGTTTCGGATCCCGAAGGTCGTATTCTGATTCGCGTATTGTGCCGCAGTCATGCCAGTGCTCTCCGTCGGATGACTCCAGAAGCCGGATCACTCCGTGGTCTTCAATTCTCTCGGGGATATGTGCTTTGGCTTCTCGGAAGCAACAATAGAGCCTGCTGTTATACTCAATCAGATCTGTGAATGCGCAGTGGGGTGCCTTGTCCCAGATACATTGCGTATGCACTTGGTCAGAATTAAGATAGAGCGCAATGATATCATTGTCCTGTTGGCATGATGTGCTTGAAAAGGACAGAACTACCGACATCATAATCCATGACAGAACATGCCGTAATCGGTGCTTAAGCATGTCTGTACATGGGAGTTCGTTACTGACAGCGATTGGTTGGGTCATTGGGGGAGGAGGTCGGTGAGGGTGAGGGGGGTGCCGAAGGGGAGGTGGCGGGCGGCGCGGCGTCCGAGCACTTCGTGGAGGTGGCGTGGATGGAGTCCGTTGCCGGGGCGGACGCAGCGTATGTTGTCGCGTGTCAGTGTGGCTCCTGCGGGGATGTCGGCGCTGACGTAGAGTGAGCGTCCGCTGAGGCGGGAGTGTTCAATCGCGGGTGTGAGCCGGAATTCGGGTGTGCCTAATGAGCTTTCGGCGTCGCGGATGTCGCGCACGAGCGTGGCGAATTCGTTGCGGTCCATGGAGAATCCGGAGTCGGGACCGCCGATGGAGCGGTCGAGGATGAAGTGTTTCTCTACGACGGTGGCTCCGAGTGCGACGGCTACCATGGGAACGGTGGATCCCATGGAGTGGTCGGAGAGACCGACGGGGCATGCGAAGCGTTGGCGCATGGCGGGGATCATCGAGAGGTTGGCGTCGGCTATCCGGGCGGGGTATTCGGAGGTGCATTTGAGGAGGGTGATGTCGTGGTTGCCGACGGCGTGGCAGGCGGCGATCGCTTCATCGATCTCCTGTTCGGTGGCTATGCCGGTGGAGATGATCATGGGTCTGCCTTTCGATGCGGCGTAGCTGATGAGCTCGGTGTCCATGATCTCGAAGGATGCTATCTTGTAGATGGGGTTGTCGAGGGATGCGAGCAGGTCGACGGCGGTGTTGTCGAACGGTGTGGAGAACATGACGACGCCTTCCTCGCGTGCGACATGAAACAGTTCTTCGTGCCATTCCCAGGGGGTGTAGGCTTCTTTGTAGAGGTCGTAGTAGGAGTATCCGTCCCAGAGTCCGCCGCGGATCAGGAAGTTTTCGTTGCGGCAGTCGAGTGTTATGGTGTCGGCTGTGTATGTCTGTATCTTTACGGCGTCGACTCCGATTGCTGCTGCGGCTTTGATGGATTCTACGGCTGTGGCGAGGTTGTGGTTGTGGTTGGCGGATAGTTCCGCGATTATGAAGGTGTGGCTCATTATTGTGTCGATAGATCCTTGAACAGGTCTATTATTTTCTTTTTCTGTTTATTGAAATCAATGATTGCAGTAGGTACTGGTTTGTTATTTGTAATTATATCTCTTAAGCGATTTGTTATAGCTTCTTCATCATCAAGCAGACTCCCTAATCGGTAGAACATTTTGTGCGCTACGCCATATTCGTAAAATTCTTCCTGATTGTTGACATAATGACCGACGGCGACAGGCAATTTTCTTGAAAATGCCTCCATGCAGACGGTACTTGCCGGGAAAATACCGAAATCTGAACCGTCGAACAATTCAACTATCTGTTCTGCATTCAACCGTCGCTGTATAACAGCCATATTGGAGGACTCTTTAGATACGGTCACTGTGTCTCCTGCCATAACATTGATTTGAGCGGATGGCAGGACGGCTTTGACAACCCGGATCATCTTATCGGTCAACTTAAAGGGATCCGCTCCTCCCATTGCAATCACCACACTGTTGATTGTGCTTGGTATGTTACGGATTATATTGGGTTTAAGAAACGGTTCCCTCAAGAATGCCCATTCAATCCCGCTGACGAACTTAGTGTAAGGTTCCAAAGAGAAATCCTCTCTTTTTAGAGGGCATGCTGTCATTAGCAGGTTGCAGACCATTTTACGGTCGTGCATGTCATCGATGCACACCAAGCGGCATCCTTTATCTTTGATTGCTCTCTGGTAGTCAGTAGTGTAGTAGTAGTTGTCAAGAACCACTATGTCTTCGGGTTGCAGGCTGTCAAGAAAATCTGCATTTGCTTCTTCAAGTGTCTCTCCTAAAGGGATATAATCACAAACTTTTGCTATTTCCTCAAATTGGTAGTCTGTGGGTAAGATATTGGTAGAATTGTATGTCGCGAAATGGCAGTCGAAATCATTCTTGAGATAGCCAGCCAAGGCAAGTGTACGGATGAAATGTCCGTATCCGGTTTCGCCACTGCCATCAGCTCTAAGTACAACCCGTTGTGTCATTTCCCTTGTTTCGCTGTAATCTGCTGTTTGATAGTGCTGAAGCTTTTCATTTCAGCAATCTCTTCGGGCTCAAATTCCATGTCGAATGCGTCTTCAAGTTCAACTATGAGGTTGAGGTGATGAAGTGAATCCCACTTCTCACAGTTGCTTTGGCTGGTCATTGTTGTTATGTCGTCAGTATTGAATGCCGACTTCATTAATTCAATAATTTTCTCGTCCATGTTTATTTTGTAATATTGTAATATTCAGGAATAGGTAGCTTATTGTAAAGTTTAAGTTCATACTCTTTCTCTTTATCCGTCGATGATGTAAGGGTAAAACCGATCTTGTCATAAAAGTCAGCAACCTGACCATTTTTCTGAGTCTGTATATATTTGGCTTTGACTATACGAATGCCGCCATCATATAGGATATTAAGCACAGATTTTACAAAGGCTTTCTCAATCTCTTTGCCAAGAATCCTACAGCTTAACAGAAGAGTGTCGATCTCTGCCGTTTCTCCCTCTTTGCGAACAATGATCTCGCCTGTGATGCCATTGTCGCCAAACCTGTCGCTTACTGATATGCAAAAAACATCGTCACCTTTTTCTATAAAAGAGTTGATATCTGCTTCCGTGTATCTATGAGTCGTGAGGTTGAACTGGTTGGTTTTCTGAGTCATCTGGGCTATTCGGGGAGTGTTGAATTCGTTAGCCCCTATGATATCGATACGAATGTCAAGGCTCTTTATAAAATCGGTCAAATCTGTAAACTTTGACTTCTCGGACGCTCTTTGAGCATTAGCTTTGTATTGTTCGGTTTTTTCCAAATCCTCACTTGTCAAACGATATGTGCGGAAATAATCGTTTACGAGCGATTTATAGAATTCCATCAGTCCGTATGGTCGTTTGGGGAAGTCCGGGACTGCTACAGTTGGAAGTTGTTGACGGACAAGTTCACGTTCAGTTGGGTTGTCATCGACAAAAACCATGCTGTCTATACCTATATTAAGTTCTGCGGCAAGTTCACGTATATTGTCGGCTTTATTTTGCCAGTTAATCCGGTACGCTGCAATATGCTTCGGCCCAAGTTTTACAAATGGGTTCTTTTCCCAGAGCTCCTTTACATCGGTCTCATTGTTCTTACTGCAAACAGTGAGGATAACGCCACTGTTGGCGAGGGACACAAGAGCTTCCTGAAAATACATGAAAGCATTACCAGGATAATCACCGTTCATCTTCACACCACTGATTCCATCTTCTCCTAGTATTCCACTCCACAATGTGTTATCAAGGTCGAGTACCAGGCATTTTTTTCTTGGAAATGTCAGCTCGGAAATCTTTTTTCTCCACCAATCCTTAAAAGCAGGTGCGATGGATGGACTGATTATCATTTGCGACATGAAATAGAATTTCCAGTTAATCCACGTGTCGGGATTGTGTAGTGAAAGAAATTCTCCAAAATCAATGACTCTCACATTCGTTCTCTCCGATGCAATTTTCCATGCCAAATCGTTAACAGTCTTAATTGCTTTGTCAACTATCCGGTCTGTATCTGAGACAACGACCTTGAATAAATTTTCAAGTGTCAGTATATAAAAAGGTGTGGATGGCGGTATGGAATCGGCTACGAACTTCAACTTGTCGGCTATACCATTAATCTCTGCAATGGTCTGCTTATTGTCAGTACCTATCGGTGCTATATAGAACCACAGATAGCTATCAGATTCGGGAATGTCTGATAAATTATCATATCCGGAGAACCGTACAGGCTCGTCAAACAGATTCTCTATCGTATAATTGCGAAATACAAACATGCTATTATTTCTCAACAAGTTCTATCAACCCCATATCAGCATGGTAGAGGAACGCTACTCTTCGATGACCTATGGCACATGCTTCCTTTGGCTTTGATACGATTATATACCTCAGTCGTTTGAACGTTCTTATTGTGCTGTCAAGATCATCTACCACATAGCATGTATGATACGGCGTAACACCATTCTTTTCAAGAATCTGAACTATTGGAGATTTATCATCTACTGGGGATAACAATTCAACAAGAGGCATCTCGGTATGAGTTAAGAAGCAGATGTTGATATTCTGCAATGGGTCGAAGATTGTTTCACCTTTTGAATAACCTAATGCTGAGTATGCTTCGGCTGTTTTATCTATATTTTGGCATGCTATGCCAAAATGATGAAATTCAATGTGATTCATTCTGAGGGTGCTTCTTGCAAAATCTTACGAAATTTCTCCAGTTTTCCAACCCATCTTCTCTTTCCAGAAAACGCTCTTTAGTAATTTCATGCTGAATGAATATTTCTCCATTCAGCGCTTTTTCAGCCCCGAACTTTCCGCCCAAATACTCATTAAGTAATTTGGCATCAGTGTTGTTTATGTTTGTCCCGCCATAAACTGATTGCAATCCAATTTCTTTAAATAGGAATCGATGAGCGGTAGCTAAAAATTCTACAGATATACCGCTGTTTAAATTCGGTGGGAAGAGATAATATCCTAGTTCGGCTCTGTTAGATTGTTCATCTATATCAAAAATACTGATGACACCGATAGGCGTATCTCTTTTGGAAACAAACCAATATAGTTTTGAGTCAGTATTGTTGAGATACTGTATAAAAGATAAATGTTCCTCTTTAGAAATTTCATCCTTATTGTACATCACTTTGCGGATGTTGGGATGATTTCTCCAGATACGGATGTTTTCGATGGTTTCGTCATCCAATTGGAGGAAATTTACAAATGAGTACTCACCAACTGTATAAGTCTTGACTTTGTCAATGTACATATTATTTCTTTTGGGTGAGGTTGAACTTCATTTCGGCGAGCGCCCAGTCGGTGGGGGTGTCGAGATCCTGCACTTCGAGTTCGGAGAGGATTATGGGGGCGGTGTTGTCGGTCCAGAATCCATTTGCCTGGCGTAATGCCTGGGTTGTGGCGAAGTAGAACTGTCCGGCATCGTGATAGAACGAGGGGAGATCCTGCGAGCGCGACTGGCGGTATTCGGGCCACCGCATGGCTATGCGTCCGTCGCCGTCAATGACGAGTCCACGGAGTACGGGGTAGGAGAATGCGGTACATGTGAATGCCGAGTCAAAACCGCCGCTGTCAAGTATTCCGGATGCCTCGCGAAGTCTCTCGGGAGTGACGAACGGTGCTGTCGCGTAAAGGCAGCAAACTATGTCGAATACGTAGCCGTTCTCACGGTATCTGTCGAGAACTTCGTTTATGACATCGGCTGTGGTGGCATAGTCGTTGGATGTGGCTTCCGAGCGCATGAACGGTACTTGAGCGCCATACTGTCTGGCTACGGAAGCTATCTCTTCATCGTCGGTAGAGACCATGATTACGTCAAAGATTCCTGACTGCAACGCAGCTTCGATGGAATATGCGATTATCGGTTTGCCGAGGAAATCCTTGACGTTTTTCCGGGGAATGCGTTTGCTGCCTCCGCGTGCCGGTATAATAGCCAACCGTTTCATCATTTCACGAATTCGAGTACTTTTTCTATGACGTAGTCCTGTTCCTCGTCGGTCAGGGTTGGGTACATGGGCAGAGAGAGGCAGTGGTCGTAGTACGCCTCAACGACAGGCAGATCTCCTTTCTTATTGCCGCGCTGGCGGTAGTATGGCATGAGGTGCAGCGGCACGTAATGTACCTGTGCGTAGACGCCGTTTTCGTGGAGATAGTCGTACAGACCTTTTCTGTCCGGCACCTGGATTATATAGAGGTGGAATGCGTGATAGATGTCGTCGCGACGCGATGGAGTCTTAATCCCGGGTATGTTTTTGAAGGCTTCGTCGTAGCGCTCCGCTATCTGTTGGCGACGCCGGAGCCCTTTGTCAGCCCGTTCGAGCTGTGTGATTCCGAGTGCTGCCTGGAAGTCGGTGAGACGGTAGTTGAAGCCGAGATCCTGCATCTCATAGTACCATCCGCCGTCGCATTTCTCAAGTTTCGAGGGGTCTTTGGTGATACCATGTGTGCGGTAGTGGCAGAGCCGCTCGTAGAGTTCGGGGCTATTGGTGGTGACCATGCCTCCCTCGCCGGTGGCTATGTGTTTGACAGGGTGGAATGAGAAGATGCTCAGATCGGCGAAATTTCCATTTCCGCTATGCTGCTTCACTCCCTTAGAATCTGTGAACCAGGCTCCGGGTGCATGGCAGGCGTCTTCGATTAGCCACAAGCCGTACTCGTCGCAAAGTTTGCGGTACTCCTCGAGGTTATGCGGATAGCCGGCGAAATCCACAATTATCACTCCTGTGAATGTGCCTTCGGGGTGACTCCGGAGTATGCCGCGCAGTTTGTCGATATCCATGAGGTATGTCTCGGGGTCGATGTCGCAGAATGTGACTTCGCCTCCGCAATATCTCACGCAGTTGGCGCTCGCGGCAAAGGTCATGGGTGTGACTATGACATTGTCGCCGGGCTTTACACCCAGGACAGTGGTGGCAAGATGCAATCCGGATGTGGCGTTATTGACCGCGACAGCATACTTCGCGCCAACATATTCCGCAAGCTTGGTCTCGAATTCCTTAATTTTCGGACCTTGCGTAAGGTAATCGCTGCGGAGGGTGGATATCACCGCCTGGATATCGTCGTCGTTGATCGACTGGCGACCATAGGGTATCGGTTTGCGGATCATTTCACTTCAAAGTTGGGGTCGACGAATTCCTTGATCTTTTGGCGCATGCTTTCGACAGTCTCCCACTCCTCGTTGTTGTCCGAGCTGTAGTGGAAACCGTTGGGTACCGGCTTGCCGTTGTGATGGCGCATGTAGTCGTCGCGATCGTATTTGAAAGATACCGAGGGGAGGATGGCGTAATAGCGTCCTATATCGATGGTGTTCAATGCGTCGGTCATGGTTATCATCTCCTCGTGCAGTTTCTCTCCGGGGCGTATACCTACCTCTTCCTGTGGCAGTGAGGGAGCGATTGCAGTGGCGACGTCCTTGATGTGGTAAGACGGGATCTTGGGAATGAATATCTCCCCGCCGAGATGATGCTCTATAGCCCACAGAACGAGATCCACGCCAGCCTGGAGTGAGATGTTGAAGCGGGTCATGCGCATGTCGGTGATTGGGAGCTCTTTGGCTCCGTTATCGCGCTTATTGATGAAGAACGGTATTACAGATCCGCGTGATCCCATGACGTTGCCGTAACGTACGACCGAGAAACGAACAGGATTATCGCCTTTTATGTTGTTGGCGGCAGTGAAGAGCTTGTCGGATGTAAGCTTGGTGGCTCCGTACAGGTTGATCGGTGCGCAAGCTTTGTCGGTCGATAACGCCACTACATGTTTCACACCGGTTGATAATGCTGCGTTGATTACGTTCTGTGCGCCGTTGACATTAGTCTTTATGCACTCCTCGGGGTTGTATTCAGCGGTGTCGACCTGCTTGATCGCGGCTGCGTGTATTATGACATCGATACCCTGGCATGCTCTGCGGAGACGCTCGCCATCGCGGACATCGCCGATGAAGAACCGGAGCTGAGGGTACTTTTCGTGCGGGTATTTCTGACGGAGCTCGAACTGCTTGAGCTCATCGCGTGAGTATATCACGATTCTCTTGACCTCGGGATAACGCTGGAGTATTGTCTCAACGAATTTTTTCCCGAATGAACCGGTTCCACCGGTTATAAGCACGGATTTGTTGTTTAGCATAGTATGCTTGTTTATATTTATGCTGTATCGGAGGGGGAGCGGGGGCTGGGTCAGACCACGTTCCGGTAGTTTTTCAGATCCATTTGGAGTGCCTGGCGCTCGTAGGGGTGCAGGGTGTCGTCGTCGGCGAGCAGTACGGCTGCTTCATTGGCGAGCGACAGGGCGTCGGCTGGGTTGAGGTATCTTGATGCTTCGATGAGGAAGAGGCGGTATGTGCGGAGGGTGGGGGAATCGAGTGCGGCTATCTCAATTGCCGCGAATCTCTCAGCCCACTCTTTTTTGACGGTGTCCTCGAGGTTGCCGAACTGTGCGTAAAGGCTTTCGCTGAGGAGCACGGTCAGGCGCTGCAGTGTGTTGTCAAGATCATTGCCGGGAGATACGTGGCGGGTGTTCATTCCGTCGCACCACAGGGAGATGATGTCGCAGTACCATTCGAGCATTCTGCCACCGCTCCATCTTGCGTCGGTGCGCAGCCGGCGTTGAATCAGTTTCGCGAGGTGCACGCGGTTGACCGTTGGGTCGCCTTTCATCAGTGAACTGAACACTCTCTGCATTGCGGCTTCCATGACGCTTTCAGGCATCATGGCTCCGTAGCAGATGCGGTGCATCATATCGAGGCATTCTATAAGCGGTACGATTTCGGCGACGGGAAGCGTGCTCAGGCTTTTTTCGGTTCTGTCGATCCATGTCTTGCCTTCTTTCAGCAACGGTGACAGTTCGCGCGACAGTTGTGTGGCGAATGTGCCGCCGCTTTTGGCGTAGATGTGCGAGATGAGCAGGTGACCGTAGCCAATGGTCTCGCGTGCGTCGGCATAGTCGATCCCGGCGGCTGAGGGAATACACAAAAGAGGAGAAAATATCATGCGGGATGGTCAGTTGTCACAGTTGAGGTAATGGCGGTATTCCACGGAGAGGGCACGCAGCATGCCGGTGGCGGATTTCGATAGTCCGTCGGTAAGCCTGTAGCCCTCGCGCACGCGATCCATATCTTTGTATGCTATGCCGAGTATGAGGTCGACGAGTGCAGTGGTCTGCGGGTTTGTGATGGCGCGTGAGCGTCGTTCATATCGGGCTGCATATTCCTTAGCCTGTTCTACGTTGCCGAGTACCATCATAGCGCTTGTGAGAACGGCAAGCAGCTTTGCCTCGAATTTCTGATTGTCGAGCCTGACGCACTCCATGCGTCGGCAGAACACCTGCAGGCTTGTGATCTCATTGCGGGTGAGTGGCGCGCCGTCGTGGTATTTCCGGAGTGCGGCGAACAGCTTGGGTATTATTGCGTCGATCTGGTCGTAAGCGCGTTTTGAGCACTTTGCGAACTCAAGGACGCGGACCTGCTGAGCCTCCACATTCCAGGCTATGGTGCCGAGATCGGCGCTGGCGCTGAGCACTATGTTTCCACGTTTGCTCTTTGGCTTGGGAATGAATACCCCTTTTATGCCGGCAAATTCTCCGTCGAGCACTTCGACGAGATCTCCTGCCTGAAGATCGATGTCTTCAATATTGTAGAAGGGGAGGGTGTTCTCGTATGATCGCGCTATGATCCGGAAGCTTTCCATAGCTTCGTCGCTAAGTGTGGCGTAGCGGCGATCGGTGCTTTTGTCGAGGACAAAGCTGAATCCGTTGGGTTGTCCGCACAGTGATTTGACATCGTCGAAAGTTCCGCGGACGAATACGTAGTGGAATGTCAGCGGGCGTTCGCATGCCTTCACTTCACCCTTTTTGATTTCCATGTGTAGAATCTTGGGAGCGAACAGTTCGACTCTCGGTGATGATGAATTGAAAGTGTCGATCGCGGAGTGTATGGAGTCTTTAGGTGAGATGGTCGGTCGGATGAAATTAAGGACAAACCACCATTTCTGTCCGTCGTTCGGCGATATGTTTTCGTGCTCCGGCATTACCTGAAAGGGTGTTCCTATATTTAGCTTCGCATCCGCGCTATTGCTGAATTACAATGAATTAGCGAGGCGCGCTGCCAAACTACCGAAAAGGCTCTATTGGAAGAGCGGTGTTTAATATCTCTTGATAAGAGATAGTAGCCTTATGTGCAACAGTTTTGTTTATACGCAGATAGCCGAGACACGCATATCTTTCCCACACTGCCGGTTATATATTTTCACCATATAAAATGAATATTGATGCCAACCTCTCTGAAATTATATATAAAAAACAGATAGCTTCATCCTTGCATATTTAGATACAAGTTAGTACCTTTGCAATTGAAAGCATAACACAAGTGTTACCTTAGATTATGCCAATATACTATCTCTTATCAAGAGATAGTAACTTTAGCTTTCGGATTAAGTGGCTTTGAATCGGGTGTGTTATGCCCTATTCGGGGTGTGGGGAGATTGATGAGTGTTGTTCCTGTGTCCGGTTTGCTCCGGTTGATCCGCTACTATTTCAGTTTATTATATATGATGGCTCTGCGATTGCAATAGTCGTGGAGCGGGAGGTTTTGTATTTGTAGTGTGGGGTAGTGGTTATTAATTTGGGGGAGTAGTTATTAATTTAGGTGTCCCTTGGTAGGCATCATATAATAGTATGTGATAAGAGTTTTTATGGTGGCTTTGGTTTATGGTGTGAGGTATGGACAAAAAAAATTGACTGTCTCCCGACAATCAATCTTAGTTAACCTTAAATCTAATACCATGAAAAACACGTTGCAAATTTAAAGCGATTTGTAGGAGTGTGCAAACAAATTGATATGAAAACGCGATTGTTTTAACGAATTTTTAACCAATATGGTGGTTTTTGCCCGGAAATGTAGGTTTTGTGGCGAGATTTTGTGGGTTTGTGTAGCAAAATGTCAGAATGTATATAGGAGTGCATATATTTTAGAGATATGCCTCGTTAGTAAATATTAACACAAGGCGAATATGATTATTAACCTGCATAATATCAGTATAATATTGATGTGGGGATCGTAGAATAGCTTTTCCTTTTCCGGTCCAAGTAAAAAATATATTTGGAAAGGTCGGGGATGTGTGATTACCTTTGTGGTGTATTAGTAAAATAGTGCACTACTTCACTAATGCTCTAAGGGTCGGATTCCGGATGCAGATTCCAGGAGCTATGTGGGGTAGGGTGGTAAACTTCAAAAACACTATAACAGATGATTGACATCAACAACATCACATTTGGCTACGGACGCCGTCGCAAGCCTGTGCTCAGTGATTTTTCACTGAGTATAGATGCCGGTGGGATCTACGGTCTTCTGGGAAGGAACGGTGCCGGTAAGTCAACCTTGCTGTACCTGATTGCAGGTCTGCTGTCGCCTCAGAAGGGCAGCATAACGGTAGCCGGTGCAGATCCGCGCTTGCGCCGCCCATCAACGTTGGCTGACATTTTTATCGTACCGGAGGAATTCTCGCTCCCGTCGCTGCGTATGGAGGAGTTCGTGCGTATAAACAAGCCGTTTTATCCGAATTTCAGTGCGGAGGATCTGAAACGTCATCTGACAACTTTCGAGATGGATCCGGAGATGCACCTCGGGTCGTTGTCGATGGGACAGAAGAAGAAAGCATACATGTGCTTCGCGCTGGCGTGCAATACGCCGCTGTTGCTGCTCGACGAGCCTACCAATGGTCTTGACATCCCGGGCAAGAGCCGCTTCCGACAGTTTATAGTCAGCGCAATGAGCGACGACCGCACGGTGTTGATTTCCACACATCAGGTGCGCGATATAGACCGCATTCTTGATCATGTGATCATCACGGACTCCAACCATGTGATATACAACGAAAGCGTGGCGCACACCTTAAACCGGCTTCAGTTTCTCACGACGACCGACAAGGAGGAGATCTCAGCGGCATTGTACTCACGTCCTGCCGTGGATGGATGCGAGATTGTCACCTTGAATCGCGATGGTGAAGCTGAGACCGATATAAATCTCGAGCTTTTGTTTGAGCTTGCTCTGGCTGATCCCGGCAGACTGAATGAAGCAGTTGCGAACCTTAAAACTGAAAGAATATGACGCCGATAGATAAAATGAGTTTCCGCCGCATAATGAGTCTGACCGGCGCACTGGTCAGTGAACGTCGCCGGCGTCTGCTGTTGCAGGGACTGGCAATGTTGGGAATCATGCTCGTGTTCATGATCTTCCAACCGTACAGCCACTCCTGGGGATATGAGCATTCGGATGTTGACCCGGTGATCGCGGTTATGGGTATGGCTTATCTTCTTGGATTCTACGTTTTCGGTTGCATTGGTGCATCCACGATGTTCAGCGATCTCTCCACCCGTCAGGGACGGATAAACACCCTGATGCGTCCGGCGTATGCTATAGAGAAATTCGCGTCGCGCTGGCTGATATATACTCCTTGTTATATGGTGGTGTATGCGATTTGCGTCATAGTGTGTGAGGCTGCACGAACATTGCTGACACATGCCATATATGATCATCCGGTAGTGACACCGCTTTACTCCGTGCTGTTCGACCGTGATCTGATGCACGCCATGACGTCGCATATCTCGGATTTTGGGGAGATTGTCACAATCTCGATACTCGGCTTCCTCGCGTTGCAGTCGTTTTTCATGCTTGGCAGTGCTGTGTGGCCGCGCATCTCGTTTGTAAAAACCTTCTCGGTATGCTACCTTTTTGCCGCCGTTACGCTGGTTAGTGCCATAGTGGTGGACAAAATGACTTCTGTCTCCGGAATCCACGTAGGATCTGTAATAGATGACAATGATTTTGCAATCGGTGTCACGCTACTGACCGCCGCTACGCTTATCAACTGGGCATTAACCTGGCTCCGCCTCGGTGAGACGGATGTCATAACAACAAAACGATAAGTTATGCCGGTCATTAATTCCAAGGCGATCTATCTGCAACTCGCCGATAAGATAATGGACGGAATACTGAGCGGTGAATATCCGTCAGGCGAACGTCTTCCGTCGGTGCGTGATTACGCGGCATCAGTCGAGGTAAACTCCAATACGGTCATGCGCACCTACGATTTCCTTCAGCAGCGCGGAGTGATATCCAATAAGCGCGGTGTGGGCTTTTTTGTGGATGCAGAGGCGCGGCAGACTATACTTGAATTGCGGCGGAGCCAGTTTTTCAATGAGGAGACGCCCTATTTTTTCAACCGTCTGAAACAATTTGAGGTCAGTTCGCGTGAGCTGGCTGAGATGTATCAGAACTATCTTAAAAACCAGCAATGAAACGAACAACAATAGCGATTATAATAATCGCCGTAATATCATATTTGGCGGTACTGGTGTCAGTCACAGTGGAAAATCTCAGCACGAAGACGTTACCGGAGATAACCTTTGGTGGAAGCCGTACAAGCACTATCGCGATGGATGCGGCACCGGCACACATCGCGGAGCTGCGTGTTGCCGACCGTGATGCCGCTCTGGTGTATTGCAGCATCCCGAAGCTGAGGATTGTGGCTGACGACACTGTCGCGGCTCCACGGCTGACAATGCCGGAGCGGTTTGAGAGTTATGTGCGTCTGGAGCCGGAGGGCGACACCCTTAAGCTGTCGTTTGTCAGCCCCGACGGCAATGAAGCCGGTGTCCACGTGGAGGGTGAGATGGTTCTGCATCTGCCGGTAATGCCCGTGGCGATAATAAATCGCATAACAAAGGAAACGTCACTGGAGGGTGCTGTCGTGTATACAATGAGCTTTTCAGGTTCATCCAAGTTGATGCTGACTGATTGTGACGTGAACAGACTGTCGGTGAAGATTAAAGACAGGTTTTTCAATCCCTCTGTCGCACTGTGTGACAACTCGCACGTAGGGAATCTCAGTGTCTCAGGCGCAGACTCATGGCTGAAACTGGATGCCGACAGCACTTCGGCTGTGGGTAGCCTTACGCTCGAAAGCGTCAAAGGAGTGAAAATCGGTGCGGGCAGCCGCATAGATGATATCCGGCATAAGGCTTCAGGCGGCAAATCTCAGCTGACTATAGAAACAGACGGGGATTTCCGCACCGGATTAAACTTATATCATTAACTTTGCAGAAAACAATACCACTGTTATGGATGAGAATATGAAAAAATGCCCCTATTGCGGTGAGGAGATCCGCCGTGAGGCAATAAAATGCCGTTACTGCCAGAGTATGCTCGATGGCACGCAAGGTCAGGCTTACAACGGTTTCGGTTCGGGCGCTACGCCACCGCCGCCACCTTACGGTACGCGCCCGGGCACCTCGTGGGAAGCGAACGATCCTTTCGCCGACGGACCCGAGGGGAAGAGCCGTGGCGTCACCGCCATATTCGCACTATTGCTCGGAGCTATAGGAGTGCACTACTTCTATATTGGCAAGCCTCTTGGCGGAGTGGTGTTCATACTCCTTACACTCGTGAGCTGCGGAACAGTCGCTACGATCCTCGGTGTGGTTCAGGCTATAATGATGTTCTGCATGACCAATGACGAGTTCCGCAGCCGTTACATCACCACACCATCGTCATTCCCTTTCTGAACGTGGGCGGGTAGGTTGGAAATCTTTCCTGTACCAAGGTGTTGAATAGGCAAGATCAATAAAATCGCGGCGCATCCAGGCTCTTTCAGCGAGCGCCAGCATATCGACAGCAAGCGGCTTG
Organism: uncultured Muribaculaceae bacterium; assembly: GCA_910587425.1. Taxonomy (GTDB): domain Bacteria; phylum Bacteroidota; class Bacteroidia; order Bacteroidales; family Muribaculaceae; genus Paramuribaculum. The sequence continues at coordinate 45,253 of CAJUKU010000006.1, forward strand.
ATATCAGGTACGAATATAGCATTCGTACTTGTTATCAGGTCGCGTGCCTTATCGCTGCCATTGCCGAAGAAGAGCACTTTGGTGGAATCGGTCCACTCTCTGTAATTGTTTTCGTCGAGAATGAGCGGCTGCGGTTGCATCAGCGGCTGCAGGGCGGCATCATATACGGCAGTGAAGACCTCCATGCGGCGGGCATCGATCATCGGGGCATACAGCGCACCGTCAGGAATCTCCATGCCTGAGAACATCACCGAGACGGCGAGCAGTTGCAGCGTGTCTATGCCTATTAGCGGCACGTCGAGCCCGAATGCCAGCCCTTTAGCCTCTGAAAGCCCGATGCGCAGTCCGGTGTAGCTTCCGGGGCCCATAGAAACGGCGACAGCATCGAGCGACATCTCCAGTTCGCGGGCGCGGTCAAGGCAATCCTTCACAAATCCACTAAGCATCGCTGCATGGTTGCGTCCTGTGAAATCCTCGCGGTGACAAAGCACCGTGCCCTCGGCTGTCAGTGCGGTTGAGCAGACATCAGTCGATGTCTCTATGCATAAAATTACTGCCATGATACTCTATAGTAGTAAAAAAACTTTCCGCAAAGTTACGTTTTTTCGCGCTTTTCGCGTAATTTTGTGAAAAAGTTACTGACATGCTTCTATCAATGACCGGATTCGGCAAAGCGGTGGCCGAAGCAGACGGTAAAAAAATCACCGTGGAAATAAAGTCGCTCAACAGCAAACAGCTCGATCTGTCGCTGCGTCTGCCCTCCCTGCTCCGGGAGTCGGAGCCTGATGTGCGTGCGGAGATCGCGCATACGCTTGAGCGTGGCAAAGTTGAAGCCACCGTTTATGTGGAGCAGCAGGGCGACGACAGCGTGGCGCATTTCAATATGCCACTGATCAAGGCGTATAAAGAACGTCTTGAGTCCATGTCGGTCGAACTCGGCATCCCGGAACCTGATGATTGGTACAGCGTACTGATGCGTCTGCCGGACGTGATGCGCAGCGATGTCACTACAGCCGCATCCGATGCAGAGTGCGAGGCACTGCTCGCTGCCACCCGTGGTGCTGTGGAGGGGCTTATGGCATTCCGCCGCCGCGAGGGTGAGAAACTGGAACGCTTTTTCGCGCAGCGCATAGAGCGCATCGGTGAGCTGTTGCGTGAGATAGATGTGCATGAGCAGGAGCGTGTAGGCCGTATCCGTGCCCGTATCGAGGAGGGTCTTGCGAAACTTACGAGCGTTGAGATTGACCGCGGTCGCCTTGAACAGGAGATGATCTACTACATTGAGAAACTTGATGTCAATGAGGAGAAACAGCGGTTGGCACAGCATCTCAACTATTTCATGGAGACCATGGGTGCATCTTCGAGCCAGGGAAAGAAGCTCGGATTCATATCGCAGGAGATAGGGCGTGAGATAAACACTCTCGGCTCGAAAAGCAATCATGCGGAGATGCAGAAGATCGTTGTGCGCATGAAGGATGAGCTCGAGCAGATCAAGGAGCAGGTTCTCAATGTCATGTGACCGCATCACAGTAACTCATAAGAAATCCACTTTTTTGAGATGAAAACCGGAAAGATCATCATAATAAGCGCACCGTCGGGCTGCGGTAAGTCAACAATAATAAACGAACTGCTGCGGCGTGGTGAGATCGATATGGAGTTTTCAGTATCGGCGACCAACCGTCCTCCGCGCGAGGGGGAGCGTAACGGCGTGAACTATTGGTTCCTGACGGAGGAGGAGTTTAACTCCGCGATAGCCAGGGGCGAATTCGTGGAGTATGAGGAGGTCTATCCCGGACGCTTCTACGGCACGCTCCGTTCGGAAGTGGAACGCCGTTGTGCCGAGGGTCATAACGTCGTGCTTGATATCGATGTCAAGGGTGGCGTAAACGTGAAGCGGATGTTCGGTGAACGTGCGCTCAGTCTTTTCATACAGCCGCCGAGTGTCGAGGAGCTACGCCGGCGTCTCATATCGCGTGCAACAGATCCGATCGAGGAGATTGAGAAGCGTGTCGGTAAAGCGGAGTTCGAGCTCGGATTCGCCAAGGATTATGATGCTGTGGTGGTCAACGATGATCTTGCGAGAGCTATCGCCGATACAGACCGCATAATAAAAGATTTCATAGCCCGCTGATGACTGTCGGGTTGCTCGGGGGATCATTCAATCCCGTCCACATCGGTCACATGATCGTGGCGCAGTATATCGCCGAATTCGGAGGCGTCGACTGCGTGTGGATGGTGCTGTCGCCCCGCAATCCGCTCAAGGATCCGGCGGAGCTGATCGATGACCGGCACAGACTTGCCATGCTTAGGATAGCCACCGGCGCGTCGGAACGCATCAGTGTCAGCGATGTGGAGCTTGGATTGCCGCGGCCGTCATATACGATCGATACTCTGAAGGCGCTTGCAGCAATGTATCCGGAGCATGATTTCCGGTGGATCACCGGCAGCGACAACCTTCTGGAAATCCACCGGTGGAAGTCATGGCGTGAGATTCTCCGGGACTTCGGCATGATTGTTTACCCACGTCCGGGTTATGCCGTTACGGGAGAACTGCCCGCCGGTGTCAGCATGGTGGAAGCCCCTCAGGTGGATATCTCAAGCACGATGTTGCGCCGCGACATAGCCCGCGGAGCATGGTTGAACTACTTCATGCCTCCGGGTGTTGCCGAGTATATAAGGGAAAACAGACTTTACATATCCCAACCCTAACTTAAAAAATGGATCATGAATAACAACGCATTGGCTTTCATAGCTCTCGGTAATGAATACTGTCAGGCTGTCGAGAACGCCCGCGAGGTGGAACGGCACGATTTCGTATTGACAATCACCCGGTTGCTTCCGCGTATATATATAGCCGCCTCCGACCTCTCGGCTGAGAGCATTCTGACCGAGGAGATGTATATAAATCCTGTGCTCGAGGAGGATTACTATGAGTCGGTGCGACTTGGGCTGGAGCAGCTTTTTGGACCGGAGGATACATATCTGGAGGTTTTTGAGGATGACATGAAGTATTCCGACACTCCGATCGCGGCGAGCATCGCCGAGGGTCTGACAGATATATTCCAGTCGCTTTACAATCTGCTTGAGAATATAAAGGATGCCACCGACGATATGGCTCAGGCGCTGCTTGTGGCGGCAAAGGAGGAGTTTGAAAGCTACTGGAGCCGTGTGCTCTGCAATGTGATGCGCCCGCTTAATGCAATACGCTTCAGTCCGGATGCTGAAGAATGACCATTAATTATTAATCAGAAATCACTATTACACCATGGATAAAACAGCAATCTACACCGATGATCTTTTAGAGTTTCTCAACCGTTCTGTCGTCAACTTCTTTGCGGTCGATACCGTGCGCCGTCGTCTTGAGCAGGAGGGTTTCCGCCGTCTTGAGGCACGCGACCACTGGGATCTGCAGCCCGGAGGCAGGTATTACCTCACTCAGAACGATACGGCTCTTTTCGCATTCATAGTAGGTGAGAGCGATCCTGCGCGTGGATTCCGTATAATCTCAGCGCACACCGATTCTCCGGGATTCCGCGTGAAACCGTCGGCAGAGATGCTGTGCCCGGGCAATGTGGTGAAACTGAATACAGAGGTGTACGGCGGACCGATACTCTACACGTGGTTCAACCGTCCGCTGTCGCTTGCCGGAAGGGTATTGCTGCGCAGCTGTGACCCGTTCCGTCCTGTCACGCGGCTTGTGAAGTTCGACCGCCCGTTGCTCACGATACCTCACCTTGCCATACATTTCAACCGCTCGGTAAATGAAGGCAATCCGCTGTCGAAGCAGAAGGATATGCTGCCGGTGCTCGGCATCGTCGACGACGGTGGCAAAGCTGACGGTATGCTATGTCGCATGGTGGCTCAGCAACTTGGGGTGGATCCTGATGATATCCTTGACTTTGACCTCTCGCTTTTCGACACAACTCCCGCTACGCTCGAGGGTGTCGACCGCGAATTCATATCCTCCGGACGTCTTGATGACCTTGGCATGGTTCACGCGGCAATGACGGCGCTGATTGAAAGCGAGAACACGGAAGTGACCCGCATTATCGCACTGTTCGACAACGAGGAGACCGGCAGCGGCACGAAGCAGGGTGCGGCATCGCCGATTCTTGCGGATGCCATGCGCCGCATCGTCTACTCGCTCGGTGGCGATGAGGAGACTTATCTGCGCGCCGTTGCTGATTCTTTCATGGTATCAGCCGACAATGCTCATGCCACTCACCCCAACTATGTGGAGAAGCAGGATCCGACGAACCATCCTGTGCTCGGCGGCGGTCCTGTAATCAAAATCAACGCCAACTGCAAGTATATGACCGATGCCGACAGTGCGGCTGTGTTCCGCAGCATCTGCGAGCGAGCCGAAGTGCCGTACCAGTACTTCGTAAATCATAGCGACGTGGCAGGCGGATCGACACTCGGAAACATACTGACCTCGCAGATTCCGCTGCGCGGAGTCGACATGGGTGCCGGTATATGGTCTATGCACTCCGTGCGCGAGACGGCTTCCGTTGACGACCATACATTCATAATCCGCGCGTTCATAGAGTTCTTCTCCTGCTGACAGCGGGGAGTACGGGCTGCCGGAGGGGCATTTCGCATCAGTGCCGTCTGATCCATGGCGTAAATTCGCGTCATGGAACAGACAGACATCATAAATCCTGACACCATGCGTCAGGGGGCACTGCTTGTGGGATTGCTAGCGGTCGACTATGCCGGGGTGCTTGCGGCGATCCTTGCGGATCTCCGTAGCGGTGTGCTGAAAGCGCGTCGCAAAGGTGAGCGGCGCACATCGAGTGGATTCCGCCGGACGGTAGAGAAGGCATCGCGCTACTATGTGACGCTTTTCGCCATGACCGTGATCGATGTCCTGGTGATATCAGCGGTGACTTATCTGCGTGTTGTAGGAGGGTGGAGCCTGCCGCCGTTCCCATTGTTCACAACCATAGGCGCCGTAGGTCTCTCATGTATTGAGCTGAAGAGCATTTACGAGAACTCGCAGGAGAAGGGGGACTATGACACCATCCGGCGGGCGCTGACGCGCATGATGACAGACCGGGAATTTCGCGCGGCACTTGACAAATTGCTCGGTCGGTGACCGCAGTCGCTTTTGAAATCTGCAGTGGCGTTTCATTACAAAAAAATGCGTAACTTTGGGGCGTGAAACTACACTTGATTTCATCAGCATTAATCATCGCTCTGCTGGCTCCCGCCACAGCCGCCGCAGAGAGCGTGCCTGATGCCGGTGGGCTTGACTATTCAGTGTCGGTCAACGCCTGGCATGGGAGCGGTGACTTCGCGCCCCATCTCATCGCCTCGGGATGCTTCGGTATGGCGGATATGAGTTCGGGCGCGACACTTTCGGCGATGCTGAGCCGAAAGACGGATATGTCGCGGAGGTTCAGTTTCGGCGTTGGTGTGCAACTCGCCTCGGGATGGCAGGGGAGTGTCGGCTACGCGCAGTTTGACGATGGGGTGTGGAGAGAAAACTCCAACCATCCGTCAAGATTCTGGATCCAGCAGCTTTATGGTGAGGTGAAATGGCGCTCGCTGTCGGCTACGTTTGGAATGAAAAACCGTGGCTCGGCGCTTTTTGACGATGTCCTGTCGTCGGGCGATCTGGTGCATAGCAACAATGCACGTCCGACACCGGAACTGATGATTGAGTTAAACCGTTTTGTCGACATACCTCTCACCTCCGGCTGGGTTCAGATCGGTGCCGCCCTCGCATACGGCAGATTTACCGACGACGGATGGTGGCGTCAGCAGTTCAATTATTATTCAGGTCACATAGCCTCGGGGCAATGGTACACATACCGACGGCTTCATTTCCGCACGCGCGCAGACCGGCGCGTGTTTGTGACAGTCGGTGTGCAGAGCGCAGGTCAGTTCGGCGGCACGACCTATTATTATGAGTATGGATCCATGGGAAAAGAGGACCGGCGCGGTCTTCATCTGAAGGATTTTTTCAAGATACAGTTCGGCTCAGGCGGGGAGACCTTCGTGTTCGGCAACACTCTCGGCGCATGGGATCTGAAAGCCACTGTCAATTTGGCTAAGGGCAGAACGCTCGAGGCTTACACACAGATGCCGTGGGAGGATGGATCCGGTATGGCTAAACTCAATGGTTTTGACGGTCTGTACGGCATCGCATATCATGATCCGGACGGTTTTGTGACCGGAGCTGCTGTGGAGTATCTTGATCTTACGAATCAGTCAGGACCGATACACTGGGCACCGGGCGATTATCCCGGCACGACAATACCCAGTGAGGCTACCGGAGCAGACAATTACTACAATAACGCAGCCTACAACGCTTACGCCCTCTATGGCAGAACGATAGGCTCGTCGATGGTGATGGGACCGCTGTATAATCTAAACGGTGTGAACGAGATGGTAGGCAACCGTATGAGGGGAGTCCATGCCGCCGTCACCGGGCGTGCGCCGCACGGTATCGGGTGGCGTGCGTCATTCTCATGGCGCAAAGCTTACGGTAACGGTTTCAAATCATTGGTGCCGGCACTGCATTCTGTTTCTGTGATGGCTGAAGCGTCATGGAAACCGGCGCGCCTGCCGCATCTGCGATTCAATCTGCAGGGGGCGGTCGATCGTGGCACGATGCCTTCCAACAGCGCGGCATTGCTTGTGGGTATGACATATTCAGGAGAGATAGGGCTATGAGAAAGATCCAAGTCATATTATTTACCGCTTTGATGATCATAGCCGCCGGATGCACGCACAACAATGGCGACATAGGTCCGTGGTTCGGCATCTGGTATCTCGAGCGCATGGAAATCGACGGGGTTGATGATCCGGACTATGATGGCGACGTAATACTGAAATTTCAAGGGAGCGTGCTTGAAACACAGGTGATAGATCCTTACGCGTATAATTTCGGGCGTTTCGCATCATGGAGTTGCGACGGCAATATAATGATCATCAACGCGGCTCCTGATGTGACGGGTGTTAAAGGGCTTATCTCGCGCCTGAAACTTCCGGAAGAGGACGGACTTCGGCTTGATGTGTTGTCGCAGACCGGAAAAAACGCCACATTACGCTGGGTGTCACCCTCGGGTCAGACCCAGACATATTTCTTAAGAAAGCATTTATGACAATGAACGATAATAACAGCCGCGTGCGTGTGCTCGTCACCGGAGCCGACGGATTCATCGGTTCACACCTGACCGAGCTGCTTCTCGCCGAGGGATATCAGGTTCGCGCGTTAAGCCAGTATAATTCCTTCAACAGCAACGGCTGGCTGGAGGATGTAGCGCAATCGCCGGCGCTTGAGATTGTGAGCGGTGATGTGCGCGACGCAGCTTTCTGCCGCCGAATTGTAGAGGGTTGCGACACGGTGTTCCATCTTGCCGCGCTCATCGCGATCCCGTACAGCTATGAGGCTCCGGGAAGCTATGTGGATACAAATATCGGCGGCACGCTGAACATCTGTCAGGCTGCGCGCGATTGCGGTGTACGCCGCCTGATAGTCACTTCCACGAGCGAAGTGTATGGCACCGCACGGTATGTACCTATCGATGAAAAACATCCCCGGCAGCCACAGTCGCCGTATTCAGCTACCAAGATCGGTGCCGATGCGATAGCGATGAGTTTCTACAATGCATTCTCACTGCCGGTGGTGATCGCGAGACCGTTCAACACCTATGGGCCACGTCAGAGCGCGCGTGCGATAATCCCGACAATCATCACGCAGATAGCCAATGGCGCGCGTGAGATAAAGGTGGGCGACCTGACTCCTACACGTGATTTCAATTTCGTCACCGACACGGCACGAGGCTTCCTTGCCATAGCCCGTGCGGAGGGTGTCGAGGGGCAGGAGTTGAACATCGCCACCGGAACGGAGATCTCCATGGCTGATACTCTCCAGACTATCGCCAGGATCATGCAGAGCGATGTGCGTTATGTGACAGATCCGCAGCGTCTGCGTCCGGCAAATAGCGAGGTGTTCCGCCTTTGCGGCGACAGCAGCCGTCTGCGTGAGCTTACAGGTTGGGCGCCTGAATTTTCGCTTGAAGAAGGGCTACGGAAAACAATCGAATGGTTCACCCGTCCGCAGAATCTCGCGAAATACAAGTGGCAGTCGTATAACCGCTGATAGTCTCTCACTCACAGTAAACCATTTCCCGGCATGTCGACGCAAAAAGACTCGCTCCGTTTGCAACAGCAGCAGAAGCTCCATCAGAGCCTCTCGCCGCTGCAGGTGCAGTTTGTGCGTGCGCTCGAGATGACCGGTCCGGAGATGGAGGAGGAGGTGAGGAGGGAGCTTGATGAGAATCCGGCGCTTGAGGAGGCTCCCGAGCATCAGAATGAGGAGCTGCCGGCACAGGATGAATTCAAGGAGAGTGCCGAGGAGCTTCAAATGGCAGATTACCGTTCGGAGGACGACATACCCTCCTACCGTCTGGGTATATCGAACCGTAGCGCCGATGATCCTTATTATGAGCCTGAGGCTGTGGATGGCGGGAACTCGCTGATGGAACATATCATCAGTCAGCTTGCCCAGATGCATCTTTCTGCTGACGATATGGTGATCGCACGCCTGATCGCGGGTAATATCGACGATAACGGCTATATGACCCGCTCGTTGCAATCGATCACGGATGACGCGGCTATACAGTGGGGGATTGACACGACCTACGAGCGTGTAAAAGAGATATGGCGAATGATACGCAGGTGTGATCCTTCCGGTGTGGGGGCTGTCGATCTGCGTGATTGCCTTCTGCTCCAGCTTGACATGAAGCCTGCAGGAAAGAGCCGGGATGTGGCGCGGGAGATGCTGACGCATTATTTCGACCTATTCTCCAGGATGCGTTTCCGCGAACTGCGCCGGGCTATAAAAGCCGGCTCCGAGACTTTCGACGAGGCGCTTGCCCTTATCCGTACGATGAATCCCAAACCCGGGACAGTCGTTACTGGCAATACATTTGCCGATGACGACCGCACGGCACACATAACTCCTGATTTCATCGTAGAGAACGAAGGGGGCAATCTGACACTCGTGATGCCGAGCCATATTCCGCATTTGCAGGTGGAGCAGACTTTTGTAAACGCTGAGGTGGAGCTGCGCCCGCGCACACGCAGGGATGAGGAGGCAGCCGCATTTGTGAGGAGCAAGCGCGCGGAGGCTGAGAACTTCATACGCGTCGTAAGTATGCGCCGCGAAACTCTACTCCGTGTGATGACCGCGATAATGAAACTTCAGCGCGATTTTTTCCTGACGGATGATGAGCTTCAGCTGCGCCCGATGATACTGCGCGATGTCTCGGCAGCCACAGGACTCGACATATCGGTGGTCAGCCGTGCCACTTCCGGAAAATATGTGGCTACCGGAAAGGGGATATATCCGCTTAAATTTTTCTTTAACGAGCGTCCGAAAGATGACAGCGACACATCTTCGCTCGAGATTACCGATGCATTGACACGGCTGATATCATCGGAGGACAAGAACGCGCCCATGAGCGATGAGGCTCTGACAGCCGCACTTCGCAAACAGGGCTATGACATAGCACGCCGCACAGTGGCTAAATACCGCGAACGCGCCGGAATCCCGGTGGCACGCCTCCGACACTTCTCATGACTTACTTATGAAACAGATCTCACAACTGCTCTCAGCAATATTTTCACCGCTCCTGGTGCCGACCTACGGTATAATCCTCGGTCTGTGGGCGACATTGCTTGTGCTCGCACCGGTAAACACGCGCATACATGTGGCGATTATCACTTGCTGCATCACTGCAGTGATTCCGGCTATAGGAATTTTTGTGCTATACCGCTTAGGAGTTATAGGCTCTACCGGATTGAATGACCGTACCGACCGCACGGTCCCTTACATAATAACAGGTGTGGCATATCTTGCATGCATGTTCTATCTCATACGTGCCAATGCTCCGTCATGGCTCTGGCTTTTCATAGCGGGAGGCTTTGCGGCGACAGTCGTCTCTGCCGTCATCAACCGTTGGTGGAAAATAAGCGCCCACATGGCAGCCATGGGTGGATTGATGGCTATAACCTTCATAATATGGACCACTCCGCTGGCTATGCCGGGTGTAGGTATGATGATTTGGTTTGCCGCCACGGTATTTGCCACGGGTGCGGTAGGTACCGCACGTGTGTATCTCGGGCGGCACACTCTCGCCCAGGTGCTCGCCGGGACTGCAAACGGGTTCCTGTGCGTATGGATAGCGTCGCTTTTCGCGTGATATGAGTGTGCTATGATCTTAGAATAATAATTTAAACATATATATATATAATGAAACCATCAGTAAGCATAATAATGGGGAGCACCTCGGATCTCCCCATTCTCTCAAAGGCTGCGGATTTCTTCGAGTCGATGGAGGTGCCATTTGAAATGAATGCCCTCTCTGCGCACCGCACTCCCGCTGAAGTTGAGGATTTCGCGCGTAATGCCGAGTCTCGTGGCATAAAGGTGATAATAGCTGCAGCCGGTATGGCAGCCGCACTCCCCGGTGTCATAGCTGCTCTGACGCCGCTTCCTGTCATAGGACTGCCTATCGCGTCGACACTGCAGGGACAGGATGCGCTCTACTCTATCGTCATGATGCCCCCGGGCATATCGGTTGCCACGGTCGGTATAAATGCCGGTCTGAATGCCGCCGTGATGGCTGTGCAGATTCTCGCTCTGTCGGATCCCGAGCTTGCCGCCCGCTTCGCCTCCTACCGCAGCAGTCTGAAGGATAAGATTGTTGCCGCCAACGCTGAGCTGAGCAAGATAGAGTATAAGTTCAAGACCAACTGAACGATCAATTCACATCCCCCCAAGTTTTCGTATAATGAGCGTTTTTGATTATCACCGCCGGAAATCCTCGCCGGTGCGTATAGGTAACGTCACCATAGGAGGCGACAATCCGGTCTGCCTACAGTCGATGACCAACACTTCGACAATGGATACAGAAGCGAGTGTGGCACAGGCAGAGCGTATAGCATCAGCCGGTGCCGGAATCGTCAGACTCACGGCGCAAGGCGTGCGCGAGGCGCGCAATATCGGTGAGATCAGGAACCTTATGCGGAGCCACGGGTATGAGACGCCGCTTGTAGCCGATATCCATTTCAATCCTAAGGCTGCTTTCGAGGCGGCATGCCATACGGACAAGGTGCGCATAAATCCTGGCAACTTCGTGGATCCGGGGCGTACATTCCGCAAACTCGATTATACCGATGGTGAGTATGCCGCCGAACTGGAACGTATCGACGAGGCGCTGACTCCGTTTCTGGAACTGTGCCGCAAGAATGATGTCGCCATACGCATAGGTGTCAACCACGGCTCGCTTTCCGACCGTATCATGAGCCGTTACGGCGATACTCCGGCGGGAATGGTGGAGAGCGCCATGGAGTTCCTCCGCGTCTGCCGTAAACGCGATTTCGACCGTGTGGTTATATCCATAAAGGCATCGAATGTTGTGGTGATGGTCGAGACAGCCAGGCGTCTTGTGCGGGCGATGGATGCCGAGGGGATGGATTTTCCGCTTCATCTCGGTGTCACAGAGGCTGGAGATGGTGAGGATGGACGCGTGAAGAGTGCCGTAGGCATAGGAACGCTCCTTAATGAAGGGCTTGGCGACACAATACGTGTGTCGTTGAGCGAGGATCCGGAGTGTGAGGTTCCGGTAGCGCGAAAGCTGGTCGAACATGTCGCGGCGAGGGCAACTGCACCATCATTAGGCGGTGAATTTGCAGCAGGATATGATCAGGTGACGCCCGCCCGCCGTGTTTCGGTAAAGTCAGGGAATATCGGAGGTGACAACCGTCCGGTTGTTATAACCGATTCGTCTGAAAACTTTAATCCTGACAGCACGCCGGATTATGTCACCGGAGAGACCGTCGGGTGGTGCCGTCTTGAAGCGCCTCTTACAGCTGAGGAACTGAAGAACGTGCCCGCAGGTGTGGCGGTGATTTTGTCCACTAAGCATAAAAACTATGTCGGAGCTATGGAGCAGGCGCTCCATACCATGATGAGCGCAGGGTTTGACAATCCGGTGATCCTACATGCCGACTATTCAGATATGGATGCCGACAGTGCGATATTGAATGCGTCGGTCGATCTCGGCACTCTGCTCATGCACGGATTCGCCGACGGTGTGATGATAACCGGTTCCGCGCTTGCGCCCGAACGCGCCGCCCATCTCGCTTTAGGTATTCTACAGTCAGCACGTCTTAGGATAAGCCGGACGGAGTATATAGCGTGTCCCGGTTGCGGACGCACTCTGTTCGACCTCCAATCAACTCTCCGTAGGGTAAAAGCGGCTACCACGGCACTGCGTGGACTCAAAATAGGCGTCATGGGCTGCATCGTGAACGGTCCGGGTGAGATGGCTGACGCCGATTACGGATATGTGGGTGCCGGCGCAGGCAAGGTCAGCCTGTACCGTGGAAAGGAGTGCGTGGAGAAAAACATCCCGGCTGATGCCGCAGTTGAGCGTCTGCTCGCGCTTATAAAAGCTGACGGGCATGATGTCGGTTGAGGATCTGCGTGCTATCGACGAGCGCTTCATGCGCCGCGCGTTGCAACTCGCGGAGTGCGGATGTTATGGAGCGTCGCCCAATCCGATGGTCGGGGCAGTCATAGTCGATGCTTCCGGGCGTATAATCGGTGAGGGGTATCACCGCCGCTGTGGCGGACCACATGCCGAGGTCAATGCCGTAAATTCGGTCAGGGACAAGTCGCTGCTGCCGGGCTCGACGATATACGTCACTCTCGAACCATGTGCCCATTATGGGAAAACGCCGCCATGTGCTGACTTGATCGTGCGCTCGCGTTTCCACAGGGTTGTGATAGGTTGCCGCGATCCGTTCGCGAAAGTCGACGGGCAGGGGATAGCCCGCATCAGGGATGCGGGTATCGACGTCACTGTAGGCGTGCTCGAAGAGGAGTGCCGCCAGCTCAATGAGCATTTCATGACAGCCCATACTCTGCATCGTCCATATGTGTTGCTCAAGTGGGCGTGCAGTGCCGACGGGTATTTGGCACGTGTTGATCCGTGTGATCCTGCGGCAACTCTTCCGGTGGCATTCAGCACACCGCTGACAAAAACGCTTGTACACTGTCTGCGTGAGAGGTATGATGCAATAGTGGTGGGACGGCGCACGGTCGTAAGCGATAATCCGCGGCTCGATTGCCGTATGACAGGAGGCAGGGCGCCACGTCCGGTGGTGTTCAGCCGCAGCGGTAAGTTGCCGGAAGGATCAATCCTCGCCGGACATCCGGATCTTATCATCGCTTCCGACGATCATATAGCCGCAAATCTCGGCAGACTGTATTCGGAGTATGGCATAACATCGCTTATGGTCGAAGGCGGAGCGGAGCTTCTTGCCTCGTTCATAGAGAGCGGATGCTGGGATGCCGCACGCATGGAAATAGCTCCATTCAGACTCGGTGAAGAGGGGAGAGGGCGCATCATGTGGCAACATATACCTCCTGAATCCATACGCGAGATTGACGGAAGGCAGATTGTGACCGTGCGCAATGGTTTGAACCACAACGATTAGGCATTATGATTACTTATTTTAACTTTATGCTATCAGTTGATAGGGAAAAACTTGTTAACTTTGCATCTTGAAAAATAATGTTTTATGACCAGCCGATCATTACTCGCTATATTTACAGCCGCAACCGCCGCCATATTTACGGGATGCGGCGATGATGACAGCACGGAATATTCACCTATAGTCAATACTACATTGACAAATGTCGAGGTGACCGAGTTCAAGCTTGCTGAGAACTCACGGATAGCCACAAATCTCGATTCGCTCTTTTTCAGCATAAATCTTGAAGAGGGACGCATCTTCAATGCCGATTCACTCCCGGTGGGGAGTAGGCGCGGCAAGGCTATAGTCACAGTCACGCTCCCCACAGTCAGCAAGGCTGAGTTTCAGTTCACGGCTTCCGATGGCGCCAGCAAGACTGTCGACTATCTCACCAATCCGTCGGATAGTATTGACTTTACAAACAATGATGTAAAACTGGTGGTCGTTTCTGCTGACAATGCCGTGATGCGCGAGTATCACGTCAGTCTCAACATACATAAGGTACAGCCCGACACTTTGGTCTGGAGCCAGTGTGAGGGACGCACACTGACCGTCGGCGGATATCAGCCGACGGCTTCGAGAACCACGCGTCTTGGCGATACTTTCTACACACTTGTCACCAACGCCGCCGGTGCAGCCATAAGCTACAATACCAATCCGGCAGACAGGAGCGTGACAAGCTATAACACGGTTCTTCCCGCAGGTGCGGATGAGGCTACATTCGCATCGTTTGACGGTAAACTCTATATTGTCGCCAACAATATCCTATATAGTTCAGATCCAGTATCCGGTTCGTGGACCAGCACCGGAATAGCGGCGACGCATATCTATGGCGTGTATGCCGATCAGCTGATGTGCGCACGCCGTAATGCTGACGGTACCTACGTATCATTCACCTATCCTTCTATCTCGGAGGTGGAATTACCGCAGGATTGCCCGGTAGCCAATACCAGTGCGGTCATAAACTATGTCAGTGAGTGGTCGACCAGCACCATGCTTACATTCACCGGCGGACGCACAGCATCGGGCAAGGTTACCGGCGCGACATGGGCGTTCGACGGCAACAAATGGGCTTGCATATCTGTGAGCCCGATTCCCGAACTTGAGGGAGTTGGCATCGCGGAGTACTACAGCATAGATATCTCCAACCAGTGGGTTGTCAGCACAGCCCCGATGCTGCTCGCTTTCGGCGGTCGTGATGCCGAGGGGCAGCTCAACAGCAAGGTATACGCGTCTGTCGACCGCGGTGTGCACTGGGCTATAGCACCCTCCTACATGCAGCCCGACGCTCCCCAGGGATTCATGCCGTCTGTGTTCGTCTATGATCAGACAATGTACCCCGAATCAGCATCGCGAGCCTCTCGCCCGATAGAATCGTGGACATGCCCCTATATATACATATATGGTGGAACTGATGCCTCCGGAAAGGTCATCAATGAGCTGCGCCGCGGTGTGATAGGTCACTTTACCCTGATGCCTATCCAGTAACCCCGATAATATCATCACATCCTACTGTTTGTGCGACACCTAATCATTGCATCGATCATGATACTCACCTTTATTACCGGCGCGTCGGGGCAGGAAGCCCGTTACCGTTGGGATATAGGTGGTGGGATCGGCATGTCAGGCTATGAGGGTGACGCCAACCAGGGATTCATATTCAGTAAGCCGGGATTCACGGCAACGGCTCTTGCACGTTATAATTTCGATACCCGATGGTCAGTCCGCGCGCAGGCACAGGTGATGACACTTAGCGGCGATACGGAGGCTGCGGGTATTGTGCTCCCCAATGCTGCGAACTATTCTTTCTCCTCTACGACATTTGACGTGGGTGCACGTGCGGAATTCAATTTCTTCCCCTACGGAATCGGAGAGACATATAAACGCCTCCGCCGATGGACACCTTTTGTCAGTGCCGGCTTAGGGCTGCTGATGTCGTCGGTTGAGAGCCATACGTTCACCGCTTTGTCGATACCGCTTGGCGTAGGTGTGAGATACAAGCCGGCAAAAAGATTGAATCTCGCCCTCGAACTGACATTCGCGAAAACGACAGGCGATCATATCGATGGTCCGGATCTGTCGGATCCGTTCAGAATAAAAAGTTCGTTTCTCAAGAACACCGATTGGTACTCGACGCTTGCCGTGACGCTTACCTACGAATTCAGCGAGCGCTGTACCGTATGCAATAGAATAGACTGAGTAATAAGAGATATAAACCGAAACCGTTAACATAACCCTGACACAGAGCATGAATGCTGACAAACGACATACCGGACCTTTGGCTCCCCCCGCCCATGTAGCTATAATCATGGACGGCAACGGGCGATGGGCGCAAAAGCGTGGGCTCGACCGGTCGGCAGGACATGTGGAGGGTGTCAACACGGTGCGTCGGATCACAGAAGCTGCCTCAAAGGCTGGGGTGTCGTATCTGACACTGTATGCTTTCTCGACAGAAAACTGGAACCGTCCGCAGCAGGAGGTCGATGCGCTCATGCACCTGATCGTGCTCGCCATAGAGAGGGAGACTCCGGATCTGATCCGGAACAATGTGCGGCTGACCATGATCGGCGATTTCACCCGCATGCCGACGGAGGCGCTTGAGCGTCTGCGGCAGTGCATGGCTGATACCGCACACTGCACAGGACTTACATTATGTCTCGCGCTCAGTTATTCATCACGGTGGGAGATCACAGAGGCTGCGAGGCGGATAGCCCGCCAGGTAGCCGCCGGTGATCTGGATCCGGAAGCAATAACGGCTGACACGGTTTCGGCTAATCTCGCCACTGCCGATATGCCTGATCCGGACCTGCTGATACGCACCGGCGGAGATATGCGCGTGAGCAATTTCCTGCTGTGGCAGATAGCTTATTCAGAGATCGTTGTCACTCCGACATTCTGGCCTGACTTCTCAGAGCAGATGTTTTACGAGGCAATAGACCAATATCATAACCGGGAGCGCCGTTTCGGCCTCACTTCCGAGCAGATCAACAATGAAAAAAACAGATAATTCATCCGTCAGAAATAATATGCGTCAGAAATCTCTCGCTTTGATTTGCGCTGTGGCAATGTTCGGCATGTCAGCGCCTGTCCAAGCGCAATCCCCGACCGATACTGTCTACAATCCTAATGTGGTGTTCAGCACCATGCCACGCACTTATGAGATCGCCGAAGTGAAAGTGGAGGGCGCTGACAATTATGATGATTACATAGTGATCGGCTACTCAGGTCTCAAGGTCGGGGAGAAGATAGAGATTCCTGGAAGCCAGATCACCGATGCTTCAAAACGCCTGTGGCGGCAAGGTCTGTTCAGCAAGGTGCAGGTGACGCTCGACAAAGTCGTGGGCGACAAAGCATACCTTACACTCCGATTGAGGGAACAGCCGCAGATCTCGGCTATCAACTACAATGGCGTGAAGAAGGGCGAGCGCCAGGATCTTCAGGAGAAACTGCAGCTGTACGTAGGCAACCAGATCACACAGAACATCATAAACCGCGCTACTGTAATCATCAAGGCTTATTACAGTGAGAAAGGTTTCGGTAACGCGGAGGTCAATATCGTTCTTCATGAGGATCTTTCGGAGCCGAACAAAATGATCGTTGACATAAACGTCGACAAGCACGATAAGCTCAAGGTGCACAAGATCTATGTCTCGGGCAATGAGGTGTTCTCCGACAAGGCTGTCAAGAATGCCATGAAGAAGACCAATGAGAACGGTAATCTTCTGAATCTGTTCAAGCAGAAGAAATTTGTAGAGAGCGATTATGCCGACGACCTCAACCGTATTATTGAGAAATATAATGAGAAAGGCTACCGCGACGCCAAGATCCTCTCTGACAGTGTGGCTCCATACGATGACAAGAGTGTGGATGTCTACATCGATCTCGAGGAGGGCCGCAAATATTATATAAGCGACATTACCTGGGTCGGAAATACGATTCTCGACACCGAAAGGCTCAACATGATACTCGGCATACAGCCGGGTGAGGTCTACAATCAGAAACTTCTCAACAAACGCACCACGGAGGATGACGATGCGGTTGCAAACTGGTATCTCAACAACGGTTATCTCTTCTATCAGCTCGTTCCGATCGAGAAAAATGTAGAGGGAGATTCGATTGCGCTCGAGATGCGCATGATGGAGGGTCCGCAGGCACGTATCAACAATGTGGTGATCACGGGTAACGACAGATTGTATGAGAAGGTGATCCGCCGTGAGCTTTACATGCGACCGGGCGATCTGTTCCGTCGTGATGACCTCGTGCGCTCACTGCGTGAGATCGCACAGACCGGTCACTTCAACCCTGAGAACATGAATCCTGACATTCAGCCTAACGAGGAGAACGGTACAGTGGATATTCTCCTGCCGCTTGAGTCAAAGGCAAACGACCAGATCGAGTTCTCGATGGGTTGGGGACAGACAGGTGTGATCGGCAAGGTATCCCTGAAGTTCACAAACTTCTCAATCAAGAACCTTTTCCATCCGGGAAGCTACAAAGGCATCATACCCCAGGGCGAGGGTCAGACGTTTACCCTCTCGGCACAGACTAACGCACGCTACTACCAGGCATACAGCATCTCGTTCCTTGATCCGTGGTTCGGTGGCAAGCGTCCTAACTCGCTCTCTGTATCGGCATACTACAGCCGTCAGACAGGTGTAAACTCCTCATATTATAATAACAACTGGTATAATTCCGCATACAACTATGGCTACGGATATCCTTACGGTTATGGCTATGGTTACGGCTACGGTTATGGAAACGACTACTACCAGAACTCTTACGAGGATGCATACGACCCCAACAAGGTGCTTCAGATCGTGGGTGCTACCGTAGGCTTCGGCAAGCGTCTCAGCTGGCCTGACGACTACTTCACATTCACTACCGAACTTTCATACAACTGGTACTACCTCAAGAACTGGGATTACCTGTACTATATGAACAACGGCTCGTCAAATTCGCTCGTGCTCGGTCTGACCCTCGCACGCAGCAGTATTGACAACCCGCTGTACACCCGCCGCGGATCGCAGTTCTCGCTCAGTCTGCACATGACTCCGCCTGCATCACTCTTCGGAAAGCGTGACTGGCAGAAGCTCTCGGAGGAGAACACGACAGAATCGAAGAAACAGCTTTACCGCTGGATCGAGTATTGGAAACTGCGTTTCAAATCACGCACATACACTCCGCTCAACGATCCGAACAGCAAATGGACTCTCGTGCTCATGACACGTGCCGATTTCGGTCTGCTCGGCAGCTACAACAAGTATCTGAAATCGCCGTTCGAGACATTCTATGTCGGCGGTGACGGCATGTCGGGTTCGTACACCAACGCGACAGAGACCATAGCCCTGCGCGGTTATGACAATGGCGCTCTCACACCGTGGGGACGCGACGGATATGCATACGCCCGTCTCGGCATGGAGCTCCACTTCCCGTTCATGCTGCAGCCCAGCTCCACCATCTATGGTCTTGCATTCGTCGAGGGGGGTAACGCATGGACCTCTGTCAAGGACTTCTCGCCCTTCAACCTCAAGCGCAGCGCAGGTGCCGGTGTGCGTATCTTCCTGCCGATGGTCGGCATGATGGGTATCGACTGGGGTTACGGTTTCGATAAGGTCTACGGTGAGCGTGGCGGTTCGCACTTCCACTTCATCCTGGGTCAGGAATTCTGATCGTAAACGGATGCTTGGGAATCTGTTGTGTGCCTTAGCAAAAAAAGATTAATGGCTAAACCATTTCATGCCCTGAGCGTCTAAAAAGAAACCGCACCGCGTTTCACACACCATTCACAACGATTAATAAACACTTGAAACACCTCTGAAACAATGAAAAAGATAGCTTTGATCCTCACCGTGATCTTTGCGGCAGCTTTCGGGGCTTCTGCGCAAAAGTTCGCGCTTGTCGACATGGAGTACGTGTTGCAGAATATTCCGGCTTACGAGATAGCAAACCAGCAGCTTGACCAGCTCTCACAGCGATGGCAGAAAGAGGTTGACCAGCTCTCGCAGCAGGCTGCCGATCTGTACAAGGACTACCGTGCGAACATGGTATTCCTTACGGATGACCAGAAGAAAAAGAAGGAGGAGGAGATAACCGCAAAAGAGAAGGAGACAGCCGAACTCCGCAACAAATACTTCGGTCCCGAGGGTGATCTGTTCAAGTTCCGCCAGCAGCTCATGCAGCCGATACAGGATGATGTCTACAATGCCGTGAAGGCTGTGAGCGAGGAGCGCGGATATCAGTGCATCTTCGACCGTGCATCGTCAGCCGACATCATTTTCGCCTCGCCCCGTATCGACATAAGCAACGAGGTGCTTGCCAAGTTAGGTTTTTCAAAATAAAAATTGTAACTTTGTCGGCGTAACATAACCGTAAAAGCAAATTCTAACAAAACTACAATAATGATCAAGAAACTTTTAGTCGCAATAATGATTGCGCTCCCGGCTCTCGGTTTCGCCCAGTCAAAATTTGGCATTGTAAACTCCGAAGCCATATTCCAGGATCTTCCCGAAGTGAAATCCGCAACTGAGCAGATGCAGGCAGCCCAGCAGAAACTGGAGGCTGAGTACAAGAACCTCACCGATGAATTCAACAAGAAATACGAGGAACTCCAGAAACTCACTGACGATACCCCCCAGGTGATCCGTGAGCGCCACACTAACGATATGCAGACCATGTCGCAGAATATCGAGAAGTTCCGCGACAACGCCACCCAGGATCTTCAGCGTCAGCAGCAGCAGCTTTTCGCTCCCATCCAGCAGAAGGTGGTAGATGCTATCCAGGCTGTAGGCAAGGAGAACAACTTCACATTCATCTTTGAGAACGGCACTTCGGTATATGTAGGTTCCGACGTGGTCGACGTGACTCCTCTCGTACGCACCAAGCTCGGCATCTGATCCGAAAAACTGATCCGCCATCTGTGCGCGAACAATATCATAGCCTCAATACGTTTATGTATTGAGGCTTATTTCTTTTATTTCATGCTTGGACAATGAAAGGATCATCTGAAATAAACTGCGGACCGATCGGGGTTTTCGACTCCGGCTACGGTGGGCTGACAATTCTGCGGGAACTGCGCCGGCAGCTGCCTCAATATGATTATCTCTATCTCGGCGACAACGCCCGCGCGCCGTACGGTACGCGTTCGTTTGACATAGTATACGAGTTTACACTTCAGGCTGTGCGTACATTGTTCAGCCGCGGCTGTCAGCTGGTTATCCTTGCATGCAATACCGCCTCGGCTAAGGCGCTCCGCACCATACAGCAGCGCGATCTGCCTTTGATCGACCCCACGCGGCGTGTGCTCGGTGTTATCCGTCCGACAGCGGAGGCTATAGGTAAGATCTCGGCTAACGGTCATGTAGGTGTTCTCGGCACACAAGGTACGGTCAATTCACGCAGTTACGATATGGAGATCGGGAAACTGTATCCGGATTTCACGGTCAATTCCGAATCCGCTCCGATGTGGGTGCCGCTTGTGGAGAATAATGAGGCAGACGGTCCGGGGGCGGATTATTTTGTCGACAAGTATGTAGGTAAGCTGCTCGCCTCTGATCCGGATATGGATACCATAATTCTTGCCTGCACGCATTATCCGCTGTTGTATCCTAAGATACGAAGCCGGGTGCCGGAGAATATGACGGTGCTGCGGCAGGGTGAGATCGTCGCGGAGAGTCTTGACGATTATCTGAGACGCCATCCGGAGATGGAGCGCCGTTGCACACGCGGAGGCTCATGCGAGTATCTGACAACGGAAAATCCTGATAAGTTTACCGATCTGGCACGTCTCTTTCTCGACACAGACGTCAATGTGAGTCATATTGACCTCAACAGTTGAATATCATAAAGTCATTACTAACATAACCAAAAGCACATTACTATGAATCTTAACGGACGCCGCCGGAGCGGCAATATTGACGACCGTCGGGGACTGTCGTCATCACGCGGACTAAAGATAGGCGGCGGTATCGGAGCCGTCATAGTCGCCGCAATCATTGCATGGATATCCGGCGGTAATCCTCTGGATGTGGTGATGCAGAATGCCGGTCAGCTTATGGGAGGTCAGTCAACCACCCAGTCATATACCCCGACAGCCGAGGATGAGGAGCTTGCCTCGTTTGTCTCGACTATTCTCGCGGGTACGGAAGATATATGGAGCCAGCAGTTTCAGGCTATGGGAAAGGAGTATGAGCCGCCTACGCTTGTGATGTTCACTGATGCGGTTCAGAGCGGATGCGGCGGTGCCACATCGTCGGTCGGTCCGTTCTATTGCTCTGCCGACAAGTGTGTCTATATCGATCTATCGTTTTTGCGCGATATGCGCAAGACCATCGGTGCTGACGGTGATTTCGCTTTCGCATACGTGATAGCGCATGAGGTAGGACACGCCGTGCAGGATCAACTCGGCATACTCGACCAGGCACACACACAGATGAGCCGACTGAGCGAGGCTGAGGCAAACAAGATAAGTGTGCGGTTGGAGCTTCAGGCTGATTATCTCGCAGGCGTGTGGGCGGCTAACGACAACAAGCAGTTCAACTCGCTTGAGGATGGCGACATAGAGGAAGCGGTCGATGCTGCGCTTAAGATCGGCGACGACTACTTGCAGCAGCGGGCGCAGGGCTATGTGGTGCCTGAATCGTTCAATCACGGCACGAGCGAACAGCGCTCGCGATGGCTGCGCAAGGGAATCCAGTCAGGATCGGTGAGAGATGGTGATACCTTCTCTATTCCTTATTCCTCACTCTGATCACCCTGACTGATTATCCCGGTTCAGTTGATCATTCGGGGGCGCAGGTCAGCGAATTGATGGCATCCTGCAGTGTCTCCGTCATAAGTTCGCGGAAATCTGAGTTGTAGAATTTATCTGCGCGTATCGCCTCCACGGCAGCTGTTATCCTGGGAAGAAACAGCGACAGGACGCCACCGAGATCAGCCGCCTTCACAGTATCCGCCATCAGTTTCGCAAGCGAACGTGCGGTTGACTCCTTGATCCAGTTGGCTGATCCTACAGCACAGAAGCGCTCGACAGTGTAGGTCATTATCTCGCACGACGGTTCCGCACCGGGATTTAGCGATGTTATATCTTTTATGAAGCGTTTTACGCGTGTCACACGTGGGCGTGCACGTCCGCGTGTGACGCGTGCCGCTTCCTTGTCGATAGCCGTCCGTGCGCGGCGCAGCTTGGCATCTATGTCGGGCTGCACAAAGAAGTCGAGATACTCCTTCGCCTCCTTACGCGCTTCATACAGTTCAAGTATCAGTTGCTCCATATCGCTGCGCTCCATCAGTGCAAGCTGTTTTTTAAGAGAGGTCTTCGACATTTGACTTGTTGTTTTACGGTCAATAGTTAGTAATGGTTGTTGAAAAATGATGGGGACAGCCTGAGCCATCCCCATCAAAGATATTACGCGTCAGCGTTTATTTCTGTTCAGCTGCAGCCTCAGTCTGTGCGGGTTTCAGCCAGCGGTCGAGCCAGCGGAAGAACACGCGCTGCCACATCACGCTGTTCTGCGGCTTGAGGATCCAGTGGTTCTCATCGGGGAAAATGAGCATTTCGGCGGGGATGCCGCGGAGCTTTGCAGCATTGAAAGCCATCATGCCCTGTGAGGCAAGTATGCGGAAGTCATATTCGCCATGAGTTACGAGGATCGGGGTGTCCCATTTGTCGACAAAACGGTGGGGAGAGTTTGCAAACGAACGCTGTGCGTCGGCATTGCTCTTGTCCCAGAACGGACCGCCGAGATCCCAGTTGGCAAACCACATCTCCTCAGTCTCGAGATACTGCGCGTCGGTGTTGAAGATACCGGCGTGGGCAATGAATGCTGCGAAGCGTCCGTCGTGGTTGCCGGCAAGCCAGTAGACGGAGAATCCGCCGTAGCTTGCTCCTACCGCTCCGATGTGGTCGGCATCGACATAAGATTCACGCTTCATGTCGTCGACAGCGCTGAGATAGTCTTTCATGTTCTGACCACCGTAATCGCGCGAGATCTGTGCGTTCCACTCTGTGCCGAATCCGGGGAGACCGCGGCGGTTGGGAGCTATGACGATGTAGCCGTTGGCAGCCATAAGCGCGAGATTCCAGCGGAAGCTGAACATCTGGCTTACTGCCTGCTGCGGACCGCCCTGGCAATAGAGCAGGGCAGGGTATTTCTTATTCGGGTCGAATTTCGGGGGATAGATTACCCATGTGGTCATCAACTTGCCGTCGGTGGTGGGAACCATACGCTTCTCTACTTTAGGCATGTCGAGGGCAGCAAGGATCTCGGTGTTCACGTTGGTGAGCTGCTTGATCTCGCCGTTGGCGCTGACAGACATGATCTCGTTGGGGGCGGTCATGCAGTGGCGCATGGTCAGGAGGGTGCCGTCGGCAAGCGGTGCGAGCGAAGCGTAATCGTAAGTGCCGTCAGCAACCACATTGACAGCCTTGTCGGCGAGGCGCACGCTGAATATCGGTGTCACACCATCCTTAGGAGCGATGAAGTAGATCGACTTGCAGTCAGGAGCCCAAGCGATTGCATCGGCGGTGTAATCCCAGTCGGTGGTGAGGTCGGTTTTCTCACCGGTGGCGGTGTCCATGATGAAAATGCGGTTCTTGTCCGATTCGTAACCGTCATGCTCCATGCTCAGCCATGCAATATACTTGCCATCGGGTGAGTATGCGGGGTTGGTGTCGTAGCCCATCATGCCTTCGGTAAGGTTACGGGTGGTTCCGTCGGCGAGGGTGTAGAGGTAGAGGTCGGAATTGGTGGAGAGGGCATATTCCATGCCGGTCTTCTTGCGCGATACGTAGATCAGCTGTTTTGAGTCGGGTGACCATGCGAACGACTCAATGCCGCCGAATGGTTTCATCGGAGCTTCAAAAGGCTCGTCAGCCATGATATCGGTGGCATCCGAGAGCTTGTTCCCGTCAAATTCCGCAATCAGCGGGTGAGGTATCTCAGTCACCCATTCATCCCAGTGCTTATAGTTGAGATCGTCGATAAGACGTCCTGTAGCCTTGGGGAGATCGGGATAGACATCAGCGGCAGTGCGGGCATATTTCACAGTGCCGATCATCACCACATGCTTTTCATCGGGTGAGAAGAGGAATCCTGCGATTCCACCCTCTACATTGGAGATCGCGCGACGGTCGGAACCATCGGCGTTCATCACCCAGAGCTGGCTTTTGCCGTCGACAGGCGATGTGAAAGCGATACGCTTGCCGCCGTCGATCCATACGGCGCCGTTCTCGGAGTCGGGCGTGCGGGTGATGCGTTTGTTGTCGCTGCCGTCGGTATTCATTACATAGAGGTCGAGGTTGCTCTTGTTCTGCTCGACGCTCTCATAGCCAATGCTGTAGAGCACTTTTGTGCCATCGGGCGATACGACAGGTGCGTTGACGCGTCCGAGTGCCTCAAGCACATCGATGGTATAGTTACGGTCGGTGGGACGGAAAGCACTGTTGTCGATCACGTCGCCCTCCTGCTTTGGCGCATTGCTCGTGCATGCGCCCGTGAGGAGTGTTGCTGTCATTGCGGCAATCAGGGTTTTGTTCATTTGAATATATGATTGGTTAAATAAGTATGTCAGTAGGGTGTTATTATCTGCGCCTCTGCCGGTTTTTCCTTGCGCTTTTGGTTTCGCTTAAGGCGTCCGGTTGATATGGGCGGCAGATCTTGGGAGCCGAGGAGGGGTACAGTTTCATCAGCAGGTCGGTGCGGTGTATGCGCCGGAGTGCCTGCTCTATGCCGCGCCGGTAGGTATTGTCGTACCAGAAGAAATATTGGCGCTGAGCGAGTTTCTCATCCTTAGTGCGTGCGCAGAATACTCGTTCGCCAGTGTAGGGGTGCACTCCGGAATAATATATCTCCGTGGCTACGGTCATTGGCGTGGGGGTGAAATCCTGCACTTGTTCCAGGTGGAAGTCGAGCTGTTTTGTCTCGACAGCGAGTTGTGCCATATCCTCCTCGGTGCATCCGGGGTGGCTTGAGATGAAGTATGGTATGAGCTGCTGCCGAAGTCCGCAGCGGGTGTTCACGCGGTCAAAAATCCGCTTGAACTCATGGAACTGGGTGAACGAAGGTTTACGCATCAGTTCAAGCACACGGTCAGATGTGTGCTCCGGTGCCACTTTCAGTCTTCCTGATACATGACGCTCTATGAGCTCTTCGTTATATTTCAGGTTCGTGCGGTCAATATCTGGATCGCCGGTGCGGTGCATTGACAGGTCATAGCGCACTCCGCTGCCGATAAATGATTTCTTGACACCCGGAAGGGCGTCGATCGCACGGTATATGTCGAGGAGCGGTCCATGGTCAGTGTTCAGGTTCGGGCACGGTTTCGGATGCAGGCATGACGGACGCAGGCATTTGGCACACGCTTCGGTGCGGCGTCCCCGCATACCGTACATGTTAGCCGACGGTCCTCCGAGATCGCTGATATAGCCTTTGAAATCATGCATCTGTGTCACAGCGCGCGCCTCCTTGACAATCGACTCCTTGCTGCGCGAGGCTATGAATTTGCCCTGGTGAGCGGAGATGGTGCAGAAAGCGCATCCGCCGAAACATCCTCTGTGCATGCAGATGGAGTGGCGTATCATCTCGTATGCAGGTATGGTCTTGCCTTTATAGCGCGGGTGGGGCAGGCGGGTGTACGGAAGGTCGAATGACGCATCTACCTCCTCCGTAGTCATCGGTGCATACATCGGATTGACGCGTACAGTCCTGTCGCCGTGACGCTGCCACAAGGTTGCTCCGTTCATGGCATTGCTCTGTTCCTCTATGTGGCGGAAATTTGCCGATTGCTTGTGCGGGTCGGCGAGGCATTGCTCATAGGAGCAGAGGATGATATTGCTGGAATCACCTTCCGGTTGTTCGGAGGCGGGGAGCAATACGGCTGTCTGCCTGAGTGTGGCGAGCGAGCTTACGGGTATTCCTTGGTCAAGCGCGCGTGCTATCTCCAGGACGGTTTTCTCCCCCATTCCGTACGAAAGTATGTCGGCGGGTGCATCAAGCAGTATTGAGGGACGCAAACGGTCCTCCCAATAGTCATAATGCGATTGTCGGCGCAGAGATGCCTCAATCCCACCGAGCACAACCGGAACATCGGGATAAAGTTCCTTGAGTATTTTGGTGTAAACGATAGTAGGGTAGTCCGGGCGTGTGCCATGACGTCCGCCAGGTGTGTAGGCGTCGTCGCTGCGTCGTCGGCGGGCGGCGGTGTAATGGTTCACCATCGAATCCATGGCACCTGCGGATACTCCGAAAAACAAACGCGGAGCACCGAACTTTCGGAAGTCGCGCAGGTCATCCTGCCAGTTGGGTTGCGGGACTATGGCGACTTTGTAACCGGCAGCCTGTAGTGTGCGTCCTATAACGGCAGCACCGAACGACGGATGATCGACATAAGCGTCGCCGGTGAAGAGGACAACGTCGACAGAGTCCCATCCGAGCAGACGCATCTCCTTTACCGTGGTGGGCAGATATAGCTTTGTGTCGAACTGCGGCGGTGTCATGATTGCTTCTCCGGGTATTTCTCAGCCATGATCTGCTCCATTTTCAGCACCTCATCGCGCAAGCGGGCTGCCTCAAGGAACTCCATGCGTTTTGCCGCATCAACCATTTCCATGCGGCTACGCGTTATGGCGCGCTCAAGTTCATCGCGTGTCATGTACGGTATTATAGGATCGGCTGCCACATCGGCTGTAGGCGTATATTCTCTCTCATAGGGCACCGCTTGTGAGGCGTGCCCGTCGCGGCGCGAGCTCTTTGCCGCAGGTTTGCCCGAGCGCTGACCGCGTTTAGGCTCGGCATCGTCGATATCCTTGTCGAGCCCAATGATCCGGTTGCGGGTCTTTACGATCGCCTGTGGCGTTATGCCGTGCTCCTCATTGTAGGCAAGCTGAATGGACCGGCGCCGCTCCGTCTCCTCGATGGTCTGGCGCATGCTGTCGGTGATCTTGTCGGCGTACATGATGACAGTGCCGCCGAGGTTTCGCGCCGCACGTCCGACAGTCTGCGTCAGCGAGCGGTGTGAGCGCAGGAATCCCTCCTTGTCGGCATCGAGTATAGCCACAAGCGATACCTCGGGCAGGTCGAGCCCCTCGCGAAGCAGATTCACGCCTATAAGCACGTCGTAGACACCCGCCCGCAGATCGTCAAGTATGCGTATGCGATCCAGCGTGTCGACATCGCTGTGTATGTATGCCGCCTTCACCTGGAGTTTGCACAGATAGTCGTTTAGCTCCTCAGCCATCCGTTTTGTGAGAGTGGTCACGAGCACACGCTCGTCGCGCTCTATGCGGAGCTGTATCTCCTCCATCAGATCGTCAATTTGGTTGAGCGACGGGCGCACCTGTATGATCGGGTCAAGCAGACCTGTAGGGCGTATAATCTGTTCTACCACCACACCCTCTGATTGTGCCAGCTCATAGTCGGCAGGGGTGGCGCTGACGTAGATCATCTGGTTAGTCATCCGCTCGAACTCCTCGAATTTCAGAGGGCGGTTGTCGAGGGCTGCCGGCAAGCGGAATCCGTATTCCACAAGATTCATCTTACGGGATAGGTCACCGCCGTACATAGCGCGTATCTGCGGAACTGTCACATGGCTCTCGTCGATGATTGTGAGGAAATCTTTCGGGAAATAGTCAAGCAGGCAGAAAGGCCGCATGCCCGGCTGACGTCCGTCGAAATACCGGCTGTAGTTCTCAATTCCTGAACAGTGCCCAACCTCGCGCATCATCTCCATGTCGTAAGTGACACGTTCGTGCAACCGCTTAGCCTCAAGCTCGCGGTCCTCGCGGTAGAAATAGTTCACCTGTTCCTCAAGGTCAATACCTATCTGCGCTATTCCTGCAGCCATGCGTTGCGGCGATGTTACGAAAATGTTTGCGGGGAATATCTTTATGGAGTCGTGCTGACCGAGCACCACGTTGTCGTGCGGGTAATATGTCGCCACTGATTCTATCTCGTCGCCCCAGAAGCAGACCCTGACCACTATATCCTCATAGGCGAGGTAGATGTCGACAGTGTCGCCCTTCACACGGAATGTACCGCGCCCCATCTCAAGCTCGTTGCGGCTGTAAAGTGCCCCGACAAGCTCGCGCAGGAAAGCGTTGCGCGTCACTTTCCGCCCTCTGTGCACCTCAATCACATTACTGTTGAAATCCTCAGGGTTACCCATGCCGTAGAGGCATGATACGGAACTGACAACAATCACATCCTGGCGTCCGGACAGGAGCGCGGAAGTGGTGGCGAGACGCAGCTTGTCGATCTCGTCGTTGATCATCAGATCTTTCTCGATGTATTTGTCGACCGACGGGATGTATGCCTCCGGTTGGTAATAATCGTAATAGGAAACGAAATATTCCACGGCATTCTCCGGGAAAAAACTTTTGAATTCGCCGTAAAGCTGTGCCGCAAGAGTCTTGTTGTGGCTGAGAATCAATGTGGGACGGTTGACTTTCTCAATCACATTAGCCATCGTGAAAGTCTTTCCGGATCCGGTCACACCCAGGAGGGTCTGCGCCGGGACACCGGAGTTGACCCCCTCCACCAGCTGGGCTATAGCCTGAGGCTGGTCGCCGGTTGGCTTATATAGTGATGCTAACTTGAAATTCATTCTGCAAAAATAGCAAAAAGAGGTCATGTGGGCAAGTATGTGCGCTGACGGATGAGCGTTGTCGGCTTGTATAGGGCTAATATCGGGAGAAAGTTGTAAATTTGCAGCATGGAATTTAAACTTGAAGCCACAGCGCCGGGCTCGGCTGCACGCGCGGCGACCATAACCACCGCTCATGGTGAGATAGAGACTCCGGTATTCATGCCGGTGGGAACCGTGGCAAGCGTGAAGGGTGTGCATCAGCGTGAACTTGCCGATGACGTCAAGGCGCAGATCATCCTGGGTAATACATATCATCTGTATCTCCGTCCGGGCACAGAAATATTGCACCGTGCCGGAGGTCTGCACCGTTTCATGGGGTGGGAGAAACCGATCCTTACCGACAGCGGTGGTTTTCAAGTGTTTTCTCTATCGGCTAACCGTAAGCTTAAAGAGGAGGGAGCGTGGTTCCGTTCGCATATCGACGGCTCGAAGCATCTGTTCACACCTGAGAATGTTGTGGATATAGAGCGTGTGATAGGCGCCGATATAATGATGGCGCTCGATGAGTGTCCTCCCGGAGACAGTGACCGTGAGTATGCCCGGAAATCGCTGTCGCTCACACACCGTTGGCTCGCACGCGGATGGAAGCGTTATTGTGAGACAGAAGGTCTGTATGGCTACCGGCAGTCATATTTCCCGATAGTGCAGGGGTGCACATTCCCCGATCTGCGCCGCGAATCTGCTAAATTTGTGGCGGATCTCGGTGCCGACGGCAATGCCATAGGCGGATTGGCTGTCGGTGAACCTACCGAGGTGATGTATGAGATGATCGAGGTTGTCAACGAGATCCTGCCGACTGACCGTCCGCGCTATCTGATGGGTGTCGGAACTCCGGCGAATATACTTGAAGCGATAGACCGCGGTGTGGATATGATGGATTGCGTCATGCCTACCCGCAACGGACGCAACGGTATGATATTCACCTCCGAGGGAATCATGAATATGCGCAACCGCAAGTGGGCTGACGATTTCTCACCACTGGATCCTAACGGAACGGCATTTGTCGACAAGGTGTATTCACGCGCCTATGTGCGGCACCTGTTTGTCAGCGACGAGCTTCTCGCCATGCAGATAGCCTCGATACATAACCTTGCGTTCTATCTTTGGCTCACACGCGAGGCACGTAACCATATCAAAGCGGGCGATTTCGCCCAGTGGAAGCCTCAGATGATGGAGCGTGTGACGCGTCGTCTATGACCTTAACAGAATAACCGGCAGCTATGAAACTGAAGATTCTCGACCGCTATATAATAGGGAAGTTTCTGGGCACATATATATTCGCCATTGTGCTCATTCTTGCCATAACGGTGATGTTTGACATCAATGAGAAACTCGATTCGTTTCTGAAAGCACCGATCAAAGCCACGATTTTTGATTATTTCCTTAACTTTCTGCCATATTTCGCCAACCAGTTCAGCCCGCTGTTCACTTTCATAGCCGTGATTTTCTTCACGTCGAAGCTTGCCGACAACAGCGAGATCATAGCCATGTTGTCGACCGGCATGAGTTACAGGCGACTGCTGATGCCATATATGCTTTCGGCAGCTGTCATAGCAGCCGCAACCTACGTGCTCAGTGCCTATATAATCCCGCCGGCAAACGTTAAGCGTATCGATTATCAGAATGTCTATGTGAAGAATAAGAAGGTTGACTACGGGTCGAATATACAGTTACAGGTACGCGAGGGTGAGATCGCATACATGAGCCGATTCGACAACCGTATGAAGACAGGCTACCGATTCTCGCTTGAGAAATTCGATGATAAGAAGCTCGTATCACGTCTTACTGCACAGACGATCCGTTATGATACATTGTACAAGTGGACTGTGCGCGATTACATGATTCGCGATTTCGTGGGAGACCGCGAGATCATACGCCGGGGCACACGTCTTGATACCATTATCCCTATCGAGCCGCGCGACTTCCTTATATCCAAGAATGATCAGGAAATGTTGTCGTCACCTGCACTGAGCGAGTACATTTCCAGGCAGCGTGAGAGGGGAGTGGCTAACATCAAGAACTTCGAGATAGAGTACCACCGGCGCTACGCTATGACGGCAGCCGCTTTCATACTCACTGTCATAGGGATGGCATTGTCGTCGCGCAAGGTCAAGGGAGGCATGGGTATAAATATCGGTATCGGACTTGTGCTGAGTTTCAGCTACATTCTGTTCATGACGGTGACCTCCACATTTGCCGTGTCGGGTTATACATCTCCGTTTGTAGCCATGTGGATACCTAACGTGATCTATGCCGTGATTGCAGTGGTTCTCTACCGCAAGGCATCCCAGGGATAAGTCAGGATTCAGTCCGGGGAGACCGGATATTTCTTCAGCAGTGCAGGAAGCTGCAGCGACAGCCCGACACCCCTTGAGAAGAGATAAAGCAGGAATGCAGTCCAGAGAAACATGTTGGATAGCGGCGCCGATAATATCACCGCCGCAAAGATCAGAGATGCGGCTAAGGTGGTGAAAAGCATCCGGCGGGTTGCAGTGAAACCTATGAATAATCCATCGAGGATGAATGCGGCGAATGAGACTACAGGAATAAGCAATATGACCGTCAGCAACGAGTGACATGCTTCTCTGACTGCCGGAATGTCTGTGAGAAGATTTATTATGGATCTTGCGCCGCACAGGTATATCAACAGAAATATGCATGCAACTCCTGTCGACCATATCAGCAATGCCCGTATCGAACGCCGCAGTGTGGCTCCGTCGGCAGCCCCGGCACTTTCACCCGTCAGCGCTTCCCCGGCAAATGCGAATCCATCCATCACGTAGGAGAAGAAAAAGAAGAATTGCATTGTCACGGCATTTGCTGCCAAAGTCAGATCGCCCATTCTCGCACCACATGATGTGACAGCAGTCGACACCGCCATGATGCAGGTGGATCGTAGAAAAAGTTCGAGGCTTACATAGAAGAATTTACGGAATCCGCCGCCACGCAGTATGTAGGAAGTTCGGAATTTAAATCCCTTCCCACGTATGAACCCGGCGAGGAGTGCTATCGCGATGATCAGTGATAGCCAGTTGGCTGTCAGTGTGCCGTAGGCGACTCCCATCAACCCCTGTTTCAACAGGAACACAGCAATCAGGCTACCGGCAACATTGATAACATTCATAGAAATTGACACAGCCATAGGTATGACGGTGTTCTGCATTCCTATAAGCCATCCGTTTATGGATAGGGTGATCAGAAGCGGCGGAATACCTTTGGAGCATATCATGAAATATTCGGCAGCGTAGGGCGCGGAATCAGCTGATGGACTTATGAGCGTCAGCAACAATGACATAACAGGACCTGAACAGATCACAATTCCGATACCTATTATCGCTGCGATCGCTATCGCGCGAAGCAGCACTACCGATTGCGCAATCCGGTTGCGTTGCCCTAATGCCGTGGCTGCGAGTCCAGTCGTGCCCATGCGCAGAAATCCGCACAGCCACAGAATCACATTCAGCATTGTTGATCCGGCAGCTATGGCGGCGAGATATTCCGTACGGCCCAGATGACCTGTTATCGCGGTGTCGCACAACCCGAGCAGGGGTATAGTGATATTGCTTGCTATTGCCGGTAAGGCAAGCAGCATTATGCGTCGGTGTATGGAGCGGTCGCGCATAACATTACCGGTCTACGCTTATGGCAAAGGAGTGTCTGCCATCGGCACTGACCGAGCGCCGCAGGATTATGGGATCGTCGAAGTAGAGCGTGCCGGGAGTCTCCTGCTCGAAAGGGGCTATACTTACCGATCCATCATCGGGATTAATGCGTGCAATATGAAGATAGTAGCTCTTTCCCTCGAATGTCAGGTGTCTTGCGAGTACATCTGTCGCATGTAAGCAGCGCGACACCTCATTGACATTATCTTCCATAACGGTTTGAAAGATACAGCTGTGAGGAACGCTGACCGGTCCGGACATCATCCGAACGGCGCCTAATCAGGCTGATAGAGTCGGCGAAAGCCTGCTCTTTGCCGCTGGGTATATACCGTATGTAGCCGTGTATAGCCGTTGCACTTTGTTCAGGATCAAGGGCGAGCGATGTGCGTTTCCATCCGTCGCCGGCAGATCGGATACGGTTATATTCCTTGTTGCCGTTCTGATACTCGGCGACGATGACCATTTCGGTAGTTCCCGGGGCACTTGTCATGCGGGAAGATAGCTCATACAGGTCGCCACGCTCCCAATGCTGGTCAGAATTCAGCACGAAAGGCGTGATATCAGAAGGCATGGTGGATGAAAAGCGTCGCCATGATGCGTCAGGCCAAACATTGACGGAGTCGCCCGATACAACAAACCGCGCATTGCCTCCGGTCGTAGATGTCCTGCCGGCTCCTGCCGAAGCCTCGGCATCGGCTATCTCATCTTCAAGAATGGTGATGACTTTATCGTAGAC
This sequence comes from uncultured Muribaculaceae bacterium, assembly GCA_910587425.1. Lineage (GTDB taxonomy): Bacteria > Bacteroidota > Bacteroidia > Bacteroidales > Muribaculaceae > Paramuribaculum. Next base: position 78,850 of record CAJUKU010000006.1, read on the forward strand.
CTCAACATAGCGGTCGGTATGGTATCCGTACCATTTCAGTGATGTGTCGATATCTTCGCTTGTATAGCCATAACGTGCTAAAACCGATTGCCGGAGCAGGCGTTTTGCTGAGTCTGTCGGGTAGTCGGTCCGGTGTTGCTCCACAATACTTTCGGCAGTATGCAGATCTGCAATCACATGAGCCATCTTGTCCGGGGGGATAATTCCGGAGGGTGTTGACGAGCATGCTGCCGTAATAGCCATTAAAGCCACCAGCGGCAAGCAGTGAAGCGTGCGGAGAGAGCTGCGGGGCATCATCGGCTGGACGAGTTGTCAACTCCGCCGTCATCAGTTCCACGGGTAAATGTCTCTCCCGACAGATAACGGTGATAGAATATTATGATAGCGATCATTCCCACCGATATGGCGGCATCGGCGAAGTTGAACACCGGCTGGAAGAACAGGAATGTCTGTCCGCCTATCCAAGGCAACCATGAAGGCCAGTCGAAGCTGAACAGGGGGAAATAGAACATATCCACGACGCGCCCGTGCAGGAACGAGGCGTAGCCCCCACCTTCAGGAAACATTGTCGCGATCACCGGTGGCATGGGATTGTTGAATATCAGACCGTAGAACATGCAGTCAATGATATTTCCGGCAGCACCCGCAGTGATGAGGGCAAGGCATACCATGAATCCCATCGGAATGTCAGGACGGCGGCTCAGGCGGCAGATTATCCATCCGAGAACACCGACTGCGATTATGCGGAACAGTGTCAGGAACAGTTTTGATCCGAACTCCATTCCGAACGCCATACCGTTGTTCTCGACAAAGACGAGCTGAAACCATGAGGTGATCTCATAGCTCTCGCCGAGATAGAAATTTGTCTTGACCCAGATCTTTATGACCTGGTCAATAATTATTACGGCGATTATGATCCAGAGCGCCGCAGCGGCTTTGCTGATCTTCACTTTACTGCTTCTGTTCGATACTGAGTGTGGCGTGCGGCACGGCGCGCAGACGTTCTTTCGGGATAAGTTCACCGGTCACGCGGCAAATTCCGTATGTCTTGTTCTCGATGCGTACAAGGGCAGCCTTGAGATGCTGTATGAACTTCATCTGCCGCTGCGCAAGGCGTCCTGCCTCCTCCTTGCCGAGCACGTTGGCACTCTCCTCAAGCGCCTTGAATGTCGGGGAGGTATCGGCGGTATCGTTTCCGTCGGTGTTTGTGACGTCGGCACAGAGCAGTTCGTAGTCGCGTTGTGCTTTGGCGAGCTTTTCAAGTATGATCTGCTTGAATTCCTGAAGTTCGTCGTCGGAGTAACGGGTCTTTTTGTCGCTCATGGCGTGGTGTGTTTGTTATCTGTATCCCGAAATGGGCAGTTGTTGGATATTGTTGTTTTGGATCACGAACGGGTGATGAGGATGCGCAGCGTTATGTCATCGTCGAGTTCAAGCGTTTCGGCTCCTTCAGAATCAGGGGCTACGTTGCCGTGGGTCAGGGAATCGGCGAGCACCTGGGTGCAAATGTATTCAGCATGTCGCTCGAGTGCTTCCTCAACTTCCGGACATGGTGCGACGACTATGTTTATGCGGTCCGTAATATCAAATCCGCGGCTCTTGCGTATGTTCTGTATGCGGTTCACGATGTCGCGGGCAATGCCTTCGGCACGTAGCTCGGGTGTGATTGTCACATCGAGCGCTACAGTCACGTTGCCCTCGTTTGCCACAAGCCATCCGGGGATATCCTCGGAGATTATCTCAACATCGCTTGCGTCTATGACGGCGGTTGTGTCGGCAACCTGCAGGGCAACCTTGCCTTCGCGTTCCAACTCGGCGATCTGTGCGGGTGTCATAGCCTGCACGGCTGCGGCAACCTGCTTCATGAGTTTGCCATGCTTCGGACCGAGGCGGCGGAAGTCGGGTTTCACACGCTTCACGAGGATTCCGTCGGCATCATCGCTCACAATGTCGAGAAGCTTGACGTTTACCTCACTGGTGATCAGGGGTGTCATGGCTGCAAGTTCGCGGCGGCGCTCGTCGTCGTTGGCGGGAACCATAATGCGGCTCAGCGGCTGGCGCACCTTGATGTCAGCCTTGCGGCGCAGGGCGAGAACCATCGATGTGACAGTCTGGGCAAGACTCATTGATTTCTCAAGAGGCTTGTCGATCAGTGCGGTGTCGGCAACCGGGAAGTCCTGCAGATGAACCGATTCGGCGCCGGGACACAGGTCGTGCCACAGGCGGTCGGCATAGAATGGTGCTATGGGAGCTATGAGCTGTGCTACAGTGCAGAGGCAGGTGTAGAGCGTCTGGTACGCGGCAAGTTTGTCGGCATCCATCTCTCCGCCCCAGAAACGCTTGCGGTTGAGACGCACGTACCAGTTGGACAGATTGTCGCAGACGAAGTCATTTATGGCGCGTGCCGCACGAGTGGGCTCGTAATCCTCCAGAGCCTCGTCGACATCCTTTACCACTGTGTTGAGCAGCGAGAGGATCCAACGGTCGATTTCCGGACGTTCGGCTACAGGAATCTGCGGAGCGGCAGGATCGAACTCGTCAACATTGGCGTAGAGAGCGAAGAAAGAGTATGTATTGTAGAGTGTAGCGAAAAGCTTGCGTGCCACTTCCTGAACACCTGCTTCATCGAATTTGAGGTTGTCCCATGGCGATGAGTTGGCGATCATGTACCAACGCAGGGGGTCGGAACCGTATTTCTCGATAGCCTTGAAAGGATCGACGGCATTGCCAAGGCGTTTTGACATCTTGTTGCCGTCTTTGTCGAGCACAAGTCCGTTGGAAACGACGGCTTTGTATGCACGGCTGCCGAACACCATGCCGGCAATTGCGTGGAGCGTGAAGAACCATCCGCGTGTCTGGTCGACACCTTCGGCTATGAAGTCGGCAGGGAAAAGCTCGCCGTTGTCGAATGCCTCGCGGTTTTCAAACGGATAGTGGATCTGTGCGTAGGGCATGGAGCCGGAATCGAACCAAACGTCGATAAGATCGGTCTCGCGGTGCATCGGACGTCCGGTCGGGCTGAGAAGCACGATGTCGTCAACGTATGGGCGGTGAAGGTCGATGAGCTCGTAATTGGCTTTAGAGTAGTCGCCGGGCTTGAACCCGCGTTCTTTCCAGGGGTTGGACTTCATGAGTCCTGCCTCGACGGCACGCTCGATCTCGTTGTAGAGCTGTTCTACCGAGCTGATGCAAAGCTCCTCGCGTGCATCCTCCGTACGCCATATCGGCAGGGGGGTGCCCCAGTAACGGCTACGCGAGAGATTCCAGTCCTGAAGATTCTCAAGCCATTTGCCGAATCTGCCGGTTCCGGTCGACTGCGGTTTCCATTTTATCGACTGGTTGAGTGTGATAAGTTCGTCGCGGGCTGCGGTAGTGCGGATGAACCAGCTGTCGAGAGGATAGTAGAGCACCGGTTTGTCCGTGCGCCAGCAGTGCGGATAGTTGTGGGTATGCTTCTCGATGCGGAACGCGCTTCCCTCCTGCTTGAGCATCATGCAGATAGCCACGTCGAGCGTCTCGGTCTGCTCATTAGCCTCCGGGTCGTATGCGTTTTTCACATATCGCCCTGCCCAGGCTGAGTAAGCCTCGGTATTTACATTGTTCTTTACAAACTCAGGGTCAAGATCCTCTATGCGGTAGAATCTGCCACGCAGATCCACCATCGGGCGGATATTGCCGTCGCGGTCAGTGAGGTGAAGCGGCGGTATTCCGTTCTGACGCGATACGCGAAGGTCGTCGGCACCGAAAGTACCTGCAATGTGCACTATTCCGGTACCGTCGGCTGTGGTCACGTAATCACCCGGTATCACGCGGAATGCGCCTTCACCCGGGTTTACCCAAGGAATGAGCTGAGTGTAGTGGAGTCCGCAGAGATCACTGCCCTTGACTTTCGCAACAATCCGGTAGGGGACTGTCTTGTCGCCTTTCTTATACTCTTCGAGAGATGCATCGGCGCCTTTCGCTCCGAGTACGGATGCGGTAAGGTCGGCTGCGACAACACATGTGATCTTCTCGCCGGAGTAAGGGTTGTATGTGCGTACGATGTTATATTCGATCTCCGGACCAACGGCAAGTGCGGTATTGGAAGGGAGTGTCCAGGGCGTTGTGGTCCAAGCGAGCATCACTGGGGTTCCCCATCCGGTCATCTCAGGTTTCGGATCGGTGATGGTGAACTGTGCGGTGCATGTCGTGTCCTTTACATCGCGGTAACATCCGGGTTGGTTCAGCTCATGCGAGCTGAGTCCGGTTCCGGCGGCGGGAGAGTAAGGCTGAATGGTATAACCTTTGTAGAGGTAGCCTTTTGAGTAAAGCTGGCTGAGGAGCCACCATACGGATTCGATGTAGCGGTTATCGTAAGTGATGTAGGGGTCGGTCATGTCAACCCAGTAGCCCATCGACTCGGTGAGTGTCTCCCATTCGCGGGTATATTTCATCACCTCGGCACGGCAGGCTGCGTTGTATTCGTCGACCGAGATCTTATGCCCGATATCCTCTTTGGTGATTCCGAGATTCTTCTCTACGCCAAGCTCAACGGGGAGTCCGTGGGTGTCCCATCCCGCCTTGCGCTTCACGTGGAAGCCCTTCATTGTCTTGTAGCGGCAGAAAATATCTTTGATTGTGCGTGCCATGACATGATGTATGCCAGGCATTCCGTTTGCGGAGGGGGGACCCTCGTAGAATACAAACGACGGGTTACCTTCACGCAGCTTCATGCTGCGTGTGAATATCTGCTGTTGGCGCCACTGGTCAAGAACCTGGCTGTTGATGTCGGCGAGATTGAATGAGGAGTACTCGTTGAAATTCTTTTTCACTTACTTAGCTAATCTTTCGATTGGTATATGATGTTGCGCATATCATTTATCGGCAACATCAAAGGATATCGCCGGAAAATGATTTGCAAAGGTACAATTTTTTTTAGCAAAGCGCAAAAGAATGATCATGAGGGTGTGCCTCTTATGCCAATCTCATGCGTCTTTATTTCAAAAGCGGGAGAATCTGGGGGAAGATTGCGGGAGCTGCGGTGAGTATGCAGACGTTGCGGTCCGGACGGAAGCGTGTCGTCATCGCTCCCGCTTCCTCGGCTACGAGCTGACCGGCACATACGTCCCACTCGTGGAGATTGATCTCCCAATGCGCTTCGAGGAAACCCGCGCCGACATAGCATGTCTCGAGTGCTGCGGTGCCGTAACGGCGGATGCCGCGAGTGACAGGGAGCAGACGCGTGAAATTGTCCACGTTATTGTCGGGATTGCGGTCTTTGTCGGCAGGAAATCCGGTAGATACCACCGAACGGTCGAGGCGTGTCTGGTCAGAGGCATGGATAGGCTCGCCGTTCATATATGCCCCTTCGCCGCGAACCGCATGGAACAGTTCGTTGAGATAGGGTGCGAATACCACACCGACCTGTGTCACACCATTATGCTCGATTCCGATCGAGACTGCGAATGCCGGGAGTCCGGAACTGAAATTGGTGGTGCCGTCAAGCGGATCGATGACCCAACGCCAGCCCTCGCCGCGGTTTTCCTCTCCGGATTCCTCCGAAAGAATGGAATGATCGGGATACAGGCGATGGATTTCATTGATGATGACCGCTTCAGATGCCTTGTCGGCTATGGTGACGACATCACTCTCGCATGTCTTTGTGTCGATCTGCAGGTCGGACGTACGGAAATAACGCATGTGGATGGCTCCGGCTGCGCGAGCCATCGATATGGCGTCGAGGAGAAGGTGTTGGAGATTCATATTCGCGTGTTGGTTAGATTGTCGCTGCAGGCACCTGACGGCGGAATTCCTCTTTGAATGATATTATGGTCTCGGTGCGCGCCGAAGCAATTGCCTGGATGCGGTTGTGGATGATCTCAAGCAGGTGCTGGTTGTTGCGCGCGTAAATCTTTACAAGGAGGTCATATTTTCCGGTGGTGTAGTGAAGCTCGACGACTTCAGGTATCTTCTGAAGTTCCTCGACCACAGAATCGAACTGTGATGGCTCGGAGAGGAAGAATCCCACATAAGCACAGGTTTCGTAGCCCATTGCTGCGGGCGATATCAGGGCTTCGAATCCACGGATGACACCGGATTGGGTTAGTTTTTGTATTCGTTGATGTATCGCAGCACCTGATACCCCACATTCGCGGGCGATTTCGAGGAACGGGGTGCGGGCATTGACAGAAAGCATCTGCAGTATTTTGCTATCGAGCGGATCGAGTTGTTGACGTGGCATAATGGCGGTGTGTGAATTGTTGAGAGTGCAAAGTTACGACTTTGCCGCAACATACATGCAGGTTGAGGCGTTATAATTTCGTAGATAAACTTGCAAACACGTTTCAATTATGAGGATATTCATCACGGCGGTTTTACTGTCAGTTTCCTTTGCGCTTATGGCTCGCGACGCCGTCGCCGCAGCCGATACCGTTGTATCCGGTAAGCCACAGGCTGTGGGTCTTGTGCTCAGTGGCGGAGGTGCCAAGGGAATAGCCCACATCGGTGTGATACAGGCACTTGAGGATAATGATATACCGATCGATTACATTGTCGGTACCTCGATGGGTGCAGTCGTGGGCGGTATGTATGCAGCCGGATATACACCTGCCGAGATGATGGATCTTATCAAGTCGAAAGGTTTCGCATATTGGTCGACCGGAAAGATTGACCCCGCTCTGACATATTATTTTGACCGTGATGAACCTACGCCAGCACTCGTGCAGTTCAATCTCGGGGCTGACTCTACAAAGGTAAAGTCGATACTCCCTACGAGTCTCATAAATCCGCTCCCCATGAGTTTCGCATTCATGGATCTTTTTGCTGCCTACACGGCGCAGTGCGGGGGCAACTTCAACCGACTTTTCGTGCCGTTGCGCACGGTGACTTCCGATGTGTATTCGAAGCGTAAGCTCGTGCTTTCGCATGGTTCGCTCGGAGATGCCATACGTGCGTCCATGAGTTTCCCGCTGGTGTTCCGCCCGATAGAGATCGACAGTGTGCTGGTCTACGACGGCGGAATCTATGATAATTATCCTTTCAATGTGATGCGTACCGATTTCGCCCCCGATATAATGATCGGTTCAAATGTGTCGGGACCGGATAATAAGCCGAAGAGCAATGATGTGATGCAGCAGCTAGAGGATATGATAATACAGAACAACGATTACTCTATGCCGCCGGAGTGGGGTGTGAGCATGAATGTGCCGGTGCGGATGTTCGGAATCCTTGATTTCGACAAAGCGGATATAATTTATTCCATAGGTTACCGTACGGCGATGGAAATGATGGATTCCATAAAAAGCCGCGTGACAGCGCGTGTGCCTGAGATGACCCGCAGGTTGCGCCGTCAGGTGTTCAAATCGCAGACCCCTTATGTGCGTTTTGATTCTGTCTCCGTCACCGGCGGAACCAGATCGCAGGACGATTATCTGGAATATCTGTTCACGCACCACCGCGCGGATACGTTCGGACTTGAGCGTGCGCGTGATTCATATTACCGTGCCATTACGCCTGGGAAAATCGAGAATCTTGTGCCACACGCCATCGTCAACGATTCAACAGGATTGTTCACGTTGCGGATGAAAGCCACGCTGAAAGATAATTTCAAACTCGGTTTCGGCGGTTACATCTCATCGTCGACTTCATCCATGCTTTTCCTTTCGGCTGGTTACAACACCATGAGCTTCAACTCGCTCACCGCGTCGCTTAACGGTTGGATCGGGCAGAGCTATATGGCGGGACTGCTTGATGCAAGGATAACCTTCCCTACGGCTGTGCCGACGGCACTGCATCTGCAGGTGGTGGCGAGCCGTCAACGGTTCTATGAGAGCGATGCTCTTTTCTTCAAGGACAATCTGCCGACTTTCATCATAAATTCGGAATACTTCGGGCGATTGCTGTACGGCATAGCCGCCGGACGGCGTGGAAAGGTAGAGGCAGGATTCGGTGCCGGGATGCTCGACGATAGATTCTTCCCATCGTCGCGTACGGACTATTCGACCGCCGAACGCGACAAGACCCGCCGAATACTTGCCGAGGCAAAGATCGCATACGATTACAACACTCTCGACAATATAAATTATCCTACAGCAGGGTCGTCTCTACATGCATCGCTGATCGGTACGACCGGACGTCTGGAGTATATCCCCGCTCCGGCATCGGCAGTGGCAGCGTCTGAAAAGCATATCACTTTCGGACAGGCTGAGGTGAATGCCGCCCATTATTTCGAGCTTGGCAAGCATGCAGCCCTCGGCACATTGGCTAATATCCTGGTGTCGACACGCAAACTTGAACCGACCTATGCGGCATCGATAGTGATGGCACCGGCATTTTATTCCACACCGTCGTCGTACAACAGTTTTAATCCGGCATTCCGTGCGAATTCTTATGTGACGGCAGGAATCGTGCCGATCTGGAAACTGACATCCACTGCATCTGTACGCGGCACATTCAACTGCTTCCTTCCGATGCGTAAAATACTGGAAAACCCCGATGGATCGGCGCGTTACGGCAGATGGTTTTCAAATCCACAGTTCACTGGCGAGGTTGCCGTGGCGCTGACATTCCCGTTCGCGACATTAAGCGCTTATGCAAACTATTCGACATATCCTTCACGTAACTGGAACTTCGGTCTGTCGCTCGGTCTGTTCGTTCTTGCACCGCGCTTTCTGAGGTAATCGCTTTTTTCGCGGCTGTGGGTAGTATGCGTTACAGATTTTTCACTAAATTTGCCGCATGATGACCTTGATAGCCGACTGTGGCAGTACAAAGACCGACTGGGCGCTCGTTGATGCCGCCGGCGATGCTGATTATTTCGCATCGCCCGGTATGAATGCCACCATCATGGCTCCTGAGGAGCTGAGGGGTAAAATCCGTGAGGCTATCTCGGACAGGGTTGATTGTGACGCTGTCGGGCGGGTGTTTTTCTATGCCGCTGGCTGCCGCACAGCAGCGCATCGCGAAAATATCGCCGACACTTTCGGTGCGATATTGCCGGTAGCGCGTGTGGCAGTTGAATCGGATCTCCTCGGTGCTGCACGTGCGCTGTGCATGCATGATGCCGGTATAGCCTGCATAATGGGCACGGGGTCGAATTGCTGTGAATACAGTCCGTACAATGGCGGGGTGATAACGGCATCTGTGCCTCCTCTCGGGTATGTGCTCGGCGACGAAGGTTCCGGCTCGGCTATTGGCAAGGCTCTGGTTTCCGACGCACTCAAGGGACTTCTCCCGCGCAGACTGGTTGCATCGCTGCTCGACTTTGCCGGTATGGATGCCGACGGGATCATCGCGGCTACCTACAGAGGCGAGGCTCCAAACCGTTTCCTGGCAGGGTTTGCGCGGTTTGCCTCGGCTAATATCGGGCAGCCGGAGATTGCGGCAATAGTGGATCGGTGCATAGGTGCTTTCTTCGACCGGAATGTAATGCAACTTCCCGGTTGCCGGGAATTGCCGGTAAACTTCACCGGATCGATAGCCTGCACATTCAACGATCGGGTTTCAGAGGTATGTGCGCGCAACGGGCTCAGATGCGGTATTTTCGTAAAACGCCCGATCGAGCGTCTCGTTGAGTTTCACCGTTCCAACAGATGCCGGGATTGACAATAAAAACCAATTCAAATATAAAATCTAAGAACCATGAACATAAAGAAACAACGCAGTGTTGAGCTGATACTCATAAATATCTCGGGTAATGACCGTCCGGGCGTGACTGCCTCGCTGTCGGAGATTTTGGCACGATATGATGCGACAATACTCGACATCGGTCAGGCTGACATACACCATTCGCTCGCACTCGGAATACTGATAAAGACCGACAGTGAAGTGTCGGGCGATCTTATGAAAGATCTCCTTTTCAAGGCTTACGAGCTCGGAGTCAAAGTGCGTTTCAGTCCGGTCAACGAGAGTGATTACGGTGAATGGGTAGAAAAGCAAGGGAAAGACCGGTGGATAATAACAATACTTGGCAGACGCCTGACAGCACGAGTCATCGCTGATGTGAGCCGCGCTGTGGCTGAGCAGGGTATGAATATCGACGGTATAAAGCGTCTCACCGGACGAATGCCTCTGCATGGTGAGGATCCCCTTGGCAAATCATGCGTTCAGGTCTCCGTACGCGGCTTCCTGAAGGATCAGACCGCCATGCAGCAACGATTCATGCAGATAGCCAACGAGCAGGAGACTGATATATCTCTGCAGGAGGATACAATGTATCGCCGCAGCCGCCGTCTGGTATGCTTCGATATGGATTCGACGCTTATACGCACGGAGGTGATCGATGAGCTCGCCGACCGTGCCGGTGTAGGCGAGGAGGTGCGTGCCATAACAGAGAGCGCAATGCGCGGTGAGATAGATTTCTGCGAGAGCTTCAAACGGCGCGTGGCGCTGCTGAAGGGGCTCGATGAGAGCGTGATGCGCGATATCGCGGAGAATCTGCCCATAACTGAAGGTGTCGACCGCATGATGGCGGCTTTGAAGCGCACCGGCTACAAGACCGCTATACTTTCGGGTGGATTCACATATTTCGGCAACTATCTGAAGCAGCGTTTCGGATTTGACTATGTGTATGCCAACGAACTGGAGATTGTTGACGGCAAACTTACCGGACGTTATCTTGGCGACATCGTCGACGGACGCCGGAAAGCGGAACTGCTGAAACTGCTGGCACAGGTAGAGAATGTGAATATCAAGCAAACCATAGCTGTAGGCGACGGAGCGAATGATCTTCCGATGCTTGCCACAGCCGGACTCGGTATCGCATTCCATGCGAAGCCTAAGGTGAAGGCTACGGCTGATCAGTCGCTGTCGACCATAGGTCTCGATGGTATCCTTTACTTCATAGGATTCAAGGATAACCAGATCACAGATATGAAAGGGGAGTGAGCGATTTATTTTGCCGCACGCACGCCTGACGGGAGGTTGACAATGGTGTCGGCAAGACGGCGTGTGACCGTCAGATCGTCGCTGATTGCGTCCTGCCACATCGGCAACCGGTTCATAAGCTCCCATATCGGGCGCGTCATTACGCCGGCATCGTTGGTGGCGGTGAGGAATGCATCGCGGGCGTCGCGATCTGGCAGCTCTATGGCGCAGAGCCAGTAATTCGATTGTGTGCCGGCTGGCTCCGGCATGAAGCGTATGCCGTCGTGACCGTCGGCGAAGAAATCGGCGTATTCCGATGCCGTGGCGCGTTTCGACCGGAGGAAATCAGGCAGTTGTTCGAGTTGAGCGCATCCGAGAGCTGCGTTGATGTTCGGCATGCGGTAGTTGTAGCCCACGGAGTCATGCACGAACTCCCATCTGTGGGGCACTTTTGCCTGTGTAGTGAGGTGCTTCGCATGGCGTGCCATTTCCGCGTCGGAGAATAGCAGCATACCACCGCCACCTGTGGTTATTGTCTTGTTACCGTTGAAACTTAAGGCTCCTATGGGCGCGAATGTACCGGTGTGGCGTCCGGCACGCAATGAGCCGATGCTTTCGGCAGCATCCTCGACAAGCTCGATGCCGTAAGCACGGCAGATTTCAAGCAGACGCTCCACGCGAGCGGGATGCCCGAACGTATGCATCACCACACATGCGCGCACACGGCGTCGCGTGGCAGTGTGTATGCATTCACCTGCGGCATTGCGGATGGTGTTGTCGGCAAGCCATTGCTCCAGAGCGTCGGGTGACAACCCCATAGTGTCGTGGTCGACATCAACAAATACAGGATCCGCGCCGGTGTAGGCGATGGCATTGCATGTGGCTATGAATGTGAGCGCCTGAGTTATTACGAGATCTCCTCGTTCGACTCCGGCAAGCATCAATGCCATGTGTAGCGCCGCAGTTCCATTTACGGTGACGACGGCTCCGGCAGCTCCGGTATATTCGGCGATCATTTGCTCGAACCGGTCGACGAATGCTCCTACGCTCGATACGAATGTGGTGTCGATGCACTCCTCAAGATATTTGCGTTCGTTGCCGGCGAATGTCGGTGCGTGAAGCGGAATCACATTTCCTGGCGATGCATCATAAAGTGCGCGGATAAATTCTATTGTACTGTCGAACATGGTGGCTTGCTGTCTCAGGTTTTTCCGTGAGTGTTATTTGTTATCTATCATATATAAACAACCGGCGGAGGACCATCTGTGATGTCCTCCGCCGGAGTGTAGTCGTCGAGCAATTTCCGTGCCGTCGCCGATTCCGGTTATAACCGGGCGGCTATCCGGCGGGAATTACTTTCTGATACCGAGCTCCTTCTGGGCGATGATGGCGCGGTAGCGGTTGATGTCCTTCTTGATAAGGTAATCAAGGAGGCGGCGGCGCTTACCTACCAGAGCCTTAAGGGCACGAGCAGTGGTATAATCTTTGTGATTTGACTTGAGGTGCTCAGTCAAATGAGCTATACGGACCGAGAATAATGCTATCTGCGCTTCAGGTGAGCCAGTATCAGTCTTGCCCTTACCGTATTTCTCAAAGATTTGCTCTTTCTCTTCAGAATTCAAATGCATTCTTTGGAAGTTTTTAGGTGGTTATTATATGGTTTAGTTGTGCCGAATTGTTTTTCGGGCGCACAAAGGTAGTCATTTTTTCCGGATTGACAAAACATGATGCCGTAAATTGGGTAAATATGCGTTACGGCGTTCTGTCATCGGCGGTACGGTAGCTACCGGTTTCGTGCCGGAACGGGTTCAGTCGAGGTTGGGTTTCTCGTCGGGATTGCGGAAGTAGATCTTGTGGTCTACATATTCCTGTGTGGCGATGAGGGTTGGTTTGGGCAACTTCTCGTAGTAACGTGAGATCTCGATCTGCTCGCGGTTTTCGGAGACTTCCTCGAGATTGTCGGAGAGTGTTGCGAATTCCTGAAGCTTCTTCTCAAGGTCATGCTTCATCTCGCCGGAGATCTGGTTGGCACGCTTTGCTATGATGCAGACGGTTTCGTAGACGTTGCCGGTGTCCTGCGAGAGTTCGATCATGTCGCGGGTGACGGTGTTGAGGGGAGCGTTGGTCTTCTTGTAATCCATTTTTATGCCGTAAAAAAGAGTTTTCGGTGTTTTGTCTGTCTATGTCACTCAGCGGTCGCCCACATAATTCTGGGCGATGCGGAGTATATTGTCCGCCTCATGGCGGTTGGGGCTGTCGGGGTAGTTGTTGATGAATGAGTAGTATTCATCTATTACCTCGCGGAATCGGTCGGCTTTCTTCTCGTCGACACTCTGGCTTGCTTCCTGATAGCGTGCCTTGAGTATCAGCATCTCAAGATCTTCCTTGTAACGCGAGTAGGGATAGGTGCGGATGGCGTTGCGCGCGACGATGACCGCCGACTCGTAGTTGTTGCCAAGGTAGTTGCCGAGATTGTAATAAAGCTGTGCGTTCTGGAGCTCCTTGAGTGTCAGCTTGTCCTGAAGCTCGAATATGGCATTCTGGGCTATGCTGACTTTGTCGCTGCGCGGGAAATAGTCGAGAAACGCCTGCAGCTCCTCGATACCTTTCATGGTGTCGCTCTGGTCGAGCTGAGGTTCGGGAGAGTCGAGGTAATATCCGTAGCCGCAGTAGAAGCGGGCGAGTTCAGTGTATTTGCCTCGCGGATAGCGGGTATAGTAGTTTTTGAAATATACACCCGATGAGGCGTAGTCCTTGTTCTCGTAGTTGCTGAGCGCTAGAAGGTAGAGCACATCCTCCGCTTTCTCCTTGCCACGGTAGGCATCGACAATGTCTGACAGCACTGTTGCTGCCTGGACATATTTCTTCTGCTCGAAAGCTCGGCGTGCGAAATCGAGTTTTACGTCGGGATCGGTGCTCTTAAGCACCTTGTTGTATTCGCCGCACGAAGCCAGAGTTAAGGCGGTGAGCAGTAGCAGGATGTATTTGCGCATTCTGTATGTTTGGATCGGTTTTGTGAGCCGTATGGACACTCCATGGGCTATCAAGCGGCAAAGTTACTAAAATTTTCATTAAACGGCAAGGAAATTTTCAATGCACGGCAGCCCTGCCTCCTGAGTTTCGCCTCCTGAAGTCCAGTTCAAGATCAAGATAGTATCGGATATTCTTTTACCGTTGTAGGGCGCCGTGCGCCGATCTGCGATACGAACTTATATCTTATTTTAGCGTAAAATCACTATATATTGTGATTATAGGCTGAATTATCAAAGATTGATTGACCGCAATTGGTATAAATCACATTATATTGTGATTTAGATGTGAGCTTGGGTTATGGATCTATGGCGGCAGTTCTGTGAGTTGCATGACGCTGTGTTCCCATATAAAGTTCCATATAAGTGCGTGGTTCATAATGAAGTTTCATATAAAGAGGACGTCCTGCCTATCGGAACAGGCAGGACGTCTTATCATTCAAGTAGCGGCGGTTGTAGCCGCTTGTCTATTCTGTGGATTACTCAGCGGGCTTGTAAGCCTCGAGCTGTGCGGGTGTGAAGTCGGCGATGAAATCGGCGTGCTTCTTGACCTCTGCGCGTGCGTAGTTGAAGTAAACCTCGCACGACTTGGTGAAGCTGTCGTTGGCATTGGCATCGGCAAGGAGGAGATAGGACATGATGATGTCACCTGCCATCTCCACGAGGCGGCGTGCCATGAAGTCGGTGTAAGCCTGGTCGGCTGCGTCGGCTACGGTCTTCACTGCGGTCTCGTATGTAGCGGTAAGCTCTTTGAGGGCGTCGTGGATGGGCTGAAGTTCAGCGCGTACGGGCTGCTCATCGTAAGATGCCATAAGGCTTGAGTAAGTTCCGGTGGTGACATGGCGGATAGCTGCGACAACCTGGAGCTGAGTGGTGCCTTCGTAGATAGAGGTGATGCGGGCGTCGCGGTAGATGCGTTCGCAAGCATAGTCTTTCATGAAGCCCGAACCGCCGTGGATCTGGATGCAGTCGTAGCAGTTCTGGTTGGCATACTCGCTGCCGAGACCTTTCACGAGAGGAGTGCAAGCATCGGCGAGTTTGCTGTAGTGCTTCATCTCCTTGCGTTCCTCCGGAGTGAGTGAGCGCTCTTTTGCGATATCCTCGTAGATCTTGTACATGTCGACATAGCGCGATGTCTCATAGAGGAGCGAACGCGATGCGTCGAGTTTAGCCTTCATGATGGCGAGCATCTCGTAGACGGCGGGGAACTCGATGATGGGACGTCCGAACTGACGGCGGTCGCGTGCGTAGGCGAGACCTTCGCGGTATGCGCGCTCGCTGATGCCGACGCTCTGTGCGGCGATGCCGAGGCGTGCTCCGTTCATGAGTGCCATCACGTACTTGATGAGACCCATGCGGCGTGATCCGCAAAGTTCGGCAGGTGCATCCTTATAAGTAAGTTCGCAGGTGGGTGATCCCTTGATACCCATCTTGTTCTCGATGCGGCGTACGTTTACGCCACCGTTGCGCTTGTCATAGATAAACATTGACAGACCGCGGGCGTCGGTAGTGCCCTCCTCGGAGCGTGCTAGCACGAGGTGGATATCGCTGTCGCCGTTGGTGATGAAGCGCTTCACTCCGTTGAGCACCCATGAGCCATCCTCTTTCTGTGTGGCTTTGAGCATCACCGACTGAAGGTCACTGCCGGCGTCGGGCTCGGTGAGGTCCATCGACATGGTCTCGCCCTGACATACGCGCGGTATGTAGCGCTGCTTCTGATCCTCATCGGCAAATTCGTAGATAGTCTCGGCGCAGTCCTGCAGACCCCAGAGGTTCTCGAATCCTGCATCAGCGCGGCTAACTATGTCGGCAGCCATGATGTAGGGGGTGATGGGGAAGTTAAGACCACCGAGACGGCGGGGCATAGCCATGCCCATCAGACCTGCCTTGCGGCATACATCGAGGTTGCGCTGTGTGCCGTCGGCGTAGATCACGCGGTGGTTCTCCACGCGGGGACCCTGGTGGTCAACCTCCTCGGCGTTGTCAGCTATTGTTGTGCCACAGATCTCGCCTACGATCTCAAGAGCCTTGTCGTATGAATCGATGGCATCGTCGAAATCTATGGGGGCGTAGTCGTATTTAGCGGCTTCTGTGAAGTTGCGCTCTTTGAGCTCAACTATCTTGCGCATCAGCGGGTGCTGGAGATAGTGCCGGAGCTCGGGATTGTCAGTATAGAAATTTGGCATGGTTGCTTACTTCGAGTTTTTCTTGTAATACTTTATGAGCTTGGGGATGATATCCTCAGCGTTGCCGGTGATGACGTAGTCGGCGATAGTGTTGATCGGTGCGTCAGGATCGTTGTTGATCGAGATGATCATGGCGCTGTCCTGCATTCCGGCGATGTGCTGGATCTGTCCGGAGATGCCGCATGCGATGTAGAGTTTCGGGCGGACAGTCACACCTGTCTGACCGATCTGACGGTCATGCTCGGCGAGACCGGCGTCGACAGCGGCGCGCGATGCTCCTACCTCTGCTCCGAGTGTGTCGGCGAGCTGATAGAGAAGGTCGAAATTCTCTTTCGTGCCCATACCGTAGCCACCGGCTACGATGATAGGTGAGTTCTTGATGTTGACTTTCGACTTCTCGATGTGGCGGTCGATGATCTCAACCACGAAATCCTCGGGTTTTACATATTTCTTCACGTCGAGGTTCACAACGTTGCCCTTGTGGTTCTCATCATGGATCTGCTTTTTCATCACACCCTCGCGTACGGTTGCCATCTGCGGACGGCAGTCGGGGTTGACGATCGTAGCGACGATGTTTCCGCCGAATGCCGGACGGATCTGATAGAGAAGATTCTCGTATTCCTTTCCGGTCTTCGGATCTTTGTGCGGACCGATCTCGAGCGATGTGCAGTCGGCGGTGAGTCCGGAGTGGAGAGCCGACGAGACACGGGGCCCGAGGTCACGACCTATGCAGGTTGCGCCCATGAGGCATATCTGCGGCTTGATCTCCTTGAAAAGGTTGATGAGCACAGATGCGTGCGGGTTGGAGGTGTAGGGGTAGAGACGCTTGTCCTCTACTTTATATACGGTATCGGCACCATACTGGAAGAGTGTCTTCTCGATATCGCGGAGCTTATCGCCGATCACGATGGCTTCGAGCTTTACGCCGAGTGTGTTGGCGAGCTGACGCCCTTTGGTGAGAAGTTCGAGGCTGACATCGGCCACGTGTCCGTCGTCGTACTCGCAGTAAACTATGAGATTGTTTTTGTCGGTCATGTTGATGCGTATTTTATAGTTGTCAGCCTATGGTGTGGTTGGCGATGAGTTCTTTTACGAGATTCTCGATAGCTTCGTCGTTGTTCTCGATGCGGAGATTCTCCTTTGCGGTGAATACCACATTGACGATGTTCTTCACCTTTGTGGGTGAGCCGGGCAGACCGATCTGTTCGGGATCAGCCTCAACGTCGGCTGCGCTCCACTCGGCTATACGGAGCTCCGGACGGCGTTCAACGATAGCCTTGATGGTCGGGTTGAGCTTCGGCTCTTCGGAAGTCGAAGTGGCGAATTTGTACTGCATCACGCGGCGTGCGTTGCGGGGGCGGCACTCTGCTGCGCTGCCGTTAACGGTCACTACGCAGGGGAGGGGAGCCTTGACGGTCTCGACGCCATTCTCCAGACGACGCTTTACAGTCACATGACCGTTCTTCTTGATGTCAAGTATCTCTTCGGCGTAGGTCACCTGGGGGATGTGGAGTTTCTCGGCGATCTGCGGACCAACCTGTGCGGTGTCGCCGTCGATAGCCTGACGTCCGCCGAGGATGATGTCATAGTTGCCGATTTTTTTGATAGCTTGTGCGAGAGAATAAGAGGTCGCGAGGGTGTCGGCGCCACCGAGAGTGCGGTCGGTGAGCACGATACCGCGGTCAGCGCCACGGTAGATTGCCTCACGGATTATTTCAGAAGCTCTGGGGAGACCCATGGTGAGCACTGTTACTGTGGAGCCGGGGTGAGCGTCCTTCAGGCGGATAGCCTGCTCAAGGGCGTTGAGATCCTCGGGGTTGAAGATTGCAGGGAGCGCGGCTCGGTTGATTGTACCGTCCTCTTTCATTGCATCTTTACCGACATTGCGGGTGTCGGGCACCTGCTTTGCCAGCACAACGATGTTAAGGCTCATACTGTTTCTATTTTTAGATTAATGTGATTTAGGCTGCAAAGGTAACAAATATTTGTGATTCGGGCAATTTTAACCATGCGTTATTAACGGTTGCCCGTGTGATTTGAATGACCGTTGGAGAGGTTTTGTGCTTTATGGGGTTGTTGGAAAAAGAGCGACATCCGCCCGGTGTCGGGCGGATGTCGCTATGTTGAATAATGATTATTCAGGGAGTGTGCCGGAGGATCCGGCTACAGTGAGGGGATTACTGGGGGAGGTTACCTACCTCAGGATCCACACCCCACTGCTGCTGCGCGAGGCGGCGGTAGTTGTTGTAACGCCACTGTGCGTTCTTCTTGGCGGCAGCGAAGAGTTCGGCAGCCTCTGCAGGATACTGCTTGAGGAGCGATGCGTAGCGCACCTCGCCTTTGAGGAAGTCCTCGAACTTGTCCCAGTCGGGAGCCTTGCTGTCGAGAGTGAAGGGGTTCTTGCCTTCGAGCTCTGCATCGGGGTTGTAGCGCCAGAGCGACCAGTAGCCGCAAGCCACAGCGTTAGCCTCTTCCTGCTGCGAGCGTCCCATGCCAGCCTTGATACCGTGGTTGATACAGGGAGCGTAAGCGATGATGAGCGACGGTCCGTCGTAAGCTTCAGCCTCGCGGATAGCCTTGAGGGTCTGTGCCTGGTCAGCGCCCATGGCGATCTGTGCTACATATACGTAACCGTAGGTCGATGCAATGAGACCGAGGTCTTTCTTGCGCACGCGCTTGCCGGATGCAGCAAACTTGGCGATAGCGCCGAGAGGAGTAGCCTTCGAAGCCTGACCACCGGTGTTTGAGTAAACCTCGGTGTCGACTACGAGCACATTGATGTTCTTGCCGCATGCGAGCACGTGGTCAAGACCGCCGAAGCCGATATCGTAGCTGGCACCGTCGCCGGCGATGATCCAGTGTGAGCGCTTCACGAGGTAGTGCTTGAGGTCGAGTATCTGACGGCAGATGTCGCAGCCGCAAGCCTCGGCGAGCGGGAGCAGGCGGTCGGTGATCTCGCGTGTGCGAGCTGCGTCGTCGGCTGAGTCGAGCCACTGCTGTGCGAGTTCCTTGATCTCTGCGGAGCAGTCGGAGCACTGTGTGGCGCTGGTCATGATGTCGGTGAGACGGCGGCGGAGCTGCTCGTTTGCGATGAACATGCCGAGACCGAACTCAGCGAAGTCCTCGAAGAGCGAGTTGCCCCATGCGGGACCGTGACCCTGACGGTTTACGGTGTAGGGAGTCGAGGGCACAGAGCCTGAGTAGATGGATGAGCAACCGGTTGCGTTAGCCACCATCTCGTGGTCGCCGTAGAGCTGTGAGATGAGCTTGACGTAAGGTGTCTCACCGCAGCCCGAGCAAGCGCCGGAGAATTCGAAGTACGGTGTGGCGAACTGGCTATTCTTGACGTTAGCCTTGACATCGACGAGATCCTGCTTAGAGGTTACGTGGTCAACGCAGTAGTCCCACTCTGCCTGTACGGGGAGCTGTGTCTCGAGGGGCTTCATGACGAGAGCCTTCTCGCCCTTCTTGCCGGGACATACATCGGCGCAGTTGCCGCAGCCGAGACAGTCGAGAACGTCGACAGCCTGTACGAAACGCATTCCGGTGAATGTCTTGCCGATTGCAGGGATAGTTCCGTCTGCGCTGAAGGGAGCTGCTGCCATCTCTTTCTCGTCGAGAACGAAGGGACGGATTGCAGCGTGGGGGCAGACGTATGCACACTTGTTACACTGGATACAGTTCTCTTCAACCCACTCGGGAACGAATGTGGCAACGCCACGCTTCTCGAATTTGGCTGTTGACTGCTGCCATGTGCCGTCGGCGAGATCCTTGAAGTCGGAAACCTTGAGGAGATCGCCGTCCTGTGCGTTGATGGGGCGTACGATGTCGCGGATGAATGCGGGATCGTTGTTCGCTTTCTCCTCATCGGCGGGGAGGTTGCTCCATGCGGGATCTACGGTGAGCTGTGCGTATTCACCGCCACGGTCGACAGCTGCGTAGTTCTTGTCGACAACATCCTGACCCTTCTTGCCGTAGCTCTTGACGATGAATTTCTTCATCTGCTCAACAGCAAGGTCGACAGGGATAACCTCGGTGATACGGAAGAATGCGCTCTGGAGGATGGTGTTGGTGCGGTTGCCCAGACCGATCTCCTGTGCGATCTTGGTAGCGTCGATGTAGTAGACGGTGATGTTGTGGTCGGCGAAGTATTTCTTGACCTTGTTGGGGAGGTTCTTGGCAAGTTCCTCACCCTTCCAGATGGTGTTGAGGAGGAATGTGCCACCGTCGCGCAGACCGCGTGTCACGTCGTAAAGGTGGAGGTATGCCTGTACGTGGCAAGCCACGAAGTTAGGCGTGGTCACGAGATATGTCGAGCGGATGGGCTCGTCGCCGAAACGGAGGTGAGAGCAGGTGAAGCCGCCAGATTTCTTCGAGTCGTAAGCGAAGTATGCCTGACAGTATTTGTCGGTGTTGTCGCCGATAATCTTCACAGAGTTCTTGTTTGCACCTACAGTACCATCGGCACCGAGTCCGTAGAACTTAGCCTCGAAGATCTTGTCGCTTACCACGATAGGATCAACGTGGGGCAGTGAGGTGAAGGTCACATCGTCGATGATACCGATGGTGAAGTGATCCTTCGGCATCGGGAGTGCGAGGTTGTCGAACACCGATACCATGTGGGCGGGAGTGGTGTCCTTTGAAGCGAGACCGAAGCGGCCGGCAACGATGAGGGGAGCGTCAGCCTTACCCTTGAATACCTCACATACGTCGAGGTAGAGGGGTTCGCCGGGTGCTCCGGGCTCTTTGCAGCGGTCGAGCACAGCGATGCGCTTTGCAGTAGCGGGGATTGCTGCGAGGAGGTGCTTGGCTGAGAAGGGACGGTAGAGGTGAACTGCTACGAGACCTACTTTCTCACCCTTTGCGCGGAGATGGTCGACAGCTTCCTGTGCAGCCATGCAGCCTGAACCCATAGCGATGATCACGCGGTCAGCCTCGGGATCTCCGTAGTAGTCGAAGAGGTGGTACTCACGGCCGGTGATTGCGGAAATCTCCTTCATGTAGTGCTCCACGATCTCGGGAACAGCCTCATAGTAGGGGTTGCAAGCCTCGCGGTGCTGGAAGAATACGTCGGAGTTCTCAGCCATACCGCGTGCCACAGGTGCGTCGGGGTTGAGTGCTCGCTCGCGGAACTCAGCCACAGCCTGACGGTCGAGCAGCGGCTCGAGATCCTCCTGTTCGAGCATCTCGACTTTCTGTATCTCATGTGATGTGCGGAATCCGTCGAAGAAGTTGACGAAAGGCACACGTGACTTTATGGTAGCGAGATGAGCTACGGCTGCGAGATCCATAACCTCCTGTACGGAGCCTTCGGCGAGCATTGCGCAACCGGTCTGGCGGGTAGCCATGACGTCGAGGTGGTCGCCGAAGATGCTGAGTGCGTGCGATGCGATCGTACGTGCCGAAACATGGAAAACGCAGGGGAGTAATTCGCCTGCGATCTTGTACATGTTCGGAATCATCAGCAGGAGTCCCTGTGATGCGGTGTAGGTGGTGGTGAGAGCACCAGCCTGGAGCGATCCGTGAACAGCTCCGGCAGCTCCGCCTTCCGACTGCATCTCCTGGACGAGTACTGTCTCTCCAAAGATGTTTTTACGCCCTGCAGCAGCCCATTCGTCGACGTATTCTGCCATAGTCGATGACGGGGTGATGGGGTAGATTGCGGCAACCTCGGTGAACATATATGATATATGTGCAGCCGCTTGGTTACCGTCGCAGGTCAAGAATTTCTTTTCCTTACTCATAAATTTGTAATCTATTTAGATAGTATAAGTTGCGTTGGTTAATATTACTTTCGCCGCGCTTTGCGGAAGTGTGCACGCGCGTAAACAGCGCGAAGATACGAATAATTTCTCATCTGTGGTGCCGGTCTGCCCGGATTTTGTGTTAAAAATCGTGGGAGAGGCTTGCGCTGCGATCATCTTAAACAGGCTTCAATCATACGTCGCCGGTGTCGTCAGGCAACTCATAAGTGCGTCTATTCCGTCGGGTGACAATGCCTCGCGCGGTATGTAAAGCGACGTGATCCCTGTGCTTTCCGACGTGATCAGTATGTTCTGTCCGTCGGGATATATCCCGCTGATTTGTGACCATGGTATGAAATCAGGTGCCACAGGATGCTCACTATCGGTATACATTATTGTAATGTCTCTGCCCGGTGATATGACCGCACGCTGGGGCATGACCGCACGCCGTGCCGCCGGTGTGAGCAGTCGCGATATGTAAGAGTTGGCTACAATCAGCGGTGCGACGAGAAAAATCCAGATCAGTGCCACAAACGCCCAACGGATATCTGATGTGGCAATAATGGCTGCGATAACAGCCGGGATCGCGATTATCCACCATAACCGCGTGAGCGTAGCGGTTATTGCCGCGCGCGTGTATGCCGCACGCGGGGGCGTGTACTCTCCGGTGGTTATGACACTGTTTTCGATCAATCGTCAGCGTATTGGAAAAAATGCCGCCGCGACGGCTCATGTATAGAGCGTGCGGCGGCAAGTATGGGTCAGTCAAGTTTGTGTATCACAAGTCCGGAGCGCAGTTTCGGCTCGAACCATGTGGTTTTCGGCGGCATGATATTGCCTGTGTCGGCTATATCCATGAGCTGCTTCATGCTCACCGGATAAAGCGCGAGCGCGAGTGCCATCTCGCCCGAGTCGACGCGGCGCTTGAGTTCGCCGAGTCCGCGGATTCCACCCACGAAGTCTATCCGCTTGTCGGAGCGCAGGTCGGTTATGCCGAGGATATCGCGCAGAATCAGGTCTGACGATATGGTGACGTCGAGCACCCCTATCGGATCGTTGTCATCGTAGCGTCCCTGGCGTGCTGTGAGCGAGTACCAGCGCCCGTCGAGATACATCGAGAAGTTGTGTAGTTCTGCGGGAGTGTATATTTCCGTCCCTTTGTCGACAACCTCGAAGTTCTCGTCAAGGCGGCGCAACAGCTGTGCGGGGGTAAGTCCGTTGAGGTCGCGGACCACGCGGTTGTAATCTATGATCTTTAGGTGCGAGGCGGGGAATGCCACAGCAAGGAAATAGTTGTATTCCTCATCGCCGCGATGATCGGGGTTCGACTGGGCTTTCTCATTACCAACGAGTGCTGCCGCAGCTGTACGGTGGTGTCCGTCGGCTATGTAGAGATACGGAATCTTCTCAAATTCCTCGGTGATACGGCGGGTGAGTTCATCGTCCTCCACAACCCAGAAATGGTGTCCGAAACCGTCGGGCGCCGTGAAGTCATACTCCGGTTCGGCGGCGGTTACAGTCCGGATTATCTCTTCGAGTGCGGGATTGTCGGGGAATGCGAAGAATACAGGCTCGATATTGGCATTGTTGACGCGCACGTGCTTCATGCGGTCCTCCTCCTTGTCGCGGCGGGTGAGCTCATGCTTCTTGATGCGCTCGTTCATATAGTCGTCGACATTGGCTGCGAGCACGATGCCGTACTGTGTCCGTCCATCCATCGTCTGCGCATATATGTAATAATGCTCGCGGTTGTCCTGCACGAGCCATCCCTGCTGTTGGAACGCCTGGAAATTCTCTACGGCGCGGTCATAGACGCGGGGGTCATGCTCGTCGACATCAGGGGTGAAGTCGATTTCGGGCTTTATTATATGGTAGAGTGATTTAGGGTTGCCTTCTGCTTCGCGGCGTGCCTCGTCGGAATTGAGCACGTCGTAGGGTCTTGAGGCAACTTCGGTGACTAACTCGCGTGGCGGACGCACGCCTTTGAACGGTTTTACTTTAGCCATAGTTTCTAAGGTATTGAATAAGGTGGTTATGCTTATGGTTCGGTCGGGAGAGAATGAAAACCGGCGGCTGAACGTAGCCTTTGTCGGGGCGGTGTGCAGCCGCCGGTATATTATTTAGCGGAGTTTTTCGGTAATCGTTTCTGCTCTTGGCTTATGAGCGTGAACGCACGATCGTCTGCTCGCGGTCAGGACCGATGCTGACGATAGTGATAGGCGTGGCAAGCTGCTCCTCGAGGAACTTGATGTAGTCCTTGAACTGCTGCGGGAACTGATCTTCCGATTTCATTGCCGTCATGTCGGTGTGCCATCCGGGGAGCGTGACGTAGACCGGTTTTACATCTACAGTGTCGAGCGAGTAGGGGAAATCGGTCACTTGCTTGCCGTCGATCTCATACGCCACACATGCCTTTATCTCGTCAAATCCGTCGAGTACGTCGCTCTTCATCATTATAAGCTGGGTCACGCCGTTGATCATGATGGCATAGCGGAGTGCCACAAGGTCGATCCATCCGCAGCGGCGCTCGCGTCCTGTCACCGCGCCATACTCGTGACCTATGTCACGGATGCGGCGTCCGGTCTCGTCGAAAAGTTCGGTGGGGAACGGACCACTGCCTACGCGGGTGCAGTATGCCTTGAATATGCCGAACACGTCGCCGATACGGTTGGGTGCAACTCCGAGACCGGTGCAGGCGCCTGCGGTGACGGTGTTTGATGATGTCACGAACGGATATGAACCGAAATCCACATCGAGAAGTGTGCCCTGAGCGCCCTCGCAGAGCACGCTCTTGCCCTGGCTGAGTGCATTGTTGATCACAAACTCGCTGTCGATGATGTCAAAGCGGCGGAGGTAATCGATTGCGTCGAGCCAGCGCTGTTCGAGTTCCGTGATATCGGGATTTTCACCCATTGATGCGAGACGCTGCAGGTGTCGGTCGCGTGCGGCTGCATAACGCTCCTTGAAGTCAGGGGCGAGGGCGTCGCCCAGGCGCAGACCGTTGCGGCTGATCTTGTCGGTGTATGTGGGTCCGATACCTTTGCCGGTGGTGCCGATCTTGGCATCCCCTTTGGCTTTCTCGTTGGCGGCGTCGAGCAGACGGTGTGTCGGGAGGATGAGGTGGGCTTTCTTGGAGATCTTAAGCACTTTGTGCAGATCAATTCCGGAGCGCTCGAGAGCCTCTGCCTCCTCGCGGAAAAGAACCGGATCAAGCACCACACCGTTGCCTATGATGTTGGTTTGTCCGTGCTGGAAGATTCCCGAGGGGATGGAGCGGAGCACATATTTCTTGCCTTCGAATTCGAGGGTGTGTCCGGCGTTCGGTCCTCCCTGGAAGCGCGCCACGATGTCGTAACGCGGTGTGAGAACATCGACAACCTTGCCTTTGCCTTCGTCGCCCCACTGGAGCCCGAGCAGCACGTCAACTTTATTCTGTGGCATATAGCGTGATTCTGTATGAGTGTTGGGTTATATGGTTTTCTTATATCTTTTTCTGTTTCTTCTTCCGCGAGCATCGTGAGCAGAGCCCGTAGATGTAAAGATCGGTGTAGGCGGGTGTGAAACCGCTGAAATGGCGTGTGGCAAGCTGCCGGTCGATTTCGGGATCCTTGATCTCCTTCACCTTGCCGCAACGCGTGCAGACGAGGTGATGGTGGTTGGCGGGTCCGCTGACGAGTTCATACTGCGCCGTGTTGTTGCCGAAAGTGTGGCGGCGGAGCAGTCCCGCATCGGTAAGAAGCTCGATCGTGTTGTAGACCGTCGCACGACTGACGCTGACCCCCTGCGCATCGATGTTGCTCGATGTGAGCATCTCTATCCAGAAGTGTCCGGGCATGGCGAGAACGCGCTCAAGCACAGCTATGCGTGCGGGCGTGTGGCGCAGGCGGTGCTGTGCGAGATACTGTGTGAAAGCAGCCATGACGGCTGCTTTTGTGCGTTCGTCGGTCATACTGTTGCAAAGTTACAATTTCTGACCAATACGGCAAAAACTTGCAGCGTTATTTTTGTCCGGTCATGGCGACGGCTTGACGCACAGGTTACAATACCCGCAGCTTATAAAACGGCAGTGGCTGTGCCGGTGCCGGCGCAGCCACTGTCGGGAGTCAGGTTATTTGAGATTGTCGCGCACTGTAGCGAGGTAGTTTTTCATCGCGTCGGAGTCGCGGGCGGCTACTATTGCTTTCAGTTCCTCGAGTCGTGCGGTGATCTTGTCGAGCTGTTCCGGTGTGTCTGGGTTGAACATGATCTCGCTGAGCAGAAAATCATCCTCCGACATCAGCCCGCGCGCTATCGCCATGTGGCGCTTGAACGTGGTGCCCGGGGCGTCCTGATGCTTCATCACCGAAGCAAACACGAGCGTGGAGGCGAACGGTATCGACAGTGAGTAGGCTATCGTACGGTCATGTTCGCGGAAAGTGTACTCCTCGATATGGAGCCCGAGCGAGTTGTACAGATCCTTGAAGAACACGCGCCCCAGATGATCCCCCTCGGTTATTATGATGGCATTCTCATTGGCGAGATTGGAGAGCGAGGCGAATGTGGGACCGAACATGGGGTGGGTGGAGACGAACGGATGCCCGCAGGTGGCGTAGAATTCCGGAAGCCCGTTTTTCACCGATGCTATGTCGGAGAGTATGCACCCCTGCGGCAGGTGGGGGAGTACAGCGCGGAACGCGTCGAGTGTATATTTTACCGTAGCGGCGTTGATGACGAGTTCAGGCTGGAAACCGTCAACCTCATCGAGCGAGGCGAAGCGGAGCGCGTTGAAGCTGAAGCGGAGCCGCTTGGGATCCGGGTCGTAGACGGCGACTTCATGGGAGAAGGAAAGCAGATCGCTGAAGAATGATCCCATTTTCCCTGCCCCGAGTATCAGTATACGCATGATTGGATGCTGTTTTTGCGGTCAGTGTTGGTTCAGGTTATTTCACGCGGTCGTTGAGCACCTCTATCTGCTGGCGCACCGATTCATCATGTATGGCAAGAAGCACAGTTTTCATGAATTCAGGACTCATACCCATCTCCTCGCCGAGTTTCGCACGGGTGCGGATGACGTCATTGTAACGGTCAGCCTGCACTACCGACATGCGGTGCTCTTTCTTGAACTGACCGATCTCGCGTGACACGCGCATACGTTTTGCGAGCACTTCGAGGAGTTCGTTGTCGATACGGTCTATCTGCTGGCGGAGCAGCGTGAGGTTCTCGGTAGTCTGGTGGGAGTCGCGCACCACGAGCGTGTTCAGTATGAAGTTGAGTATTTCGGGTGTCACCTGCTGCGCGGCGTCGCTCCAAGCCTCGTCGGGCGAGCAGTGGCTCTCGATTATGAGACCGTTGAAACCCATGTCGAGTGCCTGTTGCGACAGGGGAGCTATTAGTTCACGCTTGCCACCGATATGCGAGGGGTCGACGATGATTGGAAGCGCGGGGAAGCGCAGGCGCAGCTCGATCGGAATATGCCACTGCGGCATGTTGCGGTAGAGATGCTTGCCGTAGGTGCTGAATCCGCGGTGTATGGCTCCGATGCGGCGCACTCCGGCGTTATAGATACGCTGCATGGCTCCGATCCATAGCTCGAGGTCGGGATTTACGGGGTTTTTCACGAGCACGATAGCTTCCGAGGCGTTCTCTTCGGCGAGTGTGTCGGCGATCTCCTGCATCGCGAAGGGGTTGGCTGATGTGCGGGCGCCGATCCAGAGTATGTCGACACCGGCGGCAAGCGCCTCCTTCACATGCTGGCGTGTGGCTACTTCGGTGGCTGTGTACATGCCGGTGGTTTCCTTAACCTCCTTGAGCCATTCGAGGCCGGGAGCGCCTACGCCCTCGAAGCCACCCGGCTTTGTGCGCGGTTTCCAGATTCCGGCGCGGAATATCTTAATGCCGTTTGCAGCGAGTTCCTTGGCGGTGCAGAGCACCTGCTCGCGTGATTCGGCGCTGCACGGTCCGGCTATCACGAGCGGTTTTGTGGCATCAATGCCCGGGAGTGTGATGGGTTGAAGGTCTTTCATCGTTATGGTCTGTTTTTTGTTACTTTTCATTTTTTGATTGGCGTATGCGCTGCAGAGCCTCTGTCATGCGCTCCTCGGTGGCGCAGAGCGAGATGCGTATGTAGCGGTCGCCGTTGCTGCCGAATATGAAACCGGGGGTTATGAACACGCGCGATTCGCTCAGCACACGGTCGGCTAAAGCCTCGCTGCCCGGCTCGCTGTCAGGAATGCGTCCCCACAGGAAGAGTCCGCGTTGCGCGGGGTCGAACGTGCATCCCAGCTCTGTCATTATCTGTTCGGCTACATGGCGACGCGATGTGTAGAGCGCGTTGAGGTCGTCATACCACTTCTGCGGAGCCTGCAGGGCTTTGACTGCAGCGAGCATCACAGGCTTGAATTGCCCGGAGTCGATGTTCGATTTCACTTTCAGGATCCACTCGATGAACTGCGGGTTGGATGCGAGCATCGCCACTCGCCACCCCGCCATGTTGTGACTCTTGCTGAGCGAATTCATCTCCACCACGATCTCCTTTGCTCCAGGTATCTGGAGCATGCTCTGCGGTGTGGGGTTGAGAATGAAGCTGTAGGGATTGTCGTGGGCTATGACTATGTTGTGGCGACGCCCGAAGTCCACGAGCTGCCGGAACAACTCAGCGTCAGCCGGTGTGCCGGTAGGCATGTGCGGATAGTTGACCCACATCAGCTTTATGCGGTCGAGCGGCAGGCGCTCGAGGGCGTCGAAGTCAGGCTTCCACCCGTTCTCCTCGGTAAGGTCGTAGGGGAAGATCTCGGCTTCGGCGAGACGGCTGACGGAGGTGTATGTGGGGTATCCGGGGTTGGGCACGAGAACTCCGTCGCCGGGGTTGAGAAACGCGAGGCTTATGTGGAGTATCCCCTCCTTGCTGCCGATGAGCGGCTGTATCTCTGTCGTGGGGTCGAGCGTCACGCCGTAGTGGGCGGCATACCATCCGGCGAAAGCCTCGCGGAGCTGCGGTATGCCTACGTATGGCTGATAACTGTGGTTGGAGCTGACGTTAGCCGCCTCGGTGAGGGTGTCGATCACCTCCTGTGCCGGAGGGGTGTCCGGTCCGCCGATTCCGAGTGATATGATGTCGAGACCCCGGGCGTTGAGGGCGGCGACCTCGCGCAGTTTGCGTGAGAAGTAGTATTCCTTTATTGTCGCCACACGTCGGGCGGGAGTTATTTCTGGTTTCATAGCGTACGTGTTGATTCGCGGTATTCGCCGAGTGTCTTGAAATCGTTGATAAGCGGGCGCACAGCTTCGATAGCCTGATGGTAGCGCACGTAGCTGTCGAATGTCAGGTCGACGTAGAAACGGTACTCCCATTCGCGCCCGATGATAGGCATGGATTGTATCTTCGAGAGGTTGATGTCGTAGAAGCTGAATATGGTCAGTACTTTCGAGAGTGCTCCCTGTGTGTGCGGCAGGGTGAAGACTATCGAGGCTTTGTTCAGCTCTTCCGGGCGTGGGCGCAGCTCCGGGGCGAGCAGCGGATCGGCGAGTATCAGGAAGCGGGTGAAGTTGCGCTTGTTGGTCTCGATCCCTTTCTCAAGGATCTCAAGTCCGTAGTGCTGCGCGGCAAACTCGCCGCACACCGCCGCGTGTCCGGTGAGTGATCCGGCGGCTATCTCGCGCGCCGATCCGGCGGTGTCGAATTTCTCAACCATGCGAAGGTTGCGGTGGCGGCGCAGGAACTGCTCGCACTGCATCAGTGCCATGGGGTGTGAGTTTACCTCCGTCAGCTCGTCGATGCTCTGTCCGGGGAGCGCGGCAAGCACATGCGAGATGCGCATACGGTGTTCGCCTACGATTGTCAGCGAGCTCTTGCGGAGCAGCTCGTGGTTCTGCAGCAGTGCGCCGGCTATGGTATTCTCTATCGCCATTATTCCGATGAGCGAGGCGTCGGCTTCCAGACGCTCGAACATCTCAGGAAACGAATCGCACTCCACAGGCATTATCTCGTCAGCCCCGAAGTACTCTCTTGCCGCGGCATCGTGGTAGCATCCTGCCACTCCTTGTATTGTGACTTTGCGTTGCATAGTCCGATTGGTGTTGTGTGGGTTGGTGTTTGCTGTTAAAAAAACAATCCCGTCGTCATCGGGCGGCGGGATTGGTATGATGTTGTTGTGAAGCTATCGTGCAATCGGTGTCACGCACATAGAATCCCGCTTTTATTTCTTGCGAAGTAAAAGTAAAAATAATAATATGCGTAAAATCGTGTCATGCTGATTTCGAATTGTTGTGCAAATGTAGTGATTATTTTTGAAATGCAAGGAAAAATCAAAAAAATATTGAAGCGTGCCGCAAAAACGGGGCAAAACGAGGCGGCATAAACAAGGCGGGAACCCCCGTAGGAGCTCCCGCCTATCGATTTATATATTAAATCGTGGGAATGAAGTGTCAGTCTACACGGACTTTGACCGATTTGCCACCGGGGGTGCGGACGATGTAGATACCGGTGCGAAGATCGGTTGCGGCTACACGGCGTCCGGTGAGGTCATAGACCACGCTGCCCTCGGGTGCGATGATGGAGTTGCCATCCACCTTGACATTGTCGTCGCCGTCGGCACCGATGGAGTCGATGGCTGTCGGTGTGGGAACAACCCATACTGCAACCTCGCAGGTCTGACCCGCGGGCTTGCCTGTGGCTTTCTCGACGAGCACAGCCATGACGAGACCGCTCTCCTTCATCTCGAAAGCACCCTCATATTTCGTGCCACCGTCGGGGAGCACTACGCCGGTCTTGGTGGTGTACCAGATCTCATACTTGCCTTCCTCGAGCTGATCGGCGGGCGAGATGTCGACGCGCACCGCGCCTTTGCCATCGTCGGTGAGCTTGAAGTTGAGGCGTCCGCTGATGCGGTCGGCGGGCTGCTCCGGTTCGCTGGGATCGGTGGGATCCGACGGATCAACAGGCTTCTGTGTTTCCTCGGGCATCACCATCACATACATCGAGCTTACGGCACCTTTCTTCACACCCTCCTTGGCATACGCCCAGAGCATGGTGGCATCGTCGGTGAACTCGACAGCGTCAGTGTAGCGTGTCCACTGATCCTCAGCGATGCTGTTGTCGGTGGTGTAGAAGATCTCGGCACCTTCGGCTGCGGTCATCTTGACGGTAGTCTTGCCGGGGGCGGGGGTGACGTCGAACGCTACAGTTCCTGCAGGTGTGCCGAGCTTGGCGTCGATATGGGTGTACGCGCTCTGCTCGTAGCCGGGGGCTGTGGCATACATGGTGATGTAAGAATCGGATGTGATCACGAAATCCTGAGCGTAGACGTTCCATTTAGCATCAGCCGCAGGGGTTTTGCCGTCGGTCGATACATAATAGTATATGGTGGCGCTCTTCGGATCGGCTATCGGACACTCGAGATGAACGGTAGTGTAGGGGTAGAACTCCACGGTGGTGAGACCGTCGGCGGTCACAGGTTTGACGGTGATGTTGCCGGTGAACGACGGAACTACCGGTTCCGAAGATCTCACTTTCTCCACCTCCAGCGGCCAGAGCTCGATACCGCCATCCTCGCCGAGCATCGCGAAGCCGGTGATGTTGTAGTAGGCGGCTGCTGTCTGGTCAGCCTCGTCCCAGTTGAATGTGGGGGTGAGGATGTTGTGGTTCACGGGTATGTCGATGCCCTCACCCTTGTCGGTGGTGAGCTTCCACTCGGTGTCGTGGCTTGCGGCATCGTCGGTCTCAGCCTCGAATCCGGTGCCGATCAGGCGCACGCCCATGATCTTGACATAGCGGCGGGCGTTGGCGGCGGTGATAGTTGTCACCACGTCGGGCTCATACTGAATGTCGCTCGTGAGTGTCGAGGGCTTGGTAGCCGAGGACTCGGAGAAGAGGGGCGCATAATCGGCGGTGATGTGTGCGCCGCGCACTATCGCTGCATCATCGGTGTTGATAATGTGGGGCTCCATGACGAAATCGCTCACATAGTCGTCCTCGTTGATCTTGGCGAGAAGTGCGGGATCGTCGATGTGGATCGGAAGATAGTGTCCCTGTGTGCCGCGCACGAAGATGTACTCACCGCCCTTGGCTGCTACGCGTGCTGTGCCTGAGAAGTGGTAGGGCACGCCAGCCTCAGCCTGATCGAGGAAGTTGACGATGAAGCGGCGGTCGTTTGCAGCGCGTGTGAACTCTATCTCTACCATGTCGCTGGGGATCTCGCCCGGCTTCGAGGCGAATGCCTTGATAGTGGTAGTGGCTGAGATCTCGAGCGGATCCGAGTATTTCACGCGGCTTGAGCTGCGGCGCGGATCTGACTTGTCGGTGGTGTAGTAGATATCGGCACCCTCGGCGCTTGTCATGACGATCTTAGCCGTCTTGAGGAACGAGGTGGCGTCGGCATCCTCACCCTCTATGGCGAGCACGGGAACGGAGAGCGCCTCGGTCTTGTCGGAGAAGGTGAAGTCGATCATAGCCACGGCGTATTTGTCGTCGGCACCGTTGCGGATCACAACGCCGTCGATATCGTAGCGCGAGCCGGCATCGTAGGCGGTGCTCCAGCCTTTGCGGAGCACGAATATGTCGCCGATGTTGAGTTCCGGAGCACCATCCATGTCAAGGGTGTAACGGTGGCGCTTGAGGTCGTCATCGTATTCATCGGGATCGATAACGGTCTGTTTCACGTAGACGTTCTTGATCACGAAGCGCACCATGCGATCGGCTTTTTCGAAGGGGGTGTTCTCGGTGAGGATATCTTTCGTCTGCGGCTCATACTCCATCTCTGTGGCGGGTTCGCGACGGAGTGTGCGGGCGAATCCTGTGGCGTCGCCGCGGAGATTCTGGAGGTGGGTGCGGTCAGCTTTGAATGCGAAGCCGGTGATGATGTCGCCGGTCTTGAGTGCCCGCGGAGCCTCGTCGTCTCTCACGTTCATAGCCACCTTTGCCTCCCAACCGTTCTCGTTGTAGAGCAGGATAGAGTGGGCGCTCAGTTCATCCTTGGTGAACTCGGTGCCCTCGGCGGGCATGTCGCGCAGGTAGAGATACTGCGGTGTGATGGCGCGCACCAGTGCATTGCCCGTGTAGCGGTAGTAGATGCCGTCGTTGGTTTCCGTTCCGTCGGGATATTTCTCCTTGAACTCGGCTATCGAGGCTACGGGCACCGCATCACGCTTGAAGAGGTGGATCTCGACGGTCTCACCGGTGATGTTCTCGCGTTCGTAGTGCACTTTCAGCACGCATTTGCCCGCTGCGTCATAGTCGGCAGCCGCGATCGATATTTTTGCGGGATTGGTCATGATCTCCGGGAGTGTCTGCTCTTCGCCGCCGTTGATCGAGTATTTAAGGCTTGTGCCGGTGCGGACACCCTTGGTGTCGGGTGTGATCTCCACAATGTCGCTGACCACGTTGACAGTGATGTAACCGTTGCTCTCATCCTCCGCGCTTGCGGTGATGGGGTTGGGGGCGAGCAGCTTGGGAGTGGCGGTGGCTCCGGTGGGGAGGAGCACCATGTCGCCGTTGGCATTGCCCACGAAGCCCTCCACGCTGTAGGTCACGTTCTCGTTGAGGTTGGTGATTTCAGAGAATGCGGGAGTGGTGATCAGGCGGGCGTAGGGCTTCACGGTTGCGCCGGTGGCGGTGATGAAGAGGTTGTCAGCCTTGTTGAACGTCACGCCGCGCAGCACCACTTTCTTGTTGAAGTCGGCACGGCTGATCTCCGTCACGGTCTTGTTGTCAGCCGTGAACTCCGGATTTATAGCAGCACCGGGGAGGAATGGCGCATAGTCCATAGCCGAGGTGGTGATCCACAGTTCGGGGAGACCTGTCTCGATGCCGCGGACAACGCCTGTGATGTCGTTCA
Source organism: uncultured Muribaculaceae bacterium (assembly GCA_910587425.1). Taxonomy (GTDB): domain Bacteria; phylum Bacteroidota; class Bacteroidia; order Bacteroidales; family Muribaculaceae; genus Paramuribaculum. Next base: position 112,461 of record CAJUKU010000006.1, read on the forward strand.
GTCCGAGTCCTGCCTCGTAGGAGTTGAATATAGCCTCGTTTGAGTTACCCTCGATGATCATTTTGATGGCGCGTCCCTGCTCGTCGGCGATATAGACGAACTTTGTGCCCGACGGCTCGCCGGTGGTGCTGTTGGGCATCACGGTCTCATACTTGCCGGTGATGACGTAGCCCTTGCTCTCTTTCAGTGTGATAACCTGACCGTCGGTTATGCCGCTCAGACCGAGGTCGGTGGCGGTGGCGGAGATTTTGCTGAAATCGCGGTAAGTTGTCTGCGACTCATAGCCGTCTTTTACCTCCTGCACGAAAAGTCGACCTGTAGTGGTAACATTATATCCGTCAGCGGGCCAGTCGAGCCATTTTGAATTATCGGGGTTCTGTGCCCAAACTTCAGTAAACTGATATTTGAATTTGGCTCCTTCTGTGCCCATCTGTGACTCCAGGTTTACTTTCACTCCGTCATTACCAGTGAAAGCTGTTACACCACCGGCGAGTGCCGCTGTTATGGTATTTTCGTCGATGGAAACAGCCGGAGCTGCGAGAATTTTTTGTCCGTCGCCTTCATCGTCACCACCGACATACTTAACAAAGAATTCAGTAACGTCTGAATTTACGTTGTTATCATTCAGAACTACTTTTACACGCGTAGTCTGATTTTTTACTGGAGGTACGTCAAAGAAAACAGGCACGCCTATAAAATCTGTCTTAGTAAAGTCTACCAGAGTTCCGTTGCTTGATGTCGGATTTGCACCGTTTAGTGTATAGTAGCACCTTGAGGCTGCATAATATTCTTTGAATCTGATTATTGTACTTTTTGTATAATCCTCACCATCATATTTTGTGTATAGGAAGGTATTTGTTGCTGCATCATAAGTACAACCTTCTGAAAGGTTTTCTGTGTCTATCACAGGAGCCTTCAGTTGTGGACGATTGATAGTGATTGTATATGGTTCAGATGCATAGGTGGAATTCCAGCTTCTTAGGTTGATTACCTTTGATGTCGTTGCGGTTTTGCTTGCGGTAGGTTTGGTTACCGATACATAATCACCACTATATATAGGCACCATCCTTATTTTTGTAGAGGTAAGAGCTTTTACAGATTTTGAATTAGGGAAGTTGACCTGAACAAGATTGTTTTTGGCTGTGGATGCCGGTAGGAACAGGGTGTTGCCTGTGTGGGTGAATCCTGTGGTAAGTTTTGTTCCACCCTCAATCGCCATGGATGCTTGTGTGGCTTTTGTTAATGGTACTACAATCTGTGGATTGGTAGTGTTTTTTAACATATAGGTGAAATTACCATTGGCATCCGCTTCAATTCGTTCACCATCAATAGTGATATATTTAGGTGTCTCCGGTATAGTTGGTTCACCAGGTGTCCAATCCACGCTGATAGACTCAATTGTTACAAGTTTGTCATTGTTGAGGCTTAGACTGAATTCATTTTCTCCTTCAGGATTTTTAGTTGTGACAAAAACCATAGAGGTGCTTTTGACAGCCTCAATGTCTGCTTTGTCACTCGTCCATTTTTCGGTTATAGAGAAGTCGTTATATTGAGTATTACTGTAAGAATAATACTTTATATAAAGCTTTTTTATTTTGCCGTCGTACAGACATCTGAATTTCAGAGTCATGTTTGTATCAAGCTTCAGAGCTTTTGCGGCACCTAATTGTGCGGTTGCATTGTTTCCAGAACTTGAGGGTGTGGGAGTATCAAGCAGCATTTGAATTTTGTCTTGCGTCCCATCAGCGCCTATCTGTAGTGCGTTCAGATAATAAATGAGTGAACTCGAAGATCCAGAGATTGGAATGTTGGATTCCTGATGAAAAACAGCACCAGAGCCTCGTTGGTTTGTTAGATCAGAACCGCAGAAATGTCCCTCGGTATGGTATATATACGCATTGGTATTTGCTTTACCATCAGACGTGGTCTTGCCTAATTTGGTGGCACTAGTTCCATAAAGAAGGGTGTTTAAGTCTTCGGCGTGCGCTCTTGGGGGAGCGAAGAGCAGGAACGCCATGAGTAGGATTAATAGTTTTTTCATAAGTTTCCTGTATAGTTAAGTTATTGATTAAAGTGTTTTTGTTTCAGAGGTATGTACACGACAAGGCGGCATAGCTCTTGCGAAGCTATGCGCCGGGAATATATAGTCGGGAAAAGGTTAGGGGAGGTGAATCAGCAAGTGTAATTAGCTGATAATCATAATTTTGATGGGGGGGGGGTAAAATTTTCCTGTACATCTTTACACTCACCTGTATTTTTACATTCACCTGTATTACAACCGCAAAATTATGTATATTCTCAACGTGATGCAAATTTTCTTTACGCTTTTTTATCTTCTTTTATCAAAACCGCCTTAAAAAAGCCACTCCTCAGCCCATAGGCAGCGCTTGTGGGGGCAGCGCTTGTGGGGGCGGAGGTATGGCGCAGCCTACCTCCGGTCAGCCTGCACGCGTTATGGTGAAGTTGCGCCTCTCCGAGGCGCCGTTAGAGGGGGTGGAGCCTGCGTCCCCACACGTCACTGCCTCGCGCTGCGCGCTCGGCATCTCCGGGTGGGGTTTCCCAAGTTTCGCCTCTCCGAGGCGTGTAGGCACATGCTGTGGTAGTGTAGGTGCCTGCTGTGGTAAGTGGAGGCACGCGTTGAGTTAACGTGGGGTACATACTGTGGTAAGTGGAGATAAGCGTTGTGGTAACATGGGGTATACGCTGTGGTAAGTGGGGGTACATGCTGTGTTAAGTGGAGTGGGCGAGTCGGAGACTCGCGACTTGGTAAACCCCATACGTGTAGTGAGCGCGCAGCGCGAGACTACCGTGTGGGGATCGGGAGGATGCCACCCACTGATAGCGCTTCGGAGATGCGCAACTTTTATGGGTGCCGGTTGATCGGAGGTAGGCTGCGCTGCGCTCGCGCCATACCTCCGCCCCTACAAGCTGCCTCGCTTGCAACCACGGAATTTTGATTTATCGCAAAAAAGCACTAAATTCGCGATGCGTTTGTCGTATTTTATGATAGAAAATGCGACAAACTAACGAATATATTTATGATTAAAAGTATTGAAAATAAAATATATGACTCCATAAAGCGGAGAAAGAACGGTAGCATCTTCTTTGCTTCCGACTTTGCGTGTGTCGGGAATGGTCAAGCCGTCAACAAAGCGTTGGAGCGACTTACAAATACCCAAAAGATTCTCCGCCTGTCAAAAGGCATATATTGCAAGCCACGAATTGACACAGAGTTGGGGCTGGGAGTCATCTACCCTACCTTGGAAGAAATCGCGGAAGCGATAGCCAAAAGGGATAGATCACGGATAATGCCTACAGGAGATTATGCGCTCAATAGACTTGGTCTGTCGACGCAGGTTCCGATGAATGCTGTTTACTATACTGACGGGACACCGAGGAAAATACAGATATATAATGGAAGAGGTATTCGTTTTCTAAGGGTTGCTCCTAAGAGATTTGCGTTTAAAAGTAAGTTGGCTGCCATGCTCACTTTTGCGTTGCTCGAAGTCGGAAGAGGCAATTTGTCCGAAGAGCAGGAGAGACGCATTAAGGAACTTCTTGCAACAGTTCCTCAGGAAGCCATTGTCAACGACTATTCCCTTATGCCGGATTGGATAAGGAGTATTATCAAAAACAGTTATGCAGAACTTTCTTAAACTTTCCGATATTCAGCGTCGGACGGTATACGAGCAGATAGCCTTAAGAGTAGGCATTTCAGATCCTCGCGCCATAGAAAAGGATCTGTGGGTATCATCATTGTTGCAGATAGTTTTCGGTCTCACTTATGCCGATAAGTTTGTATTCAAAGGGGGGTCATCTCTAAGTAAGATATGGAAACTCATCCATAGATTCTCAGAAGATATAGACCTTGCTATAGACCGTTCATTGTTTGGATTGGAGGGAGATCTAACGAAGAGGCAACTTAAAAAGCTGAGAAAGGAGTCATCACTGTTTGTAAAGGATAAGCTTGCCGTTGATATAGCTAAATCGTTGGAGGAGTATAATCTTGACGGGCATTGCAATGTGATTCCGGAACCTGATGGTGAAGGGGATGGTACATATCCGGAGCCAAGAAAGATTCATATAGCATACAATTCAGTGTTTGATACCGGCGATGGATATCTTCGTCCTGAGGTATTGCTTGAAGTTGGTGCCCGATCATTGTTCGAGCCGACAGTCCAGGCAACTGTCAAGTCAATGGTATCAGAAAACAGTGAGATAAAAACGGGCATAGCGGATGCTATGATTACGTGCGCTGTGCCACAAAAAACTTTTTTGGAAAAGGCGTTTCTTCTTCATGAACTTTTCACTACTGAAATGGGGATGAAGGCAAATCGAAAATCGAGGCATCTGTATGATCTGGAACATCTGATGGCTCGCGAAGAGATATTATCGGCTGTCAACGATGCAGAACTATGGGAGACTATCCGACATCATCGAGAAGTGTTTACTTCACTCCGTGGAGTGGATTATACTCCGGATATCCGGCGCCGTATAGTGTTGATTCCTCCAAAAGAATTTGAGTCGGAATGGCGTAAGGATTATAACTCAATGCAAAAGGCTATGATCTATGGCGATGAGATGTCATACGATGAAATGATCTCAAGAATAGGGCAATTGCAGGAGCTATTCCACAAAGTATAAGTTGTTTTAGTCGGTTGCAAGCGCCGCCTCGTAAGTTACTGCAAGCTCTGTCTCCACTGCCGATCTTGATGAGGTGTTATTATCGTGAGGCACCCCAAGAGTCGTGGGTAGACTCTTGGGGTGCAATGCTTTTGTGGGTGTGGCGGGGATCAGAAGATGCGCCTGGGGGAACAGAGGATTGCGGGGGATCAGAAGAGGTAGGCGACGCGGAGATTCCAGGAGCGGTTGCGTGCGCTGTAGTTCGTGAGCAGCTTTGCCTTGAGGGCGTAGGTGACGCCGAGGTTGTAGCTGGCTGTCACCTGCCAACGCTGCAGGATCTCTGCTCCGAGACCGAACTCGAGACCGAGGTCGCCTCCGGCATAGTCTAACGCGGGGTTCTTGCTGTGACCCACAAGAAATCCGAATGTGGGACCGGCAAATGCTATGGGCGCAATCTTCTCCTCAAATCCGTTCATGCGGGTGTACTTGAAGCGGAGATGGATCGGGAGCGCAAGGTAATGGAGGGCGGCACGTTCGGTGCCGAGTCCCTGCGATGACCATATAAGGCGTTCGCCCATGTGCAGTTTGGCTCCGCGCTGCTCGTAGTAGAGTCCGAGGTCGATGCCGAAGCCGATTCCGGGAAACATCATCTCGGCGGCAATTCCGGCGGAATAGCCTATGGTCTTGTCGACCGTCATGATCTCCGGCTGCTTGAAGTTGAGGTTGGTGAGGCTTATGCCGACCGTGGGACCATATCGGAACTGTGCGGATGCTTTGGGCGCGAATGCTGCGACCATGATTACGGCAGCCACGAGTGCAGTCCTGACGACCGGTGATATAAGTTTATGTTTCATTACAGATTGTTTCGTGTTAGTATGTTCTGTTGTCGTGTCAGTCGTGGCTCGAGCCGTCGAAGCAGTGGGTGCAGATCTTGCACTTGGGCAGTCCGATGGCGCTGACCACATTCTCGATCGATGCGAATGAGAGCGAGGTGATGTTGAGCTGTCGGCGAATCTCCTCGACCATGGCGCAGTAGCGCGGCGATCCGGTGGTGGCATACTCCTCGAGATGGGCGTCGGGCGAGCCTTCGAGCTTGTTGATGACGCGCCGTGTGATCAGCTCCATGTCGCTCTTCGATGCGGTGAAGTTGAGGAAACGGCAGGGGTAGATGAGCGGGGGGCAGCTGATGCGCATGTGCACCTCGCGCGCTCCGCACTCGTAGAGGTCGTTGACGTTGTCGCGGAGCTGCGTGCCACGCACTATGGAGTCGTCGCAGAATAGCACCTTGCGGTCGCGCAGCAGAGCCATGTTGGGGATCAGCTTCATCTTAGCCACGAGCTCGCGGCGCTCCTGTGTGCTCGGGGTGAAGCTGCGCGGCCATGTCGGGGTGTACTTGACGATGCCGCGCTTGTAGGGCACGCCCTTGCCTTCAGCATATCCGAGTGCCACACCGATGCCGGAGTCGGGTATGGCGCTGACGAAATCGACGTCGGTGTGGTCGGTCGACGCCATCTCCTTGCCGGTGGCGTAGCGCATCTCATCGACGTTGCGCCCCTCGTATTCGCAGACGGGGTAGCCGTAGTAGGTCCAGAGGAACGCACAGATCTGCATCTCCTCCTGCGGCTTGCGCAGCTGGCGGGTGGCGTCGGCTGTGAATTCCACGATCTCACCCGGTCCGAGATTGTAATCGATATGGTAGCCGAGGTTGGGGAAGGCGCAGGTCTCCGATGTAGCCGCGAAGGCGCCATCCTTGCGTCCGAGAATGATCGGTGTGCGTCCGAGGCGGTCGCGGGCGGCGATGATCTTTCCGTCGAGCAGTATGAGCATCGAGCATGAACCCTTGATGCGGTTGTAGACGTTCTCAATGCCGCTGACGAAGTCCTTGCCCTCGCTTATCAGCGCGGCTATCATCTCGGTGGGGTTGATGATGTCGTAGCTGTGCTCGCAGAAGTGGTGTCCTTTGGCGAGCAGCTCGTCGGCAAGCTCATTTATGTTATTGATGCGTGCCACGGTGACAATCGCGAACTTGCCGAGGTGGCAGTTGACGATGATGGGCTGCGCGTCGGTGTCGGATATCACTCCGATGCCGGTGTTGCCGTTGAAGTCGGCAAGATCAGCCTCAAACTTCGTGCGGAAGTAAGAGTTCTCGATGTTGTGGATCGAGCGTGTAAAAATGCCGTCGTTGCAGGTAGCCATTCCGGCACGCTTGGTGCCCATGTGGCTGTTGTAGTCCACGCCGTAGAAAAGTTCGTCGACGCATCGCGAGTGTTTTGCAACTCCAAAAAATCCTCCCATAGCAGGTGTTACTGTCCGGGTTACTTACTTTATATAAATGATCAGTTATGTCAGTTGATTAGCTCTGGCGGTTAGCCTCGACCCAGCGGCGAGCGTTGACGAATGCGTCGATCCAGGGTGTCACATCGTCGTTGCGGTGCGATTCGGGATAGTAGGCGCACTGCCAGGGGAAGATCGAGCGCTCGAGGTGGGGCATCATTGCGAGGTGGCGACCGTCGTCGGAGCAGATGCCTGCTACCGCCGCACGCGATCCGTTGGGGTTGCCGGGATAAGCGCTGTAGTTGTAGCGTGCCACGATGTTGTAGCGGTCGAGCGGCATCGGCAGGTTGAACTTACCTTCGCCGTGAGCCACCCAGATACCGGTCTTTATGCCGGAGAGAGAGCCGAACATCACCGATTTGTTCTCAGGTATCGCCACGCCTACGAACTGCGACTCGAACTTGTGGCTGTCGTTGTGCTCCATCCGTGTGCGCTTCTCATGCGAGGGGTTGATGAGGTTGAGCTCGATCATGAGCTGACATCCGTTGCAGATGCCGAGGCTCAGTGTGTCCTTGCGCTCGTAGAAGCGCCGGAGCGCCTGGCGTGCGTTGTCGTTCCAGAGGAAGCCGCCCGCCCATCCTTTTGCAGAGCCGAGTACGTCGGAGTTGGAGAATCCTCCGCAGAACACGATCATGTTGACATCCTCCAGGGTCTCGCGTCCGCTCATGAGGTCGGTCATGTGCACATCCTTCACGTCGAATCCGGCGAGGTAAAGCGCATACGCCATCTCACGGTCGCCGTTGACACCTTTCTCGCGGATGATCGCGGCGCGGATGCCTGATTTCTCCTTGCGGTCGAGCGAGAGTCCGCGTGATGCGAGCTTGCCGTCGAATCCTGCGGGGAGGCGGTAGCGTATGGGCTGACGCTTGTAGTTGTCGAAGCGGAGTGCGGCGTGACGCTGACCGCTCTGCAGGCAGTCCATCAGATATGAGCTGCGGAACCATACGTCGCGTGCGTGGTCTATGCCGATCATCTGCTCGCGACCCTCGTGGTTGACGAGGATCATGCGCTCGTCGGACGGATGACCGACGATGTGGTATGTCACTCCAGCCTCGGCGAGCAGTGCGAGAGCCTTGTCGAGCGAGGCGTCGGCGATCTGCAGCACTACGGCGGGGTTTTCAGCGAAAAGTATCTTTATGAGGTCGGTCTCACCGGCGGCGACGAACGATTCGGTGGTGAGGTCGATACCGCCCTGGGTGTTGGCGAACGCCATCTCAAGCAGTGTGGTGATGAGACCACCGGCTGAGACGTCGTGGGCAGCCATCACCGATCCGCGTGCCACGAGCTTCTGCACGGCGGCAAAGGCTGCGGCGAAGCGGGCGGGATCGGCTACGGTCGGAACCTCCGAGCCGAGGCGGTTGAGCGACTGCGCGAGCGCGGAGCCGCCAAGCGCGAGGGGTGAGGAGGAGAAATCGACATAGATGAACGAGGATTTGCGGCAGCGCATCACGGGGCTTGCCACGCGGCGCACATCCTTGACCTGTCCGGCGGCGGAGATAATCACCGTGCCGGGGGCATATACCTTGTCGTCGCCATATTTCTGGGTCATGGAGAGGCTGTCCTTACCGGTGGGGATGTTTATGCCGAGTGCACATGCGAAGTCGCTGGCTGCCTCAACGGCACGGTAGAGGGCGGCATCCTCGCCGGGATTCTTGCATGGCCACATCCAGTTGGCGCTGAGCGATACGCTGCGCAGACCCTCCTGGAGGGGAGCGCCTACGATATTGGTCAGCGCCTCGGCGATTGCGATGACCGATCCTTTAGCAGAGTCGACGAGCGCTACCTGCGGTGCATGACCGATAGATGTAGCTATGCCTTTGCGTCCGGTGTAGTCGAGAGCCATTACGCCGCAGTCGCTGAGCGGGAGCTGAATCTCGCCCTGGCACTGCTGACGCGCTACCTTGCCGGTCACGGAGCGGTCCACTTTGTTGGTGAGCCAGTCCTTACATGCCACTCCCTCGAGAGAGAGCACATCGGCTACATACTGGGGGAGGTGAGCCTCATCATACTCCGGATCGGCGTATTTCAGCTCTATGGTGTTGTCGGTAAGAACCGTCTTGGGGGAGTTGCCGAACATGTCAGCCATGGCGAGGTCGATGGGCTTAACGCCATCAGACTGCTCGAAGACGAAGCGGTGGTCGTCGGTGGTCTCGCCCACGACGTAGAGCGGGCTGCGCTCACGCTCGGCGATGCGCTCCACGAGCTTGATATCCTTTTCGTTGATCACCATGCCCATGCGCTCCTGGCTCTCGTTGCCTACGATCTCCTTAGCCGAGAGAGTGGAGTCGCCCACAGGGAGTGCGGCGATGTCGATATGTCCGCCGGTAGCCTCCACGAGCTCGGAGAGCGCGTTGAGGTGACCTCCGGCGCCGTGGTCGTGGATAGACACGATCGGGTTCTTATCTGATTCAGCAAGGGCGCGGATCACGTTGCTGACGCGCTTCTGCATCTCGGGGTTGGCGCGCTGCACGGCGTTGAGCTCGATGGCGTTGGCATACTGACCGGTCTCCACCGAGGAGACTGCGCCGCCACCCATACCAATGCGGTAGTTGTCGCCACCCATGACCACAACTTTCTGTCCGGGCACGGGCTCGCCCTTGATAGCATCTTTCTTGGCTGCGAATCCAACGCCGCCGGCAAGCATTATCACCTTGTCGTAGGCATACATGCGTCCGTTCTCGTCATGTTCGAATGTGAGCAGTGAGCCGCAGATGAGGGGCTGACCGAACTTGTTGCCGAAGTCGGAGGCGCCGTTTGAAGCCTTGATGAGTATGTCGGCGGGTGTCTGGTAGAGCCATACGCGCGGGTTGAGCATGAGTTCCCAACGGTGGTCGGGCGACATGCGGGGGTATGATGTCATGTAGACAGCCGTACCGGCGAGGGGAAGGCTCGCCTTGCCGCCGCCGAGGCGGTCGCGGATCTCACCACCCGATCCTGTAGCCGCGCCGTTGAACGGCTCGACTGTGGTGGGGAAGTTGTGGGTCTCAGCCTTGAGCGAGATTACGGTGTCGATATCCTTTGTCTCGAAATAGTCGGGACGGTCGGGGTTGACCGGGTAGAACTGCTGCACGCGCGGACCGCGGAGGAACGCTACATTGTCCTTATATGCCGACACAATGGAGTTGGGATTCTCCTGCGATGTGCGCTTGATCATCTTGAACAGCGACATCGGCTTCTCCTTGCCGTCGATCACGAAAGTGCCGTTGAAGATCTTGTGGCGGCAGTGCTCTGAGTTGACCTGCGAGAAACCGAACACCTCGCTGTCGGTGAGCGGACGTCCGAGTTTCTCGGCGAGCTGGCGGAGATACTGCTCCTCGTCGGCGCTCAACGCGAGACCTTCGGCGCGGTTGTACTCGGCGATATCTTCGATATATACGATTGGCTGCGGCGAGTTGCTGACGGTGAATACGTTGGAACGCAGTCCTTCATATACACGCTCAAGCATCTTGTCGAAGCGTGGCGGATTCTCCTTGGTGAGCGTGAACTGCTCTATGCGCGTGATACCATGCAGCCCCATGTTCTGGGTGATTTCCACAGCGTTGGTGCTCCATGGGGTTATCATCTCCTTACGCGGGCCGATGTAGGTGCCTTTGAGCGAGGTGGATGCTAACGGTTTTGCTCCGTCGAAAAGCCAAGTGAGCTTTTCATTCTCGGTGTCAGAGAAACGGTGGTCAGTCTCAACGGCTATTACGTTGGATGCGCCTTTCTTGAAGAATACTACCATGTGTGATTATCGGTCTATTAAGTAATCTCTTCCGCACGTTGAATACGTTTGAGTGCCGGCGTGCGGTTTTATGCTGCAAAATTAGGTAAAAACCGCGAACTTTCATGCCGGCGCGGTGCTTTTTTTCGCGCGATGTGTGGTGGGGCTGCGGAAAAAACAGCGAGTTGATAATTTTCGCGCTTGAGCCACGTTACCTTATTATATGCGTAGAATTATTATTTTGTTGATCTCGGCTATAACTGCTCTGGGGATGATTCGGGCAGAGGCTGCGGGGCAGGTCACGCTCCGCGGTGTGGTGTCGGATTCCGACGGTGAGCCGCTTGCAGGGGTGTCGGTCAGGGCGTCGTCGGGCGCTGCCGGTGCTACACGCGCCGATGGCTCGTACCGTATCACGGCAGATGCCCCGGGGGATTCCCTTACCGTACGGTACACATTGTTGGGTTACGCCACTGTAGAGCGGGTGCTTTTCCGTCCGCACGGTGAGCTGACTCTGAATATCCGCATGGATGAGGAGGATCATGAGCTTGATGAGGTAGTGGTGACCGATATCCGCAAGCGCACCGACGCCATGGAGCGGATCGATGCACGCGGCTATTCGCGCCTGTCTGCCGGTCCTGCCGGCGGCAGCGTCGAGAGCATGATATCCACCATGCCCGGTGTGTCGGGCGTCAATGAACTGTCAAACACATACTCCGTGCGCGGTGGCGCGTATGATGAGAATGCGGTGTATATAAACGGTGTGGAGATTTACCGTCCGCTGACGATAACATCGTCGTCGCAGGAGGGGCTGAGCATGATAAATCCAGATATGGTTGGCTCAGTCGAGTTCTCGACCGGTGGTTTCGGCGCACAGTATGGCGACCGTATGTCGTCGGTGCTTGATATCAACTACCGCCGTCCTGCCGCTGCCGAGGGGACGGTGTCGGCGAGCCTGATGGGTGGCAGCGCCGCTTTCGGGCATGGAGGCGCGCGCTTCTCGCAGCTGCATGGCGTGCGCTACAAACGCAATGCCTCATTGCTCGGATCAACCGACACAAAAGGGGAGTATGACCCTGATTTCTTTGACTGGCAGTCGATGCTGACGTATTCGCCCTCCGCGCGTGTGCAGATGTCGGCTTTGATCAACGTGAACCTCAGCAACTACCGTTTTGCCCCGACCGATCGCGAGACTACATTCGGCACGATGAACGATGCGAAGCGGTTCCGTGTGTATTTCGACGGGCAGGAGAAAGACCGGTTCAATGTGTTCACTGGAGCTTTCACCGTCGACTGGCGCGCTGCGGAGCGAACCACGCTCACCCTGCAGGCTTCGGGGGTGCGGTCGGATGAGCTTGTCGCATACGATATCTCCGGCGAATACTGGCTTGACATGGCGGGATCTGATGATGCCTCGGTAGGTGGTGAGCTCGGAGTGGGACGATACGGCGAGCATGCCCGCGATCGGCTGCGCACCACTGTCTATGGAGCGACATTGCGTGGCGCTACGGATATAGGCAGAAACCGCCTGACCTACGGCGTGTCTGTGCGGCGTGAGGAGATAACCGAACATGCCCGCGAATGGGAACGACGTGATTCCGCCGGATTCTCGCTTCCGGCATCGGGCGACGGACTGCGGGTATGGTATGCCTCCGCTTCCGATCATGAACTTGCTTCGACACGCGGATCTGTCTATCTTCAGGATAATCTGCGGCTTACTCCTGCCGCTGGATTTGTGAACATAAATTTTGGTGTCCGCGGTTCATGGTGGAGTTATAATAAGGAGACAATCATAAGTCCACGCGTGCAGTTGGGCTTTGTTCCGGCGCGCGCTCCGCATTGGGCGTTCCGCTTCGCGACAGGGCTGTACTATCAGTCGCCTTTCTACCGCGAATTGTTGCGTCCGGTAGAGATCGGTCGCGGCGAGTATGTCACGGCGATGAATCCCGACATAAAGTCGCAGCGCAGCTATCAGGCGATCCTGGGAACGGACTTTACTTTCAATGCTTTCGGTCGACCGATGAAACTGTCGGCGGAGGTGTATTATAAAGCGCTGTCAAACCTGATAGCCTACCGTAACGATAACCTGCGTCCGATATATTCGGGCGTGAACGACGGATCGGGTCATGTGGCGGGCATCGACATGCGCCTGTTCGGACAGTTCGTGCCGGGAAGTGACTCATGGATCAGCCTCGGACTGATGAACAGTTCGGAGACAGTCGGCGGAATCAAGATGCCACGTCCAAACGACCGGCGTTATAACCTTTCGCTATATTTCACCGATTTCATTCCGGGAATAGAGCGACTGAAAGTTTCGCTGCGGGGTGTACTCATGGACGGACTCCCGACGACACCTCCACGCACAGACCGCCGCGAGGATTATTTCCGTATGCCGGCTTACAAGCGCGTGGATATCGGCGCAACTTACGGCATCATCGTTCCGCAGCAGTCCAACCGTCCGTCGTGGCTGCGGGGACTATGGCTGGGGCTGGATGTGTTCAATCTTTTCGATATGGATAATGTGGCGGATTATTATTGGGTGACGGATGTGAATTCCATACAGTATGCCGTGCCCAACTATCTTACACGTCGGCAGGTGAATGTCAAGCTGACGCTTGATTTCTGATAAGTTTACATGATATTTAAACAATGAGGGCAGCCCGGATATGCGGACTGCCCTCATTGTTATGTATGTGGATTGATGATCAGCGGGGGAGTACGTTGACGCGGAGCCGGTCGTATGCACGGTCGGCTTTTGCGCGAGCCTCTTCAAGGGTCGGAGCGGTGGCGAGGATAACACCCATGCGGCGGTGACCCTTGATCTCCGGTTTGCCGAATATTCGCATCTGCACACCAGGCTCGGCAAGAACCTCCTCAAGCATGTCCATCTCGATCTTGTCGGTGTCGCCCTCCACTACAATGGCGCGTGAGGCTGACGGACCGTAGAAATGGATTGCAGGGACGGGGAGTCCGAGGAGCGCACGTGCGTGCAGTCCGAACTCGCTCATATCCTGTGAGATCATGGTGACCATGCCGGTGTCGTGCGGGCGGGGTGACACTTCGCTGAATATCACATCGTCGCCCTTGATGAACAGCTCAACGCCGAAGATACCATATCCTCCGAGGGCATCGGTCACCTTGCGGGCTATGTCGCGTGCTTTCTCGATCGCTACGGTGCTCATCGGCTGGGGCTGCCAGGAGTAACGGTAGTCGCCGTCGATCTGTATGTGTCCGACAGGCTCGCAGAAGCATGTGCCTGAGCAGCTGCGCACAGTCAGCAGGGTGATCTCGTAATCGAAATCCACGAATCCTTCGACAATGACACGTCCGGCACCGGCACGTCCGCCCTCCTGGGCTATTTTCCAAGAGTTCTCGATATCGGCAGGTGTCTTGATGACGCTCTGTCCGTGACCGGACGAACTCATGACCGGCTTCACCACACAGGGGATGCCTACAGCCTCGACAGCCTTGCGGAATTCATCGTAATCGGAAGCGAAACGGTAAGGCGACGTGGGTAGCCCCAGCTCCTCTGCGGCAAGACGGCGAATACCCTCGCGGTTCATGGTGAGCCATGCTGCTGTCGCGGTAGGGGTCACGTTGTAGCCTTCCGCCTCAAGCTCGCGGAGCACCGGGGTGGCGATAGCCTCAACTTCAGGTATGATGTGGTCGGGTTTCTCAAGCTCTATCACGCGGCGAAGTTCCGCGCCGTCGAGCATGTTGAAGACATGGCTGCGATGAGCCACCTGCATGGCGGGAGCGTTGGCGTATCTGTCGCAGGCAACCACTTCAACGCCGTAACGCTGGAGTTCAAGCGCCACCTCTTTGCCGAGTTCACCGCTGCCGAGCAGCAGGGCTTTACGACCCACCGGGGTCATTACCGATCCGATCTTTGTCATTATGTAAGTTTTTGAGTTATGGTGCAAAGTTAAGATAAAAAAGTGAGATACCGCAACGTGATGTATGGTCAGTCGGCGAGTTCGTCGAGCAGCGCTAAATTCAGCACTTCGTCAAGCTCGCGGACATAATGCACGTTGAGTCCGGTGAGGTAGTGCGCGGGGATCACATCGACATCCTTGCGGTTAGCCTCCGGAAGCACCACATCGGTAATGCCGGCACGCTTAGCCGCGAGTATTTTTTCCTTGACACCTCCGATGGGTAGCACGCGTCCGCGCAGCGTAAGCTCGCCTGTCATGGCGATGCGCTGGCGCACTTTGCGGCGGGTGAGGGCAGACACTATCGCAGTCGCCATGGTGATTCCCGCAGAAGGACCATCCTTCGGGATAGCACCTTCGGGAACATGTATGTGCAGGTTGCGGTCTGTGAGAACCGAGGGGTCAACACCGATACGCTCTGCATTGGCGCGGACATGCTGCAGGGCAATAGTCGCCGATTCCTTCATGACATCACCGAGGTTGCCGGTGAGGGTGAGTTTCTCGCCTTTTGTGGGCGATAGGGATGCCTCGACACAGAGCACGCATCCACCGGCGGCTGTCCATGCAAGTCCGGTGACCACTCCGGCATGTCGGTTGTCCTCATACCTCTCCTTAATATATGTGGCAGGTCCGAGAAGCTCGTTGAGGTGGTTAGGCTCAATGGGGCGCTGCCATGTGCGTCCGCTGACCTTGCGCAGCACTACCTTTCTGACGAGCGATGCGAGCTGTTTCTCAAGCTGGCGAACACCGCTCTCGGAGGTGTATGTCTCTATGAGTTCGGCTATGGCATTATCGGTGATCTGCATCGTCGACGCATCAAGTCCCGCCTCCTTTATGAGGCGTGGCAACAGGTGACGCTTTGCAATCTCGATTTTCTCCTCAGGGAGGTAACCGGAGATTTCTATGATCTCCATGCGGTCGAGCAGGGGAGATGGTATGGATGACAGGGTGTTTGCTGTAGCGATGAAGAGCACTTTCGACAGGTCGAAGTCAACATCCACGTAATTGTCGTGGAAACGGCAGTTCTGTTCCGGATCAAGAACCTCGAGCAAGGCTGCCGAGGGATCACCCTTGAAGTCGCTTCCGATCTTGTCGATCTCGTCAAGCAGCAGCACCGGGTTGGATGCTCCGCAGCGGCGCAGTGCGTCGATGATTCGTCCGGGCATAGCTCCTATATATGTGCGGCGGTGACCGCGGATCTCAGCCTCGTCGTGCAGACCTCCGAGCGCAACACGCTTATATTTTCTGCCGAGTGCCCTGGCGATTGATTGCCCGAGTGATGTCTTTCCGACACCGGGTGCGCCGACAAGGCACAGTATAGGGGCGTGCCCACCCGGTGCGTTTATGAGCAGCGCTATCTGTTCGAGTATGCGCTCCTTGACTTTTTCAAGCCCGTAGTGTTCAGCCTCAAGAGTGTCCTCAGCCTGTTTTATATCCTGATTCAGGGTGTCTTCCTTACCCCATGGGAGATCGGTGAGAAGCTCGAGGTAAGATAGCAGCACCGAGTAGTCGGGGCTCTGCGGGGCGATGCGTCCGAGCTTCGAGCATTCGCGCTCGAAAGTCTCCTTTACATCGTCGGGCATCGGGAGTGCCGCAGCTTTCTTACGCAGCTTGTCCATGTCGGCTTCCGGTCCCTCATCGCCGTACAACTCCTGGCGGATGCTTTCCATCTGCTGCTGCAGGAATGCGTTACGCTGTTGCTGCGACAGTGCATGACTGGTGCGCTCGCCGATCTCGCGGGCAAGCCCTATGAGCTGTTCGTTATGCTTTAGCGCCTCCAGGAGGTTTATGCCCCTGGGCTTCACCTTGGGTTCACGCAGCAACTCGATCTTTTTTGCGGCACTTACGGGTGCGTTGGTAGCTACATAATTGATCAGCAGGGCAGGTTGCTCTATCTGGCGTATGTTGTATTCGAGCTCCGCGGGTGCGTTAGCCATCGATTTCAGCATTTCAAGAGCGGTTTCCTTCACTGTCGAAGCCAATGCCTCGACCTCGGTATCGCTCTTGCGGGGATTCGGCTCATGGATTGTCTTGACCTGTGCGGCAAGAGCTATGCGTGGATCTGTAGGCTCGGCAGCGGCTATGATCTTGAATTTGTCGCGTGCGCGGACAAGTGCGGTCACAGGTGCGCCGGGTAGTTCGAGTATCTTGACAATATCAGCCACGACGCCTATATCCTCAAGGTCGTCGGGAATTGTGGGCGACTCGGTTTTGGGATCTTTCTGACAGACCACACCGATCGCTAACGATTTCTCCTCGGCAGCACGTGCGGTGTCAATACTCGTCTGGCGCCCGAGGTGTATGGGGTAGGTCACACCGGGAAACAGCACAAGGTCGCGTGTCGGGAGAATCGGCAATGAATCCGTATCGACAAGGCATTTATCTTTAGGCATTGCAATCTCCAGGTGCGAGAGGCTTTCCGCCTGCTCATTATTCTTCTTCATTATATAATGTCAGTGTGATTACTATATGGCGGGTCGTGAAAATCTCATGATCCGCTTAAAAACAGATGCCGTTCAACACGGCTCGCTAATTGAAAGTGCAAAGATAATGCCAAACTGCCACACATGCCGTAAAAAACTTTGTAAAAATACATAACCGCCTGTCAGGCGGTGCGCTCCGGGCGCATGTATTCACGGATATGGGGAAAATATGTTGTGTAACATATTTCCTGATTGTCCCGGATTGTGATATTTTTATTAATTTGCGGCGGTGAAACGGTAGAAAACCGCAGGTTTGTAATGGCTGACGTAGTGACGTCGCCGGATCAGTGGTCGCTATCGGTTTGTAACAGAAATTCTTACTTCTAAAACTAATAACATGAAGGTTTACCAGACCAACGAAATCAAGAACATCGCCCTTCTCGGCAGCAAGGGCTCGGGTAAAACCACACTCGCCGAAGCTATGCTCTACGAGTGTGGCGTTATAAAACGACGCGGCACAGTTGAGGCAGGCTCAACCGTCAGCGACTACTTCCCGGTAGAGAAGGAGTACGGCTACTCGGTGTTCTCCACCATCTTCTACGCCGAATTCCTCGGCAAAAAGCTCAACGTGATCGACTGCCCCGGTGCCGACGACTTCGTAGGCAACGCTATCACAGCTCTCAACGTCACTGATACAGGTGTCATCCTCATCGACTCGCAGTATGGAGTAGAGGTGGGCACACAGAACATATTCCGCACTTGCGCTTCGCTACGCAAGCCTGTCATCTTCGCCCTCAATCAGCTTGACGGTGAAAAAGCCGATTACGACAACGTGATCGAGCAGATGCGTGAGGTGTTCGGCAACAAGATCGTCACCATCCAGTATCCGCTCAATGCAGGTCCGGGATTCAACGCCATGATCGACGTGCTCCTCATGAAGAAGTACTCATGGGGTCCTGATGGTGGTGTGCCCACTATCGAGGATATACCTGCCGAGGAGATGGAAAAGGCACGCGAGCTTCATCAGCAGCTTGTCGAGGCAGCCGCCGAGAACGACGAGACTCTCATGGAAAAATTCTTCGAGCAGGGTCATCTCACAGAGGATGAGATGCGCGAAGGTATCCGCAAAGGTCTGGTAGACCGCTCCGTGTTCCCGGTATTCTGTGTGAGCGCGCTCAAGGATATGGGTGTGCGCCGCATGATGGAATTCCTCGGCAATGTAGTGCCTTTCGTTGACGATATGCCCGCTCCCGTAAATACTGCCGGTGAAGAGGTCAAGCCCGATTCCGACGGTCCTCTCAGCCTGTACATGTTCAAGACTACCGTAGAGCCGCATATCGGTGAGGTCAGCTACTTCAAGGTTATGTCGGGCACGCTTACTCCGGGTGTGGATCTTGACAACGTCAGCCGTGGCAACAAGGAACGCATCGCCCAGATATTCTGTGTGTGTGGTCAGATCAAGACGCAGGTCGACAAGCTCTGTGCCGGTGATATAGGTGCAACGGTGAAGCTCAAGGACGCACGTACCGGCAATACTCTCGATGCCAAGGGCTGCGACTATGCGTTTGACTTCATCAAGTTCCCCGCTCCGAAATATTCGCGCGCAATACGTCCTGTCACCGAGGCTGATGCTGAGAAACTCAGCACCATACTGACGCGTATGCACGAGGAGGATCCGACATGGGAAGTTGAGATGTCGAAGGAGCTCAAGCAGACAATCCTTTCGGGACAGGGTGAGTTCCACCTCCGCACGCTCAAATGGCGTGTAGAGAACAACGATAAACTGCCTATCATATTCGAGGAACCGAAGATACCTTACCGCGAGACTATCACCAAAGCCGCCCGTGCCGACTATCGCCATAAGAAGCAGTCGGGTGGTGCAGGGCAGTTCGGCGAGGTTCATCTAATAATCGAGCCATATACAGAAGGAATGCCGGCTCCCGACACCTACCGCTTCGGCAACCAGGAGTTCAAGATGAATGTGCGCGACACACAGGAGATTCCTCTGGAATGGGGTGGCAAGCTTGTGGTATGCAACTGTATCGTAGGCGGCGCTATCGACGCACGCTTCATCCCGGCGATTGTGAAAGGTCTGATGGACCGCATGGAGCAGGGACCGCTCACCGGCTCGTATGCCCGCGATGTACGCGTATGTATCTACGACGGTAAGATGCACCCGGTTGACTCGAACGAGATCTCGTTCCGTCTTGCCGGACGCAACGCATTCAGCGAGGCATTCCGCAATGCCGGTCCGAAGATTCTCGAGCCTGTCTACGACGTTGAGGTGATGGTGCCTGGCGATGTAATGGGCGACGTAATGAGCGATCTGCAGGGCAGACGCGCCATTATCATGGGCATGTCGAGCGAGAACGGTTTCGAGAAACTTATCGCCAAAGTGCCTCTGAAGGAGATGTCGAGCTATTCGACAGCCCTCAGCTCGATCACCGGCGGACGCTCGTCGTTCACCATGAAGTTCGCAGGCTACGAGCTCGTTCCTTCTGATGTTCAGGATCGTCTGCTCAAGGATTACGCCGAGAAGAATACCGACGAATAACCCATCCCATAGCATGATGGCTCAATGATCACTCTCTGATCCATCGTGAAATATAATACAACAGAGCCAGTGACCCGGATAGTCACTGGCTCTGTTGTATATAATCATTGGTTATCAGATATAATCTTCGCGGTGAGGAGTAAATACGTCGACAACTTCTCCACCTTCGATAACCTCGAAGGAATGTGGTGTACCGCCTGGGATCGCATAAGAGTCGCCCGGATACATTGTCACATCCAATCTATCGTCGCCTTCCACAATCAGGCGGTATTTGCCCGAAATGACGTAACCGCACTGTTCGTGTGGGTGTGTATGCAGTGTGGCGAAGTTGCCTTTCACATAATTCATTTTTGTCACCATAGATCTTTCTCCGACGGCAAGAGAATCAAGGTCGACCCCCTTGAAAGTCTTTTTCAACGCATCTTCGCGTCGTACGAATACTTTGGTTTTCATATACGTTTTGTGTCAGATTGATAATTCCATCTGAATATCTCCACGGGCATAGGCGGGATGATATTCGGGGAGTTCCCGGAATCCAAGTTTGCGGTACAACGCTATGGCTGGTTTCAGCCTCGTGTTGCTTTCGAGAAATACCGTATCGGCACCAAGCTCCCGCGCCTTATTTATCACTGCATCACACAGACGGCGACCGATGCCCTTTCTCTGTATCGAACTGTTGACTGCGAGTTTCGCCAGTTCGTAATTGTACGGTGAATCATCCGGCATGGGACATAATGCGCATACACCAACAGGGAAGCCGTTGTATAAAGCCACGAAAATGTGTCCTCCCTTTTCCAAAATATGTGTTTCGGGATTTTCAAGCACCTCGATATCGTGGGGCTCCAGTTCCCAATACTGTTCAATCCATTTACGGTTGAGTTCGTAGAACGCTTTTTTGTATTGAGGCTGATACTCTACAATTTCTATCTCAGAGCGCTCGCGTTGTTCCTTTATCTCGCGAACACGTTCAAGCAGGGACTTTCGTCCGAGGGCACGTTCCCAGTCGGCTATGGCAGCCCACAGGTCGTTGTCGCACTCCGCCGATATCTGTTCGACAGCTCTCTCTACGTCGCGCAGCTCTGCGATCAGTTCCTGCGAAAGACTTTTTCCGTATTCTGTCAAGGTTATAAGTGTGCAACGGCGGTCGGTATCGCAATCCACCTCTGTGATTATCTCTGCCTTTATCATCTCCTTGACAATGGTGCTTACAGACGGGTGCGACTGCCCGATTTCTTTTGCTATTGAAGTGACGCTTTTCGGCTGCTCGTCAGTAAGTGAATAGAATACCGGAAACCATTTCGGTTTTATTTCAATTCCGTAGAGCCCATATATGCAGGATGCGTTGCGTGTCAACGTCTCGGTCAGTACGCGGAGTCGGCTGCCTATCGCCATTTTGCCGGTGCGTTCGTAGAAGTCCATCATATCTTGTTTGTGTTATGAGTTGCGTAATTGATTACGCAAAATTACGGATTATTTTGATATCTCAAAAATTCTGCGGAAAATTTGTTCCCATGGTGCCGGGTTGCAAATGACGGCTGCTGACGAGGCTGCCGACGATGGTTGCGGAAGCCCATAATTTTGCAGGATAACAGTGGTGTCATAATAATTTTGTAATTTTACGGAAATTTTCCGGAACAGACGAGTGCCCCGGTAATTATTGATTCAGACCAGTCCAATATCAGAATGGAACAGATTAAGGAATTCATAAAAAGTCGCCGTTTTCTCGGCGCGCTGGCATCCATAGCCATAATAGCATTCATATCCCTGGCATATTTTTATCCTGATGCCATGCAGGGGAATGTGTTGCGTCAGCACGATATGCAGCAGGGTCTTGCCAACGGGCACGAAGCTGAGGCGTTCCAGCAAGCCACAGGTGAGACGACCCGTTGGACCAACTCTCTGTTTTCAGGAATGCCGACATTCCAGATAGCACCATCCTACCCTTCCGATTCACTGTTTTCGTGGATCAACACCGTAATGGGGCTCGGATTGCCTCAACCTGCAAATCTGGTGGCTATGATGGCTATCGGTTTCTTCATCCTTCTGATGGCGATGCGAATGCGATGGTATGTGGCTCTCATAGGCGCGGTAGCTTATGCTTTCTCATCATATTTCATAATAATTATCGGAGCAGGGCATATATGGAAGTTCGTGACGCTCGCATACGTTCCGCCGACAATAGCCGGTGTGCTTCTCTGCTACAGAGGTCACTATCTATCGGGCGGCGCTCTCGCATCGTTCTTCGCCATGATGCAGATCGCGGCAAATCATGTGCAGATGTCGTATTATTTCGCCATTGTAATAGCCATAGTGGCTGTGGCATATCTATGCCAGGCAATCCGTAACGGATCATGGCAGAGATGGCTCAAGGCTACCGGGGTGCTCATTGTCGCTGCCGGACTCGCCGTTGGTGCCAATCTGCCGTCGCTATACAATACGTACGAATACTCGTCGCAGACCATGCGCGGCTCGCATTCCGAATTGTCGCAACCGACCGATGCCTCTAACCGCACATCGGGTCTTGACCGCGACTATATCACCCAGTACAGCTACGGGCGTTCGGAATCGTTCTCGCTCCTGATACCCAACATCAAGGGTGGTGCTTCCGTAAAGCCTGAGAAGGGCTCAAACCGTATGATGAATCTGTCGGAACTTTCCGATGCAAAGGATCTTGTCAATTCAGGCAAAATCGGTGCGCAGGAAGCGCAGTATCTTGAGTATATGAGCCAGTATTTCGGCGAACCGGAGGGTACGAATGGACCTGTCTATGTCGGAGCGCTTATAGTCGCGCTGTTCCTCTTGGGCTGTGCGATAGTGCGCGGTCCGCTGAAGTGGGCTCTTGTTATAGCTACAATACTATCGATACTGCTCGCACTGGGTAGGAACTGCATGTGGCTTACGGATCTGTTTATCGATTATGTGCCGATGTACAGCAAATTCCGCACGGTCGAGAGCATTCTGGTGATCGCTGAGTTCACAATGCCGCTGCTCGCTGCTATGGCGTTGCAGAAACTGATATCGGAGAGCGATGCCTGGAACCGCTACCGCAAGGCTATATTATGGAGCTTCGGAATAGTGCTGTTCTTCTGCCTCCTTGGAATCGTAGCTCCGGGAATGTACGGCTCGGCAATCTCCGACAACGACCGTCAGATTGATGCCATGATCTCGCAGAGCCTCATATCACAGGGCTATCCGGCAGATGTGGCACGCACTTTCAGTCTTTCCAATCCTACGATATATTCCGCCGTTACCAATCTGCGCGAATCTATGGTATCGACCGATGCAATGCGGAGCTTCCTGTTTGTTGCGGCAGGTTTCTGTGTCCTTGTGCTGTTCTTCCGCCGCAAGACAGGACTGGCTGTCACGGTATCACTTCTCGGTCTGCTGATCGCCGGCGACCTTGTGACTGTCAATAAGCGCTACCTTGATACGGAAAGTTTCGTGCCTAAACAGCTCTCGACCGGAGAACCGTTCCCGATGACTGATGCCGACCGTCTGATACTTGCCGACACGACGGCACACTACCGCGTTATGGATATCCCGCGTTTCGCACAGGCTGCTCCATCTTATCGCCATAAGGCTATCGGAGGCTACCATGCGGCAAAACTGACAAGGTATCAGGATCTGATCTCGCGTCACCTTAATAATTTCCAGACAGGAAATGCCTCCGATGCCGACTGGCAGGTGCTTGACATGCTGAATGCACGTTATATAATAGCTCCCGACGGACAGGTGCATCTAAACGACGAGGCGTTCGGCAACGCTTGGTTTGTTGATGGCATTGAATATGTGAGCACTCCAGATGAAGAGATGAATGCGCTCTCCATGCTTCCTCTTGACTCTATCGCGGTCGCCGACAAGCGGTTTGAACCTATACTCGGAAAAGCTACCGCGCCTGCTGTTGGCGACACAATATTCCTTACCTCCTATGCGCCAAACCGTCTGACATATCATGCCCGGACGGCGCAGGGAGCGGTGGCGGTATTCTCCGAGGTATATTTCCCCTGGGGATGGCAGGCGACGGTCGACGATACTCCGGTTGATATAGCCCGTGTGGACTATCTGCTGCGTGCACTGCGTCTTGCTCCCGGCAGTCATACTGTGGAAATGGTGTTTGATCCGCGCTCCATACGGACCACCTCAACCGTAGCCTATATCTCAATCATATTGATTTATCTGATCATGGCAGGTGCGATCGCATTCAGCGTGGCGCGCATTGCTGTCGGCGAGCAGAAGCAGAAGTGATGCTGCGGCGGTTGTTTCTTCCGGTCGAAAGGCGATGGCGTAGCCGCGGGCATGGTGTGCACTCCCCGTTTGCCTACCGGTTCATAACATCAACGTTGCATAACCGATGTGCATACTATGCCTATGGAGATATTGCCGATGAGGCACCGACACGCCGTGATGCAGAAACCGCCGAGCGTCTTTTCCGCATAATCCTCAGCTTTCGTCCGAGGGCTGTGGCACGGTATGGTGCGACAACGTCCTGTGTGGAGGAGGCTATCGCTGCCGCCACGGCTGGCTATCGGGTGGCGTCGGAGACCGGTTTCTCCATAGTCACGTCGGCTACGGCTCTTGATATGCCACATCTCTCGGATGTAACCGTTTTCCTGAATATGGGGAACGCGGATATGCAACAGTTGTTTGAGAGGCTGGAATCGGGACTGGAATATGGGATGACCTTTGTCGGGCGTGACATGGCTGTCGCTGTCAACCTGCCGACACTTCCGCGGCAGAGATTCAATGTGAATATATAAGGATCTGCTAAGAAATAGACGAACTCATGGCACATACATTGCCGCCGGTGGAGCAGCTTCTCGATGCCTACGAGGCGCATATAATGCTTGAGCGCGGATTGTCGGAGAACACACGCCTCGCTTACCGCGACGATATTGTAAAACTCATAGATTTCCTGGATGACGAGCAAGTATCGCTGCAGGATGCCACGCCTTCTGTTCTCGAGCTGTTTGCCGGCGCTCTTCATGACCTTGGGGTGGCGCCGCGGACACAGGCGCGCATACTTTCAGGGGTACGTTCTTTCTTCCGGTATCTTGCCGAGGAGGAGTATGTGGATGCAGATCCGTCGACACTTCTTGCTATGCCTCGCACAGGGCGGCATCTGCCCGAAGTGCTTACCGTCGAGGAGATCAACGATATGGTCAGTGCTGTGCCGCCGGATTCGGCTGAAGCCTCACGCAACCGTGCAATAGTCGAGACATTGTACGGGTGCGGTCTGCGTGTGAGTGAACTGGTCAACCTGCAGATCGGCAAACTGTATTTCAATGATGGTTATCTGATTGTCGAGGGTAAGGGAAGCAAGGAGCGGCTTGTGCCTATGTCGCCGGTAGCGATAGCCTGCATAGAGGCGTATATGCCCGATCGTGCGTCGCTCGACATTGTGCCCGGCGAGGAGAATTATCTGTTTCTGAACCGGCGTGGATCAAGGCTTACGCGGCAGATGGTGTTC
The DNA here is from genome assembly GCA_910587425.1 of uncultured Muribaculaceae bacterium. Taxonomy (GTDB): domain Bacteria; phylum Bacteroidota; class Bacteroidia; order Bacteroidales; family Muribaculaceae; genus Paramuribaculum. The sequence goes on from CAJUKU010000006.1 coordinate 137,494, forward strand.
ACTATCATCCGCAGGCTTGCAGCTGCAGCCGGTATCGCAAAAAAAATTTCACCGCATACACTGCGGCATTCGTTTGCAACTCATCTTCTTGAGGGGGGCGCCAATCTGCGTGCCATCCAACAGATGCTGGGTCACGAGAGCATCGCAACGACTGAAATCTACATACATCTCGACAGAACGCGTCTGCGCGATGAGATACTTAAGTATCATCCGCGCAACATGCGGCAGCGTAGGTTCAGTTAGGGCACATCGCTACCGGAATCCCCGATATGTGTGTCTCGACTTTATAGACCCTGGCGAATTGACGCAGGATGCCAAGAGTGACATCGCGCGGACCTGTTGTCTCGCAACGGGTTTCGTCATGAGCCGGTGTTTCAGGGCACGATGCGGCGGATGCCGGTTTCCGGCGGTGTGGTTTCGGGATTTCGGGAACTGTTTTCACAATAGTTAAACGGGCTCCTCCACCACGTTATTATGTGCGGTGGCTAAAAAATGACAGTTACTGACGTATTCCGTTTGAATTCAGTGCAGCAGAGCCTCCGAGACTTTTTCGAGGGTGGTGTCGCGCAGCAGGACAGTGCCGTCGGCATTGATAAGGTAAAGGCTCGGGAAGCGCGGTATGTAGTATATCTCTTGGTTGAGCACTTCGGCATTCGGCGAGAATGCGTCGATCCATTCCGAGGGTATGTGACTGTCGTCGGCTGCCCATCTTTCCTCATCCCCGCTCAGGTCGACAGCCACTATCTGCAAATTGCCGCTGCCAATGGCATCTTTGAGTGAGGGAAGTGTTCTCATTCGGGAGATGAGTGCCGAGCAATCCTCGCATTCCGGGTCGTGAAAAAGGAGCAATGTAGGGATGCCGTTGATTATACCGCGCAATGTGGTGTCAGGTTTCCCTTTCAATTTGATTATGAAGTCTGCGCATTGCGCTCCTGGGCGGTTGGCGGAGAGTGTGGACAGCAATGCGTCGTATCGCTGCAGACGGGCATCATCTGTGAACCGTTGGGTTGTGACTGCGCTTAGAAAAGCCATGAAAGCCTCCGGATTGTAGACTGGCGATAAAGGTTCGGCGAGGTATTTTTCGGCAGTTGCGAGCGTTTCGTTGTAAATTCCTGCTGAAGTCTGAGCTTTTGTCAGCAAGGTCGCTGCGGCAGCGTCAGACTCCTCCTGGTCGACTATCGGGAACAGAGTGGCGTAAGTCGCGAAATTCTCTTCAAGCAACCGTGCGGTTGAAACAGAATCGTTTGTGTCGAGGGCATCCCAGAAATGGTGCAGCAGATATGCAGCGCGCAGTTGTGGGGTGCGCAAGGTGTCCGGAATCGACGGTAGCGCTATTGTCGGTACCCCATCGGCTGCGAAGGTTATCTGACATGTGGCTATGAGGAGAAAAAGTGCTGTTAGATGGCGTATAAATGTCACGGTGAATTTGCTAAAGTTAACTTAATTGCTTAAATTTGCAGCGCAAATATAGTAAGAACGATGCAATTGCGGAAATACATACTTACTTTTTTCGCCATGACCGGGATCGTTCCGGCAACATATTTGGGCGGTACACCACTGGCGCATATTTCCGAGCGTTCGGAGGCAACCGTGGTCAGTGGCGATGTCCGTATCGGTATAGGTGCGGAGGTATGCACACCTGATGTCCCCTTTTATTCATTCAACGCCGACAACCTGGATGATGAGATCAACGATGCGCTTTTCAGTGTGCCCACTTTAGAGGAGCTGATCAGCGAGACACATCGCGCAGAGAGCTGGCTTGCCCGCCGTCAGGGAACGAGCATGGTGGACTATGCGAAGAATTTCATTGGCACCCGCTACCGGCGTGGCGCCAAAGGTCCCAAGGCGTTTGATTGCTCTGGTTTCACAAGCTATGTGTTCCGTAAGTTCGGTTATTCACTTAGTCCTGCCTCGCATCTGCAGGGCACGCAGGGTCAGAAGATAAAACTCGATGAAGCTCAGCCGGGCGATCTGATTTTTTTCTCCGGACGTCGTGCCGGAAGCCGTATAGGTCACGTAGGTATGGTTGTTGAGGCTGGCGACGGCAAAGTGCGTTTCATCCATGCGTCGACAAGTCAGGGTGTGCGTATCGACAGCTATCCCGACGGAGGTTACTATTCGCGTCGTTTCATAGGCGTTCGCCGTGTGATAGGTCAGGAATGATCTGAAAACGGAGTTATGCCTGTTTCAAGGGGTGTGAACATTTGCCACACCCCGGTGTTTCCCAATAAAAAACTTTTCGATGGCAAAGGTAGGAGATATAGTGCGCTATCTTAACTCCGTAGGCGGAGGTAAGATCGTGCGTATAAAGGATAATATGGCGTATGTGGATGAGGATGGTTTCGAGACCCCCGTCCTGTTGCGCGAGTGCGTGGTTGTGACAACAGCTGAGACCCAGCGTGCGGCAGTAGCAGAGCGTCCGGTGATCACTCCGGCACCTGTTGCCACAAAAGAGGTAGTCAAAGAACCGGAGGAACCTTTTGAGGAAACTCCGGGTGGTGACCGTCTGAACATTGTTCTCGGCTATGAGCCGGCAAATATCAAGAATCTCAGCGGAACGAGCTTCGACACATATCTGGTCAACGACTCCAACTATTATATCTACTTCTCATATCTGAGCCGTGATGAGGGAGCCGCCGACTGGACTACACGTTACGCCGGGGTGGTAGAGCCTGGAATCCAACTGTTTCTTGAGGAGTTGCAGCGCGATGATCTTTCACGTATGAGCCGCATTGCCGTACAATGTATCGCCTTCAAGCGTGAACGCAGTTTTGAACTGATGGCGCCGGTCAATGTCAACCTGCGGTTTGATGCTACGAAATTCTTCAAACTGCATTGTTTCCGCCCCAACGAGTACTTCGACCGCGATGTGATAGCATACGAGATCGTGAAAAATGGAGAGCCGATGACTCAGGTCGCCATAGATCCCATTGCTGTCGAGAAATCCATGCGTACGAAGATAGCTGCCGACAGGCGCCCGGTAAAGAAACGCAACGTCCAGAAACATCAGGATACGGTTGTAACCGATCTTCATATTGATGAGCTTGTCGATACAAAAGCCGGTCTGTCAAATGCTGACATGTTGAATCTGCAGGTCGATGAATTCCGTCGTGTCATGGATGCCAACCTTAAGAATCATGGGCAGAAACTTGTCTTTATCCATGGCAAAGGTGAAGGAGTGCTCCGTCAGGCTATAATGAAGGAGCTTAACCACCGCTACAAGGGGCATGATGTACAGGACGCTTCTTTCCGCGAGTATGGTTTCGGGGCGACTCAGGTGACAATCAGATAAGTCACCGTCCGCTATGATATTCTGGCATTCCGGCACGGGAAACAGCGCGAGCGTGGCTGCGCGTCTTGCCTCGCTGCTCTCTGAGCGTACATGCAGGATCGACAAAGATGTGTCTTCATGTTTCGACCTCCAGGATGGCGAGCGTGTGATATGGGTGTTCCCCATATACAGCTGGGGAATCCCTCCCACGGTGCTTTCATTTATAAGGAGTGTGACTCTTGCAGGAGAGGGGCTGCGTCATTTCATGGTGTGCACATGCGGCGATGATGTCGGTCTGTCGCACAGTCAGTGGCGTAAGGAGATACGTCGGCGAGGCTGGCTTCCGGTTGGCACATGGTCTGTGCAGATGCCTAACAATTATGTATTGCTGCCGGGCTTTGATGTCGATGCGGTATCGGTTGCAGAGCGGAAGCTCGAACAATCGGAGGAGCGGTTGCAGACCGTAGCGCGCGGCATACGTCACGCTGCGCGGGTCGACGATGTGGTGCGCGGATCGTTCCCCTGGTTAAAGAGCCACGTGCTTTATCCGCTGTTCGTACGGTTTCTGATGTCACCGCGACCATTCGCACATACTGATGAGTGTGTGCATTGCGGCAAATGCGCCGCGGTATGTCCGCGGCGCAATGTCAGAATCGGACAGGACTGCTGTCCGTCATGGGGGAGTGACTGCGCTATGTGCCTTGCATGCTACCATGTGTGTCCGAAGCATGCGGTGCGCTATGGACAGCGCACTGTCAGGAAACACCAGTATTTTCTACCGCAGCGGCAGTCAATTCGTTAGCCGCTTCTTCCGACGGTGTCGGTATCTGTGCAGCCTCAGGGTTCTGTTCAACCTTAACAAGAGCTTTCGTGCGGGGCTTGCGCACCTTTATAGTGTCAAATCCACGGCCATATACTCCGTTCACGTTGCTCTGCGTTATGAACGCATTCTCATCAATGCTCTTGATTATTCTGTAGATGGTGACAGACTCCATCTTGCGGCACATCACCATCAGCATTTTTACAGGCTTATGCGAGTAGCTTCCTATACCGTCGAACTCTGTGCATCCGCGGTTAGCCTCGACATTGATGGCGCGTGCTATCTCTTTCCACTGTTTGGAGATTATGGTGAACTGAACCGCCTGACGGTTGGAGTTGATCACAAGGTCGCACATATAGCTTACAAGTACTGTGACAAGCAGACCGTAAACAATCTCACCAAGTGAATAGCCGAGTACGAAGAATGCCGATCCTACGATGAATATGTCGCATATCATCATGGTTCTGCCGATCGATACATTACTTTTTTTGCTGACCATTGCAGCCACGATATCCGTACCTCCTGATGATCCGTTATGGATGAACACTGTGCCGATACCCGCACCCATCACTGACGATCCGAGTATGAGATTTAGCAGCTTGTCATCAGGCAGGATTGCCATTGTAGAGAATATGGGCTGGAATATATATATGAGCAGCGAGAGGACTGTCATGCCGAACAGTGTGCGGATGACGAATGTCCGCGCTACAATTCTGTAGGCTATCGCAAGAAGTATGAAGTTTACCACATACATGGTCACGCCTACTGGTATGGCGAGTGGGAAAGCGCCTACTTCATGAAGCCGCAGGGTGGCAAAGTAAACCACGGAGCCGAGACCAGCCATTCCGCCCATTACCACTTTTTCGGGGAGAATGAATGCGGTGAAGCCGAACGCATAGAGCGCAAGGCCGAAAACAATCCAGAAATAGTCGCGCGTGGTGAGCCACAGCTTGTTGCGTGATAAATTCATGTCTATGTTTCAACTTAAGATTAACTCGTGCTCCAACCTGTCTGTTATGACAGGTAAATAACAATCTGCTGTCTCATGATCTACTCAGGTGGTAAATCCTGGATTCAGTCAGTATGTTTTTTCAGCAGCAAAGTTAATTCAACGCAGTCGTGTTTCAAAGAAATTCTGAAAGATTTCTCGAAAAAAAATTCTATTTTTGCAGTGCGTAAAACAGCATGGATTCTCTTCCATTTCCGGTAGTGCGCACACATACTGATAATTAAGAATAATAACTCCACAAAATGTCTCGACCGATAAAATCAATGCTCGTTTCCACCATTGTGGCACTGCTCGGGTTATGCACCGCAGGCTCTGCCTACGCACAAGGTTTTGTAAACACAGCGCCCGCCGAGAGGTTTGTTGATTTCGACATTCATCTTTCGGCAGGTGGATCCGGCATCACCCAAAATTATGCATCAAAGTTCGAGCAGATACGCGAGCTTACCAACTCGATGGGTGTGCAATATGGCGCCGGAGCATCCGCAGTGTTTAGTTTCAATTCATTTGTGGGATTTGGAACTGAGCTGAATCTGTTGCTCAATCACGCGCGTGTAAATATGATGGTGGCTTCCGGTCAGAGCAGCACAGTGAGTTCGATATTCCTCCGCAACCGTTCTGTTTATGCTAATATCCCGGTATTCATGCGCTTCCGCTTCTCAATATCGGATGCGGTGAAATGGGACGTCATGGGAGGTGTGTATTACAGTTACGGTATTTCTGGCAAGCAGAAACAGTCGATATACAACGCAAGTCTCAACAGCCTTGACCAGCTTGTGCCACAGATGGTGATGAGTGAGACTGATTTCTTCAACTGCTCCTCAACGTTCATCAATTCCTTTCGCCGCAGTGACTATGGACTCCATCTCGGCACAGGTATCCGTTTCGGAAAGCATATATCGGTAGGATTCATCTGTCAGTTTGGTCTGAAGAACATATCGTTTACGTCCGGTCTCGTCAATCCGTCGATCCACAACTATTCGGTTTCGGGCAGGATCGGTTACGTATTCTGAACGGAATAATCAGAACAATCAGCAGCAGGGGAGTGTTTAAATGTAAACGAATCAACTATTAAAAGATGAAAAATACATTTATCGCACTTTCGCTTGCTGTTGCCGCGATGTCGGCGGCTGCTCCTCATGCCGATGCATGCTCACGCGTGGTATATCACGGTGATAACGGACTTATGATTGTCGGCCGCTCGCTCGATTGGAAAACTCCGATACCCACAAATATATATGTATATCCCCGCGGAATGGAGAAGCAGGGGAATGTGACCGAGAGTGCCGTGCGCTGGACCTCAAAGTATGGGGCTGTCTACGCCGTCAGCTATGACGGTGGCATCACTGAAGGTATGAATGAGAAAGGGCTTGTGATCAACGGACTGTTTTGCAAGGGCACTGTCTATGCCAACGATTCTACGGCGGGTCGACCGGATATGTCGCTCTCGGTGTTCGTGGGCTGGCTCCTTGATATGAATGCGACGACACGCGAGGTTGTCGACGTGCTTAGACAGCAGGATTTCAGTATCTCAGGGGCTACTTTCGACGGCGGAACCGTATCGGCTCTCCACTGGGGCATAACCGACGCAACCGGAGAAACCGCCATACTCGAGTTCGACCATGGATCAGTCAGGATATATGAGGGGGACAGCCTCGATATTTTGACAAATGATCCGACTTACCCACAGATGACAGCTATAAATGATTATTGGAAGAAAGTTGGTGGAGGCAACATGCTTCCGGGTACGGTGAAAAGCCCTGACCGCTTTGTGCGTGCATCGTATTTCAACAATCATGTGGAGCGTGTAGCTGATCCCCAGATCGGAGTGTCTATTGTGCGCTCTGTGCTCCAGAATGTCTCTGTGCCATATCTCTATACGGTCGACCTTGCGGCGGAACCTAATGTGTCGTCGACACAATGGCGCTCTTTCTGCAATATCCCGGCAAGGCTTTATTATTTCGACATAGTGACCAATTTAGGGCTTTACTATATTGACCTAAAGAAATGCGATCTGCGCCCCGGCGCCAAGGTGATGAAGCTGAATACTGCCGAGAATACGGCTGCGGTAGGCGAGGTGAACCGGCTCCTTGTGCCCTCGGCACCATTCACACCTATGTACTGATGATTTGACGGATGCGTTTGAAATTACTTATAACAGCGATTATGGCTCTCGCTTCCCTGACGGCATCTGCCTCCGGAGAGCGGGAGCCGGTCGATTCTGCTGATTTTGAACAGTTGCCATGGTACAAGCAGCTGATGAATAATAACTTTCGCATAAATGATCCGCGCATCCGGTATCCTAAGTTCCCTAAGTTCTGTGTCGATGTCTACAACTGGGGCGACCGTACGTTCAATACGTATGATACGACCTATGTAGTCGGCACCGGAAAAAACTGGAAAGCTATGCTCCGCAGCTACAACTGGATGCAGAGCTATGCCATTTATTTTTCCGACAAGGAACATCTGCGCCTTATCTCCAATCCGTACAGTGACCTCGGAGCATATCTCTGTTTCATGGCTGTGAGCCTGAGTTACACCGGCAATATGAATGCCATAGCCGACAGGACTGAAAGCCGGCGAAAATCTTTCAACTTCGATTTCTGCTGTGCCCTCTTCTCGGCGAGCCTGAAATATAGCAAGACTTCCGGCGGTGTGAAGCTGACGCATGTGAGTGACTATCATGACGCTCATCCCGACATACCGCTTGACGATGTGGCGCAGCGTACCATTACCGGTGCCGCGTATTACTTCTTCAATCACCGCAAATATTCGCAGGCTGCGGCTTATAGTTTCTCTAAATATCAGCTAAAGAGTGCCGGAACGTGGATAGCCGGTCTGAGTTTCTCGCATCAGCGCATAACGATGGATTTCCGGTCACTCCCTCCGGAGGTGATCGCACATGTGCCTATGCTTAAGCCGAACTATCTGTTTCATTACACGGATTACGATCTGCTCGGTGGGTATGGCTACAACTGGGTGCTTTATCCCAAGCGTTGGCTTATAAACGGCACAATACTGCCCTCCATAGGCTACAAGCGCTCTTATGAGACAGCGACTGAAGGACGGCGCAACATGTTTTCGACCAATGTGCGCGCCATGGCTTCGGCTGTCTACAACCACAAGGCACTGTTTGCGGCTCTGCAGCTGAATTTTGAAGGCCACGTCTATTTCTCAAGCGATTATACATTTTTCAACTCCGTGGAGTCGATAGCACTTGTGGCTGGCGTGAGATTCTGAATGATATGAGAACTGAAAAAACTCCTGACGCCGCATAATGGATATACGTGAATTTGCCGAGCGCATAGTCCTGAATCTACCGTATGATCCTAACGGTCAGCAGATAGAGCTGATCGCCGCACTTGCGCGCTTCTGTTCGCCGCTTGTTCCAGATGGTACGGTGTTTCTGCTCAACGGTTATGCCGGTACCGGAAAGACATCAGTCACCGGCGCGCTGGTGCGTGCTTTGCGGGAGGTTCATATTCCGGTTGTTCTACTCGCTCCTACGGGCAGGGCGGCTAAGGTGTTCAGCTCGTTCGCCGGATATCCTGCATCAACGATCCATCGGCGCATATACCGCAGTGCGGATGGCGGCCTCGGCTATGGATTCGGAGAGGTAGCGCCGAATCCTTCGCGCAATGCGGTTTTCATCGTCGACGAGGCATCAATGATTGGTGAGGATAACGGCGAGGGTGGACCGAGTCTGCTCGAAGACCTCATAGAGTATGTCTACTCGGCTGACGGTTGCCGTATGATCCTTCTCGGTGACAAAGCTCAGCTCCCACCGGTGGGATGCGCCGAAAGCCCGGCGATGAATCCTGAGAAGTTGCGCGGACTTGGCTTGCGTGTAGTCCGTGCCGTCATGACCCAGGTGGTTCGCCAGGGAGCGCGTTCCGGCATATTGTATAACGCCACATGGCTCCGCAAGGCGTTGCTCAGCGATCCGTTGCCCGAACCACAGTTGCGTCTGCGGGGATTCAGTGATGTCAGGGTGGTGGAGGGTGGCGGTCTTCAGGATGATATCGAGAGCGCATACGCATCATGCGGGCAGCCGGAGACTATCGTCATAACACGTTCCAACCGCCGCGCCACACAATTCAATCTCGCCATACGCACGGAGATACTCGGACGCGATGAGGAGCTTACGCGTGGCGAGAGGCTGATGGTGGCTAAAAACAATTACCTGTGGGGTGCGAAGGATAAGAAGGTCGATTTCATAGCTAACGGCGACATTGCGGTGGTCAGTGACATACATTCGACGGAGATGAAGTATGGGCTCCGTTTCGCCGACGTAACGCTCACGCTTCCCGACCGCGACGTGGATATAGAATGCAAGATACTGCTCGATACGCTTGTCAGCGATACGCCAGCGATCTCTGCCGAGTCTGCGATGCGGCTGTATGAGGGGGTGATGACTGACCCTGATCTGTTTGAACCCGGACTGGCTGAGAGTATCCGGCGTAAAGCACTGCGTAAAAATCCATATTTCAATGCCCTGCAGGTCAAGTATGCCTATGCGGTGACTTGTCATAAATCGCAAGGTGGTCAGTGGCGCGAGGTTTTTGTAGATATGGGCTATATTCCACCCGAATCACGCGGCAAGGAGTTCTACCGTTGGCTGTACACATCCGTGACCCGCGCCACAGAGTGCCTGCATCTCATAAATCCGGATGTTAAACTAATAGAATGAAAGCCCCGCATTCAGCTTGTTTAAATAAAAATGCTTATTTTTGCAGCTTGAAGTCAAAACCGACGTTATAGATGACAACAAAGCCAATCATTAAGCAAGAACAGATAAGGCAGGCAAGCGGATTGCTGGATAAAGCCAGGAATATCGTGATTACCTGCCACATGACGCCCGACGGCGATGCCATCGGCTCGAGTCTCGGTCTTGCGCGTGTGCTTAATGCTGCCGGATTCCGTGCTTCGGTTGTCACTCCCGACACTCCTCCCCATGCCCTCGATTTCCTTCCCGGCATCTGCGATGTGTATATAGCTTCGCGTTTCGCCGACGGCGGCCGTGCCATTCTTTCGGCTGCCGATCTGGTGTTCTGTCTTGACTATAACGGACTGAAGCGTATCGACCGGCTCGCACCGGCTCTTGAGGCGTCTAAAGCTCCGCGTATAATGATCGACCATCATCTTGATCCGGAGAATATGGCTGACGTCATGATCTCACATCCGGAGGCGTCGTCGACCTCATTTCTGGTCTATCATTTCCTGAAGCAGCTCGGGCTCGATAATCTCATGGATGCCGATGCCGCAACCTGCATATATACAGGAATGCTCACCGACACGGGTCACTTCTCATACAACTCCAACGATCCGGAGATATATCTTGTGATCGCCGATCTGTTGCGCAAGGGGCTTGACAAGGATGATGTGTTTACAAAGGCGTGGAACACCAACAGTGTCAACCGTCTCAGGATATGCGGATATGCACAGTGCCACAACATGACTCTGCTGCCACATCACCGCATGGCGCTCATAACCCTGTCGCGCGACGAACTTGATGAGTTCGGCTATGTGAAAGGTGATACAGAGGGGCTCGTGAACCGTCCGCTGAGCATTCCGGGCATAGTCTACAGTATTTATCTGCGCGAGGATGAGAAGAATTATGTGAAAGTGTCGATGCGCAGCACCGGCGATTTTCCCGTCAACAAGATCTGCGAGGAGCGCTTCGGCGGTGGCGGACATCTAAATGCCGCCGGCGGCGAGTTCGACGGCTCGCTCACGGAGGCTATTGATGCGGTACTCGCTGCACTGCCGGACTACGACCGCTATCTTCCGGATGAAGAAGCCGTAGAATCATGCCCGCAGAAAACAGTTGAATGAATCAATGAAAATAAAACATTTCCCAATGACATATTTAATCAGAAATATAGCAATCGCGGTTGCCGCAGCTTTCATGGTCGCAACATCCGCCTGCTCCGACAACAAGAGTTACGCCGAACTTCTCTCGGAAGAAAACATGGCGGTCAACCGCTTCCTCGCTGATCAGCGGGTGGTCGGTGAGGTTCCTGCCGACAATAAGTTTGAAGTCGGTGAGGACGCCCCCTACTATCAGCTCGATGAGGATGGCAACCTCTACATGCAGGTGATCTCGCTCGGCGATGACGGCATGGTGACCGACGGTCAGCTCATATACTTCCGCTTCATGCGCTATGCCCTGGCATCCTACGTGAGCGGCGAGACGATGACCGGTGAAGGCAACAGCGATTATGTGGAATCGGGCAACATGTCGTTCCGTTACGGCAACTTCACTCTCCAGTCCTCGTCGCAATGGGGCACCGGAATACAGAAACCGCTCGAATATCTGCCGGTAGGCTCCGAAGTCCGCATAGTGATAAAGTCGCAGGAGGGATGGACAAGCGAGCTCGCCTATGTGCAGCCTTATCTCTATCACGTGCGCTACTATCCAAGTCAAATCTAAAATCTCTATACCACAATGTCACTTATCAAATCTATTTCAGGTATCCGCGGTACTATCGGCGGAGCTCCGGGCGAAGGTCTCTCTCCGCTCGATATCGTGAAGTTTACGGCCGCATACGCTACATTTATCCGCCGTAACACAACCCGTACATCAAACGTAATCGTAGTGGGCCGCGACGCGCGTCTCTCAGGTGAGATGGTAAGTGGCATTGTCGTTTCGACACTCTGCGGAATGGGCTTTGATGTCGTTAACATCGGTCTAGCATCGACCCCCACCACTGAGGTGGCTGTCGTAGCTGAGAACGCATGCGGAGGCATTATTATCACCGCATCCCACAATCCCACACAGTGGAACGCCCTCAAGCTCCTCAATGAGCAGGGAGAATTCCTTAATGACGCACAAGGTAAGGAGGTTCTTGCCATTGCTGCCGACGATTCCTACCGTTTCGCTGACGTAATGGAACTTGGACATGAGCAGGTAAACACTACTTACAACCGCAAACATATCGATCAGGTGCTTGCCCTTGATTTGGTTGACTGCGAGGCTATCCGCAAGGCTGACTTTACAGTAGCGGTCGATGCCGTCAATTCTGTGGGTGGCATAGTGATTCCGCAGCTTCTCCGTGCCCTCGGTGTCAAGAATGTGATAGAACTTAACTGCGAGGCTACCGGACGTTTCGCCCACACTCCCGAGCCAATCCCTGAAAATCTCACCCAGATCTCGGATCTGATGAAGGACGGACGTGCTGATGTGGGATTCGTAGTGGATCCCGATGTTGACCGTCTTGCCATCGTTATGGAGAACGGCGAGATGTTTGTAGAGGAATATACTTTGGTTGCGGTAGCTGACTATGTGCTCTCGCGCACTCCCGGCGCAACAGTGTCGAACCTCAGCTCATCGCGCGCGCTGCGTGATGTGACGGAGCGTCACGGCTGCTCATACTCAGCATCGGCTGTGGGTGAGGTGAACGTCACTACCAAGATGAAAGAGACCGGTGCCGTGATCGGTGGCGAGGGCAACGGTGGTGTGATATATCCCGCCGCTCACTACGGTCGCGACGCACTTGTAGGCGTGGCTCTCTTCCTTACCCTCCTTGCAAAGAGCGGCAAGAAGGTGTCGGAGCTGAAACAGACCTACCCGCCTTACGCTATCGCCAAGAACAAGATCGAACTCACACCGGAGATCGATGTCGACGCAATCCTTGCCGAGGTGAAGACGCGTTTCGCTGATGAGAAAATCACGGATATCGACGGCGTGAAGATAGATTTCGCCGATTCGTGGGTTCATCTCCGCAAATCGAACACAGAACCTATCATTCGCATCTACTCCGAGGCTTCGACCATGGAAGCTGCCGAGGCTCTTGCCGAGCGCATCAAGGAGGTCATCGCCTCTATGGCATGATGTGTGTGTGATACAATACTTCGGTCAGCCCCTGCCTTCTGATATAAATCATGAGGCAGGGGCGCGCCGATAATAGATATATCTGAATTTGATATAACCGAAAAACGAAACCATCCGCTCCCGATGTCTAAAATACGCCGAACAATTGTCTGCATACTATCACTGCTCATCTTCGCCTTGCCGCTCCGTGCTTCCGATGGCGGTTCGCACCGGTACTGGCTCGACGATATAGGGCAGTTTGTGCCTACACTTGCTATGCCGGCGTTGTCGTTGTGTGGAGTGAAACCGAAACATTCCTGGCGTGAACGGATAGCCGTCACTGTGACGTCGATGGCTCTATGTGAGGGCGTGACATATACACTCAAGCACACTATCCACTCCACGCGTCCCGACGGCTCCGACAGGCATTCATTCCCCTCGGGGCACTCGGCACGCGCTTTCCGTGGAGCCGAAATCATCCGTGAGGAATACGGATGGGGATGGGGCGCGGGGGCGTATGCTGTCGCAGCAGGTGTGGGCGCTTTGCGCATTCATCATCACCGTCACCGTTTCGGCGACGTGGCTGGTGGTGCCGTGATAGGCTTCCTCACGGCACGTGCCGCTTATCTGCTGCTCCCGCATGAAAGAAAGCTTTTCGGATGGGACAAGTCGGAGGTCACCGCTTTCGCATCGCCGGTAGTTGATCTAGGTAACCGGCAGTTCGGCGCACAGATGACGATTATATTTTGATCCTTAAAAATACCAACATTCACTTATCACCATGAATATACTTCAATGCAGTTGCGCTATCGCACTTTTGTCGGGGGTTCCGGCTGCTGCCGCTGTCGATGATTCATCGGCGCTGTCAAAAAAAATTACCGTATGGTTTGAGAACGAGTTGAATGATGTCCGTCAGGCTCCATTCTCTCCCGACATTCGTCTTGATTCCGCCGATGTCGACTCTGCCGCACGCATGGTCTGGGACGCATGGAAAGCGGCAAATGCCGCAATCGATGAGGAGCGGCTGCCGCAGCTCGTACCTCTATCGGCTGACTCTGCATCATGGACTCTTCCCCCTTCTCTCGAACCTAATGCCGTGATGACTTTCCGCTACGGTGCGAAAGGGGAGGAACCGGCAGCCGGTTATCCGCTGTTTCTTTATCTGCATGGAAGCGGTGAGAAGAACCGTGAATGGGCTAACGGATATCATTTCGCGTCGACATTCGACGATGCACCGTCGGTTTATTTCGTTCCGCGCATTCCCAATACCGGTGAATGGTACCGTTGGTATCAGCGTAGCAAGCAGGCGGCATGGGAGAAGATGCTTCGTCAGGCTTTCGTGTCAGGACATATAAATCCCGACAGGGTGTACTTTTTCGGAATCTCGGAGGGCGGTTACGGCAGCCAGCGGCTCGCTTCGTTCTACGCTGATTATCTTGCCGGTGCCGGACCGATGGCTGGCGGTGAGCCGCTCGCTAACGCCCCTGTTGAGAACTGCCGCAACATAGTTTTCTCACTGCGCACAGGGGCAGAGGATCATGGATTCTACCGCGAGAAGCTGACCCGGCGCACTGCGCAGGCGTTCGACAGCCTTTCGGCGCTCCATCCCGGGGAGTTTCACCATTGGATAGAGCTAATACCCGGACGCGGTCATGCCATAAACTATTCGCCTACGACTCCATGGCTCAAAGGTTTTGCACGCAATCCATATCCAAGGGCTGTCAATTGGGAGAATTTCGAGATGGACGGACGCAAACGCACCGGTTTCTATAATCTTGCCGTGCAGGAACCCGACACTCTCTCATGCCGCATGAGGTATGATATGGAGATTGAGGGTAACGACATCAGGCTGACGGCTGACCGCGTGAGCTACCGCACGACGGAGACCGATCCGCGCTGGGGAATAGCCTTGGATTTCGAGCGCACATACACTCCTGCTACATCCGGACTGGTGACCGTCTTCCTGAACAGCCGGCTCGTGGATCTCGGCAAGCCTGTCAGGCTTACGGTAAACGGTAAAGAGGTGTATAATGCCGTGCCGGAACTGTCGCTCGACAATCTTGTAGAATCGTGTGCGGAGTTCTTTGATCCCCGACGCCTTTTCCCGGCAAAAATCACCGTTAATCTCGCGGATCTTTGATTTTTTGCCGCAAAGATTGCTTACGTTACGATTGAATTGAGTAAATTTGCTCTCAAACAAGGCTGTCTGTCGGTCAGACTGCTTCATTCAGATCAACATATCATGGAAATTCAGAAGAAAACAGAGGGGGAGATAACCCTTTATACGCTCACTAACGCTTCAGGTGCGTCTGTGACTTTGTCGACGCTTGGCGCCGGTATCGTGGCTGTAAACGTGCCTGATGCAAATGGTAAGATGGACGACGTGTGCCTCGGCTATGCAAATCCCGCCGATTATCTTGCCGACGGACCTTGCGCCGGAAAGGTGCCTGGTCGATATGCCAACCGCATAGCTCGCGGACACTTCACTCTCGACGGTCAGGAGTATTCTCTCGCGATCAACAACGGTCCGAATGCCCTCCATGGTGGTCCGACCGGTTTCATGAACCGTATCTGGGACGCTGAGGAGATAGGATCGGGTGTTCGTTTCACATACCATGCCCCCGACGGTGAGGAGGGGTATCCCGGAGCCCTTACGGCTGTGGCTACATACACATGGAGCGACGACAACACGCTGCGTCTGCGTCTGGAGGCTGATACTGACGCGCCGACAGTCGTGAATCTCACAAACCACGCTTACTGGAATCTCGACGGTCATGATTCGGGCTCGGTGCTCGAGCATGGCATGCAGATGAACTGCAGCCGTTTCTTGCCTACTGATGATACTCTGATTCCTACCGGTGAGATAGCTCCGGTGGCAGGTACGCCTATGGATTTTACAGTGGAGAAGAAACTCGTACGTGACATCAAGGCTGACTTCCCGTCGCTGAAATACGGTAAGGGATATGACAGCTGCTGGGTGATAGATGATTACTGCAAGGATGGCACCATGCGCTTAGCCGCAGTGCTCCGTGCGTCCAAATCAGGACGTGTGCTTGAGGTATCGACCACACAACCCGCTGCACAGGTGTACACCGGTTGCTGGCTTGCAGGTTGTCCGGCGAATAAGAACGGTCGCTCGTATGATGATTATGACGGTGTGGCGATCGAGTGCCAGAATTTCCCTGATGCTCCCAATCACGACAACTTCCCTTCGGCGGTGCTTCGCCCCGGTGAGCATTATGATGAGACTATTGAGTTCGCATTCAAATGAAATGTAATAATACAATCAATTAACATAACAGCAATGAAACCTACACTCTTTGTGCTCGCTGCCGGTATGGGCAGCCGTTACGGAGGCCTCAAGCAGCTCGACGGTCTTGGACCTCACGGTGAAACAATCATGGACTATTCAATCTATGATGCAATTCATGCCGGTTTTGGCAAGATCGTGTTTGTGATCCGCAAGGATTTCGAGCAGGATTTCCGTGAGAAGGTGCTCTCGAAATATGAGGGTCATATACCGACAGAAGTTGTGTTCCAGAGCATAGACGCTCTTCCGGAGGGATATACATGCCCGGCTGACCGTACAAAGCCGTGGGGCACAAACCACGCTGTGCTTATGGGCAAGGATGCTATCAAGGAACCGTTTGCGGTGATCAATGCCGATGATTTCTATGGTCGCAACGCTTTCGAGGTTATCGCCAAGGAGCTATCACGCGAGCATGATCGCAAGGGCGACTACTGCATGGTCGGATTCCGTGTGGGCAACACTATGACTGAGAATGGCTCTGTGGCTCGTGGCGTATGCTCGACCTCGCCCGATGGTCTGCTCACTTCGGTTGTGGAGCGCACCGCAATCAGCTACGACAAGGATGGTCGTATCGTGTTCAACGACGAGAACGGCGTAGAGCAGACGCTTGATCCCGCAACCCCCGTATCGATGAACCTCTGGGGATTCACTCCCGATTACTTTGATTACAGCGAGCGCGAGTTCGTGAAGTTCCTCGACAAGGATATCAACACCCCCAAGAGCGAGTACTTCATTCCGCTTGCCGTCGATGCTCTCATCAAGAGTGGCGAGGCTACGGTGAAAGTGCTTGACACCGACAGCAAATGGTTCGGCGTGACTTACGCTGCCGACCGTCCCGGCGTGGTGGATAAGTTCGCACGTCTGCATGCTGAAGGTGTATATCCTGAAAAACTTTTCTAAGCGACCGGGATATCACTCCCTACAGCTAAGTGAATGAAACGATAAATGCGGTGTGCCATTCCTCAGGGATGGCGCACCGTATTTTCCTACTTTGAACCGTTTGCTGTTAATATTTCACTGGTTATTTAAGAGATGAACATGTTGTTTGGCAAGATTCTGTTTTGTGTCCTGGTATGTCTCCCGTTGGTAATTCAGTCGTGTGGCGCCTCAGCCAGCTTATCCGGCTTGCAGTCGGAACTGGAGCGTTTCGTAGAAGGCAAGGACGCAAGGATAGGCGTGGCGGTTATAATTGACGGTCGTGACACGGTGTCGGTCAATGGAACACGCGATTTCCCGATGATGAGCGTATTCAAGTTTCCGGTAGCACTCGCTGTGGTCGATCACTGCGCCAAGTCCGGCATTGCGTTGACCGATACCCTCGACATTCCTGCGGCTATGATTCGTGAGAACACATGGAGTCCGCTGAGAGAACGGTATGGAGTCGCCGACATGCGCCTAAGCATTGATGAGCTTCTGGATTACTCGCTGCGATTCAGTGATAACAATGCCTGCGATCTGCTAATTGATTTTGTTGGAGGCGTGGCGACTGTCGACAGCTTGATGCAATCTTACGGATTTTCAGGAATCTGCATATCATACAATGAGGATGGCATGCACCGCGATCCCTATCTCTGCTACGTGAACCGCTCGACACCATTGCAGATGGCATCGCTGTTTGATGTTTTTGCTGATAGTATGCGCTGCAGCTCAGCAGAGATGATGACGATAGCGCGGATGCTCGAGACGTGCGATACCGGCAGAGACCGTCTCGTAGCCCCGGTGGAGGGGAGTGGGGTAGTGGTCGGGCATAAGACCGGCACAGGCGACCGAAACACGCAAGGTCGGCTGATCGGAGTGAATGACTGCGGATATTTCCTTCTTCCTGATGGTAGCCGGTATGTTGTCGCTGTCTTTATCGCTGATTCCGCTTACGGGATGGATGAGACCTCACAGCTGATAGCCCGTATATCTGAGATCGTTTACAATAATGTTGCCCGGGAATGATGGCATTTAAATGTTTGTGAGCATGGATATTGAGAGTTTCCGCGATTATTGCCTGTCATTTGAGGGCGTGACAGAGAAAACGCCCTTTGGAAAATTTGCGCGTCGTTACGAATCGATACTGGTATTTTATGTTCTTGACCACATGTTCTGCTTCTTCGATATGGACGACTTCACATCCGTAACCGTCAAATCCGAGCCGGAGGTTATAGAAGAACTCCGGCAGACGCACTATTCCGTGAGCCGCCCCCTGAACCAAAGTCTGCGGCACTGGATTCAGCTCGATTTCAATGGCGACATATCCGACGAACTTATCTGGCGCATGGTAGCCGAAGCATATCGCCTTGTCCGCGATAAATATACCCGCTCTCCGCGTGCAAAACGCAAATGATGCTCTCTGTTTTCTATCTATATTTCCCCCTTCTCTGTTTCCCTTCTCTGTTTCCACTCCCTATTTCCCCCTACTCTGTTCCCACCTCCCTGTTTTCCATTCCTCACTCCTTTATCTATTCTCGCTATCCATTACTTTCTTTATACTACTGCGTTATATATTATGATGATTTTCATGACAATGCTCAAATTTTCAGCGTGTCACGCACTGAAAAATATGTAGGCGTGCTGAAAAATCTGACAAAAACATTATATAAAGTTTGGTTCTTTTGAAACTAATAGCTAACTTTGCAGCCGTAAACGAGACCACCGACGCAAGAACGTGGTTCGCACAACAGCCCAGGTGGCGGAATGGTAGACGCGCTCGTTTCAGGTGCGAGTGCTGCGAGGC
>CAJUKU010000007.1 GCA_910587425.1 uncultured Muribaculaceae bacterium
TTTGTCTCGTATTGTCCGAATTAGGTCGGATGCCATAAGTGGAGCTGGAGGGATTCGAACCCTCGTCCAAACGTGGAATCAATAGGCTTTCTACATGCTTATTCTCTATTTGATTTTGGTGCTATGACAGGCAAGAGACCACCAATCATAACCTTATCCTCTTTGATTTCGGATGCTTCTCGAGGCTTTCGGCATCCTATTCCCGATTTACCTGCACCACCTTGTCGATTAGTCTCGGGACGACGACAATCGGGCGATGTCTTGTCTCTGCGACTGTCGCGGAGATTAAGCTGATCTACTGTACTTCAATCAAGCAGCAAGAGCGTAGTTGTTTTCGCCATTTGAATTTTTGATGTCTCTGATTTAAGAGCGTGGGCATCATCGCTCTGCATGCTTACATACCGCTTCTACACGCTGTCAAAACCGGTCAGCCCCCGATTGGGTAGCTTTTCCCTGACTATATTCTGCGTATGGTTGTAAGGAAAAAGAGTGGGCGAAGATGGATTCGAACCACCGAAGGTAAAAACCAGCAGATTTACAGTCTGCCCCATTTGGCCACTCTGGTATTCGCCCGTTCGGACTGCAAAGTTACAACATGTTTTTGTTATATGCAAATTATAATTTAAAAGCTGACGAAAAGCTGAGGTTTTATAGTGTGTATTGTTCATGATAATCCACGGCTCTTTCATTTTTTTTGAGTAATTTCGCAGTGTGAAATGGGTTTACCGTATATTGCGAAGCGTTATCCTGTTTGTGATAGCGCTGGCTGTTTTAGTGCCGTCAGGGCTTTTTGTGGCTTTGTCGGTGCCGGGTGTGCAGCGTGATATTCGACTCAAGGCTGAGCGTGAGCTGTCGCAACTGCTTGATATGACGGTGACTATAGGAGATGTAAATGTTGCTCCGTTCAGCCGTGTGGCTTTGCGGAGGGTCGCTATCACGGATCAGAACGGCGATACTGCCTTGGCTGCCGATCGTATCGGAGCTGGGTTGAGTCTGGCGGCGTTGGTGTGGAAACATCGTCTTGTCGTTAATTATACGGAGCTGATCGGGGTCGACGTAAAGTTGCGCCGTGACTCTGCCGGTGCGCCGCTCAACATACAGCCCATGCTTGATGCATTGGCTCCGAAAAATGCCGGTCAGCCCCCAAAGCAGTTTGATTTCAAGGTCAACACGGTCGTGGTCCGGACGTCGTCTTTCGGGTACGATGTGGAGTCAGAACCTCTTCTTGATGATAGATTTGACAAAAATCATATACATGTCGCCGACTTGCGCGCCGATCTGAGGATCCCGGAGTGCGCTAACGATAGTTTTAATATCGTGCTACGGCGCCTTGCATTCGCTGAGCGCTCAGGATTTGAAGTCAAGTCGATCGAGGGGGAATTTATTGTCGGTTCACAGCGCGCAGAGGCTAATGATGTGAGGATTAGTTTTAATGGCGGTGAGATATCTCTACAACCCTCATCAATTGAATATGATTCAATAAAGGCTATCGGCAGATCATTACCAGCCTCGGTTTTCTCCACCGGTATCAGCACGGGTAGTCAGTTACGTTTATCATCCCTCGCTCCATTTGTACCGGCTCTGAATGGTTGCGATATAGTCCTGTCTATGTCAGGTGGTCTCAGTGGTAATAATGGACGGATTACTCTCGACGGGCTGGATCTGTCAGCCGATAATCGTTCGGTGTGGCTTGAGGCTGATGGCGTATTGTCGCATGCAGATGCTCCCATAGACTCCATGGTTATCTCTTTACCGACGCTGAGCGCGTCAGCAAAAGGTAACCAGTTGACGGATGTAATCAGGCGATTCGGTGATAAACCTATTGCTGCTAATATATCTAGGATAATAGAGAATCTCGGTGATATAGAATTGCTTGGCGAGGCAAGCGGATCCATGCAGCGGATGAATACGTCGGGTATAGTGCTGACAGATGCAGGGCGCATAGATTTGGCGGCGCGTATGATACGCAAGCGTGATAACGACTATCTGGTGCAGGGTGAGGTCAGTTTGCCCGATCTGGATGGCGTAAGACTCGCAGAGGGAGTCAGCGGTATGTTGTCGAAACTCGGTCGAGTCTCGGCAGCGATAAGTACTGAGATGAATTTTATTGACAGGAAACCGATAGGTTTCTGTACGCTGAATATCACCGAGGCTGATTTCAACCAGCGTCATTATACGGATATATTTGCCACGCTGAATATTGACGGTAAATATCTGGGCATATCGTCAGAATCACGTAACGAAGGATTGGATTTCAATCTTGATGCTGAGGCTAATATCGATAAGACAATCAGCCTGTCGGCTACCGGCGATGTCAGGCAGTTTGATCTGTCACTCGCGGGAGCAGAAAATAAAACGCCGCGGATTCTTTCCGGCAGAATGCAGGTATTCGGAGAGGGGAGTGGCATTGATGATCTGCAAGGCAAGTTAGCGCTCAGCAACATTTATATGACCGACACCTCACGTCCGGTAGATATCAAGGAAATGGAGGTGACGGCAGCGTTGGATTCAGCGATGTACAGAACCGTACGTCTCCGCAGCGACCTTGTAGATGCGGATATCAATGGACAGTTTACTCCGACAGGGCTTGTTTATGAGGTTCACCGTATGCTTTCAGCCACCTTGCCGTCTCTGATCAAAAGTCCGCGCGATATTAATGCTGATGAAACGGATGATTTTGCAGAGATCAGCTTCACTCTTAAATCTACTAATGGACTCGGCGATGCTGTATCGTTGCCTGTTTCAGTCATATATCCGGTGGAGGGGCGTGGCAGAATCGATTTCGCAAGATCCGAAATGGATATCAATATCGATGCTCCATATCTGCAACAGAAAGGGAAATTGTTGGAGAATACACAGCTTACGGTAAGTCTTTCGTCGGACTCACTCGCCGGACGAGCCAATATATATGCAACAACCGTGTCGCCGACAAAGAAAGGCAACATGACCCTTTCGGCTCATGCATACGCTACAGCCGATAGGGTAGACTCACAGCTTGACTGGCGCGTAGACCGTGAACGGGGTTTTTATGGCAATATTGATATAAGTGCCGATTTTATGCGCCAGGATGCCGACGGTGCGCTCTCCACGCTATTGCATGTTAATCCTACGGAGCTCGTTTTTAACGATACCGTATGGCAGGTTGATCCGGCGACGATTGATATAGCGGGTAAGAGGATCTGTATAAATGACTTCCGTGTAGGACGTCAGGGGCAATATGTAAGCATAAACGGTTGTGCCGGAACGGAGCCGGATGATTCGGTAGTGGTCTCTTTGCGTGATGTGAATCTTGATTATGTGTTTGAGACACTTGACATACAGACCGCCATGTTCGGAGGCGTGGCAACCGGCGATGTCTATGCAATAGCTGCTCTCAGCAGCGATCCGCGCATGTATACAGATCGTCTGGATGTGGCTCACTTAAGCTACAATCACTCGCTGATGGGCGACACGCGCATACAATCGGATTGGGATAATGCTTCGCGTGCAGTCAACATCCGTGCCGAGATACGCCAGCCAAACGGCTGCCGGTCAAAGATTGACGGCAGGATAATGCCTCTTTCCGATTCGCTTGATTTCAAATTCGATGCCGACAAAATTGAAGTCGGATTCATGTTGCCTTTCATGGAGGCATTCACTTCAGAGGTGAGCGGTTATGCATCGGGCAAAGCACGTCTTTGGGGCAGTTTCAAATATATCGACATGGTTGGCGATATCTACGCCGAAGATCTTAAGCTGAAACTCGACTTCACGAATACGGCATACTATGCAACTGACTCCGTGCATCTCCGCCCAGGGTATATTGATCTGAAGAATATACATCTGCGCGACGTGAACGGTCACACCGCGCTCCTGAACGGCTGGTTGCGGCATGAATACTTCAAAAAGCCACGTTTCAAATTCAATATAACTGAGGCACGCGACATGCTTGTGTACGACGTGCGTGAAAACAGTGACACGAAATGGTACGGCAGGATTTACGGTAACGGTAGCGCTACTGTCAGCGGTGAGCCGGGTCTTGTCGAGATCGGAGTAAATATGCAGACTGCAGCCAACTCAACGTTCACTTTCGTTCTGAGTGACGTAGAGAACGCATACGATTACAATTTCATAACCTTCCGCGACCGCGACCAGGCGCGTAAAGACTCTATCGCAGCAAGCACGGCTCCGCCGGCTGTGATACGTGAGTTGAAGGAGCGGATAGCTCGTTCTGACGATGGCGGAGATCCGAGCATATACAAGATGAATATTGCCGTAGATGTGACCCCGAGCGCGCTTGTGACGCTTGTCATGGATCCCGTGGGTGGCGACCGTATACGTGCGAACGGCAATGGCAACCTGCGCATGACATACGATTCAGCCAACGAGGATCTGCGCATGTTCGGCACCTACACACTCACCCGGGGAAGCTATAACTTTACACTGCAGGATATTATTATCAAGGATTTCACAATCCGCGACGGCAGCTCGATAACTTTTACCGGCGATCCTTTTGCCGCGCAGCTCGACATCAAGGCGGCATATTCGCTTAACGCCAACCTCAGCGACCTTGACGAATCATTCCTTCAGGACAAGGAACTGAACCGCACGAACGTGCCCGTCAACGCACTCCTAAATGTGGATGGCGACATGCGGCAGCCCGACATCTCGTTCGATCTTGAGTTCCCGACTCTCACGCAGGACACCTACCGCAAGGTCCGGAGCATTGTCAGCACGGAGGATATGATGAACCGCCAGATAATCTACCTGCTCGCCCTGAACCGGTTCTATACGCCGGATTATATGACTACGACCAAGGGTAATGAGCTGGTTTCTGTCGCTTCTTCGACAATATCTTCACAACTCGGCAGCATTCTCGGTCAGCTCAGCGACAACTGGAGCATAGCCCCTACAGTGCGCAGCGACCGCGGTGACTTCTCTGATGTTGAGGTTGATCTCGCGCTGTCAAGCAATCTGCTCAATAACCGCCTGATGCTGAACGGCAATTTCGGTTACCGTGATAAGTCGCTTAACAGCAATTCATTCATCGGTGATTTCGACATAGAGTACCTTCTGAACCGCCGCGGTACAGTCCGACTCAAGGCTTACAACCGGTATAACGACCGCAATTACTATCTGCGCAGCGCGCTTACAACCCAAGGAGTCGGCGTGGTGTTCAAACGTGATTTTGACAACATATTCTCATTCCTGCGCCGCAAGAAAAGAAACAATACCGAGGAGTCTAAGGTATCTGCCGCACAACAACCGGACAGCCTACAGGTACCAACGGATTCAATTGTTATTGCAGTCCCAACAGAGCTGCCGGGGCTATAGTCGTTTGTACGTTTGATTCGGTTAGAGAAAGAGTATTGCGCCACTGCTGAGATGCATAGGCCGCAATGCATGGCGATGGCGCCGGATATTGACGACGTTAATGCTTTTGAAGCAGTCGGTCAGGCTGTGGCAATAAGTTTCAAGATCTGCGGGATTACCGGATGAACCCCGTCATTTATTATTGTGAAAGTGCGCGGATGTATGCGGTCAGGACGAAATGCCTCCTGCGCGGCGATCCGGGCTTCTACGGCATCAGCGCAGGCATTATCGCGGGTCATTCCGCGGCTGAGGCGTATCTCTCTCGGAGCATATACATTCCATACCTTATCGACCATGCGGTCAATTCCGCTTTCATATAGGATAGCAGTCTCGACAAACGGCTGTCTCTTCTGTGAGGCAGCCCATAGCTTCAGATCCTCTTTGACGGCATTATGCACAATGCTGTTCAATCGTTCGAGCATCAGCCTGTCGGCGAACACCGCACTCGCAAGCCGTCTCCGGTCAATGCCTGATTCGCTGATAGCTTCCCGGCATACTTCATCGGCTATACGCCGTTGTATTTCAATGTCAGCGTCCATTATTGTGCGCGCGCGTGAATCGCAGTCGTAGACCGGATAACCCAAAATACGTAGAATCCGGCTTACGACTGATTTTCCGCTGCCAATCCCTCCGGTGATCGCAGTGAGGTTCATGGTTGGTGTGTGCGCTCGATTATATACTCCACACTGTCGGGCGAAACACTTATATTTCGGCATGCCGATGGCATTGTCGACAATCTTACAGGAAGATGCTGACGATGTGGTCGCATATTATCGTAATCCACGTACGCATGACATGGAAAATCATCGGAATATGCACTCATAGGTACAAGGAACGATACCTCGACCTGCGACGGGAATGTGATAAGCCGCTCGCCCGCAGGCTCGTTGATAACATCAAGGTTCACCTTGGTGCGCTTTGCAATAAGGGGCTCCACAGGGACTGTGACTATGACACGGTCAGGAATAAGACGTATGCCTTCTATAGGTTTCAGACGCACTTCAAAACGCCCTGTGTCTGTAAGCTGTGACCGGTTCAGAGGTTCTGTCTCGACGACTCTCAGTGTATTCGGTACGCCGTTTATGCCAAAAGCGCGAACTGAATCGACATTGGCTACCGGTTCTGACGTCACCGTATAACCGAGTGCAGCGCTGACGGCTGCATTGACATGCAGCGGAAGGCTGACGCCCGGAGCGCTCGTGAAATTGAGTGTCACAGAGTCCGGACGTATGCTTGCGATCATGACTCCCTGCCCGAAGTAATCGCGCAGACGCCCCTCGATCTTCTGTCGCGAAAGGGCGAACTCGTTATGGTCGCGGACGTTCTCGGAAAACTTTATTTTCATCACTGGCATCTTTCCCCAAAGATAACGGAGGAATTGTGATCCCTTGCCTTGCACTGACACATTTATTGTAGCCGGAAGTTTGCCGAGCATTGTAACGCTGTCGGGCAACTCCTCCAACTGCACCGGCACATCGTAATCGCGCTGCACTTCCGAATCGAGTGAAAGCAGAACCCAGAATACAAAAGCCACGCATACAAACATAAGGTAGAGAAGCACATCTTTACCACGGGCTGAATGTGCCGCTTTGTTCACTGCGTTCAGATAGTCGGAAATGCGTCGTGCCATGTCTGTAATCAGTTTAGTCCGTCATAAGCCGAGAATGGCCTGCGGGAGGATTATGTGAAATCACCCTCCGGTAGGCCATCGTTCGTTTCAGTTGCGTGTATCGCTCTTACTTGCCCTGGTTGGCATTTGTCTGGTCAGCATTCACATCGGCAGCTGAAGGATAGACAGAACCTTTGTCGACGGTGATGACTACGTCACGGGCAATCTCGAGTGAGAAACGGTTTTCGTCAATACGGCGTACGCGGCCGTAGATACCACCGGCTGTAACGACGTTGTCGCCTACAGTTATGCTGTCGCGGAACTTGCGAATCTCCTTCTGTTTTTTCTGCTGCGGACGGATCATGAAGAAGTAGAAAATGGCGATAAGCACCACAATCATGATGATGTTCATTGCGCCGGCTCCATCCTGTGCGGCAGCCTGGAGGGTGATGAGGTTGTTGATCATTGTTATATGTTTTGTTTGTTTTTATTTTCAGGTTATTATTTTTTCTGCAGGCGTCCTTCGCGACGGAGTTCCTCGATGACATTGTAAAGAATGCCGTTGACAAACTGTCCGCTACGGGGGGTGCTGTAGCTGTTGGCGATCTCGATATACTCGTTGAGCGATACCGGAATCGGTATGAGGGGATAGTTCAGGATCTCAGCCATAGCTGTTACCATTATCACAAGATCCATAAACGCGAGACGTTCCGGATCCCATGAGTTGGTATTGATGAAGCGCTCGATATACTGGCTGTATTCCGGGAAATTATCCACAACGAGCATGAATAGCTCGGCTCCGAAGCGTGCATCCTCACCATCTTTATATTGTGGGAGCAGTTCCACCTTGTCATCAGCCGACGATGCGATCTTCTTAATCGTCTTTATGACGAATGTGCCCATTATGTCGATATCATCGTTCCAGAACACAGATTTAGCCTCAAGAGCCTCGGCAAGATCGGTGGAGGGGAGTATGATATCGCGCATTACCTTGCGCCAGAACTCACAGTCGCTTTTGCGGTCGCTCACCGGATCGGCGATATACTGTTGATATATCTCGGAAGAGAGTATG
Organism: uncultured Muribaculaceae bacterium; assembly: GCA_910587425.1. GTDB lineage: Bacteria > Bacteroidota > Bacteroidia > Bacteroidales > Muribaculaceae > Paramuribaculum. The sequence continues at coordinate 8,034 of CAJUKU010000007.1, forward strand.
AGATCAAGCAGACGGCGTATCAGTGTGGTGTCCTCGTCCCATGACACAGAGTTCTTCTTGAGATACTGCTCCATGTCGGGTGAATTGAGGATCAGGTCGGGAAGCTGATTGTCTATGAGCTTCATGTTCGGATTCAGCTCCTCATCGGTCGGCAGATATTTGTTGCGTGCGGCGTCGACGAGAATGTCACGCATGCGTGTGATCTGCACCGGGAGCAGGAGAAGCATGTGATACAGTTCGTAAGCCTTGTCAAGCGAACGTGTGAGCGAATCCTGCGCGTCAGTAAGCAGCTCGCGGTTGTCGCTGTATCCACGCAAAGTGTTCTCCGCCATCTGAAGTCCGCGCTCAAGTCCGGCGTATGTGAAATCCGGATTCTGCATGAGGGCTTTCTGCACAGCCTCGTCGTTGGCGATGATGGATTTTATCACTACTGTCCAGAATTGTATCTCGTCCTGAAGTGTAGGTTTCTTGCGCTTGCTGTAGTCACGGTATGCCGCGGATGATGTGATCTTGAGCATAACGGGTTTCAATGCATCGTTGAGTGCGGCTATACGTGAATTGCGTTTGAGGATGACGTCGCGTATTTCATCTTCGCCAAACAGCGACGACATCATTTTGCTCGAATTAAGCACTTTGTCGGCACCGACAGTCTCGGGACCGGCATCCGGCTGTACACGGTGTCCTGCCAGTTCAAGGAGAAACAGCAGTGTGTCAAGATAAACCATGTATGCATAACGACGGTCTCTGCCGGTTGTGTCAGGCGGGGTCTCTATCTTGAAATCACTTTTGGTGAGGAGATAAGAATAGAGCATCTGCACGACTTTGATTCGAATCAGTACTCGGTTTATCATTTTCGGATATTATAAGTTAATGTGCGTTGCAATTTGCGATGCAAAGGTATGAATTTTTTATCCATGGTGCAAGCGCGCTGGTCAGCTGAGATTATATTCTGCGGTGTCTCTGTAATATAATTATCGGAGCTCACTCAGCGGTGCCCGACATGTGGTTGAAACCTTGAGCGCGCAAGGGGAGTTCCGCTCCGTCGCGGCTGACGAGCATGCAACCGAGTTCCGGTTTGGTGATGTGACCGATCACCTTCACACCCTCCATCTTTTCCACTTTCTCGTGGCAATGGAGCGGCACGGTAAACAGAAGCTCATAGTCCTCGCCACCGTTGAGTGCGGCGGTGACAAGATTCATGCCAAGTTCCTCAGCCATTACCGCAGTCTGATAATCGATCGGAATGCGGTCCTCGTACACACGGCATCCGGTGTCGCTTGACTTGCAGATGTGCAACAGCTCAGATGAAAGACCGTCGCTTATATCTATCATGGATGTGGGCATGATTCCCTGCTCCTGCAAAGCGCGGATTATGTCGCGTCGCGGCTCCGGCTTAAGTTGTCGCTCCACAAGATACTCCTTACCTTCAAACTTCGGCACGAATTCCTTCTGTCCTGCCGAAGCTACTTTCTCGCGCTCGAGAAGCTGCAGACCCATGTAGGCTGATCCGAGATCACCTGATACGCATATCAGATCAGTATCATGCGCGCCATCGCGACCGACAACCTCACCCTTACGTGCATCGCCTATGCATGTGATGCTTATCACGAGCCCAGAGCGCGATGAGGTAGTGTCGCCACCCACAAGGTCAACGCCATAGATCTCGCAGGCAAGACGGATACCGGCATATAGTTCCTCGATATGCTCCACTGTGAAGCGTGATGAGATGCCAAGCCCTACGGTGATCTGCCGCGGGGTGCCGTTCATGGCGTATATATCGGAGAAGTTTACTGCTGCAGCCTTATATCCGAGATGCTTCAGCGGCACGTATGTAAGGTCGAAATGCACACCCTCAAGAAGCATATCGGTAGTTACGAGCACTTCTGTGTCAGGATATGAAAGTACTGCCGCATCATCGCCCACGGCTTTTACCGTCGATGAGTTGACTATCGGAATGTCGTTGGTGATACGGTCAATGAGCCCGAATTCGCCGAGCTGGGATATTTCGGTTTGTGCCATCTGTCTTGTGTCTGCTTTGTTAGAAAATATTATGCTGAGACGACGGTGATGCTACCGTCGTCTCTCGCTTTAAGCCTCCTCAACGAGGGCACGCATGATCTGCATCATGCGCGGCTGCGCTTCCTGCGCTGCGCGCTGCACCTCTTCATGGGTAGGCACGTCGGTGACATCCTTGCCACCAAGGTCAGTGATTACGGAGACTCCGAATACACGCATGCTGGCATGATTGGCGACAATAACCTCAGGCACTGTCGACATACCTACGGCATCACCTCCGATAATGCGGAAGTATTCATATTCAGCGGGAGTCTCGAACGTAGGACCGGGGACACCGACATACACACCGTGCATCACGCGGATGCCACGGTTGCGTGCTATTTCGTCGGCTTTGGCTATTAGCTCATGGCTGTACGCCTCGGTCATAGCCGGGAATCGCGGACCGAGCTCCTCGTAATTCTTGCCACGCAGAGGATTCTCTGGGAAGAGGTTTATATGGTCTGTGATGATCATGATGTCGCCTACACGGAACTCCTTGTTCATGCCTCCGGCTGCATTGCTGACGTAGAGAGTCTTAATGCCGAGTTCTTTCATGACACGTACCGGGAAGGTAACTTCCTTCATGTCGTAACCTTCGTAATAGTGGAAACGTCCCTGCATGGCAAGCACAGGCTTTGTGCCGAGCTTTCCGAATATGAGGTTTCCGGAATGTCCTTCAACGGTAGATACGGGGAAATTGGGGATCTCTTTGTATGGTATGAACTGTTTGTCGGAAATATGGTCGACGAGGGCTCCAAGTCCGGTGCCAAGTATGATTGCGGTATCTGGGATCTCACTGACGCGCTGGCGGATGTAGCCGGCGGTCTGGCGTATCTTCTCTATCATGATATATTGTCCTTATGTTATTAGAATGAGTTTTTATCTTAGTTTTTGCTTTGTTCCGTCAATGTATAACGCAATGGCATTATATGTGGTTTGAACTGCGGTCATGCTTTCAGGCTTCCCTGGGTGCGTATAAGCTGTTTTATGATGCTCTCGAGCGGGGGATTGCCGGAGTTGTCAAAATCAACAGTTATGGGGAGATAGAACGAGTGTGGACGCATCTGGGGCGGAAAATATGGGTTGTTCGCCATCCGGACGGCATCTTTCTCCGTGGTCAGCATGAATTTGCTGGTATTCTTTAGTGTACGGAATTTCTGGTATATGGCGTCCATGTCGGCATGCGTGAAGTTGTGGTGGTCGTCAAATGTCATTATCTTGACTTTCGCCCTGAAACTGCGCACGTGCTTAAGGAACGGCAATGGGTTTGCGACCCCTATAACCACAAGAATGGAATCCGTTGGTCCGAGCTGCGACAATACCGGGACATTGCATTCTCCGGTCTGTTCTGGGAACAGCGGGCGGGGTGGTAGATATACATAACGTGAGAACAGGAGTTTCTGGTAAGGGAACAGGTCAAGATGTTTGTTGACTATACGGAACTGCACGGGCTTTACATCATCCGGGCATTTCGTGACGATAACTATGTCGGCTCTGTCAAGCGCCTTGACAGGTTCGCGGAGACGTCCGTAAGGCAACAACGCATCCTCATAGACCGGATGGCTGAATTCCGTGAGTACTACCGATACCGTAGGCTTCACATAGCGATGCTGGAAAGCATCGTCGAGCACTATCAGCTGTAGGCGTGGGTCGATCTCGCGCATCATCTCTATTCCCTTCGCGCGGTTCTCGCATACAGCTACCATCACGCCTTCGTTGCCGAACTTGCGGTACATCTGATACGGTTCGTCGCCGATATCATCGGGGCGTGAGTTTCTTCCCGCCATAATAAAACCATGTGTGCGCCGCTTGTATCCTCGGCTAAGAAGCCCTATGCGGTAATCATGGCGCAGATGGTCTATTATGTATTCCGCATGAGGGGTCTTTCCGGCGCCTCCCATGGTGAGGTTGCCGACCACGACAAGCGGAATATCAAATTCCCGCTGTTTGAGCATTCCGCGGTCAAACATGAAATTGCGTATCGCTACCCCCCAGCCGTATATTACCGAGAGGGGGTAGAGCAATATGAATTTCAGTAATTTCCGTTTAGCCATAGAATGAAATCAGGCGGTGTTGTGAGATGATTCCGGATTCTTAAGCGTATCAGTATAGGAGGGTGTGCTCCATGCGGCACTGCAGGCGATCCATGTCGCGGAAGCTTTCAGCCGCGTCATACAGCGGGGCGAGTTCGCCAAGTTCTCCGCGCACCATCGACGCACGTATATTCTTCCCTTTGGTAAGGATCTCCTCCCACCATTTGAATTTAAGACGCGGGTATTCGCGGATGCAGTAATCATCGCCGGCTTCGATCTCCTCAGCCATGTCGGCAATAGCCTGCATCATTCCACCCATGCGATCAACAAGACCGAGGCTCAGAGCCGAACGTCCGTCCCAGACGCGTCCTTCGGCAATAGCCTTTACAGAATCAACCGACATGTCGCGACCGCTTGCCACACGACCTACGAAAAGTTCATATCCGCGGTCTACGTAGCCCTGCATAGCGGCGCGCTGTTTCTCAGACATTGGTTCAGTAAATGTCGGGAATGTGCCGGAATTGGTTGATACGGTCGATGTGGTTATGCCGAGCTTATCGTTCATCAGTTTCTGTGCATTGGGGATAAGTCCGAAAATACCGATTGATCCTGTGATTGTAAGGGGATCGGCATATATACGGTCAGCGCCGCAAGATATGTAATAGCCTCCAGATGCTGCCACATCGCCCATCGAGACGTAGAAGGGGCGTCCGCTGCGCTTCTTGAACTGTTCAAGCGCTTCCCATATCTGTTCAGAGGCATATGCGCTGCCTCCGGGTGAGTTGACTCTAAGTATCAGTCCATCAATATCCTTGTCGTCGGCGAGGTCGAGAATCTGTGGCACGAGCTTGGAGCTGTTTATGCCCGAACCTCCCGCCTCAACAATATCACCTACAGCATAGAGCACTGCGATACGCTTCTTTCCGGACTGGTGACCGAGATCGGAGAGCTTGCGTGCGGCAACGTAATCGTCGATGCCGATAAATCTTGGATCATCCTCTTCAGGATCAAGTCCGGATTTGGCACAAACGAGTGAATCGAGCTGATGACCGTAGAGCAGACGGTCAGCGATACGTTCGGTTATATAGTTTTCAGGTGCGGTGGCAAAGCTATATGAATCAGCCCAACGGTTAACCGCAGTGGTATCAACACCACGCGCATCGGCAATCGTAGCGGTCATATCGCTCCAGATGCTGCTGATATAGTGGAGGGTCTGCTCGCGGTTCGCCTCGCTTGAGTGGGTCAGGATGTATGGCTCTACCGCGCTTTTGTAAGTGCCGACTTTCACAACCTGCATCTCTACGCCGATCTTGTCAAGAAGTCCCTTGAAATACAGACCGGTGGACTGCAGTCCGTGGATGTCAACCATTCCTATAGGGTTGAGGAAAATACTGTCGGCTGCTGAAGCGATGAAATAGTTGCCCTGGGTATAAGTGTCGCCATAGGCATACACCCATTTGCCTGTATCACGGAATTCATTTAGAGCATCGATGATCGACTGCGACTGGGCGAGTCCGGCGGTGGCGCCGTCGCATTGTAGAAGTATTCCGTCAATATCCTTGTCGGTCGCAGCATGCTTTATGGATGTTATGAGGTCGTTGAGTGCTATCGAATTGCTTGACTGTCCATAAATCTCGTCCATGATGTTTACGGGAGTGGGTCGGTCAGTTATCTCACCGTCAAGGGCAATCCTGAGCACGCTGTGGCGCTCAACGCTTGTCGCGGCAGAAGATGAGGAGGAGGCTCCGGCGATTGCCGATGCCCCGATAGCGGCAATGCCCACAATAAACAGTACGCCGGCAATGATTACGGAAATCCATATTGCTGCAAGCGATCCGAGAAAGCTTATGAAGAATTTTTTCAACATAATTGACAATCAAAATTATATATAAATAAACACATGTTATGCCGTATTCCCGTAGCAGAGAATACAGCAACATTAGCTTGCCGTTCTATCCCTTAACGACATTCACATCCCGGAATAAGTGCCGGACGGTGTGGGTATGGCGGTGCAGGGTAGGGCAGACAAAGTTACTACAAATACTGCCAATATCCAAATTTAATTTAGGTGTGCGGGGGCATGTTCCAGACGGGCGTGCTTGTCGCACTCAGCAGATTTCTTCTTGTGGTTGTAGAGCTGCCATGAATTGATCACGTTATGCCATATACTGTAGAAGCCGCCTGCTACAGATGTTATGGGGGTGAAGAAGGTGTAACCCATCCATATCGCCAGTACTGTGTTTTTTTGTCCGAGTGATTGTCCAGCCGTGATCTTGTCGCCGTAGATGGCTCCAATGCGCCGACCGATGTAGAATTGCAGCAGGCAGGCAACAAGTGAGACCGCCACGAGCCATAGATCAGTGCTGACTGACACATCGCTGTGAACGATATAACGCGTCGTGACTGCTGTCGCAAGGGCAAGCGCGACTACCCACAGTTGAAATGACAGGTGACCATACTGTTGCACATAATGATGGAAACGAGGTAGAAATTGCCGCAGCAGGTATGCCGACAGCAGTGGGAAAAGCAAAAGGGGAAAGACCTTTCCGAGTATTAGCACCGAGGCGTTCCACATTGACATCTGTGGGTTCGGGTGTACCAATGGTATAGTCGCCGGTATGACAAGCGATACCGCAAGATTGATGAGAATTGTGTATGTGGCTATGTTGATTGCACTTCCGCCTAGTTTCTTTACTATCACAGCCCCGGCTGTGGCTGTAGGGCAAATGAAACAGATCATGGCGCCTTCAGTCACGATGCGTGCGGAACCATGAGGGATTATTAATGTCAATGCTCCGAGCGCGAGATAGATCCCGACCTGAAAAAGCAGTAGCCACCAGTGGTATCGCCGTAGCCGCAGTTCATTGAGGTTGACTTTGCAGAATGTGAGAAAAAGCATTCCGAATATGAGCAGTGGCTGTACGGTCTGTACAATCTCAAGCGCTGTCTGGTGCGTTCCGTCGAGTGCAGGAATTGACGTATAGGCAAAATATCCGGCTATTCCACCGAGAATGGCGAAAATCAGGATCCAGTCGGTGATGAATTTATAAAGTCTCATTTTTTTTTCACTTTTTTCAAAACCGGGTGCAAAATTACTCCATTATGATGAAAAGTTTATACATTTGCAGGATAAAATATGCATACGGTTTCACACATGTTATTACAATATGCAATCCTGAGAGAACTGTATGCTTAGAACAACCTGACACAATATATGAGAGTTTTCACGACATTTCTTATGCTACTGATGTCTGTGGGTGGCATAATGGCTCAGCGAGATTCCTTTCCGGAGGAGATCGCAAGGGAGAAGCTTATACGTTCGACGCACGTGATTTCTGTAGGGCAGCCTGACAGTACCGTATCGCATCTTGATTCTGCTATAGTCATGATAGGGCGCTTTTATGCCGATCAGTTCAGAAATTTTCAGGACCCGAGCGCTCCATACTTCATGTTTATGAGCAAGAATGCCGAGCTTGCCATGGGTATCGGCGGTGTCGTGCGTTTGCGCGGATGGTACGGGTGGAATGGCGCGCTGCAGACCAACGGATTCTCTCCATACAGTATTCCCATACCGAAAAATCCTGCGAAGCTGCGTGAGCTGGATGCCACTCCGGCAGGTTGTGCTATATATCTCAACATTATGGCTCACAAGCCGTGGATGGGTTATCTGAATGCGTATATAGAGGGAAATTTCGACGGTTATCTACATACTGGATTCAAACTGAAAAAGGCATACGTGACGCTGAATGATTTTACAGCGGGTTATGTCACATCCACCTATTCCGATCCTGCGGCACTTGCGCCTACGATCGACGGCGCAGGCAGCAACGGTAAGATAGACCGCAGCAATCTTCTGCTCCGGTATATGCATACGTTCAAAAAAGGATGGACTGTCGCCGGCAGTTTTGAGTTCCCGAAAAGTTACATCACCACCACTGAGGGGCTTACGGAGAAATGCAGCGATTATGTTCCGGATCTTGCCGCATTCGCACAGTATCAATGGCATGGAGGTCTGAGTCATATCCGTCTCAGCGGATTGTTACGTGTAAGTTCTTACCGCGATCTGCTTGCCGAGCGTAATTATAATGTCGCGGGATGGGGAGCTATGTTGTCAGGTATGGTGAAAGCTGCGCGCCCGCTGACATTATATGCTTCTGTGTCGTATGGTCACGGACAAGGCTCATATCAGGGCGACCTGCGTATCGGGAACTACGACCTTGTGCCTGATCTCGATAATCCTGGACGTCTGTATGCCCCGCGCTCTATAGGAGTGACCGCCGGTGCCCGATATTTTTTCAAGAGCAATATATATGCAGCAGGTTCATTCGGAACTACACGCTATTACCGCAAGCAGAAGGTTTATGATGCGGAATACCGTCAGGGAATCTACGGCGCTGTCAATATCTTCTGGGATCTGACACCACGTCTGCAGGTAGGCGCGGAATATCTTGTGGGCAAGCGCACCAATTTCAACCACCAGCATGCGTTTGCCGACCGTGTTGATGCTCTGCTGCAGTTCGCATTCTGATTAACGGATAATCTTCATATTATGCACGGATTGATATTAGGACTTACAATACCTGTCATAGGCACCACACTCGGGGCGGCTGCTGTCTATACGTTCCGTGACCGCATGCCGGCGCTGCTCGACAAGCTCTTCATGGGATTTACGTCGGGGGTAATGATCGCGGCTGCCTTCTGGTCGCTTATGATTCCGGCGATGGAGATGCCTGAAGGTTCAGGCTTGACAAGGATTTTGCCTGCTGTCGCGGGTTTTATTGCTGGCGTAGTCTTTCTTCTGCTGATGGATCGTATGACTCCACATGAGCATGGATTTGATTCATCGACCGAGGGACCGAGCAGCCACATATCCCGTACATGGAAACTTGTCCTTGCTATTATTCTTCATAATATTCCTGAAGGTATGGCTATAGGTGTAGCATTTGCGGCGGTAATTGATGGTACCGGCTATATATCAGCAGCCGGTGCTCTCGCTCTATCGGTCGGTATCGCGATACAGAATGTGCCTGAGGGAGCTATTGTGTCGTTGCCGTTGCGTGCTGTCGGAAATTCGCGTTCACGCTCGTTTACCATTGGCTTTCTGAGCGGCGTCGTGCAACCTGTTGCCGCGATTCTTACGATATGGCTCGCATCGGTGATGGTGCCATTGATGCCGCTGCTGCTTGCATTTGCTGCCGGTGCTATGCTTTATGTCGTGGTTGAGGAATTGATTCCGGCTGCTGCGCAGGGTCCGCATTCAAATATAGGACCGATAGGATTTGCTGCCGGATTCCTGTTGATGATAGTTTTGGATGAAGTGTTATAAAGTTTATTATAACCCGCTTGTGAGAGATGCAGTGGTGCTGATTTATATATAGGTGTCATGAGTCGGCAGGTTTAGCAATTACATTAATTAGACTCTAAATTGGGCGAAAAGTTGCGGAAATCGGCAGACAAGCATTAACTTTGCAGACGCAAAACAGCTATCCGGAGCGATATATCTGTGTCACATCATGTGCTGTGGCAATGTATCGCCGGTTGAATAAATGAACTTGATAATAATATAAATAAAGATGAAAGCATTTGTGTTTCCCGGTCAGGGAGCCCAGTTCGTAGGCATGGGGAAGGATCTTTACGACAGCAATCCTGTTGCTCATGAGATGTTTGAGAAAGCCAATGAGATTCTTGGATTCCGCATCACAGACATCATGTTTGAAGGAACCGATGAGGATCTCAAGCAGACACGTGTCACCCAGCCTGCTATCTTCCTCCATTCCGTTATCCTTGCCAAAACAATGGGCGAGGAGTTCAAGCCGGATATGACAGCCGGACATTCGCTTGGCGAGTTCTCAGCTCTGGTAGCCGCCGGTGCCCTCAGCTTCGAGGATGGTCTGCGTCTGGTTGCAGCCCGCGCACGCGCCATGCAGAAGGCATGCGAGCTTAAGCCGTCGACAATGGCAGCTGTTCTCGCTCTCCCCGACGAGAAGGTTGAGGAGATCTGTGAGGGAATTGACGGTGTAGTGGTTTGTGCTAACTACAACTGCCCCGGACAGATCGTTATCTCCGGTGAGATGGAAGCTATCGACAAGGCTTGCGAGCAGCTCCTCGCCGCCGGTGCTAAACGTGCCCTCAAACTTAAGGTAGGTGGCGCGTTCCATTCACCCTGCATGGAGCCGGCACGTGCGGAACTTGCGGAGGCTATCGCAGCTACTGAGATCCACACTCCTGTATGCCCTGTTTACCAGAACGTAGACGCAAAACCGCACACCGACCCTGCCGAGATCAAGGCTAACCTTGTGGCGCAGCTCACAGCTCCCGTGCGTTGGACACAAACCGTCAAGAACATGATCGCCGACGGAGCCACTGAGTTCGTTGAGCTCGGTCCGGGCAAGGTGCTTCAGGGACTTGTATCGAAGATCGACCGCAACGTAACGGTAAGCGGACGCCAGTAAACATATCGTCAGCACAATGGATTCAATGAATGCTGACGTAACTTATTTCACGCTGTCCAACGGCATGAGAGGTGTTCACCTGTCTCATGCTGCGGGCAGCGTGGATTATTTCGGGGTATGCGTCAATATCGGTAGTCGTGACGAGACAGTCGCCGAGCATGGACTCGCGCATTTCGTCGAACATACCATATTCAAGGGCACACGCCGCAGGCGCTCATGGCACATTCTGAACCGCATGGAACGTGTGGGGGGCGAACTGAATGCCTTCACGACAAAAGAGGAGACAGTGGTTTATACCATAGCTCCCTGCGGGCATCTAGACCGTGCTGCCGAACTTATAGCGGATCTGATAGCCAATTCCACATTCCCTGCCGACGAGATAGACCGTGAGCGCGATGTAATCGAGGATGAAATAAGCTCGTATCTTGATACGCCATCGGAAGCGGTGTATGATGAGTTTGATGAACTCTTTTTTGCCGGCTCTTCTCTCGCTCATAATATCCTGGGCGACGCTCGCAGTCTGAGTCAACTCGATTCCTCAGCGTGTCGCTCATGGCTCGACCGTTATTTCACACCCGGTGAAATGGTGATTTTTTATGCCGGCAGTGCTTCAACTAAGCGCGTGTGTGCAATGCTTGAGAAGCATTTCGGAGTGATGGATCACGGCGATGTCGACCGTTGCCGTCATATACCTGCCGAACAGCCGCGGTTTGAGATCGTGCGCGACAACTCCCTACATCAGACGCATACGGTCTGGGGCGTACGCATACCGGGCTTCCATAGTCCGGACTCCCACGTATATTCGCTTCTCAGCAATATAATCGGAGGTCCGGGCATGAACTCGCTTCTGAATGTCGAGATGCGTGAGAGACGTGGTCTGGTATATACAGTAGAGGCTTCTACAGCCGGATATACTGATTGTGGCGTGCTGACGGTCTATTACGGGTGTGATGACGAGAGCAATCTACGTTGCCGCGAGGTGATGCAACGTGTGCTTGGGAAAATAGCTGCCGAAGGCATTTCACCACGCAAGCTCGAGGAGGCGAAGCGTCAGTACATGGGACAGTTGACTGTGGCTGCCGAGAATCGTGAGCAGCGTGCCCTTTCAGCCGGACGACGTATGCTCGTATATGGACGCGTTGCAAGTTTTGAGGAAAGGATGTCGCGTATTGCATCTATCACACTTGCACAATTCAATGATGCTGCAGCACGCCTCATGCCGGATTCCTTCTCAATACTGACATTGAAATGAGACCTCTGAGAGTTTTCGCCGTAATTGTTTTGCTGTGCACAATAGTCTTGGGCGCATTGACCGAGGCGGCGTCACGCCGGACTATTTCGACAGTGCGTCGTTCCGGAAGAAACTATACCATAGTGGATAACCGTGGACGACGAGCACCGGCTATCTCGGTAGCTGCCGACAGTGATTTCATCGGTTATAATACGCTGATCTGTATCGTGCGTTGGGGATCAGACTATTATTTTTATGATGTGCGTGGTGTGCGGTATGAAACTGTTGATACCGGAAGCATAGGGCGTATATACGCGGTTACGGGTGAGACATTTACCGCAGGTTGGGACTCGCTCAGGATCACTTACGACTCACGCCTGCACGTGCTGTCGCGGCGGATTTTTCCATCAGATACCGCCACGGTTGCCGACAGTGTGGACGTGCCTTTGGATTCAGTGGCGCAAATGGAGGTCATGGTGGAGTCCGGGGTGGAAAAATTGGAATAAATGGGATATTATTTCCCGGATAGAACAATTTTGATTAACTTCGTTGACAGCAATTATGAAAATTGGAAACATAGACCTCGGACCGCGTCCGGTAGCCTTGGCGCCGATGGAGGATGTCACCGATCCCTCTTTCCGCCTTATATGCAAAGAGCAGGGAGCCGACATGACCTATACGGAATTCGTGTCGGCTGATGCCCTGATACGCAATATCGCTGCGACAACACGGAAGCTGCATATCGATGACCGCGAGCGTCCTACCGCTATACAGATATACGGCAGGGAGGTTGAGCCTATGGTTGAGGCTGCGCGCATTGTCGCCGAGGCAAAACCTGATATCCTGGATATAAATTTCGGATGCCCGGTCAAGAAAGTTGCGGGAAAGGGTGCAGGTGCGGGAATGCTCCGTGATATTCCCAAGATGCTGGAGATTACCAGAGCTGTGGTTCGCGCGGTAGATATTCCTGTTACTGTCAAGACACGCACCGGGTGGGATCATGAAAACCGCATAATAGTGGATCTCGCCGAGCAGCTGCAGGATTGTGGAATAGCCGCGCTTACCGTGCATGGTCGCACGCGCTCGCAGATGTACACAGGGCGTGCCGACTGGGAGATGATTGCACGCGTGAAGGAGAATCCACGTCTGACTATACCCGTAATAGGTAACGGTGATCTTACGACTGGTGCCGATGTCGAGGAAGCGTTCTCACGTTATGGTGTTGACGGTGTAATGGTCGGACGTGCATCCATCGGTGCTCCCTGGGTGTTCCGTGAGATAAAATCGCACCTCGCCGGTAACATTTACACTCCATCTCCGGCTGAAATGTTCGCTCTAATAAGGCGCCAGATTCGTGAAAGCATCGACAGGATTGACGAATACCGTGGAATCCTTCACATTCGACGGCATCTTGCGGCATCACCGCTCTTCAAGGGAATACCTCATTTCCGTGACACCAGGGTGGAGATGCTTCGTGCCGACACTTTCGCTCACCTTGACGATGTTCTTAACCGGGTAGAGGTTCTTTTGGGTGAAAACGGCGGTTCGCCTCTTGCGGCACAATAGATTACTGAATAAACTTAGACAATACAATCAATAAACCCCAATCTTATGAAGTGGATCACAATAACTCTCTCACTGCTCGCAGCTTTGACAGCGACACAGGGCGCGGCTCAGGCACCCACACGCTATGAGCTTGATGTTAAGGATTTCAGCGAACTGAAAGTGACCGACGGTATAAACGTCGACTATGTTTGCAATCCTGATTCGGCGGGAAAGGCAGTCTTTTTTGCCACTCCCGATATCGCATCACAAATCCTTTTTGTGCCAAATAAGCAGAAACTTGAGATTCAGCTTTCAGATGATGAAAAAACAACACGCGCCAATCTTCCCCGCGTAAGGGTATATTCCAATATACTCACTTTTGTGGAAAATTCCGGAGATTCGATGCTTCGTGTGCTGAACGTCAATCCATGCCCCAAGTTCCGTGCACGCGTGATCGGCAACGGTCGCATTGTTGTGCGGGATATCAAGGCTACACAGGTAGATGCTTCGCTCGATACCGGCAAAGGCTCGCTAGTGATTCGCGGCACTGCGGAGACAGCCAATCTGTCATGCACCGGAACCGGATCCATAACAGCCGACGATCTTGTAGCTGAGACCGTTAAATGCAAATCGTTCGGTACGGGCACTATCGGTTGCGCACCGACAAAGAACCTTTCAGTGATGGGTATGTCGGGCACGATATACTACCGTGGAGAGCCTGCGATAAAGAACCGTTCTCTCGGTGTAAAAGTGCTCCCGCTTGATGCGGCTCAGCCGGAGGATAAGAAATAATCCATCCGATAACGACACTCTAAAAGCCCGGAATGTCAGTACCGCAGGCGGAGATGAAGATGCGCGTAGCGCGCACCGTAAAGTGGAACGCCATCGACAAGATAACGTCGATGGCGCTCTACACCATAACCGGTATCGTTCTTGCGAGAGTTGTTCCGAAGGATGATTTCGGTCTGGTCAGCGCCGTTCTTGTGTTCCAGGCTTTCGCGACTCTGTTTGTCGACAGCGGTTTCTCATCTGCTCTGTTGCAGAAAAAACGCGTGTCGCGCCTCGACTACAGCACCGTGCTGTGGTTCAATATGGCAATGTCGTTTATCATCTACCTGTTGTTGTTTTTCTGCGCTCCACTTATAGCCGAGTGGTATCAGGGTGACCAGCGCATAATCCCTTTGGGCAGAGCCATGTTCGTCGTGTTCATCCTGAATGCGGCGGGAATAGTACAGACCAACCGCCTGATGAAGCGGATGGAAGTGAAAATGATTGCGGTAGCCAATGCCGCGGGGTTGTTCGTAAGCTCTGTAGCGGCAATATGGATGGCTCTTGACGGGTGGGGAGCATGGTCGCTTGTATGGCAGGCGATCATAAATGCTGGAGTCAAGACACTGCTGCTGTGGCTGACAGGCGGGTGGCTGCCTGTCATGCGTTTTTCGCTCCGTTCGCTCAAGAGCTTTTTCAAGGTAGGCTCCGGTATGATGGGAGGCGCGTTTCTGAATATCTTGTTCCGCAACATATATTCACTCATAATAGGCAACCGTGCAGGTGTGCTGCCTCTCAGTTATTACGGTCAGGCAGACAAATGGAGCACAATGGGCATATCATCGCTCTCGGCGGTTCTGACACAATCTTTCCTCCCTGCGCTCGCCGACTATCAGGATTCTCCCGAACGTTTTGCATCCTCGACGGCGAAAATGAACCGTTTTACATCTTACCTCGTGTTCCCCTGCATAGGATTGCTGATAGTGGTGTCGCGTCCGCTTTTCCATGTGCTGTTCGACACAAAGTGGGACGCCGCCATAATTCTTTTTCAATTACTGTTGCTGAGGGGAATATTCACAGTACTTTCGGCTGTCTACAATAATTACATACTTGCGCTCGGACATTCGCGGTGGATCGTAGGCACGGAATTGATACGCGACATAGCGGCTCTCGTGGCGATTGCCTTGACATGGAGCTACATAGCTCTCGAGACTCCGAAGGATCCCGTGTATGGTATCGTAATATTGCTATGGGGACAAATAGCAGCCTCTTTCCTTACATGGGGTATAACTATGGTTATAGCGGCGCGTCTATCAGGGCGTACGTGGTGGCAGTTTATCACCGATAGTCTGCCCTACGCCGTATCATCAATAGCCGTTGTGACGGCAGTAGGTGCGTTCAGCTTTGTAATTGAAGGACAGCTGGCGCTCCTTGTGTTACAGTCGCTTTGCGGGGCGTTGCTTTATATCGGTATAAATATGGTCTTAGGTTCGGTAGTGCAGCGCGACGTCGCGTCATTCCTTCTGTCACGGTTCAGACGCTGAGTCGACAGCGGCAATCCATAGAATTATATAAAATAGTGCGACCTCGCCACAGATTAATCTTGCGCGAGGTCGCACTGTTATATGGTTGAACTGGTGGATCAGTCTTCGAATGTCATTTCATCGAAACCTTCCGCATCAAATTCGTCTTCGTTGAACTGGTCTGTGCCATAGAATTCCTCATCGACATCGGTATCGGTTGCCGCGCGTGCCGCTTTGGCATCAAGCTGCGCCTCAAACTCGTCCATGTTGACAAATTGAGGGGGAGGGGTACCCATGGAAAGTGTGCAGAGCGGTTCGCTGAGAGTCTTTCCAGGTTCGGTAGTCTTGAGCTCTATAAAGAATGAGCGCTCGGTGAGGTAATCAAAAACAAATATGAGACGCTGACCTTCATCCTCAAGATAATCGCTGAGGATGCATTCATCCATCAGATATACATCGTCGGCAGAGTCCGACCCCATATCCTCAAGAGTGATTTCCTTCCCTTTTTCCCAACCGTCCTCGCAGATGAAGAATGAGTTCATCTGCCCGCGGTCATAGCCGACTGCCTCGCAGATCGCGTTGCGGAATGTGAGGAACGTGTCATCGGCATCAATCGCGATCTCACGCTTGAAATTGTCGACTTCGTCGGATACTAATCTGAATTTATATATCATTGTGTCTGGTCTTTTGTGTTACCTCAGACCGGCAGCATTTTCAGGCAGACCGGTATGTGGCGGGTATGGTTGGTTTTATGCTGCGAATATAGAATATCTACTGCATTCCCACAATACTTGTGCGGAAAATCTTGAAAAAAACTTACCGATGAGATGTTATTTTTGGTTCTTCGAGCTTTCCGGCGAGAACAGCAGGCGCATGTCAGTCTCAATAAGCGGTGCCACCACATCAGCAGGCACAAAATTCCAGTTGCCAATGACTGTCGGGGTGATGACTCCGTCGCGCTCTATCTGTTGCATCATGTAATAACGCAGGTCAAGATCCGTCGAGGCTACGATACGTTCTTTCAGTTTCTCCGCGTCGATACCAGCGCCCTTCGTCATGTGGTCGCCTCCGCCGTTGCCACGGTATGAATTGACAGCCACGCGGTATGTGGCGTTGCGGTCAAACGGTTTGCCGTCTGCCATGGATGTGATGTTCACACGTTCTCCCCGCGGCTTCGTCACGTCCACTGTGTAATTTATGCCGGCGGCAGAGTCAAAGTTGTAGGCGGGGTTTTTCAGACGGTTGTCGGTGAGGGTGGGGGAATCGCTCTCAAAAAGCAGCAGGTGCCCGTTTGCTACAGGATCATGGTTGAGCCTTACATCATAGGCGCGCTCGAGATAGCGTGCTATCTCATCGCCGGTCATCTCCATTGTGTAGAGCAGGTTCTCGTATTTGTATAGGTTGAACATGTCGCTCACGCGTACAGGACCTTTCGCTATTACGGCATCGGCAGAGAGCGGTGCGGCAAATGATATGTCGGCACCCGTAATGTCGAGTTGAAGCTTATGGATAAGGTCGATGAATGCAGACGGACCGAAATATGAGTCACGTGAACTGAATTCACCTTTCGCAGTGCCTATCACACGGTCAACGAATTTATCGACAGCAGTGCGGTCAGCGTCGAAGTGCTTCAGATAGGATTCCGATGGAGTGATGTCGGCTATATCATGGATTTCAGGCTCTATATGTTTTGCCACTACTTTTCCGTCGGCATCGATTGTCAATGTTACGGTAGCCTCAGCAACGGCGACAGCATTGTTTGCCGGATTCAGAACCGCTACGGAGTCCGCGCCACACCGCTCGTTGAAGCGCTGGTGGTCGTGTCCGATAAATACAATGTCGAAGCCGGGCACTTCTTCTGCCACAAGACATGATGCATTCTCGATCCATTTGCCCGTACGGCGGGTGGCGTCGTGTCCTGAATGGAACAACCCTATGATCATATCCGGATTCTCAGTTTCCTTGATGATAGGAATCCATTTGGCGGCTGTAGGCACCATGTCGTCAAATTCCATTCCTGCCCAGATAGGCTCCGGAAGCCATGCCGGTATTGCCGGTGTCAGCATTCCGAGTACAGCGATTTTCAGACCTTGGCGCTCTATTATCGTGTACGGTTTCAGATACGTATCGCCTGTGGATTTATTTATGACGTTAGCGCCGAGTACGGGTGTGGATGTCTGCCGGATCCAACGGTCATATACAGCATGTCCGGTCTCGACGTCATGGTTGCCGATGGTTGCGACGTCATAGTCCAGATAATCGTATATTCTTGATGCTATGTTAGGGGTTACGGTGTCGATGAAGTTGAAATAATATGCTGTGGGTTGTCCCTGCAAAATATCACCGTTATCAAGAAGGATCACATTTTCTTTACCTTTTTCGGCACGCAGTGAGTCGACGAATGTAGCCACTCGCGCCATGCTGCCTTGCCACGGTTTGCGCGTGATGAAATTGTATGGAAAGAAGTTGCCATGCACATCAGTGGTTTCGACAATATGCAGTTGGATTGTACGTGGCTCTTCAGCTGTGCCTGTTAGTGTACTCATCATCAGGACTAAAGGTAAAAGTATTCGTTTCATTATTACGGGGGAGATTATGTATTGCTTTTAATTCCACAGTGGGGTCAGTTGCCGCCGGTGTACAGGCATCGTATTTTGCCGATCTTGAGTTTACCTTCAAGTTTTAGCGGAATCCTCGATTTGTCGGTGCTTATCCAGGTGTCGATGTCGTCCGACGTTTTCGACGAACGTTCGTCAGTGAATGTAAAGCTGATTCTGAACGTAGGGTGTTCTGTTCCGTCGAGCTTCAGGTTCTCTTTTCCGTGATATGTGATGGTAAGCAACTCCTTTCGTTTACCGGAGAATATATTTATCACCTTCTTATATCCCGGTGTCAGCTGTTGGAAGTCGATTGAGCGGATGTAGTAGAACACACTGAGCAGATCGACAGTTGGTCCCTCCGCTTTAAGTTTGATTTCAGATGATGTGATCCCGGTATCTTTCTTGCTCCGGCGGTAGCGGATGGAATGACCGTCGACAAGATTTCCTGTGCGCCGCATCGTTATCACATCGCGGGCATATTTGCCATCTTCGTGTGCTATGCGTTCATAGCGCGTGGGCAGACAGTCTTCGGCGGTCATGGTCGAGATCAGTGTGTCGCGCAGCGAGTAGAAATGATCCGCCCATGGTTCCGAACGGGCATATAGCGTGGCTGTGAAATGCCCGGGAGAGGTGCGCAGTTTCAGCGTGGCTCTGCCCGCCTGTTTCTGTACAAGCCCCCACTTGAAAAGCACCTTGTAATTCAGAGTCTCATCCGTCAGCTTTGGCGTAGCCAGACAGCTTGCAACGGAAATGAGCGCTGCGATAATCGTATATAAAAGTCTAAACCGTGTCATGACTTAATTGTCGATGGGTGTGTTTTCTTCCTGTTCGTTAAATTCAGGGAAGGGGAGTGCGAATCTCGACGCCTGCTCTATGCGCCGGTTGCTCCAACATTTGCGGCAAACGGCTATATATCGCTCATTGCCTCCTATCTCAACCTGCTGTCCGTGGTCGACGATATCGCCGTTATGGTCTATTCGCGCATTGACTATAGTCTTGCGTCCGCATGTGCAGGTGCTTTTTATCTCATCTATGGTATCGGCTATCTCAAACAGACGACGTGAGCCTTCGAACAAGTGCGTGCGGAAATCTGTACGCAGACCGTAGCAGATCACGTTGCAGCCGAAATTGTCGACAATCCTTGCCAACTGGTCGACCTGTGATTCGGTCAGGAACTGTGCCTCGTCAATCAGAAACCATTCAATGATTGATTTACGGCTCTCGAACAGCGATCTGGCGAGTGAGTATAGATCGGTCTCAGGATAGATCCATACGCATTCGCGCTCGATGCCTATGCGGGAGCGTATGATATTGGTGTTTTCACGTGTGTCGACAACCGGTTTCAGACAGATGTGCCCTACGCCACGCTCTTCAAAGTTATATGCGGTGGTGAGCAGCAGCGCGGTCTTTGCCGAACCCATTGTCCCGTATCGGAAATATAGCTTGCCTTTTCGGTTCATGCTTGCAAAATTAGACAAAAACCGACAGAAATCGGCATACAGATGCTATAAAAAAAGAGTTCATCAGACCATAAGCTCTCACATGTCAGATGAATTGTCCTGTCACACTCTCCTTGCAGGCTTTTATGTCGGCAGGGGTGCCGGTAGCCACGATAGTGCCTCCCGCTTCTCCTCCTCCGGGCCCCATGTCGATGATATAGTCGGCGCTTCGTATCACGTCGAGATCATGCTCAATCACAATTACTGTGGCACCTGATTCAATCAGATGCCGGAACACTTCAAGCAACTTCCTCACATCAAGCGGGTGGAGTCCTATGGTTGGCTCATCGAAAACGAATACCGAATTGGTCTGTTCGCGCCCCATTTCCGAGGCAAGTTTGAGCCTTTGTGCCTCACCGCCCGAGAGGCTTGGCGTGGCTTCGCCAAGCGTCAGATAGCCGAGACCGATGTTGTCGAGTGTCCTTATCCGTGCTGCCACACTCTTGAAATCGGCACACATCTCCATAGCTTTGCTTATATCTGCTTCCATGATCTCCGGCAGTGAGTAGGATGATCCGTTCTTGCAATGGCAATGTATCAGTGATGCCTCGCGCGAATATCTTGATCCGTGGCATTCCGGGCAAGGAATGTCGACATCCGGTAGAAACTGCACGTCGAGGCTTACGCTGCCGGTTCCGTCGCATACGGGGCATCGGAGTCTGCCGGTGTTGTAAGAGAAATCTCCCGCCTTGTAACCATGCGATTTCGCATCCTCCGTGCGTGCGAAGATCTTACGCAGGTCATCGTGCACGTTGGCGTAAGTGGCTACTGTTGAGCGTACGTTGGCTCCGATCGGGGTGGAGTCGATCAGTTTTACATGCCCGATCCCCTCGGCATTTATTTTCTTTACATGCCATGGCAGAGGCATACCGTTTATCACCGATTCGAGTGCCGGAACAAGGCTCTCGAGTATAAGTGTCGTTTTCCCCGAACCCGAGACTCCGGTGACTACCGTCAGCCGTCCTTTGGGGATCTTCACTTCCAATGGTTTGACTGTATGGATCGCAGATGTCTCCATGGTTATCTCACCCATTGCGAACATCGCGTCATCAGCTACCGGAAGTATTATCGCGGGCTGTGTTACCCCGGCGAGAAACGGGCCGATAAGAGACTTGTTGTTACGCTCTATTTCGGGTACTGTACCCTGAGCCACAACATAACCGCCGTTGCTTCCGGCACCGGGTCCCATCTCTACAATCCAGTCGGCATGGTCAAGTATCTGTGTGTCATGATCCACGAGCAATACCGAATTGCCGTCGGCGACAAGATCATCCATGACACCTGTCAATCCGCGGATATTTGCCGGATGCAGACCGATTGATGGCTCATCAAGCACATACAGCACGCCGGTAGTGCGGTTGCGGACAGCGCGTGCGAGCTGCATGCGTTGTCTTTCGCCTGTCGATAAGGTTGACGCAGCCCTATCCAGACTCAGGTAGCCAAGCCCGAGGTCAATAAGCCTCCGCGATGTGGATAGAAATGAATCGCAGATGCTCGTAGCCATGGCACGCATCTCGGATGGTACTGTGTCAGGGACATGACGTACCCACGAAATACACTGTTCCAGTGTCATCTCGCACACATTGTCAAGCCCAATGCCGTCGATGCGTGGGGTGCGTGCCGCCTCCGATAAGCGTGTGCCGTGGCACTCCGGGCAAACGTCGCTGCGTAGAAACCGCTCCACACGTTTCATTCCTTTCTCGTCGGTCACTTTGCTCAGGGCGTTCTCGACAGTACGCACGGCATTATAGAATGTGAAATCAAGTTCTGTAGCCTGCTCGGAATTCTTGGGACGGTAAAGTATGTGCTTTTTCTCTGCAGGACCGTAGAACACTATGTCGCGTTCTTTCTGCGTCAGTTGATTGAATGGGATATCTGTTCTTACACCCATCTCACGGCATACGTCATTCATGAGCGACCACATCAGGGAGTTCCAGGGTGCTACGGCGCCTTCGTCGATAGTCTTGGTCTCGTCAGGGACAAGTGTCGAGGTGTCGACGGTCATTACAATCCCAGTGCCTCCGCATCGTTTACATGCGCCCGTGCTGTTGAACGACAGGTCTTCAGCCGATGGCCCGTAGAAATGTGTGCCGCAGGCGGTGCAAGTCAGCTCCTTTTCCGCCGCGACTGCGAGCGACGGCTCATGATATTGCCCGCAATTCGGGCAACGGTGTGATGCAAGGCGTGAGAACATCAACCGCAGACTGTTGAGCAATTCTGTTCCTGTGCCGAATGTGCTACGTATTCCCGGCACTCCCGGACGCTGGCGCAGGGCTATGGCGGCGGGGACATACAGCACCTCATCGACATCAGCTTTCGGTGCCTGGGTCATTCTCCGCCTGGTATATGTCGACAGCGCTTCCAGATACCTGCGCGACCCTTCGGCGTAAAGCACTCCGAGTGCCAATGATGATTTTCCTGAGCCAGAAACACCTGCGATACCTACGATGCGGTTAAGCGGGATGCTTACGTCCACGTTCTTCAGATTGTGAACCCTGGCACCGGTGATTTCAATTGCATCAGGTCTTTTTTCTGACATATATACTTTGTTTCGGTTATTACACTATTCGGTTTTGCATTGCAAATATAACGTTTCGGCATGATAATATGGTTGTCCTTATGGATTGAAAATATGACACGTCTTGTTTTTATATGAGATTCGACAGACCAGATTCTTCAGCGGTTTTTATTAACTTTGTACGGCAGAATCGACAGATATGGGCTTTTCAGTATTCTGCGGCAGAATATGTGTCCGATATGCCTCTTATTGTTTATATGAAGTTTTTAATGACAATGAAAAATTTTAAGATACTATCATTTGTAGCAGCTATGTTTATGGCAGGATGTAATGCACAGGCAACCAATCCGGGTGTCGAGGTCGTTTCCCCGGCGGAGTTTAAAGCGAAAATAGAGGGCGATACCGAGGGATATCTCCTTGATGTCCGTAGGGCTGATGAGTTCGCCGCCGGACATATTGACGGCGCGCATCTCATCAACTGGCTTAATACGGATGAATTTAAAAAAGAGGCAGCCGGTCTCGACAAATCAAAGACGATCTATATCTATTGCCGCAGCGGCAGAAGAAGCAATGAGGCTGCTGTCTACCTCAGTGAGCAAGGCTACAAGGTGGTGGATATGGGCGGAGGCATTCTCGCTTGGGAGAAAGAGGGATTGCCTGTGACGTCGGGCAATAATGTGTCAGAATAACCATAGTCAACGGTCATGAATTACATATTTGATTTCGACGGCACTTTGATGGATACATCATCCGTTATACTTTCGACTATCAAAGCCACGATAAAAGAGATGGGATTGCCGGAGAGGACAGATGATGAATGCCGCTCGATAATCGGTATCCGTACTGATGAGGCAGGAAAGTATCTGTACCCCTCCCTTGACATTTCGAATAAGGAGTTCGCACGTGTCTTTCGGTCAAATTACGATAGGTTGAAGAAGGACGCACATGAGAAGACGTTTCCCGGGGTGTTGGAAACACTTGAGCAGCTTCGTGCGGCAGGGTGTCGTCTTGCTGTAGCGTCAAGCCGTCGCCTGGCTTCGTTGCATGATTATCTTGACGGACTCGGCATCAGAGATTGGTTCGATATGATAGTCGGTGCCGATAGCGTTACCAAAGGGAAGCCGGATCCCGAACCTGTACTGTTGATTCTTAAGACTCTTGGCTGGAATGCGGCAGACTGTTTGGTGGTTGGCGATGCCGATGTGGATATAATGATGGGAAATGCCGCAGGCTGTGCGACGTGTGCTGTGACGTATGGCAACGGATCCATCGAATCACTTGAAGCAGCTTCGCCTGATTTTATGGTTGATGAATTCTGCGGCATCCTAAAATGCCGGAAAAGTGGATGTAGTCAAGAATGATTCCGGTAAATGTACTTGATATAAAGCATCGCCGGCAGTTCCGGCAATGGCTCTTGGAGAATCATGCCACAGAGCGGGAATGCTGGGTTGCCACGAAGCGTGGCAAGACTCCGCCTGACAGTGCGCTGTGGTATCTTGATGCCGTGGAGGAGGCTCTCTGCTTCGGATGGATTGACTCGACATTGAAGAATGTGGATGGTGTACCGTTGCAGCGGTTTGGTCCGAGGACTAAGTCCGGCAGGTGGACCGAACTCAATAAAGAGCGTTGCCGCCGTCTGGAGAAGCTTGGACTCATGACAGAGAGCGGGCGCAAGGCTTGCCCCGATCTTTCGGCGGAATTTGAGATAATGCCTGAAATCATCGATGCCTTCCATGCCGTACCATCGGCGTGGAAGAATTTCAAGGCTATGTCGCCGCTATATCAGCGTGTGCGGATAGATAATATACAGAGAGTTGTCTCTAAGCCTGATTTATTTAAAAGTCGCCTGTCAAAACTCATAGAAGCGAGTGCGGAATGCAGAATGATTGGCGACTGGCACGACTGCGGTCGATTGCTCAATTATTGACATTGTCCGGCATGGCACATGCCGCTTTTCGCTTTCTAAGCACGATATATGACAGGGCTATAATTGCCACTGTGATAACCTCTGATGCCGGAATGGCGAGCCATAGCCCGTCAACGCCTATTGCGCCTGGCAGGAGAATGAATCCAGGCACCATGAATATGATTCCTCTCATAAGCATATACGCTATAGAACGTGCCGATTTCTCGCAGCTTTGATAATAACCGATGAAGGTTATGTTTAATGCGAATGGCAGTGCGCACAGACCGAGCAGCGGTAATCCCGATTTGGCGATCTCGTATGCGCGTTCACCCGAGTCAAGAAATATCCCGGTCAACACTCCCGATCCTGACCACATGCAGGCAGAGATAGCCACACCGCAAGCCATGGCAGTGAGCAGTGAGATATTCAATGCCTGCCGCACACGTTCAGGCTTTCCCGCACCATAGTTGTAGCTTATTATGGGTTGCGACGATTGCGCCACCGCATTGCTGACGGAGAATATCAGCGGGAAGAGATAGCAGCCTACACTGAAAGCCGCGACACCATCCTCGCCGAGGTAAGAGAGAAACATGTAGTTACCTGTGACCATCATCACTCCTATAGCAAGCTCGGCGATGAATGTGGCAAGCCCGACCTTAGCCATGTATCCGGTATTGCGTATTGATAACCTCAGCGACTTCAACGTCAGGCGCAGACGGTAGAATTTCAGTTTGTCGGAAAAGAATATGAAGTAGGCTACTACCATGATTCCGGCTACGATGCAGGATATGGATGTTGCCATTGAAGCGCCTTTGATACCGAGTCCGAGAGGGAACACCATGTACCAGTCAAGGAATATGTTCAGTATTGCCGCTACTATCTGCACACTCATGGCATAGCGTGGAGAGCCGTCAAGACGTATGAGCATCATTCCGGCACATTGCAGATAAAAGAACACGAGTCCGGGGAGCAGCCAGAGCAGATA
This sequence comes from uncultured Muribaculaceae bacterium, assembly GCA_910587425.1. Lineage (GTDB taxonomy): Bacteria > Bacteroidota > Bacteroidia > Bacteroidales > Muribaculaceae > Paramuribaculum. Next base: position 33,149 of record CAJUKU010000007.1, read on the forward strand.
ATCGGTGGCAAGACCCTCGAGAGCAGGACTGCATCCGAGGAAATAGAGTACCGGACGGGTGAACAGAAGCGACACAATGATCACAATGCCGAATATTATGGCTCCTGCAATATAAGCCTGGGTCATTACGATTCGCGCAGCCTTCACATTACCCTCCGCAAGGCGGATTCCACCTATTACCGACGCACCGATTCCGAACATCAGTCCAAGTCCGGCGCAAATAAGAAATAGCGGTGCTACAATATTTATGGCTGCAAGACCATTGCTTCCGACACCATGACCTACAAACATTCCGTCGCAAATATTGAGGATGGAATTGAATGCCATACCGATCAATGTAGGGAAAAACATGGTGCGGAACAATTTACCGATCTTTCCGTTTCCAAAGTCAATTTTATCTCTTTCCATAATGGATGTGCGTTCTGTGGATATTTCACAACGATTGTCTATCCTCTCCTGAAACCTGTACCGGGAGCAGACATCTGAATCTTTAGGCAAAGATACATATTTATGACTAATTTACCCAATCTTGTTATTGGGATTGATTTCTTTGAGACTTGTTATGAATGTGTCTCTGTCGTTGGGTGAAATTCCCGATTGTGTTGTTGACCTATAAACTGACGTCTTGGAATCAAATCGTTCTATTAGTATAATGCTTGTTAAGCCTCATATTGTAAATGCAGTAACGGATATGGTTTTCCCTCACTATCGGTTTGTGAACGTCCGGTTATTTTAAAGCCCATGTGGGTATAGAAACCGAGAGCCTGTGTGTTTTGCTCATTGACATCAAGTTTGTAAACATTTAGAGTGTATATGGCATATTCTAACAGTTTTTTACCAACTGCGCGACCTCTGAATGTTGCATCAACAAACAGCATTTCTACCATAGATTCAGAGACACCAATAAACCCAATTGCTTTTCCTTGTTCGTTCTTATAGACATAGATGTCGACCATCCTGAAATAATCCATAATCCGGGATTTATAATAAACGAAATCTTCATGATCGAGAAAGTCGTGCGTAGCTTTTACGGCGCTTTCCCAAATGGTTGACAATTGGTTAAAATCGTTATCCGTTCCTTTTACTATATTATTGCAGTTCATGATTATCACTTAGTTCAATAGTTTCCGGTCGTTATCGCCACTCTCCAACACGCTCATCTGATGGATGGCAATTTGGTAGAGTTTGATAACTAATTGTGGCGAATTCGCCATAATTAAAATCAGGATGTAACATATTTTTGAGACAGATATAGTCCTTACCGTTTAATTTTACGACATTAACTTCGGTATTTTGAACTGTGATTTTTGCCATTTGATAATATGCTTAGATCTCAAATGCAAATATACTTCAAAAATCTGACCAACCCATTTAAACGAATGTTTTTAAGTCCAATTATTATTGGATCTGTATTGGAGAGTGATATGGTGAGATCATCAGCAAAAACACTGTAAGCCGTCACCGCCAGGAGATTCTAGCCAAATTGCAAGTGAAAAACTCCACGCAGGCTTGCCGCAGAGCCAAGCAGCTCCAAATAATTGGTTAAAGATAGCCGAACCGATGCCGCGCCTGGCGATTCGGCTGAAGAACATGCTGGCTCAGTTGCCTTTGATGAAATAGTCTATCGCGGTGTGTCAATAATCAGACGACACACCGCCCTGTACTCTTTCGCGCATAAGTTCCTTAGCCTCTTTTCCGGTTATGCGGTCGATATCCATGCGGAGCACCATTACACTCTTGATGAAGCGCGCAATCTCATCGGCAGGATCGATCCCCGGACAATATTTGTCGCTTAGAGATATGAGTCCGGCATGAATTTCATCCTTGTCAGTGAGTATTTTGATTTTTCCCGACACTATGACACTGCGGTAGTAGGTGGTGAATTCCTCCGGGACTATATGATCCTGTGCGACAACACAGAACGAGCAGCGCGCATCAGCATTGATGCAGTCAATCTTGTGCCCTGTCAGCGCACAGTGAAAGTATATGTGTCCCTTTCCATCATACGCGTAGCTGATAGGTACACCATACGGCGATCCGTCCTGATCAACAAGTGAAATCACCCCGTTTGTACCTGATTCGAGTATCTTTTCAGCAACTGCGGTGGACAGTTGTTGCTTGAAACGTCTCATATCCTTATGCATATTATAGAACTTTATAGAACTTTTAGACCGATTATAGAGATGATAAGTGTCACTATGAAGAAAATGCGCCAGAAAGTAGCAGGTTCATTGAAGAATAATATTCCGACTGCTACAGCTCCAGCGGCTCCGATACCGGTCCACACCGGGTATACAGTGCCTATGGGTATGGTTCTTGCCGCACGCGCCATCAGACACATACTCAATGCAAGAGCCGCGAGAAAGCCGCCCCACCACCAATATCTGGTATTTCCGGTTGCCGTCTTGGTCTGACCGAGGCAGAATGTGAATCCGACCTCCATAATGCCGGCGATTATAAGATATATCCAATTCATAGCGGATGCAAAGTTATGAATGATTCTGTGCTCTGTAATTTACATTTGATAATTTTGTAAATTCGCGTATGGAATTGAACGAAATAATCAAACGGATATGCCCGTTGCCTGAAGAATCCATGATGAGATTTGTCGACGCAACAGATCTGATTCATGTGCCGAAAGGCACGTGCTTCATAGTGGCTGGCGAGGTGTGCCGTTACGTCTACCTTGTAGCGCAGGGGATTGTCAGAGCATATTGCTACGCCAAGGGTCGCGATATTACCTTCTGGATCGGCGAGGAGGGCACTGTCGCCCTCTCTTTGCAGAGCTACATCAATGGGCGTGCCGGGTATGAGAATATTACCACATTGGAAGATTGCATATTATACCGTATCGCAACTAATGACCTGCACACATTGTACCGTCAGGATATATATCTTGCCAATTGGGGACGTGTTTTTGCCGAAAAAGAGATTCTCCGTGCCGAAAAATCATTGATTCCTCAGCTGTTTACCACCGGACGTGAACGTTATGAAGCGCTGCTGGCAGAGCAGCCTCACCTTCTAAACCGGATTCCATTGGAAAACCTTGCATCATATCTCGGTCTCACACCGGTAAGTCTCAGCCGGATCCGCAGCGAAAAGTAGTAGAACCTTAACCATAGTATCTTTCGGTCGGAGCCGATGCGCTCCATGATGTTGAGATAGATTTCATCCATGTTTTCTGATTATTATGGTGTGAGTATCTTTTTTATGTCGTCGACGATCTTTGCGTCGATGGTTTTGTCAGCGTCACCGAGGAATAGATAAATTTGCGCATCTTAGCGGTGACGGAGGGTAAGAGTGTTCCTCCCCCGTTGTGTATTGCCGCGTATGGCAGCGGGCTGTATATGCGGACTCGCCCCTCGCCCGGGTCGAATGCTATTGATCTGTAGAGCCGCTGGCGTGACGACAGGAGGGGCCCATAGCGTGCGGCGGCACCTCCGGCGGTGTCGGACTGGCGGCGTGCCGGCTGCCATTTCTGCAGGGAGGTATCGATGAATCCTCCCTGCTGGAACCCCTCCTGAAAGTGGCTTTTGGCGAGTGTTCCGGCGATCTTCGGGAGTCGATTCCGTGTATATCCGTCGATCTCCTTGATCTTTGTCCTGGCAAATTTCAAAAATTCTTCGGAAGTCATTTTGTCGGATTGAAAATTAGTTGTAACTTTGTGACAGCTCGAAAGGGTTACGCATGCTACGGCAAGGCGGTCCGCGGGGAGGCTTTTAGCCTCTACCGCTTTTTTTAGTTCTTTTGCAGAAGAATCGGGGTTCATGATTTTGTAAGACTGGAAAATAGTGTTACATTTGCGGTGTCCCAGAGTATCGCATATAGGCTGGTATCGGCTCGCGAACCCGGGGATTTTTTATTCAGTCAGATATCAATAAAATCGATGTTTATAATTTTGTTTAATCTGTAAATTATATTACCTTTGCGATGATAACGACACCATCATGGTCTCGTTGTCAACGGGCGCCGGGGGGCTCTTAGGGAGTACCCGGCTTTTTTATATGTCAAATGTCAGAATCTTGAGTGACAGTTGGGTAAACAGATTGCTCAAAAATGCGGAAGAATATGTTCCAAATCAAAAAAAATGGTTAACTTTGCATGGTCAAAAAACGACATCTGCGGAAGTAGCTCAGTTGGTAGAGCATCAGCTTCCCAAGCTGAGGGTCGCGGGTTCGAGCCCCGTTTTCCGCTCAATAAATAAAGCGCTAAAAATCAACTTTATAACACTTGATTTTGGCGCTTTTTTCATATCCAAGAGCCTTGTTTTAACATATTTTCATGCAGGTTTTGCGCTGAAAATGCCCCAAAATCTACTAATTTTACTCAAAATGTTTCACCAATGTTTCACCAATGTTTCACCAATGTTTCACCAATTTCATCAATTTCATCATCATTTAATGGATTATGTTCACATATAAATTTATTGTCCGTAGGGATAGAAAGAACACTTTAATGCTACGTCTGATTTGTGGACGTAAGAAAGCGGATATCTCATTAGGGTTGCAGTTGACAGAGGATACGCTCACGGATGCGCTTTCAGACAAGCCAAAAGCTGAGAATATGAAATGGCGTTCGGTTTTGTTGCTTTATCAGGACCAGCTCGACGAACTGAAATGCAAGCTGCTAAGATCGAGACGCGGCGAGTGGGATATCGCGGAGGTGAAAGATATGGTTCTTCATGATTGCTTAAATAAAAAGCAAGATGAGGATGTCGTGACATTTATAGGGCATTTTCAACGTTTTGTAAATGGGAAAACGAATCCCGGAACTATAGGCGTATATAAGCATACATTGGATCGCATTAGATTGTTTGACCCGGATATTGACAATAAAAACTTTGAGGATATAGACCTTAAGTGGCTCACGGATTTCGAGGCGTTCTGCGCAAGGACGGCGACTAAGAACGCTCGCAATATCCATCTACGGAATATTCGCGCTGTGTTTAATAATGCGATAGATTATGAAATAACATCCGCATATCCGTTCCGGCGGTTCAAGATCCGCCCGGAGGCTACGCGCAAGCGGTCACTCACGGTAGAGGAGCTGCGGACGTTGTTTGATTACCCCGTGGAGCCTTATGCAGAGATATACCGGGATATGTTCAAGCTGATTTTTATGCTCATCGGCATCAACACCGTCGATCTCCATGGGCTGACGCGGATCACCGATGGTCGTATAGAGTACAAGCGCGCCAAGACATCCCGCCTTTACTCCATCAGGGTTGAGCCGGAAGCCATGGAGATAATTGAAAAATATCAGGGTGAGAAAGGGCTGCTCTGCATCGCTGACCGGTGGAGCGACCACCGCAATTTCCGGCATCAGCTCAACATGGCGTTGCAAAAGATCGGCGAGGTGGAGCGCAAGGGTCGTGGCGGTAAAAAGATCATCACGTCGGCATTTCCCGGACTGTCGAGCTACTGGGCGCGCCACTCATGGGCGACCATCGCCAGGAAGATCGGCGTGTCGCTTGACGACATCGCGCTTGCCCTGGGGCATTCGGACGGCAAGCACGAGACAACTTTGATCTATATAGACGAGACGGAGATCCGCGAGGCTATCGACAAAGCCAACCGCCGCGTGCTCGATTGGGTGCTTTACGGTAAAAAATAAATTCGTACACTCATTGAGAATACAATAGCGCTGGAAATACAATCCCTATCAGACAGCATGTAGACGATTTTCCTCATTCATCCTAAACGCTGTCTGATAACCGCGCCCCTGCCGCACAACATGCCGCGCAGGGGCGCTTTCCATACAGTTGATTATGTCGATTCGAGAGCTTCATCATGAACTATCCACCAGCGAGCGCTTAGGCAAAAGATTGCCCCGCTACGCAGAATTTTGAAAAATCGATTTTGTGTAAAGCGGGTGAGGTGTGAGGTTTGAGGGGGTGGGGCTAAAAATTTTGACCCCCTACCCCTTTTGCTTCCGCGCCACGGAACTTCCGGCGTGGTCGAGAAAAAAAATAATATTTCTTCTTGATTTTGTTTTGCAAATTCAAGAAAAAGCATTAACTTTGTATTGTGATCAAAGAGAGATCGCAACGGAGATAACTGATGCCGGCAAAAGAAAGTTTAACCCCGACAAATCCGGGAATCATGTTGACCTTAGAAATTAACATCAGGATTTGGAAACTTAAGATTGCAAGAATAACCTTTACAATCTTCTGATCCAAGCGAGGGCGGCAAGCCTCAAAGAACTCCCCTTTGGGGGAGTCGCCCTCTGCTTGTCGGGATTAAACAGCCACAAAATTAAAACAAACAGATGGAAAAACAAAACGAAGAGAAAAGAAACGGACATGGAGGGCGCAGGGCTGGAGCCGGGAGACCACGTACACTGGCTAACTCACAGACCATAGCCATACGCATTCCTGATGATGTGGTTCAGATCCTATCCACACAGAAAAACCGCTCAGCTTATATCATAGAAGCTATCCGAGCATATTCACGAGGCAATACTTGCGCGCCTGCCGATTCTTAGGGGTTATATACCGGTATCAGAAACGTATCAGGTTGTATGTGGCGGTCACTCCGATGAATGGCTTTAGCCCTTGCGGGGTCATGCCGTAACCGGCGCTGATGCCTATGCCCCACCGCTTGCGCTTGTCGGGCGGGTGGCGGATGGTGACGGTCTCGCGGCGGGGGTAGACCTGCATGGTGTCGAGGCTCACCCATGCGCCGGTGATCACCGCACAGTATGTGGAGTCCTCATAGACCTTGCGCTCCATGGGGATGATCACGTCGGCTGAGTCACCATGCTCCGGACTTGTACACGCGTTTGTACAAGTTTCCGTCCAAGTCTCTGCACTCTGTGCCGACAAGTTGTAATCTCGTGCATGGTTGTTGTCATCTGATGCAGCCCCTCGCCACAGCGGCAGACGCATCACCATTTCGGGCAGCTGCGCAGTCTGCACCGGTTCGGGAGTAACCACCGTTACTGTGTCGTAGACCACCGAGCGCACCGTGTCCGGCACCGCCTCTGTCGCTCTGCTGCCTCCATGGAGGTGTGCGAGCCATGCCACCCCCGCCACAATCAGCAGGAGCAGCACGGCTGCGGTTATCAGTACTCTACGCATTCGCCAACGTTTTTGACGGTTGTCTCCCAGTCTTTGGCATCGGCGCGAACATCTCCGGTGACAATCACCATGCCATGTCCGATTCCATGTGCTATCATGTCTTTATCGCACCGGACGTCGCCGCCGAACTCGGCTATTATGTCGTATTTCGCTATGTCTTCCTCCGAGGCAAAGACTTTGATCGGCATTTTATTGTGTTCCTCGAACCATGTCACTTCTTCCGCGCAGATGATGTCGCCGCGCACTAACACTGCTTTCTGTTTTTCCATTGTCTGAGTTATTAAGGATTATTTAATATGTGGGTCATGCCGGATTGCGTTTAGCCCGCTCCGGGTTCCACGATATATGCAGCCATTTGAAGCCGTACTTCTTGCCGATAAGCTCGAAGTATGGCAGGTTGAGATCCTGCGCCAACTGATAGAGCTTCCGGTTGTCAACGGCATTGCCGGTGGTGATGTCAGCCGCGTGCCCGGTGAGGTGCATCGACGTTGCCACACCGCCCACGAGCTTGTTGAGCTGCTGACAGCGGTAGCCCGAAGTTACAGTGATAGGCTTCCCCCACGCCTCGCGCAGAGGGTCGAGCACGTTGTCTACAAGCGCAGCCACATTGCGGCGTGCCGCCTCCGGCATCGTGTTGTCTATGGCATAGCGTGTGGCTGTGTTGCTACGCTCGAACTCCTGAAAAGAAAAGTATTTCATAAATCATATTTTGTTGTTACCTTTGTGATGTGCGATTGGTGACGCTCTCGCACGCCGAACTTATTAACTCCCGATATACGCGCTTGATAGCAGAGCGTCACTTTATTGCTATCAGCCGTATGTCGGGGTTTATTGTTTTTTACTCATGGGGCATCGTCTTGCATTGATAGCGTCTGCCATAGCCTTGGTCATATCTATTTTTGTTCTATGCTTGGTTTATCCCTCACCCACGCCTCTTGACTTCGATTATCTTGGATTAATCGTCGGTATTACCGCTTTTCTCGTAACAGGGCTGCTGGGTTGGCAGATTTACAATAGCTTGACAATCGACCGAAGAATCGCTAATTTAAGTGAGCTGACTCGGCAATAGATGGAAAGAGCAAAGAGCTTGAAGTATCTGCTCGTCGGGCGTCCCTCCTTGCCGAAGCATTCTCATTGTTATCGGAAAATACGGTCTACCACTCCCTGTCAGTACGCGGTCCCGTGGTGGACTATAACGAGGTCGTGAATACATACATTCGTTATGCGGAGTGCTTAAGTTTATTTCTACAGGCAGAAAACGAGAAGTATGCGCAGTTGTGCCTTGTGAACGCGGATATGGTATTGGGATTAATGGCAAACGGTCTTGCAAACGATTGTGTGCTGCCTCCGACATTTCATGAGATCTGTGATAAAATCTACTCGGAGACGTTGTTCCCACACTCCAAATTTTTAAGTGATGGCTCAACTCAATTGCTCTTCGACGTGCGCGCACGGCGTAAGAGCATGGGCACGGATAGACCTCTGCCCTCTGCGGTGAATCCTTGGGGGATGATGATAAACCGCAACCGCGTATAAGCCTCCGCATCCGGAGGCGAACGGTGTCTATGATCTTCATTCCTCCTGCTTGAACGTTGTCTCCTGCGGGCGCTTGCCGTCGATCGTGGCTGTACCGTCGTTGCCTTGCCCCCACAGAGGACGTGATTTCTGCGCGCGGTGTGCACGCCAGTTGCTCCAGATGAACACGGCTAAGAAAATGACCGCCACGGTGATGATGATTGCTGTTGTCATGATTGGTTGGTGTTTGGTTTGTCTGTATTGTCTGTTTCGGGATCCTCGATGGCGCGTTGTAACTCCGGACGATCTAAGAACTTCCAAATGTTGAACCGCTTGCGGATCCCCTTATACTCGAAATAATTGTTGATGCAGCTGCTGAGCTCGATGCCGTAGACGATGAACAGCATCCCCATACTGACCACCGGCACGCCCACAGCCGGGGCGAACGTACGTGTGCAGACTTCGGCGATTGTCACCCAACAGAGATAATCTATCATCTTGTTTATGGTGCGCCGCCACATCCGGCTCGTACGTATCTTCTCGCCCCGCTTGCGGGCAGCCATGATGCCGAAACGCAGGTCTGCGAAGCATAACACCACCCCTAACAGCAGCCACGGAGCGAGGTGCGCGTAAAACTCGGCGAGGAGTACAGCAAACACCGCCAGTATGTCGCGGATAGGTGATGATGTCGCCTCCATGCTCACGCCTCCTCCATAAGCGTAGCCGTCACCGCGTCGAGCCATGCGGCGGCAGGGATAAGCACATCCTCCTCCGGCTTGCGTCCCCGACGGCGCACCACATCATGCGGACACGCACCGCAAAGCTCCACGAACGCCTCAGCCGAGTAGTGGCGACGCTCCAACGCAGCCTCCTCGTCGGCTTTCGCGGTCAGCAGCTCGTTCAGCGCATCATTCTCCTCGTCGGTACGCTCATCACCGCTCTTGGGCGGGTTGTCGGTGGCGATCTGCTCACGCACCGTCTCCCACTCCTTGATGCCCTTGGCGTAGTGGGCGCGCATGAGGCACGTCTCCGCACGAACCTTTGCGGGCAGTTCCATGGCGAGCGCATCGCCGAGCAGCACCATGGCTGTAAGAATATCCGTGTACTTCATGCCTCACCTCCTTCCTCTTCCGAGTCAGCAGCCATGGCATCGGTGAGCTGCTTCACCACCGCCGCGGCTTCCACGATATCCGTACCGGGTTGAAAGGCTACGGTTGTGCCTCCGTAGGGCGTCCAGCTCTGCAACTGCGCGAGCGGCGCGCCGTCCTCGCGCACTATCTGCCCGCCGTTGCACTCCGTGACACACTGCTCGTTGCGCGTCACCTCCGTTGTGAGGCTGTACTTGCCGTCGGGCGTCGTGTACTTCTTGCGGTCTGTTTTCCTGACCAGGTTGAGTGTTTCCACTCTGACTTTTTCGTTGTTCATTGCTGTTATTGTTTAGTTGGTTGATTAGTTGTCGTAGCTTACCTGATACCCTCCGAGTGCGTCATACTGACCGTTGCCCGCGATGACCTCAAGTCCGAAACCACCGCTCCACGACCGTCTTGTCGTTATCTCGTCAAGGTAGATTGTCAATGTCTTTTGTGTTCCGTACGTCCAGTACTCACGGTTTGTCGCTCCCCAATGCGCCTCACGGTTGGTAACGATATTATTACCATACTCGTCACGCAGGTTGTACCACAGCAGCAGATCGGAGAGATATAGACCTCCGCCAGTGAGTCCATCGGAGCGACCGAGCGTCGCAGTGAAGCGGATGTAGTTGTAGCCGACCTCCACGAGATCCCATGATGCAATCTTATAGTGGTCAACATACGCCGGACGCGTTACCGCAGTAACGGTAGCCTGTCTCACAGCCTCCGAGTAGAACGGATAGCAGCGTGCAGCCGACGGCAACGCACCGCCGCTTGCCGGACGGTCAGTGATGAACAGTGTGCATTTGTTTGATGCCGCCATGAATTTCACCCGCAGACCGAAATTGCCGCCGAAGTCCGAACCCATCACATTCGCCGATGTGTAGAACTGCGGCGCGAGGCTGCCGCTTTCGACCATCACCCCGATATACACACCGCCGGAGGGATTGATGTTGCGCACGATCTCCGGAAGCGTGAGCTGATTCGCTGCACCGGACTGATCTATGAAAAGTATGTCAGCCTCCTCACCGATGTAGACGTTGGCGGTGGGGTATGTGACCGTATATGGAGCCACAGCCTCGTTGTTATACCCCATCCAAAATCCCGAGTGGCAGGGCTGCGACGCGCCACCCTGTGGAGCCATGTATTCCCAATCGCTCCCGATCAGATTGTCTGAGGTCAACGCGACACCGTTGACGAGAGGTATGCGGAAGCCGCAGAAACCGTCGTCGGCTTGCCAATACTCCTGCCCCTGATACTTGACGCAGGAGTATGGTGCTGTAGTCTGTCTCGGCACGCCTCCAGTCCATATCGTCGGCTTGAATTTCGCAAACCGTTTGGTACGCCCATGACGGTTGCTGCACATGTGCACCATCCCTGCCGGAGATGTGCCAAGCGCCCGCGCCACCTCGGCTTGAAAATCAACCCCCGGTGCCGCGATCACCATGACGCAGCCCCCTCCGAGGGCGAGCCATAGCAGCACAGCTCTCCGGTGCAGGTGACCACATGCCCGGCGCAGTCGAGCGAATGCAGGTGCAGGTCGCCCTCGATGATTATTGCCTCCGATAAATCTACGCATCTATCAGATACCCAAGGGTTTATACCCCCCCCATTTTAGGGGTGGATTCGCTCTCTATCACTATGTTGCCCCTCACGTGCAGGGCTGGCTTGATTCTTTCCATATCTTGTTTGCTGTTGGTTGATGTCATTTCGCTATGTCGGCTATCTCCTCATACGCGCCCTGCGCGAACGATGCTATCACCGTCACGCCGCCGGAGCTGATCAGGTCTGTTGACCGGAACGTGCCTGATAACTGCTTTGATGAGTTCCCCTCAAGCACAAAATCTTCCACGTCAACCCTTGTTTCCCCTATCGTCAGCTCATCATTCTTACGCTTTCCGTATTTCCGGAAGTAGAGGGCATTGCGTTTGCATGTTATTCGATTGGCGGTATTGTTGTATATCGTAATCACGTAGCGCGGTGAGAGCAGCGTTATGTCGTCAAGCACGCGTATCGAGATGGTCACGCGCTCCGAGGCGTCCTTGACGTTCAGCGTTATTGCCGACGCATACGGCACCGGATAATATGTCCCGATTAGGGACGTGTCGGCTGTAGTGCTCAGAAAAGGGTAAATTTTCCACACCCCTCTGTTCAAACCCTTTGGGTTGATTTCCACATAATCGCCACCGGCAGTTATCTTTGTCGGATTTACGAACGTGCGCGAGTATGTGCCGCTGCTGTGCCTCATGTATGTGCCGAAATAGCAGTTACGTATCACCTCGAAGCTGTCGAACCCCAAACCGTAGGTTGTAGAGAGATAGGCGAGGAACATAAGTGCCGCAGCCGCATCATCGGTATATAGTTCCGTAGGATTGAACGTCACTCCACCCAATCCGCGCGGTGCCAGGTGCCAGTAACCGATGAAGTCGCCCATGCGGTTATACTCCGTCGCCGACGGCGCATTGTACACCCAGCCGTTCATAGAACCGTCGCAGTAGCCGGTGATCTTTGTATAGTCGGTGAGCCCGGGGATGCTGAAACCGCAGTTGCCATCCATCCCCTCCCAGTACTTGAAGCCGCGTGCGGAATTTACCACAAGCAGCGTCTCGCCCGACGCACCGCTGCGGCACACATTCATAGGTATTCCGCCTATCGGTTTGAACTTTGCCCAAGGGTTTGTCTTACCGTGCGAGTTGCCGCAAAGGTGCTTCACTTCCGACAGCGACACGCCTAACGTCCGCGCCACCTTAGCCTGTAGGTCAAGCCCCACTGTTATTACATCTGCCATATCTCAAGCTGCTTTAAGTCGTTTCACTTCCGTTTCAAGCTCACGCACACGCTCGCGGAGCGCATCGATCTCCGAGTACACCCCCGCGAAGCCGTAGACCAGCGCGGCGTTGTAGCTCAGCGCGAGATACTCGCCGCTGTCGTACACCGCCTCCGGACATAGCGGCTGCACATCCTGCGCTATCAGTCCCACATGCCGCGCGCCGTCCTTGTAGTACGACACCGGACGCAGACGGCATCCCCTCTGCACCACCACCTCGCGGATCTCCTGCTTGAGCCGACGGTCGGAGTACGCCGTCACCTCGCCGTTGGCAAGCACATTGCCCGCCGCTGAGATCGAGAACACACCCGCTTTCTTGTAGGCATTGTAGAATATCCACCCTCGGTTATCTGCACCCGCCATGGTCAGATATGTTGCCCATTCGCCCTGCACCGATCCATGCTTCACCATGTAGGAGGTCAGCGCGAACAGTATACCGTAGTTCTTGACATGCACCGCGCCTCCGTAGAGCGATATGCCATAACCGGCATTGCCGGTGTTATGCGTTAACGCTATCGAACCCGATGCTATCATATTGCCCGATGCTGTCACATCGCCTGTAGCGTGGAAAGTGCCGCTGGAGTACATGTTGAACCTCCCCGAGCCACCGAAACCGAAACAGAGTACCGATCCAGTGTTGAGCAGTTCCATCGCAAACAGACGGTTCGCCCCGGTTGCTCCCCATCCCGAAAACTGCCTCACAGCCAACAATATCGGCGTTTGAGCTTCATTATTTTGTATGCCGACCGTGAAAGCCCCAATGCCATTATTCCACGAGTGACCCGCATACGCTGTCGCATTACGACCAAAGAATCCATTCTGACTTGTTATTTGGATAGCACCGCTCAAATCAGCTGTGCCGTCGAACGAGTTACCCCACAACGAACGCGCAGTCTGTAGCTTCGTCGCGCTTCCGGCATTATGGCTGCCGATGTTTATCTCGGTTATAATCTTGCGCCACGGACCGCTCACACGGTTGGCATCGATAGCCTTGCGGTACAGCAGATCGGAACCGTCTCCATAACTTGTCAGGAGCTGCAATGCGGAGCATGAACCGTGTGTGTTGCCAAAGTTGATGAAAAGGTCTGAATGCCCGACGCGTCCTACGGTGTATGCCCCCGGCGCATAGTTGGCATATCCCGCCGCGTTTGCCGTATATGCCTTGATGTCGATGAACGCCGTCGAGACCCCGCCACGCGAGACGCGGAAGAAACTCCCCTCATGGTAGCCGTCGAGCAGGTCTGCATCCAATCCACTACCGCTGCCGTCGTTGCCCGCGTGCCACAGCTTATAAGTCGAAGTGTATGTTGAATCAACATAAGCGGGTGTGCCGTCGGTCAATACAGCGAGACTCCCCACCGCAGCACCGTTGACCATTGTGGTCATAGCCAGCGCACGGCTCAATGCTCCCGGAAGATGCAGGTCGCCTCCCGCCGTTGATGATGCGCGGAGAGCTATCTGCGCGTAGCCGTTCGACGGCGCTATATTCAGTGCCCCGGTCATCGTGTCGCCCGCCTTATTGACATATCGCCCGTCGAGCGTCGTTGTATAGTTGAGGGCGGTCAATATCAACGCGCCGGTTATATACATCGAGCCATTCTCGGACGAAAGGCGTGTGGAAAAGTCAGCTGTATGCGATGCGGAATCGTGGAAATCGAGATATTTACCGACCTCCATAACGCCGTCCGTCCTTATGGATGGTATCATGCCATACGGATTCCCCACCTCGGCAACTGCACGCACCGAGCCGTCAGCCATCAGAGCCTGCGACGCCGTGCCGCCGGGCGTGATGAACCCCGCAGCTTTAATCTTTCGGTAATTGACATAGTCCGTCTGCCCGCCCTCGACAAGATGCCAGTGACCGCCGTTGTCGATCACCATCTTCGAGTATGCGACATCCGGTATATGCAGCAGCAGGTATGGACGGTTCGTGAAATTATCGTTCGTGCCTCTTATATCGATATGTGACTTGAACTTCTTAAGCCCGGTTATCATCTGCTCCGTGTCTAACGTCACATAGTCACCGCCCACATCCCCGGCAGCCACGGCACCCGGCTTCCACTTGCCACCGCTGTAGACAAGCGCCATGCCGTCCTCAACCCCCGCCGTATCCACATCCGCGAGGTCACCCAACAGCAGCCCTGTGCCTATGGAGCCGGAGCCGGCATCGCCGTAAGCGGTCACCTCACCGCGAGCCAGCACATGACCGTCAATATGCAGCGCACCGTCGGCATACGACAGCGTGACATGATCCTCAGCCGTGCCCAGCACGATCTCCCGCTCAAACCTCTTGCGTGCTTTGATGGTCTGCTCCGTGCCTATGGTCACATATCCTGCGAGCGTCTCGGCAAGCGCAATGTTTGTCACGTAGTTCTTAAGGTCATCAGCAAGCGCGAACGTATTAAAGTCCGGAAGCTCCTTGCGCAGTACATACCCGCTCAGGTCTATCTGAGCCACCGCATCGGTGACATACGTCTCCGTGGCATAACCGTTCTTGCTCAGGTACGCACCCAGTGCAGCCTCATCGAGACCCGCGCTGATGGAGGCTGCAACCCAGCCCCCGGCACCGTTCAGAGCCGACGTGTTCCACATCAGCACCTGCCCCGCCGACGGCGTCCCCGGAATGCTCACATCCATCAGCTCCCGCAGATACGACGCCCCGCCGCCGCTCCCGCTCCCCGAACCGGAGCCCGACCCACCGCCGTTTCCGTAGGCGGTAATCTCTCCTTTGCCGACAAGATGCGATTTAGCCCATATATACCAAAGGTCATTACCCTCCGCATCAGAGCCGGTGACAATACGCTCAAACATATCATCAAACTCAATGCGCGGAAGATATGAGGATAGTGCACGGTTCAGCTGGGAAACCGTGACATAACCGGCAAGCGCAGAGCTGTTAATCCCTGCGCCACCTATGGCGGCGGATGTACCGACCGCACCCTCTTTGGCTTTTGAATATTTCGCTATTTTCATTTCTTCTCTACAAGCCGGACTTTTTGAGTGTCGGCTTTGTAATCCGTCTCATAACTGTCCATTATATAGATTCGTTTACCCATGGTTTTATCTCCAAAAATCTGCACCGGATGCAATCCTATATGCAGAGGCAGCGTAAGCACTACAGAGGGCGTGGAATACTGATTTACGAGGCGGTAGATCATGTGCTCCTCCTGACGCAGTCCGTTCCCGGTAGAGCCTTCCCAGTCTGCTTCTCCGGCGGCACATGCCGAATTGTATGTATCGTCGACATATCTGTAGCCATCATTGGTGAGAACCATCATACTGCTGTAGTTGGGCTTCTTGCCGTCGAATGTGCAGATGCGGAATGTTATATCGTCCGGTTCCTCTGTATACCCCGAATCTATGACGTTTGTATAGACAGTGTCGGATGCGGTGTCGTCCGAGCCGAGCACCGCTATGACCGGCTTTATTTTGATGCCGCTAATCCAGGCGTATGAGCAGAAACCGTCGCCGCTCTGAGCACCATAAGTCGAGGGCCATCGCGTCGGCTTCTCACCGCTTGTGTCATAGTACTGCGCCGGACAGTACAGTGTGAGCGTTATGTCGCCCGTCATCAGCCTGCCTTTTGGCAGCGGTATCGCGAAACCCTCGGAGCTTATACCCTCCCACCATTTCACATTATTGCGGATGTTGAGAGTCTTATATTTCAAGTCGCTCAGATCCTTGGCGTCGGTATTGTCGAAATACAGCTTGAAGTCCTGCGGTGCCTCGCTCCATGGGTCTGCGCTCCACTCAGCGCCACGGTAATACAGACCGCCCCACCGGAGGCGCGCCCAGATATATTCACAATCAGGGTTTACATGGTTGCTGTCTCCCTTGTCATACGTGTAGCTGCCCTTGTCGAAACTGCAAGCCGATTTGTCGGAGAGCTTCACACTGCCGGTTAACAGCAGATATGTATCCGCACCGCCGAATATCGTGGACTTGTCAGGAACAGTGATGACGACGAGCGGCGGTTGGTCGGCATAACGCAGGTCGTATGTTCCATTCATGCTGCTCATCGCCGGGAATATCGAAGAAGTCCCCGCCGATCGCATGTCTATCTGTAGCATTGTCTCGAATGACAGCGTGGAAACCTCCGAGCTCGCCCACTTGACAAAATCCTCATCGGTCATGACCCATGGCGAATGGAACTCCTCAATCTCCTTTATCTCCTTAACGAACACCTTTCTCAGCGATGACGTAGCGCCCATAATATTCAATTGCGTGGCTATATTGTCGGACCGCATCGGCATGGACGCGATGAAGTATGTGGTCAGATCCTCACGTTTGTCATTCGGATAAGCGCGCGTTATCATGATATCGAGCGTGCCGGGATATCCGTTGTGGGTGTATTCAATCTCGGCGCGTCTAACCGTCTGATCGGCGTCAGACACCGGCAGGAAGCTACCGGAGTCGGGGTACAGCTGCGCGTCATCAAACAGATCCGGCAAAAGATCATCGTATGTGTTGAACTCATCTTTAACGCTCACCTTGTTGTATACAGCCGCCAACGACAGGCGCGAATTATTTCCGGCGTAATCATCGCCGTCGATCGTTTTCATGGGAATCGCCGGAGGTTGTGGGTGCGCCTTGCCATCCAGGGGTAGCACAACCCACGATGGTGCGCCACCCCGCAGATCGTCATAATCAACCAGCCATACCGCATCTCCGTACGCCAAAGCCGTAACGCCGAGATACCGGCACAGCTCCTCAAGCACCTCCTGGCAAGTCCATGTGTCATCATCCTCATCACCGTAGAAATTAGCTTCCGACAGATACCCCTCATCGATCAGCGCCGTGCCGTCAGGGGTCAGAGTGTTTGCAGACACATAGCACACCCGGTATGCATTGCATCGCTTGAGAACACCGGTAAGAATCTCAGCAATGGGGCGCACGCGCTTTTCGTCGGTCTCATACCGGTAGTGCTTCAAAGTGCTCAGCGCATCGACGCATTCAACGCTGATCGTCTCACGCTCCTCAACAAACCCCATATCATACAGGCATGGGGTAGCGTAACCGATCCATACGATACCGTTGCTATCCGACAGCTCTACCTTGGTGCCCTGCGCAGTGGGCGAATAAAGATCCATGAGGTAGTCACCCGTGATAAGATTGACGGTCGCCCCTGAATATTTCGCAGGTATGTAGATCTTGCCCTCGTCATGGTTTGTTGTGACCGTAAATGGTGTGCCACCGAGCGTAAGCGTATCGTCGGCGCCCTCGACCGCTGTTGTGATCGTTAGTGTGTACTCATGACCGCCATAGCTGGCGAACGTCGCCGTGTGTCTCATTTTATCCTTGATCTTTTTGAGTTGAAATTGGTGAGAGCCCCATGGATATCGGACCCACGGAGCACAAAACTGATGCTGCCCGGGGCGGTTGCAGCCGTTGATCCGTCAAGAAGATTGAAAAGGTTGCTCTGCTGTCGCGGCGTCAGTATCATTTCACCGGCATTGACACGTGCGAGTATGCCGTCACCGTAGTGCTGACTACCCGGTATTATACCGCCCGCGTTATATCCCTTGATCGCGCTTATAGCAGTCGCTACCGTAGCGAGTCCTGCGCCTACAAAGGCAAGCCACCCGAACGGTCCCAGGCTTGCCGCCTGGGCGGACGCCGTGGCGAATCCGAGTATTATCTGACCTACGGCAGCGAGCATGGCACCAGCCTTGGCTATGGCACCATCACCCCCGATCTGCTCAAGGGAGGTGCCGAGGGTGGATAGAGCCGCGGCTGCCTTCTCCGTTCCCCCTATGGTTGAATCCTGTAGCACTTTCGCAAGATCTGTCCACTGATTGACGGCGTTACTGACGTCGCCTGCCATGCTGTTGATTATATTCCGCGCCTCCTCATGCATAGCGTTGGCTGCGGCGATTGTCTCATCCATCTGTTTGCGCATCGTTTTGCTGGCGTCAGCAATTCCATCGTCAAGATTAGTATTGAGAGTCACCTCCGCTTCCTGCCTACCGCCGAGGGGGCGGTCGGAATGGCTCAGCTTGTTGCGCTCCTTCAACAGTTGGATTTGCTTTTCCAGTTGCTCGGCTTCCGCTGCGAGCTGCTGCGCGCGGGCATAGTCAATGTTTCTATTTGTCAGCTCATCATTGATAGCACGCAGTTGCGCCTGAAGGTCGGCGAGAGATCCTTTTTCGTATTTTGCGTTGCCTGTTTTCGCTCCTTTCCCTCCTGATGGCGAAGCAGAGTTGCCTACAGTACTTGTCGCGCCTGCTGTAGGCGCGCCTCCTGCGCCGGGCGCCGTTTCGCCCCCTGCATCAGGCGTAAGGTCGGGAGTGTCGACCGGAAGCCCGAGCCATTCCTTCAGATCATTCCATAGCTCTTTTATTTTACCTACGACCGTACGCACACAGGAAAGCAGGTTCTCGAAATACGCGATCATGTTACGGATAAACCATGTGTCGCCGAACGTCCGGCGCATATCCGCCCACTTCCCGCGCACCCATTCCACCGCATCTGTAAAGCCGTCGCGCAACGAGGCGAGTGCCCTGCCTATCAGCGCGGTCACGACCTGCATTACCTCACCTACGCCATGGATCGCCAGGATGAGCAGCTGGCACGCAGTCTGTAACAGCCATGTATTACTAATGGTGTCCTCAGCTCCGGTGTCAAACGCTTTGACCACGTTGCCTATCGCATCCATTAGCTCGTTGACCACATCCATGACGAGTTCGAGGCTGTCCATTATACCGCGCATGATGCCCGACTGTCCGAGAGTGATCAGGAACACCTCCCACATACTTTTCATCCGGGCAACCGAACCGGCAAAGTTGTCGTTATTGGTAGCCATCTGCTCGTATGCGGTGTTTGTGCCTGCCAGCGACTCTGTATAACTGTCGAATGTGCTCCGCCCATCTATAAGCGTTTTGAGCATTGTGACATTAGACTCGCCGACGAGTCCCTTTATAGCCGCATCGTCAAGCTCCGCAGCCGCAAGGTTCTCAAGCGCCTTGCTCATACCTACGACCGCCGGTTTAAACTCATCGGACGCCTGGATAGACAACTTGAGCAAAGTTGAAGCGAGCTGCGAACCTGCGACATCAGCACTGCTGAACTTGGGACCGACGGTCTCAATGAGCGCGGCAAGTTCCGTGTAGTTCATTCCGGCGCTGCTTGCAGCCGTACCGGATTTCTCGAACGCTCTGTTCAGGTATGCCACATCCGCGCTGCCCTGCTGTGAAGCTGCCGCGAATACGTTTATTATCGCGGAAGCCTCGGAGGCACTCGCACCCATCTGATTCATCGTGCCCGTGATCGCCTTAGCCGCATCGACAAGCTGTATCTTCGCGGCTTCGGCGAGAGTATTGGCGGCGGCAGTAACGGACATCAGCGCATCCTTGTCGGCAAGCAGTTCCGGGGCTTGCGAGCCGATCAGCTTCATCGCCTCCACGATGTCACCGGCGGAAGCGCGGAAACGCTTGCTCATGGTGAGGGTACCATCGCTTATACTCTGCATCGCTTCGTCACTGAGACCGGTAAGCGACTGCAACCCGTCAAGGTGCGTCTCGAAATCGGCGGCAGCCTCACCGGCTTTCGCCAACGTTGCCCCGACCGCAGTTATCGCAGCGGTTGCGATACCCGCCGGTGACGCGATGGCACCCATCATGCCGCCTACATCCACTCCGATGCTCCCACCGAGCTTTGACGCGAAGTCCTTGAAGTCGAGCCCTCCGAACATACCGCCGCCTTCAAGCCCGGAGCTCGCCGCTGCCTGCTCACGGATTGCCTCGGTGACGGAGTTTAATTGTCGTTGATAATCCGCGGCGGCGGCAGCCATGCGCCGGAACATAGGCGATTGGTCCTTCCCCTCCGAGACCATCTGCTGCATGAGCCGTTTTATTCCGCTCAGTTTTGCAGACAGTGGCTTTGTGGAGTTTTGCAGCTTATTGAAATTCTCCGTTATCCGGTCAATCTGCCCGGACGCTCCGGCAGTCCTCTCAAGCTCCTGGCGGACATTGCTGAGCGTCGGGGTCGCGTTGTCGCGGGCTGTTATATCAAATACTAAGTCGTTCATGTATTCGTGTCGAGATATTGCTGTGCCTTTCGTTCAAGACGGCTGAGATCATCAGCTGTCATCTCTGTCTCTCGTTCATCTTCCGTGGTGTCGTCCCATGGGAAACTCAGTACGTCCGTCGGCTTTATGCGCTTGGTGGACTGGCTCTGTGCGACGGTGAAGGCGATTGTCCGGGTGCGTTCCCAATCACCGCGCTCGCGGCGGTCGGCGTGCCGCATCAGCGCATTTATCTCGTATACCGCCATGCGGTCGAGAACATATTCCGGCGGCAATCCGAACTGGAGCGTCAGGATGGCGAAGAGCTCCCCGCCGTCAAGTCTTTTTTTTTGCCCTCCTCCTGAGTTCCGCCACTGTTGAACAGACGGTCAATCCTCTCAGCGTCGGCAAGCACGGTAGCGAACTGCACGGCTACCGACGGGTCTGAATCGTATGCGTCCAAAAACTGGGAATAATCAAGGTCTATTTCCTCGCCCTGCATGTCTGCACCGGCGAGCAGCATGGAATAATAATAAAGCAGTGTGTCGCTTACCAGTTTCAGCTCAAAGGGGCGCTGCGTCGCCGCCTCCCACACGAGCAGAGCGCGTATGCGACCGCCGAGCGGATATTCCTTGTTGTTTATTTTTATGGTTCTCATAGCAATCTCTTTCTAAAAAGCCGCCGACAACACTTGCGCTGACGGCGGCTCTATCGGGTTCATTTCTTCTGTTCGTTATTCGGCGGCTGGCGCGTTGACCTTATTAGCGGCTGGCGCGTTGACCTTCTCAAGGGAGCCGGTTCCGGTGAAGTCAACCGTAAATGTGGCATTGTCACCGTTGGGCGCGTTCTGCTCGATGTTCGTGATAAACGCCTTTCCTTTTCTGCCTTCTGTGCCTGGAGTCCACCCGTTGTCCGGCACGTCTGTCGCTTCTTCTTTCTTGCGCCCCATGACAACCTCCACCGGTTCACGGGCGATCATGAGATCCACGAGATCATCATACGTCAGACCGGCTCCCCCGGTCGAGCATATATTTTCCGATTTCATGGTCCATGAGAGCGTGCCGGCTTCTGATGTCGCCCATCCTCCGGCGTTATCCTTGCTGGAGGTGTCCTTCGTCTCCATGGAGAGGGAGAGAGCGTGGGAAGTGGCTACCGCAATACTTTTCTTTTCGGCGCCCTCGCCGACAAATATCATGAGGTCGCCGCCTTTGACTGTTTTATTCATAAGATTACAATTTGATATGTCAATTGATGTAGATAGACTCCAGGCGAAGGAGATGCCGCGCGGCACGCTGCGAGGCGCACGCCGCCGATCTCTATTCCCTGGCAATCCCCCTCGAACGGTTCGAGCACCGCGCGTATACGCTGGGTGAGATCCACCGCATCCTCATAGTTGTCAGCAGCGGTGGTTATGTCAACCGTGGCAATTTCCCGGTAATTGTACCGATCCTTTGATGTTGCCACGGCAATACCGCTCAGTGCGTACGCCGCAAAGGGATACGGCGTGCCTTCCGGGGCGCGGAACGGATGCAGATCTATGTCGTGCAGAAGTGTTCCCAGTGCTTTTCCTATCTCAAGTGTATTCATTCTCTATTCCATTTGTCAATTTCACGCGAAAACACCTCCGCTATGCGGGATGCCATCCGCCCCTGTACCGTCTCAACCGCGCTTGCAAAGAAGTGCGCCGCCGGCATCTGTCCGCGGTTCATGCCTTTGCGTGTGGTACGACCCGGCTGCGAGCCGTTCTCAGTCCACCACAGGCGGGGATCGCCCATGATATGAACGAAGTAGCCTGCATCGGCAAACTTGTCACGCCCAATCCGGACGCCATCGACCGGCGATGTGCCCCAACCGGGATGAGCTACCGCGGAGTCGAATGCCGCGCCGTTGGGCAAGTCCAAAAGTTGCCGCTGGGTCTCGTCGCGCAGTACTACCGCACCAGCCTGTAGCGCTTTGCGGGCAAGTTTCATCACTCGTCCATCGTCCAGTTTCATAAGCAGCCCATCAAGGCTTTGTCGCGTAAGGTTATTCATTCACAAGTTCTGTTTTTATCACCAGCTCCATCGTCTGTCGGTTTGGATCGAGACCTAAGATCCTGTAGTCACGCCCGCGCCATCGTATGCGCATGGTGGGTGTGATCTTATGATATATCCTGACCGTGAAAACCGCGTGGACTCCGTAGAACTCCTCTGAGTTGGCGAGCGTCATGCTGCTCCCGGCATTGCGCACGCGGGCTTTGGTGTCGAACGCCTTGACCCAGCGTACGAGCTGCGAGCGGTATGCCGTCTGCTCGGTCTCAGCCCGGAGCAGTGTCACCGGTTCGTTCAACAGTCCGGCTCTCATCGTACGGTATAGCGTTTGTAGAGTGAGACAAGAAATCCGTATGTATAGGGCACCTCGTAAGCGTTGGCAAACGATGCCGGTTCACGGTTGGCGTACAACTGACCGACAAGAAAGCGCACTGCGTGACAGACCGGAGGCGGAAGCTCACCATTCTCGTCCAGCAACTCTGCGAGCGGACGGTCTATATGGCGCATCACAGCCTCCTCAGCCACGGCTATGAGTGAGGTGATGTAACCGTCGTCGTGGGTGTATTCCTCATCGACGTTGATATGTTGCTTTGCGTCCTTAAGTGTCAGGTACATTCCGGGGAAGATGAAAAACCCCGGCGGGCAGCCGTAGCGTCCCGCCGGGGAACGATAGACAGAGGGGTGTATTAATTAGGCTTTGAGTACCTTGGTGGCTATAGCGGCAGGGCGGCGCACCTTGGCGTCAAAGTAGGCGTTTATCACGATGCGCACCATGCCCTCGGCTGCCTTGGTGATGGTGTCGACGGTAAGATCAAGACCGCCCCACTGACCGATGATGAGCTCACGCCAGTCAGCAAGAGCGAGACCGTTGGCGGTCACTGCGCTTGAGGTGAGGACGCTTATGCCCTCAACCTCGTTGCCTTCCATCACGAATCGACCGCTACCGGTATCCTTGGCGGTCTTGCGGAGCTGAGCCTTAGCCTTGGGGCTGGCTATATAGGTGAGCGAGCCGGTGACGTTTGCCTCCTCAAGTTTCGCCTCAAGATCCACGACATCGGCAAACTTGATGGCTGCCGTATCGGCGGTAACGCCGGCGAATATTCCGGCGGGCTTGACATCTGTTGCAGCCTCGTTGCCCAGGATGGTGCTCTCGAGCTTCTCGGCGAGCGCAGCTATGATGTCTGAGCGCAGAAGTTCCTCAGCTCCGACGCTGTCCTGTATCAGGAACTGTTTGGAAATATCTATGAATGCAGTGAGGCGTTTTGGCTTGAGAGTGACCTCTCTGAAGGAGCCCTTGCCGCTGTCAGCGCTGACGACCTCGCCTTTCCATCCGACATTACTGCCCGAATATACCGGAATGGCTATGTCGCCGACGAGTCCGGTGAGATATGTGGCGCCGGCACGGCTGAGCACCATTGCTGAACGGAGCGGACCGAGAATGTTGAGCTTTTCGGTCGCTACAGCTTCCTTGCCTTGGGTCGCCACCGTGGCAAGAATAGCATTGGCTGCGGGATCTCCGGCTGCTGGAGCGTCGCCCCCGGCACGCGCTTCCGACACGGGGAGTACAATCTGACCGGCGGCGCTCTGTCCTATCCCGGCGAATGCCGCGCGTCCTTCCGCCACAACTTCCTGAGTCGTGTCGTCAAACTGGCGGTTGTTTACCACGTCGTTGATGGCGCGGAGAAGACTGAATTTTTTCTTCTTGTTCATAGGTTCTGTATTATGATTATTGTCGTTTGATCGTGATTCGTCATGCTCGGACGGCGTTTCATCTGCGGCAGATGCCTCAACATCCTCACTCTGTCGGGTCTCCTCTGTCGGCTCATCGGTCGAGGTCGTTGACTCTTGAGGATCTTCCTCTGTGGCTTCTGTTTCCTCGCTCCTGGATTCAGCAGCGATATAGTCATCAAGCCCGCGCTGGGCGATCGCCACATCAGTGGCATCATACGCAGGATGATACACCGGCGACACGTCAAAAAGCTGATCGAACGCCTTGATAGTGCGGTGATAAGTGCCGTCAGATCGGCGCTCCCACTCATCTTTGCGGACGGTGAAGCAGAAAGAGCTCGCGCAGATGTCGCCACGCCGGATGCCTTCAAGCACCTCATCGCCGAGAGCGGTTGCCGGAGCCTCAAACCGGTATTTAAGTCCATGGTCATCCACGGAGAGTGTAAGAGATCCCGAACCCTGGCGCGAACGCGCGAGTGCGCCGCGAGCCGGGTTGTGGTCAAGCCAACATATCACATCGGAACGCTCAAGTACACCGTCGAGCGCACGGCGGTCTATGCTCTCTGTGAAACTACTGATACCTGTGCTCTCGGTATCGAATACCAGGGCGTAACCTTCGATTGTACGGCTGTCATCAACGGCTCTGAGTTCAGCCGTCACGTTACGTTTTTCCTTGCTCATATCTATAGATTGTTATTGAGGGTTTTTATCTTCGGTTTTTTCTGATTTTTCACCATTATTTCTTGCCGCAGCCTGTAGCGTCTGCATATTTACCTGCACAAACAGACTGTCGCCACCATCAACCGGCGGAAGATCAGCCTCACGGCGTATCTCGTTGGGCGAGATTGACCCAAGTGAGAACAATGTCGAGAAGTACTGAGCCTGTGCAGTCTTGTCACCTTGCAGGAACTGACGCGTGTCGAAACGCACCTCTATTCCTGAGTGCTCGCCCTGCGGGAACAGCTTGCGCTCGAACTCAAGCTCAATCTTGCGTAGTATGGGAGAAAGAGTGTCGGTGAGGAATGACAGGTTTGACTGCTCAAGAGTGTTATAGTTGGACTTGCTCAGGTCGTAGCATTTTGTGGGCGACACGCCGAAGAACCGGCATATATCGATTACCGTATATTGGCGTGTCTCCAACAGCATACTGTCGCGCGGGCTCACGCTCACCGGGCTGTACTCCATGTTGCCATCAAGGACGGCGACACCATTAGGCGCACCACTCTCTGTATTGAAGGCGCCAGCCCAGGCGCCTTTCAGTTCCCGTTTCTGTTTGTCGGAAAGCGCTGACATCACTTTCAGGATCCCGCCGACGTTACACCCTCCCTTGAAGAATCCCGACGCATGGCTCTCAGCGGCATTCGCCAATCCTATGCTTCCTATGGCATGGCGCAGCGTGGAAACGCCCTGAACGCCGTCATAGCTAAAGTTCAGCACATGGATCATGTCGGATGCCGGGATGCCCGTCACAGTCGCGACGGTATATGTGGGCGGTTTTGAGATGTTGTTAGGCAGCACTATGGTGACATACTCCGACGGTATGAAGTGCAGCGCCACCGGCATCCCCGACGCGTCGCGCTGTATATATGCATAACCGTTGCCGTCGAGCAGCATTGACGCTACGAGAGTCTTGATGAATACGTAGCGCGTCATGCGGGCGTTAGGCTCGCAATTGAGCAGATGGGCGCGAGGGTCATCCGTAGCTTTCGTGCGGAAGCCGCGCGAATCCATACGGTAGGGATCGAGCGGGAGCTGCGCGACGCTGTCCGTGATCAGCTCCACACAGCGGTACACCGCCGGGAGCAGCATTGCTTTGTCCTGTTTCAGCATTCCGGACGAGCCGTAGGTGAGGAAACCGAAACTCAGACCGGCATTGCGCCGCGACCGCTCCTCTATCTCATCGATTGTCTGCGCTTTTCTGCGCCTTAGAAAGTTAAATCGCATGTTAGTTGTCTATATGGTGAATATTGTAGCACCGCCCTCATGGCGTGGCGATTCCAGGTATATACCGA
Source organism: uncultured Muribaculaceae bacterium (assembly GCA_910587425.1). GTDB lineage: Bacteria > Bacteroidota > Bacteroidia > Bacteroidales > Muribaculaceae > Paramuribaculum. Next base: position 59,471 of record CAJUKU010000007.1, read on the forward strand.
GTGCTTGTATCTGTGAAATGATTCCGTCAATCTTGCGCTCGCTGCCGAGACCCTTGTTGGGTTTCACATTGCCGTTGTGGTCTGACTTGAGCGCGACGTTGGCGAACATCCACCGCGTGATCTCGTTGTCGTCTATCACCGCCTGCCCGGAAAGTATCAGCCTTTGAAACTCGCGGGTAGGCTGATTGAAATGTCCGATGGTCTGCGAATACTCGCACAGCGGCAGCCCCTTGTCTGTTGCTGAGATCGCCCACTGCGTTGAGTTCCATTTGTCATAACCCACACGATGAAGCGCGGAGGTCTCCGCCACCCTGAGCATATCGTTGGTTATGTAGTCGTAATCGGTGACATTCCCTGGGGTGAGTGTCAGCAAACCCTGCTGCCGCCAGCAGCGGTACAGATCACGGTTGGGCGATTCCCGCAGGCAGGATTCCGGCAGGTAGTAATCAGTGTGGAAATAATACATCGGATCATCATCACGCAGAAAAAGGTAAGTAACGGCGGTTATGTCGGACACCGCGGCAAGATCGACCCCCGCCCAGCACAGACACCCCTCGAAGTCAGCCGGAGCGACACGCGCCGAGCAGGCGCGGATATAATCAGCTGGGATCCACACCTCCTCGGCGTCGCACCATTGATTAAGGTTCTTGGTGCGCACGCCTACCTCCTCAGCCGGATTGTTGACTGCTGACCGGACTTGCTCACGCAGATACTTTGTCGTTACCGTAACGTCAAGGTTGGGTGTACATTTACGCCAATTGCGTTCGCACTGCCAGTCGTCATCATCTTCCATCGAATATATGGCGGCAAACAGGCTGTCATCTTCCTTTAGCCCGTGCAGAACATCCATTGCTGTGCTGCGCAGCTTGTAGCATGGTCCCGTCTTGTCAAACCCCGCGGTGGTTATTGTGCACAGGTGCGGGTTCTGACGCATGCCCATGGACGACTTTAATACATCACGGAGTCTGCCGTTTTTCGCGGCATGGAACTCATCAAGGAGCGCAAACGACGCATTGAATCCATCGAGCTTGCTGTCATCAGCGGCGAACACCCGGAGCATCGAGGCGGTTGCGCGCATGGCGATGCGGTCACGGTACACTTTCAGATCACGGCTCTGGGGATCGAGCTGACGCGCGAACTGCTCGCAGAACTCATAGGCGATCTTCGCCTGTTCCTTGGAATTGGCGGCGAGATCCACCTCTGCGCCATCCTCACCATCGGCGATCAGGAAATAAATACATAAGGCGGCAGCGAGCGCGGTCTTGCCATTCTTACGGCTTACCTCTATGTATGACGATGTGAACCGCCGGTCGGTCGTACCACGGTGGTAAAACCCCACTATGTTTGCGACAATGAACTCCTGCCATGGCTCCAATGTGAAAGACTTGCCGGAGGCGGAGCCTTTGAAGTGACGGAGAATAGATATGAAGCTGATGCAGCGCCGCACCTTATCCGCGCGGAACTCCCACCGCCTGTCCTTGATATCGCGCAGGAAGCGGGTCGCGGCGAGGCGCATGGCGCGCCCCTCACGGCTCCGCTTGCCTGACGCTGCGCGGGCGTATTTTACCCAGCGGTCTGTCACTTATTCTTGCTGAGCTCCATGAAGTCCTGCAATGGGGTGCTCTCTGTCGTCTTGGCGATTTCCTTTATACGCCCGCGACTTGCGAGCGTCAGACCGAACTCGCGGAATATATCCATGCAATCGCGCATGGAGTCACGCGCCACTTTTACGGCAGGATTCGGTACTGTGCACCCGCGCGCACCCTCGGCGGAAACACCCTCGGCTGCAACTGCAGCCTCGGCATACAAATGCTTTGTATAGCTTTCCGCCATAAAATAAAGCGCTGCATAATCGAGTGGTGACAGCCGACCGTCAGCCTCAAGCGTATCTATAACAGAGGCAACGAACGCCTCGACTTGCGCCGGCATCCCGTCCGGCAGGGGTACTTCCTTGTATGTCATAGCTTATGTTTTCTCATAGATTGCTTTCGGCGCGAAATCATCTCCGCCAATGTGGCGCAGCCCTTGAGTTCGCCGTGGTGGATCTGATTGTGGCAACGCTTGCACAGCGCGAGCAGATTGCCCGCATCGAACGCAAGATGCAACCGCTCTGCGCCCTCCGCATCCATGAACGAACGGACATGATGAACATCCACCGCAAGCTCAGTCACGCCTACGCCGTCACATACCTGGCACACCGGATGGTTCATGAGGTGCGCCATGCGCAGCTCCCTCCACATCCGGCTTTGGTAGATTGCTTGACGCTCGCGACGGTCGCCTATATTCTCGCGCCGTGGATTCTTGCGTGGTGCTTTATATATCGTAGGCATTCTCGTAGTCTGTTTTTATCCTGATGAAACGCTCATCCCTTCTTGCGTAACGGCGCATCCTGTAGAACAGGCGTGAAGCCCATGCCGCAGGCTTCCCGCATTCGGCAGCAAGTGCGATGCAGCTCTCACCGCCGAGATGCCGCAGGTACAGTTCGACGGCATCCGCTCCGAACCGCGCAGAAAGCAACCCGGAAACCTCCTCTATCATTCCCATCGGAACGGACGGTGAATGATCGGCAACCGGATCGGTGGAGATCTCTACCATGCGCGGGCGGCGCGCATCCTTGGCGCGATTGCGGTACACTGCTCCTATTATATACCGCCCCGGATGCACGACATTCAACCCGGTAGACATGGCGCGGTGTACATCCATCACGGCACGATGCAACGCATCCGCCGCCGCATCCGGATCCGGATAGCAGCAGCGGCACGCGGACAGCAGGCGGTCATAATTATCCGCCGCATAGTTAAGAAAGGTGTCGGGTGAGGATATGATGATGATAAAGGTTTATGTGATAACAAAATTAACCAATTATCTGTAAATTTACAAGCATCGGAATAAAAAAAAGGTCGCCCTTTTTGCAGACGACCTTTTTAGACTTTCGGGTGCGCACTTACGCTTTCACTTTCAGGCGTACTGTCAGGTTCTCTCTCTAAATGAGTAGTCACACGTCATGGTGAGCAATAGCCACCACCACGACCAGCCAGCCCCTATGGCTTTGCTGATCAAAAATGCTGCTGTAAGTATCATATCATTGCTTTCTTTGGTTTAATGGTTATCTCCACTTCGATTGGGTCTGAATCCCATGTTATGTCGGGGAAAAGCTCGGATGGAAGCCGATATATCGCTCTTTCATCGGGAGACAAATCTATCCACCAATCGCCACCGCTTCGTTCCGGTTTTATTCGGAGTAATCCGAGTAGTCCATCCTGCGTTCTCGCCACCCACCCGCTGATTGTCGCTTCGGGGTGTGGATGGTCGAGGTTGAAGTCAAGGTCTGTGTCCTTGTAGAAATTCCCCTCCTCATCAGCATAATACTGAATGAAAGGGATTGCCTCTTTTCCTGTAAATTCTTCATAAGTGTGGCAAGATACCTCTCTCACTTCAAAAGGCATACCTGTTGTTCCTGCTAATTTTGCTTTCATTTATTTGCTTGTTTTAGGTCGATTTCAATGTCTATCTCTTTCTCGAAAAGGTCGCAACTATTGTCTTTGTCAAGACTGCAATACCGTTCGCAGTATCTCTCCGCTTCATCTTTGTCGAAGAATACGCTAACATCGTCCGGCGTGAAGTACACACCATTCCAAGAAGATTCAGCCACTATGTAGATTGTCTTTTTCATCGTCATTCTTCTTTCTTTTGAAATATCGTACAGACACCTTCATTCCTGCGGAGGATTGTAGAGCAACGGACACACACAATTCTTTTTTCCACTCCCTTGTGTGTGAGCGTAACTACTTCGTCGTGATAGAATCCACACCATCCTCCTTTGCCGAAGTGACAGCATTTGTTGTACTTGTTCATCATCATTCTGCTTTAAGTTGAAATATTCGTTACAAACAAACCCTTTTCGGGGGTGAGTCGGTCTTTCATTGGTCGAGGCTGTTAAGGTTGTCGCAGAGTTCGCGGGCGCAGAGCAGGGCATACTCGCGGTCATCGCCGTAGTCGAACCCGGCTATGCGTGTGGGGCAAGCCTGAGTGATCGGCACATCGTCGGCATCAACCGAACAGTAGTCAAGATGCAGATGCACGGCATAGTGGCGTTTGCGTCTCAGCGCCTCCTGCCTCAGCGCGTCGCGGCGAGCCTCAAGGCGGTTAATGCGTGATTCAAGACGGCGGATCTTGCGGATAGCGAGCGGGGCGATCAGCACTGCGGCAGCCACCGCTCCGAAAAGAATGTTAATCATAATTGTTGGGGTTGTTTTAGGGTTTGTATCGTTTCAGAATGGCATGTCGTCCAGCGTGTCCGCCTGCCTTGCACGGTCAGCGCGCGGCAGACGCAGCGGATCGATGTTGTAGAAATGCGTTGTCTCTGCGTTGAATCCGCAGATGAACCGGTATATGCCGGTGTTACGTCCCTTGGCTATATCGACCATCGCCGTGCCGCAGGTGTCTATGCCGGTGAACGGCTCCGGATACTTGAGCGCCGAACTGCGCGCCCATGGGCGGTATATCAGCGCGATTATGTCGGCAGCCTCGCCAATCTGTCCGGAGTCACGCAGACGGTCGAGCGTAGGCACCGCGCGATCCTGGCTGCGATTGAGCTGCGAGAGTGCCACAATCCATATTCCGAGCTCCTTGGCAAGATTCTTGAGACGGCGCGCCACATCGCCCATAGCCTGCTCCTTGTTGGTGGAGCGCATGTTGACGTTAAGGATTTGCAGATAGTCCACCACCGCGCCGCGTATGCCATGGCGCAGCACCATCGTACGGATGCTCGCCAGTATGCGGTCAATGCTGCTCGTGGCGTCGTCATCGAAGTAGCACAGGTGCGACGGAAGCGACGACATGCCGCGCTCAACCGCCTCGAGCTTGTCGTCAGGCAGCCGCTCCTGGAGTATGGCGCGGGAGTTCACACCCGACTGCATGGCGGCTATGCGTGCCGCCAGCTGGACGTTGCTCATCTCCATCGAGTAGAACGCCACCGGATGACCGGCTCGGATCGCCGACATGGCGAGAGCCGTGGCAAATGCCGTCTTACCCATCGACGTTTCTCCCGCCACCACCACAAGATCCGTAGGCGAGAGTCCGCCGCGGCGGTCCATCTCTGAGAAGCCCGTGGGCGTGCCGAGCATCTCGCGCTCAGGCTGACGGTTAAGCTCCATCTGCCGGTGCAGCTCGGCGTTAGCCTCATCGAGGGTGTGCACATCGGCTGTAGCTGATGCAAACATGCCGTTCAGGCGCGCCACCGCCTCCTCCTGCACATCGGCAATGTCGTCGGTCTCTGTCGTGCCCGCATTCAGCAGATACGTGCCGAGTTCCCACATCTGACGCCGTATAGCAAGCTCTTTGAGCCGGAGCACGTAATCCAGAATATCGCCAACCTGGGCAGCTTCCATCAGAGCGAACAGATCCGTGCGCCCCGCCGTCGCACCGGCTTTGGCGAGCGCGGCAGCCACGGATATGAAATTCACATCCTCGCCATGCGAATCGACCGCCATCACCGCCCGGAACACCTCCTGATGCCTCGGATCGTTGAAGCTGCCGTCGGTCAGATGCTCGCGCACAGCGCAGATGGTCCGCCCCTTCAGCCGTGTCGTCAGCAGCGTGCCCAGCACAGTGCGTTCACAGTCCGGATCATGTACCGGCACGCCAAGCGCCGTCAGTTCATTCCTTGCCATTGCGTCCGAGCCATTTCAGTACCGTCAGGTACAGGTTGGTGTATTTACCCCGCAGATCCTTGCGGTTGTCGATCTCGGCTACGGTCAGTGCTATCTGATTCGACGTATAGCCATGCTTCTCGCGCAGCGCCTCGAACTGAGCGGCGGTGATGCCGGTACGCCAGTTGGAGGGATCATAGCAGTAAGGGGCATTATCCCTCACCCACGCGACAAACCTGGCATACTCCGGATTAGAGTCCGGTTCAGGGAAAAGAGTGTGCGCGGGCTTTTCTTTTCCATTTTTCTTTTTTATATCATTATCATTTACATTATCATTATCAGCTTTTTTTTGAACCTTTTGGTTTTCTGAAAAACCATTTGGTTTATTTTGGCTTTCTGAAAAGCAATTGCTTTTTTTGCTTTTCGGTCGTCCGCCCTTCATGCCGTTTTCCTTCATGCGGCGGCATCTATCCTGATACTTCTCGGCATCACGCTCGAATGCAGCTCGGAATGGCGCGAACGCCAGCCGGTTCACGAAGTCTTTCAACAAACTTTCAAGGTTCGCCGCACATTCCTGCGTAGCCCCTTCGGCTACGCTCCTGTGATACGCCTTGATCGTCTTGAATAACTTGCCGGCTTGCGCGTCACTCAGCTCGTCGAGTGAGTCTAACAAGTCAAGATATACTATAAATGATTTCCTTTCCATGGTGATCTTTCCTCAGTCCGCACCATTGATAATCGTGCCTATGTGATTAATAAACTCCTCTATGCCGCGCACCACCGTGTAGCTCACGCCCTGGGTCTCGCACACCCGCTGCCATTGCTTCTGAGCCGGCGACTGCCTGCCGGTGGGGGTCTTGAGCTCTATGGCGTGCACCCTGCCACGGTAGATCAGCAACAGGTCAGCCACGCCGGGCACCACACCCATCGCCTTGAGGCGCGCCGCTTCCGTAGGTGAGCGCCAACCGCCATTGGCGGCATGAAACAGGCATCCCGCAAGGTGCGGATACTGGAGCCCGAACCAACGGCAGCACGCCATCTGTAGCCGCTCCTCATCGTGTCGCGTAGGGCGGCGTTTCATCATGTATTGCTGCATGTCCATGGTGTCTCATTCCTTTATGTCCGGCTGATGAAGCAGCACCATCGGAATACGGTTGATGTTTATGGCACACCGGTAGCCGTCGCGCCGGTGCATCGAGCGCATGGCGGCGAGTGCTTCATCCCGGTCAGGACGCAGCTCCGAACGCTCCGCCGCCTCCATCAGCTCCGGCAGGGTGCAGCACGCAGGCACGCGCCCGTGCGCCACCTTGCGGCTGATGATGCGCCGTATCTCTGCCGTGAGCCGTTCCCGCCGGATCTGCGCAGCCTCAGCCAAGCAAGTTCACTCTTAGCGCGTGGGCTGTCACGGAGGTGTACCACCGTCCGTTCACCTCACGGCTGTCGATATCTATCTGCGCGCTCACACGGTCGCCCACCTGTATCGGCGCACGGTCTGCGGGAGCGTCGCCGAACTCTGCCACAAGCAGCGTGTGGGGCCACCGTTCATCGGTCTCGATCACGTACTCACGCTTCTTCCACGGCTTTCCTGCCTTACTGGTGCCGCACGCTTCCGGCAGCACCGCCATTATTGTTCCTCTCAGTTCCATTGTTTTTATATTTTGGGGGTTAAGAATGTTGTCTGTAAAAAACCGCGCCTATCCTCACGGACTGACGCGGGGCGGTGACCGTCGCGACCGAAGTTCCTCTCTTGGAAAATCCGCGGTCACCAACTACTTAACACAATTTGCTACCATTATGAAAATGAAAATGGTGGGCGGTGCGGGAGTCGAACCCGCCTCTCTGCGCCGGTGCACCGCGCGCAGTGTGTCAGCCATCTACACTGACCGCCCCTGTGCCGCCGGATTACGAGTCTACAGCGTACCGGCGGCGTGGAGAATAATAACAAATCTAACTATGGTATTGCTACCGGTTTTACGGCACTCTTGCCGAGGGTGTCCTCACGGATTGACCCGATAGATCCAAATAAATCACATTATCATGAGTAACCGAGCGGGCGGGGCGGGGATGAATCCGCAACCTGTGGTACCCCCTGGATGAAGGGATGCGCGGAGGCATTTCCCGCGCCGTCTCACCGCCCTTGTGCCGCGCTATGCTCACGCACCGCGCGGGTCTGCCTTGAAGTGAATTAAATCCAAAAATCAATCTTACTTACCTTAACATGGTCATCTATTACCTATACTGTGTGCGCCATTGCTGGCGCAGCGTCGAAGTTGAAAAGTAAAACCGCCGGACGTCATAGGCTTACTTACACACTTTGACTGTCAGGAATGGTTTTGTGATATCCGGCGGTTTTGTCGTTCCTCTTGTCTGCTTCCTTCTGAAATCTTGATAACTCAACCGGTGGGCTGACCGGTAGCTCCAGTGTGTAGAATCCTCCGCGCCGTTCGACGCGGAGCCGTCTGTCACATATATGCAGCAGCGCGCTGATGATTCTCTTTATCTTCTGTTTCATGAGTGTTGTTTTTGGGTTATCGTGAACGCTTGGACACTTGCGACTCCTGCAACAGATTGCGGTGCCACTTGGCTACATCCTCATCCTCGGCGAGCTCGAGGGCAAGTTTGAAAAACTGCATCTCCATGTTGCTTATCGGCAACTGCGCGCCGAGCTTGACAAGGATGTTCATCACCGGCGAGATATATTCCCGTGGCGGACGGGTGAACACGATGTTCTTGTGCGCCCAGTGGTTCGACGCCGCCTTATTGCGGTCAAACACACCGTTGCTGTCCGTTATGGCGTAGCTCAGCTCCTTGCATTCCGTGCAGTATGCAAAATCCATGGTCTGTATGTCTTGATATTTATAACTTATGCGCCCGCAACCGGAGTCGAACCGGTATCTGCCGTTGTTGTTTCCTAAGTTCCAGCGTCGGCTGCTCTACCAATTGAGCTATGCGGGCTGCGGGGTCATACCCCGCGGGTGTATGAAGAAAAGTGCATTCTCTCGCACGATTGCTTCTTTGTGTGTCACGGCGTGTCCGCACCACGGCGGCTGCACGTTCATCCGTTTCGGGGTTCATCACTCTGCGCCTTTTCCTGCTCTCGGACGGCGCGTCATAACCTCAACCGCCTTTGCTGCTCTCGGCAGGCGGTGTATGCCTCACGCTGTGCAGCCTACTGCCTCAGCGTCATTTCCACGATGTCAATGTCCTCTCTGTCTGTTATCGGTGGGCACAGGCGGGACCAGCCGCACAGCGCCGCCGGGCTTATACCCCCCGCCGGGTCGCGCCCTCGCGCAATGCCTGGCTCGCAGTGTGCGCCATGTCGGCAAACTGCTCCAGCATCCGCAGCAGCGTCATGTTGGTGTCGCGCAGCGTGTCGCGGCAGATCTCCAGTGTCTCAACCTCCGCCATCAGCGCGGCGATCTTCACGTCGGCGGGAACATCGCCGGAGGTGACAAGCCCCTCGAGCACCCGCCTCATCGCGCCGTGAGCTTTTTGTTGGTGAGTCTGCGGTGGATAGCCGGTAGCCATCCGGTCAGGCAGTAGACGGTGTGGGTCACGGCGATTATCGCCAGTCCTGCCGCGATGCGCATTGGGGTGGTGCCGTCGGCAAGGAGGCATATCATGCCCGATACCATAAGGCTGATGTAGATGGCAAGTGCCATGTTCTGTGTCTCGTTCAGTCGGTTCATGTGGTTGGGGTTTTATTGGGGTTGATCAGAATGTGCGCCAGAAACGTTTGATCTCAGCGCCGTAGAACATCATGCGTCCGCTTTTCGAGACCTTCCAGTCTATGCCTCCGAGGCGTCGACCGAGGCGGGCATATTTGCGGAGCGTTTCGTCGGAGATAGGCTTGGCGCCGCCGAGCACCCTGCACGTGGCAGCCACACCGCCCCTCCAGTTGTCGGGAATATCCGGGCATACGTTAGAGAGGTTCATGGCGCAGATCAGTTTAGACGTATTACTAATGTCGAGTCGTTCACCTGCACGATCCGGAAAGTCTTGCCCGCGGCTGCGCTCGCCATAACCGCGGTCGAACGGTGCGGGTACATGCTGTGGGGCACCTCGACGATATCCTCAACCTCCATAAATTTCAGCACCGCCTGGAGGCTTTCGGTGGGTAAAATCTTGCGTAGTGTCATAGTTTTCTATGCTTTGGGGTGTATATTGCTTTTGACAGTCTTTTTGTTTAACTTTGCGTCAAATAGATTTGACACTGCAAAGATACAGACAAAATCTGTATCATCAATAAACAATCAAGAAAATATCTGTATTTTAGTAATCATTAACACCATCCTCGCATGACAGCATCAGATAGAATTAATCAATTGCTTGAGTATTACAACCTAAACGCAAAGCAATTTTCTGAAAGAATAGGAGATAAGCGTCCTCAACGCATTTATGACGTGCAAAAAGGGAAAGCACAATCGATATCCACCGCACTTTCCAATCAGATAATATCTGTATTTCCAGCGGTGAGCAAAGCGTGGCTTCTCACCGGCGAGGGTGAGATGCTGAAAAAAGATACTCCAGTGGATGATGTCGATAAGGAAGCCAAGGAAGCCAACACAGGCGTGCGGCGCGTGAACATGGTGCCGCTGCTGCCCGCGTCGGCGTTCGCAGGAAGCATCGAGGGGTTCGCGCCCGATTCCGTCGCGCTCGAGCAATGCGACAGGATAGTGACACCCGTACCGGGTGCTGAAATGGCTATACCGATCACCGGCGACTCCATGGAACCCGACTACCCCGACGGATCCGTAGCTTACATACGCCGCATCAACGACTCCTCATTCATTCCGTGGGGGCATACCGTGATTCTCGACACCGAGAACGGCGCCTTCATCAAGCGCATCTATCCCGATGAAGAAGATGCCGACTATGTGTGGGCTAAATCCATCAACCCCGACTATCCCCCGATGCACATCCCCCGCGAGTCGATCTACCGCATATTCCGCGTGCTCGCCACCGCCCGCATCTACACCACCATGTGACCCCGCAGGATCACCCGAAAGCCCCGCAACGCACCGCAATGTTCAGCGCGATGGCGGCTAAGCCGATCACTATGGCTGCAAGTGACACCCACAGCGCACGCCGCTGCTGTCGCGCCTCTTTCCTGAATGCTTCCTCGATTCTGTCAGCGCGCCGGCGTAGATATTCATCAATGTCGTGTATCATAATATAGGGAAGTGCTTACTTTTACCTTCCGAAGGTAAAATAAACGTTTAAGTAAGGTTTAAGAAAAAAGTTTATCGACGCAAATATAGCGAAATGTATGGAAAGAATGGATATCACCGAAGACTATTGTGACGCTATGCTCGCCGCCCTCGACGCTGTCGACCGCTGCGACGACATCCCCTCATCACCCCACCGCGAGCGCATCATCAGCGAGCTTGTAGCCGCCCGGGTGCTACTGCGTACCAAGGACGGACTCTGCATCGACGGCGACACCGCCGCAGTGCGTTCGCTCTACTCATCGAGAATGTGGGTGGTGCGGCGTTTCGACGAGATCGACCGCTGGCAGATCAACAGTGCGCGCGCCACTGTGAGAAACACACGCATCTCCATAGCCGCGATCATCATAGCCGCAGCCGCGCTTGCGCTGTCGCTTCTCCAGGCTTTCGGGATCGTCTGACCCGCGCCATAGACAACAAAACGCTCCATAGCCCTACAGGATGAACTACGCACGATACGTAGCCTTTCGGTGCTATGGAGCGTTCCGGCACCGCAAAGGTGCCTGGATTCCCTTATTATAATCAGAATGCCGCAGCGGCGTAATCGTCCGCAAGAGCATGTATGCCATCCAATATGACCCGCTCCCTCTCTTTCGAGGGCTTCTTGAAGCCATTTATGTAATTCCGGAGCAGCGTGGCGTCAATGCCTATCATCTTTGCGAACTCCGAGACCTTGATCTCCCGGTGCGTGAGGAAGAACCGCTGCAGCGCACTTGGCTCCGCATCCTCATGAGTGAAGCTGTCGAAGCTCACATCCACATCGAGCTTACGCCAGTGGATACCGCGAAAACCGAATCTGTAGTCCATGCGCTCCCTCTCGGTGGCATTCTTAAGACCGGGGTACCAAAGCAACGACTGGCGGTATTTCTTCCCGCTCTCGGTTTCTCCGTAGATGTAGTCGGCATCAAACCATATACGTGTAATCTTCATATCGCTTCACTGGTTAAAGTGTTCATTCCATTTGTCAAAAATATCCTGGCTGCGGTCTGCTATGGCTTTCCGGATTTTGCGTAGATCTCCGGCTTTTATGTTGTAACGTTCACGCTCCACGAATGTTCCCGCTTCCTCATCCCAATCAAAGGTGGCATATCCGTCAGAACCCTCTACATGTACATGCACAGGCTCATGTTCCTTGCTGTAGAAGAAAAAGCTGTAACCGTATAAATTGAATACTTCGGGCATTGCTGTTGTTTTTACACCTGCAAATGTAGGTATTATTTTCGATACCTGCAAATATCTGCCGCCGAAATCGACTGCTCGCCTTGAATACTCCCGATAGGGGGTCGCGACTTCCGTTTCAGCATGTTTCACCATTGTTTCACCATAAATCATATAAATTGCGTAACTCTCCATGTAATAAGCGTATTACATAGGCACTGTTTCAGCTTCCCAAGCTGAGGGTCGCGGGTTCGAGCCCCGTTTTCCGCTCTTGAAGCAAATCGCTTAGAACGAGTGCGATACAGCGCTTATCCTGAGCGATTTTTGTATTTGTTAGGCTTTTTATTATTAGCAGAATCATGATCAAATGCGCCGCAAACACACCTGCTTTTACCAAGATGTTTCACCTATGTTTCACCGAATCATTCTGTAGACTTGTTGTGCGTAACTGTTAAAAGCAATAGCATCCCGGGTTCGGGTGCAAAAAGTGGGGGAGTGATGCTGAATTGTCGGTAGGATTCGCTATCTTTGCTATTCAATCAAATCAACGCGATGAAATCCTACGACTTCCCTGAAATTGACTATCAGATAGCAGCCGAACCTGATGAAGCCGCACAGATAAACCGTGAACTGAATCTTGCGCGGTGTATCGTTGAGCAGACGTGTGCCAATCTGTTTCTTACAGGCAAAGCAGGTACCGGTAAGACAACATTTCTGAGAAATCTGCAACAGACTTCAAGAAAGCGCATGGTTGTGCTCGCACCGACGGGTGTTGCGGCGATAAATGCCAAAGGGATGACCATCCACTCGTTTTTTCAGCTACCGTTGGCGCCATTTGTTCCCGGACGTGGTTTCGTTGGCGATGAAAAGCGTGAATACAGGTTTTCAAAACAGAAGCGCCGCCTTATAGGGAGCCTCGACCTTCTGGTTATCGATGAGGTGAGCATGGTGCGCCCCGATATGCTTGATGCAGTCGACAGTGTGTTGCGGCGGTATCGTAACCCGTCCCGACCTTTCGGGGGAGTACAGTTACTGTTGATAGGCGATCTGCGGCAACTCGCTCCGGTAGTCACGCACCGCGATGAGGAGTTTGTCAGACCATATTACAAATCGCCATATTTTTTTGAAAGTACAGCGCTGAAAAGCGCCGGATTCCTTACCGTGGAACTGCTGACGATATACCGTCAGAGTGATACTCGTTTCATATCATTGCTGAATGCGGTGCGCGATGGTCGCGCCGATTATTCGACTCTCCAGGCACTCAATTCCCGGTGCACCGGAACTGACGCCGGTCCGGAGTGGGAGAATGCCATACGTCTGACTACCCATAATGCTATCGCCGACCGCATAAATCAGAGCCGTATGAGTGCTTTGCAAACCTCACCGGTTACGTATCGTGCGGAGATCAAAGGCAAATTCCCCGAATCGGCTTATCCGGCTGATGAGTTTCTCACTCTCAAGCCGGGTGCGCGTGTCATGTTCACGCGTAATGACAACAGCACCGAGCGTGCATTCTTCAACGGACTTCTGGGAACGGTCATCGCCCTCGGAGGTAATTCTGTCACCGTACGTCCGGATGACGGAGGAGCTGATATCGTCGCAGTACCGATGGAATGGGAGAATGCAAGATATGAGCTGAACGAGACGACAAAGGAGATTCAGCAGGTCATAGACGGAACATTCTCCCAGATACCTCTCCGTCAGGCATGGGCTATAACGATCCATAAGAGTCAGGGACTGACGTTTGACCGCGCAATCATAGACGCTTCGCGCGCATTCGCGCCCGGTCAGCTTTACGTGGCGTTGAGCCGTTGCCGCACATTGGAAGGCATGCTGCTCGACTCGCCCCTCCCGGCATCCGCTGTGATAATCGACAAGGATGTGGATGAGTTCATAAATGATGAGCGCAACCGTACGCCTGATGCAAATACCGTCGATACTTTGCGCGACGAATACTACCGCTCGGCACTTGCCGACCTGTTTGATTTCAGTGGCACACGAATGCGTTTCCTTGAGTTTTCACGTGTCGTGCAAGATTACGTAGCGCCAATATATCCGCACCTTTATGCAGAGTTTTCGGAGGCGGAAAAAGCGCTTGCCGACGAAATCGAGGCTGTCGGCAACCGTTTTATCACACTGTATGCCAACAGTGCTTTACGTGCCGATACCGCAGAATCAAACGAAGCTCTCACGCTAAAGATAAAAAACGGATGCCGGTATTTTGCCGAACGACTCAAGAAGCTGACAGATCTTGCACGCGACACCCCATTAAATGCAGTAGATAACAAAGCATACCGTACGCGGTTGCTCAATTCAGCCGAAGCGTTCATGTTTGATGCTGTTGTCAAGCTTAAAGTACTCGATCACCTCTCCGGCATAGATTTCACGCCGGGAGAGATGCTCAATGCCAAGACACGCGCCGCACTCGAATTTGACGGAATCACAGTGAGCGACGATGCGACGACGAAAGCATCCAAAAAGCGCAAAGGCGTTATGTCGCGTCCTATAGCCGAAAAGGCTGAAGGAAAGAAAGAAGCGAAGGCTAAGACACCGAAAGGCTACTCCGCACGCGAATCACTGAAGCTCTTCCGCAGCGGTATGACGGTTGAGCGGATCGCGAAAGAGCGGCAATTGTCGTCGAGCACTATCGCCGGACATCTCGCGCAGTTCGTCAATACCGGCGAACTCACTCCGCAACAACTCTTCGGTGAAGAACTCCAGGGATTTCTCGACCGACTGCTGCAGAAGCATCCTGATTTAAGCATCACGCAGTTGCGGGAGTATGCCGGCGACCGGATGCAACCGTGGCAGATCTCCGCATTCTACCATATTGTCAAAGGTTCGCATTAGTCACCTCACAGCTCGTTACGGAAGTCTATATCCGTTTCGACAGGTATATCATGTCGCGCAGCGTCACTCCCTCCTCAATGATAGGATGGTCGTAATTGTCTGTAAAAAAGTTAGGTATTATATGAGATACCTTGTAGCCGCATGATTTATAGAAGCGCAGCGTCGAGGGGGTCTCACCGGTGCCTAAACGGATATCATGTCCCGGATACTGTGATTCGGCATGCGTCAGCATAGTGCGCCCTATACCGCGGCGCCTGAAAGCTGAGTCAACAGCGAGATTCTTGACCTCGATCCATCCATCAGCCTCTTCTGTGACAACAGTAACAGCGACCGTAGCATCTCCGATCATTCCGACGAACAGACGACCGCGCTCAAGATACCGTTCTATCATGACCTCCGATTCGTCACCGATAAGCAGGAGTGGCATATAGCGTCTCTTATCGCCCTTTATTTCCTCTATCCTTAGCAATTCCATTTTTATGCAAAGTTAGCATTAATCGGCGATAAGCGTTATCTTTGCGGTTGCAGTTTTATAACGGTACATATCTACTGATTCGTATGAAAGAGTTTGAGAATGAATGGGCGAAAATGCTTGGAGGAGAAATTTATGATGCGGTTCATCCGGAGTTTCTGCGTCGGCTTATGTCCACGCGCAGGAAAATATGGCAATTCAACAATCTTGATCCGGAAGAAATCGATGTGTTGAAGTCGCATTTCCGTGCGATTGTCGCGCGATGTGGCGAGACATCTCATGTCAACCAGCCATTCCGGTGTGATTATGGATGCAACATCTCAATCGGTAATAATTTCTTCGCCAATTTCAACCTCACGATTCTCGACGAGGCGATGGTGACAATCGGCGACAATGTTTTCATCGATCCGAACGTGAGCATCTATACTGCATGTCATCCCATAGAGCCTCAACCGCGCAACACGGGTGTTGAATGGGCTGAACCTGTGACCATTGGCAGCAATGTATGGATTGGCGGTAGCGTAACGATTCTTCCAGGAGTCACTATCGGCGACAACTCTGTCGTCGGTGCCGGGAGTGTTGTCACCAAAGATGTCGAGCCGTATACTGTAGTGGCGGGTAATCCCGCGAGAATAATAAAGAGAATCGCGATAGAATGATGACCGCACATGGAGACAAACAGGAGTAGGATGCCTATTTTTTGAGAATGTGATACAGAATCTCCGCTATCGGCAGCTCTATCTTTACTTTCTTGTTGATCTTATAATATGGAGTCACGATAGGTTCTGATTCAAATCTGTTGGTGTCGAGCTGTCTTACGGTTCTGGCTCCCGCCTCCACGCCCCAGTAGTCATTGATCTGATAGTCGAGATAACCGCCGAATGAGGTGCGACCATAATATCCGGCTATGGATGGCGGCAAAAACATGCGTGGGTTCCCGAAATAGTACGTACCGAAAGCTGTGAATGATAACCGTGGTGAGAACCGGTATGCTACGTTTCCGGTCAGCCCGTATTTTGTGATCAACCCATTGAAAAACCCATATTTATTCGCTTCCGCTCCTGCGCTTAGAGTTAAGTTTCCGAAAGATTGGCAGATGCCGACCGTGCCGCTGTCTATCTGCATGAGTCCGGGATAGACACGCATATACCCGATGGCTGAGATTTCACCATCGGTCCATTTCAGCAAGTTTGCCTCGTTGGGAATAAATCGCAGATGAGGTAGGTTCAAATCGCTTATGGACGCAGGTCGGTGCGGTGGGAAAAGAACCGGCTCCGGATAGAACAGACTCAGGTGTTTCAAGTCCGTACTATGCTCCGCATATGCAGAGACCTCCGAGCGCACGCTGTCAGGTGTCGACTCACGATAATATACAGAATCCTTCGATTCAGTTT
This sequence comes from uncultured Muribaculaceae bacterium, assembly GCA_910587425.1. Lineage (GTDB taxonomy): Bacteria > Bacteroidota > Bacteroidia > Bacteroidales > Muribaculaceae > Paramuribaculum. The sequence goes on from CAJUKU010000007.1 coordinate 76,224, forward strand.
GAGCGTACGCCATCAACAGTAGCATTACCGTGAACAATGCAGTAAGTAACCTTGTGATTCCGGAGTTTGACATTCTTTCTTTTAAAAGCCAGGGATTCTAATCGTTAAAAGCCTTGACGAGCACCGCGACACACAACAGTGCGATCAAGATGCCTGCGATCCATAGTATCACTCTTTTAGCCGCACTCTTTTTGTCGCTTTTTATGTATGCGCCTAAAAGACAGCCATAGACGGCGCCGATGAGCGGTAATAGTGTTGTGTTTGTAGCCATGGTTTACTGATATTGTTTCTTTTTTTAATCAGAAGTTTGAAAAGCGGGAAAAATGCTTGGGAATGAAACTTTTTCACTCCTTGTCCTTACGGTTGTTGCGCCGCATCTGCCTTATTCGGAAATCGTTCCAATTCCGGTTGAGGTTTTTGCGTGATTTGTAGGACGAGATTCCGGTCAGCTGTTTAAGTATCGACAGCGCGCGGTAGCCTATATTGTTGAAGTTGTGTTTTGACACATTGCGGCTTATGAATCGGTGATCCGGTTGGAATGAAAGCCTGATCCGGTCTGTATCAATGCCGTTCACCCTGTCGATCAAGGCTAAAATCGGTGGCTGTAGATCAGGTGCTTCCATCGGCTCGAAAATTTCAATCTCATCAGATGCGAATTTGCGTTTCGCCCACTTCTTCGCTTCCTTGACAGGTATGTATTCCTGGTCGAGAATATACACTTCTGTGTAGGTGGTTACAAAAAACGGTTGGTCATGGCGGTTGAAGCGGAACATGCCGCGCCCTCTGCCTCTTGATTCGATATTGAATGAATATCCGGTCAGATCAACAGGCAGCAGATCTTTTCCAATCACATTATTATAGTTTATGTGTAGCTGGAATCGCTCGAAGTCTGTCTTTGAATTGTCGAAGAATGAGGAGATGTTAGGCACCCATTTTCTGCTCGTGGTGTCCTCAAGCACATTGATATTGATTGAGAACCTGTCACCGTTTCTGCTCCATATTTCTACAGGACTGTATCTGCCATTCACAGTGTCCGTGCCGCTCTCTATGCCGGTCAATCTCCGGGGGATTTCCACCGTAGGGAATATGCCAACCCAGTCTGACCATGTGAAATGATTGTCGCACCGGTCGCTCACACTGTCGAGTCCGTCGCTGTTTGTAAACTGATAATACGAACGGGAATTTAGCACCCTCGGATAACGCCACCCTTTGAAGTTTGTCTTCTTATCTTCCGGAATCATGAAATCAACCATTTTCTCGCGGAACATTGTCACGGTGTCCGTATAGCTCGACAATGTGGAGTATTCCCTTTCATAAGCCAGTATGTGAAGCATCTTTTTCTGTTTAGCCTCGACAATGATTTCCGGCAGTTCGGATGTATTCTCATGGAGGAATATTGTATCGTTGCTTGATGTCGTGACAGAGCGTTCGTGATACCCGATATATCTTATTGTCAGCGGATAGTCGGCGGCTGATGCGCAATCCACGACTCCGTTTTGGCGGCTTATGCCTATGAATGTGCCGTTGCTGTTGAATATTGAGGCACCCGGCAGGGGAGCGTGGGTCAGCGAATCGGCGATTACTGCATATCGACTCTTTCCTCCGGCATTTATGACGGTGGTTGCCAACACTATCGATACGATAAGAAGCCTAAGCATTTTTCCGTGATGATTTAATGATTGATCCTATCTGACGCTCAGCATATATCCGAAGCCACGCTGATTTATGATACTTATGTTCGGGTCGTGACGCAACGCGCGGCGGAGTTTATGGATGTAACCGTGCAGTGAGTTCCGGTTGCTGACCTCATCATGCCCCCAGACGGCGATCATAAGTTCCGAGGCATCTACAGTCTTGCCCATGTTGGCGGCAAGTTTCCTCAGTATACGGCTCTCGATGTTGGAGATAGCTGTTTCTTTGCCATTCAGTATCAGTATCTGATTGGCGGTGTCATAATTATATCTGCCTATGGTGTATACGCAATTCTCTGATCTGTTTATGATTTTGTGCCGCAATAATGCTTTGATCCTTATGAGGAGTTCACGCAATTCAAATGGTTTCTTCAGGTAGTCGTCGGCACCGGCATCGAATCCCTCCTCCATATCGTCAATGGTGCTTTTTGCGGTAAGGAATATAATAGGAGTATCAGATGATGCCCGTCGGATCTCCTTAGCCATGGCGAATCCGTCGAGCCGGGGCATCATCACGTCTGCGACAATCAGGTCGGCACCATCAGCCTTGTATTTGGCAAGTCCTTCAATGCCGTCAAATGCCACCGACACCTCATACCCCTGTTGGCGAAGGGTATCACAGACAATCATCGACAGATCCCGTTCATCCTCGACTAAAAGTATCTTGATTCCCATTGTGGTCAAAATTAATTGTGAATGTGGAGCCGTGTCCCTCCTGGCTCTTGACTGAAATGTTCCACCCCATTTTTTCAAGTATATGCCTGACGTAATACAGACCTATTCCGTAGCCGCGCACATCTTGGCGGTTACCATGCGGCACGCGGTAGAATTTATCGAATATGAACGGCAGACTTTTCGACGGGATTCCGATTCCGTTGTCGGACACGGTAATGCCTTTAGAATCTGCACCGATTGTTATGCTGACTGAGTCACCGGAATACTTTATAGCATTGTCGACAAGATTGTTCAGCACATTTGAAAGGTGTGATTTGTCGGCTACAACAGTGCCGGCATCCTCCGTGTGGGTGATTATTGTGATATCCTTGTCGCCTCTCATGCGCTGCGATCCGGCAATATCCTCAATCAGTTCCGGCAGGTATATACTCTCGGGTTTCAGAGTCATGGTCTTGCGCCGCTCCATGCTCATGGCAAGTATATTCTCAACAAGTTCTCCAAGATGTCTGAGTTGCTTCAACGCTATTTTCAGATAAGCCGATCTCTTTTCAGGATCATCGGAGGTATCGTAGTTGAGCAGTGCGTCGTTAGCCGAATAAGCTATGGAGATAGGCGTTTTCAGCTCGTGGGTCATGTTGCTGACAAAATCATCTTTCATCTCTTCGATGGTGCGGAGCTTTGATACCGTGTGAAACAGATACCTGAACGCGAGCGCGAAGGTGACAATCAGAAGAAAGATGGTGATTATTACACCTTTCATTTGTGAAAGTATATGACTGGTCAATGGAGTTATATAAACCTTGTAATAGGTTTTCTCGTAGGGATTTATGTTGACCTTGAATACGTCAAATCCACGTTGTGACCCACTGATTTTCGGATTCGCGCATACTACATAGTCATTACTGTCCACGACCTCTACGGCGACAAATTCAGGATATATCAGCCGTCGGGTAAGTTGCCTGTACAGCACGCTATCCATCACGGTCATGTCAAACCCGATATAACCGTCGATAGTTGAATGGAGCTGCTTGCTCATGGCATCAACCATTTGATTGGCATACGATATGCTGTCCGATAGAGGTAGTCGTTTTTCTGTGACAGAGCCTTCCATCTCAGTCCTTACAGACATTTGTCCACTCTCATTATCCTCCCTGTAGGCGCTGACCTCAGCCTTTCTTATCACTTTTGCTGTATCTCCTCCTTCACTACCGGCTTCAAGTGCCGCCGCGAGTTCATTAGCCCTGGTAGCACGGAGTATCAGGTCGTCGATATCGGCATTGGCTATTGCTGTCATGACTTCGCTTTCCACGCCCGTTCTTATAGATTCATACAGACGCATAAGATAGTAGACATTGCAGCAGAATATGACACCAATGACTGTTATGAATATTATGGAGTTGAGTCTGAACTTATTCATGCGCAAATGTACCGATAATCTCTGATACCGTATCACCCTATGGAGTAGATTTAAGACTAAATAAGGTTTGGCTTAAGACTAAGTAAGGGAAATCATATCAAAGTCCGGATTCCGGCAGCGTAATTTTGCCACGGATAATAAAACATACAGATTATGATACGATCGATTTTTCTTGTATTGGCGGCGGTAATGCCGGCTTATCTTATGGCGCAGAGCGAGGTCCTCGACACACTCACATCGCGGCAGCTTGACGAGGTAGTGGTGATGGGAGAACGCCCGCAGGTCACTGCCCGCGATGGAATAATGGTGGTCGATCTTCCGGAGATCGTAAAGGACAAGCCTGTAACCAATGTATTGGAGGCGTTGGGATATTTACCCGGAGTCGTCAACGATAACGGTGCCATAGGGCTTAACGGCGCCTCGTCAGTCACGATAATCCTGAATGGCGAGCCTACTACTATGCCGTTGCAGAATCTTTATCAATTGCTGTATTCCACTTCTGTTGACCGATTGAAAAACGTCGAGATTATGTATTCCGCTCCGGCAAAATACCACGTCAACGGCGCGGTGATCAACATTGTCTTGAAAACTCCACGTCCGCTTGACGGGCTTATGGGTCAAGCTACCCTCGGCTACAATCAGGCACACTATGCCACATATTCGGGAGGTGTGAATGCCACTTATGCTGTAAGCGACTGGACATTCGACGTCAACTGGTCGCTCTCGCGCAACCATTCATATAGCCGACAGGAAACCTTCTCCAACCATCTTTTCAACGGAGAGCGGCATCTGATTAAGGACGACATGCGGCAGATCGGAGAGAATATGTCAAATACCGTACATGCTGCCGTATCTTACAAAAAACTGAAGGTCTCCTATAATGGTCAGATTGCCTCACACATAAGAAATCATAGCCTTTCTTCCGGAACATTCGGAGAATATGTGAATTCCTACAGAGGGGTGTCGCCCACATCTTACCACAACATATCCCTTCGGTATGTGTCGCCGTTCGGGCTGGCAGCAGGTTGTGATTACACTTATTTCTATGAGAACCGTAGTCAAAATCTGTTTGAAGGAGATGTCGAGAAGATATTCTCTGAGAACAGGCAGCACGTAAACCGCTACCATGCCTATCTCGACCAGCAGCATGAATTTGGCAAATGGACACTCAGTTATGGCATGGATTACATGCATTCGGATGATGACAGCCGGCAGTTATATCACCTCCCGTCACGTCCCGGCTTTGACAATACACTAAGCGAGGATGTCGCTGATGTTTATATCGGCGCACAGGCTTCTTTAACTTGCGGCTTATCATTCAACGCATCGGTTAAGGGTGAGTATTTCCATAACAACTACAGGCATGACTGGAACGTGATTCCGCAACTTGGAGCTACGTATTATACGAATCCTATAAGTATCTTCCAACTGAATTTCACATCGCAGCGTGTTTATCCGTCATATTGGGAACTGCATGGTGGCACGTCGTATGTCAACGATTACTCGGCGATATATGGTAATCCGCTTCTGCAGCCATATATGAGCTATACCGGACAATTCAGCTATATATTCCGTCAGAAATATGCTGCTACTCTTTACGTTCTCTATTCTGATGATTACTCAGTGCAGTTGCCATACCAGTCGACAGACGCACTGCAGCTGATCTTCCAGACACAGAATATGGATTTCTCGAGAACCGTCGGCTTGCAGGTGAATATTCCGTTCTCAATCAAGTATATACTGACATCTGCCGCGACGGTGAATATTTCCAATGCCCAACAAAAATCAGCCCATTTTCATGATATAAGCTTCAATAACAGGCGTTGGGGTGCTTATGCGCGGCTGAGCAACACCGTACGTTTCACTCCGGCTTCTCCGTTCTCGCTGACGGTCGACGGAACTTATGTCACGGGGCAGATCCAGGGACCGGGACGTTTCGATCCTCTTTGGAAAATAGATGCCGGTATAAAGTGGCAGTTCGGACGTAAACGCTGTTGCGAGCTTGATCTGAAAGCCAACGATATCTTCAATACTTTCAATCCCGATCTGAAACTCCGTTACTCCGGTCAGGATTACCGTATGAAGACAAGAGGCATGAACCGTAGCCTGAATATCACATTTGTGTACCGCTTCAATGGATTCAAGCCTAAAGATGATCAGGCTATCGATACATCACGCTTCGGTACGGGGAGTTGAGTGATAAGTACTTTTTTCCTGTCAATGAGGCTTGTTGATACGGAGGGATGCGTACATCATTCCCGCAAGTGCCGCGAACATGAGCAGGCTGCCGAGCAGTAGGGCATAGCTCGACACGCACAGCAGAACGTAGCATGACGTGTAGATCACCGTAAGTAGCGCACCGATCGTGAATCCTACTTTTCTTGAATCAAGCATTTTCCACATATATGCGGCAATCAGTGCTATAGTCATGAATGCCGCGAGAGTATATGCGTAGCCGAATGCTATATGTTCGACAAACGACAGCAACAGCGAGTAGAACAATACCAGTGCCGCCCCCACGAGAAAATAATTGATCAATGGAATCGGTCGCCGTAGCAAAATCTCGATCAGCAACACGCTGATATACGTCAGGATTATGATTATGAATGCGTATTTTATGGCTCGTGTGACCTTTTGATATCTGTCCACGCCAATAAGAAAGCGTGAGCCTACATACCCTTCCCGTCCGTTTTTGACAGAGTAGTCTGTGATATATTCACAATCGTACGCTGATGGGTCAGTATTCTCCACTGTGGCACTGAAACGCCCTCCCCATGTGGCACTGAAGCGGTTGTTGTTGACCGATCTGTCGTCAGGCAACACGCTTCCGCTGAATGATGGATTTGATGCATCACCCTCGATGGTTATGCTCGATTCCTCTGTTAAAGGATTTATGAACAGTGCCTCCGAGCCATGGATGTCGAAATCAGTAGAGAATAGAACAGTTTCCGGCAGATCTTTCAGTGATACTACTGCATATATGCTATCGCGTGACTTTGACCATAGCACTTCATCCCTGCCTATGTGGAGTGATCCCATACGGTAGATCTGTTTTGCCGGTAGCTGAATGCTGATCTTTACGCTGTCGTCGGATCCGGTCAGCGAACTGCGCGAGAAACTGCCGCTCATCTTGATGTTGGCGTTGAAAACCTCCGCCTCATATATTCCTCGGTGGAGCGATTGCGACTCTACCGAGGCAGTGCAGTCAAATCTTTGCGGAGCGATAGTCTGCGATGCAGAGTCAACGCCGATAATGGCTTGCGGACCATTGATGTATACTCGTTCTCCCCATTGTGACGCGATACTTTCCGCCACCTCCCTGTTGCTCGATTGGCGCGAATAGGTCATTGCCCAGACCATAAGCGCGGCGATCATAAGCACGAGCGCCTGCAGTCCGAGTATGACTACCTTTGTCCCGTAGTTGACGGATGGCTTTTTCTCTACAGGCTTCTGGAAACCGTAGAATGGCGGGGGAGTGACGGGCTGTTGCATGACCGGTGGTTTTATTTCAGTACGAGTTCTCCGTTTTCGAGTTTCAGTCTCAGGGTGAAGTACATCGCTACGGCGATCAATGCGAACAAAGACAGACTGCCCACGAGCAGAGCCATCGTGCCGAGATGTATCAGAAGAGCCACAAGACCATATTCGCACACGAGCACACCGATGGTGAGCCATACGGCATTCATCCTATGTGTTATGCCCTTTATGAAAAGAGCGATCAGTCCGATCGTCATTACCGATACAATGGTATATGCGAGAAAGAATGAAATGAACTCTGTCATGGCGAGGAGCAGGAGATTGAAGAGACACAGAGCGCATCCGATCAGACCATATTGCAGATAATTAACACCCTTTCTGAATGCCACTTCCACGAGCATGATAGCCACAAGCGTCACCATTTCAAGCGCGAAACAATATGTCGTAGTCTGGGCAACGTCTTTATAATCGCTTTCGAGCAGAAGCCCTGAAGTGTTGCGTCCGAAAGCATAATCATCTATTCCATTGGCTACAAGAGCAAGCACAAACGATATGCCGAGCACAAAAAGTGTCTGCAATCCGAGCCAACGCATTGTGTATTTCGGCTCCTTGATAAATTCTGGCATTACAGTCATTTAATTTAAGTATTATGTGATGAAACTACGCGCCAATAATGATGACGCTATGCGCCGCTAAATTACAAATTATAATCTTCGCATGCAACCCGAATCTTCATCGTTCATCAGATCAGGCGCGTAAGGGCGACGAGGAGGACGGAGGCGATCTCCACGCGGCGGTTTATTGCTATAGCCTTGATGCAATCCGTAGTGGTGATCTCGCGTGGATTTGATCCTATATATGGTTTGTAGACCGGCGACCCGAAATAGTCATGGGTGCCTCCGAAACGGCAGTCAAGTGCTCCGGCGAGTGCAGCCTCCGGATAACCGGAGTTCGGGCTCGCATGGCATTTCCCGTAGCGGTGTATACTCAGCCACGCCGCCCGAGGTGTGCCCGAAAGCAGTGCCATGAGTGCGGCAGTAATACGTGCGGGAATCCAATTCGCGATATCGTCGATCCTTGCACTCCAACATCCGAAATCGGCGTATCGCTCATTGCGGTAACCGATCATGGAATCGAGGGTGTTGATCATCTTATAAGCGAGCATACCCGGCACCCCGACTATCGCATACCAGAAAAGTGGGGCAACGACGCCGTCGCTGAGATTCTCGGCAAGTGTCTCGAGCGCAGCCGTACGCACTTCCTGTGCGCTGAGTCGCGCGGTGTCACGTCCCACGATCCTCCCTACCTGACGGCGTCCGTCATCAAGCGAACGGTCGGTGGCGGTGAATACCATCCTGACCTCATTAGCCAATGTCGTGCCCGCAAGGCAGAAGAATATCAGGATTGCCTGAACGGCAATAAGTGCCCACATATAGTCACTGAGCAGGTGCAGGATCAACCATGCCGATGCGTATGTCAGCGCGATCAGCCCTATGGCAGTTATGGCTCCTTTTGCTTTACGGTACCTACCTTTGTTGAGGTGTCGCTCGGCACATGAAATGCCTTTCCCCATAGCCACAACCGGATGTGGAAGCCACGATGGATCACCCAGGATGCGGTCGGCGATCCATCCGGAAGCGAGAGGTAAATTCAGCCACGCAACCATTCTTCCAGGGAATTTATCAGTAAATCATTTTGATCCGGCGTCTGTGCGGCGACGCGGAAATGCTGCGGCGACAGCGTCTGGAAATTTGATGCGTCGCGTATCAGTATACCATGCTTTTTGACCAGCCACTCTTTCAGATTACCCGCAGTACGCTCACCGGGCAATCTGCATAGCATGAAATTTGTGGCGGAGTCCAATGTCTCTATGCCAAGCCGGCGGAAAGCTGCGGCAATGCGTCTTATCTCACCATTTAGAGCAGTTGCATCAACCCTATACATATACTGATGCTCTGAAAGCCATTTGACAGCCTCACGTTCGAGTCCGCCCACAGCCCATGGACGTCGCAATTTCCTTAGCGCGGCAAGTTTCGCAGGATTACCTACTATATATCCTATTCTCAGTCCCGGCACAGCAAATGTCTTTGTCATCGATTTGATTAGCAGTAGATTCTGCCGCGTTGCTGCCTGGGCGAATGTTATTGCATCTGCGGAGGAATATTCCGCATACGATGCGTCGATGATCCATAATGCGTCTTTATGTGTGTCGACAGCTTTCAGAATATCTTCTGCGGCTAATATCTTTCCGGTAGGGTTGTTGGGGTTGCAAATCCATACGGTATCTCCGACCGAATGATGCAGATCATCTATGCTTGTGGCGAAAGTAATGGAATGGTTGAATGCACTGCAGGCATCCTCATATTCGCTGAATGTAGGCGACAGTATAATGCTGTGTCGGCATGCCGTATGCTGAGCAAGCAGATAAATAGCATCGGTAGCCCCCGCGGTGAGCATCACGGCATCGTCAGCAACATCATGTCTGTGTGCTATTATTGCTTCCGTTTCTGTCGGTTCCGGTGAGGGATAGTTGGAAATGGCAGCCGCACACTTTCCTAAATGTGAGCATAACTCCGAATGGTCAAATCCTTGGAATATGTTGGAACTGAAATTATGCTTTACCATTCCGCCGTAACGGTAGGCATCATCACCATGTCCGTCAAACATCGCTCTTCATTATTTTGTATATGAGATCCAGGTCGAGATATTCTCGGAGCCGTGCCGCGAGCAGGTCGTACTGCTTGTCGCGGTAGGCAGAGTAATCGAAATCACTGTCGGTGACGGTGGTGTATGGAGCCAATATATAGTCAACTACGTTGGCGTTGTCAAACAATCCGTGCATATATGTCCCGAAGCATCGGTCGGAAAGTATGTAGCCGTCCTCGTTGCCATCACTGTCTATACCGACAGGCGATTTCTCGGCGCAGATCTCAGTGACGCCCATGTGTATCTCATATCCTGTGCATGGTTTGCCGTTGATGAATGAAAATGTGCGCCGCTGTGTCGTTTTATTTCCGGAAAGTACTGTGCGAACCGGTAGCAGCCCCAGACCGTCAGCCGACCCTATCCCACCTTCCACACCTTCCGGATCATCTATGCTGAGCCCCATCATCTGATAGCCACCGCATATTCCTATGATGCTTTTCTCCTCCTCGTGTGCCTTTGCGATGGCTTCATCAATGCCTGATCGGCGCATAGCGGTGAGGTCGGATATCGTCGACTTGCTCCCCGGCAGGATTATTATATCCGCTGTTTTAAGCTGTGCAGGATCGTATGTGTAGAACAGATTTACGGCTGGATGACGTTCAAGAGCGTCGAAATCCGTATAATTTGAAATATGTGGATGTTGCACCACAGCAATGTTGACCGATGCGTCTCTGTGCGAATGCTGTTTCCCTGTCAGTGCCACACTGTCCTCCTCCTCGATGTGGATATCATCCATGTAGGGGACAACTCCTATGACCGGTACCGAGCATATCTCCTCCATAATCCTGCGGCCATCTTCAAATAGCCGCAGATCACCACGGAATTTGTTTATTATAATCCCCCTGATCCGCTTTCTGTCCTCAGGTGATTGGAGCATTACCGAACCGAATGCCGATGCAAATACGCCGCCACGGTCAATGTCGGCGACCAATAATACGGCTGCACCGGCGTAGCGTGCCATTGACATGTTCACAAGATCCGTATCACGCAGATTCAGTTCGGAGATACTTCCCGCACCCTCCATTACAATAGGGTTGTACTTCGACGACAATCTGTCGAAAGCAGCGTGCACCTCGTCGCGGAGCATCTCGCGCCCGTCGCGGCGGAAATAATCGTAGGCGTCACGGTTTCCGATAGGTCTGCCGTTCAACACCACTTGCGACGTCCGTTCGCCCGACGGTTTCATAAGCAGAGGGTTCATGTCGGTGTGGCACTCTATTCCGGCAGCCTCAGCCTGAACCGCCTGTGCACGACCTATTTCCAGTCCGTCAGGCGTTACGTATGAATTGAGCGCCATATTCTGCGCCTTGAACGGAGCCGGGGTGTAGCCGTCCTGCTTGAATATCCTGCATAGTCCGGTAGCAAGAATGCTTTTGCCTACATCACTGCCGGTTCCGGCGAGCATGACCGGACGTAGCGCACTCATCGGGCTGTCGGTTTAGAGCTGTTGTCATCAAACACCTCCGACGCTTCGAATGGTGCACGCAGCGGTACGCCTGCTTTCATCATGTCGGCAAGATTAAGCCACATCCGCTCGCGGAATGAATTCCAATCTCTGCGTTCCATCGGTGTCCATCCCGCCTCAGCAATGGCGAGAGCACGCGGATATGTCATGTAGCTCGCACGGTTTATATCAGAGATTGCCTCACCCCACAGTGTCGCCATCACTCCTCCTATATGGCTCTGTTCGTCGGGTGCCAGTCCATATCCGGGATCAAATTCGTATGTGCGTCGCAGGGTTGTGACAGGCATACCCCAGTTGTTCCATTCCGGCAGGTCGCCCTTGAGTTGCGGATAATCGAGATAGGCATACTCACCGGGTGCCATCAACAGCGTGTTGCCATGTTTGTGTGTGAGTTCGATGCATTTGGGGGTAAGACCATAGCGCCATGTCACGAGAGTGATATCTGAGGGGTAATTGAACAGATACTCGTTAGCCGGAGGATAGATGTTGTCGAGCTCGCACCAGAGTATCGCCTCCTTTCCGTGGCTGCGCACGCTGTCGAGCACGCGGCTGAAAAATACGTTCATGAGTTGGGCAGCCTCCTTGTAACCGTGTTGCGCCATAAGCGCACTGTCGGCGGAGCATTTACCCCAGTTGCGGTCTATGACAGATTCGTCGCCTCCGAGATGGATCCGTCGCGATGGAAATATCTCTGACAACTCGGATATGACATCATCGAGCAGCGCATACACTTCCGGTTGGGCGGCGCACAGCATGAGATTATGTGATTCGCCTATGATCAGGCTGTCGGGCATCGCAGCCTTGCAGCCGAATTCCGGATGTGCGGCAAGCAGGGCTACGGTATGCCCGGGAATATCCATTTCAGGTATTATCTCTATATGCCGCTGTGCTGCATAATCGATAATCTTCTTCATGTCGGCACGTGTATAGAAACCGTTGTCGGGTGCTCCTGCTCCCGGTTTGGAATTGCGGAACGCTCCGACAGCTGTCAGCTCCGGGTGGCTCTCTATCTCTATGCGCCACCCCTCATCATCGGTGAGGTGCAGTTGCAATACATTGAACTTGTAGCGCGACATGCGGTCTATGTAACGTTTCACATCATCGACCGGCAGGAAGTTGCGTGCCGGATCGAGCATCAGTGCACGATGCGGGAAACGCGGGCTGTCCTTCACCCTTACTGCGGCAATTCTTCCGTCAGCAGTCTGCGGTACATCGCCAATAAGGATCTGGTCAAGTGTCATCAGCGCGTAGTACACTCCGGCGGCATCACCACCCGTAATATCGAGCACGTTATTGCCGGAACTTATCTCGTATGCTTCGTTGCCGAGCGAGGGGTTGATCTTTAGATTTACAGCCACCCCCTTATTATTGCATGTGGCATCAAGCCGATCCTTAAGAATGCTTTTTAACACCTCGGCTTCAAAGTCGAGCGATGCAGGAGCGTTTACAGAGACACCCTTATTGAAATCGAGGCTCTTACCCTCATTGAGCTCAACCTGTGCGGGCATAGGTATTATTGCCGATTCGGCACTGTAGGTTGTCCGAGCTGCCGACGATAAAGCCATGGCTATGGCAAAGTATAAAACAGGTAGTCTCATGATTCAATGAGGTTATTGAGTGATTGTATCTCTATAGCAGATAATGATGGAGCCGTCATGTCGGCAAGGTCACGCACGCGGTCGGCAGGATATGTTGTCGCCAGAGCTACAACTTTGGCTCCCGACGCACGTCCTGCGGCAAGGCCCTGCAATGAATCCTCGAAAACGATGCAGCGCTCAGGCTCCATGCCTATTGATCGCGCCGCGCGCAGATACCCCTCGGGATCCGGCTTGGAGTGCTTGACCATATCTCCGTCGATTACGGTGTCGAATTGTTCCCTTAGCTGGGGTAATGTCGCGAACAGGCGTTTCAGTTTCAGGGCATCGCTGCTCGTCACAAGAGCCATGGGTATTCCCGCGTCGTGTAATCTCCGCAGGAAATCAATAGCTCCTGCGAACGGTACAAACGGCATTGTCGCCTGGTATTCGTTCAGGCGATTTGTGATATCTTTCCTAACATCCTCCGAGGCATAATTGTTAAGTATTACAGGGAGTGTCGTTCCCTTGATTGCCACGGCATAATTCTCGATTCCGGTCGGGTAGATCCGCTCTATGCCGTTCCAGAACTCCGTATAGCGGCTTTCGCTGTCGAGTATTACGCCATCAAGGTCGAATAAGGCTCCAAAACGTTTCATTCTGCTGCTAAATTTCAAATTTTACGCAAATTTAATACACTCATGCGCAAAACTCCCTCGGATTTGGGTTAATTTTGCAAAATAAGTATAATTCAGATGTCGCAACCGCAATCAACAAATTCGCCGATGTCGCTCGGCACCAATTCTATAAGCAAGCTGCTTATACAATACTCCGTACCGGCTATCATAGCCAGCGTAGCGGCATCGCTCTACAATATCATCGACAGCATTTTCATCGGGCGCGGTGTCGGTGCCATGGCTATCGCAGGTCTCGCGATAACGTTCCCGCTTATGAACCTTGTGATGGCATTCTGTACGCTTATCGCGGCAGGCGGTGCGACGATATCATCGATCTATCTTGGTCAGAAGAATATAGCGCGCGCCACGGATGTGGTCAACAATGTGATGGTGCTATGTATTGTCCATGCGGTGGTGTTCGGCGGAGTGACATTGCTTTTCCTCGATGAAATATTGTATTTTTTCGGCGCGACTCCTGAGACCATACCTTATGCCCGAGAATTCATGCAGGTGATACTGGCGGGCACTCCGATATCATACGTTTTCATCGGGCTTAACAATATAATGCGTGCGACAGGTTACCCACGTAAGGCGATGATATCGGCGCTTCTTTCCGTGGCTGTTAATATCGTGCTTGCACCTCTTTTTATATTCTCATTCGGCTGGGGCATAAAGGGGGCGGCACTCGCTACTATATGTGCACAGTCGGCGGCATGCGTATGGGTATTATGTCACTTCTTCTCGCGTAAATCCTTCATTCATTTTAAACTGCATAACCGTTGGCTGACGCCGTCAATAATAAAGAGGGTTTATGCGATAGGACTGTCACCGTTCCTGATGAACGTATGCGCATGTGTGGTCGTGGTATTCATCAACAAGGCATTGTTGGATTATGGAGGCGACGCCGGCAATCTTGCTGTCGGTGCCTATGGCATAGTGAACCGAACGACGATGTTTTTCGTGATGATTGTGTTCGGAGTCACGCAGGGTATGCAGCCGATCCTCGGTTTCAACTATGGTGCAGGGGAGTGGACGCGTGTGAAGAAGACCCTCCGTATCGGTATCGCTTTAGGTGTGGCGATCACAACTACCGGGTGGGCGATCACCGAGCTTATACCTAATACGGTGAGCGCGATGTTCACAACCGATCAGACGCTTATTGACATAGCACGCCGGGCGTTCCGTGTGTATTTCATCTGCTACCCTGTAGTGGGATGTCAGATAGTGATACAGAACTTTTTCCAGAGCGTCGGGCGTCCGAAGATATCCATATTCCTGTCGCTGACACGACAGCTGCTGTTCCTAATACCGTTCTTGATAATACTTCCACGTTTCTTCGGTACCGACGGTGTGTGGATCAGCATGACGGCAAGCGATGCTGTTGCCTTTATAGTGGCGGTTATAACATTGATATATGAGATTCGTCGTCACGAATCCCGTTTACGTGAAAAAACTATCGACAATGCAATCTGACAAGGATAACATCAAGGAGGTGCAGCTTCGCGTCGATCCTGCGACGGCGGCATCTGAACTGAAACTTAAAGGTCTGGTCAGCACACAACTGCAGATTGATGCAAATCGTATAACCTCTCTGCGCATAACCCGGCGCAGCATAGATGCCCGTCAGCGGCGTGTCATGGTTCTGCTTACCGTGCGTGTCACTCTTGATATACCGCCGGCTACCGATTCCTTGTGTGAGCCTCGACGGTTTGAGCCTGTTGCGGCAGATGCGCCGGAGGCAATTGTAGTGGGTGCCGGACCGGCAGGATTGTTCGCGGCTTTGCGCCTTATACAGCTTGGCGTGCGCCCAGTATTGATAGAGCGTGGAAAAGATGTCGATTCACGCCGCAAGGATATGGCTGAGATCGCGCGTAGCGGGAAAGTGGATCCCGACTCCAACTATTGCTTCGGCGAAGGAGGTGCCGGTACGTATTCCGACGGAAAACTATATACCCGCAGTAAAAAGCGTGGCGACACACAGGATATATTGCACATACTATGCCAGCATGGAGCATCGGAAGATATTCTCGTCGACGCTCACCCGCATATCGGTACCGATTGTCTTCCTGACATAATCAAAGCGATGCGTCAGACGATCGAACGATGTGGCGGACGTGTGATGTTCGGCACGCGTATGACCGGGCTGATTATCACCGACGGTAAGGTTGCCGGTGTTAATACGACGAATGGCGATTTCCGCGGACCGGTTATACTTGCTACCGGGCATTCGGCTCGCGATGTCTATCATCAGCTTATTGATTGCGGGGTTCATATTGAGCCGAAAGGTATCGCTGTCGGTGTGCGTCTGGAGCATCCGCAGCAGTTGATCGACACGATCCGTTACCATAATCCTGCCGGTCGTGGAAAATACCTTCCCCCGGCGGAGTATACGATGCTAACGCGCGTTGACGGTCGCGCGGTATATTCATTCTGCATGTGTCCCGGCGGTGTGATCGTGCCTGCCGCCACAGCACCGGGCGAGATGGTCGTGAACGGTATGTCGGCATCACGTCGTGGAAGCCGTTGGGCAAATTCCGGCATGGTTGTGGAAATATTGCCGGAGGATGTCGCTGACGGAGATTCCGGACCGCTCAAGATGATGCGTTTCCAGCAGGAAATAGAGAAGCGTTTCTTTGAAGATGGCGACGGCTCGCAAAATGCACCGGCACAGCGCATGACGGATTTTGTCGAAGGACGTGACTCAAAGTCGCTCGCAGCATCATCTTATGCTCCCGGTCTGCACCCTGCGCGTGTCGATAGATTGTTGCCGGAAGGTGTGGCAGTCCGTTTGCGGGAGGCGTTCCGTGAGTTCGGAAAGAAAAACCGTGGTTTTCTGACCGCGGAGGCTACGGTGATAGGCGATGAGACGCGAACATCCTCGCCCGTGCGTGTGACGCGCGATCCGGAATCGTTATCCTCCGTCAGCACTCCCGGATTATTCCCGGCAGGTGAGGGCGCCGGTTACGCCGGAGGAATTGTTTCGGCTGCTATCGACGGGCAGCGTGCTGCTGAGGCGGTTGCTTCCTATTTGAGTGAATAATCGGCGATTAAGCCCGGCTCGCTCTGTCAGATGATTGCCGCTGCCGTTATATAGAATGATAGTTCTCCTATGAGAAAGGTGGCTCCGCAGCAGTCACCGGTATATCCCTGCAGTTTGTAATGCAGGTAGATGAATATGACGGCTGATGTCACACCCGGTGCGATCGCGGATAATGCCAATGGATAACCGAGGAGATACAACGGTATGACCGATATCACCAGGGCGAAAATCATGGCAACGGTCGAGAAGCGTTTGTAGACGGTGCGGTTTTTAGCCTGTTCAGCCGTACGGGCGTATGGAAGGACATTGATTATCTGTGCGGCGCAGAATTTCGACCATACGTCGGCTGCGAGAACTATCGCGCATAGCGTCCCGGCGGTACATGGCATTGTTGTCAACGTTCCGATGGACAGCATATAATAGAAGATCAGTCCGATGACACCATACGTGCCTATATGCGAATCCTTCATGATCTCCATTATGCGCTCACGCGATGTGCCGCCTCCCATACCGTCGCAGAAGTCGGCGAGTCCATCCTCATGGAGTGCTCCTGTAAGAATCGTGCGTGCAAGAAGCGCGCATGTCACGGCGCACCATATAGGAAGAACCATGGAAGTCAGCCATAAGGTCAGTGCCATAACTCCTCCGGTAATCCAACCCACGGCTGACCATAGTTCGACCACACGTGAATAATGGCGGCTGTCAACCTGAACAATCCGCCACAACGGTATGCGTGTGAAAAATGTCAGTGCTGCGATAACACGTTGCATCAGTCAAAATATTTTGTCACGTCGACATCATCAAACGTATCCATATTCCGGATCATGTTGACTGCCGACTGTATGATCGGATATGAGCAGACAGCGCCCGAACCCTCGCCGAGACGCATCGAAAGGTGAAGCAGCGGACGTGCGCCGAGATGTTCGAGAAGATACCTGTGTCCCGCCTCATCACCCTGATGACCGAAGATGGCGTAATTAAGTATTTCAGGATTGAAGCGTGATGCGGCGAGTATGCAGTTTGTCATGATAAATCCGTCGACGATTATCAGCATACCGAGTTCAGCCGCGCGGAGCATCCCCCCTACAGCCATGGCAAGTTCGAATCCTCCGAACCATGCCAGGCGCTCGCGGTCGGATGAACCGCCGGAGTATGCTGCTACTGCGCGTTTCAGCACGTCAAGTTTATGTCTGACGCCTGAGTTGTCGAGTCCTGCACCGGCTCCTATACAATTCTCCATTGGTATCCCCGTCAGGAGGTGCATCCAGACAGACGACGGCGAGGTGTTTCCACTACCCATCTCGCCGAAGCTTACGATATTGCATCCGGTGCGGTACACTTCATCGACGGTCTGCGCTCCACGCTCTATGCATTCATCCCATTGGTCCAAAGTCATAGCCGGACCTTTGAGGAAATTTGCCGTTCCACGTGCTATCTTCCGGTCGATTATGCCATGCCCTTCAGGTATATCAAAGTCAACTCCGGCGTCGACGAGCACAAGTTTGAATCCATTCTGCTCGCATAGGAAATTGATTCCCGCACCACCGCGTGAGAAATGAGCGAGCTGTTGCCATGTCACCTCACGTGGCGATACGCTGACACCTTCGTCGAGTATGCCATGGTCGGCTGCGAAAAGGATATTGTGTGGATTACGTAACTCGGGAGTCAGGGTCTGTTGCACAAGTGATATCTGTAGCGCGAGATCCTCAAGCATCCCGAGTGAACCTTTCGGTTTGGTGAGGTTATCTATATGATGTGATATTTTGGAGAGGATAGCCCTGTCAGGTGCGGTGATGTTGAATGTTCTCACTGTTACACTATTGTTTTATCATTAAAGGTATGCCGGATATCATCATTATTACTTCGTCGGCTTTCACGGCTACGAGCCGGTTGGCAAGTCCCTGCAGGTCGGTGAACCGGCGCTGCAAGCTGTTGGCGCTTATACCTCCGAGTCCGATCTCGTTGGTCACGAAAATAAGGGTAGTGTCTGGTATTTCGATCAATCGTTGTAATTCCTCGGCAAAAACCTCATACGAACGCTGAACATCCTCATTATTGCCGAAGAATATGTTGGTGATCCACATTGTAATGCAGTCGATCAGCACGGTCCGTCCGGTAAGGTCGTGGGCGGCGAGGTGCAACGGTTCCTCAATATTGGTCCATTGGCTGCCACGGCGTGCACGGTGTGACGCTATCCGTCTCTGCATCTCCTCGTCGGAAGGATCTGCGATAGCGGTGGCAAGATAGACCGGCGTCACGGATAGTGAGGTTGCTATCGCTTCCGCCTGTTCGCTCTTCCCCGACCGTTGTCCGCCGGTGATCATGATAATGCGTTTCGCCATGTGAATTTTTCTGCAAAAATAGTAAATCAGCGGCATTTTGAGTAATTTTGGCGCCGAATAAAAATGGAGGGGATTCTCCTCCATTCAATAGATATTATATGGTAATTTTGCAATTGGCGGTTATATTCGTTTTTCTTGCTGCCGGCGAGTTGATAGTGTGGGCTACAGGGGTCCCCGTGCCCTCAAGCATCATCGGGATGCTTCTGCTGACGCTCTCGCTGCAGACAGGGATAGTAAAGCCGCGGCATGTCGAGGGGGTAGCTGATTTCCTGGTGGCTAACCTCGGTTTCTTTTTTGTTCCCGCCGGAGTCGCTCTCATGAGTTGCCTTGACCTGATAAAGGGGCAGTGGGTGGCGATAGTGCTGTCGGCTGGGTTAAGCACAGTGATAGTGATAGCTGTGACAGGTTTGATTCATCAATTTGCGCGCAGGCGCGTTCATGGTCATGGAGTTTCTGGAAAATAACTACTTTTTGCTGGCACTCACGTTTGTGGTGTTCATAGCTGCGCGAATCCTGAACCGGCGTACAGGCATTGCGTTGCTCAATCCGATACTTATATCGGTTATAGTGCTGATTCTGTTCCTCTGGCTCGCTGATATCCCGTACGAGACATATACCGCAGGAGGCAACTATGTGGAGTTTTGGCTTAAGCCGGCTGTCGTGGCGCTCGGTGTTCCCCTCTACCGGCAGCTCAGTACAATCCGTAAACAGCTTCTGCCGATCATTGCGGCTGAGCTGGCGGGATGTGTCGCAGGTATTATAAGTGTTGTGTTGATAGCGCAGGCTCTCGGCGCGTCGCGCGAGGTCGTATTGTCGCTTGCCGCGAAATCAGTGACGACACCTATTGCAATGGAAGTGACCGCAGCCGTAGGCGGTATCCCCCCGCTGACGGCTGCTGTGGTGGTCTGTGTCGGCATATTCGGTGGAATGACCGGATTCCGTGTAATGAAAATGACGCGGGTTAAGAGCCCGATGGCACGCGGACTCGCAATGGGTACCGCAGCTCATGCCCTTGGCACATCGGCGGCAATCGATACCGGCGGGCAGCGTTATGGTGCCTGGGCATCGCTCGGGTTGACGCTCAACGGTCTGTTCACCGCATTGCTCACCCCTTCGATTCTGCAGGCTCTCGGCGTATAGTGGAGCAGGTCAGGGGTTGAGGAGATCGGGATTGAAATATGACTCTATGTCGCGTGCCATTTCCAACGCTCTTGCCGCCGGCCCGTCGGGTTGCAGTGATGCCGAGTGAGCGTAATCTGTAGTGGCGGCAGACCGGTTACCGGTACGCCAGTACAGCTTCCCACGCTCGAAAAAAGCATCGGCATTTTCCGGATTTTCGGTGATGATTGATGTCAGTAGGTCGATCGCATCGCTGAATAATCCTTGCTCAGCCAACCGTTTCGCGTCATTGATTGTCATATAATAAATGTAATAATATAATAATGTTATAGAACCGTCATTATGGCGGTGATGTTTACACTAAAGATACTCACAAAGATAAGATTTATTTATGAGAAAAGTTCATTTGACATTATGCTTTCTTCTACTTCTGTCGGCAGGTATGATGAAAAATACCGCTTCGGCGCAGGTCATCACTACCGACTATACATGGGATGAATGCCGCGGCAGCGCACGTCCATATCCCAAGGAGGTGGTGTTTGCCACAGCTCCCGATTCACTCCGGGCTATAATGATCAATCATGTCGGACGCCATGGCGCACGATATCCGGCATCGGGAGTGCACGCCGATGAGGTGCGTTCGCTTCTTTTGAAGGCTAAGGAGAAGCGTACCATCACTCCCCGCGGAAGCAAATTGCTTGCACTCACTGAAAGAATCATTACTGCAAGTTCAGGCAGATGGGGCGTCCTCGATACCCTGGGAAAAGCGGAGCAGCAGGGTATAGCTATGCGAATGTACTCCACATTCCCGAAACTGTTCAAGAACGGTCGCATCAATGCCATAAGCTCCTACGTGCCGCGTTGCATAATGAGCATGTATGAGTTCACGCATCAGATAGCGCGTCTTGACGACCGTGTGGAGATATACACCCAGTCCGGACATGAGACTTCGCGGCTCATGCGTTTCTTCAAGGAGAACAAGATGTACGAGTCGTTTGCCAAGAGTGATGAGGTGAAAAACGCTATAAGCGCGTATGCCGATACGGTCATGCCGGTCATTGTTCTCCGTAAACTCCTCGGCGCAGGATTCCCGCTCGACGATATAAATAAAGAAGAGACCCTTATGGCTATCTACTCGGTGATAGCCGGTACGGCGGCAATGGAGATGCGTTGCAATCCTGCCGACTATCTGACGATCGAGGAGATGAACCGCCTGTGGAGTGTGTTCAATCTCAAGCAGTACCTCACACACTCCGCCAGTGCCATGTCTATGCTTCCAGCGCAGGCATCAGCACCTCTGCTCATCAATATGATAGCGACTACTGACTCACTTCTCGCTGGATGCGACATCGCTCCCGTGCAGCTGCGTTTCGGACATGCCGAGACACTCATGCCGCTGCTGGCGCTGATGCGTGTGCCGGGATGTGTGTATGAGACTGAGGATATGGCTGATGTAGTCACTGGGTGGAAGGATTTCGACATAGTGCCTATGGCTGCTAACTTCCGTTTCGTGCTTTTCCGTTCGCGCACCGGACGCATCTACGTGCGTGCCGACCTCAACGAGATACCGGTAGCTATGCTTCCTTCACGTCCGGGTGAGCTTTATGTGCCGTGGGACGACATGCGTTCATATCTTAAGCTGCGCCTGAGCTTCATGATGTGATCGCACGTCAGCAATTCTGCGTTAACAAAGATTTAAGTGAATTTTTGTGCGGAAACATGGCGCCGTTTCAGAAATTGTTTCTATTTTTGCCGTGAAAATCTATACCATCTATTACATAAAAATAGAACACAACAATGGACATTAACAGTATCATGAACTCCCTGGAGGTGAAACACCCCGGAGAAAAGGAGTATCTGCAGGCTGTAAAAGAGGTGCTGATGTGCGTCGAAGAAGTCTACAACCAACACCCTGAGTTTGAAAAGGCTAAGATCGTTGAGCGTATGGTCGAGCCTGACCGTATCGTCACTTTCCGTGTCACATGGACCGACGACCGTGGCGAGGTGCAGACCAACATCGGCTATCGCGTGCAATTCAACAATGCAATCGGCCCGTATAAAGGCGGTATCCGTTTCCACGCTTCCGTCAATCTCTCGATCTTGAAATTCCTCGGTTTCGAGCAGACTTTCAAGAACGCCCTCACCACACTCCCGATGGGTGGTGCGAAAGGCGGCAGCGACTTCTCGCCCCGTGGCAAGAGCGATGCAGAGATCATGCGTTTCTGCCAGGCATTCATGCTCGAGCTCTGGAAGAATATCGGTCCTGACCGCGACGTACCTGCCGGCGATATCGGCGTAGGCGGTCGTGAGGTTGGCTACATGTACGGCATGTACAAGAAGCTCGTAAATCAGTGCGACGGCTCAATGACCGGCAAGGGTCTGGAGTTCGGCGGTTCACGCATCCGTCCCGAGGCTACAGGTTTTGGCGCTCTCTACTTCGTGCAGAGCATGCTGGCTGA
The DNA here is from genome assembly GCA_910587425.1 of uncultured Muribaculaceae bacterium. Lineage (GTDB taxonomy): Bacteria > Bacteroidota > Bacteroidia > Bacteroidales > Muribaculaceae > Paramuribaculum. The sequence continues at coordinate 98,866 of CAJUKU010000007.1, forward strand.
GAAGAACGACACTATAAAAGGCAAGACTGTGGCTATCTCCGGTTTCGGTAATGTGGCATGGGGCGCAGCCCTCAAGGCAAACGAGCTCGGAGCTAAGGTTGTGACCATCTCCGGCCCCGACGGCTACATCTACGATCCTGAAGGAATCTCCGGCGAGAAGGTTGACTACATGCTTTATCTCCGTGCAACAGGCGAGGATATCGTGGCACCTTACGCTGAGAAATATCCCGAGGCTACCTTCTTCCCCGGTCGCAAACCTTGGGAGCAGAAAGTCGACATCGCTCTTCCTTGCGCCACTCAGAACGAGCTCAACGGCGACGACGCCCGCCAGCTCATCGCCAATGGTGTCGAGATGTGTGCAGAGGTTTCCAACATGGGTTGCACACCCGAGGCTATCGACGCATTCATCCAGTCACGCACCACGTACGCTCCCGGTAAGGCTGTCAACGCAGGTGGCGTAGCTACCTCAGGTCTTGAGATGAGCCAGAACGCAATGCACCTCCAGTGGAGCGCAGAGGAAGTGGATCAGAAGCTCCACACCATCATGCGCGACATCCACGGTCAGTGCGTGAAGTACGGCACAGAGCCCGACGGCTATCTCAACTACATGAAGGGTGCCAACATCGCAGGCTTCATGAAAGTTGCAAATGCAATGATGGGACAAGGTGTGATCTGATCATCACCGGTCTTATAAATATAAAAAGCGGTGCGCCCGTCAGGATGCACCGCTTTTTTATGTTATTTCTATCCGCTTACAATTGTATGGGGAGCCGGAATAACTCTATTGCGGAATGTGTGGTGGCGGTCTCCACTGAGGAGCGGGGGAGTGAGAGCGATGTCGCTACGGTATCAGCCACATTCGTTATGAAAGCGCTCTCATTACGCTTTCCCCGGTGTGGAACAGGAGCTAAATATGGCGAGTCGGTCTCAAGCAGTATGCGGTCGATTGTGATTTCCGGCAGAACCTCGCGCAGGGTGGTATTTTTGAATGTCACTACCCCTCCGATGCCGAAATACGGATGATCACCAGTGCGGCGGCGTATTGTGTCGACCTCGGTTGCAGTGCCGGTAAAGCAATGGAACACGCATAGTGTGTCGCGGTGTCCTTCCATCACCTCAAGAATCGGATCAAGAGCTTCGCGGCAATGTATGATGACTGGCAGTCGCAGTTCATCAGCCCAACAAAGCTGACGGTCTAACGCCAGTTGTTGCTCCCGAAGGTGCGACTTGTCCCAATAGAGATCCATGCCGACCTCGCCGACTGCCACATACTTCTGACCCGAACGGAGCTCTGACTCTATTTCAGATAATACCTCCTCCCAGTTGTCGCCAACCTCCGTCGGATGCAGTCCCATTGCGAGGCTCGTGCATTCCGGATAGGCGGCATGAAGTTTTTTCATTGGTCCGACAGTCGTCAGATCCACATTTGGAAATATCAGATGCCCGACGCCCGCATCTGCCGCACGCCGCATAGCATCCTCGCGGTCCTCGTCAAACTCTTCGAGATAAAGATGCGTATGAGTGTCTATTATCATCACTTGTCGCGCGAGATCAGGTCGTTTGCCAACCGGGTGAAGAAACCGTGTGCATCATCAGGCAGCGATGCCGTTATGAGCGCGTCGATAGCCTCTGCGGCATATTCCTCGATAAGTTTCTGGCAGCGTTGGGGCAGGCTGAGTGAATCGTACACGGCGCGCACACGATCATATTTGTCGGCGGTAGGGGTGTCGAGCTGCCGCACGATCTCGCCCGACTGGTCCTCGGCAAGTGCCGTGATGAGGAGCCAAGTCTTTTTATCGTTGGCTATGTCGCCGCCGATCTCCTTGCCGAATGTCGCGGGGTCACCGTATGTGTCGAGCAGATCGTCGCGAAGTTGGAACGCAAGCCCGAGTTTCTCACCGTAGGAGTAGATGGCTTGTGCCTGCTCATCGGTAGCGCCGGCGACAATGGCTCCGAGTTGAGCCGCACATCCGAGCAGCACGGATGTCTTAAGCCGGATCATCTGCAGATACTCCTCCACGCTCACATCCCGACGTTGTTCGAAATCCATGTCATATTGCTGACCCTCGTAGACTTCGATAGCCGTGCGGTTGAAAAGCGCATTGAGCTTCATCGCCACAGTTGGCTCTACACCGGATGTGATGAGCTGACCGGCTATTGTCAGCATTGCATCGCCCGACAGGATCGCGGTAGATTCGTTCCATTTGCGGTGAACCGTAGGGCGACCGCGGCGCACGTCAGCGCGATCCATCACATCGTCGTGCAGCAGCGTGAAGTTGTGATACATCTCTATGCCCACTGCCTGGTTGGCAGCTGCCTCGTATGATGTCCCGAATGCATCGGCGGCGGCGAGAGTCAGCACAGGGCGCAGACGTTTGCCCCCATCCTGCAGCACGTAGCGTATCGGTTCGTAAAGTCCGGCGGGTTGTGCCGGAAGTTTTGTCTCTGCCACCAGTCTGTTGGCTATGGCGGTATATTCCTTTAGTGTCAGCATTATCGTCGGTATGATTTATTGAATGCATTAAGGGCTGTGGAGTCGCACGACAGCGCTTCCCGGATATGGATCACGAGCGAGGTGTCGGCATCCGGCGCGCTCATCATCGCGCCGAGGCGCGCGGGTTTCACCGCTACGGTATAGACGCGCGCAAGCCGTTCGGGCGAGAGGCGGCTGCGTATCGAGTCGAGTGCGAATGCAAAGTGCCGCGAGGCGTAGTTGTCGGTACTGTCGTAGACCGAGACGATCTCGCGCGTTATCTCGCGTGCGAATGCATTGCTTTCCGGCGGCTCATTCTCCATCCACTCTATCAGTTGCGCCGCCACCTCCTGCGGGGAGTATTCAGCTGTCAGCGCCACAGCCTGTGCATGAGCGTCGGCGTCGGACGATATGCGTGACGATCTGCCGCACGATGCGACCGACAGAGCGAGCAGTGCGCCGATACTGTAATTTATAATCCGGTTCATGCTACAAAATTAAGCAAAAAGTCACAGGATTTTGACGAGCGGCTAATAATTCTTAACTTTGTGATGCATTCCATGCCCATATAGACTGATCAATCACATTATAACCTATAGATAACAGATGAGAAGAACTGTTGCCGTAATGGCTGCCGCCGCATTGGCATCGATTACGCTCACCTTCGCACAGGGGAGCGATACCGGCACTACTGCAAACCGCTACGAGATGGCTGAGCGGTTTGCCGGATCAAAATTGCCGAATATGCTGTTTTCCACCAGTGTCGATCCGCATTGGTTCAAATCCGGACAGAAATTCTGGTACACCTATAAGACCGCCGCGGGCAACCGTTGGTATGTCGTCGACCCTGTGGCACGTACCCGTAAGGAGCTGTTCGACCACGACCGTCTCGCAGCGCAGCTCACAGAGTTCACCGGCGATCCGCATATCGCCGCGACTCTTCCGGTTTCCAACCTTGAGGTAGGCGACGACGGGCACACATTCACCTTTGAGGTGACCACCACGCGCGATGCGAAACCCACCATCGGTCTCGACGGAAAAGAGAAAAAACCGAAGAAAGGGGAGAAAGAGGTGATGTTCTTCTCCTACGACATGAATACCGCACGCCTCACACATCTCCAGGACAAGAAGAAAGAGAAGCATCAGCTCGACTGGGCATCAGTGTCGCCCGACGGCAAGACTGTTGTCTATGCCAAGGATATGGATCTCTACCGCATGAGCCGTGCCGATTACGAAAAACTGAAAAAGGATGAGAACGACTCGACCATTACCGAAATACGCATCACCACCGATGGTGTGAAGGATTTCGGCTACGGTCAGCCCTACAGCACCCTCAATACTGACACCCTATGCAACGGTAAGCGCAAAGGCGTGTGGGGACTGTGGTCGCCCGACTCACGCCATTTTGCAACAGTTGTCACCGACCAGCGTCCTGTCAAGGAGCTTTGGGTGATCAACTCACTCGCCGAGCCGCGCCCCACGCTTGAGACATACAAATATCAGATGCCGGGCGAGATGGAAGCTCCCGAAGATCACCTCTATATCTTCGACATGACCGACAACTCACGCCGTGAGATCGCCACCGGACGTTTCAAGAACCAGACCCTATCGCTCGCCCGCAAGCCGCGTCTGCAGCGTCAGCGCCACATGTACGACCAGCCGTCGGTGTGGCTCGGCGACAACGACCGCCTCTTCGTCACCCGTTCGAGCCGCGACCTTCACCGCATCGACATCTGCTCCTACACGATCGGTCAGGATTCCCTCGTGCCTCTGATCGAGGAGCGTATGAACACCTATCAGGAAGTTCGCCCGCTCGCAGCCGTCGGCAATGGCAAGGAGCTTGTGCAGTGGAGCGAGCGCGACGGTTGGGCACACCTTTACTTATATGACGGACAGGGCAATCTCAAGCGCCGCCTCACCGAAGGTCCCTGGCACGTGCACCAGATCGTGAAGATCGACGAGCCGCGTCGCACGGTGTATTTCACCGCCATGGGTTGTGAGAAAGGGGAGAATCCCTACTATCAGCACTTCTACTCCGTAAGCCTTGATGGTGGAGCCGTGAAGCGTATCGACCGTGGCGACAACCTGTTCCATGCACCCGTTATGGATGACGATGCCCGCTACTTCGTCGACAACTATTCGCGTGTCGACACAATCCCCGAAACCGCACTTTTCGACGCCGCCGGCAATAAGGTTCTCGCGCTCGAACGCGCCGACTTCTCCCAGCTGTTCGCCAACGGCTACAAATTCCCAGAGACGTTCACCGTCAAGGCTGCCGATGGCGTGACAGACCTCTACGGAGTGATGTACAAACCTTTTGATTTTGACCCCGAAAAGAGCTACCCGATAATCGACTACGTATATCCCGGACCGCAGGTCGAGGCTACTGTCTACCCCTACTCCCGTATGTCGGTGCGCACCGACCGCCTCGCTCAGGCAGGCTTCATTGTAATCACCGTCGGCAACCGTGGCGGACACCCCAACCGCTCAAAATGGTATCACAACTTCGGCTACGGCAATCTCCGCGACTATGGTCTTGCCGATCAGAAGGTTGCGATCGAGCAGCTTGCCGCACGCCACAAGTTCATCGACATCAACCGCGTCGGTATCCACGGACATTCAGGCGGCGGATTCATGTCGACAGCCGCGATGCTCAAATACCCCGACTTCTTCAAGGCTGCCGTATCGGCTGCCGGCAACCACGACAACCGCATCTACAACCGTTGGTGGAGCGAGACCCACCATGGCGTGAAAGAGCAGGTCAGCGAGGAGGGCGACACAACGTTTGTCTACGAGATCCGCACCAACCCGGAGATAGCACGCAACCTCAAGGGACACCTCATGCTCGTGCATGGCGATATTGACAACAACGTGCACCCCGGCAACTCTATCCGCGTAGCCGAGGCTCTTATCCGCGCCAACAAGCGTTTCGATTTCCTTCTGCTCCCCACCCAGCGCCACTCGTTCGGCAATATGGATGAGTATTTCTACTGGCGTCTTGTCGACTACTTCACCGACTACCTGATCGACGGTAGGCAGACGCAGGTCGACATCCCCGTGCGCTGATCCCGCAATAAAATAGCAATACAATAAGACACCTGACTGATACCACATGAAACTATCACTTGTAGCCGCAACCCTTTTTCTTGCGGCAACAGCACAGGCTGCACCCGCTGTCGGCGACACAATCCGTGTCGCTGACTTCGGGGTGCGTCCCGGAACTTACCGTAACATGACTCCGCAGCTCCAGGCTGCAATCGACAGCTGCCGCGCCCATCCGGGTGCGGTGCTGCTTTTTGAACCGGGGCGCTACGACCTCTGGCAGGAGGGCGCTGTTCGTAAGGAGATCTATATTTCCAACACATCGTCGGAGACGGAGGCACCCGATAAGACCAAGGTCATACCGCTGCATTTCTATAATCTCGACGGACTGACCGTGGTTGGCAACGGAGCGACACTGATGATGCACGGACTTATGACCCCTATAGCGATCGACAGCTGCCTCAATGTCACTCTGTCAGATCTGACGATCGATTACGAGCGTCCTGCGGCATCGGAGCTTACATATACAGAGGTGGCTCCCGGTAGGGTAGTGGTCCGCGTGCATCCTGACACCCGCTACGATATCTCCCCCGCCGGACGTCTGCGCCTCATAGGCGAAGGGTGGGCATCGGAGCGCATCCACTGCATAAAGCTGCACAACAACGGACATTTCCGCTACTCCAACGACTGGGGCGTGCTCGCTTCGGCACCGGTTAAAGAGATCGAACCGCACCTTCTTGAGTTCACCGTTCCCGAGGATTTTACTCCGGCAGTAGGTGAGACTCTGACCCTGCGCGACATCATCCGCTATCAGGTGGGTATGCTCAATCTCTGCAGCAGCGGCACCACGCTTCGCGACGTGCGCGTGCGTTTCATGCACGGACTCGGCATCGTCAGCCAGTACAGCCGCGACATCACAATGGAGCGGGTGGATTGCCGTCCTGACGAGCATTCCGGACGCAAACTCGCATCGTCGGCTGACTTCATGCACTTCTCCGGTTGCAGCGGGCATATAGAGATCACGCAGTGCAATTATGCCGGCGCGCAGGACGATGCCATTAACGTTCACGGCACAAATCTCCGCGCCGTGGAGCAGCTTGGCAGCAAAGCGCTGCGTCTCCGCTTCATGCACCATCAGACCTACGGCTTCCTCGCCTATCAGCCCGGCGATACGGTGGCTTTCGTCAATCCGCACACCATGCTGCGCACCGACACCGCCGTTGTCGCTTCGGTAGCCATGGCTGACCGTCGCAATCTTGATGTGACTTTCGACCGCCCGGTACCGCGCTCTATAGAGATCGGTGCTACATGTGTCGAGAATCTTACGGCAACCCCCACGCTGCATGTCGCCGGTTGCACGTTCACGCGCCAGAGCACACGCGGCATCCTTGCCTCCACACCCCGCAGCGTTGTGATCGAGCATAACCGGTTCGACCGCCTCGGCATGGCTGCGATACTCATTGAGGGTGATGCCGAGGGGTGGTATGAGTCCGGACCTGTCACCAACGTTGTCATCCGCGACAACGAGTTCATCGACTGCGGCTATGCGGGAGCCACGCATGGCGCCACAATAGCCCTCAATCCGTCGAACACGGTGATCGATCCTCGCTACCCGGTTCATGAGAATGTGCGCATCACCGGCAACCGGTTCATCACCTCCGGACGTCCTGTCCTTTTTGCAAAATCCACAGGCAATCTGCTCTTCATGGGCAACACCGTGGAGAGCGCCTCAGCGCCGAAGTTTCTTCTCAATGGCTGCCGCGACGTGACCATCACCGGCAACCGTATGCCGGCTCCGCAGGTCGAGGAGCGTGACTGCCTGTCTGTGCCGGTGGAGGAGAGCGCAGCCCGCTGAGGTCAGGCGCGCCTTTTTCGTGTAATCAATATCGAGACGGTGAGCATCAGTGTCAGTGCCCAGGGATAATAGAGGTACTGCCACGGTGCCGCCGGCGATATTCCCGCGAGCGATGTGGCGAGCAGCGTCTGTGCGCCGTAAGGTATCAGGCACTGCACTATGCACGACCCTGTGTCAAGCAGCGAAGCTGTCTTGCTCGCGCTGATGCCGTAGCGGTGCGCTATGTCGCGGCTCAGCTCCCCAACGGTAAGTATCGCCACAGTATTGTTGGCGGTGCAGAGGTTCACGATCCCTACGAGAACGCTTATGCATGCCTGTGCGCCCCGCTTGCCCGACACGCGTGCCGTCAGCGCCCGCAGCATGAAGTCGATGCCACCCATCTGCTTGATCATGCCGAGCATACCGGCGGCGAGCACCGTTATGATGATCAGCTGCCCCATCGAGTCTACACCCTCGCCGAGTATACGGCAGGAGTCGAGCAGCGATATCCCCTGCGACAGACCGAAGCCGATAGCTATCACAATGCCGCCGAGAAGCACTATCAGTACATTCACACCGGCGAGTGCTGCCGCAATTATGAACATATATGGAGTCATCAGCCACCAGGGGGTGTTTGTAGGATGCGTGATGTAGTCCACCCCGCTCCCTATGGCTATGTAAAGTCCGAGGGTGATCAGCGCTGCCGGAAACACTATCCGGAAGTTGGCGCGGAACTTGTCAGCCATCTTGCACCCCTGCGTACGCGTGGCGGCTATGGTGGTGTCGGAGATGAACGAGAGATTGTCGCCGAAAAACGCTCCGCCGAGCACCGTGGCTACAAACAGCGGCACGTCCCCTTCCGCACCATACGCAATCTCCACCACGAGCGGCACCAGAGCCACGACCGTACCCACCGACGTGCCTATCGACATCGATATGAAGCACGCCCCGGCGAAGATCGCCGGAAGCAGCAGCGACGGCGGGAAAAACCGCAGCGTCACACCTACCGTAGCGTCGATAGCACCGATACTTTTGGCGAGCGCCGCGAAAGCCCCCGCCATGATGAATATCCACACCATGTAGAGCACATCGGCATTGCCCGCCGACCTTGAGAACAGTGCCACGCGTGCCGACAGTTTGCCCGCTCCGCGGCATATCGCGATGCTCCAAGCCGATGCCGCCATAAGCGCCACCGTGATGGGCATGACATAGAAATCGCCGATCACGAGCGATACTATCACATAGAGTGTCAGGAATATCAGAGCCGGCGATAGCGCGAGCCAACCGGACGTATTTGGCGTTGATCCGGAGGTTTTAGTCGTTGATCCGGAAGTGTTTGTCGTAGAATGTTGCATGATGCGTTAAAAAGCGACCGCAAAAGTAATCATTTTTCACCGCATTCCCCCTCCCCTGAGTACGGGGCGGAGACATATTTTCAGCTCCCAGCTGAAAATTGTCTCCGTACTAACTCCCCACCTATCATATATAAATCCATGCCACACAGAACTCATTCATTGCCAATGGCAATGTCCCACAGAACAGTAAGAACATCACAGAACCCATCCGGGTGTAGATGTTTCTGTGGTGGCAAGCGAGGCTGGTTGCAGGGGCGGCGGTTGTAGGGCTTGTGGAGGCAGGGGGTGTAGGGGCGGAGGTATGGCGCGAGCGCAGCGCAGCCTACCTCCGTTTCAACCTGTTTACATAAAAGTTGCGCATCTCCGAAGCGCTATCAGTGGGTGTCAGTATACAATCCCCACACGGTAGTCTCGCGCTGCGCGCTCACTACACGTATGGGGTTTACCAAGTTGCGAGTCTCCGACTCGCTCACGCCACTTACCACAGCGTAGATCCCATATACCACAGCATGTACCTCCACAAACCACAGCGTAGATCCCACATACTACAGCATATACCTCCACTTACCACAGCATGTGCCTTCACGCCTCGGAGAGGCGAAACTTGGGAAACCCCACCCGGAGCTGCCGAGCGCGCAGCGTGAGGCAGTGACGTGTGGGGACTCAGGCTCCACCCCCTCTAACGGCGCTTCGGAGATGCGCAACTTCACTATAATGAATGTAAACAGGCTGACCGGAGGTAGGCTGCGCTGCGCTCGCGCCATACCTCCGCCCCTACACCCCCTGCCTCCACAAGCCCTACAGCCTGTGATACTGCTCCATGCCTTCACCCTCGTTCTGTGTTGTTCTTTCTGTTCCTGTGGCGTCATCGCTATGCGATGACATAAGTTCTGTATTACATTCTTTAATCAACCCCAAATCCACGGAGACAATTTCACCTTTCAGGCTGAAATATGTCTCCGCCCCGTACTCACCCATATTCGCCCCATTCGCCTTATTTGCCTTATTCACCCTTATTTCCCCCAAATGGGGCGTTTCGCAGAGATATCCCCCTCCCACTGCCTTAACTTTGCTCCCGGTATTCGCACCGCGCATCGCGGAAAAGCGGATTGGTAGGACGGACTCAACTATTACAAGGGGCGCCAACACCCGACAACTTGACAACCCGTCCGCGGAATCACGCAGCGTCTCAGGCAGGGAAGAGTCCCGCCGACACCAAAGAGAACATTGACTTATCGACCGCCGTCGCACAGGAGTGTGCGCCGGATCAGGACAACCCCACCATTGTCCGCACCCATTTGCTGCTCTTCGTCTACTCGGCAGGAAGCAATGGAGGGCGCCGGGAGCGCCGCAACCGCCACGTTATAGATCGGTCATCGTAGCGTGGCGTTTTTTATTGCAGAGGCATGCTTGTAGGGGTTGTTGTAGAGGCAGCGGTTGTAGGGGCGGGGGTATGGCGCGAGCGCAGCGCAGCCTACCTCCGATCAACCTGCCCCCATAGAAGTTGCGCATCTCCGACGCGCTATCAGTGGGTGTCAGCCTACTATCCCCACACGGTAGTCTCGCGCTGCGCGCTCACTACACGTATGGGGTTTACCAAGTTGCGAGTCTCCGACTCGCTCACGCCACTTACCACAGCGTAGATCCCATATACCACAGCATGTACTTCACATACTACAGACCTCCACATACTACAGCATATACCTCCACATACCACAGCATGTACTTCACATACTACAGCATATACCTCCACATACCACAGCGTAGATCCCACATACCACAGCGTAGATCCCACATACCACAGCGTAGATCCCACATACTACAGCATGTACCTCCACATACCACAGTCTGTATCTTCACGCCTCGGAGAGGCGAAACTTGGGAAACCCCACCCGGAGCTGCCGAGCGCGCAGCGTGAGGCAGTGACGTGTGGGGACTCAGGCTCCACCCCTCTACCGGCGCTTCGGAGATGCGCAACTTCACTATGACGGGTGTAGGCTTGCAGCCATACCTCCGCCCCTACAACCGTTGCCTCCACTGCCGGGCGGTGTGTTTTTAGCGCGCGGGGAGGGGATTTTGGGGGGATTTTTTGGAGGGATAGTGAAAAAGTGATAAATTTGCGGAGATTTGTAAACAAAGTGTAAGGAGTGTACAGGAACACGGCACTGGCTGATGTTGTAGGGAGAGGTATAATTTTACCCCCCCCCTAATTCTTTTATAATCAATCGTTTAAGTGGTGTTTTACGTCGCATCCCCTCAGGGATCGCGGCGCGCTTCTGCATATACCTGTCTAACCTTTAGCCCGTGGATCTGCCTATGAAACATAACTGACCGGATCATCGCCTCCGGAAGTGCATACAGGGAAAATAATCAAGCAAATATAGTTACTCCGGAAAGACAGGGCGAACTACACATAGAAGCGATAGCTAATGCAAGCAGCATGCACCATGCCGCTTGCTATCAGAAATCTAAACACTTCATAATGAAAAAACTACTTCTACTCATAACAGCACTCCTTGCGCTGATACCACCCCTTCATGCGCAGGTGGAGATGCCATTTTTTTTAGCTACGGATAAGGGAACAACCAACACACAGGCACCACAACTTAAATTTACCAGTGCTACCGTTACTACGCGAACCAATCTTACATCTACGAATCCTAAATTGGATTCTTCTACCAACAGAGTAGATATAAAAACCCTCTACCGTACTACATCAGATTATAAGGATGGTATATTATTGGATAGTGACGGTACGACTATGCGAATTCAGGGTTCCGGTCGATATCTGGGATTTGTGAGCGGATCCAGGTTGAAATTCTCTATGGATTATGGCGTTATAGAGTACATTGATATTACTTTTAGTGCTGCTACCGGTCATACGAATTTGAACGGATCTGAGAATTCAACAGAATCAACAATAAGCTCTTCTACTTATCAATACCGGTATACACCTATAGATAATACAAAACCTTTAATATTGTCTGCAAAGGGAACTGGAACAATCGCTGAAATCAAAGTCACATGTAAATCCGGACCGTCCGAGCCTCCGACAAAGCCAGAGTTGTTGGTTGAAGATGGGTACTATTATAATTATGATAAGGCGAGTAACCGGTTGGGACTAACATGTCTGCCGGGAACAAGCTGTGTAAAGGTGCCGCTTCCTGAGAATGCCACGGATATATACTATACTTTCAATGCCGACATTGATGTCCCTGCTTCTCTCACTGAAACAAGTGAATTATCCTGGGAAACCGATACGAAATGGGTGAAATACAAAGATGAAAACAGTACTTCAGGCTATATAAGCTTTGGTGCATATCAGCCTCAGGATATCCAGGACTTCGCAAACAAGAAATTCAAACTTCGTGTGATCGCTTATGGTGGCGGGCAGTTCAGTGAGGAATTGTCGACCGACTGTTACTTTACCCACCTTCCCGCTCCGGAAGTAGATGTGGAAAGAACAGAGGCTGTAGCGGGAAAAGGACAGAAGTATGATGCTGCGACCAATACGTTGACATATACAGGCGGAAATCCGGAGATATATCTAAAGAAGGTTGTGAACACTATTTCTCCGCTTATTTATTCCCGTTATGCCGTAAATACAGATCCTATTGAGGACGGTACTAATATCAATACCTCAGATGGATCTTACCAAATAACGGTAAAGAACTGGGATGGCAATACAAATGATTATCCGGAGGCGGGCAGACGTGATAAAGTAAAGTTTGTAGCCCGTAGTTGGTTTAATAATATTCCTACGGAACAGGGAGTATTTGATGAATACTTCGTCAACCACAATTCGCAGCCTTTCACTATCACACTGCTCCGTGTGGCTCCGACCGCTCCCGGTGCTCCGAAAGTGGAGGGTTACACCGTTGACGGTGGCACTTCACATAGCTGGGATGATCCGAAGACACTGCGCATCACCGACAAGGTGGAGCTGAACCTCACGCCGGAGTCGGGCGCTACGGTCTACTCAGCCGTGTTCGACCACGAACCTACAAGCGATGAGCTTGCCGACAATACAGCATTCACAGCTGCGTCGGCCGCTTTGTCGGTAACTAAAGCCAACGATATCAAAGTTGCCGACGGTAAGACCGAATGTTGGGTGGCTATCAAAAATCAAAACGAGAGCGGCTACAGCCAGCCGACTGTCATCCACATAGCGCTGCAGGGACCTGCGGAGCCTGCGCTTGAGATGCTCTATGGCTATATGCAGGGCACATCGGCAAGGGAGTATACCATCCTGCCGTCTACACTTGCCTACCGTGTCAATGTAGAGGACGGTGTGGAGGCTGTGGAGTATCAGTTCATCCAGAAAGATAAGAACCCCACTGTTCCCGATCCCGCAAAGTGGGAGACATGGAGCATGAGTAAAGGCGAAATATTCGATCCTTCGGTAGTTACCGACGACGGACGTCTTTTCATCCGTGCCGTATCGTCTCTTCAGGAGAATGCCGCCGCCAAAGTCCGCAGTGATTATGTCTCCTACGACTTCACGATGCTGCGCCCTGTCCATACGACTCTTGATCAGAAGGGATCGTGGGATACCGGTATGCTCGGCGAGGGTCAGCTGGTGGTGATCGACGAGCCTCTGCGCGTGATGGGCTTCTACGGCACCAACGCAGTGAACAATCCCAACTACATGTATCTTATGAACCAGGAGGGCAAGGTGCTCAAGGTGTCGGGTATAGTTACTTCAAAAGGTGACTGGTCGACCGATATCAGGTCACTTGCTTACAAGGATCTCCTGTCGACGGTCTACGTGATGCCTAAGGGAGGCGTAGTAGGTCGCATACATTTCAACGACGACAAGGATGCGCCTGAGCTACAGGCTTCGCAGGGCGTGACCTACGAGTCGGAGAACCTTATACCGTTCTTCGGCGTGCCGCAGCCCGACGACACCTGGACGCTGAGCGATGCCGGTAACAAGCTGCATGAGCTTGAGAACCGCAAGAAGATAAACAGAGCCGAGGACTTCGGACGCTACGTAGAGCTACGCTCACTGAGATATCTTGGCGGCAATGAATTTGAGATGGCTGATGGCAGCCGCTTGCTGCGCTACCGCCGTCTGACTGTCGATGTGGATGAAACCACGGAATTGGTGCAGGACAAACTCTACCGCGTGAAAGGTTTCATCGGTCTTGCCGAGACCACACTCTCAATCTTCCCGATCGCTCCCGTAGAGCAGTGCCCCGGCACGCCTAACCTCTACGCGCCCAACCCGATCAAGCCGGGTGTAAACGATACTGATGCTGAAGGCAGAATCACCGTCCAGGCTGTCTCGGATGAGGTGGAGATCCGCGTAGTAGGTAACGCGAAGGGAGAATCCACGTTCTTCTACACCCGCTCCGACCGCGAGAGCGATGGCATGATATCGGTTGATATCTCCTCAAATAAATTCCGTCTCTACCTTTCTGAAGGTGCCGACATCAATGTGGATGTCTACGCCGAGCTGAATGGCATGAAGAGCCTCGAGCCCGCCCGTATCCGCGTGGTTAAGAAAGAGAGCGTCAAGGTCGAGTCGATCCATGACTTCAAGACCCGCGAGTTCGCCTCACCATCGACCAGTACTATATACCAGTTGGATAAGGAGAAGGGTCAGGTGATCATCGAGGAGATCACCGACAGGTATCTCTACGTGCGCGACTATACGGATGAGCCGGTCCAGCAGCTCGCCGACGATGAGCACATGAACCGACTGCTGATTCTCAACATTAACGGATGGGAAGCTACCGTAGCCGATGCCAACGATGAGAACGCCGAGCCGCGTAAGCTCCAGAAGGGTGACGTGATCACTAACTTTGCCATCGTGCCCACCCACGACCGCGGCAACCTGATGAGCAATGCTACAGGCTTCGCCCGCACATTCCGTCTCGTGGGGCATGACAAGGACGCAATAGGCAGTGTGATGCCGATAGAACTTGACCAGATCACGGACTTCGAGTTCACCCCCGAACACCGCATGCGCTTCGTCGAGCTTAAGGGCGCGAAAGTGCACCGTGTGGAGAACAATGGTGATAACAAGGATCTCTATCCTTACAACTATACGATCACGAATATCGAGGGTCAGCCCACTATGCGCATGGATGTGTTCGTGCGCTCCGGATTCGCCGAAGCATATTCTGACGCTGATGATGTGCGCTTCAACCTGACCGGTATCGTGATGCTCGACAATGATGACAACGACATCAACGACGCAAGCAAATTTGCCTTCGCTCTGCAAAGTTTCACCGGCTCCGGCAAGCTCGCAACGCCGCAGGTGTTCATGAGTGGTAGCGCCGACAATGGTAAGGAGGATATCAGTTATAACAAGCCCGGCACCATCGTCATGACTGCTCCGACCAAGACTGCCGACGGCGGTGTGCTCGCCGAGGGTACAGAGGTGAAACTCATCTATGCCCTTGGCGGCATCGACCCGCTGAAGGATATCCAGGCGCGCCACCAGTATCAGGGCGAGGATTGGGACGAGAGCGACATGGCGCTTGGCGACGGCGATGTAGAGATCCGCGTCTTCGCAGCCGCTCCCGGCATGACTCCGAGTGATGTTGTGGTGCGTCGCTTCAAGAAGACCAGCCACGACGTGCAGTTCATTCTCAATTTCCTGGAGACAGCGAAAGCGGGTGAGTACTACCGCTTCACCGGCGACACTCGTGTTGTAGCCGTAGGTGGTGAATATCTCTTCGTAGCCGGTCGCGTGGGTCACTATCTGCCGATCCGCCGCACCCGCGGTTGGGATGATCTCGGTATCACTCCCGGCAAGATGCTCACCAACTTCACTGTCGGATATACCGTTGACGAACATGGCAATCGCATGGCTACAGCCGACGGTTTCGAGAGCACATTCAATCCCACCGACGCTGCCGCCGATGAGAAACTGATCCCTGTGCCCGATGAGGCTACCGCACTCAGCTACGAGAATCACCCCCGCCGCCTCGTGCGCCTCAAAGGTGTAAAGGTTAAAGCTCCTGCAGTAGAGGCTGCCGCCGAGAACGGAATCACCGAATGGGATGTGATAGAGCAAGGCGACAACGAGACCCACGTGATGCCCGTTGGCAAACTTGGCAATGTTAAGATCCAGGATGCCAAAGACAACATCGAGACAGACTTTGTCGATGGCGAAAGCTACGACATAGTTGGCTTCGTGATGCTCAACTCCGCGCGCGACGCCCAGATGGAGATCTGGCCTGTGGAGGCACGCCACCTCAGCCGCGTAGCCGAGGTGGAGGTGAAGTTCGGCGATGGCACCAGCCGTCAGGTGAACTCCGCAGGCGAGATCGAGGCTGCTTTCGACGGCATGACTACCGTTGAATTCAGCTGCGCCACAGGTGGTGCACGCATCCTCTATGCGTATGGTTACGACAATAACGACCTCGTATGGTACGAGTATCAGGGTCGTCCGTTGATCGTGACCACCAACGAGTATATCCATGCCAAGGCTGAGGCTGACAATGCAGTGGAGAGCGACCACACCCACATCGTGCTCAAACGCAAGGATATGGCATCCGATGTGACATTCAGCGTCGACGACTCCACACCCGGCAAGGCTGTGGTAACCCTCAAGGCTGCTGCCGGAGCCAAGATCTTCTGGTGGACAACCGAGAGCGATGAGGAATCACTCTACAATGCCAACGACAAGATCGAGCTGACCGAGACCGACATCGTGTATGCCTACGCTACAGAGAGCGGCAAGGTTGACGGCAAGGTATGCCACAAGCTTGTCAAGGTGACACCCGAGACCGTTGAGCCGGTAGATCCCTCCGATCCTTCCGACCCGACAGAACCTACCGATCCGGAACAGCCTGCCGACCGTGTGAGCGGACGCGTGGTGTTCAGTCTCGACAATTCCGAGGTTGGCAAGGTGAAGGTGAAGATCGCACCTGAGACCATGCCCGAGGGTGACTGGGATATCTATTATACCACGGATCCCAACGTGGTGCTCACCGCAAAGACCGGAACACGCTATGACGGAGCGTTTGAGGTGACAGAGAGCAGCCTTGTGATGGCGATACTCGTTGAGCACAGCCGTCCGGAAGCTGAGGCTACCGTCTGCGAGGTTTACGTATGGGTAACCCCCTCGGCTATCGGCTCAGTAGGCGCTGACAGCATTGACAGCGTGCGTGCCGACGGTGACCGCATCATAGCTCCGGAAGGCAGCGAGGTGTATGACCTGAACGGTTGCCGCGTGCGTCCCGAAGGTCTGCGCAGCGGCATCTACATAGTCGTAGTGCCCGGTCAGGAGGCAATCAAGGTGAAAGTCGACTGATAGACCTTTAGCTTTATAGCTTACGATACAGGCGCCCGGTTCCGAAATGGAGCCGGGCGCCTGCTTTCGGAGTGTGTTTTTCAGGTATAGTATATGCCCGTGACACACTCCCGGCGTCAGAATTACACTTTGTGCGTCGGGGGCGTGTCACGGGATAATTCGTTTCAGCTCCGTCTCGCTTAAATGTGCGTACTGCGCAATATATTTATGTTCTCTATCGAAGCGCCTTGTGGATCGCTTCTGCAGATACTACAACCGTGGGAGGGGATTGGTTGAAGCCCTTAATGTTTTTTAGCTCACGGATCAGAAACTGTACTGGAGCATGGCGTTGATGCGGTTGGCATGACCATGCACGCGGTTCATGTCGGCGCGGTTGCCGTAGAGGTATTCGAGACCGATGCGGAGGTCGGACACAATGTCGTAGAATGCCGATGCGGATACATACTGTGTGTAGCGGTAAGCGTCGGCTCCGAGTGTCTGCTGACCGTAGAGGCGCGCCTGGCTGTAGCTTGCGGCGAGGAAAGCGGCGGGGGTGAGGTTGTAGCGCACACCTACCTCGAAATTCATCATCGTGGGGGCGCGGAGCGTGCCGTCGGCGTCGGGAATGAGGTCGAAGCCGTTACCGGCGAGATCGTTGATATAGCGTGCGTAGCCCTGTCCTACGGCTCCCTGATAGAATATGGTGCCGCGGCTGCCGAAGCCGAGTATTCCGCTGAGCTGTGCCGCCCATCCGGTGACGAACTTGTTGCGTGCCGATTTCAGGTCGCGGTAGGAGAGATTGCGGAGCAGGGCGCTGAAACGCACGTGGCTGCGTCCGCCAAGCCATGTGTACTGCACATACGCCGGTATATCAGGCACACGCTGCTTGATAGCTTCAGCGGTAGTGGAGAGCGTGTATGTGGCGTGGGGATTCTCGATAGAGATGGCTGCCGACCAGTGGCGGCTGAACTGCGGACGGTACTGCAGGAGTATGTTCTTGGCGCTCATCTCGCCCGACGGACCCTCGTCGTCGATTGTAGGTGTGCCGGCTGCTCCGTCGACAAACGTGCTTCGTGTCAAACCGGCGGTGACATATCCGAGGCTCATGTATGCCTGCTTTAGCTTCAGACCATAGCCGGTGTTGCCGTCGCCGGAGAAGTTTGTCTGCACATAGACCTGATAGTTGCCGAAGTGTTCTGTCGTGCCGACAAGTTGCATGAATATTGTGGTGTGGTTAGCCGATGCGCCGAACTGGCTGCGCAGGGCGGGATTGGCTGGCACAGGGATGTCGAATGTGGTGAAGTTCGGACCGTCGTCGATGGCGCCGTCGAAATCGTATGACAATGTACCCTTGACGTAGCCGCCGATGCCGAACGCCACCTTACCCTCGCGGTCGAGGAATAGGAAACGTGGTGCCGACGGATCGCTGAAGTGGGCATTGACAGGATTATAGAGCACGCCGACAAGATGACGTCCTGACTCGGCGTTGCCGGTAGCCACGATGGCTCGTTCGGGGATCAGGAATGTGTCGGTCTCGACTTCCGGCACGAGTGCCTGTGCGGTGGCAGCCGTGGCTATCGCAGCGGCAGAGAGGGCAATGCGTGTGAATGTTTTCATCGTGTAGTGCAATGGTGTGTTAGGTGTGTGTAAACAGTGTGTGGATAGGGTGTTGGTTTCCGTTGTTACCGGATGTTAACGTTGTTATAACAATGTGAAGCGGCGGAACGTTTTGCGAAATGGTGAAAAAATAGCTCCTGATCCCCCGGGCGGTGACAAAAAACTCACCCGGCGCGATGAATCTCATCTGCCGGGTGGAGCATTGTGTGTGTTGGAGTAATCTGTTATTTCTTGCCGAGATCCTTGATCTTGTCGGCTGCCTGCTGAGCGGCATCGCTGGCTTTCTCAGCTACGTCGGAAGCCACTTTCTTAGTGCCTTCGACAACTTCGCCGGCTTTTTCGGCTACAGCGTCCTTACCTTCCTGGATCTTGTCGGCTGCGGCATCCTTAATAGCCTCGGCTTTGGAGGAGATGCTGTCGGTAACTGCATTCTTGGCGCTGTCGACAGCCTCGGTGGGATCAACTTTCGCTGTGTCGGCAACCTTGTCGAGTGCGGTCTCTACAGTAGCGAGTGTTCCTGCGAGTGCAGGAGCTTTCTCCTTGACTACCGGCTCAATCTTCGCGAGATATTCCTTAGCCTGCTCTACCTTGCCTTCGTTTACGAGGGTCTTGACATAGTCTTTCGCCTCCTGTACGTATGCCTTCAGGCTGTCAGGATTAGTGCAGTTCTCGATCTTTGATGTAATGGCTGAGCCTTGTTCTGCGGTTTTCTCCGAGCTTGTGCAGGAAATCATTGCGACAGCTGCTATAACAGCTACAGAGAGGATTAATTTTTTCATACTCTGAGGGGTTGATGTTAGGTTAGTATACGTTTCTTTAACCTCGAGGAATTATAAATTGTTCGCAGGAAGTGACATTTTTTTCGCATGAACCGCTCCGTCGGCATCATATTCAGCATGAATTCTGAAAAAACAGCCAAATTAATTCTGTTGTCAAACTTAATGATTAACTTTGCACTCTGAATTCAAACCGAACAGTGAAAGAATGGAAGTAATACGCACAGTCGACGGTCTGCGTGACCGTGTGCGAGCCGCCCGCAACGCCGGGCGCTCTATCGGACTCGTACCCACAATGGGCGCTCTCCATGCCGGACACATCTCGCTCATACAGCGTGCACGTCGCGAGAACGACGTGGTCGTTGTAAGCGTCTTTGTCAACCCTACCCAATTTAATAATCCCGACGATCTCCGCACATATCCCCGCACCGAGGATGCTGACTGCGCCAAGCTGCGCGAAGCCGGCGTGGATGTGGCTTTCATCCCCACGGTTGAGGAGGTTTATCCGGAGCCTGACACGCGCCAGTTTGATCTCGGTGCCGTGGCTGAGGTGATGGAGGGAGCCATGCGTCCCGGACACTTCAACGGTGTGGCGCAGGTAGTGAGCAAACTTTTTGCCATGACAGAGCCTGACCGCGCTTACTTCGGTGAGAAGGATTTCCAGCAGATAGCGGTGATACGTCGCATGGTGGAGCTTGAAGGCTTCGATATAAATATCGTGGCTTGCCCGATATGCCGTGAGGATGACGGACTCGCACTGTCGAGCCGCAATGTGCGCCTTACCGACGAGCAGCGCGCCATAGCTCCGGCAATCCACCGCACGCTTGCCTCGAGTGTCGACTGGGCAGTCGGTCACTCGCTCGAAGAGACCAAACGTTACGTGATAGACACCGTAAACTCTTTCCCCCACATGGAGGTGGAATATTTCGAGATCGCCGATCCGCTGACCATGCAGCCGCTCACGGAGTGGAGCAAAGGCACGGAGGCTGTGGGCTGTATCACTGTGTACTGCGGTGATGTACGTCTGATTGACAACATAAAATATCCGGCACGATGACAATAGAGATGCTCAAGTCGAAGATTCACCGCGTCACGGTGACTGAGGCTAACCTTAATTATATAGGCAGCATAACCATCGACAGCGACCTGCTCGACGCAGCCGGGATTCTGCCCGGTGAGCGTGTATACATCGTGGACAACAACAATGGTGAGCGTTTCGACACCTACACCATAGCCGGAGAGCGGGGGAGCGGTACTATCTGCCTCAACGGGGCAGCCGCCCGAAAAGTGCATCAGGGTGATATAGTCATAATCATGGCTTATGCCCGGATGACGCCCGAAGAGGCGGTGAATTTCCGCCCGAAAGTCATTTTCCCCGACACAGCGACGAATCTGCTGAAACCGTGACCGTCCCGGACACGTGACAAACCGATAAAAGAATAAGAAACTATCTGATCATACCACGCCATCATGTTTGAAAATCTAAGCGAACGCCTTGAACGGAGCTTCAAGTTGCTCAAAGGTCAGGGCAAAATCACTGAAATCAACGTAGCCGAGACGCTCAAGGATGTGCGCCGCGCGCTGCTCGACGCCGACGTCAACTATAAGGTAGCAAAACAGTTTACCGATACGGTGAAGACGAAGGCTCTCGGTCGCGACGTGCTCAATGCCGTGAAGCCCGGCGAGATGATGGTGAAGATCGTGCACGACGAGCTTACCGAACTGATGGGCGGCGAGACCGCGCAGGTGAATCTCAGCGGTAACCCGACGGTAATACTGATGTCGGGTCTGCAGGGTTCCGGTAAGACTACTTTCTCAGGCAAACTCGCCAAGAAGCTGAAAAGCGAGAAAGGAAAGCGCCCGCTGCTTGTGGCTGCCGACGTCTACCGTCCGGCGGCTATAGATCAGCTAAAGGTGCTTGGCGAACAGATCGAGGTGCCGGTATATACGGAGGATGGCAACCGTAATCCGGTTCAGATAGCCGAGAATGCCATACGCCACGCAAAGGCAAATCATCTTGATCTCGTGATCATCGACACCGCCGGTCGTCTCGCCGTCGATGAGGAGATGATGCAGGAGATCGAGAACATCAAGAAAGCTGTCAAGCCGCAGGAGATCCTGTTTGTGGTCGATTCGATGACCGGTCAGGATGCGGTGAACACGGCTCGTGAGTTCAACGAGCGTCTTGATTTCGACGGTGTAGTGCTTACGAAGCTCGACGGTGATACCCGCGGTGGTGCCGCTCTTTCGATACGCACCGTGGTTACTAAGCCGATCAAGTTTGTCGGTACCGGCGAGAAGCTTGATGCGATCGACTTCTTCCACCCCGCCCGTATGGCTGATCGTATTCTCGGCATGGGTGACATTGTATCGCTTGTTGAGAAAGCCCAGCAGGCTATCGATGAGAAGGAGGCACAGGCACTTCAGCGCAAACTGGCGAAGAATCAGTTTAACTTCAACGATTTCCTTAGCCAGATCCAGCAGATCAAGCGTATGGGTAACCTCAAGGATATCGCGTCGATGCTCCCCGGTATGGGCAAGATGCTCAAGGATGTGGATATAGATGACAATGCATTCAAGGGTGTTGAGGCTATAATCCACTCCATGACGGCGAAGGAGCGCGAGCGTCCGGAGATAATCAACGCCAGCCGCCGTCAGCGCATAGCCGCCGGATCAGGCACGACGATCCAGGAGGTGAACCGGTTGATCAAACAGTTTGATCAGATGCGCAAGATGATGCATTCGGTTGCAACGATGAAAAATCCGATGCAGATGATGCGCCAGATGCGCCGTCGCTGATAGCGTCAGATACAGAATATATTAACTAAATCCCCCGATACATACATGCTTATTGACGGTAAGAAAACCTCCGATGAAATCAAAGCCGAGATAGCGGCTACAGTCGACGAAATGGTGCGCCAGGGGCAGAAGCGTCCGCATCTCGCCGCAATCCTTGTCGGTCACGACGGCGGCAGTGAGACGTACGTCGCCAACAAAGTGAAAGCTTGTGAGCAGTGTGGCTTCACATCCACGCTCATACGGTATGAGGACAGCGTTACCGAAGATGAGCTTCTGGAGGCAATCGACCGTATGAACCATGATACTGACGTTGACGGCTTCATCGTGCAGCTTCCGTTGCCGAAGCACATTTCTGAGCAACGCATCATCGAAGCTATAGATTACCGTAAGGATGTCGACGGTTTCCATCCGGTCAACGTCGGACGCATGATGATCGGACTGCCATGTTTCCTCCCCGCCACTCCTGCCGGAATCCTCGAACTGCTCAAGCGTCACGGCATCGAGACTCGTGGTGCGGAATGTGTGGTGCTCGGCCGCAGCAATATCGTCGGCAAGCCGGTAGCGGCACTCATGATGCAGAAAGCCGTGCCGGGCGATGCTACTGTCACTGTCTGCCACAGCGCTACACGTAACCTTAAGGATATATGCCGTAGCGCGGATATAATCATAGCCGCTCTCGGCAGCCCGGAATTTGTAAAGGCTGACATGGTGAAGCCTGGTGCGGTTGTGATCGATGTCGGCACCACACGCGTGCCCGATCCTACCCGCAAGAAAGGATTCCGTCTTTGCGGCGATGTAGATTTCGCGGCGGTCGAGCCTATATGCTCATGGATCACGCCTGTACCGGGTGGTGTAGGACCGATGACCATAGTATCGCTGATGAAGAACACTCTTCTTGCAGCACGTCACGACATATATCCCGCCTGATGATCTGAAACGTATAAACACTCCGCCGGTTGCCGCCCGTAGCAGCCGGCGGGTGTCAATTTTTAAAGAGATGTGAGGAACTTATCCTTTAATCATCCATTACCATGAGTCCCATCACACTTTTTCCGCTACTGATCTCGCTTGCCTCACTGTTGCTTCAGCCGGATGAGGTGGAGATTCTATTTGCCGGTGATGCCATGCAGCATCAGAGCCAGCTCGATGCTGCGCATCGTGGGTCGGGTATGTATGATTATTCAGAGTGTTTCAAGGCAATAGCGCCCTACGTCCGTTCGGCTGATTACGCTGTCGTGAATCTTGAGTGTCCGCTTGGAGGAGAACCCTATTCAGGTTATCCGATGTTCGGTGCTCCTGATGAGTATGCCGCCGCATTGCGCGATGCGGGATTCGATCTTGCTCTCACGGCAAACAACCATACGCTCGACCGCCGCGACAAGGGACTCAGGCGGACATTGTCGGTTCTCGATTCGCTCGGTATTCGGCACACCGGAACGTTTGCCCCGGCGGAATCACGCAATGACAGTGTTCCGTTGATAGTGGATGTGCGCGGGTTCCGTATCGCATTCCTGAACTATACTTATGGTACTAATGGAATCCGGCATGGGGCAGGTGTGGCTGTTAATATGATAGATACAGCGATGATCCGGCGTGACATAGAGCGAGCGTTGCATTCCGGGGCTGAAATTGTTGCCGTGTGTCCGCACTGGGGCATTGAGTACCGTATGCTGCCCGAGAAGAGTCAACGGATACTTGCCGGAAAGATACTTGACATGGGAGCCGATATGATCATAGGAGCACACCCGCATGTGATCCAACCTATGGAATTTGAGGAAGACTCTATGGGGAGAGGAAAACTGAAAGTGTATTCGCTCGGTAATTTTTTGTCAGGAATGCGTACGGCTGAAACACGTGGAGGAACTACTGTGACGGTCACTTTACGACGTGACCGTACCGGACGAGCATACATAGCCGGAGCTGTCTACCGCCCGGTTTTCACATTGACTCCGCTCCCAGCGAGCGGTGAGAATTTCCGGCTGATATGGTCAGATACTCCTGTCACTGATAAGATCCGCGAGACTCAGCGCAAGGATTTTGAGAGGAGTGCGACTGAAATATTCGACCGGTATAACGTTAATGTGCCGCGCGACACGGTGCCCATGCAGCAGGTCGTGAAGCGGCGTGCGCTCCGTGAGCGTCATTATCTCTCGAACTATGATGCAGATTGATGTAAATGCAGTTCTGCGTGAGCGTCTGCCGCGCCACTACAGGTATATACCGCGTGTGCTCATACGGTGGATTGAGCGGACGGTGTGCCAGGAGCAGATGAATGATCTGCTGCGCGCTACCGCAGGGCTGCAGGATGCGGAATTTTGTCGTGCTGTACTTGATCATCTGGATATCCATATAGATGTTTCAGGTGAAGAATATCTGCCGGAAAATGGCAGGAACGTCATAGTGTGCAACCACCCTCTTGGCGGACTTGATGGTATAGCCATGATAGCTTATATAAGCTCCGTGTACGGTCCTGATGTCAGATTTCTTGTAAATGATCTGCTGATGGCGATAGAACCGCTGCAGGGGGTGTTTCTTCCGGTTAATAAATTCGGAAGACAGACGCGTGAAGCTACACGAGCTATCGATGAGGCATTTGCCTCTGATGTACCGATAGTTGTGTTTCCGGCAGGACTCGTATCGCGCCGCAGGAACGGAGTTATCGCAGATCTGCAGTGGCAACGCACGGTGGTCAATAAATGTATTGCTTACGGGCGTGATGTGATTCCCGTACATTTTAGTGGTAGAAACTCAAGTTTTTTTTATACTTTTGCAAATCTGAGAAAGCGCTTGGGCGTGAAACTGAACGTTGAGATGGTATATCTGCCGCGGGAAGTGTTCCGTTGCCGTGGGAAACGGTTCAGGATCACTATCGGCGAGCCTGTCCGGGTAGCAGAATTGCGCGGCGGACGTGAGGCTCAGCAAACAGCCGATATGCTACGTGAGCGCGTGTATGCGCTCGCCGCCGACTTACAAGAGTAGAACGCTGCGCGACTCAGAACTATAAAGAGTAACGCCAACAGAAATCATGATACAACAGATCATAGATCCTATACCTGTCGATGCCATAAAGGCGGAGTTGACCGATGACCGTCTGCTTCGTCCTACTAATAAAGGAAACAACCTGATATATGTGGTTGATGCCCATACTGCGCCTGCTGTGATGCGTGAGGTCGGACGCCTGCGCGAAATCTCGTTCCGTTTAGCGGGAGGTGGTACCGGTAAGGATTGCGACATCGATGAATATGACCTGATGACTCCTCCATGCCGTCAGCTGATAGTGTGGGATCCTGATTCCGAACAGATTCTTGGAGGCTACCGCTACATCACGGGGAGTGACATACGTCGCACACCTGAAGGAAAGCCGCGAATCGCAACGTCACACATGTTCCGTTTCTCTGAACGTTTCATTGATGAATATCTCCCATATACCATAGAACTCGGACGATCTTTTGTGCGTCCGGAATATCAGTCGTCAAAGGCTGGTGCCAAGGCTCTTTATGCACTCGACAATCTATGGGACGGACTGGGAGCGCTTACTGTAGTTCACCCTGAGATACGTTATCTGTTCGGCAAGGTGACCATGTATCCGAGCTACTCGCACGAGTGCCGTGACATGATACTGTATTTTCTGACAAAGCACTTCCCAGATCCGGACGAACTGGTACGTCCGATAACCCCATTGTCGACAGATATTGATTCAGATGCCATGGAGCAGCTGTTCAACGGCGAGACTTTTTCCGATGACTACCGCATACTCAATCGTGCCATAAGGGCACATGGCTTCAATATCCCGCCGCTTGTCAACGCCTACATGAGCCTGTCGCCGACAATGAAGATGTTTGGCACCGCCATCAACGATGAATTTGGCGATGTGGAGGAATCCGGCATATTCTTTGCCATCGATGAAATATTTGAAGAGAAAAAGCAACGCCATATCGGCACATACCATCATCATTCATGATAGATAATGATGAAATAAGACAGCGCTCTCCTTACAAGCGTGGTGCCGACGACGGACTGCTTTTCGGATTGCTTCTGACAGCCATATTCTTTGCCGGGATATTCTCGGTGGATTATCCTGTGGCAGGTTTGCTCGCTGCCGCCGGAATGCTGTCTGTACCCTTTGTCATCTATAAATTCCTCCGCCGTTCGTATGTCGCCGATATAGGCATGACATTATTGTCATCGCTATGGATGCAGGGCATAATGATCTTCGGTTGCGGCGCTCTGATATCAGGGATCATCGCTACCGTTTATCTCAAATGGGTCGATCCTGATTTCATCAACGCCCGCGTGGCTGATGCCATCCGGCTGTACCGTGAAAGCGATATGCCTTCCGGCGAGCGTATGGCTGAAACACTCGAGGCAATGGTGAAATCACATCTTATACCCTCGGCAGTGCAGATAGTCGTCGAGATGATATGGCTCTCGATATTTTCAGGATCACTGCTCTCGCTGCTGATGGCATTGCTCGCACGTGCCAGAAGCGTGGGCAAAACTAATACAAAAAGATAATAAACTCATACCATAAGTCATGGATATTTCGATCGTAGTACCACTATATAACGAAGCAGAGTCACTTCCGGAGCTTGAGCAATGGATCGCACGTGTCATGGATGACAACGGATTCAGTTATGAGATACTGTTCATCAATGATGGCTCGACTGATGATTCATGGGATGTGATCAGGAAACTATCCGAGAAAAATCCGTCAGTCAAAGGTGTATGTTTCCGTCGTAACTACGGCAAGTCGCCGGCGCTTAATACCGGTTTCCGCAGGGCGCAGGGCGATGTTGTCATAACTATGGATGCTGATCTTCAGGACAGCCCCGACGAGATTCCTGAACTTTACAGGATGATCACCGAGGATGGTTATGATCTTGTCAGCGGATGGAAACGCAAGCGTTATGATCCGTTGTCGAAGACAATTCCCACCAAGCTATTCAATGCCACAGCACGACGCGTGAGTGGAATCCATAATCTCCATGATTTCAACTGCGGTCTGAAGGCATACCGCAACAAGGTCGTAAAGCATATTGAAGTCTATGGCGATATGCACCGCTATATCCCTTACTTGGCTAAGAACGCAGGTTTTACACGGATCGGTGAGAAAGTAGTGCATCATCAGGCACGTAAATACGGAACTACGAAATTCGGGCTTGACCGCTTTGTCAACGGCTATCTTGATCTCGCGACACTGTGGTTTACTAACAAGTTTGGCGTCAAGCCGATGCATTTCTTCGGTCTGCTCGGCAGCCTTATGTTTCTGCTCGGATTCATTTCCGCGGTAGTGGTCGGTGCCGTCAAGCTATACAATATGCACAGTGGCAATCACTATAATCTTGTGACAGACTCTCCTTATTTCTACATAGCGCTCACGCTTATGATACTCGGCACACAGCTCTTCCTTGCAGGGTTTGTCGGTGAGCTTGTAGTACGTAATGCGCCTGGAAGAAACCATTACGAGATAGAAGAGGAGATCCGTACGGAATTACCTGCTTAATCAAAAAAAGAAAAATGATGAACACAGATATACAGTTCTCAACGTTCATGGAGCTTGTAAAGCAGCGCTATTCATGCCGTAGTTATGCCGACAAGCCTGTTGAGCGTGAAAAAATAGCCGCTATTCTTGATGCCGCACGCCTTGCACCATCGGCATGCAATAAACAGCCATGGCTATTCATCGTCGCCGATGAGGAACCTGTCAGAACAGGAATCATAGAGTCATATCCGCGGGAGTGGGCACGAACAGCACCGGCATTCATCGTTGTGTGCGGTGATCACAATGAATCGTGGCACAGACCTGAGGATGGAAAGGATCACATGGATGTGGACTGCTCGATAGCAGCCGAACATATATGTCTTGCAGCTGCGGCGGCAGGACTCGGCACATGTTGGATATGTAACTTTGATCCTGCGAAACTGCGTGAGACTATCTCAGTGCCTGAGCATATTGAGCCTGTAGTGGTTCTCGCTATCGGCTATCCATTCGCTCAATCGGTAGCGCCTGAGAAGAAACGCAAGCATCTGGATGAAATAGTGAGATGGGGAAGTTACTGAACTTGATCGCTGTCTTGCTGCTCCTGACCTCATGCTCCTCCACCGGTTGCCTTGAGAACCAGAGCAGTCTTCCTCTTGCGGGGTTTTACTCATCGCGTACGCAGGAGGGTATCGCTATTGACTCCCTGCAGGTGTGGGGTGTCGGTGCTCCTGGTGATTCCATGCTCGTTGACGGCGTGGCGCGTAATACATACCTCCCGTTAAGGAGCTCGATGGAAATCGCCTCGTTCTGTTTTCACTATGATCAGAAGGAGCTGTCATCCCCATTGCTTAACGACACGATAACATTGAGCTACTCCTCACAACCTCGTTTCGTCAGTGAGGAGTGTGGCGCAATGTATTTCTATGAGATAAAGACGCTGCAGCACACATGTCATCTGATTGACTCAGTTGTATTAGTTCAGCCGGAGGTCAACAATATCGACAGGGAGACGATGCGGATTTATTTTCGCACCGCAGAACCGGTGGATGATGGTGAAGATGATAATGATGATGATGAGACCGGTGATACAGGTGCGGATCAGGATACAGAAACAGAACAGTCATGAGCGGGAAAACTAAAAATCTGAATGGAATGGTGCGCTCTGTGATGCTCTTTGCGCTTGTGGCACTCTCTTTTTGTGTCACGGTTCCGCTCGCGGCGCAACGTCGTATAACCCCTGTGGAGAATCCGGCGGCTCCGATAAAGAAAAAGACAAAGCCGGTGGAGTTTGACCGTACACGTCTGGATGAGCGGAAGGACGCATCCGGTCGCATAGTGCTCGTGGATACTGTCACAGGTATGGAGTATGTTGATTCCACCGCAGTCGCAAAGAAGCCCGGCAATATTTATCCGCTATTGCACGCTGTCACTGTCGGGGTGGATTTCCTCGATCCTCTTCTCAAGGCTTTCGGACAGGAGTATGGAGGAGTCAGTGCATGGGGCGAACTTAGTCTGCACAACCGGTTCAAGCCGTATTTTGAGATGGGGCTTTCATCAGCATCAATCTCCCCCGACGGTATGAACTACAGATTCCACAGCCCTCTTGCTCCGTTCTTCAAGATCGGTATAAATTATAATGTATTCTACAATTCCAATCCTGACTATCAATTGTGCGTAGGTCTGCGGTATGGTTTCTCACCTTTCCGTTTCACTATCGAGGATGTGACCACATCTGACGGGGATTACTGGGGTGAGACAGTTCCGGTATCGTTTCCATCACAATCAACTACAGCGAGCTTTTTGGAGTTTGCATTAAGTATAAAGGTGAAGATTGTGCGGAATATATCGCTTGGATGGGCTTTGAAATATCACACGGCATACGGCGGCAAGAGTGATATCGGCGAGTCAATGTACATACCGGGTTACGGTAAGCGCAATAACCGTCTTGCTGCGGGGTTCAGTGTCATGTATACAATTCCGCTGAACAAGAAGACACTCCCGGTCGTTGAAAATAAGTAACAATACCGGATGTTGCCTATGTCTGCAATGCCGGCATGAATAATAATTGATGCTTATGAAAAAGATTGTGGTCATCGGCGCGTCGTCGGGAATAGGCAGGCGTCTGGCAATTGATTTTGCACGTGTAGGTTGCCGTGTCGGTATTGCCGCCCGAAATGAGGAGAAGCTTGATGAGATCAAGCAGATGTATCCGGACCGTATAGCTAAAATGAGAATAGATGTGACTGCGCCCGATGCGGTGAAACGTTTCTATGATCTTATCGAGCTTATTGATGGCATGGATATTCTCGTTTATGCATCAGGTGTCGGTTTTCAGGATCCTGACCTGAATGATGAACGGACAAAAGAGATGCTCGAAACCAATGTGGTGGGCTTCGCGCGGATTACCGCCGCCGCATATAAGTATTATCGTGAAACTGCGAATGTACAGCCCGGACAGATTGCGGCTATAACATCTGTTGCCGGGACAAAAGGGATTGGAGTCGCGGCAGCCTACAGCGCTTCTAAAACCTTCCAACAGCGTTTCATCTGTGCACTTGAACAGCTTGCATATCAACAGCAGGTGAATGTGCGGTTTACTGACATCCGCCCCGGATTCGTGCGCACAGGCTTGCTGTCAGACGATAAGGATTATCCGATGTGTATGAGTGTCGACAAGGTAGCACCTCTGATAGAGGAGGCTATTCTACGTCGCCGTCGTTACGCGACTGTTGATTCCCGCTGGCGGATAGTGAACGCTGTGTGGAGTTTGGTTCCCCAGTGCCTATGGCGTCATGTCGGTTTGACGCTCTGAATATACAGATCTAAAATATAGTAAGGCGGTGTGTCAGAATTCATTTGATACACCGCTTTCGTTTGATTCAGGAATCATTAGATCATAGACATTCCAGAAGTGTGTCAATATCACTTTCCGTTGTTGACCAGTCTGTGACAAAACGCACCGGCGTGGATTGTTCGCCACGCGAACCCCATAGTTCGAATGACGCTACCGATCGTAGCCTATCGATCACTTCATTGGGCAATATGAAAAATTGTTGGTTAGTGGGGGAGTCTATGAACAGTTTGTAGCCTTTGCTGACAAAACCATTCTTCAGGCGCATAGCCATCTGCACGGCATGTTTTCCGATCTTATCATACAAACCATCGGTGAACAGCGTCTGGAACTGTACTCCGAGAAGTCTGCCTTTGGCAAGAGTGGCACCATGAAGTTTTATCAGCGAATCAAAGCGAGGAAGGAGTTCGCGCCGACGTGTGACGACGGCTTCGCCGAACAATGCGCCACATTTCGTTCCGCCGATATAGAACACGTCAGACAATGATGCTATGTCGCGTATAGTCACATCACAGTTTTCAGCCGCGAGACCGTATGCGAGCCGCGCGCCATCAATATAGAGTGGAATATTGTAGTCCGCACATACGCGGTTGATCTCCTCAAGTTCACTTCGGGTGTATATCGTGCCAAGTTCCGTAGGAAATGAGATATACACCATGCCGGGGCGCACCATATACCGGTTCGTATCATCCTTATAGAAGTCCTCGATATATCTGCGGAGCAGGGGAGCGGAGATCTTACCATTCTCCCCCTGCAGGGTTAGGATCTTATGACCGTTGGATTCTATCGCGCCTGCCTCATGTACATTTATATGCGCCGTATCTGCCGCAACCACACCGTCGTTGTGGTCGAGAAGACGGTCAATGACGACTGCATTAGCCTGTGTGCCACCTTCAAGGAAGAATACATCGCCATAGTCGGCAATGCCACACAGGTCGAGTATTGTTTGACGTGCTTCGGCGGTAAAGCGGTCACGACCGTATCCGGGGGTATGTAGCATGTTGGTATCGACAAGGCGCTGCATGACCAATGGATGTGCGCCGACCATGTAGTCGCTGTCAAAGTAAACCATTGCAGTATGTTATATGATGGATTCGGGCTCTGGGATTACTCCTTCGGTAAGTGATGTCAGAACTTTACGCAAGCGTTTCACAGCCGATTCGGCGGCAAGATTTGTAGTGAATGAATTCGGCATCTTTTTCTGGAAATCAGATTCCGTGTCAAGTGCGTCGATCAATTCGGCTACTTTTTCGGACAATCCGTCGGTGTTTGCGGTGCGGATACGTGAAGCGACATATATGAGGACTGATACTGGGTCGCGTGCTACGTAAAGATCCAATTCTCCGGGTGTCTCGAAATATTCTATAGCCTGGGAGTAGAATCCGGCACGGTATAGCGCCGTCATTGTCAGTTCCTCGCTTCGCGTCTTTAAGCGTCGTGTCATTGCGAGGAGAATTGCCGCAGCGGCTCCATAACGGGATTCAAACATGAGTGACTGCGCCTGCTCTATGCATTCATGCACTGTGAGTGCCTTCGCCTCGAAATAGTCATCTACGATTGACTTGCTTACGTTGCCGTCGGCAAACTTGATCAATGTCAGTATGACATCAGCCGAGTCCGGGTGTTTGCGGCGGAATGCCTCAAGCGTGTCTATTGCCTGTAGTCTGTAGCCTGAAGCCTCTAATATCGACGCTTTTATAACAATAGGGTCAGGAGCGTCGGGCGAGAGCTGTATGACGCGATCCAGCGGTTCGAGTATTTCCTGAGTCGTACGGTTCAGACCGCTCAGAGCCTGTGCCTTATATGTAAGGGCGACCGGTGAGTCAGGATTTATGGCAAGGGCATACTCGACAGCATTCAGAGCCTTTTCGTAATCGCTGAGATGGTTGGCTTCGCGTGCGAGCATCTCCCAGAAATCGGATGAGAACGGCTCGAGTGATGTGAGTTCCTCAGCCAGATCGGTTGCCTGCTCATACTCGGCTGCATCATCGGCTATGTTGACCATGTCGTATATGAGAGTCTGGGGATAGGTGGCTTTTTTGCATATACGTGGCTTCGCCTCGAAGAGCCAATCGGTGAGTCCGAGCTCCTGCGCAGTATCTGCAAGCCTGATAAGCCATTCATCCTCAAAATCGTCGGTGCTGTCGACCAGTCGGTCCAGTATGCGCCGCGCCTCATCTGTCGCAGGGGTATCAGTGCGCAGAAGCAAAAGTGTGCGTAGCACAGAATCAGCAGGCAATGTCAATGCTATGCCGCGGGCTGGATCGGTTAGCCCGAGCTCAAGGTAATAGAATGCCTTGCGCTCGTTTATGGGAGTGCAATCCGGATACATCCGCGCCGCGTATTGCAGCACTTCAAGCCGGGCGAAATCATCGTTGGTGTCCGACGCGAAATCGAACACATCGATCAGGTCGTTCTCCTCGAAGAAGCTATCGGCAGTGTTCTCACCCGATGCATAGTCGACAAAACGCCTGTAGATCTCCTCCCGGCTGTCAGCCGGCTGTCGGTCACTATCAGCAGCAGCCATTATTTCTTCTGCTCTTTTTCCCAGCTGTCTTTCAGTGCGATTGTGCGGTTGAACACGAGCGCACCTGGACGTGAGTCCGGATCAGCTGTGAAATATCCCACGCGCTGGAACTGGAACGGTCTGCCTACCTCAGCGTTTTCAGCGAGATACGGTTCGACCTTCACTCCTTCTATCACGCGGAGTGAATCGGGATTAAGGAGCTCACGGAAATCACGGTCTGTCTCAGCCGAAGGATTCTCTACGCTGAACAGGCGGTCGTAAAGGCGCACTGTTGCGTCGACGGCATGTGATGCCGATACCCAATGCAGGGTGCCTTTGACCTTGCGCATGCTTCCGGGCATGCCGCTCAGGGTGTCGGGGTCGTACGTGCAATGAATCTCGGTTATGTTTCCATCAGCATCCTTTATCACATCGTTGCACTTTATGATATAGGCGCCTTTGAGACGGACTTCTCCACCTGGTGCGAGACGGAAGAATTTCTTAGGCGGATTCTCCATGAAATCCTCGCGCTCGATGTATATCTCGCGGGTGAACGGCATCTCATGAGTGCCGGCATTATCCTGTTCGGGATTGTTGTCCATGCTGACGGTCTCAACCTTGTCGGCAGGGTAGTTGGTGATGACAACTTTCACCGGATTGACCACAGCCATCACACGTGTAGCCACAGCATTGAGATCGTCGCGGACGGCATGTTCAAGCAGTGAGACGCTATTGAGCGCTTCGTATTTTGTGTATCCGATAAGATCTACGAAATTGCGTATCGAACGGGGAGTGTAACCGCGGCGGCGCATACCTGAGATTGTGGGCATACGCGGGTCATCCCATCCGGCAACAAGACCCTCCTTGACCAGTTGCAGCAATTTGCGCTTGCTCATCACGGTGTATGTGAGATTCAGACGGTTGAACTCGATCTGACGCGGGCAGTAGGAGTCGTCGGCAAGTTCACGCACGAAGTATTCGTATAGCGGACGGTGCACCTCAAACTCAAGCGTACAGATGGAGTGGGTAACCCCCTCGAAGTAGTCGCTCTGTCCGTGTGCGAAGTCATACATGGGATAGACTTTCCAACGGTCACCGGTACGGTGGTGCGGCGTTTTTATTATACGGTACATTATGGGATCGCGGAAGTGCATGTTGGGCGACGCCATGTCGATTTTGGCGCGAAGCACGCGTGCTCCCTCGTCGAACTCTCCTGCATTCATGCGCTCGAAGAGGTCGAGATTCTCCTCAGGAGTACGGTTGCGGAAAGGACTCTCCTTACCGGGTTCGGTGGGAGTGCCTTTCTGGGCTGCTATCTGCTCGGATGTCTGGTCGTCGACGTATGCCTTGCCCTCCTTTATCAGGCGGACAGCGAGATCATACAGTTTCGGGAAGTAATCGCTCGCATAATATTCACGGTCGCCCCAGTCGAAACCGAGCCAGTGTATGTCCTCTCTGATTGAGTCGACATACTCTACATCCTCCTTTACAGGATTTGTGTCGTCGAAACGGAGATTGCATGTACCTCCGAATTTCTCAGCCACTCCGAAATCCATGCATATAGCCTTTGCATGACCGATGTGAAGATAACCGTTGGGCTCCGGGGGAAAGCGGGTGTTAAGGCGACCGCCGTTCTTGCCGGCGCGAAGATCGTCGGCTACAATCTGTTCCACAAAGTTGAGTCCGCGCTTTTCTGCGCTTTCCTCCTGAGTGTTGGTGCTCATATCAAATAGTTTAATTCGTTTTCGTTTAGAATGCGTGTTGCCGGGCGGCATGTAGAATATGCCCCACATACTTCAGGGGCATAAAATGCCTCCTGCTTCAAACTACAAAATTACTCACTTTTTGTAAATCTGCAAACAGACATTTGTAAAACTCAAAAGAATCTTAAAACGAACCGTGATATGAGGTGTTGGTTCTGACATGCCACCACATGCCCCTCCGGTCTACGTTTTTAAAGATTTTGTTGAATTGTGTTCGTTTTGGTACGTTTCGCGTGGTCAATAGAGGAATTTTGCGTAATTTTGCAGCCGAAAATTCTTAAGCGCTTATGCAGAACATCAGAAACATAGCAATTATTGCCCACGTAGACCATGGTAAGACCACTCTTGTGGACAAGATGCTCATGGCGGGACACCTTTTCCGCGATAACCAGTCGACCGGCGAACTCATACTTGACAATAACGACCTCGAGCGAGAGAGAGGTATAACGATTCTCTCAAAAAACGTATCTATCAACTACAAGGATTGCAAGATCAATATCATCGATACTCCGGGACACGCAGACTTCGGAGGCGAGGTAGAGCGTGTGCTCAATATGGCTGACGGATGTCTGCTTCTTGTCGATGCCTTCGAAGGTCCGATGCCGCAGACTCGTTTTGTGCTGCAGAAAGCCATTCAGATGGGTCTGAAGCCTGTGGTCGTAATAAACAAGGTTGATAAGCCCAATTGCCGCCCGGATGAGGTGCAGGAGATGGTGTTTGACCTGATGTGTAACCTTGACGCGACCGAGGAACAGCTTGATTTCCCGACCATCTACGGTTCGGCTAAACAAGGCTGGATGAGTACTGACTGGCAGCAGCCTACGTCTGATATAAAAGCTGTGCTCGATGCTATCATAAAATATATTCCCGCTCCGGTGACTATTGAAGGACCGGCTCAGATGCTTATCACGTCGCTTGATTTTTCGAGCTATGTGGGACGTATTGCAATCGGACGTGTGCACCGCGGAGAAATCCACGAAGGAGAGACTATCGCTCTCTGCAAGCGTGACGGCTCTGTGGTGAAGCAGAAGATAAAGGAGCTGCATGTGTTTGAAGGCATGGGGCGGAAGCGTGTTGAGTGCGTCAAGAGCGGTGATATATGTGCCCTTGTCGGTCTTGAAGGATTCGAGATCGGCGATACTGTCGCCTCTGCCGAAGTGCCGGAGCCACTTCCGCGTATAGCGATCGATGAACCTACGATGTCGATGACATTTACGATCAACGACAGTCCTTTCTTCGGTCGTGACGGTAAATTCGTGACCTCACGTCATATCGGTGATCGCCTCACACGCGAGCTTGACCGTAATCTTGCGCTCCGCGTGAGAAAGGCTGACCATGAGGATGTATGGACGGTGTTCGGTCGCGGTGTGCTGCATCTGTCAGTGCTTATAGAAACCATGCGCCGCGAGGGCTACGAGCTTCAGGTGGGACAGCCTCAGGTTATCGTAAAAGAGATCGATGGTCGTAAATGCGAGCCGGTAGAGTTACTCACGATCAATGTGCCCGAGGAATATTCGAGCAAGATGATCGATATGGTGACACGCCGAAAAGGAGATCTTGTGTCGATGACCACGCAGAACGACCGTGTGCACATGGAATTCAACATCCCCTCGCGCGGTATAATCGGATTGCGCAATAATGTGCTCACCGCCTCTGCTGGTGAGGCTATTATGGCTCACCGTTTCCTGGAGTATCAGCCGTGGAAAGGAGACATAGAGCGTCGTACGAACGGATCGCTCATCGCCATGGAGGCTGGTACGGCATACGCCTATGCCATTGACAAGCTTCAGGATCGTGGCAAATTCTTTATCTTCCCGCAGGAAGAGGTCTACGCCGGACAGGTAGTGGGTGAGAATGCAAAGGATAACGATATCGTTGTCAATGTGACGAAATCGAAGAAACTCACCAATATGCGTGCTTCCGGCGCCGACGACAAGGCTAAAATCATACCTCCCGTGGTATTTAGCCTTGAAGAGGCTCTGGAGTATATAAAGGAGGATGAGTACGTAGAGGTGACCCCCAACCATCTGCGCATCCGCAAAATCATTCTTGACGAGATTGAACGCAAACGCCAGGGACGCTCGTGATCTGACCGTTGTCAGACGTGCCGTTACTGCTGATATCCCGGCTATAGAGGTAATATTTTCTCAGGCGAGGGATTTCATGCGGGCAAACGGAAACATGTCACAGTGGACCGGAGGTTATCCCACATCCGATATAATTGCCCGCGATATTGATCGCGGGCAATGCTTTGTAGGGGTGGATGAGCGGAGTGAAATCCGTTTCGTATTTACACTAATACCGGGTGAGGATCCGACGTATGCGCAGATTTATGATGGTGCATGGCTCATAGAGGGAGCTTATGCTACATTGCATCGTGTGGCTTCGGATGGATCGCTGCGCAGGGTGTTGGAGCGTTGTGTGGATTTTGCAAAGAGGCTTCATCCGGAATTGTCACTGCGTATAGATACCCATGCCGATAATCATCCGATGTTGAGAGCTATTGCCCGGTGTGGGTTCCGCCGTTGCGGGACGATCCGCCTGGAAGATGGTTCGCCACGCACGGCATTCGCTATGTGAAATGACTGAGGTTCGCTGTATTTCCTGTTGTAAAGCAGACTTAAAAATTCAAAACGCACATGCTCTTCGTGACGTTTTGTTTCGTCACGTAGCAATTCTGTTGTAACTTTGCATACTATGTCGAAAAACAATAATAAAACAGCTGTCCCTGAGGCAGTGGAGGGGAATATAATAGCAAAAGGCGTAAGGGTCAATAATCTTAAAGGAGTAGATGTTGAGATTCCTCGCGGCAAGATTGTTGTCATCACCGGACTGTCAGGATCCGGAAAATCCTCATTAGCTTTCGATACATTGTATGCCGAAGGGCAGAGGCGGTATGTGGAGAGCCTGAGCGCCTACGCGCGTCAGTTTCTCGGGCGTATGGCAAAGCCTGATGCCGATTTCATCAAAGGGCTTCCGCCGGCGATCGCTATAGAACAGAAGGTAAGCACGCGCAATCCGCGAAGCACCGTAGGCACTTCTACTGAGATCTACGAATATCTTAGATTGCTTTTCGGACGTATTGGCAGAACCATTTCACCAATTAGCGGTCAGGAGGTGAAGAAGCACACGGTTGACGATGTGGTCAAAGCTGCTTATGATTATCCTGAAGGAACAAGACTTGCTATATCTGCTCCTATAGAACTTCCGGCTGACCGCACGTTTGCCAAACAGCTTGAGGTGTATTCTCTCGGCGGTTACAGCCGTTTGCTCAAGGATGGTCAGTTTGTGGATATATCGGAGTTGACAGCTTCCGGTGACATTCCTGATTCGGCAGAAGGGTATGAACTGCTTATCGACCGTCTGGCTGTCGCAGCCGACAATGATGAGCGGAGTCGTCTCGCCGATTCGGCAGAGACTGCATTTTTCGAAGGACATGATAAACTGACTCTTTCTGTATGGACTGACGCGGGAATTGTGCGTCATGAGTTCTCCAAACGGTTTGAGGCTGACGGCATGACATTCATCGAGCCTTCGGATCAAATGTTTAATTTTAACAACCCCTATGGAGCATGTCCGCGATGCGAGGGGTTCGGCAGGACGGTCGGTATTGATGAGCGCAAGGTAGTGCCCAATCCGGCACTTTCGGTCTATGAAGATGCCGTCGCTTGTTGGAAAGGCGACAAGATGAGTGAATGGAAGAGAGCCTGCATAGATGTGGCGGCGGCTAATGATTTTCCGATTCACCGCGCATACCGCGATCTCACTGATGAGCAGCGTGATTTTCTGTGGAACGGTGGCAAAGGCGGTTTTACCGGAATAAACGGCTTTTTTGCGATGGTTGATGCCAACCGGTACAAAATACAGTATCGTGTGCTTCTGTCGCGTTACTGGGGCAAACCGGTTTGTCCGGAATGCCATGGCAGCCGTTTGCGCAAGGATGCCCGGTATGTTCAGGTAGCCGGCAAGCGGATCGATGAGCTTGTGTCAATGCCGGTTGATGATCTTCTGACGTTTTTCCGCACCATCGATCTCTCGGATGCCGAGCGCGTGATAGCTGACCGCCTGCTTGTCGAGATAACAAACCGACTGACATTCCTTAGTGATGTGGGTTTGGGATATCTTACGCTCGACCGCCTTTCAAATACCCTATCCGGAGGTGAAAGCCAGCGTATCAATCTCGCTACGCAATTGGGGAGCAGCCTTGTTGGCTCGTTGTATATACTGGATGAGCCGAGTATAGGACTGCACTCACGCGATACGCAGCGACTGATAAATGTACTGCGGCGGTTGCGCGACATTGGCAACACTGTGGTGATTGTGGAGCACGATGAAGAAATCATCCGCGAAGCTGACTGGATAATTGATGTCGGACCTGATGCCGGCAGCCATGGTGGCGAAATCGTTTGTCAGGGCGCTCCCGGCGCATTGCCTGTGGATGCTCCGGGCTATACGGCGGCATATCTGTCGGGCAGATTGGAGATTCCGGTGCCAAAAAGCCGTAGAAAGTGGCGAGACAGTATCACCGTGCACGGTGCACGCGAGCATAATCTCAAGGATATCGACGTGACGTTTCCACTTGGTGTGATCACTGTAGTGACCGGCGTCAGCGGTTCGGGTAAATCAACCCTTGTGCGCGACATTCTTTTCCGGGCACTGCAGCGACGCCTTGACATAGCCGGTGATGCCCCTGGAGATTTTACGGAACTGACAGGCGATCTGCAGCGTATAGGTGCGGTGGAGTTCGTAGACCAAAACCCGATAGGTAAATCAACCCGAAGCAA
Organism: uncultured Muribaculaceae bacterium; assembly: GCA_910587425.1. Lineage (GTDB taxonomy): Bacteria > Bacteroidota > Bacteroidia > Bacteroidales > Muribaculaceae > Paramuribaculum. The sequence goes on from CAJUKU010000007.1 coordinate 138,396, forward strand.
TCCTGCGACATATCTTAAGGCTTACGATGAAATCCGCAAGCTGTTTGCCGATCAGCAGGGAGCCAAGCAGATGGGATTCGGTCCCGGCTATTTCTCATTCAATGCCGAAGGAGGCAGATGCGAGGAGTGCAAAGGTGAGGGGACTATTACTATCGAGATGCAGTTTATGGCTGATATCGTTATCCCCTGCGAGGAGTGTGGTGGCAAGCGATTCAAGCGTGATGTGCTCGATATACGTTACCGTGACCATAATATATACGATGTACTTGAGATGACCGTCGACGATGCTATAGCTTTCTTCTCAGAGGTTGATGGAGCTGCCGAGCGGCGCATCGTGCGACGTCTGCAACCGCTTGCCGATGTAGGTCTTGGCTATATTAAGCTCGGACAGAGTTCATCGACCCTTTCCGGCGGTGAGAACCAGCGCGTAAAGCTCGCTTATTATCTTGCGTCGGAGAAACCCGTGCCGACAATGTTTATTTTCGATGAGCCCACCACCGGATTGCATTTTCATGACATACGTACTCTGATGGGCTCTTTCGACAGACTTATAGCCGCAGGGCATTCCGTTGTGATCATCGAACACAATATGGATGTGATAAAATGTGCGGATCATGTTATCGACATCGGGCCTGAAGGTGGCGCAGCCGGAGGAAGTCTTGTGGCAGCAGGCACGCCTGAACAGATCACAAAGATTGCATCGTCACATACCGGGCACTATTTGCGTGAAAAGCTTGAAAAGTGATAGATGCGACTCGGGTAGCATCATCACATACCGGACGCTATTTGTGCGAAAAGTTTAATGAGTAATAGATGCAACTATGCGAGATCTTCTTAGTTGATATATTCTGTTGAGCATCTTTGTGTTCCTGATTTTTCTTGAAGAAACATTGAAAATATCGCTTCTGAAATTTGCGTAATTCAACCAAAACCTCTAACTTTGCAGCGCAAATGCAGGTTAGGTCCCATAGCTCAGTTGGTTAGAGCACCTGACTCATAATCAGGGAGTCCTTGGTTCAAGCCCAAGTGGGACCACAACATACGAAAGCAATTCGTGGAAGAATCCTGAAAATCATTGATTTTCGGGATTCTTTGCGTTTGGGGTGGAGCGCAGAATCCGGAAGAATGGGGAGTTTCGCGTTGGACTGTCCGTTGGACTTGATTTTCTGCCAAAAATGTCCAACGGATTGAACGCAAGGCTTTGATTCAGCTGAGGTTGCACACAATTTTCTCATCTTGTCGAAAAACTTATGTTGAACCCTAAATGTTTATTTGACAAGCAACAGAGAAAATCGACTTTCAGCGTCCTTTTCTTTATCAAGAGAAAGAAGCTG
>CAJUKU010000008.1 GCA_910587425.1 uncultured Muribaculaceae bacterium
CTTTCTTTGTGAAGCCTAAAGCCCGAATTGAAGATACAAAATACAATCTGTTCATGATTGGTACTAACCATGATCGCAGATTCCTATTTATCAATAAGATAATTAAGCAATTAAACCGTCTGAATATTGATAACAATTATATAAAACTATTGAAAGCTAAACTTGGTACGAACTTTCAATTAATTAAATCAATATTTCGTTTTTTATCCTCTTCGTATCGGCTAAATAATGATTTTAATTTAGGAAAAATGCCAAATTACACCTTAGAAAGTCCAATCGGCATAGCTGAGTATAACGCTATTATGCAGCAGTCTAAATTTGTTCTAGATGATGTAAGACCAGGTCAATCAGGACTAGCACCTCGGTTTATTTGGGCATTGGCTAATAATAAAAAGATTGTCACAACGAATCAATATGCAGAACAATATACTTTTGTGAGTGAGGATTCTGTAGTCATTATTAATCGCAATAATCCTAAATTAACAAAAAGTTTTTTTGTAGATCAGAATAGTCTGACAGATGACAATTTCTACTCTTTAGAAATCTCTAATTGGGTTCGCATTCTTATTGCTGAAAAACCAGTTCCAATATATGATCGATCCATGCATGATAAATAAGAAAATCACAGTCGTTACTGTATGCTATAACGCTGCTGATCGTATTGAGCAGACAATTATTTCTGTGCTCAATCAAACATACGATAATATTGAATATATAATTATTGATGGCGGTTCAACGGATGGAACTGTGGATATTATCCGTCGATATTCAGATTGTATAACATATTGGGTATCAGAAAAAGATGGCGGGATATACGATGCTATGAATAAAGGTATTTCCATAGCAACTGGTCAGTACATAAATTTCATGAATGCAGGCGACACTTTTTATTCTTCAGAAACACTTAAGATATTAGCTGGACGTATCGATAATAATGCTATCATTATATATGGTGACTGTAATGTTAAATTCCGCGGTAGTGTAGTGCATAAAAAGCCACTCAAAATTGATTATCTTAACACTAAACTGCCTTTCTGTCATCAATCTATGTTGGTGGATGTTTCTTTCCATAAGAAACATCTTTATTCGACTAAGCTAAAAATAGCATCTGACTATAAATTTGTCTATGACGCTTACTACAAGAACAATGTGAAATTACAATATATCCCAATTACTGTTTCTACTTTTGATAGTACGGATGGAGTTTCCTCACACAATTTCATAACTTCAATGAACGAAAAATTTGAAATTTGGGGAATCGAGAATAATTTCATATATAAATTCCCATGGTACTTTGCTACACTCCGAATGTATTTATCTCTATATGTAAGGAGATGTATTCCAACTATAGCCACCGTTTTCATAAGGAAATTCACGGATAGCCTGCGTTCGCATCAATAGTGTTTCTATATGATATTCTACTCATGCTTTATAGTTTTAGTGGAATTCTTATTGGGTGGCTATAAATTTGATGGTCGTCGTCTTTCGGAACGTATCTCTATATTAGCTATCATAATCATATCGCTTGTAACATTCTTTAGGTTTGATATAGGATTTGATTATGCAAGTTATTTTAAATATGTATCGGACGATAAGATTCCGTCCATGGAATTATTGTTTTTGGAGCCTAGCGCACGGATATTTATTGAGTTTTCCAGAATTATAGATTTTCCACCTGCTCTCATAATGATTTATGGAGCTATTTCAATTGTATTTACCAGTAGCGCGATAATTAAGAATAGCGAAAACATTCCATTGAGCGTTATCGTGTTTTTAGGGCTTTTTTACTTATCAACCATCTGTTTTATACGACAAGGTGCTGCTCTTGGTATAATCCTTTTCAGTTATCCATATTTGAAAAATAATCAGTTTTGGAAGTTCTTTATATGTTGTGCGTTCGCAGTTTTATTGCATTATTCTGCAATATTGGTTCTTATTGTCTATCCGCTGTACACTTGTTTTAGTTATAGAAAATTAGGTTTGATTCTACTGATATCTTTACCAACAATTCTGATAGCTTTAAAATCTCTGCCTATCCTGTTCCCTTGGTTACCATATGTAAGTTATTTTACGACATCTGAAAATTTAACAGGTGGAAATATGGCAAAATATGTCTTTTTACTATTGAATTTAACAGGTTTACTTCTAAGTTGGAAGACAAAAGATTCGGAAATTATTAAATTCTTTGAAATTGCAATGATTGGTTCATTCTTTCCTTTTTCTTTGGGTGGACATATAGGCGGGCGTATAGGATGGTATTTCATGATTTTTATATGTATTGCTTTGCCTAATTTACTTAAGAGATACCCACTATGGTACTCACGTCTCTGTAACGCTGCTATGGTTGCATGTTTCTTAGGTACTATATATGTTTCTTCGTTATCTCCCGGGAAAAAACAATATACGCCTTTCCAGACAATTTTTGAAGTGGATTTAAAACATCCGGTATTTAAAGAGTGATGAAAGTTCAAGTGTTACTGTCATGTATGAATGAGGTAGACACCTCAATTGTTGGCAGATCGAATATTCAGAGTGATGTAGTCGTTGTTAATCAGTGTGGAACAGATAGTACAAGAGAATTTACATTTAAGAATAACAAAGGAGAAGAATGTAGGTGTAAGTTTATCAATACTACTCAACGTGGGCTTTCCAATAGTAGAAACTTGGCATTAAAAAATGCGTGGAATGATATATGTATATTATGCGATGACGATGAGGTCTTCAAGGATGATTATCCTGAAAAAATTATTATGTCATACAATGGGAATCCGGGATATCAATTATTGTTTTTCGAAATAGGTAATAGAGCAAATGGAAAGACTGGCTATCGTAAACGGATAGAGATCAATAGGAGAAAGTCACTTGCTATTTGTAGTGTACAAATTTCTTTCTTGAGGAAAGCTGTGATAGATAGTAATATTGTTTTCAATCCTAAATTTGGTGCTGGCGTTACACAAGCCGGAGGAGAGGAGCATATTTTTCTCTATGACTGTTTCAAACATGGGCTTAAGGGATTGAATGTCCCGATTGAAATTTCATCTTTAAATGAGAACTCCTCATCTACTTGGTGGCGGGGAATTTCCCGAGAATATCTGATAGATGAAGGTCAGGTATTACGACAATTATTTGGTCTTTTTGGGGGATTGGCAGCATCAACTCTTTTCATAATTAAAAAACGAGATATGATAAGAACAAAATTAGATTTAGTAGCTGCATATAAGGCAATTCTCAGAGGGGTATTTCGGAAAGATTGATATATGAGATTGAGGAATATGATAAGAAAAATAGCTTCTGTAGCAGCAAAAATTTCACCAATAATGTGGATGAGGTTACGCTATCTCATCAGGTTAAAAAAATCTCTCAGTTTAAAACATCCACAGACACTTAACGAAAAGATTTTATTTCTGTCATTACGTAGTGATACGTCATTATGGACGGTATGTGCTGATAAGTATGCTGTGAGAGATTATGTGAGAGATGTCGGACTATCAAATATCTTGATTCCATTGTTAGGCAAATACGACTCAGTTGATGAGATTTGTCTTGATGACTTACCTGATGAATTTGTAATAAAAACAAATCATGGGTGTGGAGATGTCAGAGTAATAAAGAATGAAAGGTCGGAGAAGCTAAAGCAAGAGCTTCAGGTATATGATAGAATTCTAAAAGAGAAATATGGGATATTGGAGGGAGGATTACATTACCAAAGGATAAAACCTTGCATAATTGTTGAGAAGAAACTAGAGAATGATAGTGATAAATCATCTTCTCTCATAGATTATAAGATATGGTGTTTCAATGGTAAGCCAGAATTTATTTTTGTAATTCTCAATCGTACAAAAAAGCACATGGATATAATGTTGTACGATAAAGACTGGAATCCACATCCTGAATACTGCAAATTTGATGACCACTACCGACAAGCGGAATTGATTGATCCTCCACAGAATCTAAAGGAGATGTTAGACTATGCGGAGATTCTTGCGTGTCCATTCCCGGAGGTCAGGGCGGATTTTTACAATATTAAGGGAAAGATATATTTCGGGGAGTTGACATTCACCTCTTTAGGAGGATTAATGACATATTTTTCCGATGATTTTCAAGATCTTGCAGGAAGCATGATAAAGCTACCTGTCTTACATACTTCAAATACTGACTGATTATGAAGATTGCTGTTGCGGGTACCGGTTATGTAGGGCTGAGTATCGCCACACTGTTGGCGCAGAACAATGATGTTGTGGCGGTCGACGTAGTGCCGGAGAAAGTTGAGATGCTGCGGCGCAGGATATCGCCCATTCAGGATGAATATATTGAGAAGTATCTTGCCGAGAAGCCACTGAGGCTTACAGCTACACTCGATGGCGAGGCGGCATACGCTGGCGCAGATTTCGTGGTCGTCGCCGCTCCTACGAACTATGATGCGGAGAAGAATTATTTCGATACGCGCCATGTAGAGGAGGTGATAGACCTCGTTCTGAAAGTGAATCCCGAGGCGGTGATAGTTATAAAATCCACAATCCCTGTAGGCTATTGCCGGAGCCTGTATGTGAAGTATGCCCGCGCGGGAGCAAGACGGCTGAACCTGCTGTTCTCGCCCGAATTCCTGCGCGAGAGCAAGGCTCTATACGACAATCTCTATCCATCGCGCATCATCGTGGGATTACCCAAGATAATCGATGATGAACGCTTTGCCGAGGAGAATGCCGCCATAATGCAGGTGGCTGACCTGCCGAAACTGGAGACGGCGGCTCATCAGTTCGCGTCTCTCCTGCAGCAGGGGGCGTTGAAGCAGGATATCCCCACACTGTTCATGGGGATGAAAGAGGCGGAGGCGGTCAAGCTGTTCGCCAACACCTATCTTGCACTGCGCGTGAGCTATTTCAACGAGCTCGACACCTATGCCGAAGTCAAGGGGCTTGATCCGCGCGCGATCATCGACGGCATAGGTCTCGATCCCCGCATCGGCACGCATTACAACAATCCCTCGTTCGGCTACGGCGGTTACTGCCTGCCGAAAGATACCAAACAGCTGCTCGCCAATTATGCCGACGTGCCGCAGTGCATGATGTCGGCTATCGTGGAGAGCAACCGCACGCGCAAGGATTTCATCGCCGACCAGGTGCTCCGCAAAGCGGGATATTACGGATATTCTGCCGACAACACTTACGGTGCCGCGCCTGAGCGGGAATGCGTCATCGGCGTTTACCGGCTCACGATGAAATCGAACAGCGATAATTTCCGCCAGTCGTCGATCCAGGGCGTGATGAAGCGCATCAAGGCTAAGGGCGCCACGGTGATCATCTACGAGCCGACACTGGAGGACGGATCGACATTCTTCGGCAGCCGTGTGGTGAATGACCTTGCCGAGTTCAAACGCCTCTCGGCAGCAATTATAGCCAACCGGACAGATGCCGGGCTGAGCGATGTGGCTCAGAAAGTATATACACGTGATTTATTCGGACGCGACTGACATGCAGGATTACGGACTGGTCTCGATCATCACACCGAGCTATAATTGCGAGCGGTTCATCCGCCAGACAATAGAGTCGATAATCTCCCAGACATATACCAACTGGGAACTGCTTGTGGCTGATGATTGCTCGACAGACTCGACACGCAGCATAGTGGAAGATTATGCTGCCGTCGACAAGCGGATAAAGCTGTTCAAACTTGATGTCAATTCCGGCGCGGGTGTGGCACGCAACGAAGCAATACGACATGCGCGTGGACGCTACATAGCGTTTTGCGACAGTGACGATATATGGTTGCGCGACAAGCTCGCAGTGCAGCTGCAAGTGATGGAAAAGACAGGCTGTCCGGTTGCCTACGCCTCATATATCACGTGTGATGAGGACGGACGCTATAACGGCATTGTAGTCGCATACAAGGAGATAACCTACCGCGAGATCCTGCGCGACGATAGCATAGGTTTCCTCACATGCATTTATGATGTAGAAAAGCTCGGCAAGGTCTACCTGCCGGATCTGCGCAAGCGTCAGGACTGGGGACTGAAGATACGTCTGCTGAGCAAATCTCGCAAGGCGGTGGGCGTAATAGAACCGCTCGCGGTCTACCGTCTGAGGGGCGATTCACTCTCGAATAAGAAATTAGGGTTAGTGAAGTTTAATGTCCGCGTGTACCGCGAGGTATTGAATTACAATCCTGTTCGGGCGTGGCTGAAGTTCCTCTTTGATTTCATGCCGCATTATTTTGCCAAAAAGTTAAGGTTAAGGATCATCAATCAGTGAGATATGTGTAAGGATTGAATGATACTATATTTAAGGTTGCCCGATACTGTTCGTGAGCGGTATCGGGCAAAAAAATCTCCGCAGACCTTAACCGCCTGCGGAGATTTTTATCAGTTTGAGGGAGATCAGGGGAGGGGGGTGGGGCGGTCGAAGGTGCGGTCCCAGTCTTTCCAGACGGGTTCGTAGCCGAGGGCGCGGATTTCGGCGGCGACCTGCTCGGGGGTGCGGGAGTCGGTGACGGTGAACTGTTCGAGGGCGTCGGGGGTGCTGACGTATCCTCCGGGTTCGGTGCGCGATCCGGCGCTCATGGAGGTGACTCCGAGGGGGAGCATTCCGGCGCGGAACTGGGGACTCTCGCGGGTGGAGTAGGAGATGTCGACGTCGGGGTCGAAGATGCGGAATGCGAACGTGAGCTGGGCGAGCTCGCGGTCGGTCATGACGACGTTGGGGGTGTAGCCTCCTTCGGCGGGGCACATGCGGGGGAAGTTAATGGAGTAGCGTGTGCGCCAGTAGCGCTGGCGGAGGTAGCGGAGGTGGCGTGCCATCATGGTGACGTCGGTGCGCCAGTCTTCGAGCCCGATGAGCACTCCCATACCGATCTTGTGGAGCCCGGCGGCGCCCATGCGGTCGAAGCCGTTGACGCGCCACTTGAATATGGACTTCATGCCGCGGGGGTGGTAGCGGCGGTATGCTTGCTCGTTGTACGTCTCCTGGAAGCAGACCACGCCGTTGAGCCCTGCGTGGGTGAGGCGGCGGTAGTCGCGCTCTTTCATGGGCATGACCTCGATGGTGAGGTTGTTGAAGTAGGGGCGGGCGGTGTGGAGCACCTGCTCGAGGTAGTCGACGCCGTTGAGTGCGGGAAATTCGCCGGAGACGATGAGCAGGTTCTCGAACGGTCCGAGGCGGCGTATCGCCTCACACTCGGCGCGCACCTGCTCCTGTGTGAGGGTGACGCGCGTGAGGGGATTGGAGTGGTTGAATCCGCAGTACACGCAATGGTTCGTGCAGGCGTTGCTGACGTAGAGGGGGATGTACATCGAGATGGTGCGCCCGAAGCGTTCGAGTGTAGTGCGCCGAGAGCGTTCAGCCATCTGTTCGAGCAGTGGTGCGGCTGCGGGCGATATGAGTGCCATGAAGTCGTCGACCGTGGGGTGGCGTGCGGCGAGTGCCGCGCGTGCGCGCTCGGGCGTGACGGCTTGTATGGCGGCTGTGGTGTCGTCCCAGGAGTATTGCTGTAGTTCGTCGTAAAACATTAGCTTTGTTCTGTTACTTGGCGCATTCGTGCGCTACGGTCTGGGAGATGCGCATGGCGCAGAAGTTGGGGCCGCACATGGTGCAGAAGTGGTCGTCGGAGGGGTGGCTCTCGACGTAGTACTGGCGTGCGCGTGCGGGGTCGAGCGAGAGGTTGAATTGGTCTTTCCACCGGAAGTCGTAGCGTGAGGCTGACATGGCGTCGTCGCGCACGGTGGCTCCGGGGTGTCCCTTTGCTATGTCGGCGGCGTGTGCGGCTATCTTGTAGGCTATCACTCCGTTGCGCACGTCCTCGAGGTTGGGGAGTGCGAGGTGTTCTTTGGGTGTGACGTAGCAGATCATGGCGGTGCCCATCCATGCTATCTGTGCGGCTCCGATGGCTGATGTTATGTGGTCATAGCCTGGGGCGATGTCGGTGGTGAGCGGTCCGAGTGTGTAGAATGGTGCTTCGTGGCATTTCTCGATCTGCCGGTCCATGTTCTCGCGGATCTTGTGCATCGGCACGTGTCCGGGTCCTTCTATGAGCACCTGCACGCCGTGCGCCCATGCGCGTTCGGTGAGCTGTCCGAGCACGTCGAGCTCGAGGAACTGCGAGCGGTCGTTGGCGTCGTGGATCGATCCGGGGCGGAGTCCGTCGCCGAGCGATACGGCTACGTCGTAGCGTGCGAGTATCTCGCAGATTTCGTCGAAGTGTGTGTAGAGGAAGTTTTCCTGATTGTGGATTACCGCCCAACGGGTCATGATGGATCCGCCGCGGCTGACGATGCCTGTGAGGCGCTCCTGTATCATGTCGGCGTGTGCGCGGAGTGCTCCGGCGTGGATGGTGAAGTAGTCGACGCCCTGCTCAGCCTGCTCGATGAGTGTGTCGCGGTAGATCTCCCATGTGAGGTCTTCGACGCGTCCGTTGACTTTCTCAAGCGCCTGATAGACAGGTACGGTGCCGACGGGCACGGGGCAGTTGCGGATGATCCATTCGCGGGTTTCGTGGATATTGTCGCCAGTGGAGAGGTCCATGAGTGTGTCGCCGCCCCAGTAGCAGCTCCAGACGGCTTTGTTGACCTCCTCCTCGATGCCGGAGGAGAGGGCGGAGTTGCCGATGTTGGTGTTGAGTTTCACGAGGAAGTTGCGCCCGATGATCATAGGCTCAGCCTCGGGGTGGTTGATGTTGGCGGGGAGCACGGCGCGTCCGGCGGCGATCTCGTCGCGGACGAATTCGGGTGTGATGTGGGTATCGATGCCGAGTGCCTGCGCGTTGCAGTTCTCGCGTATAGCCACATATTCCATCTCCGGGGTGATGACTCCCCGGCGTGCGAGATCCATCTGTGTTATGGCGCATCCCTCTTTGGCGCGGCGCGGCGCGTGGCGGTGGCTGAAGCGGATGGAGTCGAGCGAGGGGTCGGATTCGCGTCGGCGTCCGTACTCGGATGTTATCTCGGGGAGCTGCTCGAGATCTTCGCGGCGTGCGATCCACTCCTCGCGCAGGCGCGGGAGTCCGCTGTTGATGTCGATTTTGACGTCGGGGTCGGTGTAGACGCCGCTTGTGTCGTAGACGTAGACGGGTGCGTTCTCGCGCATGGTCTTTTTATCACCCTCGACTTTCACCGTGGGGGTGAGGTTTATGCGGCGCATTGCCACGCGGACGGCGTGGATCGTTCCGTCGATATATACTTTTTCCGAGCCGGGATAGCTCTGGAGGTCGATGTTGTCGATTTGCATTTCTACTTTATGGTCGGTTATGAGTGTTCAGGTTCAGATGGAGAGGAATGATGTGAGCGGGCTTGTGGCATTGGCGGCGGAGCTTACCGTGCCGAGTCCGGCGAGGTATGCCTTGCGTCCTGCCTCTACGGCGAGGCGGAAAGCCTCAGCCATCTCCACGGGGTTGCCGGCTACGGCTATGGCGGTGTTGACGAGCACTGCGTCGGCACCCATCTCGAGCGCTTCGGCTGCATGCGACGGTGCGCCGATTCCGGCGTCGACCACGACTGGCACGCGGCTCTCGGCGATTATGATCTCGAGGAGGTCGCGCGTGAGCAGCCCCTTGTTTGTGCCGATAGGTGCTCCGAGGGGCATGACGGCTGCTGTGCCCACCTCTTCAAGGCGTTTGCACAGCACGGGGTCCGCCTGGATGTAGGGAAGCACCTTGAATCCTTCGCGTGCGAGGATCTCGGTGGCGCGCAGTGTCTCCACCGGATCGGGCAGCAGATATTTCGGGTCGGGGTGTATCTCGAGTTTTATGAAGTCGGTGCCGAAGCAATCGCGGGCGAGGCGTGCCGCCATGACGGCTTCCTCGGCGTCGCGCACGCCGGAGGTGTTTGGGAGGAACTGCACATGCTCGCGGTTGATGTGGCTGAGCATGTCGTCCTCCTCCTCATGCTCCATGTCGATGCGCTTCATAGCCACGGTGATCATTTCTGATCCGGAGGCAAGGATGGCGCGGAGCATCAGTTCGTTTGAGGGGAATTTGCCGGTGCCCATGAACAGACGCGACTTGAAATCGCGTCCGCCGATGGTGAGTATATCATTTTCCATATTCATGAGTTGTAGTTGTTGAGACGTTCTATAAATTCAGCCGTGCGGATCGACGGTTCGGGCGCGTTTACTATATCGCCGCTCACCGCTATGCCGTTCACTCCTGCTTCCATGAGCGGCTTCACGTCGTCGAGCTTAAGTCCGCCGATCGCGACGATCGGGAACTCTACGCCGGCTTCGCGCACGCGTGCCACAACTTCGCGCACGCCCTCGTAGCCGAGCTCCGGTGCCAGACGCTTTTTGGTTGTGGTGAAGTGAACCGGTCCGAGTCCTACGTAATCTATATCCTTGCCTTTGTAGCGGATGATGTCGTCGGCGGTGTTAGCCGTGATTCCGATTATGGCGTGAGGGCCGAGCAGTTCGCGAGCCTCGAGCGGATCCATATCCTCTTTGCCTAAGTGCACTCCGGAGACGCGGAGCTCGTTGACAAGCTCTACGCGGTCGTCAATGATGAGAAACACGTCGTTCTCCTGGCACATCGGTATTATTTCAGCGGCGACTTCGCGCACTTCGTCGTCGGTAGCATTTTTCATGCGGAGCTGCACCCATCGGCAGCCGCCGTCGATAGCCATCTGTACCTCTTCGGCAATGTTGTAGAGGTCAGTGTCGTTGGTGATGTATTGTAGCATATCAGTCGTTATGTTTTGTTTTTATCTGAATTCGGCGAGACGCCGGGCAAAGTCGCTGATGTCGGCGGCTTGCGCGAAATATCCGAGCACGGCGTAGCCTTGAAATATCTCAGGGTCAAGAAGCGGGAGCGTGAGGGGGGTGATGCCTCCGAGGGCTATCACCGGAGGGTGAGCCGCTGCGGCAAGCTCGTGCAATGAACCGGTCAGTGCGGAAGATGGAGCATAGCCGGATTTCGAGACACTGGGAAATATAGGGCTCAGGGTCACGTAGGCTACGCGTGGGGAACCGGCGAGGGCTGCGACCTCTCCGACCGTGTGGCATGTTGCACTCAGCGTGCCGGTGTAATTCTCCGGTGCTGCGGGGCAGCGGCCGTTCAGGTGGAGTCCGCCGAGATTGAACTCATTTGTGAGCGCGAAGTGTCCGTGCAGATGCAGCCGTGAATGGTAGCCCTGCGGTATCGCCTCGATGAGCCGGCGCATGTCGGTGGTCGATGCTTCGGGATGGCGCAGATGCACGGCATCCCACCCGGCATCGAGTGCCATGCGGACACGCTGTGGCTCGTCGGCGGTAATCTCCGGCGGTGTTATGAGTATGCGCATCATCCGCCGTAGAATGCGCGGATTATCACAATAGCGTCGCCGTCGGCAAGCACACGTTTGCCGCGTTCGGATGCGGCTACCACGCAGTTGTTGACTGCGGTGGCTATCCCGCGGGTGTTGATACCGGCATGCTCAAGCGCATCGGCAACGGTTGATGCCTCGGGGAGCTCGTAAGTCTTGTCGTTGATCTTAATTGTCATTTGTTGAGGTTTTTGGATTGTATGTCTTCAGGCGTCTCGGCGCGAAGAAATGATTGACCGGTCCGTGTCCGGAGCCGCAGTTGACGAATGAGCCAGCCTGCAGCGCGTGGGTCACATAGAGTTTTCCCTGCGCCACGGCATCGTCAATGTTCAAGCCGAGGGCAAGATAGGAGGCGATTGCCGACGAGAGTGTGCAGCCGGTTCCGTGGGTGTTGCGTGTGTCGACCGCATCGGCAGTGAGCTGTCGCAATCCGGTGCCGACCACTGAAAGGTAGTCGATCTTTATGTCGGTGCGTTGCGAATCGCCCCCTTTGAGCAGCACGTTGCGGCATCCCATGGCGTGCAGTGCCTCCGCCTGCCGTTCGGGTTCGGTCTCGCCGGTGAGCCACACAGCTTCATTATAGTTCGGTGTGACAAGTGCGGCAAGCGGAAAAATCAGTGATTTTATAGCCTCCACAGCGTCAGGTTCGATCAGCGGGGAGCCGGATGTGGAGACCATGACCGGATCGACAACGACGTTGCGGGCGTGGTTGCGCTTCAATGCCTCGGCAATAGTCTGTACGGTAACGGCATCGTATAGCATTCCGGTTTTCACGGCAAGCGGTGGTATGTCGTCGAACACAGCTTGTATCTGTGCGTCAACGACGTGTGGCTCAATGCCTTGTATGGCACGCACTCCGCAAGTGTTTTGTGCCGTTATTGCCGTTATTGCGGTCATGGCATAACATCCTATCGCGGATATTGTCTTAATATCCGCCTGAATGCCTGCTCCTCCTGAGGAGTCGCTTCCGGCTATGGAAAGAACGGGATGATACAGTCGCATATCTTTCAGTGTCAGTGATTCATACGGCTGCGTGGAGATGTGCGCCAATTGGCGGCTTTCGACTTATATCCACGATGCGATCTGCTGTTGCCATGGAATATCGTCTGTAATACAATCCCTTCGCCGGTGCTAACCGGATCAGGTTCGGAGGGTATTGATCTCAGCCCGTGCGCGTGTGAACGGCACAATGGGGCACCCCTTTGCAGTCGGCTACAAAATTACGCAGAGTTAACCAACTCTCCAAATTAAATCGGATGATAATGTATTTTGATAAAAACGTATTACGAGAGCCGCCACGCTGCGCGGTAGCTGACCGGTAGCGTGGCGGTGTATAAGTTTAAAACTAGAATAGTCAATGGCGTGGGCGGAGGCGGAGTATCGCCGGGTTACCCTCCTCCTCGCCGAACTGATCGGGGGTGATGATGAAGAAGAATGATCCGCCGGCTGTCACACCCATAGGGGTGATGCCGTATTGCTTACCATTGATTTCGTACGGGAAACCGGCCACTCCGGTTGTGACCTCCGGGTTGACAGTGCAGGAGTAAAGTAGCGCTCCATTGTTGCGGTCGTAGATCTGCATTGTGTTCTTTTTTTCAAGGCGGTAGTCTACAACCACTATATCTGACTCCACTCTTGCCTCATACCATATAAATCGATGCCGTTCGGCTATCAGTTTGTCAAAATCCGCTTCTGTATTGTACGGACAGTGGTATTCGCCGAGGGTAAATGCAAGCTCGGGCGCAAATTTGTGTGAATCGTTGACCACGTACAGCGTGTCGTATATGAGCATTGATGCACGCCCCTCAGTCGGTTCCATGTTGTTTGACACCATATAACGGCGTGTGACGTGTGTCGGTATGGAATCGGTAAGATTGAAGTTGTCATCGTAAAGGTATATCACCTGATTTGCCCCATCCGGCACCTCCTTAGGAGCTGCCCAGCCGTCGCCGTCAGGACAGATATTGCAGATGCGTGCGGTATATTTGCCAACGAAGTCGCCATCAGCGGTATAGCGCAGGATCTTCTGTCCTCTTAAATCGTAAGTGACCCAATCGCCGTTTTTTGCCGGATAGGCAAAAAGGAGAAGATTCCAATCTTCCGGTCCGCTGCCTTTGTGAGAGAATGCCGACATCGATTTTCCGTTTGTAGCATCGAATGTGTACAGATGGTCGTCATCCTCCTGTATGTAGAGTCTGTTGCCATGTATGCCGTGCACCGGTCCATACGAAAGTAGCGAGCTGTCGGTGAGTTCTGGATGGATCAATGATTCAAGCTCAAGGATATCATTCAGCGAGCCTTTGTCGGGAGTGCCGACATTGGCAGCTAAGTCGATTGTTACAATACCACGTTCTTTTTCATCTGTTGAGCAGGCGACCAAAATAGCCGTGGCTGTCAACAGGAGGAGCTTGCAGATGTGACTCATTTGGTTTAGTTTGTTTAATGGTTTAATTTAAAGAGATACAGATGCACGGATAATTGCGGGATTTGTTTCATCATCGCCTGTTATCGCCGCCATTTCATCAGCCATGACGAGGAAGAGTACAGATCCGTCATCGGTGAGTTCCGACGGGAAGCCATGGTAGGTAGTTCCATCAACTACAAGCGGAAATCCTACAGACTCCTCCATTGTAGTGGTTATGGAGTAACGGAGTGAGCCGTCAGCCTTGGAATATACCTGCCCGGTACACCGGTCATCATGCATGTAGTAGACAAGCACAGCATCATCGGTGGCGAATGCGAAGTAGGTGAGGTACTTGCCACGTTCGGCACGCTCGGTCTCGTATGATTCAAACTTCGGCATCTTGTACTGACCAAGGTTGAAAGCTACCTGCGCAGATAGATTCCCTTTGGAGGGAATAGTGTAGAGAGTGTCGTTCTCGTGCCAGTAGACAGTATTACCTGCGGGTTGCAGACTAGTCACAGAACTTACCCCCTCGCGGGTTATATGCCATTTCACGGGGCTGACGATGGAGTCTATAAGTTCCATGCGGTTGCCGAAGCGGTAGAACACCTTATATGCATCATCCTTGCGCTTGTTCTCGCCTACCCAGCCTTTGCCCAGGGGAGTTATTGAACTTGTCGCAGAAAAATCGATCGCATCAATAAATTCCCCTGTAGTGGTGTAATACAGAATCTTCTGTGCGCGGGAATCATACACAGTCCATAGGTCAGACTCAGGATTGCAGTAGACGGAGAGCATATCGCCATACTCGCCCGGACCATTTCCTGTATGGTCAAACGAACTCAGGCATTTCCCGGATCTGCTATCGAACAGCATAAGCCGTGTCCCCGACATGCTGCGCTGCATGAGGTAGAGTCTGTCGCCGTCCGTGCCGCAGAATTCGGGGAAACTCATCATAGTGCTGTCGGTGACCGCCGGGTGCAGCATGGACTTCACCTGGAAGATCTCTTCGGCTGATCCGGTGTCGGTACAGAGCAGATTTATGGCAAGATCCACCGTGACTATCTCGTTGACGGCAGTGTTTGTGGAGCAGGCTGCAAGTATAGCAGGTATTAACGCGATAAGAAATGTTTTGCTCGCATTCATTATGGTTTACGATTTTAGGTTATCAATCATCGGGCATAGCCCGCATGTTTATTTGATGCAGCTGCTGAGAAAAGGTTGCAGGTGTAATGGGAAAATTTTCCCACTACACCTGTTTTTTACTTGGTGATGTTGACCGCCTCGGCAGGTGTCAGAAGAGTCTGTGTGCCGGTGGTCATGTCTTTCAGAGTCAGTTTGCCCTCGGCAGCCTCGCTTTCGCCGACGATTGCCACGTAGGGGATATGGCGTGAATCAGCGTATGCCATCTGCTTCTTCATCTTAGCCGCATCGGGATAGATCTCGCAGGGTATGCCAGCCGCACGGAGCTGTTTCATCATGCCCATTGCTGCGCGAGCCTCTTTCTCTCCGAAATTGGCAAACATAACGGTCGGTGCCGGAGTGACATCGGCAGGGAAGAGGTCGAGAGCGGTAAGGACATCATATATACGGTCGGCGCCGAATGAGATTCCGACACCGGAAAGTCCTGGCATTCCGAACACTCCGGTCAGGTTATCGTAGCGTCCGCCGCCCGAAATGCTGCCTATCTCTACATCGCGAGCCTTGACCTCAATGATAGTGCCTGTGTAGTAGTTCAGACCGCGTGCAAGCGATACATCAAGCTCAACATCGGCACGCATTCCGAGATTTGTCACGGTGTCGATGACCATCTGAAGTTCCGCCACGCCGAGCAGTCCTGTCTCACTGCCTGCGAGAGCATCGCGCAGAGCAGCAAGTCGCTCGCCGGTGTCGCCGCTTATGGTCAGGAACGGCACCAACCGCTCTACGGCGCTATCGGTCAGCCCGCGTTCGATAAGCTCGGCACGCACATTGTCAAGACCGATCTTGTCAATCTTGTCGATCGCGACAGTAATGTCGGTGAGGCGGTCGGGCTCGCCGATTGTCTCGGCTATTCCGGCAAGCACCTTGCGGTTGTTTAGTTTTATGGTGATGCGTATGCCAAGACGGGCAAACACCTCATCTATCATCTGCAGCAGTTCTACTTCGTTGATCAGTGAGTCAGATCCTACCATATCGGCATCGCACTGATAGAACTCGCGGTAGCGTCCTTTCTGCGGACGGTCGGCGCGCCACACCGGCTGGATCTGGTAGCGCTTGAATGGGAGCGTCAGCTCGTTGCGGTGCTGCACCACGAAGCGTGCGAACGGAACGGTCAGGTCGTATCGCAAACCTTTCTCGCTCACCTTCGATGTCAGGCGTGCCGAAGCATCAGCCGTGACGGTCTCGCTTTCGAGGGCGCGTGCCCACTCTCCGGAATTGAGGATCTTGAAGAGCAGTTTGTCGCCCTCCTCACCGTATTTGCCCATGAGCGTGGAGAGATTCTCGATCGAAGGGGTCTCAATGGGGGCGAATCCGAAGAGCTCGAACACGCTGCGGATCGTAGAGAATATGTAGCCGCGTCGGGCGGTCTCTACCGGTCCGAAATCGCGTGTGCCTTTTGGAATAGATGGTTTCTGTGCCATTATTTCTGGAGTGCCTTTATGGCTTCTGTGATGTTGTTGATTTTAGAGGTTGCGTCGGCGAGCTTGCGGCGTTCGGCATCGACAACCGCCGCCGGGGCGTTGGCTACGAAACGCTCGTTGGAGAGTTTCTTCTCCACGCTTGCCTTGAATCCGTTGAGATAGTCGAGCTCTTTGTTCAGTTTTGCGAGTTCGGCATCAATGTCGATGTTGGCTGTCAGCGGAACGTTGACCTCCGTTGTGCCGACCATGAATGTCGCTGCCGCAGGATCCTTGGCTGCACCGTGGTTGATTGACGACGCATTGGTGAGTTTGGCTATCACGCAGTCAGCATGCGGATCCCAGCTGCCGAGCACGTTGACCACGAGCTCTTCCTTCTGAGGTATATTACGCTCGGCGCGTACGTTTCGCACGCCGTTGATCACTTCCTTGGCATGCTCAACAAGTGCGAGCGTCTGCTCATCGACAGGAGTCACGGCAGGCATCTGTGCGTACATTATGGATTCGCCGTCGGCGCGCTCGCCGAGGTGCTGCCACAGTTCCTCTGTTATGAACGGCATGAAGGGGTGGAGCAGGCGGAGCAGTGAGTCGAAGTAGGCGAGAGTTGCGTTGTATGTGGTATGGTCAATGGGTGATCCGTATGCCGGTTTCACCATTTCGAGATACCATGCTGAGAACTCATCCCAGAACAGTGTGTAGACCTCACGCAGTGCCTCCGAGATGCGGAACTTGCCGAAGAGATCATTGATCTTGGCGACAGACTGGCTGAGTTTTGACTCAAACCAACGCACGGCGATAGCAGCTGATTCGGGCTGTGATGCTTTCTCATCAACCTCCCATCCGCGCACGAGACGGAATGCATTCCAGATCTTGTTGCAGAAGTTTCGTCCGGTCTCACAGAGCTTGAGGTCGAACAGTATGTCGTTGCCGGCAGGTGCGCAGAGCATGATGCCCATGCGTACGCCGTCGGCGCCATATTTCTCTATGAGGTCGAGCGGGTCGGGGGAGTTGCCGAGTTGTTTTGACATCTTGCGTCCGAGCTCGTCACGTACGATTCCTGTGAAATATACGTTGTTGAACGGCTGTTTCCCGGCAAATTCATATCCGGCTACGATCATTCTCGCTACCCAAAAGAATATGATATCTGGACCGGTCACGAGGTCGGCAGTGGGGTAGTAGTAGCGCATCTCGGCATTGTCAGGCTCGAGTATGCCGTTGAAGAGCGATATCGGCCAGAGCCATGAGCTGAACCATGTGTCGAGACCGTCCTCCTCCTGATGAAGATCGGCGGCTGTCAGAGCCGGATTCTCCTTCTGTGCGAGTGCGAGTGCTTCCTCCTCGCTCTCGGCAACAACAAATGATCCGTCGGGCAGATACCATGCGGGAATACGGTGCCCCCACCAGAGCTGGCGGGATATACACCAGTCGCGCACGTTTGTCATCCAGTGGCGGTAGGTGTTCTTGAATTTCTCGGGCACGAAGCGCACTATATCCTCCTCCACAGCATCAAGTGCCGGACGGGAGAGTTCTTCCATCTTCAGGAACCACTGGTTGCTTAGGCGTGGTTCAATAACTGTGTCGGCGTTGCGCTCCGAGTAGCCCACCTTGTTCTCGTAGTTCTCGATCTTCTCTATGAGTCCTGCCGCTTCAAGGTCGACCGCTATCTGGCGACGCACGTCGAAACGGTCCATGCCGACATACATTCCTGCTTCGGCGCTGACAGTGGCGTCGTCGTTGAATATATCTATCGACTGGAGATTGTGTTTCTGTCCGAGCATGTAGTCGTTGGCATCGTGTGCAGGAGTGACCTTTAGGCATCCTGTTCCGAAGCCTATCTCCACATACTCATCCTCTATCACGGGGATCTCGCGTCCCACGAGCGGAACAATCACGCGCTTGCCCTTGAGGTGGGCGTTTTTCGGGTCGTTGGGGTTGATGCACATAGCCGTGTCGCCCATGATCGTCTCCGGGCGCGTTGTGGCTACCACTGCGTAACCATCTTCGCCTACGATCTTGTAGCGGAGATAGTAGAGTTTGCTGTGCTCCTCTTTGTAGACAACCTCAATGTCCGACAGGGCTGTGCGTGCTTTCGGATCCCAGTTGACCATGCGCTTGCCTCGGTAGATTAGTCCCTTGCGGTAAAGGTCGACAAACACACGGGTCACGCTCGCCGAGCGGATAGGATCCATGGTGAATGCCGTGCGGTCCCAGTCGCACGATGCTCCGAGCTTGCGGAGCTGCCGCAGGATCACGCCGCCGTATTTGTCGGTCCAGTCCCATGCGTGGCGCAGGAATTCGTGGCGTGTCAGCTGACTTTTGCGTATACCCTCTTTCTCGAGTTTAGCCACGACCTTAGCCTCGGTTGCGATGGAGGCATGGTCGGTGCCGGGTACCCAAAGGGCATTCTTGCCGCACATACGCGCGCGGCGCACGAGTGTGTCCTGTATTGTATTGTTGAGCATGTGCCCCATGTGGAGCACGCCGGTGACGTTTGGCGGGGGTATGACTATGGTGTAGGGTTCGCGTGCGTCGGGCTCGCTATGGAATAGCGAGTGGCGCATCCAGTATTCATACCATTTGTCCTCTACTTCGGAGGGGTCATACTTAGTAGCCAAATCGTTGTTAGCCATTGCTGATATTGTTTCGTTTTGTGATAATTTCTGCAAAGTTACGCAAAAATCGCGAATGGCTGACAAATTACCCATGTTTAGTGGCTTTACAATTGTTGTCCGGTAAGAAAAACGGTGGCTGCGCCAGAAATGACACAGCCACCGTTGTATGGTCGTGAATGGATGGATTACATGTTCATGCCGCCGTCGACCTGGATAACCTGACCGGTGACATAGGATGACATGTCTGATGCGAGGAATGTTGCCACGTCGGCGATATCCTCGGGCTTGCCTCCGCGGCGGAGAGGTATCTTCTGTGTCCACTCTGCGCGCACGCTGTCGGGGAGTGCTGCTGTCATTGCGGTCTCGATGAATCCGGGAGCGATGGCATTGGCGCGGATGCCGCGTGATCCAACTTCCTGTGCGATGCTCTTGGCGAGAGCGATGAGTCCGGCTTTCGATGAGGCGTAGTTAGCCTGACCTGCGTTACCATGCACACCGACAACCGATGCCATGTTGATGATGCTGCCTGAGCGCTGGCGCATCATGATGGGGAGCACTGCGTGGATGAAGTTGAAGGCACTCTTGAGGTTTACGTTGATGACGGCATCCCACTGAGCCTCGGTCATGCGGAGCATGAGTCCGTCTTTTGTGATGCCGGCGTTGTTGACGAGGATGTCGATTGTGCCGAAGTCTTCCTTGACCTGGTTGACAACGGCTTCGGTCTGTGCGAAGTCAGCGGCGTTGGAAGCGTATCCTTTAACTTTTACACCGAGTGCGGCGATTTCTTTCTCGGTCTCTTTGCCGTTTTCGTCGATTACAAGGTCGGTGAAAGCGATGTTGGCGCCTTCCTGTGCGAAGCGGATGGCGAGTGCTTTGCCGATTCCGCGAGCGGCGCCCGTGATGAGCGCTGTCTTTCCTTCAAGTAATTTCATATCTTTAGTTGTGATAATGAGTTTGTCTGTTTATTATTGTTTGTGACGTACTGTAAGACCTACGACTATGAATTCCGTGAGGTCGTGTTTGATGCGTGCGAGTTGCCCGACATCGTCGGTAGTGTTTTTGACAATATAATAGTCGAGTCCCTGGAACACTGTCATGCCGAGTAACGGAAGGCGTCGTGCCTGCTCGGCATCGAACTCGCCGCTGTCAATGCCCTGGCGGAGAATGCGGTTGAAGATCTCCAGTTCTTTTGTCGCGACAAGTTTGCGTATGCGGTCTATGCGGCGGAAGTCGCGTATGAAGAACGACCGCAGTGTGTCGTGGCGCGTGCCTGTGACTGTCATTGTCTCGAGTCGGCTGCTGATGAAGCGGCGCACTTTTTCCGACGCTGTAGCGTCGCTGTCGGCAACCTCGCGGAGTTTCTGCACGAGCTGCTCGCTCTCACGCTCAATGACAGCGTTGTAGATCTCACGCTTGTTGCGGAAGTATGTGTAGATTGTGCGGCGTCCTTTGTCGGATGCGGCGGCGATATCATTCATGGTGGTGTTCTCCACGCCTTTGTGGGCGAAGAGCTGCCGGGCAACTTCAATGAGTTTCTCTCGTGTCTTTATTACCATGGACTGTGCACAAAATAGTCAACAGTGTGCGAAATTACTAAAAAATCTGTAAACGCCGACTATCACAGCGGATTTTTAGCCGCGAATAAATGAATTTGATGTAATTTTGCGGTCTGATAAAGTCTACGTGAGATTCCGTATCACGGATGAGTTTTACAAATTGAAGAATGAATCATACACATATAATATATAGAGATAAAATGAAAGGCGATGTCAGGCATCGGTGGCTCCGTCTGCTGACGCTGCCGGTCATGCTTATAGCCGTCACGCTCTGGGGAGGTGAGAATCCTATCAAGGTACCCGGTTCCGCCTCGACGCGCATAGGGCTTTATGTGGCTGATCTTGCCACGGGCGATGTGATATACGATGTCAACTCGCAGAGCCCTTTTGTCCCGGCAAGTATCATGAAGGCTCTGACGTCGGCATCGGCGCTCACCACACGATCGGCTTCCGACCGCTTTGCCACGGAGGTGGTGCTTACGGGCGATGTGAAGAAACGTCGTGCTGCGGGTAATCTTGTAGTCAGATGTGTAGGTGATCCTACTATCGAGTCATCACATTTCGACAATGTGTCGGGATTCGCCGACAGTATCGTCGCAGCCGTCCGTTCGCTCGGTATAGATGAGATCGGAGGTACGGTGGTGATAGACGAAGAGCTTGTGCCAGACGACGGCGTGCCGTCGGGATGGGTTGACGAAGATATCGTATGGCCTTACGGGACAGCCCACCATGGTGCGAATTTCTACGATAATAAATTCATACTCTCCGTGCCGGGCAACCGCATGAAGCCTTATGTGCCTGATCTTGTTGTGTCGCACACGCCGGGAAAGGGTGCTCTGACTGTCGACCGCGACCGTAACAGCGAGGTCGTGCGCACGAAAGGCACGCCGCGCCGGCAGGGTGAGAGCATGACCATATCCATCCCTTATCCCGCCAAGGCTATGAGACATGAGATCATCAGCCGTCTGCGTGACGCGGGAGTGAAAGTCGGCGATGCGAAAGCTGATGCTTCGGATTATGAGACACTTGTCTACACGCAGTTCTCTCCGGAGCTTATAGAGGTGCTCCGCAGCCTGATGTTCCGCAGCGACAATATGATGGCGGAGGCGATGCTGCGCAATCTTTCGCCGGGAAGCACACGCGCCCAGGCGGCACGCAGTGAGATCGATATGTGGGAACTTCGGGATATCGACACTGACAATATCGTGGTGGAGGATGGCAGCGGGCTGTCGCGTAACGACCGCCTGACTCCGCGTTTCCTTGCCGAGGTCTTCACATGGATGGCATCGCACTTCAAGGCTGCCGAATACGCAAGTCTTTTTCCGCGTGCCGGAATGGAGGGTACGATGAAAAACTTTCTGCGCGACACTCCGCTGCAGGGGCGCGTGGCGTTCAAGACCGGGAGCATGAAAGGCGTGCAGAGCTACGCCGGATATCTGCTCGGGAATGACGGATTGCCGACGCATGTTGTGGTCGTGATGGTGAACGGTTTCACCTGCGGTCGCGCCACGCTGAAAACCGCTATTGAGGATATGCTTCTGCATACGTTCGCGCCGGGATATGAGCGTCCTGTCAAAAAGGCTGCTCCGAAGAAAGCCGTGGCGAAAAAATCATCAAAAAAGAAACCGGCAGCCAAAGCACCTGCAAAGAAATCGAAATCAAAATCAAAGAAATCCACCCGTAAGTGATCAGTGGCTGCCGACGGCGGTAGATGAATCAGGGTGATAAAACTAAAGATATTATGGCTCAGACAACAGACCAAATGTTATCACTGGCTCTCGAGATCGAGGGTCTGATACTGCTCATACAGCGCCGCGGTGATCTCGTGCACCCCGGAGTGAACGATATACTGCGTGAAAAAATAGCGGCACTGGCTTCGCTCGCGGGAGTCGGGAGCGCTGATGCAGCTGCTGTGGAGCTCCCTATTGAAGTGGTAGGTTGCGCTCCATGCTCGCCATGTGAGCCGATAGCTGACGTCAACGCTACGTCGGTATCAGACGACGCAGCGATAGCAGCGTCCGAGGAGTTCGAGACCGCTGAGGATGCCGGCGAGGAGTGCGTCTCCGCTCCGGAAGAGCCGGCGGAGGCACCGGAGGTGATGAAGACAGTTGAAGCTCCGGTGTCGCCGGAGCCTGTCACGATAGCCGATGCACGCCCGTCGTTCACACTCAACGACCGGTTCCTCTATCGCAATGAGCTTTTCGACGGCGACGATGCCGCTTTCAACGAGGCGCTTGATGTCATTGCTACAATGTCGACGCAGCAGGAGGTGGCGGAATACCTGACGGAGGATCTGTGCCTGGATGCAGACAATCCGACAGTCCGCAGTTTCCTTGAGGCGGTAAGTGCCGGCAAGTGATGGGAACACTGTATATTGTCCCCACTCCGGTCGGGAATATCTCGGATATGACTCCGCGTGCGGTTGAGGTGCTTAAAAATGTAAGCCTGATACTTGCTGAGGACACCCGCACAAGCAGCGTGCTGATGCGCCACTTCGGTATAACCACGCCGCTTGCGGCACACCACATGCACAACGAGCACTCGACAGCCGCAGCATTGGCTCAACGTATAGCCGCCGGTGAGGATATGGCTCTTGTGACCGATGCGGGGACTCCCGGAGTTAGCGATCCCGGCTTCATGCTCTCACGCGAGTGCCGCAACTCTGGAGTTGAGGTTATAACTTTGCCGGGAGCAACGGCTTTTGTTCCTGCGCTTGTCAGCAGCGGTTTGCCGTGCGAGCGTTTCTGTTTCGAGGGTTTTCTTCCGCCTAAGAAAGGGAGGGCGACGCGTCTGGCGGAGATTGCAGCGGAGACCCGCACGACAATAATCTACGAGTCGCCGCTTAGACTCGTGAAAACACTCGAGCAGCTTGCCGATGCATGCGGTGCGGAACGTCCGGCATCTGTAAGCCGTGAGATCTCGAAACTGCATGAGGAAACCCGCCGTGGATCACTGGGTGAGCTGATAGAACATTTTGCGCAGAACACTCCGAGGGGAGAGATTGTTATATGCGTAGGAGGCGCGTCGGCAAAGGCTGCGGAGCGGGTGCACCGCAACAAGTACCGCGATACCGATGACTGATGCCCCACCACGAGTCAACAAAAGTAAGTAACGTTTCAACAACAACTGATTATGAAAAAAATTGTTTTCGCACCGCTTGCCGCGCTGATCGTGGCTACAGGCTGTACCTCAAAGGAGAAACTTGAGAAGGCAGAGCAGCAGTCAGCTGAACTGAACACAGAACTGCAGGCAACGCTTGCCACCCAGGATTCGCTGTTCGCACTCATAAATGAGATATCGGAGGGGATGAATCAGATCAAGGATATGGAGCATATCATTGCTACACCCGGTCTGAACGGCGACACACAGTCAGGACGTGCGGAGCTGCGCAACGATATGGCTTCTATCCGTCAGGCACTGCAGCAGCGTCGCGAGCGTCTTGCCCAGCTTGAGGAGAACCTTAAGAACAGCAATGGTAAGAATGCCACTCTGATGAAGACTATAGAGAATCTGAAACAGCAGATCTCATCGCAGGAGTCGGAGATAGCCCAGCTCAACAGCAAGCTGTCGGCAGCCGGTGTCGAGATCGCTTCACTCGGAGCCAAGGTGGATTCACTCAGTTCTACAGTGACCGCAGTTACTACCGAACGCGAGGAAGCACGTCAGGAGGCAACTCAGCTGACCGATGAACTGAACACCTGCTATTTCGCTATCGGTACGAAGAAGGAACTTCAGGACAATCAGATTATCCAGACCGGATTCCTTCGCAAGACAAAGATTATGGAGGGTGATTTCGAGAAGAACTACTTCACACGCGCCGACAAGCGTACGCTCGTCAGCATTCCCTTGCACAGCAAGAAGGCTGAGGTGATGACAAAGCAACCGAAGGATACATACGAGATCGTCGAGGGCGACCAGGGACAGAAGATACTCAAGATCCTTGATCCCGCCCGCTTCTGGGAGCTCAGCAACTTCCTTGTGGTGAAGGTTGATTAAGCAAACCGTATATTACAATAAAGTAAGCCCTGCGCGCTGTTGACAGTTTGCAGGGCTTACTGCTTTTAAGGGGGGATGTGGACGGGCGCGATGAAATTTTGCGGTGTTAGCAAAAAGAAGTAATTTTGCGGAAAGATAGCCATGACAGGAGTCTGAGAGGGCATATAGCCAAACTGAGTCTCTGCTATGGTACCGCGACAATACGAATATTGAGTTTAAAGTATGAGTGAGAATATTTCAAAGCCTGCCAAGGCAGCTGAAAAAGAGGTTGTGCTGAGCGGCATACGCGCCACAGGACATCTTCATCTCGGCAATTATTTCGGAGCATTGAGCAAGTTCGTGAGAATGCAGCATGATTATGACAGCCGCTATTTTGTGGCTGACCTTCATGCGTTGACCACTTCTCCCGATCCGTCGGCGCTTCATGAAAATGTTCGCAATATCGTAGCTGAGTATCTTGCCGCAGGGCTGAATCCGGATGAGGCGACACTGTTTGTGCAGAGCGATGTGCCCGAGGTCTCGGAGATGTATCTGCTGCTTAATATGCATGTGGGTATCGGTGAACTTATGCGCACGGCATCTTTCAAGGACAAGGCTCGCAAGGCACTTGGTATAAACAGCGATTCGGATGATATCGAGAAGGAGATCATCGGTACGGATTCCAACAAACGCGTGAACGCGGGTCTGCTTACGTATCCTACGCTGATGGCTGTAGATATCCTTATCCAAAAGGCGAAGAAGGTGCCTGTGGGCAAGGATCAGGAGCAGCATCTTGAGCTCACTCGCCGTTTCGCACGCCGTTTCAACTCATTCTATAATGTGGAGCTGTTCCCCGAACCTACGAACTTTGATTTCGGTGGCAAACCGGTCAAGGTACCGGGTCTTGACGGATCCGGCAAGATGGGCAAGAGCGAAGGCAACTGCATATATCTTATTGATGATGAGAAGACACTGCGCAAGAAGGTGATGCGCGCTGTTACCGATGAGGGTCCGAAAGAACCGAACCAGCCTGTAAGCCAGCCGGTGGAGAATCTGTTCACGCTGCTGGAACTGACTTCGGCTCCGGAAGTGGTGCAGCAGTATCGCGATGCGTATGCCGATTGTTCCATACGCTACGGTGACCTTAAGAAGCAGCTTGCCGAGGATATACTCAAGATCACTCTGCCGATACGTGAGCGTGTGATCGATCTGCAGAATGACGATGTTACAATACGCCGCATTCTCGCGCGCGGTGCCGAGCAGGCTCGTGAGACGGCAGCCAAGACGTTGGCGGAGGTGCGTCATGTGATGGGCATCCGTCGTTTCTGACGCGACTTAACCATAAACTTATTTTTCAACAGGGGTTGTGCCGATTTGGGCGCAACCCCTGTAAACATTGAGGGGGAATACAATGTTTTAATATCATGTAATACTTGATGTAATGATCGTTAAAACAGGAAAACTCCCTCTGCCGCTGATGGCTCTTGTAGCCATCCTTTCGCTCTCGCTGGTGGTCAATCTGCCGGGACTTGCGATCACACCTATGCTGGGCACGCTCGCCCAAGTGTTTCCCGACACCACGCAGCTCGACAAGCAGCTGCTCACCATGCTCCCCAATCTGCTGATCATACCGTGCCTTCTGCTAT
Organism: uncultured Muribaculaceae bacterium; assembly: GCA_910587425.1. GTDB lineage: Bacteria > Bacteroidota > Bacteroidia > Bacteroidales > Muribaculaceae > Paramuribaculum. Next base: position 26,093 of record CAJUKU010000008.1, read on the forward strand.
CGGGCAGGCTGTCGTTGTCGCACCATAAGATTGCCGTGGTGGTTACGGCTCTATGCATATACGCGGTGTGTGGTGTGCTCTATCTTGTGGCTGACTCCATGGCGCAACTGATAGTGATAAGTTGCCTTCTGGGGGTGGGAGCCGGATTGCTTATCCCGTTTTCAACCGGACTGCTCGCAGATACGTTTGCCGGATCATACCGCATGCGTCAGATGGGATTGCAGTCAGCAATTTCCAATATGACGCTTGTATGTGCCACATACGTCGTCGGTTGGTTGTCGCATGGCGACTGGCATCTGCCATTCGTGGTCTATCTCATACCGGTTATACCGCTTGTGCTTGCCCGATGGTTGCGTAAGATACCGGCGGAGGATCTTTACGACAGTTGTGATTCATCGCAACCGACGGCAGATCCTGCTTGCAAACCGGAGGCGGTAGCCGCTTCCGGAAAGTCGCGCAACGGATATATTGTCGGGCGCCTGGTTGCTATAATAGGAGTGTATTTCTTTGTGACATACGCGACGATAGTGGTGTCCTACTACTGCCCGTTTCTTGTCGAGAAAGAGCATTGGTCATCTTCGTTGACAGGCACTATAACCGCTGTGTATTTTCTGTTCATATTTCTGCCGGGATTCCTTCTGCCGCAGATCATCAAGGTGTTGCAAGGCAGGACTCTGGTAGTGTCGGCAGTGGCGATTGTCGCCGGACTCGCACTGTTCGCATTCGTGCGGACCGAGTGGGCTATGATTGCCGGGGCGGCATTGATGGGAGCCGGATATGGAACCTTTCAACCGGTGCTTTACAACAAGGCTACATTTACAGTCACCAACCCATCAAAGAGCACGATGGCTCTGGCGCTTGTGCTGATTGCCAACTACGGCGCTATAGCTGTTACTCCTGTGATAATCGACGGCTTTCGGTCGCTGCTTCACGCGCAGAATGTCACTGCATTCGCGTTCATACTCAATTTTGTGATCTCTGTGGCGTTTCTGATCGTAGCCATAGTATTCAGGCGCTCTTTCGCCTTCCGCACCGGCAGTGATGTGGATTGATCCGGGGCGCGGAGATTATTTGAGGAATACGAGCCATACGGCGGCTATGAGGCATAGAAACGCTGCAAAATGATTCCAGTGCAGTTGCTCGCCGTTGAAGAACACCACAGTGAACAGTGTGAATACGATGAGTGTGACAGCCTCCTGTATCACCTTGAGTTGCATGAGTGTGAACGGTCCCCCGTTTCCATGAAAACCGATGCGGTTGGCGGGAACCTGGCAACAATACTCCAATAGCGCTATGCCCCATGATATCAGTATCACTACGATCAGGGGAGTGGTGTTGCCTATCCATTTCAGTTCCTGCATTTTCAGGTGACCGTACCAGGCAAATGTCATGAAAAGGTTTGATATGATCAGTAGAAGTATGGTGTAGAATGCTGTCATAGTAACCGTATATAATTAGCGGTGTGTCAAAACTAGTTTGGCACACCGCTGTTTTATCCGTTAGTGAGCCTTTATGGCACACCCTCGTTGTTATGCGTTGGGATAAGGATGAGATCAGAGCGCGAGGAGCTTCTCGATCTGTGCCTCAAGTGTGGCTTTGGTCTGTGAACCTGCGAGACGGAGGTCGCGTACCTGTTCGCCGTTCTTGAAGAAGAGGATTGTGGGGATTGACATGATGCGGTATTCCATGCTGAGGTCGTTCTCCTCCTCGATATTGTACTTGCCGATTACGGCACGTCCGTCGTACTGCTCGGCTACGGCGTCGATTGTCGGCGCCATGTTTACGCAGGGACCGCACCATGTTGCCCAGAAGTCGATAACGACGGGCTGTCCGGAAGCGATGATTTCTTTGACGTTGGCGTCAGTGAAATGAAAAGCCATGATTATTTGTAGTTTATGATTAAATTGATATTGTCTGTTTTCAGCGCTGCAAATTTACGAAAGATAATGTGAACTGCAAACTAAAAGTCATCGAACATACCGGGTCAAACAGGTATGGTAAAATTGCATGCTTCTGTTGCTGTCGGACTATACATTTTATGGAACTTAGTGGGCTTTAGTGAAGAAAGTGAAGATCGTAGGTGTGCATTTCTTTTTCGCTTTTTCATAAAACATTATTAACTTTGCAACGCAGACCGCATCGCAGAAGCCCGGTCAAGGGCAATGCGGGAGGGGCTGCAAGACATGTGAAAAGCGTTTACTCGACGCTCTTTCTTGGCTTTCAGAAATCTGGTAAATTTCAATCTCTGTCAAGAATGTAGCAAGCAGTAGATGCCTTGTGGATATGTATATTTTGTCCGATTACGGCGCGAGAGCGTTGGGTTGAGACATTTGACATATTCTGCGTGAGGCTTCTGCAAGTTTGCTCGTTCAACAGAGATGGGCAATACCAGAGCCTCTGAAAGTGGAACGAGCAACAAGTATGGCTCTCACGCTTTATTTTATCATATAACTAAAGTAAGAATATGAGTTTTTTTGAAATATTAGGTAATTATGCCGAATAGTGGTTGTAATATCTGCTGCCTTTTTACTAATATAAATAATAGACCAATTCATTAAGTAGCCTATGAGAAAACTTTTACTCGTGACTCTATCGTTAGTCCTGACACTGTCCTCTTTTGCGGTGAATTTTACGGACGGCGATTTCACTTTTTCAATCAATGAGGATGGTACAACCTGCACTATCCAAGCTACAACCCTCACATCGGGAAAGCTGGTAATCCCTTCTAAAGTTGCATACAAAGGGAATGATCTGATAGTTACAGCTATAGGGAAGTATGCGTTTGCCGATATTACCGATTTTACCGGAGATATTGTTATTCCAAACAGCATTACTACTATCGGTGAAAACGCTTTCCACAGATGCTCCGGCTTTACAGGTAATCTAGTTATTCCAAACAGTGTCACCACTATAGGAACACTGGCTTTTGCTGGATGTACCGGTTTGACCGGCGATCTTGTTATTCCAAACAGTGTTAAAACTATGGGAGATCAGGTGTTTAATGGTTGCTCAGGCTTTTCCGGAGCTTTAGTAATTTCAAATAGTGTTACTACCATAGGCTATGCGGCATTTGCCCGATGCTCAGGTTTAACCGGAGATCTTGTTATTCCAAATAGTGTCACAACTATTGGGGATCAAGCGTTTCATAGTTGCTCTGGATTTACCGGCGATCTTGTGATTCCAAACAATGTTACAACAATCGGAGAGGCTTCATTTGAGAGGTGTACCGGTTTAACTGGAAATCTTTTTATTTCCAATAGTGTTACTGCTGTAGGTCATAATGCATTCTACGGTTGTACCGGCTTTACCGGTGATCTTGTTATTCCAAACGGTGTCATTACTATTGGCAGTGCTGCATTTTACGGCTGTACTGGCTTTACCGGAAAACTTGATATTTCAAGTAGTGTCACTACTATAGAGGAATATGCGTTCGCTGTTTGCACTGGCTTAACTGGTAACCTTGTTATTCCAAGCAGCGTTACTAATCTCGGTGGATTTTCATTTTATAGTTGTACCGGATTTACCGGTGATCTGATTCTGCCAGATGGGTTGACGACAGTGAGCGATGAATGTTTTTATGGTTGCGAAGGGTTGAACGGAAATCTTTATCTTCCATCTTCAATTTGCTCCCTCGGATATTATCCTTTTCGTGGCACCAAGTTTCGCACCGTTCACTCACTTAATACTACTCCACCGATATATTCATCCAGTTCATTTCCTGATGTTTCTGTCTTCGACAAAGATAATCTACAGGCTACCCTCTATGTCCCGGATAGTAGCGTAGAGGCATATAAAGCCTCAGATGTTTGGAAGGACTTTTTTAAGATTCTGCCTATGAGTGGTTTAGGAGATAGCGCGATTGATGGTGTGACTGCCGATGACATAAGCGTGACAGTTGTGGATGGGAATATTGTGATCACAGCACAGGAGAGCGCTTTGACTGAGGTGTTTAATCTCGCAGGTGTGAAGTTGCGTTCAACTACTGACCGCCGCATCTCTGACCTAAACCATGGAGTTTACATAGTGCGCGTTGCCGGTAAGGTGTTCAAAGTGAGTATCTGATTTTCCATACTTACGATTCGAACCAATGTATTGGGGCAGTCTGATAATGGGCTGCCCCATATTTTTATTTAGGTGTTGATCATCACGGCTATAAATGTGAGAAATGATTTCATCCCTTGGTTAAATAGCATGTTATCAGGATGTTAAATTGTGTAATTGATTACGAATCAGAATTTGTCGTTTTGGAACAACCACATGGGTATGGATGCGCTCATCGAGAAACTATGTGGTAAGTAGTGACAGTTTTTGTTGTTGTGAAGTTTATTAGGGACTTTTGGTGAAGAAAGTGGTGAAAATGTTGGCTGTTTGGCGGGAAATGCGTAAATTTGCACGCCATTACAGAAGTCCGCCTTACCAGCGGAGTCGAAAAGTAACTGAGTAATAACGCAATAACATTCATAGAAATGAAAAAAGACCTCCATCCTTCAAACTATCGCGAAGTAGTGTTCAAAGACATGTCGAACGACGAGATTTTCATCACTCGCTCTACTATCGCTGCTAAGGAAACAATTGAAGTGGACGGTGTTACCTATCCCCTCGTGAAGCTTGAAATCACCAGCGCATCACACCCCTTCTTCACAGGCAAGCAGAAGCTCGTCGACACTGCAGGTCGCGTTGACAAGTTCATGTCGCGCTACGGCAACCGCAAGAAGAAATAATTAGCGCAAAAAAAAGAGATAAACGGCTTTGGGGTGCACCTCCGCATAGGTAGTGACATTACTCGTCATTGAGCCGTGAAAAGAATGACAGACGGCGCAGCTCCGGTATGGATGCTGCGCCGTCTGCTATGTCTGTTGTAAGTCGGAGAGGGTTCAGTCTGGCGTGATCAGCGACAATGCGCGCTGACGTACCTCCTCCATCAGCCAGCTCGGGGTCGAGGTGGCTCCACAGATGCCTATTGATGCCGCTCCGTCAAGCCAGGATGCCTCTATGGCGTCGGGGCCGGCGATAAGGTGCGTGCGAGGGTTCACTCCGAGGCATTCGGAGTAAAGCACGCGTCCGTTGCTACTCTTCGCCCCGCTGACAAAGAGCACTACGTCGTGGGCGGCGGCGAAGCGGCGCAATGCGTCGGCACGACCGGACACCTGGCGGCATATCGTGTCATAATGGTCGAACCGGATATCGGGTGCCTTGCGGCGCTCTATCTCAGCTATCATGTGCGAGAAGCCTTCGGGCGATTTAGTGGTCTGTGAGTATAGCGCTATGGGTTGCCGGAAGTCGATGGTATCAAGTCCGCTTATATCTTCGGCGACGATAGCCTTCGACTCTGTCTGCCCGACCAGTCCGTTGACCTCGGCGTGACCATGTTTCCCATATATGATGATCTGTGTGTCGGAGCCGGCATTGTCATACGTCTGCTTGATGCGGCTTTGCAGCCTCAGCACGACGGGGCATGTGGCATCGATGATCTCGATGTTGTTGCGTCGAGCTAGCTCATAAGTGGACGGCGGCTCCCCGTGGGCGCGCAACAGAACCTTCACATCATGAAGGTGCTCAAGATCAGCGTGGGTTATGGTTATAAGTCCACGTTGCCGCAGCCTCTCGACCTCGGCAGAGTTGTGCACTATATCGCCCAGGCAGTACAGGCGCCCCTCTTTATCGAGCACCTCCTCAGCCTTGCGTATGGCGGTGACCACTCCGAAGCAGAATCCCGATCCGGGGTCGATCTCTACCGTTACACTCATCATCCTACGGTTTTGCGGTATTGTTCCATCATCCAGGAATCCTGTTCGGCAGGAGTCATGTGGGAGTTGTCGAGCACGATGGCGTCGGCAGCTTTGCGTAGCGGGCTTTCCGCACGTGTCTCATCGATATGGTCGCGGTTGCGCACGTTTTCGAGCACCTCATCATACGGTGCCGGTGTGCCTTTGGCGCAAAGCTCGTCATAACGACGCCGGGCACGCGTCTCGGCGGATGCGGTGACGAAAATCTTGAGTTCGGCGTCGGGGAATACGGTAGTGCCGATGTCGCGACCGTCCATCACTATTCCGCGCTCGCTACCCATGCGGCGCTGTTGCCCTGTGAGGGCATGGCGCACTTCCGGAACCGCCGCTATCGGCGATACGTTCTCGCTCACCTCCATGCTGCGGATCTCCGCTTCGACATCCTCTCCGTTGAGGAGTGTGTGCTGCGTGGCGCCGCAAGGGAGGAAATCGATGGTTATGTCAGCAAGCGCGCCGGCGAGTCGGGCAGTGTCGACAGTGTGGTCAGCTCCGATCATGCCGTGGCGCATGGCGAAAAGTGTGACGGCACGGTACATAGCACCTGAATCAATGTAGCGGTAGCCTATTTCAGAGGCGAGTCGGCGTGCCATGGTGCTTTTGCCGGATGATGAGTAGCCGTCGATGGCTATGATTATTTTTTTGTGGTTCATGTATGTATCGGTTTGTGTGTATATGTTCAGTTGATGATTTGCGAAAGCGATAGCGACAGGTTGAGCATGAGTGTTGTGGCGCTGCGGTGAGGCTGTGCGAAAGCCACCGAGACTCCCCATCCCGAGGCGTTGAATCCGGCTCCGATTGAGAATCCGCTCAACAGGTTGCGGGAGTATGCCGCCATGTCGGTCCGCACCTTATAATTATAGCCGATGCCGAGGTTGAATCTGTCGGACGGGATGAAATCTGCAGCGAAAACGAGGTGACGGAACAGATCGGACGCGAACGACTGTTTGATTTCCGGTTGCTGGGCTACAGTGCCGTTTCCGGCGTCGTAGTACGGAAGGTGCCAACGGGTGAGATTCCATGCTGTTATAGAGAACCGAATAGGAAGCCCGGGGAATGATTGCGTCCATCCGAGACGCACGTCGACCGGCACGCGCTCGTATCGTTCGTTGAAGCGTTTCACCTGTCCGCCGAGGTTCACAACTGCAGCCGAGAGTGACAGGTCGCGGTCCGGATCGTAATAGTTGATGCCGAGATCTACCGCCACAGCCATGGCTGTGTAGATGTCGTAGGAGCTGTAGATCCATTTCAATGTGGCACCGCCGCGCAGACAGTCGGTGATGTCGCGCGAATAGATTGCGCTAACGGCTATGTCTTTAGGTGAGAATGTTCCGTCGGTAGTGCCGTCTATGTCGGTGCGTGGCATCGAGCCATAGCCGAAATATCGGACACCTATGGCGTATGCGCTGCGGTAATCGGCGCGGTTGGCAAACATCGCGGATGCGAAATTAGCACCGGCGATGTAGCGCATGTAGCCGAGGGCTATCTCCTGGCGGTACTCCGGACCGAGAAGGGCGGGATTCTGTTCAACTGATGGTAGTCCGGCGTCAAGAGCTGAAATGTTTATGCCTCCGAGACCGTATGTGTGTGCCGACGACGGTATGTCGAGGAAACGGTATGCGCCTGAGTCGTCGGCTACGGCGGTCGCCGCAGTTGCCGTCAGTAGTATGGCTGTCAGTGTATGTCGGATAAATGCAACTGTCATTGTTGATCGTTGTACGCGCTTATGTACATATTGTTATAAACGCGTTTTCCCACGACTTATTATGCCGTGCCGGCAATGTCTGATAGCCGGTACGGCGTATTAGCGGTGAAAATGTCAACAAAGATAAAACAATAATAATCATTCTCAAAATAGGAGGTCATGATTTTGCATATTCGGGGCGTCTGGCTACTTTTGTGATGCTTTAGAACAAGATGATAAACCGCCTTAAATTGTCCATTATCACTATCCGGAATATAAATCTTGCGCGCCGCAGCCAGCTGCTTCTCACGGCCGGCTGCATAATGGCGATCTCCTCTCTTGCCGCTCTACCGGCTTCGGCGCAGCAGCGGCGGGTCGTCATGTACCAGACGATAGTGCAGGGTAACCGTATGGTCGACATAGAGGCGTTTGTGCCTGATGCTGTCGATGAGCAGCCACAGTTTCCGGGTGGTGATGCCGCGATGATCCGCTTTATAAACCGTGAGCGCCGCTATCCTGTGGATGCCTATAATGCCGGAGTGGAGGGGCGTGTGCTGTGCAGTTTCATTGTTGCTCCTGACGGTACGATTGTCAGCCCGGAGGTGATACGCGGTGTCGAGGATAGCCTGAACCGCGAGGCGCTCCGTGTCATATCGTCCATGCCGAGGTGGATAGCCGGCAGGATAGCGGGGGAGAGTGTGCCGGTCTACTGCATCCTCGCCATTCCGTTCCGCCTCTGAACGGCGTTGCGCAGCGGACGGATGAAAAGCCAGTCGCAGATATTGGCTGCGAGTGCCACAATAATAGCCAGATAAACGAGATACATCATGATGTCGCCGGTGACGATCTCCGGTGCCTCAAGTGTCTGCCGCAAGAAACGTGCGGCGAATATTCCTGTAGCTACGAGCGCGATGACGCATGTGGCTATCTCGATCCGTGCCGCTACCCGGCGCTGCCGGTCGGGGAGCCTGTTGAGCACTTTTCGTGTGAACCATGGCGATTCGGGTGCGCGCGGTAGAGTGCGCATTGCATCGGCGAGGCGTTGCTCCTGTGCGGGTGATATATCTTGTTGTTTGAGTTTGTCGGTTTTCATTTTGTTCGGTTTCCAGACTTGTTTACGTGTATGAAATATGCTGTCGCTCAGTAAATCTGACGCCTGACGCTCAGCTTTCCATCGCCTTTGCCATCTTTGTGCGCGCCCGTGAGAGATACACTTTCACGGTGCCTTCGGGCAGTCCGGTGATGCGTGTGATCTCTTTTATCGGGCGGTCCTCGTTGTAGCGCAATATGATCAGAGTGCGTTCGGTGGGTGAAAGTGTGTTGAGCGCCACCTGTATGTCGTGGCGTATATCCTGGCTCTCATAGCCGGATGAGCCTGTCGACGGTGCCGATGTGAGGTCATCGATCGATGCCGTGGGGTGTTCTGCCCGCATTGTGGAGATAAACTCATTGTAGGCAATGCGGTATAGCCACGTTCCGAACCGTGCGATCCCTTGAAACGAGCGTATCGACAGATATGCCTTTATGAAGGTTTCCTGTGCGATGTCGTCGGTCAGCGGTGCATTTCCACCTGTAAGGTTGTAGATGAAACTGCGCAGACGTGGACTGTACTCGTCGACGAGGCGTCCGAATGCGCGGCGGTCGTCAGCCGCCACGCATCGTGTTATGAGCGATATTTCTTCAAATTTGCTCAGCATCGCTCCCTTGATTGCGGGTGCTGTTACGGAGTTGACGGCGTCCGGTGAGGTAGACGATCAGGCGTGCCACACCTATGACTACAGGGATAAGCATCAGCACTACCATTTCTTCGGTATCACAGATGGCGAAGAAGAGCATCAAGGTAGCTCCGATGCCGATCCAGAGCAGTGAAGTGCGGAGTTGGCGCAGCGAAAGGTCGATGGGTGTCGATCCGGTATAGAATGATTCAGGCAGTTGATATCCGCATCGGAGTGCGTTCTCTATCAGGCGGTAGCGGTCGAGCAGTCTGTTGCGTTTCTGTCTGAGGTAAATGACCATAAGTGTTATTACCGTGACAGGGAACACGAGTATAGCCACTATAGAGATTGACGCCTCCATGAAGCGGCGTGCCACTTCTTTCTTGTACTCGTATTTGTTGTATTGGTTTTCCTCGGCTACCGAGCTGTCGCTGATGTATACGGGTATCTGGTTGAGGTCGGCGATTGTAGTGTCGCTTACAGCTGCTATCGTACGGCTCACAGCCTGCTTGACGATCTGGTCGACATCGATATCGTGGTTTACAGCTGATGCCTGGACAGCGCAAAGAAGCGCGACAAACGGAAGTAGTATTCGGTGTATAAGTTTCATTGTTTAATTGATTTTTTATGATTCTGTCTTATTGACGCACTATCTGGTGCGAAAGGTTACACCGAAGCTGAAATTTTTTTTATCGCGTGGCGGAATGGCATAGCACGTGCCTCGGCATCGCGGTGGAGTCGAATGGATTCAATAGAACCGGCAGTGGGTCTCGTCGAATGTATAGCCTGCGGCAGCAAGGCGTTCGGTGAGTGCCTCGCGGTCAAGGTCAAGGTCATAGCAAAGGTCGTCGAGCGATGTGTACTGGTCGCGTAGCTTCATGTTTATGAAGCTCACAAGCATGGCTGGATCTTGTGGTATATACATGGTGGCGTTATTTGTGTGTGGAAAAAAATTACGCCCTGCTGCCGTTAAGGCTACAGGGCGTTTTGTTGGAGGTTCCTAGCAGAATCGAACTGCTGTAAACGGTTTTGCAGACCGGTGCCTAACCACTCGGCCAAGGAACCATATTGCGGCGGTTTTGCGACTGCAAAGTTATGTCAAAGTTTTTAACCGTGCAAATTTTTCGACCGATTTTTATAGCGCTTTTGCGCGACAACTATCGTTATCGCCTTTGTCAGAATGGTTTGCGGTACTTGTCGGTGGCATCGTCAGTAAGTATGCTGAGGTATGACGCGTAGCGTGACTGCGAGATCCGGTGCTCGTCGATAGCCTTGCGGACTGCGCATCCTGGCTCGTGTGTGTGCGTGCAGTTATTATAGCGGCAGCCGGCTGACGCTTCGAAAATCTCGGGAAAATAATGCGACACCTGATGGGGATCGAAGTCGATGGTGCCGAAGCCTTTCACTCCGGGGGTGTCGATTATGTCGCCTCCTCCGGGCACCGGGAACATTTCGGAGAATGTAGTGGTGTGCATTCCGGTGTCGTGTGTGTTTGAAATTTCGGCAGTGCGCAGGTCGAGCCCCGGGATTATACGGTTGATAAGTGTAGATTTGCCTACACCAGAGTTGCCGGAGAGCAGTGTGACCTTATCGTGAAGCATCTCCCTTATCTCGTCGACTCCGGCTCCGCTCAGCGCCGAGGCATGCACAACGGTATAGCCGATTGTGCGGTACAAGTGTGTGACGGCATCAAGATACTCGGCGCGCTCCGGATCGCCGTCGCATAGGTCGGTTTTGTTGATGACTATTACTGTCGGTATCGCGTATGCCTGTGCGGTGGCAAGGAAACGGTCGATGAAGGTTGTTGAGGTCGTCGGGTGGAATAGTGTGACTATCAGAAGCGCCTGATCCACGTTTGCGGCGATGATGTGTGCTTCCTTCGATAGATTGCTCGCACGGCGGATGATGTAGTTGTGCCGTGGTTCGATTGCCGTTATGAATGGCGTGTCGGCGGGTCCGGCTGCGGGTAGTATTGTGACATGGTCGCCTACAGCCACCGGATTGGTGGTGCGTATACCTTTAAGCCGGAAGTTGCCTTTGATCTTGCAGTTCACGTTTTCGCCGCTATCGGTTCGGACGGTATACCAGCTTCCGGTGTTTCGTGTCACTATTCCATTCATAGTCGTCAGATATATTTTTGGTGCGGGTGATTTGTGTCGAAGCCCGGCGTCGTCAGCCGGGCTTCGTGATGGTTTTTAGCCCCGGTGGTCAGCTTATTGCTGAACCTGTTAAAAGAGGCTTGTGATGTAAGTCGGTAGCGGTGGGAGATCACTCCTGTACGAGGCGTACGAGGATTTCCTTGTCGTCGCCGCTTTCCTCAAAGGCAATCTTACCTTCGCGTGCGAGCCAACCGAGGGCTGCGCAAAGTTCTTTGTCCTTGAGTTTAGTCATTTTCTTGATCTGCTTGTTGTCAAGCACATCGGCGGTGTTGAGAGCGTTCCAGACCTGTCCTGCCCATGCACCGATTGTTTCAGTGTTCATTGTTTGTAGGGTTTAGTTAATGTATGTCGTAAGTCTATGTGTGCTGCAAAGTTACAACTTTTTTATGAAACAATTGCTGTTTTCGTACAAAATTCTGTTTCATCCGGTTTCCCCTTTTTTGTGATCCGACATCTTCAGGCGAACGTTCTTATTTGAGGTTCAGCCGTTTGAGTAGCAGCATCTCCTGACCTTGACCATCCTTAAGTATAGCCTGAGTCGCGTCTGATCCGGGGACTACAGTCTCCACCTGTTCGAGCGCCACGAGGAATTTCTGTTCCAGTTCGGCGTCAGGACACATCATGCGTGTGGTGGCGAGATTGACAAACTGTATGGAGTTCTGTTTGTCCGGGTCGATGAACAATGAGCCGTTGAGGATATTACATCCGGTATTTCCATGCACGCGCATCTCCGGAATGTCGATCACCATCTTTACGCCTGCTGAATCCGGCACTTGCTGTCCTTCTATCTTTGTTATCGTCCATGCTCCGTTCAGGAAGCTGATGTCGCTTTTGCGTAGTGTGAGTGTGGTTTTTCCTGTAGCGTCTTTCATATATAGGAGATAGTCCTGTCCGATTTTGTCGATTGAGAATTTGCGTACGGTCTCGAATGCCATGTTTATGCCTATTTCATAAGGCGCGTCAGGGCAAAATTTCATGGTGGAGAGAAATTCCGATGCTTTCTGCATGTCTCCACCCGGAGTTACGGCAAGGTCTCCGTTCAAGGTGTTACAACCGTTATTGGCATATACCTTGAGTTGGAAGGGATTAACAGATGTAGTGTCGAAAATGATGTACGGACGGTCGTCGCCTGTCACAGCTGTACCGCCTACATCGGCTATAGTCCATTCACCGTACAGCACGCCATTGATAGCGGCTTCCGTTTCTTCGGGTGTCTTCACCTCCACTTCGCCGGTGGACTCGCTGATGGTGGGTTTCTGCTGTTTCGGGCTGAAAATGCTACAGCCTGTGAGTGTTGCTGCGATAACAAGCGCAGATACATATCTGGTTTTTGTAAGCATGTCCTATCTGATTTTGGTTTTTAGTTGAATCCGAATCTTTAAATGTGGTTTAATAAATAAGGTTATTGGCGGGTGAAATGTTCAACATTTAACACCGGAGTGCAAATTTAACTAAAAAGGATGACTTTTGAAATTGTATTTCGCAGGTTATGCATAGCAATGGGGCGTTTCGCAGTATGGCGCGTGGTCGGCGAGAGTAATTTTGCATTGTCTCTTAAACGATGCTTTTGCGGCGCATCGGTTGAGGGAACAGTCTTTTTTCAAATCTTATTCAGCTATGGAATATTTCACCATTGATGAACTTACGCGTTCAGACACGGCTACGCGTCTGGGCATAGACAACACGCCTCCTCCCGAGGCTGTGGCGGCATTGACCGTGCTCGTGGATAACCTGCTGGATCCAATCCGGCGTCTTTGGGGCAAACCGTTGACGGTGACGAGTGGATATCGTTGTCCGGCACTGAACCGTGCGGTCGGTGGAGCGCTAAACTCGCATCATCTGCGCGGCATGGCGGCAGATCTCACTACCGGCGACCGCACTGCCAACCGTCGCATGTTTCAGTTGCTGCTCGAAAGCGGCATGCCGTTCACGCAACTTATCGATGAGAGCGGTTTCTCCTGGATTCACCTTTCGTATGATCCTGCCGATCTGAGATGTCAGGTCCTGAAGTTATGAGATCTGTGTCCTTGTTTCTCGCGGGAACCGCAATCGGGTTCTGTGCAGGCGGATTGGCGATTTGCTCCCGTGGGGATTCATCGGTAGGCGCAACATGCGATACTGTTACCGTGGTCAGGTGTGATACGTTTCGGGTAATCACTCCGTCGGCGGCAGGTGTCACAGACCTTGGCTTGCGGATGATGACTCTGCCGGCGTGGCGGTGCGGTAGCGCGGAGTCGTGTTCCGTGACTGTTGCTTTACCAGTGGAGCGCAAGGTTTACTCCGACAGCGCGTACCGGGCGGTAGTGAGTGGTATCGGTGTGAGTCTCGACAGCCTGGAAGTGTACAGGATGCAGACTTTTACAAGCATGACGTACAAGCCGGTTAAATGGCGTGATAAACGTTGGGTGATAGGTCCTTCCGTTGGAGTTGGTTTTGACGGACGGCGTTTCCGTCCGTTTGCCGGAGTGACATTGACATACCGGTTCTTGACCTTCTGATAGTATCGCTGATCATGTGTTTTGAACATGTGTTTACATTGTTTTGTTAAAAAATCGACCTGAGGGATGGCGGAAGTGAGGGAATTTATTAATTTTGCATTTTCGTGTTTCCTGTAGTGCTTAGAGCACGCAGGCAATTTTGAAACGTCAGTATAATACCAGTTTATATACACATAGTAACTTATGAGCGACCGTCTTTATATTTTCGACACCACGCTTCGCGACGGCGAGCAGGTGCCGGGTTGCCAGCTCAATACGGTAGAGAAGATTGAGGTGGCTAAAATGCTTGAGGAACTTGGCGTCGATGTCATCGAAGCCGGTTTTCCCGTGTCAAGTCCGGGTGATTTCAATTCTGTAGTGGAGATCAGCAAGGCAGTCACCTGGCCTACGGTCTGCGCGCTGACGCGTGCGGTGGAGAATGATATCCGTGTGGCAGCCGATGCTCTGCAGTATGCGCGGCACAAACGAATCCATACAGGTATAGGCACCAGTGATTACCACATCCGCTACAAATTCAACTCCACCCGTGAGGAAATCCTCGAACGTGCTATCGGTTGTGTGAGCTATGCCAAGAAGTTTGTCGAGGATGTACAGTTCTATGCCGAGGATGCTGGTCGGACGGATAATGAGTATCTGGCGCGAGTGATCGAGGCTGTGATACGTGCCGGTGCAACAGTCGTCAATATCCCCGATACTACCGGCTACTGCCTCCCCTCGGAGTTCGCGGCTAAGATACGCTACCTGATGGAGCATGTTGACGGCATCGACCGCGTGACCATAGCAACACACTGCCATAACGACCTTGGTATGGCAACGGCAAATACCGTAAGCGGAATCGTAGCCGGTGCACGTCAGGCAGAGGTGACCATCAACGGTATCGGAGAGCGTGCGGGCAACACATCGCTCGAAGAGGTGGTGATGACTTTCCGCTCACACAAGGAGCTCGGCATCGACAGCAATGTCAACGCCACGCGTCTGAGTGGCGCGAGCCGAATGGTGTCGAGCCTCATGAATATGCCTGTGCAGCCTAATAAGGCTATAGTGGGTAGAAATGCGTTTGCTCATTCGAGCGGCATACATCAGGACGGTGTGCTCAAGAACCGCGAGAGCTACGAGATAATAGACCCGAAAGAGGTGGGCGTAGACGAGAATTCGATCGTTCTGACGGCGCGCAGCGGACGTGCGGCACTCAAGCACCGTCTGCACGTGCTCGGGGTTGAGCTTGACAAGGAGAATCTCGACAAGGCTTACGAGGCATTCCTGCGCCTTGCCGACCGCAAGAAAGAGATCAACGATGACGATGTGCTGATGCTTGCCGGCAAGCAGAACGCCAATCACCGCATAAAGCTGGAATACCTGCAGGTGACTTCCGGCGTCGGTATACGTTCTGTCGCGAGCATAGGGCTTGACATAGCCGGAGAGAAATTCGAGGCGGCAGCCTCCGGCAACGGACCTGTCGACGCTGCTATCTCGGCGATAAAGATAATCATACGTCGCACCATGCTTGTCAAGGAATTCCTGATCCAGGCAATAAACAAGGGAAGCAATGATGTGGGCAAGGTGCACATGACTGTGGAGTACGAGGGGCAGCCGTATTACGGTTTCTCGGCAAATACCGACATAGTCGCCGCCAGTGCAGAAGCTTTCATTGACGCAATAAATAAATTCGTGCACTGATGGGAAAGACTCTCTTTGAGAAAATTTGGGAAGCGCATACGGTGACCGATATCCCCGATGGTCCGTCGCAGATATATATCGACCGTCATTATTGCCACGAGGTGACATCGCCACAGGCTTTCGAGGGACTCCGTCAGCGGGGGCTTCGCGTGCGTCGCACAGACCGTACGACATGCTCGCCGGATCATAACATTCCTACTGTCGACCAGGACAAGCCTATAGCTGACCCGGTGTCGCGCAATCAGGTGGCGACCCTGGAGCGCAATGCCGCCGAGTTCGGGCTTACGCTATTCGGCATAGGTCATGAGCGAAATGGAATAATCCATGTTATAGGTCCGGAAAACGGTCTGACGCTTCCGGGATCCACAATCGTGTGCGGCGACAGCCATACTTCAACTCACGGGGCTGTTGGTGCCGTGGCATTCGGCATCGGTACTTCGGAGGTTGAGATGGTGCTCGCCACGCAGTGCATCCTTCAGCCACGTCCGCGCACGATGCGCATAAACGTAGAGGGTAAACTCGCCAAAGGTGTCACCGCAAAAGATGTCGCCTTATATATAATAGCGAAGATGACCACCGGCGGTGCCACCGGTTATTTCGTTGAATATGCCGGTGAGGCGATCCGTTCTCTCAGCATGGAGGGTAGGATGACACTCTGCAACATGTCGATAGAGATGGGCGCGCGCGGAGGTATGGTCGCTCCTGACGAGACGACGTTTGAATATATCCGCGGGCGTGACTTCGCGCCGAAAGGTGAGGCTTGGGATCGGGCGGTAGAGTATTGGCGCACGCTTCCGAGCGATCCTGACGCGCGCTTTGACGCAGAGGTGACATTCCGTGCCGAGGATATAGCCCCGCGGATCACGTACGGAACAAATCCCGGAATGGGCATAGCGATCGATGAGGATGTCCCGGCAATTCCTATTGATGATGAGGCTGCCGCTGCATCGGCTGCAAAGTCGCTTGAATACATGGGGTTCCGCTCCGGTCAGAAACTTCTTGGCGAGAAGGTGGACTATGTGTTCCTCGGCAGCTGTACGAACGGCAGGATAGAAGACTTCCGTGCGTTCGCATCGTATGTGAAAGGTAAACGCAAGGCACCGGGTGTCACGGCATGGCTGGTGCCTGGTTCCTGGGCTGTAAGGCGGCAGATCGAGGCTGAGGGTATCGACAGGATTCTCGCTGATGCGGGTTTCGAGCTGCGTCAGCCCGGATGTTCGGCATGTCTTGCCATGAATGATGATAAAATCCCGGCTGGGGCGCTTGCCGTCTCGACCTCCAACCGTAATTTTGAAGGCCGTCAGGGACCGGGCGCGCGTACTGTGCTCGCCGGACCGCTTGTGGCTGCTGCCGCCGCTATACATGGAGTGATTACCGATCCACGCATATAAAGATGAAAACAAATCCTAAATTCAGCATAATTACCTCACGTTGCGTGCCGCTCCCTACGGAGAATATCGATACGGATCAGATTATCCCCGCACGCTTCCTGAAAGGCACCTCGCGCGATGGATTCGGCGAGAACCTTTTCCGTGACTGGCGATACGACGCCAATGGTGAGCCGATAATGACTTTCCCGCTCAATGATCCGACCTACAGCGGGTGTGTGCTTGTCGCCGGTAAAAACTTCGGATGCGGATCAAGCCGCGAACATGCCGCATGGGCTATCGCGGATTATGGTTTCCGCGCAGTGATCTCGAGTTTTTTTGCCGACATACACAAGAACAACGAACTGAACAACTTTGTGCTGCCAGTGACTGTCAGCCAGGACTTTCTTGAGCATCTGCTTGCAGAAATCGCCGCCGACCCGACAACTGAGGTGCGGATTGATCTGCCAGCCCAGACGGTCACCGTGCTAACCTCGGGACGTTCGGAGCATTTTGAAATCAACGCATATAAGAAGCAGTGTCTCACAGAGGGTCTTGATGACATCGGTTATCTTCTCGCACACGCTGCGGATATTGACAAATACGAAAACGAAACAAACTCATGAATCTTACCATAGCATTACTGCCGGGCGATGGAATCGGTCCGGAAATATCGCGTCAAGGGGTCAAGGCGGCGAATGCCGTGGCTGCTAAGTTCGGACATCGTCTGCATTTCAGGCATGCACTTATCGGTGCCGCTGCTATTGATGCGACTGGCGATCCTTTCCCTGAAGAGACATATAAGGTGTGCAGCGAGGCGGATGCCGTGCTTTTCTCCGCCGTGGGCGACCTTCGTTTTGACAACCGTCCGGATCTGACGGTGCGCCCTGAGCAGGGTCTGCTTGCTATGCGCAAGAAACTCGGACTGTTTGCCAACATCCGTCCGGTGAACACGTTCGACTGTCTGCTTCATCTGTCACCGCTGCGTGAAGACCGCATAAAGGGAGCTGATTTCGTGTGCATACGAGAGCTTACCGGCGGAATGTATTTCGGCGACAAGCAGCAGGACGACAACCATGCTTTCGACGTGTGCAGCTACACACGCGGTGAGATCGAGCGGATACTGCGTGTAGCATTCGGCTATGCACAGCGCAGACGCCACCATCTGACGATCGTCGATAAGGCGAATGTACTCGCGACATCACGTCTGTGGCGTAAGGTAGGGCAGGAGATTGCCACTGAGTATCCGGATGTGGAGGTGGAGTTCATGTATGTCGACAATGCCGCTATGCGCATGATCCAGGATCCGCGTTCGTTTGACGTCATGGTTACTGAGAATACTTTCGGCGATATCCTGACTGACGAGGGTAGTGTTATCTCCGGATCGATGGGATTGCTCCCGTCGGCTTCGACAGGCAGCGGCACTCCGGTGTTTGAGCCGATACATGGCTCATGGCCACAGGCTGCCGGTAAGGACATCGCCAATCCGCTCGCACAGATTCTCTCGGTAGCTATGATGTTCGAGCACTTCGGACTTGCCGAGGAGGGACAGCTGATACGCCGCGCTGTCGATGCATCGCTCGCCGAAGGTATCCGTACCCCCGATCTCGCAGCGGAAGGTGCGCAAGCGTATGGGACTGAATACGTAGGCACCTGGATAGCCGATTATATATCGCGCTCCTGATCAAGCTTAAAATCAACCGATCATGGTTCTGAGGGCAGAGCCGTGATAAACGGATATGAGTTGTGTGTCGCAAATTGTGCCACACAACTTTTTTATGTTGAGTGTGATAATTACGGAAATTTTTCCATAATTTCTTTGCGCTATTAAAAATTGTATATAATTTTGCGCGAAACTAAACATGCAATCACAGAACGCTTATGAGATATGACGCTCCGGGAAGCTATCTTCCACCGATCAACCTTGTAGAGGCACGCGCCGCACATGCCGACGTAGCAACAATCAGCGCACTTGAGGATGAAGCCGTGCGCGACATCATCGACCGTCAGATCGCGGCAGGAATGCCGGCTGTGACATCAGGCGAGGTGCGCCGCACATCCTGGGATAAGGATTTCTATTCCGGACTTGGGGGAGTGTCTATCGAACACGTGAGCAGCGGCAGTATCTATCAGCCCATCGATACGTTTACAGACGTGATGCGGTTCGACGGTCGTATTGCATACAATCCCGGGCATCAGTTCTTCGAGAGCTTCGAGTTCATACGTGATTATGTAGCCGGACGTGCGCGTTGCCGCCAGACGCTTCCGTCGCCCACGGATCTGTATTTCGACATACTTCAGATGGGTGAGGGCAATATAGCTTCGGTCTACCCCAGTCCGGACACACTCATCGAGGATATAGCGGAAGCCTATCGCCGTACAGCAGAGCATTTTTACTCGCTAGGGTGCCGTGACATTCTTTTTGACGACACAGTGTGCGCACAGATGTGCGACAATACTTTCCTATCGCGCCTAATCATTGCAGGTATCGATGTAAAGCAGTTGAGCGACGACCTGATGCGTCTGTTGAACCTGTCGGTCGATGGTCTGCCCTCCGATCTCAGTATGGAGATCTATATGTCGGGCGGCACAACGGTGGTGCCGGAATGGATCACGGTCAATAATCCCGACAATCCGCTCAAGAATATTCTCCCCAACCTGCATTTCAACGTGTTTTTCCTTCCGTTCACACCGGGCGATGTGGAGCAGCTTGCCGTGCTTGACTACCTGCCGAAGGGCGCGAGTGTGGTGCTCGGTCTCATATCAGCCCATTCACCATGGCCGGATGACATCGATGCTGTCGAGACTTCGATAAACACGGCGTTGCGCTATCTCTCGCCCGCACAACTTGCTATCGGTCCGCAGTGCGGGTTCAAGATGACACATTTCATAATGCGGGGTCTTGTCTATGATGACCAGTGGCGTAAGCTGCGCACGCTCTCAGAGATAGCACGCGGAATCAGCATCTGACATTGATGGGGTCAGGTACCGGGGCAATGATACGTCTTATCAATGACGACTTATCAATGTGGCGGAAATAATTTTTCCGTCGGCATAAGCCGTTAATTGCTGACTATTTGCTAACTTTGTGCCCAAATGTCACTCAACCTAACCATAGACCAGGGCAATACCGCCGCCAAGATGGCGGTCTGGGACGGCTCCAATATGCTTGACCAGACGATTGAGACAACGCTTACAGCTCACTCAGTCGAGCGGTTTCTCGCACCTTACGGAGATGTGGAGCAGGCTATGTATTGCTCTGTAGCATCGCGTGGTAGCGAAATAGTGGCTGCACTCGGCAACCGCATAGCCCGTGTAGAGCGTCTGTCGGTTTCCACCCCTCTTCCGATAGCTATCGATTACCGCACTCCGGCAACGCTCGGAACCGACCGCATAGCAGCTGCCGTGGGTGCCTGGAGTCAGTTCGCGGGGGAGTCGCTGCTCGTGGTTGACGCGGGAACCGCCGTGACCTACGATGCTGTAAGTGCCGACGGTCATTTCATAGGTGGTAACATAGCTCCTGGGATGCGTATGCGTCTGGAGGCACTGCACCGGTTTACGGCACGTCTGCCCCGGGTGGAGGTGCCGCGTGAGATCAATTACGACACCTTCATGGGTTATGACACCCCGTCGGCAATGATTCTCGGTGCGGTGTACGGTATCGTGGGAGCAATCTCATATTACCGCAGCCATCTTCCGGAAGGGACACGTGTGGTCGTGACCGGCGGTTGGGCTACCGAGCTCAGCAAACTTATGGATTTTGACGTGACAGTCGACACTGACCTGGTAAGCAAGGGTCTTAACCGAATCCTACTTTACAATGAAAATAACTGAAAAGTTACATGCGGCATCAGCAGCCGCACTCATCGCACTATGCATCGCTCCGGCTGTGGCGCAGAACACCACCAGCCCCTACTCACGTTTCGGCTACGGACTGCTGCGCGACAATGCCACAAGCGCACAGACCCAGATGGGTGGCGTGGGCTACGCCATGCGCAGTGGCAGACAGATCAATGTGATGAACCCGGCATCATACGCCCGCATTGATTCGCTGACGTTCCTTTTTGACATGGGTGTCACCACGTCTTTCATAAACTCCAATGATAACGGAACTACTCTGAACCAGAAGGGGGGCGGTCTGGATTACGTGACGATGCAGTTTCCTGTCGGCAGCCGTTTCGGAGCGAGCGTCGGTCTGCTTCCTTACTCATCTGTAGGTTACGCTTTCGGTTCAGAGATCAAGAACGGAAGCAGCAGCCGCGAGGGTGTCGGCGGTTTCAACCAGTTATATCTTGGATTTGCCGGTAAGATATATGGTGGACTGACAGCCGGTTTCAACCTGTCGTATCTCTTCGGATCAAACACGCACGATGTGTTCGCGTACACTGATGCCGGTTCGACGGCGGTGTTCGAGCAGGTGCTCCGCGTGCGCGACTGGCATCTGCAGCTCGGTCTGCAATACGGACTGAATGTGGGGCGTGACCGCACTGTCGGAATCGGTCTGACATACTCGCCCGGAAAAGATCTGCGCGGCGACGGTAGTGTAGTGAAATACAATCTCTCGGTCAATGAGACTCCTGACACTGTGCAGACTCTGAAACTCAACAAGAATTTCTCGTTGCCCGATACTTGGGGCGTAGGTGTCAACTACCAGTGGGGTAATCGGCTGATGGTCGAGGCTGACGTGACTTATCAGCCCTGGAGCAAAGCAAAATTCGCCAAAATGTCGGATTT
Organism: uncultured Muribaculaceae bacterium; assembly: GCA_910587425.1. Taxonomy (GTDB): domain Bacteria; phylum Bacteroidota; class Bacteroidia; order Bacteroidales; family Muribaculaceae; genus Paramuribaculum. Next base: position 47,710 of record CAJUKU010000008.1, read on the forward strand.
CCCGGCAACACGCTTTGCCGACCGTTATAAGATTGCTGTCGGCGCGCAGTACCGTCCGCGCGACCGTGGCAATTATCTACAGAGCATACAGTACCGCGCAGGTGCATTCTTCAACCGTGACTATATGATGGTTGGCGACAACAATGTGCGTGAATATGGTGTGGCATGTGGTTTCGGACTTCCCACCCTCTCGACAAAAACCATAATAAGCCTCGGTTTCGAGTACCGTCACCGGCAGGCTCATCCCACCCCTCTGCTGAAGGAGAATTATTTCAGCATAACACTGGGTGTGAACTTCAACGAGGTGTGGTTCATGAAGCGTAAGATTGAATAATCGCTGCAGTTCCTGACCATCCGCGTGCGTCCGTACAGTGCCATAATAGCAGTCGCCACGCTTGCAGGACTTGCCGCCTGCGGTGGTGATGACACCAAGGACATGGCTGAGAACGTCGATCCGGAGACGTTTGCCACCATGACCACGTGCGACGTGCAGACACTTGTGTCGGACTCCGGCATCACCCGCTACCGCATAATTGCGCCTCTGTGGCTTGTCTATGATGAAGCCCGCGAGCCTTACTGGCGTTTCCCGAAAACGCTGCATCTGGAGCGTTTTGATCCGCAGCTGCGCATAGAGGCTACAGTAGATTGTGACTCGGCGATTTACTTCAAGAACAAACAGCTATGGCGGCTTGATGGGAATGTGCATGTGCTCAACACTTTGGGCGAACGTTTTCTCACCGAGCAACTTTTTTGGGACCAGCGTAACGAGAAGGTTTATTCCGACTCGTTCATCCATATAGAGCGCGCCGACCGTACGTTGGAGGGATATGGGTTCGAGAGCAATCAGCGTATGACGCGTTTCACCGTGCGCAATGTTTCGGCTATCCTTCCGGCATCCCAGTTCTCACCGGGTCAGCAGCGCGATTCTGTCGGTCAGGGCGTTAATGCTCAGGACAGTCTGCGGGAGGAGATGCAACAAAATGCTCCCTCGGAGGTTCTACCTGTTGAGACCCCGGTAGCCGACAGCGTACCGTCGTCAAAGACTTTACGCCGTAAGCCGGTAAAGCCACGTAACAGTTGACGGCAAACCGTACTTATAATGAACTCAACCTTTTGATCATAACCGAACGATGTCACTTACAGTCTGGATCATAATAGCAGCCGTGGCGCTGGTGTTCTCAGCCCTTTTCTCCGGCACCGAGATTGCATACATCACTTCCGACCGCGTGCGCGTGGAGCTTGATGTCAAGCGAGGCGGGGGAGTGAACTCCATAATAAGCCGCTTCTATGGCAATCCCGACCTGTTCATATCCACAATACTTGTGGGCAACAACATCATGCTTGTGATCTATGGCATGGGTGCAGCTGAGTTGATCGAGAAGCACTGGCTCGCAGGATATCATCTGAATGAGGCGCTTGTACTGCTTATATCCACGCTTATCTCGACCGGCATAATACTTATAACAGGTGAGTTTTTCCCGAAGTCTGTTTTCCGCATAAATCCGAACATATCGCTCAAAGTGTTTGCACTGCCGGTATACTTGTTTTATATTGTGCTTTATCCGGTGTCGCTTTTCACGGCATGGCTCTCGAAGATGCTCATGAGGCTGTGCGGAATCCGAACGGAACAGCAGCGCATGGGCATGCTTTCTGTCGGTGACCTCAATAGCTATCTTGACAGGACTATCGATGAGGTGAATCCGGAGAAGGCGCCGGTGGAGAATGAGGTGAAGATGTTTCACAATGCGCTTGATTTCTCCTCTACACATCTGCGCGACTGCATGCTCCCACGCAATGAGATAGTCGCGGTAAATATCGATACAACCGACCGTGATGCATTGAGCCGTCTATTCACATCGTCAGGCAGGAGCAAGATCGTGGTCTATCGTGAGGATATCGACGATGTGCTCGGTTATATTCATGTAAGCGAACTTTTCAATCCTGAAAGTGATTGGAAAGCCAATATAAAACCTGTGCTATTCGCGCCTGAGACGTTGTTAGCCAAGAAGCTGATGCGGCGACTTCTCACCGAGAAGCGTTCGATGGCAGTGGTTGTCGATGAGTTCGGAGGCACCGCCGGGCTTGTGACATTGGAGGATCTTGTGGAGGAGATTTTCGGCGACATACAGGATGAGCACGATACCGCCCGCTCACTTGTGCGTGAGATAGAGCCGGGTGTCTTTGAATGCTCCGGTAGAGTAGAGATAGAATCCTTGCGAGAGAACTATCATCTGGATATTCCGGAAGATGACGATTATCAGACCCTCGCAGGTTATATCCTTCATTCGGTCGGGCAGATACCTGCAGAGGGTGAGACAATGTCGCTCGACGGCAAACTTTTCACAATTATCCGCCGCACGGCAACGCGTCTTGAGCTTATCCGTATAGCTCCTGCTCCGGCTGAGCAGGATTGATCTGATTATCATACCCTCATACTTAACGCATATACTTAGGCAGCAGCTATAGCTGCGAGATATCGTATACCCTGATAATTTTTATATACTATAAGGTTGTAGTAACGTGTCGCTGCAATCTTATATGGACTGTGTAGATTAGGGGATCTTACAGGAGTTGGTTGTTTCACTCGGCAGCCACGGCGAGCTTTTTCGCATTGGAAAGGGTGCGCTTCCCATTGTGATTTATCTCAGCACGATAGATGTAGATGCCGCGGCTGACGCGTCGACCGGCATTATCGTTAAGCCGCCAGATGATGGGAGCTGTAGTGGTCATTGAGCTCGCAACACGTTGGGTCGTGCTCCATACCATGTGCCCCAGCAGGTTGTAAACGCAGATCGTAGCGGTGAGATTGGCGTTGGGACTGTTGTGGGTGATGTAGAAATTGGCTTGAGCCGTAGCGGGATTTGCGTCGGTATATATGTCGATAATCTCCGGTCCGACACGTGAATCAACGGTAAATTCTATGGTCGACTCGGTGCGGTTGCCGGCGGCATCGAAGATTGTAAGTGTCAGTGTATGTTTCCCGTCGGCAAGTTCCTGTAGGGGATAGGTTATAGTACCGCGATGGTCGCCGGCTGCCGTAGGTGCGAAACGTTGTGCCACATCGTTCATGGCGGCATCATTGTCGATCCGTATGGTCATTGTGCGTCCTATGCCGTATGATGACAGATTGAGCGCTGTTTCATCTGATATTACCGCAAAGAGTGTCGGTGAGGATCCGACAGTGGCTCCATTGCTGAAATCGGGGGTGTTGAGATACAGTTGCTCAATTACCGGCGGCACTGTATCGGTGGCGGCATATTCGTCGACACCGGTGATATACAGGTTGCGGAAGATGCCTGTAGCATGTTTGCCGTTTGCCGCTGCATAGAGTGATAGTGTGGCGGGGCGGTAATTGTCGGCTATATTCTGGGGTATGGTGAGGGTGGTGGTCCATTCACCATTCTTTACGCTGTCGGCAACGGAAGTCAACAACGAACCGTGTGTGTCAAACACGATGCGTCGTCCCTCCGTACCGTCGATATTACGCCCGAGTGTGATCTGTGAGGTATCGGCATCAAGGAGTGTGAGGGTAAGATTGCCGTTGAAATCAGTATCGGTATCGCCTGACAGGTCAAGTATCCTGCCGCTTAGCTTGAGCGTCTGTCGTGCGGATGCGTCATACGTACTGTCGGCATGAACCGTCCTGCCTGATAGAGTTGTGACCTCTGCACGCTGTGTTGCAATAGCCGGACGCAATGCAGGGTCGCCCATCAGCGCATAGCGCAGTTTGTTTGAATTAGACACTCCTGCGGGTGATGCAAGGCGGTTTTTAGCGTTCTGCAATGATTTTCCGATAGTGAGGGGATTGCCGTCAGCATCAGTGGTAAAAGCTTGTGCAGCGAGCTCGCATCCGAGCATTGCATTCTCGTTGATGAATACCGGACGTGTAGCTGATATAGCGGCGATTACGCCTGCTGATGGATTCAGGAGCATACGTTCTGCTCCGGATTGCAGGGCTGCATCCCATTGCATGAAATAGCATGTTGCACCGAAAAACACCGGCAGACGCCTGTTGCTCAGATTGGCGATGTCGGTAAGCGTCATCACATTCTGCGATGAAAGGTAATAGCGGTTGGCGTGTCCCACATAGTTCCACCATATGGCTCCGCGGTCGAGATCCTGGTGGAGCATGGTGCGTGCCTGACGGCAGACTCCGCCCTGAATGGGGTATGCATCGAGATAAATCTTGTCGTAATTAAGAGCCGAGCCGATAGCCGAGGAACGGAACTTCTCTACAAGCTGCTCGGTCTGTGTCATGTGCACTCCGTAGTCGCCGTCGTCGGCAAGCATAATTACGTTGTTGCGCCAGTTTCCCTCGGGTGGCGCGGTGACGTAGGCAGTGAGCTTGCGGATGTAATCGTCGGCTTCATCAGCGCTACGTGCAGGAATTCTTCCGACAGCAATACACATGCGGTCGGACTGCGGGCGCAACCCGGCGTCATCATCTAGCATAGCGAGGTAATCGTCGGTAGTGAACGATATATTTTCATGCAGACTCTCGCGGCTCTGCCAGACCGGTGTGCGGAAATTGTTGTCGAATGGCGGGGCTGTCGTCAGGCAACGGTTATCGAAGAATCCACGTCCGAGCAGCAGTACGTAGCCGAGTGAATCTGGATGCAGGTCGTAAGCCATCTTAAGCATACGTCTGAAAGCACCAGGATCCGGTGAACCTGAGCTGAACTCATTGAATATCTTACGCTGGTCAATGCATAGAGATGTTATGCCGTCGGTGCGAAGATGCAGTGCGGCTATATCCTGCGCCTGCCGTGAAAGTCCCGGCGCGTGTATGATTATCATCTTAGGTGCGGAAGCATGGAGAGTGGAGTGCAGATCTTGTGGATTCACACGCTCCCAGCTGTCGATTCCCGGCAGTTCGGCTTCCGGAAGCCATGCTGCGTAGTTGCGTAGGCCGGTATATGGATTTGTTAAGGCTATATTGCCTGTCGAAATCTCGGCGACAGACAGCCGATGCTGATTGCGCGTGTCGGTAACATCGAGTACGATAGCCTCTGCTCCGGCATCGGAAATCTGCAGGGATGTGTTGCGCGTTGTAAACTCGATAGATCCGGATGATAGCGACAGCAAGCGGGTATAGTTGACCGTTACGGCATCGATATTGGCGGCATGAAGCAGTCCTGTAGCTGAGAATCTGAATGTGAGATTCAGTTGCGCGGACGATGGGGTGAACGTTATATCCACAGGTGTCAGTGATCCGTATGTATTGTCGGCGACAGCTGGTAAGGTGGCACCACCTTCCGGTGTAAGCGTGCCGGAATCATCTGAAATGACGATTTTTCCCGTTCCGGTGGTGCGTGTGGCTATCGTGGCTGTCATGTGAGCCTCTGTGCCGGAGGCGAGTCCTTCGAGCGGCATGGTGATCAGTCGTGTAGGTTGTACGCGCAGGTCTTCGCCGTAGAGTTGTGTGCCGGTGCTGCCGTAGCTTACAAGTTCCTGTTCATGTACTGAAACAGCGTTGGCTGTTTTAGCCGCATCGGCGGTTGATGAAGGGGTGCCTTCGGACTGCAGTTTCAGCGGCTCGCGTGAGTCGGTAAGATAGTAGTAGGCTGCGGTAGTGTATGGATTGGGAGTGATAGTGATTAATCCGTCGTCGGTAACTGTGCGGGTCTCCGGTCCATTGGCGTAGAATGAGATTCCCTTTGTTGTAGCGAATACAGGAACCGCTGGGAGATCGTCAACATAATTCCCGGCTGAGAGATGGTCGCTGATAGTCTCGGCACCATAACCATAGACAGCGACCTTTGATGGATCGGAAAAACCCATATCGCGCAACTGTCCGTTGGTAATGGTATGTGGACCGGTGGCACTGACAGCTATCCGTACCCATCTGCCCGATGCAAGGACTGATGAACTGGCGTAGGTCTCAGGTGCAAAAGCTTGTGCCGTACCGGGGATGAACAGTGCGGCGATAACTAAAAGGTTTATAAATATGGCGGTTAACCTTGTGTACACTTGTTGACTGTGTTCTCAATCTATGCGCAGTTCGTATGACTGCTGTCTGAATAACGTATCAAGGGGTGTGATATTGTGCTACCGGGGCAACAAACAAGGAGTCCCATGTTGCGGAATCTCCGGTAAACACATTCAGATCGGTAAGCCGGTCCACACCGTCGATAATCCCCCGGTGAGAGAATTGCCATATAGTATGGTGATACTTTCCATCCGGTGGGGTATTAAACGAGCAGAGCCACAAAGGATACCTCTCGAGCCGGCGGTGTATGAAACGGTCGTAACCATCTTTATTGGTGTACAGGATGACAGTCCACCCCTCAGATTTTAACTTGGAAGCCATTGCCTCAATCTCGGCAACAATTGACTCAGTGCTACGGTCGGTAGGATTGGTCCACTCCTCGACATCGATAGCTACAGGCATGTCAAGAGGCATTCCGCGGACGCTATTGAGCAGATTTATAGCCTGCATGTAGCCGGGAGTGTCGAAGCGGAAAAAGTGGTAGGCACCGACGCGCAGTCCGGCACGACGTGCCGCAAGCGCGTTCTGCAGAAACGCCTTGTCCTTGTGCGTGGCTCCCTCGGTAGCCTTTATCATGGCGAAAGAGTACCCGGCGCGCTTCACGGCGTTGAAGTCAACATATCCGTTGTGTGCGGATATGTCAATCCCTTTTATTGCGAAAGTGTCGACACCGCGCGGCAACTGTGTCTCGCCTCTGCCGGTAGCGACGAGCCAGAATATCAGGGTGGCTATCGCGCAGAACACAGCGATAGCCAGAATGCTCATGATGCGGTGTAACATTCCACAAAAATAGGAATTTCCTTGGCAAAATGCAAGAGCAGACTTGAAAAAATAGAGAAGTTGTCTACTAAACGGTGACGACGTCAGTCATTCAGCTCACACGGATGAAATGGGTTATTGTGGCATCGGCAGTCAGCCATTCAGTCTCCGGAATTCGATAGTTGCAGTAGCCGGTTCTCACAGCGGATTGCCGAACTTCAAGAAGCTGCCGTGTGGCGAGCGATGTGGCTATCCGGTCAGTGTATTCCGCCATCCGTTCGCCGAAAAGGTCATGGACAAGTGCTAAATCAAGTCCTCTTTTCGTGCGGAGACTTACCATGCAGAAGTCGTTGTAGGCTTCGTCTATATTCTCTGTCTCATGTACAGTAACACCTATGCCTGACGCGGATATATATGCGCGGAGATTATGTGGGTTATAGCTGCGTGTACGCGCACCGTCATAACTGTGCGCGCCCGGTCCTAATCCGAGGTATGGCGTTAGATTCCAATATGAAGAGTTGTGGCGTGCCTGATGTCCCGGGCGTGCGAAATTCGAGATCTCATAATGGTCATACCCGGCGGAAGATGTCAGACGGCACAGCAGATGGTACATCTCAACGAGCGTGTCGGTCGGTACCGGTTGTATCTTGCCGGCATTGAGCATGGCGGTCAGACGTGTGCCCGGTTCGTAGGAGAGCAGATATGCTGACAGATGTTCCGGTTTGAACTGTAATATGTTCACTACAGATTCCTCCCATTTCTCAATGGTCTGCCCGGGCAAGCCGTATATAAGGTCAAGGCTGATGGAGAGTCCGGTATCTTGGAGCAGCCGGATAGCCTCGGCTGCCTGTGCGGCGGTGTGTCGGCGACCGATAGCGTGCAGGGTCACATCATCAAAAGACTGTACGCCCATGCTGACGCGTGTTATAGGCGTTCCGCGCAGCCAGTGTGTGAAATTTTCGTTTATATCTTCCGGATTTACTTCTATGGTAAATTCAGTAAGCTCATCTGTCGGTAATGCAGATATTATCCGGTCAAGAAGCCGGGTTGGAAGTGACGAGGGGGTTCCACCTCCGATATAGATAGTGTCTACAGGACCGGGAATTTCATCGCGTCTCGCCTGAAATTCATTAAGGAGCGCATTGACAAATTCCTCTTTTCCCGCATCTGACGGGGTGGAGTAGAAGTCGCAATAAGCGCACTTTGCGTGGCAATATGGTACGTGGATGTATAGACCGGACATAGGTATTTACAAGGATTCAGGATTGCTCACGCCCGCATATTCTCCAGAACTTGCAGAATTTGCATGAATGCGGATCGTCTGACTGACGGAATGGTATGTCGGGATTGAAGATCTCCTCAATCAGTGAACGTATGCAGCTCTCAAACTCATCAGCGAAATCAGCATAATCGAGTATAGGAATCTTACCCAGCGACAGGTTTTTTACATTCTTATCCCTGCCTATTTTTGTAGTGCTGTATATCAGCGGCATTATGGCACCGGTGTATGCGTTATGCTGCCGGTAGACAGCGCAATAGAGCATCAGCTGCATTATCGCTTTTATCCTGCTGTGGTTGGGTGAATGTGTGAACAGATCCTGAACAGATGGTGCGGAGAGTTCATCGCTTCCGGTCTTGTAGTCGACAAGACGGACTGTGTCGCCCACGGCATCCACGCGGTCGATCAGCTGACGGATATTGACCGTGAGGCTATCGTTGACAGGATAGCGCACCACCATCTCGCACTCTGCACCGATAAACCGGAATGGAGTGATCTTCATATCTTCCCGGAGGATTATCCGTGCGGTCTCGGCAAACACCCTGCCATAGATGGCGGTCTCTCCCTGCAATGGTGTCAATGTGTTCTCCGGGAATCCGTTGAAACAATGGTTTACGGCTGCCGTGACAAACCGGTCGATGGTTGTATCGGTGGGGGAGAGCAGTCCGGCTATATCCTCACGGGTGACGGTTACAGATTCGGCATCGCCGAGCATGCTGTTGTAGATATTCTGCATCACCTCATGCACTATGGTGCCGTAGGTGCTTGAGTCGAAATAATCCTCGGCATCATCGCCGGGATTGAATCCTTCGACGTATCTCAGATAGAACTCAAGCGGACAGTTTATATAGCTGTTGAGTGCGGATGCGGAAAGGCGGCGCGATCCCTCGCCGGTGTGTGTGTAGTCGGCAAGCCGTGCCATGACAGCGGGTGTCTTGTGCGCGAGCATCACACGGTTGTCAGCCGGGTGTATGTCGAAACTGAGCATCCGGTGGTTGATAGCCGGTGTCTTGAACAGATACAGTATCTGCGACAGATAGCGCGACATTTCACCGGTCTCGGTGCCGACGGTGCGTGCGTCGTAGAGCAATGTAACCCGCTTTGCACGCGATATGAGGCGGTAGAAATAGTAGGCGAATATGTTTTCCTGGAAATCAGCCGTAGCCATTCCGAATCCCCGGCGCAGTGTGTCGGGGATGAACGAGTTGGAATAGTGTCTCCGTGGGAATGTACGCTCGTTCATGGAGATCATTACTATATTGTCGAAATCGAGCGCGCGCGTCTCGAGCACACCCATGATCTGCAATCCGCGTAACGGCTCGCCGGTGAAGTGGATCTTGTCGGAGGCAATAGCGCGCTGAACAAGGCGTATGGCTGTATTGCCGCGCATCTTAACTCCGTATGTTTTCACTGCATGGCGCACGAGTTCTATCTTCTCACGGTATGCATCAAGGAAGTGTCGTCGCAGCATGTCGTCGGGCGAAGTCACCGATAGTATCATGTCGGTCACGGCGGTAAGATAATAGCTTACGGCATCGATATCTTCGTCGGCAATCTTTCGAAAAATCGCAGACAGGGATGGCGCTACGGTTGCAATATCATTTGCAGGAACGCGTATCAGGCGGCGGGTAGTGATGAGTTGTGTGATCGCTTCTGTTTCTGACTGAAACGATGACGCAATCACCGGATTGGTTATGATAGCGTTTATATTGTCGCGCAAAAACGTGGCTTCACCTGATGCTGACTTTCTGGAGTTATGGTGAAGTCCGACAAGGCTGAAAAGCAGTGCGGCTACTGGATTGCTGCGCATTCCTACACCCATGGTTACGTTAACCGAGGTAATTTCCGGCGGGACGGAGCGCAGCAATGGCATGAACATGCTTTCATCGGGGAGCACGACTGCAGTATCGATCGCATTCGTCGGATCGGCGATGCTGCCGTCGGCAGCCATTTCCCCGAGTATGGAACCGGCAGCTTTGATCTGTGCATTGTTGCCCGGCACGCCGATGATGTCGATCCGGGGCATATCGGTGATCGGCTCTTCGGGTAACGGGTATCGTGATGCAAACTCGCGTGCGTTGGCGCTGATGAACCGCGTGGCGCGGTTGAAGTCCTCGGTGAACGCAGGTGAGTTGAAATCCCAGTAGAAGTCGGCTATGCCAAGCCGCTGCAGAGAGGTGAATATCATCCGCTCTGATCTGTTGAGGACGTTGAATCCGATGAACACGTATCGTCGGGATCTGAGTTCTGACGGATCGGTTATGGCTGCAAGTCTCTCGGCGGCATTACGGTAAAGTGCCCCGGAGGTAGTCATGCCGTTCTCACGCAATCGCTCCATAAATGCGTGATACAGCGGGGCGAGTGTAGCCCAGAGGCGCACAAACTCCTGTTTAGCCGGTTTTGTGCCTTCCGGGCGGTAGTGGCGCCAGAATTGTTCGTGGCTTCTTGTCGCCTCATCGTCGCCCCAGTAGCGACGCACCGCTTCCATTTGATCATCGGTAAGGTAGTCGGTGCTGATCTCTTTGAAACGGTGGACGTTGATGAACAGTTTGTCGGGATTGACAAGATAACGGTCTACATCACTGAAATCTCCGAGCAGCATCTCGCCCCAGAATGCAAACCGCTCGAAATCAAGATTGCTGTCGGCTGACGAAAGACGCGCATACTCGTTGTAGAGTGTGAAAAGCTGATCAAAGCGCGGAGCCTCGCTGAGTTTTGAGAATGATGCCGCAAATTCGCTGATTGTGCGTGTGGTGAAGCGTTCGGGCACGCTGGGGCATTGCTTGAGGAAGTGTGCGAAGAAAGTGGCGGAACGCTTGTTGGGGAATATGAAGCAGACATCACGGTTCTCGCTTGCCGGCAGCGAGGCGTAGATCTCAGCGATCTGTTTAAGAAACGGTGTGCGGCTCATGGGTCACTCTCGCTTTGGTTCAGTATTGATGCGATGGTTCGGCTCACTGTTTAAGCAACAGGATGACCTTTATAGCCACGTCGAGATTGACAATCTTTCCATTGGCGTTGCCGGCAATGTCGCGGGCTGCATCGGTGAAGGTCTGCACGAGTTTCTCGGCATTGCGCTCGGTTATAAACCGGGCGAACCGTGAACTGAAATTGGCTTCTGTATTATTGAGATAAGAGATCTCCGGTATGTTGAAATTGTAGATGAAGTTCTCGCGTATGAGGCGTGTGGCGTAGTCGTAGAATTTAATCTCTTTTTCACGTCCGGCAGCCGCGAGATTCGCTCCCCATTCACGCAGCTTGAATATGTCGCGTTGATATGCGAGGCGCATAAGTGATGTGAAGGCATCGAAACGAGCTGCATCATCGCCTGCGGTGTTGAGCGCGCGCAAAGCCATCGACATGTTGCCCTCTGTGTTATGGGCGATAGCCTCGGCATCGGTACGGTCGATTCCGCGGGCTTCGAGAGCGTCGGCAATCACGGCGTCGGGCAGACGTAGCACACCGATGCGCTGCAGGCGGGAGTAGATCGTCGGCAATATCTCTTCCGGACGGTCGCTGACCATTAAGAATATGGTGTCGGGATATGGTTCCTCTATGAGTTTGAGTAGCTTGTTTGCCGCTTCGGTCTTGATTTTTTCCGGAAGCCACCAAATCACGATGCGGTAGCGTGCCGCATGCGATGAGAAAGCGAGTTTCTGTATGAGCGAGTTGCTTTCCTCGGCGTAGATTATAGGCTGGGCGTTCTTCTTGCGGAAAGTATCTGTCCAGTCCTCGAAATCCATGAATGTGTGTGTGGAGAGATAGTTGCTCCACTCGGTTATGAAATCATCGGATGTAGGTGCGGTCGCCGATGACCACCCGTCTGGTTTCGCTACAGGGTAAACAAAATGCGTGTCGATATGCGACATAGCCTGATGCTGTATGCACGAGGGGCATTTGCCGCAACTGTCGCCGTCGTGGCGGTCGGTGCAGTCGATATATTGCGCGAATGCGCGTGCGAGTGCCATTTTTCCTGTACCCGCCGGACCTTCGAGCAGTATGGCGTGCGGAATACGGTCGGAATCGGCGAGCGCCACAAGGCGTTGCTTCACAGACTGATGGGCTGGAATATCGGCGAAACGCATGTCAGAGCACTTTTTTCAGTATTTTCTCCACGCTTGCGGTGGCATTGAGCGAATATATGTGGACTGATGGGATGCCGTTGGCGTAGAGGTCGGCGATCTGTGCCGCACACCATTCCACACCCACAGCCTTAGCCTGGACATCGTCGGTGCACCTCTCGATCTCTTTTACAAGATCGGAAGGAATGTCGACATGGAACACTTTTGGAAGGATAGTGAGCTGACCGCGTGTGACTATGGGCTTGACTCCCGGTATGATCGGTACGTTGATACCTGCGCGGCGGCAGCGCTCCACAAATTCGTAGAAGCGGGAATTGTCGAAGAACATCTGTGTGACGATGTACTCGGCACCTGTATCGACCTTGTGCTTGAGCCAATTCATGTCGCTGTCTATGTTGGGTGCCTCGTCGTGCTTCTCCGGGTAGCCTGCTACACCGTAACTGAACGGAGCCTCGCTGACGACATCCATCTCTGTTCCGTCGATGAAGTAGCCCCGGTTGAAGTCGTTCACCTGGCGCTGAAGCTCGCTTGCATGAGCATGCCCGTTCTCGTTCGGGATGAACCGGTTGTCGTGACGCGCTTTGTCGCCACGGAGTATGAGGAGATTGTTGATGCCGAGGAAGCTGAGGTCGATGAGCGCATACTCGGTCTCGAGACGTGAGTATCCGCTGCATATAAGATGAGGTACAGCCGGGATGGAGTAGCGCTGCTGCAGTGCGGCGGCGACAGCGACCGTGCCGGGGCGTGAACGCTCAGTAAGGCGTTGGTACATACCGTCGGCAGTGCTTTTGTAGACAAGTTCGCTGCGATGTGTCGTCACATTGATGTAAGAAGGTCCGAATTGACTGAGGCGGTCGATGTTACCGAACAGCTGGTTGATTCCCCTGCCTTTCAATGGCGGAAGTACCTCAATAGAGAATCCTCTCTCTCCTTTGGCTGCTATTATTTCAGGAATTGTCATGTGAGTTGTGTGCGCATGAAAAAATTTGACGCACTATCTGCAAAGTTAGTCAATTTCGTCCTAACATCAATCTGTGGTGCTGAAAAAACGTGAATAAGGATAAATATTCGCATAATTTTCCGGATAAATTTGCATATAGAGCGCCGTATGCGTAATTTTGCAGCCGCTTTACTTAACTCATTGGATAAACACTACTCATTGAATAATAATATGGACAAGGGCTCTCTCTCATCTTCGCAACGGCGTATGCCAGGAGTTGCGGTATCGGCAATACCGATTGTGGCACTGATCGGTGCGCTTGTGACGGTGATAGTGCTCAAAGGCGCGGATTCTGTTCAGGATTACGGCTACCTTATGTTGCTTTCGGCAGCTGCTATCTGTCTTTTTGCCGCGCGATGCTCCGGTACGCTAAACCGCCAGATGCTAATGGCGGGACTCTGGAAGAGCGGCAGACAAATTCTTCCGGCGATACCGATACTTGTGTTCATCGGCACGCTGAGCGCCACATGGATGCTGTCGGGCGTGGTGCCTACACTGATACATTACGGACTCGATATGCTCGATGCCCAGGTGTTTCTGCCTGTAGCATGTATGGTATGTGCAGTAGTGTCGGTGGTTACCGGAACTTCCTGGACTACAATTGCGACCATAGGCGTGGCGTTCATGGGTATCGGTACAGTGATGGGGTACAGCCCCGGTTGGATTGCAGGAGCTATCATCTCGGGAGCATATTTCGGCGATAAGGTCTCGCCGCTAAGCGACACTACGGTTCTTGCCTCCTCATCGACCGGTGTGGATCTGTTCAGACATATACGTTTCCTGACCATCACAACGGCACCTGCGATGCTTGTTGCTCTCGGTGTATATGCTTTGGTAGGATTTACCTCGGATGGAATAGGGGCTGCCGATTCGTTGGGAATGACGCGGGCTCTTGAGGAGTGTTTCAATATCACTCCTTGGATTCTCGTGATACCGGGACTTACTGCCGTCATGATAGCCATGCGTCTGCGCACAGATCTGACTCTCGCCTTGAGTTCACTGACAGGTCTTGCCGGAATGTTCATTTTCCAACCAGGGATTGTGGGTGCGCTCGGTGGCGACGGTGGCTTTGTCTCAGCAGTCAAGATGAGCATGGAGGTGCTTATGACATCTACCGGCATCACTACCGGTAACGAGTTGCTTGACTCGCTTGTCTCCACATCAGGTGTAGCAGGGATGATGCCGACAGTCCTGCTGGTGCTTGGCGCAATGTTTTTCGGCGGAGCTATGCTTGGTACAGGAATGTTGCAGAGCATAACGGGATGGTTCACCGGCAGGCTGCGTTCGCCTTTGCGGATGGTTGGTGCTACTGTCGGTAGCGGACTGTTTCTGAACTCATGTACGGGCGACCAGTATCTGTCGCTGATTGTTGGTGCCAATATGTACAAGGCGGCATACAGGAAGGCGGGTCTGAAGCCTCAGTTGCTCAGCCGTTCGCTGGAGGATTCTGTGTCTGTCACATCAGTGCTAATACCTTGGAATTCTTGCGGACTTACGCAGAGCACCGTGCTCGGGGTGGCGACGCTTGTATATGCGCCTTTCTGTCTGTTCAATATCCTGAGTCCGGTATTGTCGGTACTTGTTGCCTGGGCAGGATGGGGCGTGCACCGGAAGAGAGTTGTGGTGGCAGCGGCTTGACCGTGAGTATGTGCCGAAGGTCAGTCTTTCTTGCTCTTGGTCTGCTCACGGCGTTTGAGCACAATGTGAAGCAGGGCTATAGCGATGAGTGTGAGGATTATTATGCCGAAATAATAGGTGTAGTGACCGGCATAGAATTCGCCTCTGCCTATATAGCTCATTACAGCAAGATAGATCAACAGCAGAAGCGGCAGGAGAGTGGAACGTTTCATGCGGGTGTTTCCTCTTCGGATTCTGGTTTTACGGTTATTTTATATGGTGATAGATCAGGGTTGAACTTGTGTGATGTCAGTGCGCTATGTATGCGCAGGCAAGCCCATGCGTCGATTGATGCGTAGGATTGCTGGCTGACAGTGAGTACCGGTGCCTCCCAGTTGGACAGCCGTTGGCTTTTTGATATGCGTCGGTTGAATATTATTGCGTAGATCTTCTGCAGCGATGCGTCGGTAATCGTAAACTCGCGCACTGTTTCCTGAAGATCGATGAATCCTGCCGGCTCGAACTGCGCGAGACGATGTAGAACGAGGAAATCATCTTTCAGCGACAATCCGACTTTCTTCACGCCCGGATCTTCCAGAAAACTGATAATCTCTGGGCAGAGTCCGGTTTTGTTTATACGGAAAAGATAGCAGTGATCGGCTGTAGATACCTGCATGAGCGATACTTTATTCAGCTGTCCCTTACGGAAGGATGGTTTTGTCTCAGTGTCGAAGCCTACGGTGCCGGCATGACGTATCTCCATGAGAGCCTCGGAGACTGCAGGAAGGGTTTCAACAACTGTAATCTGACCGTCAAACTCTTCAATCGGGAGCGTGGCGAGCTGTTCTTTAGTAATCGAGATAGTAAAGCCGGTATCAGACATTGTAATAATAGTTTAATTGCTGACACACCGCTATGAGTGCTATAATGTGTCAAAACTGACAGTGCCGGCAGTCGCGCCGTATTGTACACCATCAGGGTTTTTCCGGCTGCAAATTTAGTCAGACTTTTAGTAAAAACTGCATTTTTTACGCAAAAAATACGAGGATGTGTGATAACGGTTCAGCTCCTGCCGTCTGAACCATTCTGAAGACATCCTCCCATCAGGATACAACAGCGGTGTGCCAAACGAGTTTTGACACACCGCTGAGTATGATTCAGGATTGATGATTCACGGTAACGGTTAATGCTGCCGGATCAACTGATGCGGCTTTACTTCTTGTAGTAGTGATCGATCTTAGGCTCGGTCGTACGGTAATTTGGCATACACATTCCTGTCCGGGCTCCAATATATGTGGGGTCGGAGATATAGAATGTGCGACCGTCGTAGGTATATGAGTCACCGCTGATCGGCTCGTCGAGGCAAACGGATGCGCTCTCATGACCCGGATATGCGATGAGGTGGTTGTCGACACCGAGCACCCGGTTGAGCAGGTAGGTGTAGAATATAGCTCTGTCCTCACAGTCGCTCTTGGGGTAGACGAGCATTTCCTCCATGAAGTACGGTTTCTCGAAACCGTGGTAATTGCCGTCGGTGGTATACTCGGTGATCTGCTGCACGAACTGCAGGAGCTTGTCGACAGCCTGACGCTGCGGCAGTGAGTCGAGCTGCTGGTGAAGCTGATCAACAATAGCCTTGCGTGCGGCAGGGTCAACCTCGGAGATTGCAAAACCCTTCATAGAGATCTGCGGATAACGGTAGAGCATATCCTTATACCATCCGTTGGTTGTGCCCTCTACGGTCATACCTGCACCGGTAAGTTTGAACGGCACCGGGTTCTCCGGGAGTGTGAGTCCGCTTATCAACATGTCGATGCTGCGTCCGCAGTCTACTCCATCAGGGATCTCGCATGTCGAGATCATTCCTATCGTGGTCTTGGTGCCGTCGGGCTGTCCGAGTTCAAACACGTAGTAACGCGTGTTCCGGTTGCCCAGATCCAGATATGGGCGTGCATAGACCTTGTCGTCGAGTGCCATGAGCAGCAATGCTCTGCCATCCTGTCCGAGTGCGAGGCGCACGTCATATCCCATGTTGGCGAGAATAAAGTGCGCGAGTGAGTGCTTGGATGAGCGTGATGCATTGGGATATGCAGCCTGTATGTACGCGCTTACAAGTTCGTAGGTCAGGTAACCGTTCAGACCATACTCGGCAGCTGTCGACTGCAGTGAGGCTATGAGATCGGCAGCCGCTTTGGATTCGGCGAGCGAGCGCCACTGCGAGGCGAAATCACGCTGATTATTGATCGCGCTCAACTGTATTGCAGGTCCCGGAGCATAGCTCGGGATTCCGAAGTAGTCAAACTTGAAGTTTCGGTCGCCCGATGGTTTCGGTGCAGGAGCCGGTTTCGGAGCGGGCTTCGGTGCCGGTTTGGGTCCTGGTTTCGGAACTGAGGGCGAGGGCTTCGGTTTAGGTGCCGGTTTCGGTTTCTTTACCGGAGCAGGGGAGGGGAGTGGCTCGGCAGGCAGCTGCTTCGGTTCGGGGATTACGTCAGGCTTAGGTGTCTCGTCGCGTTTTACGCCTTTGAATACCTGGTAATCAGCCCAGACTCCTTCGAGAAACTTATCATAGTCCTCAAGCACACTCTGCCTGAACTGCTTGTAGTCGCGGTGCAGTCCGGCGCGAAATTCGTCGAAGGACTGGTTGTTGGTCTGCGCGGCTGCGTCAGCCGGCAGCAGCAACGAGACTCCGAGGAGTCCCGCTGCTGTTGTGCTGATGATGCTTTTAAGCATTGAGTTACTTATGGGTTGTCAATGTTTTTGTTGTTGACTTGCGTCAGTGAATGCCGGCTTACTCAGCCTCGAAACCTTCGCGAACGAAGTTTGCGATCTTTTCAGCGTGGGCTGCAGCTACTTCGCTCTCTTTCATAGCGTTCTCAAGAGCGCGGATGCGTGCCTTTGAAGCCGCGCTCTCGCTGACGATATAGAATTCCTGGAGCTCATAGGTGCCGTCGCCGAGATCGCGGATGATTGCGTAGCTGGGCTCCATCTCACCCTTTATCTCTTTCTCTACGAGACGCTCGTAAGCGGCATAGAAATGATCGAACTCATTCTCAGCTGATGTGCCATCGGCAGAAATGTCGCTGACAACGCGACCCTTTAGGGCGCTACCTGCGGTCTGTGCGTAGGAGATAGCTGCATTGTTGGCTGCCATCTGCTTGCCTACGTTCTTTGATTTGAAGCGGCTTGCGATGCCGACAACCTCACGTCCGTCGTCGCCGAGCTCGTTGAGTTTCTCATAATGCTTGAGAAGAGCAACCTCGAGGCTGCGTGAGCTGCCGAAGAGCTTCCAGCCCTCCTTCTTGTACTCTTTCATCTTCTCTTTCTTTTCCTTGTTGAGAGCCTTGTTGAGAGCTTTGCTCTGACCCATTGCTACAGGTGCGGCAACGAGAAGGGCTGCCACGATCATCATAAGAATCTTTTTCATCTCTGTATTGTTTATGTGATTATTGGTTGTGAGCTTGTGTTTAAATAATAGCTTAGTTGGAGCGTATCTCTATTCCGGTGCGGCTGAGTCCCATGCGGGTGTCGCGACGCCGGGCATCGGCTATCCATTTGTTGAATGCCGAAAGTGTCAATGATGCCGGAATACCGTCGGCAGTTATGTTGCCGGGGGGTGTGAACTGGTTTGGCGAGAAGATGACCACAACTTGATTGCGCTCTACGGCGGCATCGGTGGTGAGCAAAATCTCGTCGACGATTGAAGGATCCTCTACACCATCAGGGCGTGAGGTTGAGAAGAATACGTACTCCTTGCTCCGGCGAGTCTTCACGAGTCCTCCGGCATCCCCTACATAGGGGAGCAAACGGTACGCGGTATTCGATGCGTCAAGGAGGTAGACCGCAACATAGCCGTCGACAGGCGCACGGAAATAGACCCCGAGCTGTTCGCCGGCACTGAACGAAGTGGTCCGTGATGACAGGTCGGAGCCACGCAGAGTCGCTACTTCTATCGTCACGGCATCATTGCCCAGTGCACGAGCCTGTCCGCTTATTGTACATGTAACGATATAGTATCCGTCGGCATCGAGTGATACGTCGTATTTCGGGTCAGAAGTATCGGCAATCCACTCACCACGGACTTCTGTGGCGCTCAGCGATGAGAACACGTTGTCGCCATTGTTGGTGTCGTAGCTGTAGGTGTCGTTTGAGAGTGATGTGCCGAACTCCTTAGCCAGGGCTGCCAGACGCGCGCCTTCGAGTGCCAGACGCTTGCATTCGTCGAGTGAGTGATGACTGTCGCCATAGAATGTGTATGTGGCGCTCAGCTTCTTCACGTTGTCGGCATGAACCGGCACTGTGATAATCAGCGCAAGCAGCATTGCCACTAACATTGGCATTCCAAACGATATACGGTTATTAAGCGTCATGTTCAGTTTGCTGTAAGTTTTTTCTTGGAATAGATCTGCCGCATGTTGCCCGAGAGTGACACCTGGGGTGTCTGAGGCTTGCGGTTGATCAGGTTGGACTGACGGGCGACATTGCTCTTCACATCTTCGGCAAGGTCGGAAAGGGTGACGTTGCCACGTGTCTGCTGAAGTTTCTTAAGCAGATAGTATGTGAAAAGACCGTGGTTTTTCTCAGCGTAGGGGAGTGCTGTCTCCTGTCCGGAAGTCGCGCTGAGGATAAACATGTTGCCCTGCGGAGCGACCTCTTTAGGTTTGATAGCTACACCACGTGTGGCAGTCAGCATGCCGTCGCCACGGTTCGAGCCGCTGAAACAAGCATCGAGGAACACAATGATGTTCTCTGCACCGGAGTTGCCGAGCTCGTCGTAAAGCCGGTTGAGGGAGTAGCAGCTTTCGGCAGTCAAGGGATCTCCGTCGACAGGGAGGAGAAGAGCATCCTTCGTAGCCTCGTTTGGCATACCATGACCTGCGTAGTAGACTATGAGATCTGTGCCGGCGCCCATTGATTTCACTGCGTTCTTAGTCTGTGCTATGGCGCGCAGTAGTGCTCCGAGGGTAGCATCAGTCTGTACGATGATGTTCTCCTTCGGCAGTCCGAGTGTCTGCTCGAGATATTTAGCCATTGTCTCGCCATCGTGGAGAGCAGACTCTACATGCGGTACACCGGCATAGTTCTCGTTGGCTATGACAAGCGCGAGAGCGTTCGGGTTACGGTGGGATGTGGTGGGTATATTCTCGTCGACATCCGATTTCCGTGTGACTTTCAGGCTCTTGGTGGTTGTTGTAGCTGCGGCAACCGCGTTTCCGCTGTTTGCGTTACGCAGAATAGCCTCGAAGTCGACATCCACGTTGGTATTGGCGTATGCGAGTGCCTCGTCATTATTATAGACATAGCTTTTGCCAGTAGGTGTTACGAACGTGAGTGATGCGACACGCACCTCGTCATTCACGATGGTGTACTTCGGATTGCGGAAATGAATACCCGCCCAGTTGCTCTTGAACAGCTCCGCCTCATTGTTGGCAAGCGGTACATTGACATACATCGGTCCGTAGCTCGATTCAACGAGATACACCTCGTTTGCCGCATCATACGGTTTGAGCTCAAGGTCGGTAAGGCGCAGGCGACGGGCATATTTCTCAAGGTATTCCTTCTCAGCCTCACGGCATGCGTTGGTATACTCGGCGCGAATCGTGGCGTCATTGACGCGTCGCTGATAATCCTCCGGGCGCTCGAATTCACCCTTGCGGGTCCATTTAGCCAGACGCTCCTCTACTATGCTTTTGGCGAAGTCGGAGTAGCGGGGGGTGTCGTTGTCCGTAGAAGCTGCGGTCGATACAGCGCCGTCGCTGCGGCCGTAGTTCTTGGTATTGTTCTCGTTGTAAGCCATGATCGGCGGCATACCCATGGAGGGCATGGGAGATTCGCCGAGTGCCTGTATGCGGGTGTTGACCTCTTCAAACTTATCGCGGTTGTCCATGCATCCGTAGGATACGGCGAGTGCTTTGAGATACTTTACGGAAGTGGGGTCATTAGCTATAACCTCCTCCAGTTTACCTGTTGCCGCCGAGAAATAGTCGTTGCTCTGGCGTTTCAGTTTCTTAGCCGTACGCTCGTCGTCGGATGTTATGGCACGGTTGAAATAATCAACGCCCAAGTTGTAGTAACACAGCGCGATGTGGCGCGCGGTGCTGAGGTTCATCGGCTTCAGCTCATCGAGACGGTTGTAGACCGAGAGCGCTTTCAGATACTCCTGGTTGTCTTCAAGGAGCTTACCCTGTATGTTGAGCAGCTGCTCATCGTCGGGTTTGAGCGCCAGAGCCTTGTCGAGCAGTGGCTGCAGGTGTTCGCTGTGTGATCCGTCGATGCAAGCTTTTATTCCGAAAGAGATCAGGTGGTAGTTTTCGGGATATGCCTTGACTGCTTCGAGCATCGTCGCTACCGCGAGGTCATACTGCTCAATATTGAGGCAAGCCTGACCCATGTACATATAGACCTGCTCGCGCCGCGAAGGCTCGCCGGTGGCGAAATATGCGCGGAAGTAATCTATCGCTTTTGCGAAATCTCGCGAGTTGTATGCTCCGGAAGCGGCGATGTAGATTATCGACGGATAATTTGCATCGGTGCGGAAATTCTCTCCGTGGAAAGCATCGAGGAGGTGGGTGTCGATGTATGCGCCGGCAAACCGTGCAAGCTGATCGGAATTGTTGGCTGACGAGTAGAAGTATGCACCAGCCTCAAGCGACTGGTTAATGTCGCGGAGTATGCTTTTGCACCGGTCATATTCCGGCGTGCCTTTAGCCAACGATTTGATAGCTGTTGTAGCAGCGGTATTGCAGTCTATGACCGTCTGATAGTAATCTTCGCCAGGTTCACCCTCTGTCTGCGCGAACTTGATTGCGCGGTAGAGTTCGGATGCCTGTTCGAGAGGGTCGACGGTAGCTGTGGTATCAGCTGCGAGCGCAGCCACAGAATCGGCGGTGGAAGCCGATGGAATCTGTGGCGCGCCCGCAACCGGGAGTGCCTGTGAGGCAAGTGTTATCACTGCAGCTGACGCCGCTGTGAGAAGAACTTTCGGGGTTGTAGTCATCTATGTATTTAGAAAACGTAGACTTTATCGGTTGTTATATGTATTTGCAGAATGCTTCCGGTGGTTGATGATTAGAAAACATCGACGAATGTCAGCTCAGCCACAATGCGTCGGAACTCACTGCCTTTATCTTCCGACACTGCGATGTTATACCGGTAGTCGGCATTCATTTTGTCGAGGTTGTTGACGTTGCGCTGGAGGAAGTCCTTCACACCGTAGCCACGGAGGAACGCGAGCTGCTCATTCTGTGTTATGCCGCTCTTCTGTGTCACGGAAATGGCGGTCATCAGACCATCCTTGACAACCGGCTCTTCCTCGAAGTCGCCGTAGCAACCGTCGTAAGGGATGATGCGGCGGATGGGTGTGCCGTCGGCAGCACCGGAGATGTTGACACGGAGTTTCTTTCCTGCGGCGACATACTGAGCGAGATCGCCCTCAAATGCCTGCTTGATGATGGATAGCATCGAGCTTGCGGCACCAGACTCGTCAACCTTGTACTTACCGGGGCCGAAATCCTCATGGATAGAGTAGTCAGGCTCAACCTCGTAGCTGAAACGGACGATATAGTTGAGGATTTTCTTTCCGTCGGCGTCGTAATCGGGGACGACACGGCTGTCGACCGCAATGTTTGTGTGGTCAGATATGACGTTGCGCGATTTAGCCTCGGCTACGACTTTCTCGCGGAGCTGCTGAAGCTTGAGTTCTTCCATCTGCTGCTGCTGGAGTACTTCGATCGATACTACATTGTCGTCGTTCTCCATGAATGCGAGGGGAACACGGTCAAGGTTGTCGTAAATATATGTCTCTCCGTTGGCGCGGTTATGGAATTTAGCGTAGATAAGCTCGAAGTTGTCGTTGGGCATGATACCGTATTTGGCATCTTCGATTGTGATGTTGTCGACATTGGCAAATGCACTTACCGCATTTTCAGGGACGGGGAGGAGAATAGTGGGCATGTTGTCGAACTCGACCGCGAGCACCTGATTGCCACGGTCATATTTGCCAAGCGATATCTTAGACATCGAGACAAGGTCGCCTGCGAGTCCGGTTGAGATCTCATCCTCGAACATGCGGCGCTGTTTTGCACGGGATTCATCGTTGACACGGGCGCGGTACTGTTCCATGGTCTCACCCGGCATCATCTTGAGCCACTCGTTCATCATTTCGTCAGCTTGATCGGAGATGAGTCGTGCGTAGTAGGGCACGAGAGCGGTCATGCGCTTCACGTTCACTGCATTCGCCGAGTTGTAGGCGAGGAGTGTGTTGTTTTGTGTATCGCGTATGAACCGGAGATCTGACATGGAACCTTCGGGAACTTCCACATATTCGCGGTCTTCGTCATTGAGGGTGTTGACAATTGCGATCTGCGTGGGTGATGTCACCACAGCGATATACTTACCGTCGGGGTTGTAGTCGAAATCGATACCGTCGCCAAGTCCGTCGATGTTCTTCTTGATAATGAAATCGCGGGTATTATATACGCTCATGAGACCGTCGGAGGTGAGTACTGCAAATTCGGAATCATCGGGTGAGAATCCGACCTGTGTCACAGGCACGTCGAATGTCCACTCCTTGCGCAGGCGCTTGTCGGCATAGTTGTAGACCGCCACCTTGCTGCCATCGGTCATGGCGAGGAAATAGCCGTTGCCGCTCATGGTCATCTCTGTGGGAGCCATTGTGGTGGGGAAAGTGTCGACGGGCTGGAACTTACGTGTCTCAAAGAGATTTATGCCACGATCAGCGGCAACGATGAGGGTGCGCGCGTCGGGGGTGAAAATCGCTGATGTGGGGGAGCCGTGGCGCTTGACGTTGTGCTTGTAGCGGGCGTTGTTGAAGTCATTTGCGACAATGACGCGTGCCTCGCCATGCTTTTTGCCCTGACCGACGATAACGAAGTTGAAGCCGGTCGGATTGAACGACATCCATGTGATAGGTTCGCCAAGGTCAGCCATCTCGCTGTTGCGCAGTGTGTAGACCTTATCACCGGCGACAGAATATACTGTGACTGCACCATAGTCGGGGATTGCTACGGGCGTCTCTTTCATCTTGAAGTTGTAGAACTCTTTCTGCTGCCCGTAGGCATCAGTTGTGGAGCCTATAGCCAAAGCCGCCATCATGATAGGTGCGCTTATACGCATCAGTTTTTTCATATCTCTGTATTTGTTTATTATCTTAGTCTTGTTGTTGCCTGTGTGCTCATGTGTGATATCGTGTGAATATTAACCATCATTGACATACGCGTGTGTCTCCGGATGTGTGATCACTCTTGAAATTGCTGTGTCTCTGAGTTTAATGGATAATGATATCGGCGGCAACGATAGTGTATTTTTGCATTATTCACAAATATTTCGAGCATTTGTATGTTTTTGTGTTGTTTTATGCATAATTGTAATGATAAGGCGGAGCGTTGTGTCTCGCTCCGCCTTTTAAGGTAGTTCTCATGTTGACATTTGAGCCGTCAGACGCCGGATATGTAGAAACTGAGTATACGCCGGCGTAGCATGGACTCGTACTTAGCCTGAACGGCTGTGCTTACCGCACGAATGTATTCCGTTTTTGCCTGCTCGAACTCGGTTGCAGTGGCTTTGCCATAGTTGTATTTCTCGCGCATGGCATCGAGAGCCGCAAGTGTGCTGCGTGATGCGATCTCGCTTGATTCGCGGCGCTTGTCGGCGGCAATAGCCTGTGTATGTGCCTGCATGATTGTCTTATACAGGTCGTTTTTAGCTTGGTCGAGCTGGAGTGTGGCTGATATTTCCTGAAGACGCGCGCGGCGCACGGAGTTGCGTGTCGAGAATGCGTCGAAGATCGGTATGCTCAGTGAGAATCCTAACGATTTGCTGAGATTGTGCCGCATCTGCGGTCCGAATCCTTCGTTGTTGAAACCGGATGTCTTGTAGTAATTACTTCCTATTCCAGCATTGAACGATAAGGTGGGGAGGTATCCGCTTTTTGCCACCTTAGTATATTTGCGGGCTGCCTTGACACCATACTCCGATGCGAGTATGCCATGGTTGATACCGAGTGCTGTGGAGTAGACGGTTTCAGCAGAAGGGAGCATGCGTTGTTCGGATTCATTGACGGGCAGTACCTCGAAACCTTCAGCCGTCGGTAGTTCGAGCAGTTGTGTTAGGTTGAGAAGCGCCATCGTGCAGTCGTTTTGCGCCGTTACAGCCGTCAGCTCATCCTGTGCCACCTGCGACTCCGCCTGGATCAGATCCAGCTCCGGTATCTTGCCTGCTTCAAGCAGGTCGCGACGGCGTTGCAGTTCTGTACGCGACAGGTTGAGCTGTTCGAGTGCTACTTTGTATATCTCCTGGTTATATAGCACCTGCAGGTATTGTGCGATGACATTAAGCGTGACGTCATCCTTGGCACTTTCGTACTGTTCCATGACCATCATAACGTTTGTCACGTTGTAGTCGACATTGCGGATGTTGCGGAGTCCCTGGAATAGGGGGAGTGAAAGTCCTACCTGCCATCCGAAATTGGAGGTGTTACGGTTGGCGTAGGTGTTCTCGGCTGTCAGACCGCGCCCGAAACTGAACGATTGCGATGCTCCCGCCTGAACGGTTGGCAGAAAGCGGTCTAATGCATCGATGGCATCCTGTCTGGCGATCTTCAGCGAGATGTCTCGGCTCTTGACAGTCAGGTTATGGCTGACAGCGTAGCTGATGCAGCTGTCGAGGCTCCAAGGCTCAGCCGCGATGGTTGGTGAAACTGTCAGAACTGCAATGAGTGCAGATGTCAATATCTTTTTCATGATAAGTGTCAGTTCTTTATGGTGTTGCCCCGCAAGCGTGCAGTGGCATCGATGCCTGATTTGACCTCTATGTTTATACCGTCGCTGGTGCCGGTGGTTACGGCTGTGCGGTTGAATTTCTGCTCGGGCACGCTGTCGGTCATCAGGTAGACAAAAGTGCTGTCGCCGGAAAACTCGATCACGGATTCAGGTACTGTGAGCACATTGCGTAGATCGGCGAGCGTTACAGTGGCGTTGGCACTGTAGCCGGCGCGTAGACCGCTGATTGAATCGATCGAGAGGGCTGCCTTGATCTCGAATGTGTTGGCACCATTCTCTGATGTGCCCTTGGGGGCGATGTACTCAAGCACAGCCGAAGGCGATGCCTCTGGAAGCGCTCCGATCGCTATCTCCATCGGCATACCTACGCGGAGCTGACCTACCTCTGTCTCGTCGACATTCCCCTTGAAAATAAGATTGCTCATGTCAGCGATGGTAGCAACGGTTGTGCCGTCGTTGAATGTATTAGCCTGTATGACTGAGGTTCCGACTTTTACAGGCACATCCAGTATGAGACCGCCTATGGTTGCGCGCACCAGAGTGTTGCTCTCGGAGGCATTGTATTTCGACACGCCGTCGCGGACGATAGCGTAAGCATCGGCGGCAGCGTCGACCTCACGCTCCGCCTGGCGGTAGGTGGTCTCGGAGGTCTCGTACTCCTCGCGTGATATCACTTTCTTGGAGTAGAGCGCGGCGTTACGGTCGAACTTACCCTTTGCATCCGCAAGGCTTATTTTTGCTGTCTCCACACGGTTGAGTGCCGACGATAGCGACGATGCCTCGGGTATCACCTTGATCACAGCAATAACATCGCCGGAAGCTACGATATCGCCTGGCTCGACATTGATCTCTGTGATGATCCCTGAAATCTGCGGCTTGATGTTGATTTCATCGCGCGGTTCAATCTTGCCGGTGAGCACTGTGGTGCGCTTTATATCGCCTTTCGAAGGACTTACAACCTCATAGCTTACCTTGTCGGGCTGCGAATTGAGGTAGAGGAATACGAACGTGCCGACAAATATCGCGGCTACTATAATCCACAGTAGGATCTTGAAAAACTTTTTCATATAGCGTAAGTGATTTTATTCGTGTTGAAATGTCTGTTCATTTATCATTCATTGCCTCTATCGGCTTGATGCGCATGGCGCGTATGGCGGGTATGAGTCCCGCGAGCGTGCCGAGTACGAGGAATACACACATAATTCCCATGGCATTGGAGAATGAGAGCTGGAAGTGCGCGCTTCCGAGCACTGGATCGAACGTGAAATAGTCGACCGCCGCAAGTACTATCGTGGCGAATACCACTCCGGCAGTTCCGGCTACAGCAGTGAGCACCATGCCTTCGGAGAGGATCTGGACAATGATGTCGCGTGGCTTTGCACCGATGGCGCGGCGTATGCCTATCTCCTGTGTGCGCTCCTTTACTATGATCCACATTATATTGCCCACTCCTATTATTCCGGCGATGAGCGTACCGGCACCGACGAATATCGCAAGAAGGGTTATGCCGAGGAAGAGGTTGTCGACCATCTTGAACTGCTCGGCGACGTCGAACATTCCCATCGCGTTCTGATCCTCGGGATGGATGGGATGATTGTGGCGTATGGCGCGGTGCAGTGCCGGGCGGATTTCGGTCGGGGTGTGTCCCTGCTCTACGTTCATGATGAAGAATCCCACGTTGTTGCCAAGGTTGAACGCCCGACGCATGGTGTAGAGCGGCATGTGTATGCCTTCGTCAAGTCGTCCGCCACCTATCGACACATCGCTGTCCTGCCCGATCACACCTACGATCTGGAAATAGACACCGTTGACCGATACGAACTCGCCGAGTGGCGACTCTGTGCCGAACAGCTCGTCGGCTACGCTTTTGCCGAGAAGTGCCACCTTGCGGTTGTTGTAGAAGTCACTTTCGTTAAGCAGACGTCCGGAATATAGTGTCGGCTCCTGGATCTTGAAGAAATCAACCTCAACACCCTGTGCGGACGCGGATCTTGATTTTGAACCGTAGGCAACGGTGCCGCTGGTATTCTGAATGCCTGACGAAGCCTCGATATATGGGACTGTGGCACGTATGGTAGCCAGGTCGTTGTCGTTGAGCGACCACGACATTCCTTTGTTGAACCCTTTGTAAGAGATTGTGGTACGTCCGGGGAATACTGCGCCCATGTTTGTGGCGAATCCCTGGAAATTACGCATAAGCATTCCGCGCAGCCCTCCGGCACCGCCCA
This sequence comes from uncultured Muribaculaceae bacterium, assembly GCA_910587425.1. Lineage (GTDB taxonomy): Bacteria > Bacteroidota > Bacteroidia > Bacteroidales > Muribaculaceae > Paramuribaculum. The sequence continues at coordinate 75,460 of CAJUKU010000008.1, forward strand.
TGAGCATGGCAAGCATAGCCGTGCCCCAGAATATGCCGAACGCCGTCAGGAATGTGCGAGTCTTGTTTCGGGCGAGTGTCGCGCCGATCTCTTTCCAGTTCTCTAAGTCGAATATAGGATTTTTCATGACTTGTTGTTAGGAGGGATTATTCGTCGCGCAGGGCTTCGACCGGTTTTACTTTTGTTGCTTTGATAGCCGGGAACAGTCCGGCGAGCGCTCCGGCTATGATCAGAAGAATAGTCACTTCGATTGCGATGCTGAGCGATATTGTGGGATTCTTTATCACATCGTTCTCAGGCACAAACGTGTTGACGGTCTGCATTATCATCATGCCGAGCACGATCCCGATATATCCGAACAGTGTGGTTATCGCCACGCTTTCGGTGACGATCTGCGTGAGCACCGAACGGGGCTTGGCACCGATCGCACGGCGTATGCCGATCTCATGGGTGCGCTCGCGCACGCTGACGAACATAATGTTGCTTACTCCAACTATTCCCGACAGCAGGGTGAATATGCCGATTATCCATATCGCCGAGTTCAGGATGTTGAAAGCACTGCTTTCGCGGAGATATGACTTGAAGCGGTTGTAGATGTACATGGCGCTCTTGTCGGAAGGATCGAAGGTGTGGTTCTGTGCTAACTGGGCGCGCACAGCCTGCTCGGCTTCCTCAGCCTCCTCCTCGGTGCTGATCTCGTTCAGCTGCACGCGGATATTGCCGAGCTTCAGGTTGTCGTCGGAGAGCCGCATGGCGGTGTTGAACGGTATGTAGACCGCTCGTTCCCAACGGTGGGAATACACTCCCACTACCAACCAGGACAATCCGTATGCATCGACGCGCTGACCCACAGCTTTTGAGGCGTCTCCAAACAGTACCTCGGCGTTCTCTTCGTTTATCACCACCACTTTACGTTCCTCGCGCAGGTCGGCAGCATTTATGAATCTTCCGTAGTTGATTTTCACGTCATCAACTTTCTGTTCTTCGGGATAGACGCCCTCAAGGCGTGCATTCACGTAATCGCGGGAGGTTGATAGATTTGTCGCGCTGAGAAACTTATAGGCGGTTGCCTTCTTCACGTATTCAGGCAGTGCGTCAGGGATGGATCTGATATCATTGATATCGGGCTGTATGCGTCTGCCCTCCTGCAGTCCCCGGTATGCTTTGCGGGTATATCCGGAGTTCACGCTAAGGCTGCTTGCCGACTCACCCGAACGGTTTGCCTGGAATGAATTGGTGACACCGCGTGCCATTCCCAGCAGGATTATCAGCATGAAAATACCCCAGGCTACAGCAAATCCTGTGAGGAACGTGCGCAGCTTGTTGTTGCGGAGGGTCTGGGCTATTTCTCGAATAAGGTCGAACATTTCTATATCAGATATATGTCAGACTGTGGGTTGTATGATTCCGTCGGCTATGCGGATAATCCGGTTTGTCGCAGCTCCGACGTTCGGGTCGTGCGTGACTATGACAATGGTCATGCCGTCGTTGTTGAGTTCACGGAACACCTGCATCACATCTTTCGAGGTCTTGGAGTCGAGTGCTCCGGTAGGCTCGTCGGCAAGAATTATCGAGGGGTTGGTTATAAGTGACCGGGCGATTGCGACGCGCTGTTTCTGACCGCCCGACAGCTCGCCGGGAAGATGATGGGCGCGGTCGGCAAGTCCCATGCGCTCAAGCTGCTCCATAGCCATGGCGTTTCGCTTACGTCGCGGCACACCTTGATAGAAAAGCGGAAGTGCTACGTTCTCGACCGCATCCTTGTAGCTTATCAGGTTGAATGACTGGAATACGAATCCTATCATGCGGTTGCGCAGCTCTGCGGCGCGGTTCTCGCTGAGGTTCTTGATTAGCACGCCGTCGAGATAGTAGTCGCCGGTGTCGTAGTTGTCGAGTATGCCGAGGATGTTGAGCAGTGTTGATTTACCGCTTCCGGAGGCACCCATTATGGAGACGAGCTCACCGCGGTCAATCTCAAGATTGATTCCTTTCAGCACATGGAGCGGTACGGCTCCGGGGTATGTCTTGTTGACGTCAGTCAGTGAAATGATCATAATGTTGGGTTGACATTTGTCGTGATAGGGGAAATGAACTCAGTCTCGCGCTTGTGCCATTTCCCGGTTGGTTTTGTATCTTAGACGCGTGATTGTTTAGATAAGTTACAAAGAGGGTCTATTTTTTTGCTTTTTTCTTTACCGTCGCTTTACATTCAGATTATTCAGAGGGTGTTTATTCCTTACAAATCAAGCGCAAAATTAACAATAGAAATCGAGAGGAAGAAAAAAGCGGGGAAAAATTTGCGGAATCGAACATCATGCGCTAACTTTGCGTTAGAATGATGAAGCGAGAGAGCTTCACAAGCCCTCCACCGCAGTCCTGTGAGGATGGCGTGGAGGCAAAGGTGAACATAATGAATACCACATCAAAGTAGATTGGGAAACTCATCAAATTATAATGAAATGCCGAGACAAGCCCAACTTACTGATGGCGGGCCCCATCCCCCTCGCGGGGAGGCTGTTTTCCAGCCCAGGCGGATTACAAAGGTGGTTGAGCTCTCAAATCCTGTCATCCGGAGTTTCATCGCATCCTTTGGTGTGGTCCTTATAAAGAAGAGGTGTTGCCGGTTTTTACCGTCAATGCCTCTTTTTTTGATCTGTGGTGTTGGAATTTGTTGTAATTTTGCAGCCGATTTTTTGAAGAATACTTTTAAGGATTTATTGAATGTCTTATGAACAAGGGACTTATTGCACTGGCATTTGGTACTTTCGCTCTTGGAATCGCTGAATTCACCATGATGGGCGTGCTCGGCGATGTGGCGAGCGGGCTTGATGTCAGCATCTCGTCGGCAGGACACATGATCACGGCGTATGCATTAGGGGTATGTGTGGGCGCGCCGGCATTGCTGGTGTTTCACCGTATGCCTTTGCGTCGCCTTCTTCTTATTCTTGCGGCAGTAATTGTGGCGGGCAACAGTTTTGCCTCGCTCGCCGGTGGCTATTGGTCGCTTCTTGCGGCGCGTTTCATCTCCGGACTGCCGCATGGTGCATATTTCGGCGTGTCGGCAATCGTGGCGCAGCGTCTGGTGAAGCCCGGACATGGTGCGGAAGCAGTGTCGGCTATGGTCGCGGGAATGACTGTAGCCAATGTCATAGGTGTCCCGACGGCAACATTTCTGAGCAATCTTGTATCGTGGAGGCTCGCATTCGCGTCGGTTGCTCTGTTCGGCATCGTTACAGTGATAATGCTCAGACATTGGCTTCCGGTGCTTGCTCCGCTACCTGACAAAGGGATGCGAGGTCAGTTCCGGTTTCTGCGCGGTGGGGCGCCATGGTTGATTTTCGCCGCCACATTCTTCGGGCAGGGTAGTGTCTACTGCTGGTTCAGCTATGTGGAGCCGGCTATGACGCATGTAACGGGATTCGCTACCGGTGCGATGACATGGATAATGGTGCTTGCCGGTGTCGGTATGGTTGTCGGAAATCTTGCCGCCGGACGTCTTGCCGACCGTTTCCGTGCATCGCGTGTGGTGTTGTGCATCATATTGTGTGTGCTTGTGATTCTACCTGGATTGTATTTCGGGGCTCATGTACGCTGGCTCACGCTTCTGCTTATGTTTTTAGCTACTGCATCGCTTTTCGGTATCGGTGGACCTATGCAATATCTTATCGTGCGTTACTCAAAAGGTGGCGAGATGCTTGGTGGTGCCGGGATTCAGATAGCATTCAATGTGTCGAATGCGATAGCGAGTCTGCTCGGAGGTCTTGCGATACGCCACGGTTTCGGTTATGAGTCTCCTGCGCTTGTGGGTATTCCGATGGCTGTTGTGGCGGTTGTAACTCTTATTGTCTTCGGGCGGCGTTACGCCGACTGATTCTTTAAGATAATAACAAAGGCTGTGTCAGGATGAAGTGACACAGCCTTTGTCTATATTATAGTCCTGATATTAAAGTTGCTCGAAAACGTCGGGCGTCTCACCCTCAGCCTGAAATTCGTGAGTGCAGTAGTTTATGCTGGCGGCATCAAGCATGGGGCGTAGCGCGCGCACACGGTTGCGGAAACTATCGTAGTCGCGCTTCTGCTGAGGTGTCCATCCTGCTTCTGCGATGGCGGCAAGACGTGGGAACATCAGGTATTCGAGCAGCTCGGGAGTCATCACATACTCGCTCCAGAAGTTGCCCTGCACACCGAGGTATTTGTCGTGCAGATCCGCCGGAATATCTTTCACAGGCACGTAGTCGTAGACGGCTTTGAGAGTTTCTGTGCCATGTCCCTGTGTCACAGGCTCGGTCGGAGATTTAGACTGGCGTCGGTTGATGTAGTAGGGGATCTGTGGGGTGAGTATCGTGTTCAGTCCGCGTTTTGCCGCTTCGTGTGCCGCTTTGTCAGCGCCAACCCATGCCATTATGGTGATATCGTCGGGTAGCATGCCGGTGTTGCCGTGCAAAACCTCATTCCAGAAGATAAGCTTACGCTGATCAGCAGCGGGTTTGAGGGCTATATGGTCGGTCAGCTGCTTATAGAAGTAAAGCTGCAGGTCGCGGTATTTTGTTGATCCGATGCTGTCGAGAAGCGATTGGCATGCAGCATTTTCCTTCCATTTGTCTGTAGGGCATTCGTCGCCACCAAGATGTATGTATGGGAATGGGAACAATGGTGTGATCTCATCGATTATGTCTTTCGCCATCTGCACGGCAGCCGGGTTAGCGACATTCATCACATCGTCCGACACACCTTGCATCAGCCACACCTCATGCGGATTCTCCGGGTCGCAGGCGAGCAGTTCGGGATAAGCAGCCACGGCAGCCTGAGTATGTCCGGGGATATCGATTTCCGGTATTATCTCAATGAAGCGGTCGCGGGCATACGCCACGATTTCGCGGATATCATCCTGAGTATAATAGCCGCCATAGCGCATTGTATCAGGTTCGAGTCCGATCCAACCGAGTGACCGGCTGCCGCGGAAAGCCCCGACGTCGGTCAGGCGCGGATATTTCTTGATCTCTATGCGCCAGCCCTGATCCTCGGTCAGATGCCAGTGGAAACGGTTCATCTTGTATGCTGCCATCGCATCAAGCAGTTTCTTGACCTCCTCTTTTCCGAATATGTGGCGTCCCTCGTCAAGCATGAATCCGCGCCAGCCGAAACGGGGAGTATCGACAATCTTTACGACGGGAATCGTCACGGAAGCTTCGGGCGACGTGTATGGCAGCATCTGGCGCAGCGACTGCAGGGCATAGAAGAATCCTGCCGGGCGCGATGCGGTGATTGCAATGCCGTCGTTGTCGACATCAAGTGTATAGGCTTCTGCGCCGAGCTTTGGGTCAAGCTCGAGCTTCATAATGGCATCTGATGACGTCCGAAATTTTGATCCTGTCGCTTTCTGAAGTTCAGGAATCATGCGCTGCAGCAAAACATTGATGCTGTCACCTGTATAAGCCGGGACTGAATAAGTCACGGTTGCAGGAAATGTGAAACTTCCCTGGGCTGTCGTGACAGATGCAGGGAGTGGTACTATCGCTATTTCCGCCGCGTTTCCCGCTGCGGTGTTGGTGACGGCTGCGGCAGAGATCAGTAGTGCCGACAGTAATGATCGGATGTGCATGGTATTCGCTCTAAGTTTTGTTCTGTTTCTGCAAAGTTAAGCATCTATGGCGGCAGGTGCAAGGGCATAGCTTGTTTTTTACAAAAAATGCGGATGTGTCGGTTATGACACATCCGCATTGTGGACTCCTATGGAGTTATGGGATTTATTCCGCCTCCTGTTCGGGAAGGGGAGCGATGAGCTTGTAGCCCTTGCCGTGGATATTGATGATCTCGATCGAGGGGTCCTCGCGCAGGTGCTTGCGGAGCTTGGTGATATACACGTCCATGCTGCGCGCGTTGAAGTAGTTGTCGTCGATCCAGATGGTCTTGAGGGCGAAGTTTCTCTCAAGGATTTCGTTGACATGTGCACAGAGCAGGCTCAGCAGTTCCGACTCCTTTGTGGTGAGCTTTGTCGACTTGTCGCCGATCATCAGCACCTGCTTCTGGGTGTCGAATGTGAATTTGCCGATCTTGTACATGGTGATCTCCTTGCCTTTCTTGCCTTTCACGCGGCGGAGAATAGCCTCGATACGGAACACGAGTTCCTCCATCGAGAAAGGTTTGGTGATATAATCGTCGGCACCGATCTTGAATCCTTCAAGTATGTCTTCCTTAATCGATTTTGCGGTGAGGAATATGATAGGTACCTCAGCGTTGACGGTGCGGATTTCTGTGGCAAGTGCGAAACCGTCTTTTTTCGGCATCATCACGTCGAGCACACAGAGGTCGTATTTGCCTTTGAGGAAGGCTTTGTAACCGCTTTCGCCGTCTGCAAAAAGGTCAGCGTTGTAACCCTTTGCCTGGAGATATTCGCGGAGGAGCATGCCGAGATTCTCGTCATCCTCGCAGAGCAGTATGCGCAAACGTTCTTCCATAATGTTCAATTTTTCGTTAGGGGTAATATGATTATAAATTTTGTTCCTTGTGAGGGTTCGCTTTCCACGGTGATTTCACCGCGGAGCTCGCGCACCATCTTCTGCACGTAGGCGAGCCCGAGACCGAAGCCTTTCACATCGTGCAGGTTGCCGGTGCTCACGCGATAGAATTTCTCGAATATTTTCTTGAGATCCTCGCGGCGTATTCCGATACCGTTGTCGGCTACGGTGATCTCGAGGCGTGAGTTGGAGATATCGCGGGTGGTGACACGCAGCATCAGCGGCACATCCTCGCGACGGTATTTCACCGCGTTGTCGAGCAGGTTGAATATCACGTTGGTGAAGTGCATCTCATCCACGTAGATCATCGATTGCTCGGCGAGCAGTTCGGTGGCGATCTTTCCGCCGTATTTCTCTACCTTTATCTTGAAAGTGTGCGCGATGTTGGCTATCGCCACGTTGGCATCTATGTCCTGTAGCTTGAGTGTGGCACGCTGCCGTTCGAACATCGACATCTGGAGCACTTTCTCAACCTGGAAACGGAGGCGCTTTGTCTCCTCGTTGATCACGGATGAGATATGTTCCTGCATCTTCTCCGACTTGCGCACCGATGAGTCGTTGAGCATCTGCGCGGCAAGTGATATGGTGGAGATCGGTGTCTTGAACTCGTGGGTCATGTTGTTGATGAAGTCATTTTTCATCTCCGTGAGTTTCTTCTGACGGAATGTCAGGAAGATCGTGTAGGTGAACATGACCAGAAGTATGAATGTGAGGATGAACGACGGGATCACATACCGGAGCGATGACAGCACGTAGTCACGCTTTGTCGGGAAGTAGACTTTCAGATAGTTCATCCGGTTCTTCGAGTCGTTGGGGAAGAGCGTCTGCACGAACATATTGTTGTCGCCCGCCTGCTCGGGGGTATAGCCAGCAGTACGGTAGACAACGGCACCAAGACGGTTGACGACCGCAAACTCGAACGGCAGGTCAAGTCCGTTGTTGTCGAGCTCCATCCGCAAGTAGGTCGCTACTTTGGCTGAATCGGCACGCTCATCTATCGGTCGGGAGCTTGACTGCGATATCATTCTCATTATCACCTCGTCGAGCAATCCTTTCTGATACAGGTACTGATCGCGCAGTATCTCATGCGCCGAACGATGCTGGTCAAGGCGGCGCACATTCGGGGTCAATACGTTTAGATCGCCCTGGAGAGTCAGCGCTCCACGTTTGCCTTCGGCGGTGGTGAATGAGAATTTTATGCCTCCCTGGTCTGTCCCACCCACGGAGTAGCGGGGGAGTACGGAGGTCTCGATCTGAGCCACGTCCTCTTCGAGAAAATGTTTGGTCTCGTCCTGTTCAAGGTTAGTAGTGACTGCATACAGACTGCGTTTGACACCTTCGGAAAACTGGTCGTCGCGCATACGTATCATATTCTGCATGTACATTACCTGCATGTACAGCAGCCCTATGAATGTCAGCGCCATTATTATAGTTATTGACCAGATGGTAGATTTTTTCATTGTGCCGTAGCGAATGTTCAGTTATTTTTTAACTTTATTATGTTAACACCGCATTATGCCGTAATGTTATGGCGGAATTGAATTTTTAGGTGTAAATTTAACATTACGGGTCAAAATTAACAATTAAATGTGAAATTCAGAAGACGACTCATGTTTTTTACACAATTTTATGGTATTTGAAGAGTGTCGCAGAAGATACGGTATCGGTATCCTTGCGGCAGAACATAATCGGCGGCAGTGGCGTTGTGATAGTAAAGGCTGGTGCCTTGTGCTATCAACGGCTTTACGTTTCAACTGTTTATTTATTGAAAAGTACGCATCAGCCCGTCGAAAAGTCTATCACAAACCGATAAACATATTACGCTATGCTTTCTGAAATTATCCCTTCACACCGTGTCGCAAACTGGTTGCTGTCGACTATTGACGGTGTGCTCGACACCGTGGGATTGAGCCACATGAAAAATCTGGAGGAATACATCTATGTCGCAGTCATCGTGGCATTGGCACTCTTTCTCGGATGGCTGATCCGGCGTCTGATTCTTCTAATCGCGCGAAAGGTGGTGAAAATGCGCAACAGTGTGGTGGCGCGTGAATTGCTTGAGCAGAGAGTGCTTACGAAGTGCAGCCACGTAATCCCGCCGCTTGTGATACTGGCGCTGTTGCCATTTGCGTTTGACACAACATCCTCCCTTCTGAAGATATTTGAGAAGTGTGTGTGGATATACTCGCTGATCACTATAGCCATGGCTGTCAATACTGTGCTGACTTTCGCATGGATGCGTTTTGATCAGCGTGACAATACGAAAAACCTGCCGCTAAAGGGAATTCTCAACGTATGTGTCGGTATAGTATGGATTGTAGTGACTATTATCGGTGGCTCGATACTGCTTGGTAAATCGCCTGCAGTTCTTCTGACAGGACTCGGTGCTTTCGCGGCTGCATTGATGTTGATTTTCAAAGACACTATTTTAGGATTCGTAGCCGGTATACAGCTGTCGCAGAACGACATGCTGCGCGTGGGTGACTGGATCGTGGTTCCGTCAACTATCGCCAACGGTATAGTGCAGGATGTTTCGCTCACCGCTGTAAAGGTGCAGAACTGGGATAATACAATCGTGACCCTGCCGCCTTACACGCTTGTCTCGACATCGTTTCAGAACTGGCGGGGAATGTCGCAGTCAGGTTGCCGCCAGATATGCCGCTCGGTGATATTTGATTCCTATTATGTCAAGTCGTGCACACCTGAACTTATTGAAAAGGTTACACAGCTTCATCCTGAGATGAAAGCATTCGTCGACAAGTCGAAAGCAGCCGGCGGAAAGGTCAATTACGATCCGGGTCTTGCCGTGGTTAACGGTACTACGGAGACCAACCTCGGTCTGTTCCGCGCCTATATGTGCCAGTATCTGCTCAATCATCCCCTCATCGTGAAGGATCAGCAGATCCTTGTGCGCGTCATGGTGCCTACCGGCATCGGCATACCGTTGCAGCTATGGTGTTTCACCACTACGGCATGGACCGCCTACGAGGCTGTGCAGAGTGAGATATTCGAGCATATAGCCTCTGTGTGTCAGGATTTCGACCTGCAACTGTTCAACTATCCCTCCGGAGTCGATGTGGAGACCGTGCAGATGAATCCTGCCGATCGTGCGGAGCTCGGCGATGCTTCGGCTGATGCGGCATCTGCATCGGCGCAGAGCAATGCCTCTGTCGCTTCCGCACAATAATCACTGAAAGAAAAATTTACCGAAGCAGGAACGTCCGGCATTGTTGACACAATGTTTTTGTGTAACTTTGCCGGACGTCCCGCTTGATTTACATAGGGGCAAAGTTATTACGGTAAAGTCCACCCACAGGCTATTTTATGGATACACTTCTGACTCTCGAGAGCGCAAAACTGCATTATATCGGACGCTCGATCGAAAACCCGCACCAGATTGCCATAAGGCAGGGGATTACCGTGGTCGCCGGGCAAAACGGCAGCGGTAAATCCACGCTCGGAGCAATCATCGAGCGTGGGCGCAATCTCGCTACGAACCGTATCGTTACTCCGGATGGTGGATTAGTAGTAAAGCGGATAGAGTTTACTGATATCCACTCGCTGACCGGCAACAAGGTTGAATATCATCAGCAGCGATACGAGTCGATGGCTAATGATGAGATACCGACTGTCGGCGAACTGTTTTCCGACCGTATTGAGACTCCCCGCTGGCGGGAGTTGGAACGGACATTGAGAATAAGCCACACTATACAGAAACGAATCAACTTCCTTTCGAGCGGTGAACTGCGCAAACTGCTGATTGCCGTTGCATTGACCGATGATGATATGCCGGGCCTGCTTATTCTCGACAATCCCTACATAGGACTTGACTCACGTTCGCGCAAGGTTCTTGATGATATTCTTCCGGAGCTTGCCGCCGGAGGAACATCGGTCATGATGATGGTTTGCGATCCGGCTGATGTGCCGGATTACGCGGATTCGCTAATCACAATGGAGAATATGACTTTGACCGGTCGTTACGATCGGGGCGAGTCCTCGCTGCGCGACATTGCCGCAAGGCTCTTTGATTTCGCAGTCGATACATCGGCACTTCCGCGTCCGGCTGACAGGGTGTTAGCCCCTGATGCAGGAGAGGAGATTGTCAGGCTTGAGAGCTGCACGGTCAGGTATGCCTCGGCGGTAATACTGACTGATGTCAACTGGACCATACGGCGCGGCGAACGGTGGGCTCTCGCAGGTCCTAACGGAAGCGGCAAATCCACGCTGTTGAGCCTTATCCATGCCGATAACCCGCAGGTTTATGCAAACAAGGTGAGTCTTTTCGGTCGACGGCGTGGTACGGGTGAGAGCATCTGGGACGTGAAGCGTCGCATAGGATATGTTTCTCCGGAGATGCACCTGTATTTCAATGCCGGTAGCTGCACGGCACTCGAGGTGATAGCCCGTGGGCTGATGGACACGGTCGGCTTTTTCACGCGCCTCGGGGAGCGGGAATTGACCAAGGCGCGCCGTTGGGTGAGGCTGCTGCATATTGAGGATATAGCAGATTGCAGGTTTACGGCTCTGTCGTCAGGACAGCAGCGTATGGTGCTTCTGGCGCGCACGTTGATAAAGAATCCTGAACTGCTGATTCTCGATGAGCCGTTGCATGGTCTTGACAGTGCACGTAAACGCGCCGTCAGGGCAATTGTCAACACATTGGCGGCGCGCGATGGCACAACACTGATATATGTGACACATTGCCCTGACGAGGTTCCGGAGTGCGTGGACCGCACTCTTACGCTTCAAAGCGCTCAGCGGTAGCGGAGCCGCACGAAGACTGCCTTATGGTCTGTAGGCCATACGGCTATCGGTGCGAGTATGGAGTCGGATGCTGTGTGCGGTACCCGTTTTGAGTAAGCCACGCAGTCAGTCGGACCGACGATGAATGCTTCTGTAGCTGTGACCGCTCCTCCGGCGGGGTGATAGAAGATATAGTCGATTCGCTCACGTTCATCGGCTTCGGGAGTCCAAGTGATTTTCTCGCAAGGCACGCTGTCGTTGTATGTGGGATAGGTATATCCGGGGTAAGCCACCGGATCAGGGTTTACGGCACGGTAGGCGTCGGTGAAGCCCTCGTCATGCAGGCGGCGTGTGCAAGGCCAGTCGATCACAACACCGTGGTGGTCGGCGGAGTCGCGTGTGGCTTCTGTCCAGTCCATCCACGAAGGCTCATTGAAGTCACCGCCGAAAATCACGATCGCACCGTCGCGCAGCTGGTTGGCGGCGTCGGTGATGAATGAGTCTATAGCTTCATCGCGCAGCGAGAGTGCATTGCGTGCCAGGATTGTGTCTACGTCGGTGAGAGGGGCGTCCATACGGCGCCATGAATTGCCGTCGTAGCCACGCACTTCATAGTAAGTGTCGTTCTGGTAATCGAGATGTCCGGTGTAGACGGCGAATTTTCTACCGTCGATTTCCGTATTCAGACGGTACACCGTGCCATGGTCCCCTTCGTGCGGAAATATTGTGGCACTGTCGGTAAGAGGGTAACGGCTCAGCAATCCGCTGTCGTAGGAATAGAATGAATGGTATTCCTTGCCGCGGTCGGCGAGCGCTTTGACGATGCGGTCGCAGAATCTGGTCTCATGATAATTGCGCACCTCACTGAGGGTTACAAAGTCCGGATCAAGGCGCGCGATCTCGTCGGCGATGGCGTCGAAACCGTTACCGATCACTGTGCCTTCCTGCCAGATGTTGAACTGTAGCACAGTCACTTCTTTCTCCTTGTCTCCTCCCGAGCAAGAGGTTCCGAGAGCCGCTATGGCAGTGGCGAGCATGAATTTGGTTATCTGTTTAAGCATGATATGTGATATGATTGATAGTGATATTAATCGTTGCCGAGCATGAGGCGGTAGGCAAAACCTGCATTACCGGAGATTTCATACCGGTCAATAAGGCTGAATCCGCATTTTTCAGCAACTCGCTGCGATGCAACGTTTCGCTCGTCGGTAGTGATTATCAGAGATTTGAGCGCGATGGCGTCGCGGCAGTAGCGGATCAGTGCCTTCAGTGCCTCCGTTGTAATTCCTTGTCCCCAAAGAGGGCGTCCCAACCAATATCCGACTTCGCGCTCTCCCTCCCTGATGTCGTAATGCTCATCGCCGTCGGGTACAATACCTATGCATCCGATAGGCTCACCCGTCGTTTTGTCGGTAATCGCGAATGTGTGAGGGTTGGGTATGAAAAATTTCTCTATCACCTCACGGCTCATTTCCACTGATGTGTGCCGGTCCCATAAAGCGAGTTCGCTTACCTTTGCGTCGGATGCGTAGCGGAATAGAGCTTCGGCATCGTCCGGTCGCCATGGGCGTAAAATGAGACGCGGTGATTCGATTTGCAGTGATTCTTGGTTATTATTCCTGTCTGTTGGCTTCATAGTTTAAATTGAAGTGCAAAGGTAATAATAATTCGTTGGTTTATGTAAATGCCTTGTATGGGCAAAAAAAAAATTACTCGTCGTCACGACGAATAATCTTTTTACCTTAAATCTAATACCATGAAAAACTGTTGCAAAGGTATAACGTTTTTCTATAAAACAATGTTTTAAAACATAGAAATTTCTGCGCGATTAACAATCTTTAATATTTGCAATGGTGGACTACCTGTTTCTGTTGTGCTGTTCGGTGGCTGAAATATAGCAACTTATGGCTTTGGACGGTATTCTGAAGTGTCATCCGTTGTTCTTGCCGTTGTTTAAGGTCATTTATAAAAAAGCACTCCGGCTACACGTTCTGGTGTTTGCCGGAGTGCAGAAGCGTACATTGCCATGACTCCTTTGCCATTATTGTGTCAGCTTTCTCAATTTTTCAGTGCAACATGTGTATTTGAAGCTGAACAGTGTCTGAATGTTTAAAATATAAACCAAAACCAATAATGAAATAGTGGCCTCGACGCGCACGCGTCGTTAAAGGGCATGATGGCCGAAAGATTCTCATCCAGTTGCCGGGTAGGGCGTCCGTACACCATGTTGCGCGGGCGCTGACCTTGGCTGTTTCCGGTAGCGGGCAGGTTGTTTCTGACGATGCATCGCTGCGTGTCAGTTAGCCTGCGGATTCTGGGGATGGTACCTCCACCCGCGGAAGTCGCTTCCAAGGGTTCGTACTTTCCTGTGCCAGTATTTGTCGCCTCTGCCTGTGAGAAGACTCTCGGGTGTGTCGAAATCGGCAACAGCCCAAGTGTGTTCATTCAGCTCCTGATCGAGCTGGCATTGGCTCCAACCGCTATAGCCGACAAAAAAGCGGATGCACCCCTCTGTCGGGTAGCCGGAGTTGACGTAGTGGGTCATGGCGTTGAAATCGCCTCCTATATATAATCCCTGTTTGATTTTCCGTGAATCAGGTATGATTTCAGTTCCGAGTGTGTGCATGTAATACAGACGGTCGCAAGAGAGCGGTCCGCCGCAGAATACCGGTATCTCAAGTGCCGGATCTATGCTGCTTATAAGGTGTGCGAGCGAGTAGGCTGTAGGGTGGTTCATGACAATTCCCATTGCCGTAGATGAGGGCGCGTACTCGATCAGGCATATCACAGCGTGTTGGAAATATGCGTCGCGAAGAAATGGCTCAGCCACGAGCAGAGCTCCCGGCGCCGGAGTGCGGCTGTCGAACTCGATATTGAATAGCAGGTGGTCGAAGTCAATCATTGCGTATGTATATAGAGTTGTGTATCTATTCCGGATATTCCCTTATGGGGAACGATTCTTTGGAAATTCCGTTTTCCGGCAGCGTGGGCTGCGGAGACAATCGCCGGCGGGTTACGCCGCGGTTGTGTGCTCTTTGCCAAAGGTAGCAATTATTGGTCGACGAAGCAAATTTTTTGATGTTAAATCTATTGATTTTGATTCATTTTTAACGTTTGTGTCGCGTTGGTAAACAAAAATATCTGTTTCTTATGAGAAAAAACCGATGCGTATGTGTTTTAATTAAGTTGATTCTGCTCCGACGAAATAAATACTATCTTTGCATCCGCAATCATGACAATCATCCGATATCCGTTATGGATTGTCGGTTTTAAAACAAATGGAAATGAAACTTGATGAAATCCACTCCCCGAATGATATAAAGCGGCTTTCGGTCGATGAACTTCCGGCGCTTTGCGATGAACTGCGTGCCGCTCTGCTTAAGAAGCTTGCCGCTCATGGCGGTCATATAGGTCCGAATCTGGGCATGGTGGAGGCTACGGTAGCGCTCCATTATGTGTTTGACGCGCCGGCGGATAAGCTGGTGTTTGATGTCTCTCATCAGACCTATGTGCACAAGATGCTGACCGGCAGAATGGAAGCATTCACAGATCCGGCGCATTATGATGACGTAACCGGCTATACCAATCCCGGTGAGAGTCCATACGATCTCTTCACGCTCGGGCATACGTCGACTTCCGTTAGTCTCGCCACGGGACTTGCAAAGGCGCGCGACCTGCGTGGCGACACGGAGAATGTAGTCGCTGTGATCGGCGACGGTTCGCTTAGCGGCGGTCAGGCTTTCGAAGGGTTGGATTATGGAGCCACCCTCGGAAGCAATTTCATAGTAGTGGTGAATGACAACGATATGTCGATAGCCGAGAATCACGGTTCGCTCTACGACAATCTGCGTCTGCTGCGCGAGACGGATGGTCAGGCTGAGCCGAACTATTTCAAATCGCTCGGATATGAATATCATTATGTGGCATATGGCAATGATGTGGTGGCACTTGTAGACGCGTTCCGCCGTGTGCGTGGCACTCATCATCCGGTGGTGGTGCATCTGGCAACTCAGAAAGGGAAGGGGTACGCTCCTGCAGAGGCTCATCGCGAGCGGTTTCATTACGGTGCGCCGTTTGATATTTCCACCGGTGAGCCGTTGCGCATCGACACATCGGAAGATTATGCGGATATCACTGCGGAGCATCTCATAGAGATGATGGGAGCAGACCGGACTGTAACGGCAATTACAGCCGGTACTCCCGGAGTCATAGGTTTTGACAGCGACCGGCGCCGTGTCGCAGGAAGTCAATTCGTGGATGTCGGGATCGCTGAGCAACAGGCGGTATCGCTTGCCTCCGGACTTGCCAAGGGAGGCGCAAAGCCGTTCTTCGGAGTGGTGAGCTCGTTCATACAGCGCGCATACGACCAGCTCTCACAGGATGTGGCTATAAACCGTTCGCCGATCACAATGGGAATATTTTACGGCACGATGTATGGCATGACCGATGTCACTCATCTCGGATGGTTTGATATCGCGCTCATAAGCAATATACCAGGATTTGTCTATCTTGCTCCTACCTGTAAGGAGGAATATCTTGCGATGCTCGACTGGTCCATGCGTCAGTCGGAGTATCCGGTAGCCATACGCATACCGGGAGGCGCGGTGCGCGTGACCGGTCGCGAGTTTCCGGCTGACTATTCGGATCTGAACCGTTATTGTGTGACCCGTTGTGGTTCCGATGTGGCTATAATAGCTGCCGGGGCGTTCTATCAGCTTGGAGAGCAGGTTGCTGACGAGTTGCGTAGCCGCGGTCAGAATCCGACACTCATTAATCCTCGTTATCTCAGCGGACTTGACGCCGAACTGCTTGGAAGTCTTGAGGAACATCATCGTCTGGTGATAACGCTTGAGGATGGTATCCTCGACGGCGGCTTCGGCGAGAAGATAGCCCGGTTCTACGGCACATCAGCCATGGATGTGAAGTGCTACGGTCTCCGCAAGGAGTTTGCCGACAGATATGACTACACTGAACTTGCGCATGCGAACAGGCTTGAGCCGAAGCTCATTGCCGACGATGTGGTGAGTCTTCTCTGCAAGTGATGCGAATGGAGGTTGCCGCACTTGCAAATGCGGCGGAAAAACGTTAACTTTGCAAGCTGAAACCACATTGTATTACCCTCTCTCAAGAGTTTGAGAATGAAGAATATACGCAACTTCTGCATTATAGCGCACATAGACCATGGCAAGAGTACCCTCGCCGACCGTCTGCTTGAGTATACGAATACTGTAGCCGGCAAGGATCTGCAGGCGCAGGTGCTCGACGACATGGATCTCGAGCGTGAGCGTGGCATAACCATCAAGAGCCATGCCATACAGATGGACTATATGCTCGACGGAGAGCGCTACGCACTGAATCTTATCGACACTCCCGGACACGTCGACTTCTCGTATGAGGTGTCGCGCTCCATTGCGGCATGTGAAGGCGCCCTCCTTATCGTCGATGCTTCGCAGGGCATCCAGGCTCAGACCATTTCCAACCTCTATATGGCTATCGACAACAATCTGGAGATCATCCCGGTAGTCAACAAGGTAGATCTTGACAGCGCGAAGCCCGAGGAGGTTGAGGATCAGATAGTCGACCTGCTTGGATGTGACCATGAGGATATCATACGTGCCAGTGGCAAGACCGGCGTCGGCGTGCCTGAGATCCTGCGCGCCATTGTAGAGCGCGTTCCTGCGCCCAAAGGCGATCCCTCGGCTCCATTGCAGGCATTGATCTTTGATTCGGTATTCAACCCTTTCCGCGGCATCATCGCTTATTTCAAAATCGTCAACGGTACTATCCGCAAGAACGACTTCGTCAAATTTGTAAGCACCGGCAAGGAGTATCATGCCGATGAGATCGGGGTGCTCAAACTCGACCTCTCGCCCCGCGAGGAGCTCTCGGCGGGCAATGTGGGATATATTATTTCAGGAATCAAGACCTCACGCGAGGTGCGTGTGGGTGATACCATAACTCATGTCGAACGTCCGTGCGAGGCTGCGATCGAGGGCTTCGAGGAGGTGAAACCTATGGTGTTTGCCGGAGTTTACCCGATAGAGACCGAGGATTTCGAGAATCTGCGTGCCTCGCTTGAGAAACTTCAGCTCAATGATGCGTCGCTCACTTTCCAACCTGAATCGTCGGCGGCTCTCGGATTCGGATTCCGCTGCGGTTTCCTCGGATTGCTCCACATGGAGATCATACAGGAGCGTCTCGGGCGCGAGTTTGACATGGATGTCATAACGACAGTGCCCAACGTGTCCTACCGTGTCTACGACAAGCGTGGTGAGATGACCGAGGTGCACAATCCCTCCGGGCTTCCAGATCCGACGCTGATAGAGCGCATAGAGGAGCCTTACATACGCGCATCGATAATTACTCAGGCTGATTTCATCGGTCCGATCATGACCCTCTGTCTCGGCAAGCGTGGCATTCTCGTAAAGCAGGAATATATATCAGGCAACCGTATGGAGATGATTTTCGATATGCCGCTCGGCGAGATCGTGATCGATTTCTATGATAAGCTCAAGAGCATTTCGAAAGGATATGCGTCTTTCGACTATCATCTGCATGACTTCCGCGAGTCGAAGCTCGTGCGCCTTGACATTCTGCTCAACGGAGAGAGTGTCGATGCGCTGTCGACGCTTACACATGTCGACAATTCGGTGACCTTCGGACGCCGTATGTGCGAGAAGCTGAAGGAGCTTATTCCGCGTCAGCAGTTCGACATAGCCATACAGGCGGCAATCGGCGCTAAGATAATAGCCCGCGAGACAATCAAGGCTGTGCGTAAGGATGTGACCGCAAAGTGTTACGGCGGCGATATCTCGCGAAAGCGCAAACTGCTTGAAAAGCAGAAGAAAGGCAAGAAGCGCATGAAGCAGATCGGCTCTGTCGAGGTGCCTCAGAAGGCATTCCTTGCGGTGCTTAAGCTCGACTGACCGCCACCGTCTCATAACCTCACCTAACAAGTTAATATTAAAATGCATCAGGAAGAAACCGCTCCTCACGCCCCGTTCTATGCGGCACGGCAGGCTATACGCCGCCATGCCACGGGTGGCAATGTGTTGATATTCGCCACCGTGATGGCGCTTGTGATCGCTAACATACCGGCTATCAACGGTTATTATTTCAACTTCTGGGAGCAGGAGATGCGCCTGCAGCTTGGCGACTTCAACCTGTTCAGCCACGCAGGGCATCCCATGACGGTGCTCGAGTTTATCAACGACGCACTGATGGCGATCTTCTTTTTCTCCATTGGACTCGAGATCAAGCGCGAGGTTCTTGTCGGAGAACTTTCGTCGTTCAAGCAGGCGCTTCTTCCGATCATGGGTGCTATAGGAGGTATGCTTGTTCCGGTAGGTATCTATTACCTCCTCAGCGCCGGTACACCATACAGCGGGGGAGCGGCTATACCGATGGCTACCGATATAGCATTCTCACTCGGAGTGCTTGCCATGCTCGGCTCACGCGTGCCGTTGTCGCTCAAGATATTCCTTACCACACTTGCGGTTGTCGACGATATCGGTGGAATAATAGTGATAGCCACATGCTATTCGACCCACATCGAGTTCATGCTTCTAATATATGCTGTGGTGTTGCTTGGAGTATTGATGCTCGGTAGCGCCATGCACATAAAGAGCCAGATATTCTACCTCGGTATCGGAGGCGTGGTGTGGTTCCTATTCCTCAACTCTGGCGTGCATCCCACTATCGCCGGTGTGCTGGTGGCATTCTGTGTACCGGCGAGCCCGGTGTTGCCCACGCGCAATTATATCAAGACAATCCGCCGATCCATTGCGCACTTCAAGCAGGAGGATGACGAGCGACTTGGCGCTGACCGCAATATTCTCTCTAAGGAGCAGATGAACTGGCTGAAAGAGATAGAAAGCGCATCGGACAAGGTGATATCACCTCTGCAGGAACTTGAGGACAACCTTCATCCGGTAGTGAATAATTTCATAGTACCGCTGTTCGCTTTTGCCAATGCGGGAATCCTTCTGCTCGGACTTGATCCGGCATCGGTAGTGGAGGGGATTAGCCTCGCTATAATCTGTGGTCTGTTTATCGGTAAATTCCTCGGCATCCTGCTTTTCTCATGGCTCACGGTCAAACTGCATCTCGCTCCTATGCCCCAACACGCAAACTGGAAGATGATGGCTTCAGTGGCGATGCTCGGCGGTATTGGTTTTACGGTATCACTGTTTATCGCTACGCTCACGTTCAGCGGATCAGACACAGCGAGCATAGATATGCTTAACCATGCGAAACTTGGTATCGTCGCCGGTTCGCTGTTATCCGGTATAGTAGGTTTCTTTATGCTGAAGCACACGCTGCCTAAGCATGGTGAACTTCCTGACGAAGGTGCTGATGCGGAAAATGAGTCTGAGCATAATGCCGGCTGCGCATGTTGTGCAGCCGCCGACAAAAATGACTAATTCCCGACATATCATGAAATCACTGCTTTTTACTGCTGTTCTTATTATGACTGTTATTACTGATGCATCGGCACAACGCCGTGGTTGCTGTCATGACGATAAGATATGTAACGATACAGAGACTCTGTGTCATGACAACACTGCTGACTGCTATTCTGAATCTGCGCTCAATGTATTGTTGACTAGACGTGGAATCCGCAATTACACTGATCAGGTGCCTTCGCGTGAACTTCTTGAAAAAGTGCTTGAGGCGGGGACTTATGCACCTACAGGTATGGGTGCACAGTCGCCGGTGATTGTAGCCGTGACTGATCGTGCTACCCGCGACCGTCTGTCGCGCTTGAATGCCGCTGTCATGGGGCGTGACGAGGATCCGTTCTACGGTGCTCCTGTGGTATTTGTTGTGCTTGCCGACCGGTCAAAGCCTACTTACGTCTACGACGGAGCGCTTGTGATGGGAAATCTAATGAACGCAGCCCGTGCGGTAGGACTCGGGAGCCGGTGGATCCACCGTGCCCGTGAAGTATTCGATTCACCCGAGGGAAAAGCCCTCCTTGCCGAGTGGGGTCTGGAAGGTGATTACGAGGGTATCGGCAACTGTATCATAGGTTATCCTGCGGGTGCAGCTCCGGAGCCTAAACCTCGCAAAGCCGACTATATCCATTGGGTAGAGTAATACATACCGTCGCATTCCGACAAATATTATTGAGAAACCAATAAACCATTCACTATGATAAAGATTTCAAACCGGGTTGAGTCACTCTCCCCCTCACAGACTCTTGCAATGTCGCAGAAAAGCACTGAGCTTCGCGCTCAGGGAGTCGACGTCATCAACCTTTCGGTAGGTGAGCCTGATTTCAATACGCCTGACCACATCAAGGATGCGGCAAAACGCGCAATCGATAAAAATTTCACCTTCTACACTCCTGTTGCTGGCTACATGTCGCTCCGTAAAGCGATTGCTGATAATCTCCGTCAGGTGAACGGTGTGGAATACGCACCTGAACAGATTGTCGTTTCAGGTGGTGCCAAACAGGCTCTGTGCAACGCCATTCTGGCTGTGGTCAATCCTGGTGACGAGGTGATCATCCCGACTCCGGCGTGGGTAAGCTACGTGGAGATGGTAAAGCTCGCGGAGGGTAAGAACGTGCTTGTCCCTGCCGGCATAGAACAGGATTTCAAGATAACTCCCCGGCAGCTCCGTGAGGCTATCACCCCGCGCACACGTCTCATCATACTCTGCTCGCCGAGCAATCCGACCGGAAGTGTCTACTCACGCAGTGAGCTTCAGGCGCTCGTTGATGTCCTCAAGGAACATCCGCAGGTGACAATCGTTGCTGACGAGATCTATCAGCATATCAACTTTACAGGCAGCTTTACTTCGCTTGGCGCATTCCCGGAGATAAGCGACCGCGTGATAGTGGTCAACGGCGTTTCGAAGGCATACGCCATGACCGGCTGGCGCATAGGTTTCATCGCAGCTCCACTCAATCTTGCAAAAGCGGCTACAAAACTTCAGAGCCAGTACACATCCAATCCGTCATCAATTGCCCAGAAAGCAGCGGAAGCGGCTTATACCGGTTCGCAGGAGTGTGTTGAGACCATGCGTCAGGCATTTGAGCGTCGTCGTGACCTTGTAGTCGGACTCGCGCGTGAGATACCCGGTCTACGTGTGAATGTTCCGCAGGGTGCATTCTATCTCTTCCCTGAAGTAAGCTCCTATTTCGGCAAGCATTATGGCGACCGCGTGATAAACAACGACACCGATCTTGCCATGTATCTTCTTGAGGAGGGGCATGTGGCGACGGTTGCCGGCGAGGCTTTCTGCCTGCCCGGATATATCCGCTTGAGCTACGCTACTTCCGATGACAATATCCGTGAGGCAATGCGCCGTATCGCCTGTGCACTCTCCAAACTCGAGAAATAACAGCCGGATATGATGAAATTATTCGTAGCAGGTGTTGCCGCGGGGTTGTCAGTTCTCGCTGCATCCTGTGGTGGACACTCCGCGGGAGGTGATGCCGTTGACACCCTGTCGCTCACCGGAGAGGTGATAATCCCTTACGATTCGCTCCGGAATCCGCATTCGATCTACACTGTAGGCGATCGTCTGTATCTCATAAACGGCAATAAGAATGAGACTTATGCCGATGAGTTTGCTACTGACGGTCGCAAGCTTGGTGAACTTTTACCCAAGGGTCAAGGCCCGGGTGAGCTCTCATTCATCTACAATATGGGCTTTGACCAGATGCGCAAGCAGCTTCAGTTCGTAGTCGGACTTGGTAAGATGAAGGTGCTTGAAGGAATGGGGACAGACAGCACACGGCTTATAGATAATGCTGTGGATTTCGGATGGAAGTCGGGTGAGAATAAGGATTCGCTGTTCGCGCCAGGGATGCAGATGTTTATCCTTGCCGATGGCACGGTGGTTACGTCCAATTCAAACCGTAACGGTATGTTTGCAGCTTTCACCCCTGATGGAAAGCTTAAGAATCTCGCAGGAGAATACCCGCCGCTGAGCGACTTCGGCGATGGAATGCCGGAATATATGGTCTATAACTTCCTGCAGCCACGCATAGGCACCAATGGTGACGGATCGCGCTTTTTTTCTGTGATAGGATCTGCTGATATGTTTGAGACCGGTGTCCTCGACGGTGATTCGATAAAAGTCAACACAAAATACATGGCGCCACCGAAGGGTATCAATGTGAAGGTGTTCGATACGTACAGCAGCTTTGAATATGGTGAGGACTATATGGCATATTTCGGCAGGCTTGCCACGTCCGACAATCATGCGTACGTAAGTTATTCCGGTATTCCCGCCCGCGATAAGGCATCGTTGGAAACGGAGATGAAAGCCGGTGAGATACCTGCGGTGACTGAGTTGCGCGTCTATGATTTCGATGGAAATGTGAGGCGTGTGATCCGTCTCGACTGTGTTGTTGTCGGTTGGGCTGTCAGTGCCGACGACTCCACGCTTTATGCCATTGGTGAGAATGATGAGGATGGCTTTTTCGTGAAGCGCTACGATTTAAATTGATCTGCTGAATCAGAACCAACGGGTGGCGACCGACGTTTATAATAAAACGTTTCAACATGTCGCCAATTCGACAAAAAATAAAGCTGCGCATGCTGCGT
The DNA here is from genome assembly GCA_910587425.1 of uncultured Muribaculaceae bacterium. Lineage (GTDB taxonomy): Bacteria > Bacteroidota > Bacteroidia > Bacteroidales > Muribaculaceae > Paramuribaculum. Next base: position 98,282 of record CAJUKU010000008.1, read on the forward strand.
GCCGCCATAAGGGCGGCACGCTGGCGTGAGCGGCATATTTCGGACAATGCCGCGGCGTTCATTGTAGCGACGGTTACCGGACTTGCAGCCGGAACCGGGGCTTTTGTGTTGAAATGGATGGTAGCGTCAGTGACGCGTTTTCTGACGCACGGTCTGCGTCTTGACGGCGCGAACTGGATTTTTCTCCTTATACCTGTCGCCGGAATCATCCTTACGGGAATATATGTGCGCTACATATTGCGCGACGATATAACCCATGGAGTGAGCAAGCTCATGGCAGATCTCCGGAAACGGATCTATAAATTACGCCTTCATCTGACTTACTCACCCCTTATCGCCAGTACGCTTACTCTCGGTTTCGGAGGTTCCGCAGGATCGGAAGGTCCTATAGCCTATGCCGGTGCGGCAATGGGTAGCAATCTTGCCCGTCTGGCGCGGTTCAGCCCGCAGCTTATGATGATAATGGTGGGATGCGGTGCCGGAGCCGGTATCGCCGGGATTTTCAAGGCTCCTGTCGGCGGATTCCTGTTCACACTCGAAGTGCTGCGCATGGAACTGACTACGGTCTCTGTCATTGCCTTGTTCACCGCCTGTATAGTTGCCGGAATGACAGCTTTTGCCTTGTCCGGTTTTACTTACGATCTTAATTTTCCGGGGGTGCATCTGTTTGAGCCGTCGATGTCCGGGTGGTATGTGGCTCTTGGTATTTTCTGCGGTCTTTACGCATTGTACTACTCGGCAATGATGCGCCGTATGCAGCACGTCTATGGTTCGGTGCGCTCACCCTGGCTGCGCAATCTTGCCGGCGGAGCAGTTCTGGCTCTGTCGATATTCCTGTTCCCATCGCTTTACGGCGAGGGGTACGGTGTGATGGGTCACCTTCTGTGCGGCGAACATTCGGCGATAACTGCCGGAAGTCTGTTCTACGGAATAGCGCCTGACGCATGGGCACTGATAATCGTAGCTGGAGCGATATTGCTTGTGAAGACATTTGCATGCTCAGCATCCAACAGTGCCGGCGGCGTGGCGGGCGATTTCGCCCCCACGTTATTTGCCGGATGTATAGCAGGTCTCTTTTTTGCCCTGACGGTAAACAAGATCTTTGATGCAGGGCTTCCGGTGAGCCATTTCGCTTTTGTCGCTATGGCGGGAGTGATGGCGGGCATAGTCCGCGCACCGCTCATGGCACTGTTTCTTGCAGTGGAGATGACCGGATGCGAGACCCTGTTCTTGCCGGCATTGATTGTCGCCGGCATATCATTCGGTGTGGTCAAGCTGTCGACACGTGCAGATTTCTATGCCTACAGTCATCTCCGCCGGTCGTTGCTTGAAAAGCATATATCGTCCGACCGGAAGCCCTGATCCATATCCTTTAAACTCTTGTCAGAGGTACTTTTGATAGAACGAGGCTATCTCATCGAACGGGATTATGTCGATCTGATCGTATAGATCGCAGTGTGTCGCGTCCTTGACAGTCAGCAACTGTTTGTTATCCCCTTTAAGGAGCGCGAAGGTGTCCTTACCGAAATAATAGGAATGCGCTTTGTCGCCGTGTACGATCATTACGGCGTTTTCAAGCTCATCGGCATATTCAAAAAACTTGAAGTTCATAAAAGGGAGTGCTGATGTTGAGTTCCATCCGTCGGTGGAATTGCCGCTGCGGGGGTGAAATCCGCGTGAGGTTTTGTAGTAGGCATGGTAATCCTTGACAAACTGTGGCGCATCGTCGGGTAATGGATCTACAACACCTCCGGCACGCTGATAACGGCTGTTGCGGTAATCTTCCGTCCGCTGTTCGGCAAGGGCTCTACGGTTTGCGTTGCGCTTTTCGGCTGAATTGTCGGCATCGAAATATCCGTTTGCGGTGACGCGTGTCATGTCATACATCGTAGATGCAACAGTAGCCTTGATGCGCGGATCGTTTATCGCTGCCTGTATCGCAATCCCTCCCCAGCCGCAGATGCCGAGAATGCCGATTCTGTCGGCATCGACATCAGGATGAGTTGATAGATAGTCAACAGCCGCCGAAAAATCTTCGGTATTTATGTCGGGTGATGCGACGCGCCTCGGCATACCACCGCTCTCGCCTGTGAACGACGGATCGAAAGCTATCGTCAGGAAACCACGCTCTGCAAGTTGCTGGGCATACAGACCGCTCGATTGCTCCTTGACAGCGCCGAACGGACCGCTTATGGCTAACGCGGGCATTTTCCCCTTTGCATGGCGGGGTCTATACATGTCGGCGGCGATTGTCACTCCATAACGGTTGACAAACGTCACCTTGCGGTGGTCTACAATATCACTTTTCGGGAAGACTTTGTCCCACTCCTGTGTCAGCTCCAGTTTCTCCGCGGGAGCGACCGATGTGTCAGTATTCATATCCATATTATGACTGTTTGCTGTTAATGTGCCTGAAATAAGGGCTATCAGTAATGATGATTTCATGATGCAAAATAACAACCTGCCGCCTGAACCCCGCTTACCCATAATAAGGAAATCTTTACCTAAAAACGGTCATAATGCCCCAATATGAAAATTATAAACTAACTTCGCGACATGGAAAAAAGAAGAATAAAACTTGACTCAATCGATGCATATAATAAATTATATGGATTGAAGACATATCATCCTCTGGTGGCTGTTGTGGATCTCAAGGAGGCAAAATATGCGGTGAATCATCTTACGATAGATTATGGCGTCTACGCGCTGTTTCTAAAGAACGGTGTCAATTGCTCCATAAAGTACGGACGGCGCAGTTATGACTATCAGGAGGGTACCGTGGTCAGTTTCTCGCCGGGTCAGGTGATAGATGTGGAGATGGATAAAACGGAAGTCGGGCCTGACGTGATCGGATTGATTTTTCATCCCGATCTTATCTATGGAACGCCCCTTGCAGAGAAGATAAAATCGTTCTCGTTCTTTGATTACACCGAGATGGAGTCGCTTCATCTTTCGGAGGAGGAGAGGAATCAGTTTCTGTCCTGCCTCGGTCAGATCCGTAATGAGATAGAGCATCCGGTCGATCATCACTCAGCGGCGCTGCTCTCAGCCACGATTCAGGTTCTTGTCGAATACCTGCATCGTTTCTATGACCGCCAGTTCATCACGCGTCATAAAGTGAATTCCGATGTGGTGGCTGCATTTCAGCAGCAGCTGAAAGACTACTTCAATGGCGAGCAGGAGCGTTATGGGTTGCCCGGTGTTGCTTATTTCGCCGCCAAAGCCAATCTGTCGGCAGGATATTTTTCAGATCTGATCCGTAAAGAGACAGGTTCATCGCCAAAAGATATAATAACAAACCATGTAATTTCTATCGCGAAACACCGGCTTGCCACTGCCGGTGATGACATAAGCCGTGTGGCATACGGTCTCGGATTTGAATATCCTGCACACTTCACGCGCATGTTCAAGCGTATGACCGGTGAGAGTCCAACCCAATACCGCTCCAAACTGAACTGAGAATGTTTTCCTGTTGTAATTGATAGCGACAAGATACGACAAGACAAAAAAACAGACGCGCCCCGTTCCAGTACGGGGCGCGTCGCTGTTTATCAGTTATATTGATTCTTACATGTTCTGCCAGTATTCGGCTTTGTCCTCATATCCCTTGCCGAGACGATAGTAGACGCGGTAGAGGAGGTTGGGAACCTTGGTCATATTCACTTCGTCAAGTCCGTATGCCTTTTCGAAGAGTTCGGCAGCCTGGAGGAGCAGGGGATTGACCTGTGCATCGATCTGCGATGCATCGAGGGTTTCCTCGAGCTGGACAGCCTTGTTGTAGATGATACGTCCCTTGTCGTAGTAGTTCTTGCCCTGCTCGGGTGAGAGCTCGATAGCCTTATCGAAGCATTCGATAGCCTTATCGTTCTGATCCTGCTGCTCGTATACAATGCCGAGGATATCGTAAAGCTGAGCCTTGACAGCTACATCGTCGGTCGATGCGATAGCCTGCTCGCAGAGGCTCTGGCAGCCTGCGAAATCGTTCTGGTCGAGTTTCTCATTGATGAGTTGACCGATGAACTGTATGTTCTGTGTTCCGTAAAGGTCATAACCCTTATGCGCGAGAGCCATCATTGCAGTGGTGTCTTCGAGTCGGCGTGCAGCCTCGATACCATATACATATACGTCTATGTTGCGATAACCGGTCTTCTCGATTTGCTCAACCTTGGCGAGTGCCTCCGCATTCATGTCGGCAGAAAGAGCTGAAAGAAGCTGGTAGTACATCATGTTGCCGACGATTGTGTCGGGATCGCCGTCAAACTTATCCTTGCCGAGGAGCTCGTTGTCAGGAAGTTTCACATAGATTTCCCAAGCGTCGTATGCGCCCTTGAAGTCCTGTGCCTCGAAGAGGAACACACCGGCATTCTTGAGCTGTGCATAGTTGTTCTTGAGAGTCTTGATCATCTCTTTGGTGTACTTGGGCTTCACCTTGCCTTTTGCGTCGGGCTGCTGATCCAGAGGAATGGCAGTGAAATAGCATCCGTAGCCATCGATGATTGCCTGACCGGCTTTCTTCTTTTTGTCTGTGTCAAGCGCGTTTCCAAGCTGCTCCTGAATGTAGAGATCGTCGTAGAGACCGAAGTTTGCCTTACCTGCGAGATACCAGGGCTGAGGAAGATTCATGGTCGAGGGATCGGTGAGAGCCGGCTTGATCTGGTTTGCGATAGCCTCGTAATTGGGCTTGCTTTCCTTGAGTGCATGATCAACGTCTTTCACGAGATCCGCCTGTGCTGAGAGTGTCATGCCTGTGGCAAGACAGATCCCCAATAGACTGAACTTTTTCATATTCGTCAAGTTTGTATTTGGTTGTTTGTTAATTTAAGGTACGTTTTACTCCTCGGTTTCATCGAGGTCGGCATCGTCAGCGGCTTCGTCATCTGCTTCCGGCTCGTCGGTGAGATCTTCGATCATTTCATCGACAGCTGCCTCGATTTCCTCAGCCTGGTTAGCAACAACATCGGTTTCTGCTTCCTCCTCTGGATCGGTGGGTACGCAGCAGACAGATGCTATCGCATCGCCTCGCTTCTCAAGATTGATCAGACGTACGCCCTGAGTGAAGCGACCCTGCACGCGGATGTCGCTGACACGGATACGGAGCACGATACCGCTGCGGTTGATTATCATGAGGTCATCATCATTATTAACGCTGCAGATCGCTACAAGTTTACCGGTCTTGTCAGTTACGTTCATTGTGCGGACACCTTTTCCGCCGCGGTTGGTCACGCGGTAGACGGCAGTGCGCTGTATCTCACCATCAACCTCTACGTCGGTGTCGAGCGGTGTGCGTTTGCCATAACCGTTTTCAGATATCACCATGACGCTGTTCTGGGTGTCGGGAGCCATGCAGACCATGCCGACCACGCAATCGTCGTCGCCGTCAAGAGTCATGCCACGCACGCCGGTAGATACGCGTCCCATTTCGCGGACTTTGCTCTCGCTGAAGCGTATGGCGCGACCGTTACGGTTTGCCATCACTATCTCGGAGTTACCGTCGGTGAGCTCAACGCTGATCAGTTCGTCGCCTTCGCGGATGATGATAGCGTTAACACCGAGCGAACGGGGATGTGAGTATGCTGCGAGACTCGTCTTCTTTATGACGCCGCGTTTTGTGGCGAACACAAGGTTGTGGGATTCCACAAAGTCGCGATCCTGCAGATTGCGCACTTTGATGAATGCGCTGACTTTCTCACCCTGCTCGATAGACAGGAGGTTCTGGATGGCACGTCCCTTGGCGTTTTTGGCTGCTTCCGGAATGTCATAGACCTTCATCCAGTAGCACCTGCCGCGGTTGGTGAAGAACAACATGTAGTTGTGCATTGATGCCTGGTAGATGTGCTCGATGAAGTCATGGTCGCGTGTCACGCTTCCACGGGCACCGAGACCTCCACGCTTCTGTGCGCGGAATTCGGCAAGCGATGTGCGCTTGATGTATCCGAGGTGAGATATGGTGATGACCATATCATCGTCGGCATATTCCGCCTCGGGATTGTATGTTCCCGACAGTTTCGGATCGATGATAGTGCGGCGCTTGTCTCCGTATTTGTCGCGCACCTCCTCAAGTTCCTGACGGATAAGGTTGCGACACACGGTATCATCGTTAAGTATCTCTTCCAGACGGCGGATCTCAGCCATTATCTCATCAAAGCTCTGGCGCAGCTTGTCCTGTTCCAGTCCGGTGAGTTGCTTGAGTCGCATCTCCACGATTGCAGCGGTCTGTGCTTCCGAAAGACCGAAACGCTCGGTGAGTTTGTTCCGGGCGTCTTCGGTTGAGTCCGATCCGCGGATGATGGAGATCACCTCGTCGATATTCTGTGAGGCGATGATAAGTCCTTCGAGTATATGGGCGCGCTCGCGTGCCTTTGCGAGGTCGAATTGTGTGCGGCGTATCACCACCTCATGACGGTGGTCGATAAATGCCTGCAGTATCTCCTTAAGATTGAGTGTGCGCGGACGTCCACCGACAAGAGCTACGCTGTTGACGCTGAACGACGACTGCATCTGCGTGAGTTTGTAGAGCTTTGTCAGCACTACGTTGGCATTTGCATCGCTCTTCAGTTTTATGACGATACGCATGCCCTTGTAGTTGGTCTCGTCGTTGATGTCGGCTATGCCGTCGATTTTCTTATCGTTGACAAGATCGGCTATATATTTAATAAGGAGAGCCTTGTTTACGCCGTAGGGGATCTCGTGGACAATGATGTTCTCATGGTTAGCCTCGGTCTCTATCTCGGCGTTGGCACGAAGTATTATGCGTCCGCGCCCGGTTGTATATGCGTCGCGGATGCCGGTTGTACCACATATCGTTCCTCCGGTGGGGAAGTCCGGACCGGGGATTATGTCCATAAGCTCGTCAATGGAGATCTCCGGATTGTCGAGCACCGCGATGGAGGCGTTGATCGCCTCCGTCAGGTTATGGGTCGGTATGTTAGTCGCCATGCCGACAGCGATACCGGTGGCTCCGTTGACAAGGAGGTTCGGGAAACGTGTCGGCAGCACGACCGGCTCACGGCGGGTGTTGTCGTAGTTTGGTTGGAAGTCGACTGTGTCGCGCTCTATGTCGCTGAGCATATCCTCACCGATGCGGCGCAGACGCACCTCGGTGTATCGCATGGCTGCGGGGCTGTCGCCGTCGACCGAGCCGAAGTTACCGTGACCGTCGACAAGAGTGTAGCGCATAGCCCAGTCCTGGGCGAGACGCACGACAGTGCCGTAGATCGACGAGTCGCCATGCGGGTGATATTTACCCATGACCTCTCCGACGGCATTCGCGGCTTTTTTGAAAGGATTTCCGGAGGTGTTGCCCATCTCGTTCATACCGAAGAGCACCCTGCGATGAACCGGCTTGAGACCGTCGCGTACGTCAGGGAGTGCTCGTGATACGATGACCGACATTGAATAGTCGATGTAAGCTGACTTCATCTCCTGCTCAATGTCAATCCGGTGGATGCGATCCTCCTTTATGATTTCTTCATCTTCTTCTGCCATAGTGAGAAATTGACTTCTTTTGTTAAATATCATACAAAGGTACGGATTTTTTTTGAAAAAGAAGTAACTTTGACCGTCACTTTGATGATTTTTTGCGTTAGAATGTTGGCGGCTGACTGTCGTTTGGCACGCTTATTGCATTCTGACTGTTTACACACATACTTGACTTACACAGATACATGGAAATAAGATTTAATGACGAACTCCAGCGGGCGCTTGCTAAAAGTCCGGAACAGGCATTGCGCCACAATGTGAGCGTGATCCGTCCGGAGCATCTTTTCCTGACGCTAATATCCGATCCGGAGGGAACGGCATTTAAGCTCATAGAGCGTGCCGCCCAGGGATCATCGGCATACCGTCTGTCGGAGCAGCTCGACGAATATATTTACAATACGGCTATCGATGAGGCTCCGTCGGGCGATGCCGATGCTCAGCCGCGCGACAAGGTGATCATCGATGACCTTACCAACCGCCTGATAAAGCTCAGCGTGCTTGAGGCTAAGATGGTGCGTAGCGATGTGGTCGGTCCGGAACATTTCGTTCTGGCTCTGTTCCACAATTCGGAGACGCGCCGTCTGGACTGCCTGAAGCCTTTTGAGGCGGCGGGTGTTACATACGCTACGCTGCATGCCATTGTTGCCGGTGCGGAATCGCCGGCTATGGGTGCGGGCTATGACGAGGATGAGGAGGCAGATGATGATATGCCTGATCAGCCACGTCAGAATCAGGCTGATACCGAGCGGCGGAAAGAGAGCAAGCCCACGGGAGACACTCCGGTGCTTGACAAATTCGGCAACGACATGACCCGTGCCGCCGAGGAAGGCAGGCTTGATCCGGTGGTGGGTCGTGAGGTGGAGATAGAGCGTCTGGCACAGATACTCAGCCGCCGCAAGAAGAACAACCCGGTGCTTATAGGCGAGCCGGGTGTCGGCAAGAGTGCTATTGTCGAGGGACTTGCGCTGCGCATCGTGCAGCGCAAGGTGTCACGTGTGCTTTTCGACAAGCGTGTGATATCGCTCGACATGGCTTCGATCGTGGCGGGTACCAAGTACCGCGGACAGTTTGAGGAGCGTGTGAAAGCGATACTCAATGAGCTTGCGAAGAACAAGAATGTGATACTCTTCATCGATGAGCTTCATACCATTGTCGGTGCCGGAAATGCGGCTGGAACAATGGATGCCGCCAATCTGCTCAAGCCTGCGCTTGCGCGTGGTGAGATCCAGTGTATAGGTGCTACCACGCTCGACGAGTACAGAAAGAATATTGAGAAGGATGGTGCACTTGAGCGTCGCTTCCAGAAAGTTATGGTTGAACCGACATCGGCTGAAGAGACCCTGACTATCCTGCACAATATCAAGGATAAGTATGAGGAACATCACAATGTGAACTACAGTGAGGGCGCTCTTGAGGCGTGCGTTCAACTGACGGGTCGCTATCTTTCCGACCGCAATTTCCCGGACAAGGCGATCGACGCTCTTGACGAGGCGGGATCGCGTGCACATATCACCAATATCACTGTTCCTGATGAGATAGAGCAGCTTGAACAGACCATTCAGGAAACGGCTGTCAACAAGCGCAAGGCTGCTCAGCAGGAAGATTTCAGGAGTGCCGCCGCTCTGCGCGACCAGGAGAAGAGTCTGAGGCAGCAGCTTGAGGATGCCAAGGCTCGGTGGGAGAATCAGCTCACCGAGAACCGCGTTGAGGTCGACGAGGAGAAAGTAGCCGAGGTTGTTGCGATGATGACCGGAGTCCCGGTGCAGCGTATAGCCCAGGCTGAAGGCAAGCGTCTGCGTGAGATGTCTCCGCTGCTTAAGTCGGAAATAATAGGGCAGGATGCGGCTATAGATAAGGTTGTCAAAGCTATACAGCGTAACCGTGTGGGACTTAAAGATCCCAATAAACCTATCGGCACGTTCATGTTCCTCGGCCCGACGGGAGTGGGTAAGACACATCTTGCCAAGAAGCTCGCGGAGTATCTTTTTGATTCAGCCGACACGCTGATACGCGTGGATATGAGTGAATATATGGAGAAGTTCACCGTGTCGCGCCTTGTCGGTGCTCCTCCCGGATATGTAGGTTATGAGGAGGGTGGTCAGCTGACGGAAAAGGTGCGCCGCCGCCCGTACTCTGTGGTGCTTCTCGATGAGATCGAGAAGGCTCATCCTGATGTCTTCAATCTGCTTCTGCAGGTGATGGATGAAGGACGCCTGACCGATAGCCTCGGACGGCGAATCGATTTCAAGAACACCATTATAATCATGACGTCGAATATCGGTACGCGTCAGCTCAAGGAGTTCGGCAGCGGTGTGGGTTTCAACACGACGACCGTCGACCGGGAATATTCACACGGTGTGCTCCGCAAGGCTCTCAACAAGGCTTTTGCTCCGGAATTCCTCAACCGAATCGACGATATAATAATGTTTGACCAGCTAGACCGCGAGGCGCTGTATCATATTATCGATATAGAGCTCGGTGGATTCCACCGGCGTCTTGAGGATCTCGGCTACAAGATTGAGATAACGCCGGAAGCAAAGGAGTTCATAGCCTCGAAAGGGTATGATCCGCAGTACGGTGCGCGTCCGCTGAAGCGCTCCATACAGAAATATGTGGAGGATAAGCTCGCCGAGCTTCTGATTGCCGACGAACTTCAGCCGGGAGCCACGCTCCGGATTGATGTCAATGCCGACAAGACTGACACGGATGCATCGGCAGTGTGATGCGTTTATCAGCCATTTTGGCAGATTGTCAGATTGACATTAGCGATTTTTAACTTGAAATGCCACGCCTCGGGTGTGGCATTTTCTTTGCTTGGATGTTTAACTGAAAGAAAACTGAAAAACTAAAAACAGATACATAATATGCAGACACAAAAAGGTACAATCGGCGTAACGACCGAGAACATCTTCCCGGTCATCAAGAAATTCCTTTATTCGGATCATGAGATTTTTCTTCGCGAGCTTGTGAGCAATGCGGTCGATGCAACCCAGAAGCTCCGCACGCTTGCTTCGTTCGGCGAGTATAAGGATGAGCTTGGCGAGCTTGATGTCCGCGTGACGGTCGATGCCGAGAAGGGAACCCTTACGGTCTCAGACCGCGGCATAGGTATGACGGCTGAGGATATAGACAAATATATCAACCAGATCGCATTCTCGGGTGCGGAGGAGTTTCTCGAAAAGTACAAGGATAGCGCGAACTCCATAATCGGTCACTTCGGACTCGGCTTCTATTCGGCATTCATGGTGGCGCGGAAAGTCGAGATCCGTTCGCTGTCGTACAAGGACGGTGCGCAAGGTGTGCGTTGGGAGTGCGACGGTTCGCCTGAGTACACCATGGAGGCTGTCGACAAAGGCGACCGTGGTACAGATATAATACTCTACATCGACGATGAGAACAAGAAATTCCTGCAGCAAAGCGAGATCGATGCGTTGCTGAAGAAGTATTGCCGCTTCCTTCCGGTGCCCGTGATAAGTGGCAAGGAGCAGGAGTGGAAAGATGGTAAGATGGTGGATACAGACCGCGACAAGGTGATCAACTCCACTCAGCCTATGTGGATGCGCAAGCCTGCGGATCTCACTGATGAGGATTATCGCAACTTCTACCACGAACTGTATCCCGGGCAGGAAGATCCCCTGTTCTGGATTCACCTCAACGTAGATTACCCCTTCAATCTTACCGGCATACTGTTCTTCCCCAAGATCAAGAATAACTTTGAGGTGACGAAGAACCGCATACAGCTGTACTGCAATCAGGTTTATGTGACAGATTCTGTAGAGGGTGTCGTGCCGGAGTTCATGATGCTTCTGCAGGGTGTGATTGATTCTCCCGACATACCGTTGAACGTGTCGCGTTCATACCTGCAAAGCGATACAGCCGTGAAGAAGATATCCGGCTATATCACCAAGAAGGTTGCATCGCGTCTTGAAGATATATTCAAGGCTGACCGTCCGGACTTTGAGAAGAAATGGGATGACATACGCATATTCATCGAGTATGGTATGCTGACAGATGAGAAGTTCTGCGATGCCGCAATGAAGTTCCTTCTTCTTACAGATACCGAGAAGCGCCACTTCACGCTTGAGGAATACCGCACGCTGATTGAGGCGTCGCAGACCGATAAGGATGGAAACATGGTGTACATCTACACAACCGACCCTACGGCGCAGTATTCCTACATCCAGGCTGCTGTAGCCAAGGGCTACGATGTTCTGCTGATGGATGGACAGCTCGACAGTCACTTCATCGGTCTGCTTGAGAGCAAGATCGAGAAATCGCGGTTCGTGCGTGTGGATTCCGACACTGCTGATCGTCTCATACCGTCAGCCGACCAGAAGAGTGCTGATCTGACTCCGGAGGTTCGCGATATGCTGACGGCAATGTTCCGCTCGCAGCTTCCTAATGTGGAAAAGGCTGAGTTTATAGTGACGTTTGAGGCTTTGAGTCCTGATGCGGCTCCGGTGATGATAACGCAGAACGAATACATGCGCCGAATGAAGGATATGGCGGCTCTCCAGCCAGGCATGAGCTTCTATGGTGAGCTGCCCGATTCCTACAATCTCATTGTTAATACTGAGCAGCCCGTTATAAAGCGCATCGTTGATAGTGCCGATGCCGATCTGATGCCGAAACTCCGGCAGGGGATTGATGCTCTTGCTGCCGACAACGCCGCAATCAAGTCGCTGCGCGACTCCGCTACCGACGGAAAGCTCAACGACGAGCAGCAGAAGCAGGTTGACGAGCTTGAGTCGAAGGCTGCCGATCAGCGCCGCAGCAATGATGACGTTGCCGCTGAATATGCCAAGGGTCAGCCTCTGGTGAAGCAGACTATAGATCTCGCATTGCTTGCAAACGGTCTGCTCCGTGGCGCAGAGCTGAGCGCGTTTATCAACCGTTCGGTTAGCCTGCTCTGATCAACTGCATAAAACTTAATATTGGCTGTGTCAATTCAGGCACAGCCAATATTTTCACCAAAATGTCGTAACAACTGGTGACGTTTCTTTGCGGTAGGATTTGATTGGACGGGATCTGATCTTGTAAAACATCCCGTTTGACAGATCATATTTGTGATTTTGTAGATTTTATAATCTGTCAGGATTAAAATTCTATTGATTCGCATTGCCGTTCGGAACAAAATAGCTACTTTTGCGCCGCCGCAGCCGAAATCAGGCATTTGTCGGCATGGAATAAACGATATAAACAACTACACAACATAAAGATATGTATTGGACATTAGAACTTGCATCAAAACTCGAGGACGCACCCTGGCCTGCAACGAAAGATGAGCTCGTTGACTATGCAATGCGTTCCGGTGCACCACTCGAGGTGATAGAGAACCTCCAGGAAATGGAAGATGAAGGCGAGACCTACGAGTGCATCGAGGACATCTGGCCAGACTATCCCAGCAAAGAAGACTTCTTCTTCAACGAAGAGGAGTATTAAGGCTTGGGGATGCGATATAGATAAACGACAGCGGATGTGTCAGAATTGATGCATCCGTTGTTTGTTTTTAGTGTTGGACTGTGGCGTGGGTAGAATCATGGATCGCTAATATTCGGAGGTTGAAGTGGCGGTTGGGAAAACCATTAGGGTAATGTTGTTGTTTCTTATATGAAGACTCTACATAGATGATGAGGACTCGATCTGGAGTGATGAGGACTTCATAGTGATGGGGGCTTCATTTGAGTGTCGCAAATGCAGTAGTCGCTATTGCGGCAGTACATAGAAATTAAAGAAATGTTCAACATAAAAACATCTGTTATGGATCAGAAAGATAAGAAAGAGACAAATAAGGCAACCGTTTCGGAATCGCTTGAATATCCAGGCGTTGCTTTGAATCAGTCGGACAAAAACAAGGTCACTGAGGAACTCGAGAAGCAGAGCACAAAAGAACTTAACAACAATCCGCGTAACAACGACATGTGATTATGTGGATTCATCCGGTTCCGTATGTGCGGATATAACTTACAAGGGGCTGCATCACTATTTGGGGTGCAGTCTCTTTTTTTTGTGCGGGATGCGCAGAATCATCATGACTGCGACTTAGCTCGGACATTTTCCCGGAAAATGTGACGGTGAATATATTCAAGCTATTTTTTATGCTGCGGTTGCTGTATTTTGGAAAAGTATAGCTAAATTTGCATCAAATGCAGACTGAATCATCCATATCGACCGGGGCTACGGAAACCGAACGGGCTGAAATATGTCGGCTGGCACTGCGCCTTGTCCACAAGGCGGCACCGTCAGTCCGTAAGGGAGATTTCGCAGCCGTGCGCAGTGCGTATCGCGATGTAGCCGATAGCGTGGCTTCGGCGCGCGATCTGTTCGGCATCCACCTTGTCCGTCATGCGCTTGATACCGCATGTACGCTCTGCAGCTCCGTCAGTCCCGACAGGAGTATGATCGCTGCGATTCTACTCATGCCTCTTTTGAGGCTCAATCTGCTTAAGCCTGAGGAATCTGGAGATATATGGGGCAGTGATGTAGCAACGCTTCTCCGCGGTCTTGACAAGGTGACGCGTCTCTACAGCCGTAATACCTCGGTGGAGAGTGAGAATTTCCGCAATCTGCTGCTCACTTTTGCCGAGGATATTCGTGTGATAATAATAATGATCGTGGAGCGCTGTGTGCTCATGAGATCAATAAACCATCATCCGGATCAGGAGCACGTGCTTGAAGTGGCTCATGAGGCACGCAATCTATACGCTCCGCTTGCTCACCGTCTCGGTCTGTACAAGATCAAAAGCGAGCTTGAGGATCTGTCGCTCAAATATACAAACCGTGAGATTTACACCCGCATAGCGAGAAAACTTAACGAGACCAAGGCGGGGCGCGACGCTTATATAGCGGCGTTTATCGACCCTGTCAAGCGTGAACTTGAGCGTGCGGGACTTAAATTTGACATCAAGGGTCGCACGAAATCCATATCCTCTATATGGAACAAAATTCAGAAGCAGAACAACGATCTTGAACATATCTACGACCTCTTTGCCATACGTGTGATACTCGATGTGCCGCCCGAGCGTGAGCGCAGTGAGTGCTGGCTTGTCTACTCCATTGTGACCGACATGTATCAGCCTAATCCCGCGCGCTTGAAAGACTGGCTGAGTATTCCGAAGAGCAATGGTTATGAATCACTTCACATAACCGTGCAGGGACCTGACGGAAGATGGGTCGAGGTACAGATCCGCTCGCGCCGAATGGACGAGATCGCAGAGAAAGGTGTCGCAGCTCACTGGAAATACAAAGGTATAAAGAGCGAGAATAATCTTGACACATGGATCAACCATGTGCGCGAGATCCTTGAGGGAGCCGAGAGTGGACCGATTGAACTGATGAAGGAGTTCAAGACGGATGTCTACAGCAAGGAGGTGTTTGTGTTCACCCCGAAAGGCGATCTGTTCCGGCTTCCGCTTGGGGCTACAGTCCTGGATTTCGCATTCAACATACATTCGAAGATCGGATGCACCTGCACCGGTGCAAAAGTCAACGGACGCACGCGCCGTATAAACCATCGTCTGCAGAGCGGTGACACAGTTGAGATAATGACCTCAGCCAACCAGGCTCCAAAAGCTGACTGGCTAAGTTTTGTGACAACATCAAAGGCGCGCTCCAAGATCCGCCAGAGCCTTAAGGAGCGCGACAGCCGCGCGGCAGAACTCGGGCGTGAGCTGCTGCAGCGGCGGTGCAAGAACCGTAAGGTAGAGATTGATGAGGCGGCTCTGATGCGTGTCATAAAGAAACTCGGCTTCAAGACCGTGACTGAATTCTACAACGAGATCGCAGCCGAAAGGCTTGATCCTGCTCAGGTGATAGCCACGCATGAGGAACTTGAGCGCCGTGACGCCGAGCCACAGGAAGTCCGTTCGGCAGACGAGTTCATAATGCCTGCGGTCACGGAAGAAACCGCATCGGACGATGTCCTTGTGATCGGTGACAACATCAAAGGTGTCAACTACCGCATGTCGCGTTGTTGCAATCCGATTTATGGCGACCGCGTGTTCGGATTCGTATCGTCCGAAGGTGTCATAAAGATACACCGCTGTGACTGCCCGAACGCAGCTAATATCCGCTCGCGCTATCCTTACCGTGTGATCAATACCCGTTGGTCGGGTCGGTCGGGCAATCAGTTCGCGGCGACTCTCCATGTAGTAGGTCATGATGATATAGGTATAATCACCAACATAACATCCATAATAAACAAGGAGTCTACGGCAACACTGCGCAGCATAGCCATCGATTCGCACGACGGCATGTTCAGTGGACATCTGACGGTCGGTGTCGCCGATGTGGCGTCGTTGACAAACCTGATAAAGAAAATACGAACCGTAAAAGGAGTTAAAGATGTGCAACGTAATCTCTAAATACATTGTAGCGGCGTTAGCTGCCACTTTGCTGGCATCTTGCGGCGACAAGGATAAAGATGCTGCCGCAGGATTGCTCGAACAGGCACGTGCGGAGTTCACTGCAGATAATTATAACTCGGCGCTTGCCACGCTTGATACGCTCGACGCACGCTATCCGGCGCAAGTCGAGATACGGCGTCAGGCTATGCATCTCCGTCCGCAGGTGATTGAGCGGCTGACATTGCGCGAGCTGACCTCGGCTGACAGTCTGATCGCCGTGCTGACATTGAGCACAGACTCATTGCGTGATGTGCTTGAATTTGTGCCGGATGCTTTTGAGGGATATTATACATCCCGGCAGATAAAGGGCAAAGTCCCCGCTGAGGCTACTGGACTGTATGCCAGAATGTCTACCGATGGAGTATTCAGCGTGGTCAGCAGTGCACCGAAAGGCACGCAGAGCACATCAGTCACACTTACCACCGAAGGCTTGGAGGCAACTACACCTGATGTCGCTTGCGACGGTGAACGTAATGACCGTTCGCGCGGGGTGGAAATCATTACATTCATGCCGTTGGAATGCGACACGCTTGGACATTTCGCCAGCATAAACCTTGGTCGCCCGATTACTGCACGTTGGAACGGTGCGAAGCCCCATTCAGCAAAACTTGCTGAGCCGCAGGCTCGTGCTCTTGCGGAAGTCTATGGTGCCTCGCGTTCATTCGCCGCACTCCGTTCCGCCCAGATGAGGAAACAGATGCTTGAGCGACGGCTCGATATAGCGCGGAGTCAGATGGCACGTACTTTCAGTAACGATTCAACTGCAGCTGACTGATGGTTACTGTAGCCGAAGATTTCAATATACGGCATAACAATACATTCGCAATGGATGTTACATGCCGGAGATGGGTGGAATACACCTCGGAGTCCGACGTGTGGCAGTTTGTAGATGAATTGTCAGCCGGACGCGCAAAATGTATAGGTGAGGGGAGTAACCTGCTCTTCACCGGTGATTATACCGGCTCTTTGCTTCATTCCCGTATAATGGGAATGGATGTCGAAATGGATGGACGCGATATGCTGATAACCGCCGGTTCCGGCATGCACTTTGATGATCTTGTGGCACACACGGCAGCTGCCAATCGCAGCGGTCTCGAAAACCTGACCGATATACCGGGGCAGGTTGGAGCCGCAGCGGTGCAGAATATCGGAGCTTATGGCGTCGAGGCTAAGGATGTTATTGAATCCGTGCGCTGTATCGACACACATACACGTCGCGTAACCGTATTGCCGGCAGCTGATTGCGCATACGGATATCGTGAATCGTTGTTCAAAAATGAACCGAACCGCTTCGTGGTTGTCGCAGTCACTTTCCGTCTATCAGGAAGCGCCGTGCCGCGGATAGATTATGGTAATCTGCGTGAGCGTCTCGGTGATACTGCCGCTACGCCCCAGGCTGTGCGTGATGCGGTGAGGGAAATACGTGCCGAAAAGCTGCCGCCGCTTCCTGAAGTGGGAAGCGCGGGAAGTTTCTTCAAGAACCCGGTTGTGGCGGAAGAAGAATTTATACGCATTCAGAATCTTGCCCTGCAGGAGTGGGGTGAGGATACGCGCGTGCCCCACTATATGTTGCCGGATTCTATGGTCAAGATCCCTGCGGCATGGCTGATAGAGCGCTGTGGCTGGAAAGGGAAGCAGCTGGGCAATGCCGGAGTATGGCACAAACAGCCGCTCATCCTCGTCAATCTCGGCGGTGCCTCACCTGATGATATCGTAGAACTTGAGAATCGTGTCATATCGAGTGTGAGCGAACGATTCGGAATACACCTGTCGCCGGAAGTCGAACATATAGCATAGGATTCTCGTTTCAAAATTAGATTATTTACCCACCCCCCCAAAAAATATACCAAAGTGAGCAAGTTTATAATAGAAGGAGGCAACAGGCTTTCAGGAACCATAGAGCCGCAGGGCGCCAAGAATGAGGCGTTGCAGGTCATTAGTGCCGTACTGCTCACCTCAGATGAGGTGATGATCGACAATGTCCCTGAGATTCTCGACGTACGTAACCTCATAGCTCTACTTGAGGGGATGGGGGTGAAGGTGTCACGTCGCGCTCCGGGTTCATATACATTCAGGGCTGATGACGTCAACCGCGAGTATGTGGCGAGCGAGGAGTTCGTGAAGCTCTGCGCGTCGTTCAGAGGCTCGGTGCTTGTTGTCGGACCGCTGTTAGCTCGCTTCGGAGCCGCTTACTTCGCAAAGCCGGGCGGTGACAAGATCGGCAGACGGAAAGTAGACACGCATATCTTCGGACTCATGAAGCTCGGCGCGAGTCTGGAATATGATAGCCACATGCGCGCCTATCGCCTGACGGCACCCGACGGAGGGCTGCACGGCAGCTATATGTTGCTCGATGAAGCGTCGGTGACCGGTACAGCCAACATAATAATGGCTGCGGCACTCGCACATGGCGACACTACCATATATAACGCCGCATGCGAGCCTTATGTGCAGCAATTATGCAGGATGCTGGTGGGAATGGGATTGAAGATAGATGGGCTCGGATCAAATCTCATAACAATCCATGGACAGCCATCGCTGCATGGCACCACACACCGCATTCTTCCCGATATGATCGAGGTGGGAAGTTTCATAGGCATGGCTGCACTCAACCGCAGTGAGATAACGATAAAAAATGTATCATACGATAATCTCGGTATAATCCCAGACTCGTTCAGGCGCATGGGTGTCAAGCTTGAGCGCCGTGGTGACGATATATATGTTCCAGCGCAGGAAAGCTATCAGATCGAGACCGCGCTCGACGGATCAATCCTGACAATCGCTGATGCTCCATGGCCAGGGCTGACTCCAGACCTGTTGTCGGTGATGCTTGTGCTCGCCACACAATGCCAGGGGAGTGTGCTCATACATCAGAAGATGTTCGAGAGCCGCCTGTTCTTTGTCGACCGTCTGATCGATATGGGTGCGCAGATAATGCTTTGCGACCCGCACAGAGCTGTGGTGATAGGACTCGACAACCGTTTCCCGCTGCGAGCCAACAAGATGCTTTCGCCCGACATACGTGCAGGAATTGCCATGCTGCTTGCGGCGATGTCGGCAAAGGGTGTGAGCGAGATCGGCAACATATCGCAGATCGACCGAGGTTATGAGGATATCGACAAACGACTCAACGCACTCGGGGCTAAGATCTACCGCGAGGATTGACCTGTTTATAGCATTCGCCTGATGAAAGATGTGACAGATATCGACGAGAGTGTTTCAGATCAGATGAAACCGGATCAGGAGCCTGATCAATCCACCACACTGCGTGGCCGGATCATGCGTCTCGTGGAGCGTGGTAAAGCCGCCTACGAGTATTGCGTGACAGGTGTATGGCGTGATACGGACGATAACTGGCGTGTGCGTCTGGTGAAGATTGTCAATCTTACCGTGCGTGGTTTCCTTGACCGTGATCTGCAATCCAAGGCGTGTGCCCTCACATACAGGATGCTCCTTGCTATCGTCCCTGCGCTTGCATTGATTTTCGCTATCGGGCGTGGATTCGGGTTCCAGAATATTCTGCAGAAGGAACTTCTCGATTATCTGCCGTCGCAGCAGAAAGCCCTCCACGCAGCTTTCGGATTTGTTGATTCATATCTCGCACAGGCTTCGGAAGGGCTGTTCGTAGGTGTCGGTATTGTCTTCCTGCTCTGGACGTTACTGTCTCTTCTGAGCAGCGTTGAGGATACTTTCAATGATATATGGCGTGCCAGCACTGGACGCACCTACTGGCGCAAGATTACAGATTATCTCGCCATATTCCTCATTCTTCCCATACTGATGATCTGTTCGGCGGGTCTGTCGCTTCTCATGTCCTCCACATTGCAGAGCATAATAGATGTCGACTTTCTGCGCCCGGCTGTGAACTGGGCGCTCGATGCCGCGAGCTACGTCTTTACCGCCCTCTTCTTTACCGGGGCATATATGATGATACCTAATGCCAAGGTGAGGTTTGGCAACGCTATAGTCGCCGGCGCTTTTGTAGCACTTGCATTTCAGGTGCTTCAATGGATTTTTGTGACCGGACAGATGTACGTCACTAAATACAATGCCATCTACGGCAGTTTCTCTTTCCTCCCCCTCATGCTGATATGGCTACAGCTTGTATGGCTCTTCACTCTGATAGGCGCGACACTATGCTATGCCTCGCAAAACGCCGGTCAGTTCAGTTTTTACCGTGATGTCGCTGATATCTCGAGGATATACCGGCGTGAGGTCACGATAGCTGTCATGGCTATAATCGCCAAGCGTTTCACCCAGGGTAAGAGTCCTATCACAGTCAATACCCTCTCACGCCTGTATGGAATTCCGGTCAGTCTGGCAAGAGATGTCGTGCTTGAGTTGAAGCGTATAGGATTGCTCAATTTCATACAGGCAAAGGCAGAATTTCTTGAGCATCCTTTGCAGCCGGGTATCGATGTTGCCAACCTTACGGTCGGTGAGGTGGTGCGCCGTCTGCAGCAGGAGGGTTCGAGCGGATTCATACCCGGTTTTGAGGATGAATTCGCCGCTGTGCGCAAAGTTACCGATGAAATTTCATCGGCTATGATACACGTGGCTGATGAGACAAATATCATATCCCTAAATATAAAAGTATGAAAAAACAGATTGCAACGACCGCAGCTCCCGCAGCTATCGGTCCCTACAGCCAGGCTATCGACCTCGGCAACATGGTGTTCATCTCAGGTCAGATTCCTGTAAATCCCGCTACCGGCGAGGTGCCCGAAGGAATTGCCGCCCAGACCGCTCAGAGCATCGCCAACATCAAGGCTATACTCGCAGAAGCAGGACTGACCATTGACAACGTGGTAAAGACCACAGTATTCCTCGCTGATATGAGCCTCTTCGTGCCTATGAACGAGGTTTACGGCAAGGAGTTCACCGCACCCTATCCCGCACGCTCAGCTGTGGCTGTACGCGAGCTCCCGAAGCAGGTGCTTGTCGAGATCGAGACCATAGCAGTGCGCTGATCGCAGCACAATGACGATACAGCGGGGAGGCTGTTCCGGTTTATATCCGGGGCAGCCTCCTCTTTTTTATAATGCGGATAGTTTTATAACGCGGATAGCTCCTGCATGAGGTCGGCTACAACAAAGGTTGACCCACCGACAAACACAGTGGCGTCAGGTGCCGCGGCTGCTATAGCTTTTCTGTAGGAAGTCATGACATCATCGCTGACATCAGCCACGTTGATTCCGACGTTTTCAGCCTCTATGGCAAGTTTAGCCGCCGGCATGGCGCGCTCGTTGGATGGAGCGGTAGCGTGGAATCTGCATTCAGGTATCGAAGCTATCATCCTCAGGACTGTAGCAACATCCTTGTCGGCTACGAAGCCGATCACGAGTTCTTTTGGACCCGGAATAGCGGCAAGTCTCCCGGCAAGGTATTTCCATCCTCCCGGATTATGCCCGGTGTCAGCGATTACCACCGGTGATACGCCGGGAGCCGACAGCCGGCTCCAACGACCCATCAGACCGGTCGACGTGCATACGTCAGCAAATCCATTGATGACCGCTTCCGTGGGTATCGAAAATCCACGCTGGCGCAAGGTGTCTATTGCAGTGAGTATTGTCGCGGCATTTCGTGTCTGGCATTCCCCGCTAAGTTGAGCATCGATAATACCGAAATTCCTGGTGAGGTATCGCTGCGTGCCGTCCGGCATTTCTGTCGTGGAAATTATCTGATTCTCGCGGTCGGCAAAACGTATTGTCGATCCGGTATTTCGGGCGGTTTCACTGAATACTTGGGCAACTTCCCCTTCCGCCTCGCCAATTACCACCGGCACTCCATGTTTTATAATCCCTGCCTTCTCGCGAGCTATGGATTGGAGATCGTTGCCCAATATCGCTGTGTGGTCGAGCGAGATGTTGGTGATCACCGATAACTCAGGTGTGATTATATTGGTGCTGTCAAGACGTCCACCGAGACCGGTCTCTATAACTGCGACATCGACACCACATCGAGCAAAGTAATCGAATGCCATGCAGGTTACCATCTCGAAAAACGACGCATGCACTGAAAGATCCAGACCATTCCAACGCTCTATAAAGTCGGCGACTGCATCTTTGGTTATCATCTCACAGTCAATACGTATGCGTTCACGGAAGTCCACAATATGAGGCGAGGTGTACAACCCGGTCCGGAATCCTGCGGAGCTTAGTATTGCCGCAAGTGTGTGCGCGGTCGAACCCTTGCCGTTTGTGCCCGCAATATGTATTGAGCGGAATTTCCCGGATGGCTGCCCGAATGCGTCATCGAGCATTCGGGATGTGTCAAGCGAGGGATCGTAGGCTTTGGCACCTACTTTATGGAATGCGGCGAAACCGTTGTTGATTATTTCGAGAGCACGCTCGTAACGTTGTTGGGAATATGGCATAGTTTTGTAAAGAAAAAGTCGATAATATCAGGCGCTCCGCAGGCAACGGCAGAGCGGAAGCCGGCGTTGCCGTTCACCTCGCAGACTGTATATCCGTCGCCGTCGAAAAGCAGGTCGACCCCGGCAAAAAACAGACCTATAGCCTCGGTTGCGGCGATGGCAAGTGCGGCAGCCTCGGGCGGGGGAGTGCATAGTGTTGCGTTGCCTCCTTGCGAGTAATTGGAGACAAACCGGTTGTCTATGGAATTGCGTATGACCGCACATACTACAGATCCTCCAATCACCCATACGCGCATGTCGCGTCCGTGGCTGGATTCCACATATCTCTGCACAAGCATATTTCTGCCACAGCTTTCGGCTGCAGAGACAAATTCACTGTGATCGCTAACGAGAGATACGTTTATGCCGCGTGAGCCATCGGTCTGTTTCACGACAAATCTACTGTCACCGACAAGTGCTTTCGCGGTGTCGTATGTGCATGAGCGGTCGACAAGAAAGGTCGCGGGGGTGGATATGCCTGATTGTGTGAGTCTGAGGTGTGTCAGCATCTTATCGTGCGACGTCAACATGCTGTCGGTGCTGTTGACCACACGGCTCCCCATCAGTTCGAGTTGGCGGCTCAGAGCCATGTCGTATCCGCGCATTATGGTTATGTCTGGTGTCGGAGTCTGCTCCCCTGCGATGTACAGCGACATATTTCTTCCGCTGACACCAGTCGCTATATCTTCAATGAAGGCAACCCGTAGGTTTATGCCATGGGCGGCTGCGGCGCATCGCCACCAGTCAAAAGCGTTCGGACCATTACCGAGCGTTGCGCGTGGGAAGATAGCAAGTCCCTCCATCAGAAAGGCATATACAGCAGGAAGCCCGCAAGTCCGGCAATAAGTATGACTATTATGGGATGAAGCTTTGCAAAATAAACGAGTGCGAAAGCCCCTCCGCATATAGCCACCGATTTCAACACCTCTGCGGTCTCTTCACCGAAATTGGCGCTGTTCATGAGCAGCAGCGCCGCCGAAGCAATAAGTCCGACCACTACCGGGCGAAGACCGGCGAACACACCTTTGACAAGCGCGCTCTCCTTATGGCGGGTTATGAAGTGGCTTGTATATACAGTAAGTATGAACGACGGCACGACAACCACCAGAGTGCACAGCAGTGATCCGAGGATCCCGAATACCGGCGAAGAGAAAGCCTCGGAGTAGACACCCGGAGCCACATAGCCGATATATGTCGCCGAGTTTATACCTATCGGTCCGGGAGTCATCTGTGAGATTGCGACGATATCTGTGAACATCTGGCTTGTGATCCAACCTGGACCTACAATCTCGCGTTCAATCAGTGCAAGCATGGCATATCCGCCGCCAAATCCGAACAGACCAATCTTAAGATATGCCCAAATCAGTTTCAGGTAGATCATTTCGATTGCATTTTATTGCGCATGGCATTGCGCGTGAACCAGATGTATCCGCCTATACCCCCGAGCACGATCCATAGTATCGGGCTTGAGACAACCGGAAGTTTACTCCATATCAGGGCCGCTGCTGCGACCGGTATCAGGAATGTATAGCGGTTGAGTTTTGCCGCTTTAGCCGCAGAGATCACGGGAGCTATGATCAGGGCTACAACCGCCGGACGTATGCCTCGGAAAATGGCGTCGAGTGTGGCGTTGTTCTTTATCAGGTCGGGTGTGAGGAATATCGCTATTGCGAGTATTATGAGGAAAGAAGGCATTATTGTTCCCAATGCGGCGCAGATGCTTCCGCGTGTGCCTCTGAGACGGTCGCCGACAGCTACCGATATGTTCACAGCCAGAATGCCCGGCAGCGATTGTGCCACAGCAAGCTGGTCGAGAAATTCCTCACGGTCAAGCCAATGGTGCTTGTCGACAATCTCTTTCTCTATGATTGATATCATAGCCCACCCTCCGCCGAAGGTGAACGCGCCTATCTTGAGAAATGTCGTGAAGAGTTGAAGCAATATATTGTTCATGTCTGTCACTGTGATTTTAGCCGCAAAGTTAAGCATTATTACCGAGACGTCGGCTCCATGTCGGATTCTAAAAGAAAGTGACCGCGGGCATAGGTCTGCTCACGGTCACTGTGTTGTTTGCTGGCGGGGTAGCGTCGCGTATGCGGCTCTTACTCTGCTGCAGGAGCCTCAGCTGTTTCAGCTGCTGCTTCCTCCTCAGCTGCAGGTGCCTCTGCGGCGGCAGCTGCTGCCTCAGCCTCAGCCTTTGCGGCTGCGATCTCTGCCTTTTTCTTGGCTACGATCTCTGCCTTGGCTTTGTTCTTAGCCTGCTCTTCTGCAAGACGCTCCTTGGCG
Organism: uncultured Muribaculaceae bacterium; assembly: GCA_910587425.1. GTDB lineage: Bacteria > Bacteroidota > Bacteroidia > Bacteroidales > Muribaculaceae > Paramuribaculum. Next base: position 122,867 of record CAJUKU010000008.1, read on the forward strand.
GCAAGCTCGCGCTTGTCAGCCATCGATGTGCGCTGTGCGTCGACAGCAGCCTGCTTCTCAGCCTTCCAGGCATCAAAACGGCGCTGAGCCTCAGCCTCATCGAAAGCGCCTTTCTTAACGCCACCCTGAAGGTGTTTCATCAAGAGAACGCCCTCCTGTGAGAGGATGTTGCGAACGGTGTCGGTGGGCTGTGCACCGACGTTAACCCAATACAAAGCCCGCTCGAAGTTCAGAGTTACCGTAGCGGGGTTCGTGTTAGGATTGTACGAACCGATGCGCTCGATAAAACGACCATCTCGTGGTGCTCTGCTGTCGGCGATAACGATTGGATAGAACGCATAGTTCTTACGACCATGACGCTGCAATCTGATTTTAGTTGCCATTAGAAAATGTCTGTTAAAATGTGGTTTGTATGGATTTTCGGGTGCAAAGGTAGTGATTTTTCCGCCAAATACCAAATATTTCGGTGATTGCATGTACTTTTTCCGATGGTTATTTGCTAAATTTGCCGCACTAACCATACTGATACAATCATGGATATTAAGAAAAGCAGACTGTATACCGCTACCGGCGATGACGGAACAACAGGACTTGTAGGTGGCATGCGTGTGCCGAAACACTCGGCGAGACTTGAGGCATACGGAACTGTCGATGAACTCAACTCACACATCGGGCTTCTTGTCGCATCGCTCCCGGCGTCGGATGATTTCGATGCTGAGCGCTCAACACTACGCTGGGTTCAGCACCGCCTTTTTGATATCGGCAGTGCGCTTGCCACGCCTCCTCAACCAGACGTTACGCCTAAGGCTGGGGTTGATGAGCAATGCATCTCACGCCTCGAGCACGCGATTGATGAGGTGGATTCATTCCTTCCGCCGTTCCGTAAGTTCATTCTCCCCGGCGGCACTGTCGCTGCGGCTGAAGCACACGTATGCCGTACGGTAGCCCGACGGGCTGAACGGCGAATCACAGCACTTGCAGCAACCGAGCCGGTCAATCCGCTCACGCAGCGTTACATGAACCGCCTCAGTGATTATCTTTTTGCCGCAGCGCGCTTCAACAATATCAAAGCTGCCGCCGACGAAGTTTTCTGGGAGAAAGATTGCTGAGTGGCACTGCGGGTATAGCCTGACACTCATTCCTTGGGCAACCCTCTTGAATCTGCATGGCAAATTTAGTAAGCAGAAGTTGCAGCAATAACAATAGCGTCTGTCCGTATATAGGATGGGCGCTATTGACTATAATAAGATGAAATTCCGTAAAGTTGGTAATAAAATCCGTGTTTTTGGTTAAAACAGCAGCGCGGAAATTTGCTAATTTTGTGTCATCCTATTCAGATCCCTATTAGTGAAGAAGTAATTTTTACGGACCTCTAAACCCAAACAAAAATGAATAGACCATACATAGTTTGCCACATGGTTGCCTCAATCGACGGTCGCATTGACTGTGCGATGGTTGACAAAATCAGTGGCGACGAGTATTACGACACTCTTAAGAAACTTGACTGCCCGACATCACTTGAAGGGCGGGTGACTATGGAGCACTATAATGCCCGCAAAGAGCCGTTCGTAGCCAATGATCCTACTCCGCATGGCACGTCATCGGTATATCGGGCGGTTGAGTCCGATAGTTATATTGTGGCGGTCGACACCTATGGCAAGTTATGTTGGAATGCGTCTGATATCGACGGTGTGCCACTTGTCTGTGTCGTCAGCGAGCAAGTGCCGCAGGAATATATCGAGATGCTAAAAACTCAGGGAATATCATACATCAGTGTCGGTCGAGATGCAATAGACTTGCCGAAAGCTATGGAGATACTGTATGCGGAATTCGGAGTAAGACGCATGGCTGTTCTCGGCGGCGGACACATAAACGGAGGTTTTCTTGCCGCCGGACTGATTGATGAAGTGAGCCTTCTGCTTGCTCCCGGTATAGACGGACGCAAGGGGCAGACCGCGCTTTTCGATGGCATAGCGGACATGAACCGTATGCCGGTTAAGTTATCGCTGGAAAGCGTTGAGCGCATAGATAACGGGACAATATGGATCAGATATAAAACCGACTACCGATGAGAAAGATAGTCAGCATGGCGATTGCGTTTGTAGCATCGGCACTTTCAATGGTCTCATGTGCCGACAATAATGCATCGGCAAAGTGGATACAGAAAATGAAATGAGAATGGAAAGTCATAGTGAGAATGCTCCCGAAATCCGGATAGATTGCGCGCATCCGACTCCGGAAGAAGCTGAGCTTTCCAGGCGGCAGATGCAGACTCTGTTCAGGCTTAATCATACGATGCCTGCCACTGAGGAGTTTGACGCTCTGTTGCGCGAGTTATTCCCCGCGATGGGTGAGGGGAGCCGTGTCGCCACTCCATTGAATGGCGTGAGATTCCATAAGGTCAGAATCGGAAAGAATGTTGTGATAATGCCAGGCTGTCTGATGATGTCAGCCGGAGGTATCACGATCGAAGATGAGGCAATGGTAGCTGCCAATGTTCAGCTGATTTCCAATAATCATGATCTTGAGGAGCGTATGATCATAACCTGTAAGCCTGTCAGAATATGCCGCAGGGCATGGATTGGAGCCGGCTCGACGATACTTCCGGGTGTTACTGTGGGTGAAAATGCTGTTGTCGGTGCCGGAAGCATTGTGACTAAAGATGTCGAGGCTGACACGATAGTAGCCGGTAATCCTGCAAGAGTAATACGTAAAATCTCACGGACGTAGACCGTCTACCGTCTATATGAAACATAAACCGATCATCAACTTATCTAAGATAACAACCATGTTAAGAAAAATCCGCATAACGCTTGCAGTGATATTCTGGAATGCTCATGCAGATTGTCGGCGGCTAGTTAGTTATCAACTGTTTGATACGCCGCTGGCATGAATACGTGGTTTTATATAGGCAAAATATTGAACATAGAAGGAATATTAAGATGCCCTTTGGACTTGAAGGTGAAAAATCTCCAAGTCCAAAGGAGAGTCCGACCGATAATATCCCAACAAACCGAAAAGATCTACAGACTTTTTTCCGTCCTGAACCGGAGGGGATCATATATTAAAAAAACTCGGAACTATCTGATAGTCCGAGGTTTGTCTTGTATAGTCCGAATTAGGTCGGATGCCATAAGTGGAGATGGAGGGACTTGTTCCCAACGCTCCAAATATAGTCATATCAGATAGTTGGCTCTT
>CAJUKU010000009.1 GCA_910587425.1 uncultured Muribaculaceae bacterium
CCGACCCTCTGCTTGTAAGGCAGACGCTCTGAACCAGCTGAGCTAAGCGCCCGTGCCGTTGCTAAAGCGATGCAAAGTTACGCACTTTTTCCAAACCTCCAAAATTTTCAGCTCTTTTTTTGCTGCCGGAATAATACAGCAGCTACCGGCACACAACCTATATATAAGTGTATCAAGGCTATGCGAAACAAGTACGGCTCGAAAATATTTTTCACCATCCGCTGTCATCCTTCTTCCCGTCACCACCGGCGGCAGGCTTTTCGGCTGCGGGGGCGAACTCCGATGCTGCAGGCGCAGGGGTGCTATGCGCCACATATAGAAGTATGGCACGGGTCATGAGCACATCGTCGTGCGACGATGCGCGTGCGCGATATGCGCCGGATGGCAGCTGTATGTAGGTCGACATCTCCGCGCACGCCTCAGTGTCGCGCTCGGTATATGAGTGGTCGCGCACAGCCTGTATCAGCCCAGCCATAATGGTAGCCTTTGTGGCGCGGTTGGTATGGAAGCCGTAGCGGCGTGCGGGATGCGGCGAGCGTTTGTCGCGCTCGGTGCGGGCATAGAGGCGGGGATAATGCCGCGCAAGCTGCTCGAGGATGAATGTCGACGCCCCAGCGCTCTCGGTCTCCAGCGTGTTGCTCTCCACCACAAGTAGAGCCTTGGCATAGAAAGCGGCTATTCCCGCCGCCTTCCATGCAAGATGATCATGGTCGATATGTCCGCGCCACTGCGCCACGATCTCGGGATGCAGCGGATCGTGGCGGTCGAGTACCGCTATAACTGACCAGTCGGCAGCTGCCGAACGACCGCCGACGTCGACCGCCACGACATAGCTGCCCGGCAGCGCACCGTCGCGCGGACGGCGCCAGATTTTCAAGCCACCGGTGGAATCGGCGACAAAATGTAGCCCCACGAGCGACGACGGACCGACAGCCGCCGCTCCGCACAGCTCGCCCACCTCGGCAGGCTCCTCGCAGCCGTCGCGCAACGCCGCCACATGCTCGGAGGCAAACACCGCACAGTCGGAGTTGGTGAACGCCTCAAGATCGTCGGTCGGATACTCCGCCATCATCAGCTCATGCTTCCCCACCTCGCGGCGCTTGAGCTTGTACCAGGCTATCTGCTCCAACGTCAGCCCGCGGCGCCACAGCCCCTGCTCATAGGTGTCGAGCGTGTTCCATAGTTTCAGCGGATCGCGCACCGGCATGGCATTCATGTCAATCTCATGCCACGCCACAAAAACGGGAGTCTTGTCGCTCTTGCCATCCTTGGCGCGCAACCACTCCTGATGAAAGAAATTACCGGTGCCGTTAGCCGTGCTCTCCATCACCACCACGGTATCGGGAGCGAGCGGGATTCCCGCACCCATGGCGCGCACAGTATCGGCAGCCGACAGTTTGGGCGAATCGATCCAGAAAGCCACCTCGCTCAGGTGAGCCATCGATGCGTCGAGTCCGCGCAACGAAGCGGGCGCATGGGCGGATCCAATGGCGAGCGTAGCCTCGCGTCCCGGCACCCTGCGTGTCGCCGACGTGCCGGGCACACCCTTCAGGCGCGGCTTCACATCCTCCAGCCACAGCTCCTCGGGATAATTGCGGAGCAGATCGGCATAGTTGGATCGGAGCAGCGCCGCAGTGTTGAGCACATGTGCCGCGAGGAGTATGTTCCAGCGTCGGCGCACCACCAGCTGTATCCATGCGAAATAGAGAGTCACGAGAGTAGATCCGCCCCACTGGCGCGCCTTAAGCAGAATGACGCGCACCGGACGGCGCGCCAGGCGCTCGCTCTCCATCACCGCCAGCATCTTGCGCTGCCCCGCATTCAGGCGGAGCGGCACGGTGTCGCCGGTCAGCTTGTCGCGGATCTTCACCACGCGCCACGCCCAGTACTCGAAATCGTAGCGTATGCGTAGACGCTCGAACGCATCGAATGCCATGGTGCGGGAATACTCCGCATCGCCGGTCATGGCGCGCGGCACGAGATATGTGCCGAAGGGGTGCTCCACGGCACGGCGCGCTCCGAAGCATCCTATGCCCCGCTCGGGGTCATAATCGACCTTCATAGCCTCTTTGCGGCGCTCGTTCTCGCGCAGCAGTGCGACAATATCGACCGTCGGCACAGCAACCGTTTCCGTCATATTCATAGCCATAACTTTTTCCACAAAGTTACGCCGACAGACCGCGCCGCCCCATGCGAAACGCCACATTTAGGATGCTGCCATAACGGCTCATCCTCCCATCCGGATACAACAGCGGTGTGTCAAATGAATTTTGACACACCGCTGTTCAACGGGGGATTTTGTTATGTACAGGGTTATAGCACTACCTTGAAGGTGCGGGTGGAGATGCGGAGGATGTAGATGCCGCGCGGGAGGGCGTCTATGCGGTGCTCGCGGGTGGTGCGCACGAGTGCGCCGGTGATGCTGTAGACCTCGACCATGGTGCCTTCGGGGGCGGTGACGATGATGGCGCCGTCGACTACGGCGACGCTTACGCCGGAGTCGGCATTGATGCCGCCGATGGCATCGGTGGGTCCGTCAGGGTCGGTGGGGTCAGTGGGGTCAGTGGGGTCTTTAGGGTCATTAGGGTCGGCGGGGTTATCCTTGACGGTGATGCGGCAGGTGGCGAAGGTGGAGTTGTGTGCCACGGCGGTGATGAATACGGTGCCAGCCTTGAGGGCGGTGACGTTGCCATGAGCGTCGACCGTGGCTATTGTCTCGTCGCCGGATGTCCAGTCGAGCGATTTGTCGGTGGCATCGGCGGGCTTGACAACAGCGGTGAGGGTGCGCTGCTCGCCAACGGTCATCTCCAGATCAGCGGCGATCTCGATGGATTCCACGGGAACTGCCGCCGCCAGGACGGTGACGGTGCAGGATGTGCTCTTTCCGCCCGCCTCGGCTGTGATGGTGGCGGTGCCCGCCTTGATCCCCTCCACGATGCCGTAGGCGTCGACGGTGGCTACCGAGGGATCTGACGAGGTCCATTTGACTGCTGACGCGGTGGCGCCGGCGGGGGTGACGGTGGCTGTCAGGCGTATCATCCTCCCCTCGACGACCTCAGCCGCAGTGCGGTCGAGCGTGACGGTTTCGACGGCGATCTCGGGAGCGCTGACCGTGATACGGACAGCGGCGGTGAAACCGTTGGCTGTGGTGGCTATGATGGTCGCGGTGCCGGGGGCTACGGCGGTGACGACACCACTCTCATTGACGGGGGCTACATTCTCGTCGTCCGACATCCAGCTGATACTTTTGTCAGTGGGCTCGGCGTCGGAGATAAAGGTAACCCGGAGCTGCTGCTTGTCGCCTATGTTCATGACAGGCTGCGTGCATTCAATCTCTATGCCGTCGGCACCCACGGGGTTGACGATCACGAGGCTGCGCGTCTCGAATCCGCCGTCGGTGGATCTTGCGGTGACGATCGCGGCACCGGGGGCTACAGCGGTGACGGTGCCGTCGGCTTCGACCGTAGCAACATCAACGTCGCTTGATGTCCATTCAACGGTCTTGTCGGTGGCATCGGCGGGGGTGAAGATGACGCTGAGGGTCTTTGTGGCGCAGGGGGTAAGTTCCACGCGTTCATCGCCGGGGGCAAGTGCTATGCCGGTGACGGGGCGAGGCTCAACGGTCACCTTGCATTCTGCCGTGATCACGGTGCCGTAGGTGGCGCGTGCGGTGATGGTTGCGGTGCCGGGAGCTACGGCGGTAACGACACCATTCTCATCGACGGTGGCTACGCTCTCATCGCCGGACTCCCATACGGGCTGCCTCTCAACGATCCCGGCGGGGGTTACGGTGAGGGTGAGAGCCTCCGCCTTGTCGCCGGGGTATAATCCCGTGATCTCCATCCGGTCGATAGTCATGCCGATCTCTTCGATGTTGAACTGTTTCCAGAAGTCGTCTGCTTCATAAGCCGCCGCGCATCCGGCGGGCACTATAAGCCTTGGCTTGGGGTCGGCGGTGAAGATACCGGAGGAGAATACATCTCTTCCGAGCGTAAGTGAGCTGGGATCGGTGGCGTAGACTGTGACGGTGGCAATAGGGCAATCGTAGAAAACACCGTCGGCAAGTTCAAATTCGGAGCCGGTAAAAGCAATAGTAGTCAGGCTTGAGCAGCCGAGAAATGCGGTGTTATCAATCTTTTTTAGAGTCTCCGGGAAAGCTATGGACTTCAGACCGGTACAGTTTTCGAAAGATTCCAGACCAATTGTTTCCAAAGATGCGGGGAGGTTTATAGAGGTCAGGCTTGAGCAGTTGTAGAACGTGTACTCTCCGATTTCTGTCACCGTCTCCGGCAGGGTCACGGAATTCAGCTTCGTGCATTCACCGAACATTTCCTGCCCTATTTTTTCCACAGGAGCGAGGATTGTAGCGGTCTCCAGGTTCCCTATGCTACGGAATGCTCCATTGCCAATCGTAGTTACGGATTCGGGGATTGTCACGGAGGTGAGACCGGTAAGCATGAAAGCATCCTGACCGATTTCTGTCACGGAATTGGGAATTTCTATGGAGGTCAGACTTTCACAGTCATTGAAAGCATTATATCCGATTTTAGTCACATTTTTCAGCGATACCGACTGCAGGTGAGTGCATCCACTGAAAATACCCTCTTCAAGTTCAGTCACAGATCCGAGACTTTTTACTTCCGAAAGAGACTGACAGCCACGGAACGCAATCTTGCCGATTGTTGTGACAGATGCGGGGAGGTCGATGGAAGCCAGATCACTATTGCAGAATGCCATCTCACCGATTGTTGTGAGATTCTCCGGAAAATTTACTGAAGCCAGTCTGCGACAGCCATTGAAAGATCCGTCGCCAATCGTTATCAAAGATGCGGGGAGATTTATAGCGGTCAGGCTTGAACAGTTGGAGAACGCATTCTTGCCGATCGCTGTAACTGAATTGGAAATATCTATGGAGGTCAGACTTGAACAGCCATTGAAAGCGGCATCTCCGATTGTAGTGACATCAGGCAGAGTTACCGACATCAGACTGGTGCAGCCCTGGAAAATACCCTCCGCAAGTTCGGTCAAAGATCCAAGGATTTTGACTTCCGTCAGTAATTGACAGTCGTTGAACGCATATCTGCCTATTTTAGTGACCGATTCCGGGATTTCCAAGGATGTCATCCGATCACCACGGAACGCGTACTCTCCGATTTCTGTCACAGTATTGGGTATCACTACAGAAAGTACATGTTGACGATCGAACGCATTGTCACCGATCGCGGTCACGGTGTATGTCTTTCCGTCTCGATCCTCTATCGTTTCCGGAATGACGAGAGGGAAGGTAACAGGGTCTCTCGGATTGGCGACTATACATGTCTCTCCGTCAGGATTGATAGTGTACACAAGCTCGCCGTAAGTAATCTGATCGGCGGCGATAGCCGTGAGGGCGAGAATTGCCGAGAGAAGCAGTGAGTAGAGTCTTTTCATAGGCTGTTGCTCATTGATTGGTTAATATCGTAATAAGGTGGGACAAGGTGATGGGATTCCGCACAAGAATCAGTTATATCGCTACCTTGAAGGTGCGGGTGGCGATGCGGAGGATGTAGATGCCGCGCGGCAGGGCGTCGATGCGGTGCTCGCGGGTGGTGTGAACGAGTGCGCCTGTGATACTGTAGACCTCAACTGCGGTGCCTTCGGGGGCGCTGACGATGATGGCGCCGTCGGCTACGGCGACGCTCACGCCGGTGTCGGCATTGATGGCACCGATGGCGTCGGTGGGATCGTCAGGGTCGGTGGGGTCAGTAGGGTCTTTAGGGTCATTAGGGTCGGTAGGGTTATTAGGGTTATCCGTGACGGTGATGCGGCAGGTGGCGAAGGTGGAGTTGTGTGCCACGGCGGTGATGAATACGGTGCCAGCCTTGAGGGCGGTGACGTTGCCATGAGCGTCGACAGTGGCTATTGTCTCATCGCCTGACACCCAATCGAGCGATTTGTCGGTGGCATCGGCGGGCTTTACAACAGCGGTAAGGGTGCGCTGCTCGCCAACGGTCATCTCCAGATCAGCAGCGATCTCGACGGATTCCACGGGGACTGCCGCAGCTAAGACGGTGACGGTGCATGATGCACTCTTTCCGCCTGCCTCGGCTGTGATAGTGGCGGTACCCACCTTGATCCCCTCCACGATGCCGTAGGCGTCGACGGTAGCTACCGAAGGATCAGACGAGGTCCACTTGACTGATGACGCGGTGGCGCCGGCAGGGGTGACGGTGGCTGTCAAGCGTATCATCCTCCCCTCGACGACCTCAGCCGCAGTGCGGTCGAGCGTCACGGCTGCGACGGCGATCTCAGGGGCGCTGACCGTGATACGGACTGCGGCGGTGAAGCCGTCGGCTGTGGTGGCGATGATGGTGGCGGTGCCGGGGGCTACGGCGGTTACTTCGCCGAGGGCGTCGACTTTTGCCACCTTCTCGTCGCTCGACATCCAGCTGATGCTTTTGTCGGTAGGCTCGGTGTCGGAGATAAAGGTAACCCGGAGCTGCTGCTTGTCGCCTATGTTCATGACAGGCTGCGTGCATTCAATCTCTATACCGTCGGCACCCACGGGGTTGACGATCACGAGGCTGACAGCCTCGAATCCGCCGTCGGTGGATTTTGCGGTGACGATCGCGGCACCGGGGGCTACGGCGGTGACGGTGCCGTCGGCGTCGACCGTAGCAACATCTGTGTCGCTTGAGGTCCATTCAACGGTCTTGTCGGTGGCATCGGCGGGGTTGATGATGACGCTGAGGGTCTTTGTGGCGCCGGGGGTAAGCTCCACGCGTTCGTCGCCGGGGGCAAGCGCTATGCCAGTGACGGGGCGAGGCTCAACGGTCACCTTGCATTCTGCCGTGAGCTCGGTGCCGTAGGTGGCGCGTGCGATGATGTTTGCGGTGCCGGGGGCTACTGCAGTGACGACACCATTCTCATCGACGGTGGCGATGTCGGTATCGTCGGATACCCATTCGAGCTTCTGCGGCACCAGTTCTACATCGGTAGGGGTGACGGTGAGCGTGAGCGTCGCCTTGTCGCCGGGGAATACCGTGATCTCTTTCCGGTCGATTGTCATGCCGATCTCTTCAATGGCGAACCGGTTCCAGAAGCCATCAGATTTATAAGCCACCGCGCATCCGGCGGGCACTATAAGCCTTGGCTTGGGGTCGGCGGTGAAGATTTCGGGAAAAAAAGCATTGCCTGCGATCCTAATTGGATAGGGACTGGTTGCGTAGACTGTGACAGTGGCAATAGGGCAACCGCCAAAAGCATTTCCTCCAACTTCTATTTCTGAACCATTAAAGGTGACAGAACTCAAAGCTGAGCAATTGCTGAATGCGTCACTGCCAATCGTTTCCAAAGATGCGGCGAGGCTTATAGAGGTCAGGTTTGCACAGTTACGGAAAGCAGCTTCTCCGATTTCTTTCACTGTCTCCGGCAGGGTCACGGAACTCAGCTTCGTGCATCCATAGAACATACTCTCTCCTATTTTTTCCAAAGGCGCGAGGATTGTGACGGTCTCCAGGTTCTCTATAAAACGGAATGCGCCATCGCCAATCGTTCTTACAGATTCGGGGACGGTCACGGAGGTGAGACCGGTATTTGTGAAAGCATCTATGCCGATTTCTGTCACGGAAGCAGGGATCTCTATGGCGGTCAGGCTTGCACAGTCACTGAAAGCTTGAATGCCGATAGCCGTCACGGAATTAGGAATATCTATGGCGGTAAGGTTTGAACAGCCACTGAAAGCGAAATTTCCGATTGTATTGACATCAGGCAGAGTTACCGCCGTCAGACTACTGCAGCCCTGGAAAATACCCTCCGCAAGTTCATCCACAGACCCGAGGATTATGAATTCTTTCAGTGATTTACAATTGCTGAACGCATATCTGCCTATTTTAGTGACCGATGCCGGGAGTTCCAAGTATGGAAGCTCAGTACCACTGAACGCGTACTCTCCGATTTCTGTCACAGTATTGGGGATAACCACAGAAGGCAAATACATGCTGAACACACGGTCACCGATAGCGGTAACGGTATATGTCTTTCCGTCTGGAGCCGTTATCGTTTCCGGGATGACGAGATCGTAGATAATTGGTTCCTGCGCATAGACCAGTGTACATGTCTCTCCATCAGGATTGACAGAGTACTGGAGTTCATCAATAATAATATCGTCGGCGGCGATAGCCGTCAGGGCGAGGATTGCCGAGAGGAGCAGTGAGTAGAGTCTTTTCATAGGCTGTTGCTCATTGATTGGTTAATATCGTATGGTGTATTGCGGGGCACGAGAGAAAGCGCGTCCGCCGAGTAGGGACACGAGAATGCGGCGGTAGCTCCCGCTGTGGAGACCGCGCTTCAGGGTGATAAAATGGCAAGGGGTGCAGAAATGCGCTCAACGGCACTATGCCGTTGGTTATCAATATGTTATTGGGGGGGGTGAAATTTTTTCTCCTATCTTGGCTAACACGTGGCTCACACTTCTGTATTTTGGCGGTAAAATTAATGTGGATTTCACAATGCTGCAAATATTTTAACAACCATTAGAACAATGTGATCCGTCGGCACAGCAACCGCTTCCGTCATATCCATAGCCATAACTTTTTCCACAAAGTTAGGGCAGCACAGCGCGCCACCCATGCGAAACACCACATTGAGGATGCCGTCATAACGGCTCATCCGGGTACAACAGCCGCCATACTACAGGCAAGGCAGCCGTCCAACCCAGGACAGCTGCCTCGCATACAAGACTTACGATAATTCAAGTGTGTTGAAGCGATCGCGCTTTACCTATCTTTATTACCTTAACCTATCATTATTTGCCTTAAGTAAGCAACTCGTAAGAATTAATTTTAGCGAATTACCATAAAAAAACACACGACTACTCAATGTTTTACCAGCGGGGGCGGGATAAACGCGCCGCGCCTTATTTGTAGCCTTTCTTCGCGCGGACGCGGCGGAGAATGTTCTGCATTTCGAACACTACGGCGGGGTTCTGGAGCGCCACGTTGTCGCGCTCACCCTTGGAGGCTTTCATATCGTAGAGCTGCGGCAGGGGTGCGTTGCCGGTCTCGATCTTCGGTCCCCATGTGATCATGGGGGAACCATCGTTGGGCTCGATATATTTCCAGTCCTTGGTGCGTACACCGAGTGTATGGTTTGAGGCAAGCTCAACGACCCAGGGCACATCGGTGGTGTCGGTGCCGAGGAGGTTGCCGAGGCGGTCACGACTATCGGGTGCCGCACCCTCGGGGAGACGTGCTCCGATGAGCGAACCGAGCGATGCCATCCAGTCGATATGCGACATGAGGACGTCGGACTCCACGCCACCCTTGATGCCCTTGCGCCAACGCACGATCGCGGGCACCATCGTGCCACCCTCGAATGCGCTGTACTTGTTGCCACGGTACGGGCCTGTCGGGCTGTGACCGTTGAGCAGTTCCTCAGCCTGGTCATCATAGCCGTCGTCGAGCACCGGTCCGTTGTCGGAGGTGAGGATCACGAGGGTATTGTCGGCGATACCGAGTTCATCGAGCGTGCGCATGATCTCGCCGACAGACCAGTCGAACTGGGCAATGGCGTCGCCACGCACACCCATGGGGTTCTTGCCGCGGAAGCGTTCGTGAGGGAAACGGGGCACGTGCACGTCGTTGGTGCAGAAATACATGAAGAAAGGACGGTCGGCATTGCTGCGGATGAAATCGATGGCATGCGATGTTATGGAGTCGGCGATATTCTCGTCTTTCCAGAGCGCCTTGCCTCCACCTTTCATGTAGCCGATGCGGCCTATGCCGTTGACGATCGACATGTCATGACCGTGCGATGAACGCTGGTTGTACAGCAGCTCGGGATTATCCTTTCCGGTGGGCTCGCCCTCGAAATTGCGGTAGTAGTTGACATAGATGGGGTTCTCCGGGTCGTAGTTAGCCACCTTGCCGTCCTCGATGAACACACAGGGGACGCGGTCGGCTGTAGCCGCCATGATATAATGGTAGTCGAACCCTATGTCGGAGAGGCTCGAGGGAAGCGGAGCGTTCCAGTCCTGCGTGCCGGTCTTGTCGCCGAGTCCGAGGTGCCATTTGCCGATAGCCGCCGTGCTGTAGCCTGAATTGCGGAACATGTCAGCCATGGTGTACATCTCCGGTCGGATGATCATGCCGGCATTGCCGGGGGCGACATCGGTTCCGGGACGGCGCCAGGCATACTCGCCGGTGAGGAGCGAATAGCGCGAGGGTGTGCTCGTAGCGGCAACGGCATGGGTGTTGGTGAACTTTATGCCTTCGCCGGCGAGGCGGTTGACATTGGGCGTGGCGACATTTTTCGCGCCGTAGCACTCGAGATCGCCGTAGCCGAGATCGTCGGCGAGGATGACGATCACGTTGGGCTGCTCACGGTCGTTGACCTTTTCGGCGAGCTTGTTCTTGGGCGACTTAGCCCCGAGCACAGCGGGGAAACAGACCGCAGGTGCGAGCACCGCGGCAGCAGCGAGCCTATGGTTGAAAATAGATTTCATGATACTTCTCTTATCTTTTCTTTTTTGCTGAAAATTACCGGGAGAACAAGTATATCTCCCACATTTTGCAAAGTTAATAAAAAACGGGCACCGGCAATGTGCGAAACCACCCACCGGTGCCTGTTTTCATATCGTCCGATCAGTTTTCGCGCAGATTGGGGTTGATATTCTGCTCCGACAGCGGAATAGGCCACTGGTAATCCTGCGGATTGCGGAAATCGCGGCGTCCGACGTACCAACGGCAGTTGCCGGTAGGATCGACCACCATAGTCGATGACTCGTAAAGCTCCGAATCAGGATAGGGTGCGCCCCAGATCTCGCCGACAAGCACCTCATGAGCTGTGTGCCAGCGGAGAAGATCCCAGTAATGTATGCCCTCGTAGACGAGCTCGACGCGGCGCTCATGGCGGAGTGCGGCACGCATCTGCTCGACCGATCCTACGGTTACGGCAGGCATACGGACATCAGCACGTGCGCGGACTGCATTCACAGTCTGGTCGAGCAGGCTCTGTGTGACAGGCTGTCCGCCCTCGAGCATGCACTCGAAGTAGCTGAGCAGCACTTCTGCATAACGGATGATGGGGACAACCACGCTGTAGCTGTTGATATCGTTGATCGCGGCATCATCGTAGAACTTGCGCCACATGAATCCGGTCTTGGAAGCCTCGGAGGAGTAGTCGATGCGCTCCTTGAGCGATGCGGAGTAGTCGGGGCTCATGCGGTACTCGGTGCCTTTGAACATCGCGCCGTTGTAGTAGATCGTGTAGTCGAGACGCGGGTCGCGGTTCTCGCCGAGATTATGGGGATTGTAGCGGGGATCGTCGTAGCTGAAGGGGGTACCGTCGGTAAACTCATACTCCTCGAATATGCCAGCGGAGGGGTTGGAGAGGCTCCATCCGCCATCCTTAGCGGAGAGGCACTGCTGAGGGTGACCCCAGCCGAAGAAATTCTCAAGATACTCGATATAGAATATGTTCTCACGGTTTGACGAGCCTGTGCCTGAGAGGAACAGTTCGGAGTATGAGCTGTGGATGGAGTTGTCGCCCATGTCGATGATCTCCTTGTAGACCTCGGCACCGTTAGCCCAGTCGTTCATGAGCATGTAGGTGCGTCCGGCGAATGCGAGTGCCGCCTGGCGGCAAGCGCGTCCGGTCTCGGCACCGGTGATCTCCGAGAAGCGGGGCAGATCAGCGGCAGCCTCGCGGAACTCCTTGGCACACCACTCGAGAATCTGCGCCTGGGGGGTCTTGGTGACATTGTTTGCTTCCTCACCGGTGAGCGGCTCGGTGACGAGGGGCACATCCTTGAAATAGCTTGCGAGGTAGTGGTACTGTGTGGCACGGAGGAAACGAGCCTCAGCCGTGAGGCGCAGTTTCTCGGGTCCGTCAGCCATATTGGGTATCCCTTCGAGGAACCGGTTGCAGCGCCCGATGCGGCTGTATGCCGAGCTCCAGTAGTTTGCAAGCTGGGCATTGTTGTTCTGGAGCTTTCCGCTTGAGAAGATGAAGAGCGGGCTGCTCTCGCCGCGGCGGTCGAAAGCGTTGTCGGTCATGTGGTCCATGAACTGAAGTCCCTGGTAGGACCAGAAATCGCTCACGTTGTATTCGAGACCGTTTGTGATCGATCCGCGGTAGATCGCTGTCAGTGCGAGTGTGGCATTCTTGGAATTGTCCCAGAAATTCTCCGACGACAGGCTTGTGAGCGGCGTGCGCTCGAGATTGCAGGACTGCATCCCTGCCACAAGAGCGATACCGAGTGATATTTTATATAATGATTTCATTTCGATAGTGATGCTTAGATGTTGACAGTGAGACCGAATGTGTAGGAGCGCATCGTGGGATAGTATGATCCGCCGTTGCTGCGCTTCTCAGGATCCCATCCTTCGGGATAGCCGTTGAAGCTGAAGGGATTGTCGAGCGTGATGTATGCGCGCACGCTGTTGATCTTGAGCGGGCTGAGCACCTTGGTGGGGATAGTGTAGCCGAGCTGTATGTTGCGCACCTTGACGAACCATGCGTCGCGCACCCAGAAGTCGGAAGTGAGGGTGTTGCGGCTTCCGGCGTTTGAGAGTGACTCAAGGCGGGGATACTCGGGATAGCGGTTGTTCTGCTGCACGTTCCAGCAACCCTCCATCTGCCAACGCTGAATGTTGCCTTCCTGCCAGAATGCGAATCCGGCGTATGTGGAGAGCATTCCGCTTACTTTGGAGACACCCTGGAGGAGGAAGCTGAAGTCAAATCCTTTCCAGTCGAGTCCGGCACTGATGCCGTAGTTGTATTTGGGTATCTGCGATCCGAGGAATGTGCGGTCGGTAGTGGTGACTTTTCCGTCGCCGTCGAGATCGACATAGCGGATATCGCCTGCGCCTGATCCTTTTGCGATAGCGCTCTGGTCAACCCAGTCGTCGACCTCCTCGTCGGTGAGGAACACACCGTCGGTCACGTAGCCGTAGATCATCTGCATGGGGTAGCCGATGAAGAGGTTGGAGCCGTTGCCGACCATGCCGTTGGGCTGTGTGACATTGCCCATGCCGAGAGTCTTCACCTTGTTGTGGATTATGGAGAAATTGGCATTGACGAAGTAGTTGACGTTGCCGATGCGGTTGCGGTGACCGAGCTCGAACTCCCATCCGCGGTTTGCCACCTTACCGGTGTTGACCTGCGAAACGGCGAGGCCGAATATGCTCGAGAAGCTTGCCGAGGGCTGATAGAGGATATCTTTTGTGAGACGGTCGAAGTAGCTGGCATTGAAAGTGATGCGGTTGTTGAGGAAACCGGTCTCGATACCGAAATCAAATGTGCGAGTCTTCTCCCAGCGGAGGTTGGGGTCGACATAGGTGGTGATTGCGGCACCCTGTGTGTAGACACCTCCGAACACGTAGTTGGATCCGAGGGCATATACGCTCTGGTAGGGGTAGTTGCCGATGTTGTTGTTACCGAGGATACCGTAGGAAGCCTTGAGCTTGAGGTTGTTGACGAAGCGGAGGCTCTCGGTCTCTTTCCAGAAGTTCTCGTTGGCGATGCGCCAGCCGGCACCGACGGAGGGGAAGAAGCCGTATTTGCTGTCGGTGGGGAAGCGTGATGATCCGTCGTAGCGGAAAGTGCCTTCGAGCAGGTAGCGCTCATCGAAGTTGTAGTTCAGACGACCGATGACCGACTGCACAGCCCAGTCGTAACCGCCGCCGCTGTTGGTCTGTCCGTCGACACCTCCTGCGGAGAGGTAGGGAACGTCGTCGGAGGGGAAGTTGTTGCGATATGCCCCGATGGTGCGCTGACCTTCGTCCTCCCATGTGTAGCCGACGAGAGCGCCGATATGGTTCTTGCCGAAGTCGACATTATAGTCGAGGAGCGCCTGGAATGTCTTGTAGGTGGTGCGGTACCAGCTCTCGTTGAGCGATGAGGGACCGGTGCCGCGACCGTCGGTCAGCGTCATGTCGGAACGGTAGTTGCGTACGTGCTGGAATGTATAGTTGTATCCGCCGATGACCTTAGCCTTGAGTCCGGGGATGAGCTCATACTCGAAGTTGATCTGAGCCTTGTAGCGGTCGATGGCATCGGTGTAGAACGAAGCGCAGTCGAGCCATGAGACAGGTGTGCCCTGCAGTTTGGGTCCGAGACCTACGGAGCCGTCCTGCATGTAAGTAGCCCAAAGTCCGGGGTAACGTAGCGCGTTGGATACGAATGCACCGTTGCCGCCCGAGTCGAGAGCACCGGGTGTGGAGGGCTCGTGGCGGTCGCCGAACGTACCGTTGAGGATGACGTTCATCTTGAAGTTCTTGGCGAGGAGCGCCGAGAGGTTGAGGCGTCCGTTGAAACGGTCGTAGTTGCTGTTCTTGAAGAAACCGTTGGTGCGCATATATGCAGCGGTGAGCTGATAGTTGATGCGCGATGTGCCGCCGCTGATGCTAAGCTCGTGCTTAGTCTGCACGGGGTGTGATCCGAGAAGATCCTCGAGATACATCTCGTCGGCATAATTGTCGGGGTCGGATCCGTCGCGGAACTTCTGTATCATCTCGGGGGTGTAGCTTTCGGTGCCGAGAGCCATGTTGTAGTATTCGGCATACTCGTAGGAGTGAGCGAGCTTGGGGAGATCGACAGCGGAGCTCCAGCCCACGGTGCCGTTGTAGGTGACACGTGTCTTGCCCTCGCGTCCGTTTTTCGTGGTGATGAGGATGACACCGTTGGCGGCACGCGATCCGTAGATGGCTGCCGATGCGGCATCCTTGAGCACAGAGATGCTCTCAACCTCGGCGGGTGTGAGGTCGTTCATGTTGCCGGGGAGTCCGTCGACAAGGATCAGCGGGGAGGGGTCAGCACCGAATGAGCCGACACCGCGCACACGTATGGTGGGCTGGTCGGAGCCGGGGCTTCCTGATCCCTGTGTGATGGTTACGCCGGAGAGGTAGCCGTTGATCATGTTGGAGAGGCTTCCTCCGGTGCGTCCTTCGAGCTGCTTGCTGTCGACAGTGGCGATAGAGCCAACGACATTCACCTTTTTCTGTGTGCCGTAGCCCACGACAACCACCTCATCGAGCAGGTTGCTGTCTTCGGCGAGACGGATATCGAGCGGCGCGCCGTCGTTGCTCACCACCTGCGGTGCGAAACCGATGAAGCTCACCTCGATGTCGGCATTTTCGGGAGCCTCGAGCTGGAATTTTCCGTCGGCATCGGTTATCGCGACAATATTGGAGCCTTTCACACGTACAGTGGCTCCGATTACGGGCTCGCCCTGGTCGTCGGTCACCGTACCGGTGGTGCGCACCATCGCTCCGGGCTCAGTTGCGGTTTTCTTTTCCTTCTGAGAGATGACAATAGTGTTGTCGGAGAGGATGCGGTACTGAAGCCCGCTGTTTTTCAGCGCGGCGTCGAGCACTTTGTCGACAGGCTGGGAAGCGAGGTCGATCGTCACATCCTTGGTATCAGCCACCGCCCCATTGTCGTATGAGAAATGGTAAGTGGTCTGCTTCTCAATCTGCTTGAAAAGCTGGCGAAGCGTGGCATTCTCCACATTCACCGTAACTCTCTGGGGTTCCGCAGCAATAGTCGGCGGGACACACCATAGGACACTCAGCAGGAGCATGAGCCCTATTTTGAAAGATCTTGACATTATAAATGCGATTAAATTGATGATTGGTTCATCAAGTCAATCGTAAAGATGCCGCGGTTGTCCCCCGAAATTTTTATGTTTTATAACATATTTTACGTTATCTACACCGTATTTTACTGGGAGTCAGCGGGCAACGACGTGAAAAAAATTCACTTCTGGCTGACAGGGCGCAGGGTGATGCCTCCGGGTGTCTCGAAAGCCTTCAGGTGATAAACGCCTGTGATAATGGCGATTGCCTCCTCGCGGTCGTTGGCGGGGATGTAGCCTGTGAAGCGGCGTAGGCGGACGTCGGTATCGACGGTGATCGCCACACCATAGACCTCGCTAAGTTTGGCGAGAACTTCGGAGAGCGGAGTGTCGGAAAAGGCGATGTCGCCCCGCATCAGCGCTGCGGCATCGTTGCCGCTCTCCATGCTGCGCACTTCGAATCGCCCTGTGGTGCGGTTGAGTATGGCGAGCTCCTGCGGGCGCACGGTGACCGTCTCGCCCGAGGCGGTAGACTCCATCTGCACGGATCCCTCCTCGAGATAGAGCATAGCCGATTCAGCCTCTCGGCGCGACACCATGGAGAAGCGTGTGCCGAGCACCCGCACTACGAGTCCGGGTGAGTTGACGACGAACGGACAACCGGGATCGTGGGTGACGGCAAGCCGCAATTCGCCGTCGGCATCGATCACACGGTGCCTGTCGGTGAAGTCTTTGATATAGTAGCTGAGCTGCGAGGCTGAGCCAATAGCCGCTTCGGTGCCGTCGGGGAGGCGGACGGCGACTTTCTCGCCTACGGATGTGCTGATCTCTGTTGCCGATGCAAGCACGCGGTCGTACCGGGAGTATTCATCGAGTCGCAGATAGAGCCATGCGACCGCTACGGCGATGAGCGGCAAAGCGATGGCGGCAGCGACGGCAAGGATCCTGCTCCGGCGGCGGCGCCTGCAGGAGAGTATTGCCTGGCGGGTAGCCTCGAGGGTGATACGGTCGACGGTGGTCTGTGAGATCTCAACGGCGTCGGTACCTGCGGCATCGCTAAAAATCAGCTCTATCTCCGCGTCGCTCATCGCTGATACCGCACGGCGCAACTCGCGCAGCTCCCCGCCGGTGAGGGAGTTGGTGCGGAACTTGTCGACAAGCAGCTTGACTTGGGTAAGTGTCAGTGTTGAATCTTTTGGCATGAGTAATGTAAATAGGTCAGGTCATGGCGAAGGCAATGCATACCGTCGTGAGGACGGCGATGCGGTCCATCTGTGACCGCAGTTGTTTCAGCGCGAGCGAGAGCCGGTTTCGCACCGTCTTCTCGCTTATGCCTAAGCGGGATGCTATCTCCTGATTGGTGAAATGATGAAAACGTGACAATTCGACGACGCGGCGCTGCGGTGCGGGGAGTTTCCGCACGAGTCCTTCGAGCTGCGCCATGTATTCCTCGTACTCGAGGTGGTCGACCGCCTCCTCGGCGATGTCGCCGTGGGAATCGACATAATCCTCATATATGGGTGAATTGAGCGTCTCGCGCACCATATCGACGCAACGGCGGCGCGCGATGGCGAGAATCAGCGGCTCAAGTGCCCCGGCGGGATCGATCTGGGTGCGGTAGTTCCAGAGCCCCATAAAGATATCCTGCACAAGCTCCTCGACGTCGCATTCCGAGCGTGTGTAACGCCGGCAATATGCGTAGAGGCGGCGGGTGTAGCGGCGGCATATCTCGGCGAACCCCGAAGTGGAGCCACGCACGAGTTCATGCAGAAGTTCACTCTCTGTATATTCGGTAAACATCGCTGTATACTGTATATATGAGTCAGGTCAGCGTCCGGTGAGGATTTTCTTGATGTCGTTGAGTTTGTTGAGGGCGTCGACGGGGGTGAGGTTGTTGATGTCGGTGCCGAGGATCTCGTCGCGCACCTGGCTGAGCACCGGGTCGTCGAGCTGGAAGAAGCTGAGCTGCATTCCGTCGGTGCCGGCTGTGGCGACGTCGTTGAGTGTGCGCTCGATGCGCTCCTTGTTCTCGCGGCGGTTTGACTCCTCGAGGCGCTCGAGCACCTTGGAGGCACGCGCGACGATGCTGCGCGGCATTCCGGCGAGCTTGGCGACATGGATGCCGAAGCTGTGCTCGCTGCCTCCGGGGGCGAGCTTGCGGAGGAATACTATCTTGCCGTTGATCTCCTTGACGGAGACGTTGAAGTTAGCCACGCGGGGGAAGTTGCGCTCCATCTCGTTGAGCTCATGGTAGTGGGTGGCGAAGAGCGTCTTGGGGTGCATTCCGGCATAGTCGTGGATATGCTCGACGATAGCCCATGCGATGGAGATGCCGTCGTAGGTGGAGGTGCCGCGCCCGAGCTCGTCGAAGAGTATGAGTGACCGGGGGCTCATGTTGTTGAGGATTGATGCCGCCTCGGTCATCTCGACCATGAATGTGGACTCTCCGAGCGAGATGTTGTCGCTGGCTCCCACGCGTGTGAATATCTTGTCGACCACGCCTATGCGTGCGCTCTCGGCGGCTACGAAGCATCCTGCCTGAGCCATGAGGACGTTGAGCGCTGTCTGGCGGAGGAGCGCCGATTTACCCGACATGTTGGGGCCGGTGATCATCATGATCTGGGTGCTTTCGTTGTCGAGGTGCACGCTGTTGGTGATGTATGCCTCGCCGGGCGGGAGCTGCCGCTCTATGACAGGGTGGCGCCCCTCTACGATGTCGATCACGAGCGAGTCGTCGACCACCGGGCGGTTGTAGCGGTTCTCCATCGCCACGCGGGTGAAGGCGGTGAGCACGTCGAGGCGGGCTATCTGCGCGGCGTCGAGCTGAATAGCCTGTATATAGTCGGCTATCTTGAGCAGGAGCTCGTTGTAGATCCGGGTCTCGATGATGGAGATCTTCTCCTGTGCGGTGAGGATCTTCTCCTCATACTCTTTCAGCTCCTCGGTGATGTAGCGCTCGGCGTTGACGAGGGTCTGCTTGCGCACCCACTCCGGGGGAACCTTGTGCTTGTGGGTATTGGTGACCTCGATGTAGTAGCCGAACACGTTGTTGTAGCCAATCTTGAGGCTCGGTATGCCTGTGGCGGCACTCTCGCGCGCCTGGATCTCCATGAGGTAATCCTTGCCGCTGTAGGCTACGTGGCGGAGCTCGTCGAGTTCCTTGTCGACACCCTGCTTTATGACCTGCCCGCGGCTGAGTGCTATGGGGGCTTCGTCGATGATGGTGCGCGCTATAGCCTTGCGGGCATCGTCGCAGGGGTTGAGCTGATCGCCTATGGCACGCACCACCGGCTGGTCGGAGGCGCGGCAGATGCGGCGGATAGGCTCTATGGCTGTCAGCGCGTTGCGCAGCTGCACAAGCTCGCGGGGATTGACACGCCCAACGCCTACCTTGGAGATCAACCGCTCGAGATCGCCGATCTGTTCGAGCCACTCCTTGATCTCGGCGCGGCTGTCGGGGTGCTTGAAGAAGTATTCGACCACGTCGAGGCGGCGGTTGATCGCTGCGGGATCCTTAAGGGGGAATATTAGCCAGCGGCGGAGCAGACGCGCGCCCATGGGGGTGACGGTGCGGTCGATTACGTTGATGAGCGAGCGTCCCTCGGCTCCCATGGTGTCGAGCAGCTCGAGATTGCGCACGGTGAACTTGTCGAGGCGCACGTAGGAATCCTCCTCAATGCGCGATATGGCGGAAATGTGCCCGGTGCGGGTGTGCTGGGTGATGTCGAGGTAATGCAGTATGGCTCCGGCGGCGATTATGGCGGAGTTCATGTTGTGTATGCCGAATCCCTTGAGGCTTCCGGTCTCGAACTGGCGGAGCAGACGGTCGGTGGCGGCATCGAGGGTGAACACCCAGTCGTCGAGGTCGGAGATGAGGTAGCTCTTCGCCATGGCTTTCTCGAAATCGCGGTGACGGTCGCGCTCCACAAGCACCTCTTTCGGGGCGAATGAGGTGAGCAGCTTCTCGATATAGTCGGCGGTGCCCTCGGCGGTCAGGAACTCGCCGGTGGAGATGTCGAGAAACGCCACACCCATCGGACTGGCGCCGAAATGCACGGCAGCCACGAAATTGTTCTCGCGGTGGTCGAGTATGTTGTCGTTTATCGACACGCCGGGGGTGACAAGCTCAGTGATGCCGCGCTTCACGAGCTTCTTGGTGAGCTTCGGATCCTCGAGCTGCTCGCAGATAGCCACGCGCTTTCCGGCGCGCACGAGTTTGGGGAGGTAGGTGTCGAGCGCATGGTGGGGGAATCCGGCAAGCTCAACGTCGGATGCGTAGCCGTTGGCACGCTTGGTGAGAGTGATTCCAAGTATTTCCGATGCCGTGATGGCATCTTCGGAGAATGTCTCGTAGAAGTCGCCAACACGGAAAAGCAGCACGGCGTCGGGATGTTTCTGTTTCATCTCGGCATACTGCTTCATGAGCGGTGTCTCAACTACTTTCTTCGCCATTTGGATATGTGATGGATGGGTGTTATTTCAGAATCAGGGGAGAGTGACGGGAAACAGTGGGGAATCGCGGTGCTCGCTGCGTGCGACGTTGACAAGACGCTCCACGATATCGGGGTGCTGTGCGGCTACGTCGTGATCCTCGTGGATGTCGTCGGCGAGGTTATAGAGTTCCGGTTTGCCTTTCTTCACCACGAGTTTCCAGTCGCCCTGACGCACGCCGATCTGATTTGTCTCGGCAAACTCCCAGTAGAGATGATCGTGGGCTGGCTGCTTCTCACCGCGCAGCTCGGGGAGGAATGATATGCCGTCGAAGCCATCACCCCGGAGATCGGGATTTATGTGCCGGGCGAGCGAGTCGCCGGCTATCTCGGCGAAAGTGGGGAGGATATCGTAGAACGCCAGCTGGTGATCGCTCTCGCGTCCAGGCTCCACGACACCGTTCCAACGGACGATGAACGGCACGCGTATGCCCCCTTCGTGGCATGAGCGCTTGAGTCCGCGGAGCTTGCCGTCGCGCCCGAAGAACTCCGGGTCGGCGCCGCCCTCCTCATGAGGACCGTTGTCGCTGGTGAAGACCAGAATGGTATTGTCGGCAAGCCCCTTGCGGTCGAGAAGCTCCATGATCTCGCCGACATAGGCGTCGAGGCGCGTGATCATGGCGGCAAACTGCG
This sequence comes from uncultured Muribaculaceae bacterium, assembly GCA_910587425.1. Taxonomy (GTDB): domain Bacteria; phylum Bacteroidota; class Bacteroidia; order Bacteroidales; family Muribaculaceae; genus Paramuribaculum. The sequence continues at coordinate 20,680 of CAJUKU010000009.1, forward strand.
CGTGGGTATTGACGGTGGCGTTGTAGCGCGAGCCCTCCTGTCCGCCCCATGTGCGGTCGGTGAAGAATTTGCGCTTGTAGCCGTTGAGCAGCGAGTCGCGCGGCTGCACAAGCTCGGCATGAGGGAGGGTGTAGGTGAGCAGCCCGAAGAAAGGCTTGTCAGCGGTCTGCTTGTCGAGCCAATCCATAGCCTCGCGGTGGATCATATCGGCGGAGTATTGCGGACGCTTCAGATAGTCGTCGCCGTACATGGGATACTTTATGTTCTCCTCCATGACCACACGCACGGTGGCGGTGTCGCCAGCCGAGCGGCTGTAGCGGTTGAGGAAGTTGGGGTAGTAGAGATGAGCCTGGAACTGGCAGAGATAGCCGTAGAACTCATCGACCCCACGCTTGTCGGGCGTGGAGGGGGATCCTTCGTAGCCGCCAGCCCATTTGCCGAACATACCGGTGGTGTAGCCGTTCTCCTTCATTATCTCCGGAAGGATCTTATGGGCGGGATCGTAGGGGTGCTGCCCCACGACGGCGAAATCGATGTTGTCGCCGTACATCACCGTGTCTTTGGGTGACCAGTACTCACGGTTGCCACGCACCTCGGTGTGTCCGGAGTGCTGCCCTGTCATAAGCGTGGCGCGCGAGGGTGCGCTGACCGGACTTCCGGCGTATGCCTGTGTGAATCGCACCCCCTGGCGTGCGAGCGAGTCGATGCAGGGTGTGCTGATGTAGGGCTGCCCGTAGCATCCGAGGTCGCCGTAACCCATATCGTCGCACATGATGTAGATGATGTTGGGTTTCTGCGCCGGAGCTTTCTGTGCCGCCGACACACCCGCCGCTGCCGCAGCTATAGCGGCGACTGATGCGACGGTGTGGTTGAGAGTGGTATTCATGGTCTGGTAAAAGCGTGGTTACGAGTTGTGGTTATCGGAAAGCGTTCAGCGTACGGACCATTCCCATCCGTCCTTTGTGTCCTTGACATCGAAGCCGATCTCATTCATGCGGTCACGGATGCGGTCGCTCGTAGCCCAGTCCTTGGCGGCTTTGGCGTCGGCGCGCATCTGCAGGAGCAGATCGATAGCCTCCTCGTAGGGCTTCATAGCCGAAGCGTTGCCCTCCTGCGAAGCGGCACCTTCGGGGCGTATGCCGAGAATGTCGACAAGATATGTCTGGAACAGCTGCTTAAGCGCATCAACCGTAGCCTGCGATGCCCGGAGCTTGCCGTCGTTGATGCGGTTGATTATGCCGCAAGCCTCGAAGAGCTCGGCGATCACGCGGGGGGTGTTGAGATCGTCGTCCATAGCCTCGCGGCAGCGTGCGGCGATTGCCGCCACATCGATAGGCTCGGAGTCGGCTGCGGATGCCTTGAGCTGCTGCAGGCGACGGTAGCCCTCGAGCATACGCTTCAGCGCCTTCTCGGACGCCTGCAGCGCCTCGTTGCTGAAGTCGACCGTACCGCGGTAGTGAGCCTGAAGGATGAAGAAGCGCACGGTCATCGGCGAGTATGCCTGCTCCAGGAGCGGGTGGCTGCCGGCGAAGAACTCATCGAGCGTGATGAAGTTGCCGAGCGACTTGCCCATTTTCTGACCGTTGATGGTGATCATATTGTTGTGCATCCAGTAGTGCACGGCGTCGCATCCGTTGTGGGCTACAGACTGTGCTATCTCGCACTCATGGTGAGGGAACTTGAGATCCATGCCGCCGCCATGTATGTCGAACTTGTCGCCGAGGTATTTCTCACTCATCACACTGCACTCGAGGTGCCATCCGGGGAAACCCTCGCTCCAGGGCGACGGCCAGTGCATGATGTGCTCGGGAGCGGCTTTCTTCCAGAGCGCGAAGTCGGCGGGATTGCGCTTCTCGCTCTGTCCGTCGAGCTCGCGGGTTGTGGCGAGCAGTTCCTCGATATTGCGTCCGGAGAGCTTGCCGTAATCGTGGTCGCGGTTGTAGCCCGGCACGTCGAAGTAAACCGAACCCTCGCTCTCGTAAGCGTAGCCGGCGTCGAGTATACGCTTGATGTACTCGATCTGCTCTATGATATGACCCGACGCGTGCGGCTCGATGGAGGGGGGGAGCACGTTGAGCTGGTCCATAGCCTGATGATAGCGGTTGAGGTAGAACTGCACCACCTCCATCGGCTCAAGCTGCTCGAGGCGCGCCTTCTTTGCGATCTTGTCCTCACCGGAGTCGGCATCGTGCTCAAGGTGACCCACATCGGTGATGTTGCGGACATAGCGCACCTTGAATCCGAGATGACGCAGGTAGCGGAAGAGGATGTCGAACGTGATTGCCGGGCGTGCGTGCCCGAGGTGGGCGTCGCCATAAACCGTGGGACCGCACACGTACATGCCGACACGGTCGGGGTGCATGGGTACGAACGGTTCCTTGCGGCGGCTCAGCGAGTTGTATATGGTAAGGTTGTTTTCAATCATAGCTGATCGTGTTGTGGTGTGATGGATATATACTGGTGCAGTAAGCGGAAAAGCCCGGAGCACAAGGGTGCCCGGGCGTTTCGCTGCTATGGGATTCAAGCCATTCCGCCGGCTACAAAGGGGTTCGGTATTCCTCCTTCGTTGCCCTGGGATGGGTCGTGTCGTTTCGGTACCGGCATATTGATCTCTCCATATTCGGCTTCATATTTGCGGATATTGTCGCCGAGAGCGAAGAGCAGCTGCTTAGCCTGAGCCGGGTTCATCACTATGCGCGACTGGACGCGTGCCTGTGGCATGTTGGGCGCGACGGCGATGAAGTCGAGATAAACCTCTGTGGGTCCATGGCTGATGACGGCGAAGTTGGCATACTTTCCGCCAGCCACTTCGGGCGAGATCTCAATATTGAGTTCCTGCGGTTTCTTTTCCATTAGGATCAGACGGTGTTAATCAGTTTTTACGGAATGTGACAGCTCCTTCGATACCGCTGTTGGAGTTAGTGGTGTTGACGGTTATGCTGCGGCAGGTAGCGAGGTTCCACACGGACTCGATGTTGAAGGTAACGTAGTATGCTGCGTTGGCGATGTTGTTGTTCACCTCGCTGTTCTTGTAGACGAGGTAGAGCTGCACGTCGGCATTGTCGAGCGTGTTGCGGTCAGCGATGAGCTCGAAGGTGATGTTGGTCGATGTGCTCGGCACGAGGCACTGCATATTGAGCCATGTTCCGGAGCGGAAGAGGGTCTGGATGTAGAGTGCCGGGGTGGATGTGAAGTCGGTGGGTACTTCGCCGGGCTGCACAGTCACGGTGGGCACCTTCACAGCCTGGTGGAGCGTCACTACAGTGCCGTTTGTGATGCTGGTTGTGGTGGCGGGAACGGAGAAGATGATGAGCAGACGGTCGCCGGGCTTGAGGTCGCCTCCCGACACCTGGGTGTTGGAGTAGATGGTGACAGGCTGTGCGTCGTTCATCTCCTGGTATGTGAATGATGCACGTCCGTCGGTATTGCCGAGGAAGGTGACGATGTTTGAATATTGCATGTCCTGATTGTCGTCAGAGCTGTTGCATGCGGAGAATGTAAGGAATGTGAGTGCGATGAAAAGTGCACTGAGGAGTTTCTGAATTTTCATGTTTCTCTTACTGTTTTTTTGTGGTTTGATTTCAAGTTTTTATTGATCAGGAGAGATTTGTACGGTCGTCCGTACGTGATGTTATTCCTGTTATTATGCCGTCGGTCATGGTGATGCGGCGGTCGGTGTCGGCGGCGAGGTTGTCGTCGTGGGTGACGATGACAAATGTCTGCCCCATGTCGCGACGGAGGTCGAAGAAGAGACGGTGGAGCTCCGCGCGGTTGCGTGAGTCGAGACTGCCGGACGGTTCGTCGGCGAGAATGACCTTTGGGCGGCAGACGAGTGCGCGTGCCACTGCCGTGCGCTGGCGTTCGCCTCCCGAGAGTTCCGCCGGGCGATGGTCGGCGCGCGGTGTCAGCCCCATGTACTCTATCAGGCTGCGCGCGCGGCTGAAAGCCTCGCTGCGGCTCTCGCCTCCGATGAGCGCCGGCAATGCGACATTCTCGAGCAGGGAGAATTCGGGCAGAAGGCGGTGGAACTGGAACACGAAGCCGACGGTGCGGTTGCGGAACCGCGCGAGTCGCGACGGGGAGAGCGCGAGCGGATCCTCGCCGTCGAAACGGAGAGTGCCCGAGTCGGGGCGGTCAAGCGTGCCGAGAATCTGAAGAAGCGTGGTCTTGCCGGCACCGCTGGGTCCGACAATGGCAACAATCTCGCCGCGGTCGACGGTGAGGTCAATCCCTTTGAGCACCTGCAGATGCTCGAAGCTCTTGGTGATGTTGCGCGCCTCTATCATTGCATGTTCCGCCGCGTCAGGATGGCGCAGCGGAGTGCAAAGTTACGAAATATCCGCGGCTAAGTCAATGCCGCGACAGCCTATTCAATGTATTTAACAAAAGCGCGGGGCAAGTGAGGGTGAATAGGGCAAATAGGGCGGATAGGGCTAATAACCGGGTGGGGAAGCCGGAGTGAAAGGCTCCGAACGCGAATTACCGGATCAATGCCTTATCCATATATCAGGTGCTTGGTCTCCTCTAATTCCTCTTTGAAATATGGATTGCGAACCGCCGTCTCATCAACCAGATCCACATCACGCCCGAACAGAGCCTTAAGCGCATGGTAGAGATCAAAATAGTTGTCGGCGTAGTTGTTATGGTCAATCTCCGAGTTGAAATCCACAAGGATATCCACGTCGCTCTCGTCATTGAACCCGGGGGTCAGGATAGATCCGAAGGCATACAGTTTGCTCACCTTATACTTTTTGCATAGGGCGAAGATCTTCTGTATGTTGTCATTTATAAGATGCATATCCAGGCGTATCGGATTATCTGATGCAAAGATACTGTTTTCAGACAACTAATGAAAATTATCGCTCACATTAAGCCTTAAACAGTGAGGGGGATCAGGGGTGGAGCTCGATGACGAAGCGGGCGCCCTGGCGCCATGTGGTGTCGAGGGAGAGTGTGCCTCCGAGGCGTTCGGTGCGGACGGCTGCCGTGGGGAGTCCGAGTCCGTCGCCGTCGCGGAGATCACCGTGGCGCGCGAAGGGTACAAAGAGATCGTCGCGCAGCTGCTCGTCGACGCCGGGACCGGAGTCGGTGACGATAAACTGTATGTTGTGCGGTCCGCGCTTCTTGAACTCGAGCGTGATGCGCCCGTCGGCAGGGGTGTGGATAGCGGCGTTGCGCAGCAGATGCAGCAGCACCTCGCGCAGTCCGTCGGGAGCCACATGTGCCGACATCTTGGGTGCGTTGACCGTGAGCGATACTCCGGGAGCCAGCTCCGGCTGCACCTCGGCAGCTATAGCCTCCAGGAAGGGAGCGACGCTGATATCCTCGGCGGGATATGGTACGGCGCGCTCAGCCTCAAGCTCGGAGAGGGTCTGTATGTGGGTGGTGAAATCGCGCAGCGCCTTCACCGCCGGATCGCCCTGCGGCAGGGTGTCGATGGTGGGAGCCATGCTCTCGGCGATATTAGCCACGAAACGGTTCTTGACCTCCTCGCGGCGGTGTGCGGTCTCGATCTCCCGCTTCTGCCGACGCGTGACAGCGAGTGCGCGCAGCCATGCGAGCACGGCGAATATCAATACTCCGGCAAGGATGGCAGCGAGGATGCAAAGCCCGATGATGATGGCATTTTTGGCGGTTATGGATGAGTCGCGGTCGGCGATTGTCTGGCAGGCGGCGTCGTACTCGGTGCGCAGCGAGTCGTAATGCTCGGCGGCGCGTACGGCAGATATGCTGTCGTTCCAGGCGAGATATTTGTCGTAGCTGCGGCTCACGAGGCGCGCGTTGTTTGTGCGGAGTGCCATGTCGATGATCTTCTTGTAGCACTCGTCAGCCTTGTCGTAGTCGCCGTCGGAGAGATAGAGGGCTATCAGTTTGTTGACTGCGGCATCGCCACGCTCGGTCTGCCCGAATGCGTAGTACTGCTGCGCCTGAGTGGAGAGGAGGTCTATGTCGATATCGCGCGAGGCAGCTTTCTGTGCCCACGACTCCATCTGGCGCAACCACTCCCCTGCACTATCGGGACGCTTGAGCTTGATGTACATGCGCTGTCGCTCGCGGGCTATGGGATAGTGGAGCGCAGGTTGAGGCGTGCCACCCTGTTCGGCGGCATTCAGAGCCATTTCGGCACGCGAAAGCGCCTCGAATGCCTCCTTATAGTAATTTTCGCGGTGGTAGAGTGCAGCGGCGTTGACAGCACAGTCGACCGCGGCATCCATTTTCCCAGCCTCGGCAAAAGCCTGATAAGCTTTGAGATAATAGTAGCGTGCGGTTACATATTCCTTAGCTTCAAGAGCGTTGGACGCCTGCGTACGGAGCTTGTCGGCACCGGTCTGTGCCAATGCCGTCGCTGCGGTGGCAATCATCAGGATTGCGGCGAGAAAAAGTTGTTTCATCAATTAGAAAATATGTGTCAGTCCCTGTGTTAACGCAAAGTTAAGCAAAAAAGATGAACGATTACAAGAGCCGCCCGCATTTTTAACAAATGTGAAAGCCCCGCTGCGACTGATCATTTGGCAGCAGTGATGGCTTTCACGGCGAGTCCGGCGAGCGTAAACCCGAATATGGCTGTGATATGGCATAGCGCCCCGTTGACTGCGACCTTGCCGTAATCCATCGGCGCGGAGGTGGCATCTGCCGGCTGTTCGTCGGGTCCGAGGTTGGTAAGAAGTTCGTCGGACCACACGCAACGGAAACGGCGGCGCGGCAAGGCACCCGTCTTGCGGAAACGGCGGCGGAGGGCTGCGGCGAGCGGACACCCTTTCACGTGCCAGAACTCGTCGACGCGTATGCGTGTGGGGTCGGATTTCAATGCTGCCCCCATTGATGATAGAAATGTCACGCCGCGCGTAGCCGTGGCGTGCAGGATAAGGGCAGCCTTGTCGGCGAGCGAGTCGATGGCATCGATCACTACATCATACTCTTCGAGATGAAAGTCGGCGGCGGTCTCAGGCGTGTAGCGGCAACAGAGCGCCCTTATATCGGCATCCGGGTTGATCTCCAGCATGCGTCGGCGCATAGCCTCGACCTTCACCTCACCTACGGTGAGCGCGGTGGCGGGGAGCTGACGGTTGATGTTGGACTCCGCGACGCAATCGGCGTCGACCATGGTCACATGTCCGACACCTGTGCGGACAAGGCTCTCGACAGCCCAGCTGCCGACGCCTCCCACCCCGAATACAATAACGCGCGCACGGCGGAGGGCTTCGGTGGAATCATCGCCCAGCAACCGGCGCACGCGGTGCAGAGATGCCGGCACCGCAGTATGCGCGGCGTCGACGGCGTCAAGTTCAGTCGGCATTGGCAAAACGGTAACGCAGACGGTCGATGAACGAAGGCTTCTCCTCGCGGATATGTATGAAAGCCTTGCTGTCAGCCTTGTTCAGGAGAATTATGGAGGAGTGGAGCACAATAGCCACCTCATCCTCAAACTCAACGATGTCGTTGATGCGGCTGAGGGAGATACGGTGGAAGGGTGATTCCTTCGGTATGCTGTTGATGATAATGTCGCCGTCGTCGATGCGGATGGCGTGATGCTCCTCAAGGGCTTCGAACAGCAGGGCAATATTCAGTTCATCGGGGCTGTCGGGCCGTGAATTGCAAGTTGAGTATAGAGTATCGATTACTTTCTTTGTAACCATGTCATTCTGTATTTAAATCGTTAGTTATATCGCGTTGTTGTATGGTAGAAACGTAGCGGTTGAGCTAAAGTTCACGAAATGACGCAGATGTAACAACAATGTAACCACATGTAACACTAATCCCTGTTTTTACGGCGTCGGGAAGATGGATCTGACCGGTTCAGGCACACGCCGTTATAGCTGTCGGGGAGAAAAGTCTGACCCCGCGCAACGGGTTAGTGTCGGGCGGGGTCAGACGGGTATTGCGGATTCCGTGGCTACGCCGTTGTCCGGCATGGCACGGGGTCATTCTGTCATAGGGAAGATCAGGCGAGGAAGCCGAGGAGCACACCTGCAGCAACGGCTGAGCCGATCACACCTGAAACGTTCGGGCCCATGGCGTGCATGAGCAGATAGTTGGAGGGATCGTACTCGAGACCGAGGTTGTTGGAGATGCGCGCCGACATGGGCACAGCCGAAACGCCGGCGTTGCCGATGAGCGGGTTGATCTTCTTGGCTTTCGGGAGGAAGATGTTGAAGAGCTTGACGAACAGCACGCCCGATGATGAGGCGATGATGAACGCCATGAATCCGAGGGCGAAGATGCCGATGGTCTGCGCTGTCAGGAACTCCGAAGCCTGTGTGGATGCGCCGACAGTCATGCCGAGGAGGATGGTGACGATGTCGGTGAGGGCGTTGCTGGCGGTCTTGGCGAGACGCGTTGTCACGCCGCACTCACGGAGCAGGTTGCCGAAGAAGAGCATGCCGAGCAGCGGAATGCCGGAGGGCACGACGAAGCATGTGAGCAGGAGTCCGACGATGGGGAAGATTATCTTCTCGTTCTGCGAGACGGCACGCGCGGGCTTCATCTTGATCAGGCGCTCCTTCTTGGTGGTGAAGAGTCGCATGAGCGGCGGCTGGATCACCGGCACGAGAGCCATGTAGGAGTAAGCCGACACGGCGATGGCTCCCATGAGGTTGGGCGCGAGCTTGGAGGAGAGGAAGATAGCCGTGGGACCGTCGGCACCGCCGATGATGGCGATCGCACCAGCCTGGTCGGGGGCGAATCCGAGCAGGAGCGCCACCATGTAGGCGCCGAAGATGCCGAACTGGGCGGCGGCGCCGATGAGCATCAGCTTAGGATTGGCTATGAGCGCCGAGAAGTCGGTCATGGCACCGATGCCGAGGAATATCAGCGGGGGGTACCATCCGGCACTCACGCCGTTGTAGAGGATATTGAGCACGGAGCCCTCTTCATAGATGCCGATCTCAAGACCTGCCTCGGTATTGAAGGGGATGTTGCCGATGAGCATACCGAAACCGATCGGCACAAGCAGCATCGGTTCGAAATCCTTCTTGATGGCGAGCCAGATGAAGAAGAGGCCTACGCCGAGCATGACAAAGTGCTGCCATGTGGCGTTGTAGAAACCTGTGAGATGCCAGAACTGCTCCAGGTTTTGCATTAGGAAATCACCGAATGACATAACTCATTATAGATTAGTGAGACGTTACGGTGACTGATTATTCGAGCGTGATGAGCACGGCACCTTCGAGCACTGCATCGCCGGGGTTGACGCTCACGGAAGCTACGCGTCCGTCGCGTCCGGCATGGATAGCGTTCTCCATCTTCATAGCCTCGAGGACAAGCACAGTGTCGGCTGCGCTCACGGTGTCGCCGGGCTTGACGGCGATGGAGAGCACAGTTCCGGGGAGGGGTGCGAGCACCTTGTGACCTGAACCGCCGGCTGCGGGCTTGGTGATCACCTTCGCTCCCGACTCAGTGCGTGGAGCGGCTGCAGGACGGGGTGCGTTGACGATGGTGACAGGCTTCTGGGGAGCGTCGAGCTCCACCTTGTAGGGGATACCGTTCACTTCCACCTGAGCCGAGTTGTTGTCGATGTCGCCTACGGCAACCTTGTAAGTATTGCCGTTGATCTTATATTTGTATTCTTTCATTTCGGTAAGATATTAATATATGTGTGGGATTGGAGACAGCGCGGCTCAACGGTGGGGAAGCTCGCGCATGCTGTAGATCTTTGAACTCCAGGGTGAGTATGCGCGCTTCACCTTGTTGATGGTGAGCACGGTGTTCTCACGGTCGTGGGTGTCGAGATGCTCGTGGAGAGCCATGACGATAGCCGCGATGACCTCGCCGGAGTCGTTGTCGGGATGCTCGTCGCGGGGCACCTCACGCATTGTCTGTCCCTGCGATTTCACCTTGTTGACCTTCGAGACGCGCTCGCCGATCTTGCTGATGATGTAGAAGCAGATGCTGAGCAGCAGCAGAGCGGAGAAGACGATGCCCATAGCCATGATGGTCATGGCGAAGCCGTTGCGATCCTCGCGGCTGAACATCGCCACCTTGACGTTGCCGTCCTTGATGATGTTGTTGCTGCTGGGGGTGATGTAGAGGTTGCCCTCGCCGGTGCGGACATGCCATGCGTCGGCACCCTCACCCTCGCCGTCGACACGGCGGGCGTAGGTCTGGTCGGCGAGCAGGGCTGCGGGTATAGTCACCTCGTCGATTAGGGTCTTGCCGTCGGCGTCGTAGATGGCTATGTAGTTGTCCTGTCCGGGCTTGAGGCGGAAGTTCATATGGAACGTGCCACGCTCCGGCTCCCCGTCAGCCCAGAAGAGGATGTGCTGGCGCTTGGGGATGCGTGTGTTGACATCGCCCAGCGGCACGGGGTACTTCGTGGGGTTGGAGGGATCGTCGGTGATGTATATGCTTGAGATCTCAAGCGGAGCGAAGTTGGAGTTGAAAAGCTCCACCCATCCGTTGCGGTAGCCGTAATCGTCCACCACGCTCGTGGCGTTCTCGACCATCACCTCGTTGATGCGCAGGCTCTTGCGGCTCTGCGCCGATGCGGTGAGGGTGATTGCAGCCAGTGCAACGAACAGAAAAGTGATTTTCTTTTTCATGCTGTAATTGCGCGTTGGTGATTTTGGTGTCAGAGCGGAATGTTGCCGTGCTTCTTGGCAGGGTTCGTCACTTTCTTGGTGGCGAGCTGCTGCAGGGCGCGGATCACGCGGAAACGGGTGTTGCGGGGCTCGATGACATCGTCGATGTAGCCGTAGCGCGCTGCGTTGTAGGGGTTGCAGAAGAGCTTGTTGTACTCCTCCTCCTTCTCCTTGAGCACAGCTGCGGGATCTTCGGCAGCCTTGGCTTCCTTGGCGTAGAGAACCTCGACGGCACCTGCGCCACCCATGACGGCGATCTCGGCAGTAGGCCATGCGTAGTTCATGTCGCCGCGGAGCTGCTTGCAGCTCATCACGATGTGGCTGCCGCCGTAGCTCTTGCGGAGTGTGACGGTGACTTTGGGCACAGTAGCCTCGCCGTAAGCGTAGAGGAGCTTGGCGCCGTGGAGGATCACGCCGTTGTACTCCTGACCGGTGCCGGGGAGGAAGCCGGGGACGTCGACGAGCGTCACGAGGGGGATATTGAATGCGTCGCAGAAGCGCAAGAAGCGGGCACCCTTGCGTGATGCGTTGCTGTCGAGCACGCCGGCGAGGTATTTCGGCTGGTTAGCCACGATGCCGACAGCCTGACCGTTGAAGCGGGCGAAGCCGACGATGATGTTCTTGGCATAGTCGCGCTGCACTTCGAGGAATTCGCCGTTGTCGATGATGGCGCCGATGACCTCGTACATGTCGTAGGGGCGTGTTGCGGAATCGGGGATGATCTCGTTGAGCGAGTCCTCGAGACGGTCGATGGGGTCGGTGCAGGGAACAACCGGGGGTTCCTCGAGGTTGTTCTGCGGTATGAAGCTGAAGAGCTTGCGGATGATCTTGAGGGTTTCCTCACCGTCGGCAGCGGCGAAGTGAGCCACACCGCTCTTGCTGGAGTGGACCTCGGCACCGCCGAGCTGATCCTGTGTCACATCCTCGCCTGTAACGGTCTTGACGACCTTCGGTCCGGTGAGGAACATGTAGGAGATGCCCTTGGTCATGATGGTGAAGTCGGTGAGCGCGGGTGAATATACCGCACCACCGGCGCAGGGACCGAGGATGCCTGAGATCTGGGGGATGACGCCGGAAGCGAGGATGTTGCGCTGGAAGATCTCGGCGTAGCCTGCGAGGGCGTTGATACCCTCCTGGATGCGTGCGCCGCCGGAGTCATTGAGTCCGATGACGGGTGCGCCCATCTTCATAGCCATGTCCATGATCTTGCAGATCTTCTGCGCCATGGTCTCGGAGAGCGATCCGCCGAAGACGGTGAAGTCCTGTGCGAAGACGTAGACGAGGCGTCCGTCGATGGTGCCGTAGCCGGTCACCACGCCGTCGCCGAGGTAGCTCTTTTTCTCCTGACCGAAGTTGTGGCAACGGTGGCGCACGAACATGTCGATCTCCTCGAACGAGCCTTCGTCGAGCAGCTGTGCGATGCGCTCGCGTGCGGTGTATTTGCCGCGTTCGTGCTGTTTCTGGATGGCTTTTTCGCCGCCACCGAGGCGAGCCTCATTGCGCAGTGCAATCAGCTCCTGTACTTTTTCAAGCTGGTTACTCATAGATTTGTGTCAGAGTGTGTGGGGTGATTGGTTCAGGATTATTTCTTGGCGGGATCCTCGCAGAGTTCGATGAGGGTGCCGCATGTCGACTTGGGGTGGATGAAGGCGATGTTGAGACCTTCGGCACCGCGGCGGGGAGCCTTGTCGATAAGACGTCCGCCCTTGCTCTCCACTTCGGCGAGTGCGTTTGCCACGCCGTCTTCGATAGCGAAAGCGATGTGCTGGATGCCTCCACGTCCGCCGTTGTTGGCGATGAACTTGGCGATGGCGCTGTCGTCGGCGGTGGGCTCGAGAAGCTCGATCTTGGTCTGACCGACCTTGAAGAATGCTGTGCGCACTTTCTGGTCAGCTACCTCCTCGATGGCGAAGCACTTCATGCCGAGCATGTTTTCGTAGAAAGGGATTGCCTCGTCGAGGCTTGTGACGGCGATGCCGACATGTTCGATGTGAGAAATATCCATTGTCAATAATTTTTAGATTTTTCTTTGCGATATGATTGAACGGCAACTGCAAATGCAGCAGTACGGAGGGTCAGAGCCGCGCCGAAGCAACCGCATGGGCAGTTTTCGCTGCAAAGGTAACAAAAATCGGCATAATCCAAGCCTCCACACCTCTTTTATTTATATATCTTCGATTTATGCGGTGCGATTTATGCGTTCCGGGAGATACGGATCGTGACTGCGGTGTCCGTGAGGGGGTGGGATGGCAGAGGGAGTGACAAAATTGGCAGGTGTGATGACATGCGTTAACACTTTGAAAATAATAATCATAGTCTGCCCTCAACCTTTTTGGCACATTATTTGTTTTTATTTCTGAACAGCCGGACAGGAACCGATCTCGAGCATTGCAGATCGGCGCCTGACGGCAAAGAACAAGAATAAATCGAAAATATAAACATACAACTATTATGGGAAAAATTATTGGTATCGACCTGGGAACAACCAATTCCTGCGTCGCCGTTCTTGAGGGTAACGACCCTGTGGTAATTCCGAACAGTGAAGGACGCAACACCACTCCTTCAATCGTGGCATTCGTTGACGGCGGTGAGCGTAAGGTGGGTGACCCCGCCAAGCGTCAGGCTATCACGAACCCTAAACGTACGATCAACTCCATCAAGCGCTTCATGGGCGAAAATTGCCAGCAGGTGCAGGATGAGATAAAGCGCGTGCCCTACCAGGTGGTATGCGGCGCCAACAATACACCGCGTGTCGACATCGACGGCCGCGACTACACTCCGCAGGAGATCTCGGCTATGATCCTCCAGAAGATGAAGAAGACCGCCGAGGATTATCTCGGACAGGCAGTCACCGAGGCTGTGATCACCGTACCGGCATACTTCAACGACTCTCAGCGTCAGGCTACAAAGGAAGCCGGCGAGATCGCGGGTCTGACCGTGAAACGTATCGTGAACGAGCCTACCGCAGCTGCGCTCGCCTACGGTCTTGACAAGACCAACAAGGATCAGAAGATCGCTGTGTTCGACCTCGGTGGCGGCACATTCGATATCTCTATCCTTGAGCTTGGCGACGGCGTGTTTGAGGTTAAGGCAACCAACGGCGACACACACCTTGGCGGTGATGACTTCGACCATGTGATCATCGACTGGCTCGCCGATGAGTTCCAGAAGGAGGAGGGCGTGGATCTGCGTCAGGATCCTATGGCACTCCAGCGTCTTAAGGAGGCTGCCGAGAAAGCTAAGATCGAGCTTTCGAGCACAACCTCGACCGAGATCAACCTGCCGTACATCATGCCTGTCAACGGTATTCCGAAGCACCTCGTAAAGACTCTCACCCGCGCGAAGTTCGAGCAGCTCGCCGACAAGCTGATCCAGGCTACCATCAAGCCTTGCGAACAGGCTCTTAAAGATGCCGGCATGACTCCTAAGGATATCGATGAGGTGATCCTCGTGGGCGGTTCGACACGTATTCCCGCCATCCAGCAGGTTGTCGAGAAGTTCTTCGGCAAGGCTCCCTCAAAGGGCGTTAACCCCGACGAGGTTGTGGCTGTCGGCGCAGCGATCCAGGGCGGTGTACTCTCAGGCGATGTGAAGGATGTGCTTCTGCTTGATGTCGTGCCTCTGTCAGTTGGTATCGAGACTCTCGGCGGCGTGATGACCAAGCTGATCGAAGCCAACACCACAATCCCGACCCGCAAGAGCGAGACATTCTCTACGGCTGCCGATAACCAGCCTTCGGTTGAGATCCACGTGCTCCAGGGCGAGCGCCCGATGGCGAAGGATGACAAGACCCTCGGCAAGTTCCACCTCGACGGCATCGCACCAGCACCCCGTGGTATCCCGCAGATCGAGGTTACTTTCGAGATCGACGCCAACGGTATCCTGAATGTATCCGCCAAGGATAAGGCTACCGGCAAGGAGCAGAGCATCCGCATCGAGGCTTCATCGGGTCTTACCGACGCTGAGATCCAGCGCATGAAGGATGAGGCAGCAGCCAATGCCGCCGCCGATGCTCAGGAGAAGGAGCGTGCCGACAAGATCAACCAGGCTGACAGCCTGATCTTCCAGACCGAGAAGCAGCTCAGCGAGCTCGGCGACAAGATTCCTGCCGACGTGAAGGCTCCCATCGAGACCGCCCTCGCCAAGTTGAAAGAGGCTCACAAGGCTCAGGATATACCCGGCATCGACGCCGCCATCAAGGATGTGGAGAACGCATTCGGCGCCGCCCAGCAGGCTATCCACAATGCCCAGGCTCAGCAGGGTCCCGCAGCCGGTGCAGGTCAGCAGCCGAACCCCGGCGCACAGCCCGGCAACGGTGACAACGTGACCGACGTCGACTTCGAGGAAGTGAAGTAAAGACTGATATAGACTAACATACAAATGGAGTGCGACCGGATCCGGCTGCACTCCATTTTATTTTATAGCACGGCTTTATTTTGCCGCACTTATGATGAATTTATTATTATCTTTGCAAAAACTATAAAACAGAAGAAACATGAACGCGACAATATCAATGGATGGACTTTGGGCTATCGTAGACTCCCTGTCCATAAAAAACAAGCAGTGGCTTGCCGAGAAATTGCGTGTGTCATTGTCAGAGAAAGCCGCATCAAAAGAGGATGAGATCCTAGCCGGAATAGCACGTTCGGTTAAAGAAGCCAAGACAGGACAAACCCTTCCTTTAGAATCAATATGGGAGCGACTATAGTCTTTGACTACAATCTGAGCTGAATATTTTGTGTAACTTTGGTGCTGAACAGAAAAAGACACGACCATGTCAGAAACAGAAATGAACAGCTATCGACTGACGTCGATGGAGGAGCCTGGCGATGAACGCCTGGCGCAGATCATGCGTGAGGTAGCAGAGGAAGCCCGCGAAAGCAATCGCAAGGCTGCCGAACGTGTCGCCGCCGGAATCGAGGCTGCAACATGTGAAGCTCGCGCAAGAGTCGAAGAAACGTTAAACAGACTCCGCAATAATGGCAAGTGAACACAGCCCTGTATTGATAGTCATCGCCGGACCGAACGGGTCGGGCAAAACCTCCGTGACTACTAAAATTCTACACCACGAATGGCTTGAGGATTCGGAATATATCAACCCGGACAATGTAGCACGTGATATGTTTGGTGACTGGAATGATCAGGATTCAGTGCTAAAAGCTGCCAACTATTGCAATGAATGGAGAGAAAGATGTCTCAAAGATCGTCAGAGCCATATATTTGAGACTGTAATGTCGGCAAACGATAAAGTCGATTACATTCTTAGAGCAAAGCAAGCCGGTTTCTTCATACGTCTGTTTTTTGTATCAACCGAATCTCCCACAATTAATGCAAAGCGTGTTGCAAACCGAGTGCTGAATGGTGGTCACGATGTCCCAATCCCTAAAATCATATCCCGATACGACAAATCCATAGCAAACTGTATCGCATTAGCTCCATACGTCAACAGGCTCTATGTCTATGACAATTCAATCGAAGATTGCGAAGCCCGACTTTTATTCCGTTTTTGCGATGGAGAACTTGCAAAGCGTTATCTGACCGAACTACCCGGATGGGCTGAATCCATCCTACAAGAGGCAATAAAGTGACCTATACCTATGTATTTACAATTCCAAGCCGCTGAGAGACATGGATGAAAAAACACTGAGTTTTGTTACATACTGCATAAGTCAACTATCCGGCTTACTTAAGATTCCGCAGAGCGATGTTTACCGCCGTCTGAAGCGGTCAGGCATCCTGGATGAGTATATAATCCCGTCGTACGACGTGCTCCACACTTTCAGTTCACGTTACCTCATGGAGGACCTTACCGACTTAATGAAAGAGAAAGGAGAGCTACCGGCATGATCTTATACCGCGATTATGAGTCGGAGACATCTGATCTGATTGAAGAGGGTGTAGCAGACCTGTATTGCCGCAGCGACAAGTATCTTGCCATATTAGTGTGGGAAGAATACAAGGAGTTGGGTAAAACCTCGGTGAATGTAAACTGAAGGGAGGGCTAAGGATCTTACCGGGAGAGAGACACACGTAGGGATTAAAACACATAGGGATTAAATACACATTGTGATTACGGGTATGGAGGTTACGGCTCTGATTCTTTTTGTAACTCTGACTGCGCTATTGTTCCGCATATTGGTAAAGTGCCAATTAAATCAGATGGTGAAGCATGAAAGCGACAACAGACTGTTGATTGTTGGACTGTTGTTCTTTCTGACGATTTTTCTACTATTGTGTTATTTGCCAGCCGCATTACAGATCTGCTCTCTGACGTATCTCGCAATCTCTGCATCCGCATCCCTGCTCATCGCCTTCATCTCGTATAGGAAAACAAGCAAAACCGGTGTGCCAAAGCTAACAAGACTTTATAGCGTTGTTTTACCGCTGGCTCTATCTTCAATACTTAATATCGGTGTGATATTTTTCTGCAGATGGTTGTTTCCGGATGTCACAACAATACAGAATCATAACGGCATTTATGAATTCACATCACAACACACATGGTGTCTTGACGGACGCGTGAAGCCAACAGGTTCGTATGTCGCGAATGAAACGAGCGACACACTTTACAGGGTTGTGGTGAGTTATGCCTATTTAGGAGAGGAGGTTTGCAATCATTACAACATACCCGACACCATCAACCCGCATTCAATATCCAGGATACCGTGCCCTCCGAACTACGTTGTCAGAGAGATACTTCCAATAATGCTTCCGTCACACGGACGTTTTGGAAGAGTCAGAACGCGCCTGAGCTACATAGCGACCAAACCGCAACTCGATGCATTTGTGACAGGAAACTTCCAGAATTTAGGGATCAAGGAGAATGTACGCGTCCATTCATTTGACCTCAAAACCAACCCCATAATATGGGAAGACCCGGAAAGGATCAGGGTAGTGGAACAAACCATCGACAAATTCAGCCGTTGATGACGGCATGACCAACAGCCCCTATGGGTAGTGGCATAAGGGAGATATAGGAGAGGATGAATATTATCCGGATCAGGGGGTGGGGCGGGAGCCGGTGATGCGGATTGTTGCTGAGGGGGATGCTGGCGATGGTGCGAGCTGGGTGATGAGCTCGGCGATGCTCATGATCGGTATGGGGTGACGCCCGAGGGCTGACCCTTCGGTGCGGAGGGCGACCATGCCGCGGAGCGCTCCGAGAGCTATGCCCATCATCATGGCGAGCGCCTGAGGGTCGATGAGCATCTGCCCGTCGTGTATGTCGGCGATGGTGTCGAGCTCCGGGATATGGAAGTTGACTTCAATCACATAGTCGAGCAGTGGGCGCATGACCTGTGCGCGCAGGAATGTGTAGTGCGCGCCGATCTGGAGGCGGAGTTTGCCCTCGGGTGTACGCACGAAGTCGACGGAGATCTCTATGTCGACGGGCGATCCGTCGTAAAGCATGAGTTCCCAGCGGTGAACCTCGGAGAGGCGGCGCACTTCGCGCACGCTGCTGATCTGTATGTCAATCGGTGTTTCCATGATATGTCTTATCGGGGTGTTTCAAGTGTTCATTTGTCAGAGCCGGTCGAGGAGCCGGAGCATGTCGGTCTGCAGGGCGTCGATCACCGGACGGAGCGAGTCGGGTTGCTGACCGGGTGTGGCGAGGAAGAGTGTCGCCGCTATTATGTCGGTGCTGTCGGCGGCATCGGGCGCGGCGACGGCAAGCAGCTGCAGCGGAGAGGGGCAATCGGGACGCGCACGGAGCAGAGTCACCCCGAAGCGTCCGGAGGGGGACGCCGCCTGCGATGCTTTCGCCTCGGCATCGCCGAGATTGACCTCCATGCGTTGACGCCGCAGCGCGAGGAGCGAGTCGGTGGCACCGTCAGCGCAACGTATTGCGGTGACGTGAAGCGTGGCACCGTAGCGCGGGTAGAGCGCCGAGAGGTGCGTCACACCGCGTGCCGGGGAGGATTGACGCAGCGTCGTCGAGGAGTTGACCATGAGGGGGAGAGTTCCGGCGATGACCGTGTCGTACTGCTGCGGGTAGAGATTGATCCGCTGGTATGCCACCGGACGCGGAACCGGCGCGGGGCGCCGCTCACCACAAGCGCACAGCATGTGGAGGAGAGTAAAGAGAGGGAGGAGGGAGAGGATAAGGAGTATGGGGCGGGAGTGGCGCATCAGGATTCGGCGGGTGCTGAGGGTTGCTGGTTCTCATGCATCACCTTTACGCGCACGCTGGCGATGCGGTGACCGTTGATATCGAGAATGAGGAACCGGCAGCGACCGTAGACGAGCGGTTCCTTCTCCTTCGGGAAGTCGCCCTTTATGGCGAGGAGCATACCGGCAAGCGTCTCGGAATCGGCGGCGACATCCTCGTAGTCAGCCTCATCGAGTCCGGTGACGCGGAAGAAGTCGCCAAGCAGCGTCTTGCCTTCGAAAATGAAGGTATCGTCGGGGAGACGGCGGTAGGTTTTCTCATCCTCGTCGTACTCGTCGTTGATATCGCCGACGATTTCCTCGAGCACATCCTCCATCGTGACAAGTCCCTGTGTTCCGCCAAACTCGTCGATGACGATGGCGAGGTGGATGCGGCGGCGGCGGAAGTCTTCGAGCAGATCGTCGATCATTCGTGATTCGGGCACGAAGTATGGCTCGCGGAGCAGCTTGTGCCAGTCGAAATCGGGCTGCGCCTTGCCGATGTACGGGAGCAGATCGCGGGAGTAGAGAACCCCCTTGATGTTGTCTTCCGAGCCGTCGGTGGTGACGGGGAGGCGGGAGTAGCCGCTGTCGATTACGACTGTCATCACCTCGTCGAAAGTCATGGCTGTATCGACAAAAGTCATGTCGACACGCGGGGTCATCACCTCCGATGCCGTGGTATCGCCGAAACGGAGAATCCCTTCGAGCATCTCCTTGTCGTCGCCCGCCTTGACATCGGTGATCTCAAGAGCCTGCGAGAGTTCCTCGGGGGTGACATCGTGCTCCTTCTTGGTGACCACGCGGTTGACTATCGATGTGCTGCGGACGAGCAGCGATGATATCGGGCTGAATATCTTCATGAGAGCCTGCACACCGCCTACGGAGAAGCGCACCCAGCGCATGTTGTTGGAGTTGGCGACGAGTTTCGGCAGGATCTCTCCGAAAAGCAGGATCAGGAATGTGAGGAGGACAGTCTGGAGCACAAAACTGAGCACCGGGGTAAGCCCTGCGAAGATGGGGCCGAGCGCGTAGTTACAGAGCACGACAATGGTCACATTCACCAGATTGTTGGCTATGAGAATTGTGGCGAGCAGCTTCTCAGGCTGCCTGACAAGCGCCACGGCGCGACTTCCGGAGCGTTCTTCCTCAAGCTCCTCACACTGCTCAGCGGTGAGGGAGAAGTAGGCGATTTCGCTGCCGGAGACGAATCCGGAAATCATTAGCGCCAGCAGGGCGCATGCGAGTGCGATGATCTGACCGAAGCCAAACTGTGCCGGAAGTGAAAGGGTCACGGCTCCCCAGATGGCGGCAAAAGCGTCCGCCGGTAGAGGGACAAGGTCCAAGACTGTGAATATTCGTTAGACAAAACGGACAGCCGGGAACGGTAGACCGATTCCTGCGTACGTCCGGCGACAAAGTTAGTAAATTTTATGCATACCGCCACAAAAACAGCGCGGTAGTTTAGCGATAGCGGATAGAAATGGAGAGGATAAAACAGCGGTGTGTCAAGATTCGCTTGACACACCGCCGATGATCTACCGCCTGACGGCAAAGTATAATGCCTAATCAAAAATCGAGACAGGGATCTCGCCTGTCCAGGATAACGGCTGGTCCACTCCATAGAGATGGAGTATGACGGATGCAGTGTTGACCGTGTTGTTTGGCTCGGTCATCTCAAAATTCCGCCGTATACCCGGTCCGGCAATACCCCATGGAACAATCATCTCTTCAGTCGACATTCCGCCATGACCGTAGTTGATACCTCCGTGGTCGGTGATAAACATTATGTGGGCATCGTCATAGAGCCCTTCGGCTTTCATCTGCTCAATGAATTTGCCGATGTTGACATCCGCCTCCTCGATGGATGCTATATATTCGGGCGACATCCATGTGTGTTTGTGCCCTGCATGGTCAGTGTGCACGGAATAGAGGAACACGGTGCATGGCTCGCTGCGATGCTCCTTCATGAACTGCATCGCTTTGGCATAGTTGTTGAGATATTCGTCGTTCTCCTCGAAACTGACCTCATCGAGATACCTGCGGTTGTACGGGTTGATCAGTTCCGCCCAGTTGTAATAGAATGCAGTCTTCATTCCAGGAACGTTATCTTTCAGCACCTTGAACAGGGTGGGATAGTACCCTTCGTCGTCCGTCACGAGCGCCGGGAGGGTATGTTTGTCAAGAAGCCAGTCGTTGCGGTCCACGCCGTGAATCTCCGGTCCGGAGCCGCTGAGGTGGCTCATCCAGTTGGGCTGTGTGTTGGAGGGCATCACCACTCGTGTGGTTTTCGACAGCGCTCCCCCGGCAAGCAACCTATCGAGATTGGGAGTGTTCGCCTTCTCGAATCCAGCCACACAGATGCCATCAAGCGCAATCATGAGCACGCGCTTGGCTTTTACTGCATGTTTCTTCTTTCCGCCAACGCGCGGCGATGCGATAAGTCGGTCAGGCAGGATTGAGGCAGCGGCGATAGTAGCCAGAGAAGCCGCTCCCCTTTTGAGAAATGAACGTCGATCCATGATATGTATGATTTATTCCGTTTGCAGTGATGATTCAGGCTGCAAATATACTAAAAAAT
Organism: uncultured Muribaculaceae bacterium; assembly: GCA_910587425.1. Classification (GTDB taxonomy): domain Bacteria; phylum Bacteroidota; class Bacteroidia; order Bacteroidales; family Muribaculaceae; genus Paramuribaculum. The sequence goes on from CAJUKU010000009.1 coordinate 41,986, forward strand.
ATACATCTTCGGCAAATGCCTTGAAAAACGAAGCTGCGACGGGATCAACCTTTCTTGTCCTTGCGGTATGCTCTGGGGGAGACGCCCATGATGCGCGTGAAGACGCGGGTGAAGTAGTAGGGATCGCTCATGCCGACCATGTGGCATATCTGATTGACCCGCAATGTAGTGAAATCAAGCAGACGGCACGCGTGCTTGACCTTCAGCTGAATCTGATAGGCTACGGGCGACATGCCGGTAGCCCTGAAAAAGAGCGTCGAGAAATATGCGGGCGCATAGCCGAACTGACGCGCAATGTCAGCGATACGCAAAGTATTGCCGACATTATCATTCATGATCCTTATCGAGTGTGCCACAACATCATTGCCGCACTCAGCGTCGGTTTCCGACGTCAGCACGGGAGAAAGCGACAGCAACCTTACACGGCTAAGGAAATGGTGGAGCACGGCACTGGAATACAGGAGATTTTCCTCCACATATCCTTTCTCAAGCACAGCCATGATCTCCTCAAAGAGACGCACGCACCCTCCGACATGGTCGAAAGATCTGCCGGAGAGGCTGACAGGCGCTTCAGACAGGCTCCCGAACAAGTGGGCGGACTCACCTTTGAAATGCACCCAGCAGACGGTCCATGGAGCATCGTTGTCGGCGGCATAAACGTGCGGCTTGCCGGGGGGCAGGATGAAATAGTCGCCCGCGCACACATTATATCTATGACCGTCAATCTCATACCAGCCTCTGCCATCGATGCAGAGAATGAATACATGCTGATCGACCGGGGTGTCGCGGCGGCGGTGATGGTTGCGCGCCTCGGGGTAATACCCGATGTCGGTCACATACAGTTGCGACGAGTAGGGGGACTCTTTCAACAGAGTCAACGCGGCGGGAGGGAGTATGAACGCACGCTCCCCCTTGAAGCCATCCTTTATGCGGAGTTTGTCAGTTGCAAGCATAGTGATCGATTCTTGCCGCGAAGATAGTGAAAAAAATCCATCTTTTCCACTTTATTTTCCATTTCACGCACGCAAAAACATAATTAAATTTGCGGACGGTTTGTAAAGAACTCATTTAAACTTTTTACCGAATGTAAAAGCAGAACAAAAAGACGTTCTTTTATTCACCTTTCCGGTCTTTTCCGGTCGCTTTTCTCAATATCATCGGTCACGTAGCTCGCTACGCTCCCTCTTCAATTGAGAAAATCGCCTCGGGAAATCCTCGAAAATGTGAATAAATAAAAAGTTTAAACGAGTTCTAAACATGAGAATCATCACATTTATGAAACTCCGAAATATATTTGCCTTAATTTCCGCGGCAGCTCTGAATGTTTCAGCCGCAACCATGACGAGCGACACGCTGAGCCTTGCCGGCACATGGCGCTTCCAACTGGATCCGATGGGGTTCGGCAAGACTCCGGGATCAGAACTGTATCTGTCGAAACTCAACGAGAACATCAACCTGCCAGGCAGCACTGATGAGGCGGGGAAAGGTGTTGCGAACCGAGCGCAACATGTGGATCGCCTGAGCCGCAAATTCGAATACTGCGGACAGGCGTGGTATCAGCGCGAGATCGTAGTGCCTGAAGAGTGGAAAGGGAAGCGGATCAACCTCGAACTTGAACGTTGCCACTGGGAAACGACGGTCTATATCGACGGTCGTGAAGCCGGAACCGGAGAAAGACTATCGACACCCAACCGGTTTGATCTCGGCAGCGAACTCACGCCGGGTGTGCATACGCTGACAATCTGCGTGGACAACCGCCTGAAGTACCCTATGGACCAATGGGCGCACGGCACCACCGAATACACCCAGACAAACTGGAACGGCATAACAGGCGACATCCAACTCACCGCACACCCGCTGACCGGGATTGAAAATGTAAGGATCTACCCGGACACTGACAACCGCAGCGTTACTGTAAAAGTGGATCTCTCAGGGAAAGAGGGAGAGGGTGATCTCGCGCTGAGCATAACGTCGCCCGACGGCAGACGCGTAGCTACCGCCAATCACACCATCAGCCTGCCCGCGGACACCGCGTGCGTAAGCTTCACCCTGAACCTGGGGCGCGACATCCGGCTCTGGGATGAGTTCAACCCGAATCTTTACACACTCACGGCGTCGCTGACCACAAAAGGAGTGACCGAGAGCGTCACCGAGCGGTTCGGAATGCGCAAGGTGGGGCAGGGTGCACACCATGTGAGGATAAACGGCACCGACGTGCATCTGCGCGGTGTGCTCGACTGCTGCGTCTTCCCCCTGACAGGATATCCCTCGACCGACAAGGAGGATTGGAAAAAGATAATGAGTACCGTGCGCGACTATGGATTCAACCATATACGTTTCCACTCGTGGTGTCCGCCGGAAGCGGCATTCGACGCCGCAGATGAGCTCGGCATGTACCTCCAGGTGGAATTACCGATGTGGATCAAGGATGTGGGTCAGTATCCTGCCCGCCGCGACTTTTTCGAGCAGGAGATGCTGGCGATCCTCGACGAGTATGGCAATCATCCGTCGTTCGTGCTTTACTGCAACGGCAATGAGAACGAAGGTGACTTTGCCGTGCTTGAGAATCTGATACAGAAAGGTATAGCTCACGACCCGCGTCATCTCTATTCCGCATCGACGGCGCGCACACATGTGAAGTCAGACCAATTCTACACATCGCACGTATCGCCGAACGGATGGATAACGGTATACGAGGGTAAGCCCTCGACTGACTGGGATCTCGACAAGGAATCGGACATTGACGTTCCCGTGATAGCACATGAGACCGGGCAGCGGTGCATGTTCCCGAATTTCCGCGAGATGGAGAAATATACCGGCGTGCTCGAGCCGAGAAACATGAGCGTCTTCCGCGAACGTCTGACCAAAAACGGAATGCTCCATCAGGCTGAGGACTTCCTGAAAGCGACCGGCGCACACACGGTGCTCCAGTACAAAGAGGTGAACGAGGCTCTTCTCCGTTCCGGGAAATCGGGCGGGTATCAGCTTCTCGGACTACAGGACTTCCCCGGTCAGGGAAGCGCTTATGTGGGCATTCTTGACGCATTCTGGGAATCAAAGGGGCTTGTGTCGCCGGAGAAGTACCGCGAATCAAACGGTCCGGTAGTCGTGCTCGCACGCATCCCGAAGCGGGTCTATGACAGTTCGGAATCAGTGCCTGCAAAAATCGGGATCTACAATTTCGGTCCGACAGCCATAAAAGGTGGCAACGCGGAGTGGACGCTGACCGATGCAGCCGGAAACATCGTGAAGCGCGGGACACTGAAGCATGACGCCATAGCCCACGCAACGGTGGATTCATTAGGAGTGATCGACGTAAATCTCAATGGCGTGGCATCGCCAGCCATCTACACGCTCAATGTCGATGTAGCGGGCAGATACCACAACGAGTGGAATCTGTGGGTATATCCGGCTAACGACGCCATAGATATGCACCGCCCGGTTGTCGCCACAAACTGGGATGAGGCACGGCGCCGCCTTGCCGCAGGTGAGACAGTGCTGCTCATGCCCGACAGTGTGGCGGGTCGCCGCACCCGTTTCGCCAGCCACTTCTGGAACCCGATCATGTTCAACTGGAATCCAATGATCGTAGGCACCCTGATCGACAGCGGCAGCGGCGCCTTCGGCAGCTTCCCGACCGACATATATGCCGACTGGCAGTGGACCGACGTGCTTAACAACTCCACAGCCATCGACCTTACCGACCTGCCGCAGCTCACCCCCGTCATACAGAGCATCGACACGTACGAGGTGAACCGAAAACTCGGCATAGCGTTTGAGGCTGTGACAAAAGAGGGTGGAAAACTCTTCGTGCTCTCAGTCGATCCTACCAAAGGGATAGAATCGCGTGGTGCCTCGCGCAGACTGATCAATTCGGTGATGGATTATGTAGAGTCGGACCGCTTCAATCCCTCGACAACCGTAGCACTCCACGAACTCGACCGTATATTCGACAAATCGCGGATCACGGCAACTACCGACGCAGCGTCGGAAGCCATCAGACAACTTCTCAACCAATAAGCGAACTTACAAAATGAACACAAGAATCAAACGGATCCTTACTGCGGCGATCATCCTAACCGGATCGCTTCAAGCCTTAGCTACGGCATACCCCCGTTATGAGGCTGTGGCTTACCTGATGCCTGAGAATGTAAACGGTGTAAGCGAACACGCGCTGAACCTCGACGGCAAATGGCAGTTCAAATTCCCCGGCAGCGACAAGTGGAGCTCCATAAACGTGCCGGGGGAAGCCGCCATGCAAGGTTACGGCGTGCCTCATGACCAGACGGTAGTCTACCGCCGTCAGGTCGAAGTGCCTGCGGATTTCAAGGGGAAACGCGCGATCCTGCGGTTTGACGGCACATACAGCTATGCGACGCTCTATGTCAACGGCAAGATGATCCGCAGCCACCGCGGCGGGTTCAGCCGCTGGGAAACAGATGTGACCGACGCGATAATCCCCGGCAAAAAGAACCGTATAGAGCTACATCTCATGGATCCTGTCGAGGAGATCTCGTATGCTTCGGGATATGCCCATCATCCCATCTGCGGAATACTTCGCGACGTGACGCTCTATGCCCTGCCGGAAAAGCATGTGAGCAATCTGCGGATAACCACCGCTTTCGACAGCCTATATCAGGACTCGGATCTCAAACTGGCTCTCGACCTCAGCGGAGACAGCCGCGCAGAATCAGAAATCAGGCTTATCGCACCGGATGGCAAACAGGCGGCAAAAAAGTCACTGACACTAACACCCGGAGAGAACCTCATCAACATACATGTCGCTTCTCCAGAGAAGTGGGATGCTGAGCACCCTAACAGGTATAAACTCGAAATAGAGCTGAAAGAGGATGGACGCCCTACCGTCAGCTACTCACGCCATATAGGCTTCCGTGATATCCGCATCGAAAAGGACGTGATGCTTGTCAACGGCAGACCGGTGAAACTCCGCGGCGCGTGCCGACACGACATGCACCCGACGCTCGGACGCACAACCACGCGCGAGATAGACAGCCTTGACGTCAGATTGTTCAAGGATGCCAACATGAATTTCGTAAGAACCTCACATTATCCACCGACGGAACGTTTCCTTGACTTCTGCGACGAGTACGGGCTGTATGTTGAATGTGAGAGCGCTGTATGCTTCATCGATACACACCGCCAGCGGAACTATGCCCCGGGAGCGACGCAGGACGATCCCTCGTTCACAGCCCAATACCTGGGACAGCTCGATGAGATGGTGCGGTCGTTCCAATCACATCCTTCGATATTATTCTGGAGCATCGGAAACGAAAGCGTCTATGGCAGCAATTTTGCGAAAAGCCACGAGCTTGTCAAGAGGTATGATCCATCACGACCGGTGATATTCAGCTATCCCGGCTCAGTGCCTCAGGATCAGCCCCAGGTGTATGACCTGCTCAGCATGCATTATCAGGATGTCAACGGCAATCTCTGGCAGTGGGGCAAACACACATCGGGATTCCAGGGAGAGGGGATCCCCGCGCTTTTCGACGAATGGGCACATCCTGCGTGCTATACATATTCCACCCTCCGTACAGACCCGAATATCCGTGAATTCTGGGGGAAGTCGCTTGACATGATGTGGGATGGCGTCTACAACGCCCCCGGCGCACTCGGAGGTGCGATATGGGGATATGTGGATGAGCGCTTCATGATTCCGCATCTACAAAAAGGGACAAGCTACTGGAAAGAATTTGCCCACACCGCCAAGCCGGAAGGATTCCGCGGCGACTGTGTAGGATATGGTGACTGGGGCATTGTAGACATCTGGCGCAGAAAGAAACCGGAGTTCTGGTCGACAAAGAAAGCCTATTCCCCCATCCGACTGGAGGATGCCCGTTTCATCTCACCCGCTCCCGGAATGCCTGTGAACCTGACCGTTTTCAACCGCTTCGACCACACCAATCTAAATGAACTTGAGGCACGATTCGAATACCGGGGTGAGACCTGCCGGATCGCCATGCCTGATGTAGAGCCGCATAACCGCGGAATGATCACCCTGCCTGCAAAAAATTGGAATGAGGGGGATTCAATCACAATCGAATTCCTTAACCGCGACGGCAGCATCGCCGACAGTTATCTGGTGACTGTAGGCAACCACCGGACAAAATTTCCGGAAGGTATTGCAAGCTCAGGAAAACTGAAAACAGATGCGTCGGGTGATCTCGTCATAATATCGGGCGATGGATTCACCGTTCCATTCAGCAAATCGACAGGACTTATCGATCATGCCACTGTCGGCAACAGGACAATGATCGCCGGCGGTCCCTACCTGAATCTTGACATAAATTTCAATCACCTTACCGGTCCGGAGGTAAGAAAAGTATCGAGTCACCTTACCATTGACCCTGAAGAATGGGATCCGGACAGTTTCACCTGGAAACAGGATGGTGATAAAGTGAGGATAAACACTGCGGGGCACTATGGGGCTATATCTGTCAGCTACGAAATACTTGTGGGCGCAGACGGCAGTATCGACATTGTATATACGACATCCGATGTGCCAAACGGATACGTACGCGAGACCGGTCTTGTATTCGACATACCCGATGACTTCACCACCCTTTCCTGGGAAAGAAGCGGCTACTGGGACAGCTATCCCGACAACAGCCTGTCGGGCAACAAGGGGAGAACAGAGCTTTTAACTCCGACAACGGTGCGCTATGGAGAGCGACCGACGCAGCCATGGAGCCGCGACACGCACGACTATTATTACTGGTCGGATGCAGGGGCTAACTGCAATGCACCCCTGACCATGACAGCCAAGGCTATGAAGGAAAACGTGTACTATTACACCCTCTCCTCCAGTCTGTTCCCCGGCACACTATCGGTCATATCCAAGACCGCCGATGTGGCATGCCGCCTCAGCAAAAACGGCAACGGCGATATGAGTCTGCACGCGGACAACAAATGGGACTATCCGGAAATAGCATGGGGCAATTATTGCAAAGCACTTCCCGCACTTCCGTGCTATGGTGAGATCCACCTGATGCTCGGAAATCGCCGATAAGAGCCGTCTACAACCGAAGAACACTTAATCTGACAAAAAGAGCACTGCGATTGGCAGGTTAGTTTTACATTATTTGTATTTTTGCGGGGTGATCCGCGTGGTTGAAAGAGGAGGGAGACACTGCCCTCCCGACAGCTACAGGATCACCCCGCAAAATATATAAACAAGTCATGAAAATCATTCCGCATATGAACAGCCTCATTTCACGTATTGCCGCGGTCATGCTATGCAGCCTCACGGTTGGCACTGTCTCCGCTCAATGGAACACCGTTCCACCCGATGCCGTCAAGCCTGACTGGCGCAAGGAAGCCCCGGTAGCCATACACCCCGACAGTTCGCTCGTGAAACTTTATGAGAAAGCGTGGGAGACGGCTTCAGGACGCGTCAGGCGCGGACCTGACAACATGGTAGCCTCTCCATATCTTGACGAGAACTGCTATGACGACCAGATATGGATATGGGACGGGTGCTTCATGGTGATGTTCTCGAAATACGCCCCGCAGTCGTTCCCGGGGAAGGAGACACTGATGAACTATTACGCGCCCATTCATGACGGTGCGCCAAGCCCGCTGAGAATCCACCTGCGCGACAATCCCCCGCTGTTCGCGTGGACAGAGAAGGAGAACTTCGTGTTCTCAGGCGACACGACCTACATAGACATGATCCTCAAGGATAAGAAATACCTGCAGAAGCATTACGATTATTTCAACTCGCTTGAGCGGGGCTCGCGCAATGACTCAATCTCGACGCAGCCGATATACATGACAGTGTATCACGACAGCCTCGGCATGGCTGACGGTTACTCCTGCACCGGCAACAGCTCAGGTATGGACAACACGCCACGCGGCAGAGCACACGGCGGCTGGAGCGGAATCCGGTGGATAGACGCCATATCGCAGCAGGCACTCGCAGCCGAGAATATCGCCGAACTGCTCGAAATGCGCGGTGAGAAGACGGAAGCTAAGAGGTGGCGTAAGGAATACGACCGTCTCCGGCGGATCGTCAACGAGCGGTACTGGGATGACCGCGACGGATTCTATTATGACATAGCGGTGGAGAGCGGCGAGCCGTCGCGCGTGATGACTCCGGCTTCATTCTGGGCTATGATCGCCGGTATTCCGGACTCCACTCAGGCTGCACGCATGGTGGAGAAGCTACGCGATCCGTCGTTGCTCGGAGGTGAGCGTCCGTGGAACTCGCTTGCGCGGACAGATGCTGATTTCGATTCCGTGACCGGCAACTACTGGCGCGGAGGGATATGGCTTCCAATCGTATATATGGGTACCAAGGCACTCGAACGGTACGGATATCAGGAGCTTGCAGACTCGCTCGCGGGAAAAGTCGTCGAGATGCAGGCACGCATCTATGAGCGCATGGAGCCTCACACCATCTGGGAGTGCTACAGTCCGGTAGCCGATGCCCCCTCGACAGAGCATGGACACACGGTGCGCCAGGAGTTCTGCGGCTGGTCGGCTCTCGGCCCGATATCGCTGTTTATCGAGAATATCATGGGATTCCGCCACGCTAATGCCCTTACCCGCACACTGACATGGGACATAAAGGCATCGAACGGAAAGCATGGTCTGCGCGGTCTGAAATTCGGCGATATAGAGACCTCGCTTGTGTATGATCCTGACAGCCGCTCAATCGAAGCGGAGGCAAACCGTCCGTTCACACTTGTGGTTAACGGTAAGAGCCACAGGGTTGCAGCCGGCTCCTCAACCATAAGAGTATAGGCGGCTGTCATAACGGCTCATCTGAACCATTCTGACAACACCCTCCAATCCGGATAAAATAGAGACTGCCTGATCAACAGTTCAGGCAGTCTCTTTTATTGTAAGGATAAGGGATCAGCAGGAGGTGCGGCGGTCCATAGCGCGCCATACGTAGGCGATGTAGGCTATGACAAAGGGCACTATGAGCGATACCCAGCTCATGACCTGCAGGGTGAACTGCGTAGAGGAGCTGTTGCGGATGGTCAGCGATGATGCGGTGTCGAGCAGCGAGGGGTAATAGGCGGTGTCGTTGTAGCCGGCTACCCAGAAGAGCGACATTACCACGAGGATGGTGCCGATACCGGCTGCCCAGATGCCACTGCGGAAGGTGGCGGAGAGGATCGTACGGATAATGCCGTAGAGCACGGCGACGGTGCCAACAAGGAATGCCACGGCAGCTGCGGGAAGAGCGAGGAAGTTCTGCAGATATGCGTAGGGCACGCTCTGCGGCTCTCCCTCATAGAAGGTGCGTATGCCGGGTGATGTGAGCAGGAGTATCGCGAACGCTATGAAGAGCACGGCGAATACTGTGCCGTTGACCAGGACCTGAAAGCGCATACGCCCCTGGAAATCGCTGTCGGCTGGAAGTGCGACGTTGTTGCGGAGATAGAGTGCCCCGAGTGTGCGCGCCAGGAACAGCACCGTGAAGCCGAGGACGAGGTTACGCCAGTTGAATATAGCCTCAAAGCCATGCGTCGGCGCCCAAACCGAGATGACCGGTGATCCGGCGTCGAGGATGCGTGTCTTCGTCACGGTGAACTCTGCGCCGAAGAAGAACATTGCAACAGCGACGCCGAGCAGGATGCAACCGAGGCATCCGTTGATGAAGAGGAACGTATCGTAGGTGCGTGTGCCGAACAGATTGCCCGGTTTGGAACGGAACTCGTAGCTCACCGCCTGCAGCACGAAGCTGAACAGAATGAGCATCCAGAGCCAGTAGGCACCTCCGAAACTTGTGGAGTAGAAGAGCGGGAAGGCGGCGAAAAATGCACCACCGAACACCACGAGGGTGGTGAATGTAAGTTCCCATTTATGACCGAGGGAGTGGATCATATTGGAACGGTCGGAATCGGTCAGCCGGTCGAGGAGCATAGTCTGCCCACCCTGCACGAAGAGCAGGAACACGAGCACGGCGCCGAGCACCGATATGAGCAGCCACCAGTAATCCTGGAGGAGCGCGGTATCAATCATAGCAATCATTTTTCGGGACCTTTAGAGATTTGTTTGAGCATGATGCAAGCCTCGGCGGCGAGGAGTGCGGTGAATACGGCGGCAAACATCCAGAATGTAGTCTGCACGGTAGAAGCCGAGATGTCGGAAATGGCGGCGCGTGTGGGCATCAGATCCTGGATAATCCAGGGCTGACGTCCGACCTCAGCCGTGATCCATCCGCACTCGGAGCAGATCCATACCACGGGGATGGTGAGCAGACCTCCCCACTGTATCAACCGGCTGTCGAACCATTTCTCCTTACGGTAGACGGCAAACAGCGCCACGACGAAGAACAGCAGCAAGTAGCCGCCGGCGCAGACCATTATGCGGAATGTGTAGAATGTCATAGCCACCGGGGGGATAGCCTCGGAGGGATCAGTGAGGTAACCGTAGCCGAAATCGGCGAAGTGGGCGTCGATATCGTTGCGCAGCCGCTGCTGAGCCTCCTTGTCGCCCGACGCGAGCGCCGCATCGTAGAGCCGTAGGGCGTTGTGCGCCTCAAGTCCTGATGCGATGCGCTCGGCATAGCTGCCCGTGCGCACCGTATCGCCCTGCTCGTCAATCGTCATACCGTTGATAAGGTCGGTGATGCCGGGCACGAACGAGTGGGGATCGTGGTTGGCGAGTATCGACAATCCGTAGGGTATGTCGATCTTGAAGAGGAAAGGATCTGCGTCGTTGTCGTAGCGCTTGTCGGGGTTGAGTATGCCGAATGCCACGAGGCTCTGCGAGCGTCCGCCGTTGTAAAGACCTTCCATTGCGGCGAGCTTCATGGGCTGCACGCGTGCTACATCGACCGCCGAGCTGTCGCCGGTCCAGAGTGTGCCGAGAATGCCGATCGTGCCGATCCATGCTCCGACCTTTATGGAGCTGATAGCGAAGTCACGCTCACGCTTGCGCATGAGCAGCCAGCAGCTGACACCGACAACGAACACTCCCGAGAGCACCCAGCCTGAGAGCACGGCGTGGAAAAACTTGTGGATCGCCACCGGTGAGAGCACAACAGCCCAGAAATTGTCCATGACGTTGCGCATCTGCTCCGGATCGAACCTCATGCCGACGGGGTATTGCATCCATCCGTTGGCTATCAGGATCCAGAGCGCGGAGAGGCTGGCACCAATAGCTGTGAGCCATGTAGCGGCGAGGTGGAAGCCGGGGCTGACCTTCTTCCATCCGAAGAACATCACGGCAATGAATGTCGACTCCATGAAGAAGGCGAGGAGTCCCTCGATGGCGAGCGGCGCGCCGAAGATGTCGCCGACAAACCAACTGTAGTTGGACCAGTTGGTGCCGAATTCAAACTCAAGAATGATTCCTGTGGCTACGCCCATGGCAAAGTTTATGCCGAAGAGCGTCATCCAGAATTTTGTCATGCGCAGCCATTTGGGAGAACGGGTGCGGTAATACACCGTCTCCATCACTGCTATGATCACTGCAATGCCGAGCGTCAGCGGCACGAATAGCCAGTGATACATGGCTGTCAGGGCGAACTGCCACCTTGACCAGTCGACTACTGTTATCAGATCGTTCATAATTATTTATGGTTTTGTAGATTCATGTCTGCCATCAGCGTGGCTCAGTCAGGCTTTGGCGAACTGCAGCCGCGCGGTCGGCATCGTTGTCGAAACGTGTGGCGAGCAGATCGGGGAAGAAAAACAGTTTGAATACCAGGAATATGATGGCAAGCTTGATCAGTATCAGGATCCATAGCGAGCGCCCGACGGTCATGCTCCGGAATCCATCGGTGTAGAGACTGACTATGCGCCGGAAGATTCCCGGGCGTTGAGGCGGGGGATTCTGTGCTTCAATGTCAGCGTGGCGTCCGGGTGAGGGTTTCATAGAGCGGTATTAGCTGAAAATCTGTTAACCGGATGCAAACTTAATAAATCAATTTTCCGCTGGCAAATATTTCGGGGGCAAAAGCAATCTAAGCCTTGCGTGGGTCGCCATTTTGCGTAACAAGATAGCGGCATACCGAGTCAGCATCACGTCATCTATCTGACGTTGAGCACCCTTGGGCATGGGTATCATTTTGCTGACGTCAGCAAAATGATCTGATTTCATTACATATTGCAAAAAAGGATGATTATAGAGGAAATAGGGCGGATAGGGCGAATGGGGCGAATAGGGGGGAGGGTGGGATCAGGGGGTGGGTTGGGGGATGAGGTGGGTGGAGCGGAGGGTGAGGGTGGAGGCGCGGGCGGTGATGCGGAGGGTCAGGGTGTGGCGGAGGGGGGATTCGATTGAGCGCAGGATGACGGGGCGGGTGATGTCGGCGCCGTCGATACGCATTGCCGCGAGGCGCACGTTGCCTCCCGGTCCGGCTCCTATCAGTTCGACAATTCCGGTGAATGCCGTGGCTACCATATCGACACTCAGCGCCGCCACACGCATACCCTCCGGCAGATTGACTGTCGCGCTCCAATCAAATGCTCCGGGATCGGCGGTGTCGACGGGGTACATGTAGCCTTCGCTGTCCATCGCCGCCTCCGTTCCATCTTGAAAACGCATGGTGGTCAATCCATAGTCCGCGTCGAACCCTATTGCAGCGACAGGGGCAGCGGTGGAGAGAATCTGCCGGACTCCGGATGAGGTGAGGAGTGCCACGCCACGACGCATCGCGATATAAATGCCACCGGGGGTGACGACGGCACCGTTCGCGGTAATACCGGGATGCAGCATTGTGGCGGCACAGCGGCATGCGGCGGTGTCGGCTGTCACGCCGAGTATGCCTTCGGAGGCTATAGCGTAGAGATGACAGCGTGAGGAATCCCATGCGGAGACCCCACGGTCAGCAGCCGCAACAGCCGTGACCGCCGATTCAGAGACCGTAGCCACTGCCGAGGGTAAACGCGGCGCACAGGCACCGGCGATCATCAGCACACCGTCATGCCTATCCATTGCCGAGGGGAGTCCGGAAGGGGTAAGCGCTGCGACAGCAGGCAGATCGACCGGCAGAAGTCCGGGAGCTACATATAGCGCAGAGCGGGAGGCGGCATCGGCTGTCAAAGGGAGTACCACCTCAAACAGTGCGGCGCCGCGCGCGAGTGAAATGGTGATCTCCGTAGCCGCGAGATCGGGATAGCCTACGAGGGGCACGACCTGCGGGGCACCATCGGAGGCTATTTTCACCACCTCACGCCTCACAGCAAGCAGGAGGTTGCCGGCACGGAACGCCACTGTCGCGTCAGCCTCGGCGGTTCCTCCCACGAGCAGTTCCGACGGGTGGGGACCGCCCCACAGGCGAGGGCGCACGCCGGAATATGCCACGGTATCGCCCGAGCGGCATACGAGCGTGGCTTCGAATCCGTGTGGCGGAGAGCAGCGGCGCAACAAGCGGCGGTCGGCTGACGGAGCACCCTGCGGAACCGAGCCGACAGCGTCGGCGACCGTGCGCAGATCGGAATCGACATCAGCCGTAGCGGGGAGGAGGAGGGTGATTGTGGTGGGGAACGGCGATGGCGCGAGGCGGCAAACCACGGTCATCACACCGTCGGGCGAAGCTGCGAGGCGGCGAACGCGCTGTGTGCGCAGCGGCGTGAGGTCGCCCCCTCCGGCTGTAGCTCCCGGAAGCGCCACGGAAGCCACTGGGGAGAGCGATGAACTGCGGTTGACCCGCAAAAATGCCTGAACTGCGGGATCTACGGGATGCAGCATCGGCGACAGCTCTATCTCGACCGCCGCCACTTCACGGCATGAGGAGAGTTCAGGAATGTCAGCCTCGACGGTAAAGGCACGGGCAACGAGGCGAAGTTCGCCGACGGTGAAACCTCTGCCGTCGGCATCGGGTGTGACATAAGCCTGCGCCGCCTGTGTGAGCTGCCATCCGGAGGGGAGAGCGACGGAAGCGGGTATGGACTCGAACAGCGTGCGTCCCGCATTGTCGAGTAACCTGTAGCGGGCAAGCAGAGGCTGGATGCTTACGGCACCTGCGGCAGCGGTAGCCACCAATGACGAGTATGCGGCGAGCAGGGCGCGGGAGTAGCGGGCGTTTTCTTCGAGCGACAGCGGTTGCACGGCGGCAACGTCGCCCGAAGTGCTGTGGAAGCTTCCCACGGTGGTGAACAGTTCGCCGGCATCGACCGCGCGGAATGTCAATGCGGGATAAACACCGGGAAAGAAATCGGCGGCGGGCTGCGCAGCTGTAGGAGACGACGGAAACTGCAGGCTTGGCATGAGTGTGAGTGGTGCACCCTTGAATGAGGCGTAGAGGTTGCGGCACACGGTGACAGGACAACCGTGGCGCAATCCTTCGGCGGGGATTGACAGGGCGACTGAAGATGAAGAGTGACGGCGGGATGATGCCATGGGTGATGACGGTGTGTGGATTGAGATTGCGCCACAAAGTTACCCGTCGGATGTCGCGGAGTGAATGCGAAACGCCCCATATCCTGCTCCGACAGCCGGTAAAATCGGAAATAAATCTGTAACTTTGCCACGTAATGTCGACAGATTTTCTAAACGAACTGAATCCGCAGCAGCGCGACGCGGTGGTGTACACCGACGGACCGTCGCTGGTGATCGCCGGGGCAGGCTCCGGCAAGACGCGCGTGCTCACTTACAAGATAGTGCATCTGCTGAACCAGGGCTACGAGCCTTGGCGCATCCTCGCGCTGACATTCACCAACAAAGCCGCGAGCGAGATGCGCGAGCGCATAGAGCAGCTCGTGGGTCCCGCCGTAGCCTCACGGCTGTGGATGGGCACATTCCACTCGATCTTCGCACGGATACTGCGCGTCAACGCCGACAAGGTGGGCTACAAGCCTAATTTCACCATCTACGACGCGTCGGACTCCAAATCGCTCGTAAAGCTGATAATCAAGGATATGAACCTTGATGACAAGATCTACAAACCGTCGGTTGTCGCCGGGGCGATCTCATCGGCTAAAAACGCGCTAATATCGCCGGAGAAGTATGCCACGCTCCATGACGTAATGGAGGCTGACCGGCAGGCACGGCGCCCGCAGATCGTGGATATATACCGCGCATACCGCGACAGGTGTTTCGCCGCCGGCGCGATGGACTTCGACGACCTCCTGTACTACACCAACCTGCTGCTGCGCGATCATCCCGACGTGCTGCACCTATATCAGGAGCATTTCCGGTTCGTGCTCGTGGATGAGTATCAGGACACCAACTTCGCGCAGCATGTGATAGTGTCGCAGCTCTGCAAGGAGCACCACCGGCTGTGCGTGGTGGGGGATGACGCACAAAGCATCTACTCCTTCCGTGGCGCAAACATACGCAACATACTGAGCCTCAACCAGTCGTATCCGGAGCTGCGCACGTTCAAACTGGAGCGCAACTACCGGTCGACACAGAACATCATAAACGCCGCCAACTCCCTGATAGACAAGAATACGGAGGGGATAAAGAAACATGTGTTCTCGGAGAACGAGCCGGGATCGCGCATAGAGGTGGTGCAGAGCTACAGCGACTATGAGGAGGGCTACATGATAGCCAACCGCATCAAGCAGCTGAAGATGCGCACAGCCGACAGTTTCGATGATTTCGCCGTGCTCTACCGCACGAATGCACAGAGCCGCCGCCTGGAGGAATCGCTGCGCAACCGCAACATACCGTACCGCATCTACGGCGGACTGTCGTTCTACCAGCGCAAGGAGGTGAAGGATGCCGTGGCATATTTCCGTCTTGCCGTGAACCCCGCCGACGACGAGGCACTGCGGCGCGTGATCAACTTCCCCGCCCGCGGAATCGGCGAGACTACCGTGGGGAAACTCACCCGCACCGCCATGGACTGCGGGGTGAGCATCATGGAGGTAATAGCCAACCCTGATGTGTACCCGACCGGACTCAACTCCGCGGCGCTGAAGAAACTCGAGGCATTCCGCTCCATGATCGAGAAGTTCGGCGAGATGAACAGCCAGGGGATGCCCGCCGATGAGCTCGCTACCGCGATAATCGGCACTACGCGTCTGCTCGCGATGCTCGTGACCGACCGCACGCCTGAAAGCATCTCCAAGCAGGAGAACCTGCAGGAGCTGATGCGCGCCGCGAGCGAGTTTGTGGAGACGCAGAAGGAGGAGGGATCGGACGGTGTGAGCCTGTCGGATTTTCTCGGCAAGGTATCGCTCGCCACCGACCAGGATTCGGACGACACCGCCTCGGAGCATGTGACGCTCATGACCGTTCATGCGGCAAAGGGGCTGGAGTTCAACAATGTGCTGATCTGCGGCGTGGAGGATGACCGCTTTCCGTCGGCTATGGCGGGAGGATCGCTGAGCGAGGTCGAGGAGGAGCGTCGTCTGCTCTATGTGGCGATCACCCGTGCCCGCAACTTCTGCATGCTCAGCTACGCATCGACAGGTATGCGCAACGGACAGACGGCGGCGTGCGCGCCATCGCGTTTCCTGCGCGACATTGACCCGACCTACCTGAAATTCGCCAACGGCACCCCTGCGCCGGCAAGGAAGCCGATGCAGAGCGGCAGCTACGGCGCTACACCGACCATGCGCCGCACGCCGGTGATGCCGAGTGCACCGCGCACCACAACCACCACTCCCCCACCCCCTGCGCGAGCCCGACAGGCGGGAGGCGCGGACGGCGCGCGGATACATACCGTCGACGAGGTGCGCGTGGGGATGCGCATACGCCACCAACGTTTCGGCGACGGCGAGATCTTCAAGATCGACACCTCGGGCGCCGAGCCTAAGATAGCGGTGGTCTTCGACGAGACCGACAACCGGATACTTCTGCTCAAATTCGCCGTGTTCAAGATACTGTAACCTACAAACCTAACCCACCATACAACCACCGATGACCGAATCTGAACTACAGACCCCATACTATATCGTCGACGAGACCCGCCTGCGCCGCAATCTTGAACTGATCAAGGGTGTGGAGCAGCGCGCGGGAGTGACGATAATCATGGCTTTCAAGGCAAATGCACTGTGGCGCACGTTTCCGATAATAAAGGAGTACAGCAGCGGCTTCACAGCATCGTCGCTCAACGAACTGCGCCTCGGCACAGAGACACTGGGGGGCAAGGGGCACAGCTACTGCCCCGCCTACACGGAGCAGACGATAGGCGACTACATAGCCATGTCGAGCCACATCACGTTCAATTCGCTCAGCCAGGCGGAACGGTTTGCCGCCCGGGCGAAAGAGGCGGGTGTGAGCTGCGGTCTGCGCGTCAATCCGCAGTGCTCGGTGATCGAGACCGACATCTACAATCCCGCGCTGCCCGGGTCGCGTTTCGGCATGAGCGCCGAGATGCTGCCGGAGCGGCTGCCGGAGGAGATCGAGGGGCTGCACTTCCATGCGCTCTGCGAGTCGACATCGTACGACCTTGAGCGCGTGCTCGCGGCTTTCGAGGAGCAGTTCGGCAAATATCTCGATCAGGTGAAGTGGGTGAACATGGGTGGAGGACACCTTATGACGCGCGAGGGTTATGACACGGATCATCTGGTGAGCCTGCTGCGCGGTTTCCGCGAGCGGCACCCGCACCTGCAGGTGATCCTGGAGCCGGGGAGCGCGTTCACATGGCGCACGGGCGATCTGGTGGCATCAGTGGTCGACACGGTGGAGAACCAGGGGATTCGCACGGCGATCATCGACGCCTCTTTCGCGTGCCACATGCCCGACTGCCTGGAGATGCCCTACAAACCGACAGTCAGCGAGGCTCTGCCGGAGGATGCCACGAGCGGGTATGAGTACCGCTTGGGTGGCAATTCGTGCCTGAGCGGCGACTTCATCTCCTCGTGGCGGTTTGCCGAGCCGCTGCAGGAGGGCGAGAGGCTGACATTCGAGGATATGAACCACTACACGACAGTGAAGACCACGATGTTCAACGGCATACAGCATCCCGACATACTGCTGCGCCGCAGCGACGGCAGAGTGGAGACACTGCGGCATTTCACTTTCGAGGACTATAAATCACGCATGAGCTGATGGAGACAAACCCGCAACACACGCCGCGCTACTCGGTGATCGTGCCGGTGTACAACCGCAACGATGAGGTAGCCGACCTGCTCGACAGCCTGCGCGCCCAGAGCCGACGCGATCTGTTCGAGATAATAATAGTGGAGGACGGCTCTCCGCTCCCCTGCACCGACGCCATACGCGATCACGGCGAGGGTCTTGACCTGACGTACATACAAAACGAGAACGAGGGGCGCTCTATAGCGCGCAACCACGGCATAGCGCGCGCACGCGGCGAGTGGCTGGTGTTTTTCGACAGCGACGTAGTGGTGCCACCGGACTATTTCGCCACGCTCGACCAACAGCTTGCCGAGAATCCCGACACGGACTGCTTCGGCGGACCGGATGCCGCGCATGAATCGTTCACCGCGACACAGAAGGCGATAAACTTCGCCATGACATCGTTTCTCACCACCGGTGGAATACGCGGCGGGAAACACTCGCTCGAGAAATTCACCCCGCGCTCGTTCAACATGGGCTACAGGCGCAAGGTGTGGGAGACAGTTGGAGGCTTCCGCGAGATGTTCTCGGAAGATATCGACATGAGCATGCGCATACGGCAGGGTGGATTCAACACCCGGCTGATCCGGGATGCGGCGGTGTATCACAAGCGCCGTGTCGACTTCCGGAAATTCCTGCGCCAGGTGTATGTGTTCGGCATGTCGCGCATCACCCTGAAGCTACTTTATCCCGGCTCTCTGAAAGCGGTGCATGCCCTTCCGGCGGTGGCAGTGGTGCTCGGTGTGCTATGCGTGCTGCTGGCGATACTGTTCTCGCCATGGTGGCTGCTGCCGATCGGCATATATCTGATTGCCATATTCATCGCCGCGCTGGCGTCGACCCGATCGCTGAAGATCGCCGCGCTGGCGGTGCCGGCATCTGTAATACAGATAGGCGGTTATGGCTGCGGGTTCATCCGCGCGTGGGTAAGCAAGATACTTTTAGGCGAGGGTCGCGACATAAACCAGGAGATAATGATGCGCAAGGGGAAATGAGCGACGAGACGATGCCTGACCGCCGCCGGGATGAGCCACGGCAGCCGCGCGCGGTGAAGATAGCCGACCTGAGCGCCGACGACAAGCCGCGCGAGAAAGCGATGCGCCTTGGAATAGGCGCGCTGAGCAATGCCGAGCTTCTCGCCATAATATTCGGGGGCGGACTGCCGGGTATGTCGGTCGTGCAGCTGAGTCAGGATATACTGAGCAGCGTGGAGAACCGGCTGTCGCCGCTGCGCAGGAAGACCATCGGGCAGATGGTGCGGTCGTACAAGGGTATCGGTCCGGCAAAGGCGATAGCCTTGGCGGCGGCATTCGAGCTCGGTGCACGCTGCCGCGACGAGGAGCCTGACATACAGCCGGTGATGCGCGACTCGTCGACAGCCTACGGATATATCCGCAAGGATGTGGAGGCATTGGACTTTGAGGAGTTCTGGGTGCTGGTGCTGAGCCGCGCGAACCGTATAATAGGCAAACACTGCATCAGCGAGGGGGGTACGGCTATGACGGTTGTTGATGTGAAGAAACTGATGCGCACGGCTATCGACGCAATGGCATCGGCGGTGATACTGGTGCACAACCATCCGTCGGGCAATCTCACCCCATCGGCACAGGACGACGCTCTGACGCGGAAGATCCGGGATGCGGCGGCACTGCTCGACATCCGTGTGCTCGATCATCTGATCGTCACTCCCACATCGTATTACTCCTACGCTGACAACGGGCGGCTTTAAACTTTTTCAGCATACGCATAGTTATAAAGTTATAATAGGTAGGTCAGACAGCACCCATAAAGAAGTGTAGTCTGACATGGATAATCCTGTCGATAAAACCGAACAAACAACAGATATGGATAAAAAGATTCTACTCACGGCTGCCGCCGCACTGACATTGGGCGGACTTGCCTCATGCTCCCAGTCAGCATCGCAGAAAAACGACGTGGCATCAACAGGTGTCACTGCCGTCGACGGCTTCGAGGTCGAACAGAACATAATGAGCGACTCACGCTACTATCGTGCGGTGTCGGACACCGACACTTTCTATCTCACAATGACCACCACCATGCAGTATCCGGAGAAACTTGGCGGCACCGAAGTCAAGGTACTCCAGGATTCGGTGCTCACCGCACTCTACGGCACCGGCGCCGACGTGATGACGCCGAAGGAGGCTATAGAGACATTCCTGGCGGATGTGGTTCCCTACGGACTCGGTACCACTACCGCCGTGGACACCATTCCTGACAGCTCCGACGGAACCCGCTGCCTGTATGTGGCACGCATGGGCGAGATCTCGGAGGTGAACAAACTCTACCTGACCTACAGCATACTGAGCACCCAGTATATGGGAGGCGCACACCCGATGACATACACAGCCTCCTTCACATACTCTATCGATAAGGGGTGCGTGCTAACTTATGACAACATGTTCACCCAGGGCAGTGAAGCCGCTCTAACGAAAGCTGTGCGCGAGACTATCGCCGATCAGTTTGAGATCACTCCTGACAAGCTGACTGACGCCGGATTTTTCAGCAACGATATCCAGCCCTCGCGCTTAGTGTCGGTGCAGGACGGAGCAATCGTGTTCCACTACAATCCGTATGAGATCGCACCATACGCCATGGGACCGATCAATGTGGCTATCCCGGCATATCAGCTGCGCGACAGCCTGACCCCGCTCGCCAAGTCGATACTTCCCAACGTATCAGAATGAATCGGCTAAGATAGCCTGATATGACATAAGTCAGTCCCCATGTTTCCGGGCGGAAGCATGGGGACTGATTTATATATTATGTAGTGTATGCTTATTCAGCAGGGGTGATGCGGGCGATGCCCTCGCGGATGCGGGCTATGGTCTCGTCGGGACCCATGAGCTCGGTGATGTCGAACATGTGGGGACCTTTGCACTCGCCTACCACGGTCAGACGGAAAGCGTTCATGACGTTGCCGAGGTGATAGCCTTTCGATGCGATCCAGTCGAGCACCACCGGCTCAGCCTTTGCGCTCTCCCACGACGGCAGTGATCCTAGCACGCCGATCAGCTCCTCCATGATGGCGGGCATTTCGGCGCTCCAACGCTTCTTGACAGCCTTGGGGTCGTAACTCTCCGGACGGCGGAAGAAGAATGCGGCGTGATCCCAGAGGTCGGCTACGAAGTTTATGCGGCTCTTCACCATGCCGACGGCGCGGGTGATGTATTCGTCGGAGAAATCGGCGGGGTTGACGCCGTGTGCCTCCAGAACCGGACGGAAGAGAGCGGCAAGCTCCGCGTCGGGGAGCATCTGCAGGTATTTGTGGTTGAACCACTTCCCCTTCTCGAAGTCGAACTTCGCGCCCGATTTCGAGCAATGGTCGAGGCGGAAACGGCTGATGAGCGTGTCGATATCCATGATCTCCGAGTCATCGCCGGGATTCCAGCCGAGCAGCGCCAGGAAGTTGACCACAGCCTCGGGGAGATAGCCCGACTCGCGGTAGCCGGTGGATATGGCTCCGCTCTTGGGGTCGTGCCATTCGAGGGGGAACACGGGGAATCCGAGGCGGTCGCCGTCGCGCTTGCTGAGCTTGCCCTTTCCGTCGGGCTTGAGCAGCAGCGGGAGATGCACGAACTGCGGGGCGCTGTCAGCCCATCCGAAAGCCTCGTAGAGCAGCACATGGAGCGGTGCCGAGGGGAGCCACTCCTCGCCACGGATCACGTGGGTTATCTCCATCAGGTGATCGTCGACGATGTTGGCTAGGTGATATGTAGGGAGATCGTCGGCGCTCTTGTAGAGCACCTTGTCGTCGAGCACGGAGGAATTGATGGTTACGCGTCCGCGGATGAGGTCGTCGACCACCACGTCGCGTCCCGGCTCCACCTTGAACCGCACCACATACTTAGCGCCCTCGTCGAGAAGCCGCTTCACCTCGTCGGCAGGAAGGGCGAGCGAGTTGCGCATGCCCATGCGGGTGGAGGCGTCGTACTGGAAGTTGGGTGTCGCCGCGCGTGCAGCCTCAAGCTCCTCGGGAGTGTCGAATGCTATGTAGGCGCGTCCGGCGTCGAGAAGCCGACGTGTGTAGTCGCGGTATATGTCGCGGCGCTCGCTCTGCCGGTATGGTCCGTGCGGTCCACCCTCGCGGACGCCCTCATCGATCTTGATGCCGAGCCATGCAAGAGCCTCGTTGATGTAGTCTTCGGCACCGGGCACGAAACGCTGTGAGTCGGTATCCTCGATGCGGAGCACCATGTCGCCGCCGTTCTGACGGGCGAAGAGATAGTTGTAGAGAGCCGTGCGGACGCCGCCGATGTGCAGCGGTCCTGTGGGCGACGGCGCGAATCGCACGCGCACCTTGCGTTGCTGTGTCATATCGTCAATTGTTTCCTGTTTTCTGTACTGTTGTGCAATAAGCCGCCGGGTGACGGTTTGCGGTTGCAAAGTTATAAACATTACGTGAGTTTCGCCACCTCTCACCTTATAAATATACGCGTGCGGCGCATGAGCACGCATGGAACCTCCGACAGCGGCATTGTGCGAGTGGAAAGGCGCATAAGATTATCGCACAGCGCATGTTTTACATTTATTCACGATTTATCCACATAAATTGGGGTATATTTCACAGATTTTATATGAATAGCCATTAATTTAGATTTAGTTTATCTATTTTCACTATTATTTGCTATAAAGATATGCACAGATTGAGAATTATAGCGTACTTTTACGCCGTTTTTCAAAAACACCGCAGCGAGCGGCATTATTAATAGATTTTAACATTAAGCTAAATAACAGTACAATGAACCAGACAACAGTCAAGCCCGCAACAGGCAAACTCGGCGTTATGGTGGTAGGCCTCGGCGCCGTCACCTCGACATTCATCACCGGTGTCCTCATGGCACGCAAGGGACTCGCCAAGCCTGTAGGCTCGATGACTCAGTATGACAAGATCCGCGTTGGTCGCGGCGCTGACAAGAAATATCTCCCCTACAGCGAGATCGCCCCGATAGCAAAGCTCGACGACATAGTATTCGCCGCGTGGGATGTCTATCCTGCCAACGCTTATGAGAGCGCCATCAATGCCGAGGTGCTCAAGGAGAAAGATATCAACCCCGTGCGCGACGAGCTCGAGGCAATCAAGCCGCTCAAGGCAGCGTTCGACAAGAACTATGCCTCGCGTCTCGACGGCAACAACGTGAAGGAGGTAAAAGACCGCTGGGATATGACCGAACAGATCCGCGAGGATATCCGCCGCTTCAAGAAAGAGGCAGGCGTGGACCGCGTGGTTGTGCTCTGGGCAGCCTCGACCGAGGTATATGTGCCGGTCGATGAGAAGATCCACGGCTCGCTCGCCGCTCTCGAGGCAGCGATGAAGGCTGACGACAAGGAGCATATCGCCCCCTCGATGTGCTACGCTTACGCTGCCCTCTCGGAAGGCGCACCGTTCATCATGGGCGCACCCAACACCACAGTTGACATCCCCGCTATGTGGGAGCTCGCCGAGAAGACCGGTATGCCGATCGCAGGCAAGGACTTCAAGACCGGTCAGACCCTGGTGAAATCAGGCTTCGCGCCGATCATCGGCACACGCTGCCTCGGCCTGTCGGGCTGGTTCTCGACCAACATCCTGGGCAACCGCGACGGACTGGTGCTCGACGAGCCCGCCAACTTCCGCACCAAGGAGGTCTCGAAGCTCTCCACGCTTGAGTCGATCCTCGTGCCGGAGGAGCAGCCGGATCTCTACACGGACTACTACCACAAGGTGCGCATCAACTACTATCCGCCGCGCAACGACAACAAGGAGGGATGGGACAACATCGACATCTTCGGATGGATGGGTTATCCGATGCAGATCAAGATCAACTTCCTCTGCCGCGACTCTATCCTGGCGGCTCCGCTCTGCCTCGACCTGGTGCTCCTGAGCGACCTTGCAGCACGCGCCGGACGCAGCGGCATACAGCGCTTCCTCAGCTTCTTCCTCAAGAGCCCGATGCATGACTACACCAAGGGCGAGGTGCCTGTAAACCACCTCTTCCAGCAGTATGTGATGCTTAAGAACGCTATCCGCGAGATGGGTGGCTACGAGGCTGACGAGGAGATCGACTAAACCTGAGATTAAACCTTTGCGTTAAGCACACATACCCACACAAGCTGCCGGGGCGCCCCACCGCGCCCCGGCTTATTTTTTGTGAGGGGGTGTAGGGGGGGGTATGTCGCGAGCGCAGCGCAGACCACCTCCGGTAAGCACGCCCATAAACTTGCTATATAGCAGGCAGTCAAAATATAATAACATGCAACACAGAACTTTTTCATTGCCGTTGGCAATGCCCCACGGAACTGGAAGAACGACACGGAACGAAGGTGTGGGTAGAGTTGCGCATCTCCGAAGCGCTATTAAGTGGTGGTATCCCCGATATCCCCACACGTCGCTACCGTCGCGCTGCGCGCTTGGCAGCTCCGGGTGGGGTTAACCAAATTGCGCCTCTCCGAGGCGTGGAAGTCCATTGCCGGGTATTGGTGTGAACGTTGGGCAGTATGTAAGTCCTGGGGAGGGGGGATGAGCAGCGAGCGAGTCGGAGACTCGTAACTTGGCAAGCCCCATACGAGTAGTTGAGCGCGCAGCGCGAGACTACCGTGTGGGGACAGGAAATATCATCAATTGAGGGCGCTTCGGAGATGCGCAACATCTCCATGGTGGGGGCAGGACGAACGGAGGTAGGCTGCGCTGCGCTCGCGCCATACCTCCGCCCCTACAAGCTCTGCCTCTGCAAGCAAGTCCTACAGCACATCTGCAAGCAGCTATGCGGGCAGCTATAATTGGAATCAGGGAGTCGGAGTTACTACGGAGACAATTTTCAGCTTTGGGGGCTGAAAATATGTCTCCGCCCCGTACTCAGGCAGACATCAGCCCGTACTCAGGGAGAGTGCGCTGCCACTTATATTCGTTTTGGAGGGGGGATGTTACAATTTTGTTAATTTTTGAGGAGGGTGAGGGGTTTGTAGACAACAGTTTAGTACTTTTGCTACAGGCATGGAGCGATGCGGTTGGCGCGCTTCATGCAGTCACAAAACAATCATGTTCAAAAAGTGTACCGGATAGTCTTACCCCCCCCCATAAACAAGTTGTAATTCAGAGAATTACAACAGTGTCGAAGGATTCTATCACAGAATCACCTCCGTGAGGTCGCGCATACCATACGAAACATGATGGTGCGTCGGTCACACGGCTTTTTTATACCCTTTTTCAGCTGCTTAGCTGCGATGCGCCATGACTAATACAGTAAATCAGACAAGTAAAGTATAAAAACAGGAATAAGCTATGAAAAGAATCTTTGCAGCAGTAGTTATCGCGCTGGGTATCAGCATGGCGACATCGGCGCAGCAGACATCAACGCAACAGACGGAGCAGACAACGACAAGGGTGATCACCGGTGCCGTGATCGACAAGAACGGCAATCCGCTGCCGGGTGCCATTGTGAGTGCCACAGGCGGTGCAGAGACCGTGACCGCCGATGCCGATGGATCATTCACCATCGAGGTGCCTTTATGGCTCAAGAGCCTCACGGCATCGTATCCCGGGCTTGGGGAGAAGAGGATGAAAACCACCGCCGTAAACCAAATGATTTTCACGCTGAAGTCGCGCAACCGCACGCATGGGTTCATCAATCTCGTGGGGCAGATGCGCACAGCCGTCGGTAGCGACTACAAGATACCGACTCAGGGAGAGTTCGGCGTTATGGGCGGTGCATACAGATCCTGGGGCGGATATCTTAAGGTGGTGATAAGAAGTGTGGGAGCTGGTGTCCAACTGGCTGAAAAGAAAAAACATTATTCTCCATGTCCAACCGTAACATTCGGGGCTATAAAGAGGATCGCACCAAGCTTCAACGTTCTTTTTGGAGGAGGCTTGGGTTTCCATTACGGCGCAAATGGAGATGGTACACTGCATGTATATGATCCGGTAACCCAGACCACTACGACAATAAGCACTGATAAACCAGAATCTGTGGATGAAACGCTAATAGGTGCTGTAGAGGTCGGCGGTATGTGGAAATTCTGCAAAAAACTCAACACAACTTTTGGAGTGTCATATATATTTCCTGGAACATATAGCCACAATTCCGGCAATCTGGGTTTCTTCGTCGGCGTGGGTATGAACCTCTGAATGAGCAGGGAAGTTGCGCATCTCCGATGCGCTATTAAGTGGTGGTATCCCCGATATCCCCACACGTCGCTACCGTCGCGCTGCGCGCTTGGCAGCTCCGGGTGGGGTTAACCGAGTTGCGCCTCTCCGAGGCGTGGAAGTCTATTGCCGGGTAGTGGTGTGAGTGTAGGAGTAAGCCCTGGGGAATGAGCAGTGGGCGAGTCGGAGACTCGCAACATGGTAAACCCCATACGAGTAGTTGAGCGCGCAGCGCGATACTACCGTGTGGGGTGAGGAGAACACAATCAATTGAGGGCGCTTCGGAGATGCGCAACATCACCATGGTGGGGGAAAGGACGAACGGAGGTAGGCTGCGCCATACCTCCGCCCCTACAACCTTGTGCTCCTGTAAACTCTGCCTCTGCGGGCAGCTATGCAAGCAACTATGCGGGCAGGTATAATTGGGATCAGGGGGGGAGGAGTTACCACGGAGACAATTTTCAGCTTTGGGGCTGAAAATATGTCTCCGCCCCGTACTCAGGAAGGCAGCAGCACATGCTCAGGGAGACATCAGCACATGCTTAGGGAGGTGGGCGCCGATAAAATGGGGTGGGGGTGATTTTTTGGGGTGGGGTGTTGGGGCGGAGTGGGTTTTTTATTACTTTTGCAGCAATGTCACAGATTTCAGCTACCATTCTCACATTCAATGAGGAGCGCCATATACGGCGCTGCATAGAGTCGCTCGCCGGGGTCGCCGACGAGATTGTGGTGGTCGACTCGTTCTCTACCGATGCCACGGCTGACATCTGCCGCGAGCTCGGCTGCCGGGTGACGCAACGGCGCATGTCGGGCTACGGTGCGCAGCGCCAGTATGCGACGTCGCTGACGAGTCACCCCTACGTGCTTGCCCTGGATGCCGACGAGATGCTCTCGCCGGCTCTGCGCGCATCGCTGCTGCGGCTGAAGCGGGCGGGGCTGACCCACCGGGGGTATTGCTTCGCGCGGCTGAACTTCTACTGCGGGGTGGCGGTGAAGCACTGCGGCTGGTATCCCGACACGCAGGTGAGACTGTTTGACCGCCGCTATGCCAACTGGAATCTGAACGATGTGGAGGAGAGCGTGATCTTCCGCGACGACATAGTGCCGGAGCGTGTAGACGGCGACATTCTCCATTTCCGCGCCGACACTCCTGAGGAGTTCCGCGCCAAGACGTCAAAACAAGCGGCGCTCCTGTCGCGTTTAATATCTGCACGCCACACCGGCGCGATCGGGATGCTAACGCCACACATCATGGCTGCGCGCTCGCTTCTGAACGGACTGATAGCCCAAGGGGGTATACTCGACGGCTCGGCGGGGCGTGCGATATGCATGAGCCGCTACCGGTCGACACTGACGGCATGGCGTACGGCGCGTGCCAGCGCGAAAGAGGCGCGCATCACATTACAAACCGATTAAACCAACACTGATGAGCTCCACACTAAAGATTTTCTGCAAGAACACCGGCAGCTACATAGATTTCGCCGGCGGCGAGACTCTGCTCGACATATACAACCGGATAGCTGACCGGATACCGTTCACACCGATCTGCGCCCGCGTAAACTTCAAGACGGAGGATATGCGCTTTCCGCTGTTCTCGCCCAAGCAGGTGGAGTTTCTGCCGACCAACAGCCCCTCGAGTGAGCGCACCTACGTGCGGTCGCTCTGCATGGTGCTCTACAAGGCTGTAGCCGATCTGCTGCCGGGCACCGCGCTGCGGATCGAGCACTCCATAGCGCGCGGGTATTACTGTCTGCTGCCGGGATATGAGAATGTCGACGCCGACCTGTGCGCGCGGCTGCGGCAGAGGATGCGCGAGATTGTGGACGCCGACATACCGTTCGAGCGGAAGGAGCGTCTGACGAGCGACGTGATCCGCATATTCGAGCGCCAGGGGCTGAACGACAAGGTGAAGCTGCTCCGGTCGCTGCACGAGCTGTACACGGTGTACTACCGTTTGGGCGACGTGTGCGACAGCTATTACGGGCAGCTCGCACCCTCGACAGGGGCACTGCAGGTGTTCGACCTGCGGCCGTACAAGCAGGGATTGCTGCTGCAGGCGTTCGACCCGGAGGATCTGTCGCGCACACCTGCGCCGGTGAGCCAGGAGAAAATGTACCGTGCGTTCACGGATCATCTGGAGTTCAACGCCATAGTGGGCGTGCGGAATGTGGGTGAGCTGAACGAGGCTGTGGAGCATGGCAACTCACCGATGCTGATAAACGTAGCGGAGGCGCTGCACAACAAACTGATAGCCAAGATAGCCGACAGCATAGCCGAGCGCTACCATGAGGGAGGGGCGAGGATCGTGCTCGTGGCGGGACCGTCGTCGAGCGGCAAGACCACGTTCACCAAGCGGCTCGCCATCCAGCTGATGACCAACCTGCTCGAGCCGAAGATGATCTCGCTCGACGATTACTTCGTGGATCGTCACCGCACGCCGCGCGACGAGAACGGCGACTTCGACTACGAATCGCTCTACGCGCTCGACCTCGACCTGTTCAACTCCGACCTCAACCGTCTGCTCTCGGGCGAGGAGGTGGAACTCCCCTACTACAACTTCTCGACCGGCGGCAGGGAATACCATGGCAACCGCATACAGCTTACCGACCGCTCGATACTGCTCATCGAGGGCATACACGGGTTGAATCCGGAGCTGACGGCATCGGTGAGCGACGCGATGAAATACCGCGTGTATGTGTCGGCACTGACCACCATATCGATCGACGACCACAACTGGATTCCGACGACCGACAACCGCCTGCTGCGCCGCATAATCCGTGACCACAAATACCGCGGCACGTCGGCTGTCGACACGATACGCCGCTGGCCGAGCGTGCGCCGCGGCGAGGAGCGCTGGATCTTCCCCTATCAGGAGAATGCCGACACGATGTTCAACTCATCGCTGCTCTTCGAGCTGGGGGTGATGAAAGATGAGGCGGAGGAGGCTCTGCGAAGCGTGCCGCGCGACGTGCCGGAATATGGCGAGGCATCCCGGCTGCGAAAGTTCCTGAGCTATTTCACGCCTATCAGCAGCGAGTTCGTGCCCTCGACGTCGCTTATACGCGAGTTTTTGGGCGGCAGCTCGTTCAAATACTGAAGAGGATTTTGTCATAACGGCTCATCTGGGTCGTCGCTTTCGACATTCGGCATCGGTCACGTACAACAAGTACGCTCCCTCAGCCTCAGTCTCAGCTCCTACCATCTGAGCCATTCTGACAACATCCTCCCATCCGGATATAGAAAGCGGTGTGCCAAACAAGTTTTGACACACCGCTATGTGATTTATAAGCCTGTTGAGTGAATCAGCGCAGGCGGTCGTAGCTGCGGAGCAGTTTGCGGTCATGGGAGATGCCGCGGTACGCTGCCCAGAGAGCTATCCATGTGGCTATGAGGAGCAATCCGCCGCCACCCCATGCTGTGCGTGTGGCTACCTCGGGATTTGTGTCGTAGAGTCCTGCTGTGAGCACGTAGATGACCACACCCACGCATGCTCCGACAAAGAGAGCCGAAACCACAACGAGAGCCTGCTGTCCGGGGAGTGCGCGGAACATGAATATGGCGGAGAACATGCACACTATGGCAAGAACCGCCGGAATGAGGAGTCCGATGAAATCAATGGCGCGGAGCGACTGCTCCTTGAACTGTTCGGTGGCGGGCTCGTCGAGCACCGTGTAGCCGAACGGAATGAACAGGAATGCCACCATCAGCCCAATGGCGAGAAGGAGGTAAAGTGTCTGGATTCGTTGTAACATGATATGTATTGTTTTTTGAGTTGACGTGATGAGCGACGGAGGAGATCCGGGGGAGGATCAGCGATCCGTTAGCCATGCAAAGTTATAACAATTCTTTCAGGTGTCAAGTTTCGGGAGAGCGTGTCATAACGGCTCATCCGGGTCGTCGCTATCGACATTCGGCATCGGTCACGTACTGAGGAGGGAAAAATATGAGAAAAACGCGCAAAAATGTAACACGATTGAAACATTGGGCAATCTCCGGATGTTAGAACTCCGAGAGGGATATCAAACAGCCGCCTCAAAGTTTCTCAAAAACGAAATTATTAACTATTTTTGCACCGAATTCATAGCCCCATGAGCAAACGACTTCCGTTCATCGCCCTTATGGCAACTGTATTCATGACGCTCGCCCTCACGGCTTGCGATGACAACAATGATTATTACTACTCACCGCTCGTGGGCGACTGGGTGCTGGTGGCTGACGATTACGGACCGGTCGACATGTACCAGAGTTCGTTTGAGCTCTACGCCGACGGTACCGGCATCTACACCGACTACGACGAGTGGGGCTACGAATACACATACAATATCTTCTGGGAGCCCGACGGCTCGCAGCTGTATATCTCGTTTGCCGACGGCTCACAGTGGGCTTACCAATGGAGCGTGACTGGCACAATGCTGTATCTGACGGATCTCGATACCGGCTCGATGCTGACATTCCAGATGTACTGACCTGCATGAATATCCTGCCGTCGGATTGTCGGGACAATAACGTCAGAGCAACCACCGAGACAAGCATATATGAGCAAAGACGAGCAGGCTACACAGCAGAAATGGACCGAAATAGAGCATCTGCCGGAATGGGACGAGGAATATTACGACGTCTACACGGCAAAGAAGCATGGCAAATGGCTGATGCTCAAGACCCTCAAGCCCGCTTACAAGGATGATCCGCGCTTTCAGGCGATGATCGAGAAGGAGTTTGACGTGCGCTACAATCTGGCGCATCCGCATATCGTGATGATCAACGATTTCGAGGATGTGCCGACACTCGGACGATGCATAATAACGGATGATGTCTACGGACTGTCGCTGCGCAAGTTGATCGACACCGGCAAACTGGAGCCGATGCATCTTGACAAGGTGTGCACGCAGCTCGTCGACGCGCTCGACTACATACAGCGCAACCACATAGTGCACTTCCCAGTGCGCCCGGAGACCATCATCTTCACCGAGAACATCGGCAATCTGAAACTTATCGACGTGGGGTTCGACCAGCGGGAGAGCCTGACGGCAGCCGACGCAGCCGACGACATACTCTGCTTCGGCAAGGTGCTCGCGGAGACACTGGAGCATACTCCGGGCGCCCCCGCCTATCTGCACCGCATAGCCGAGCGATGCACCGCGGCGTCGCCCGCCGACCGCTACCAGAGCATCCATGAGCTGCGGATGGCACTCGCGCACCGCTCGAACAACCGCCTGTATATCGCAATAATCATATTCCTTCTGGTGATGGTGTGCCTGCTCGCATGGCTGCAGTCGCCCTGGGGACCGCGTCCGGAACGCGGCGCCGGGATAAGCGCGGCAACCGTCGACACACATATCACCACTGCAACACAAACATACGTTTCATCACAATGTCAATAGAGATACGCGCCATTGAGCCGACGAAGAAAGAACTGAAAGCATACGTGAAATTCGGCATCGACCTCTACCGGGGCAACGACTGCTTCGTGCCGCCGCTTGTGAGCGATGAGATCGAGACGCTGATGCCTGACAAGAATCCGGCGTTTGATTTCTGCGAGTCGCAGTCGTTCATGGCTTACCGCGACGGCAAGCCCGCAGGACGCATCACGGCGATAATCAACCGTGCGGTCAACGAGCGCACCGGACGCAAGGAGGCACGATTCGGGTTCGTGGACTTCACGGATGACAAGGAGGTCGTGGACCAGCTGTTTCTCGCCGCCGAAAACTGGGCACGCGCCCGCGGCATGGAGGAGATCATCGGCCCGATGGGGTTCACCGACATGGACCACGAGGGGATGCTAATCGAGGGCTTCGACGAGCTAGGCACTATGGCGACAATCTACAATTACGCCTACTACCCGAAGCACCTGGAGCGATTAGGATATGCCAAGGATACGGACTGGGTGGAATACCGCATGACGGTGCCCGACAGTGTGCCGGACAAGTATCGCCGTGTGGCTGATATCGTGCGCCGCAAATACAATCTACGCAATGTGCACTTCAAATCGGTCAATAAACTGAAGGACCGCTACGGACAGGAGCTGTTCGGACTCATAAACGAGGCCTACGACCAACTCTACGGCTACTCTCCGCTATCGCCCCGGCAGATTGACTATTACATCAAGAAATATCTCGGGGTGCTGCGTCTCGACTGCATAAGCGTGATAGTCGACGCCGACGACCGCCTGGTGGGTGTGGGCATCTCTATCCCCTCGCTGTCGCGCGCGCTGCAGAAATCGCACGGCAAGCTGTTCCCATTCGGTTGGGTGCACTTCCTGCGGGCGCTGTACGGCAAGAATGATGTTGTCGACCTGATGCTTGTGGCGATCCGTCCGGAGTATCAGAGCCGCGGTGTGAACGCCCTGCTTTTCGACGATCTCATACCCGCCTACAAGAAGAACGGCTACCGTTTCGCCGAGAGCAATCTGGAGCTTGAGGACAACGCCAGCGTGCAGCTGCAGTGGCAGTATTTCGAACGGCGTCAGCACCGGCGTCGCCGTGCATTCCGCAAGCGGCTGTAAACAGAGATACAGAAGGATGTGTCATAACGGCTCATCTGAACCATTCTGACAACATCCTCCCATCCGGATACAAAGGCGGTGTGTCAAACGAGTTTTGACACACCGCTGTGCATTTTGGTGTAGAGGGATTATTTCTTTTCAGCCTGCTGGCGGAGAAGGTCGCGGATCTCGGTGAGGAGCTGCTCCTCCTTCGTGGGTTCTGCGGGAGCGGGAGCCGCCTCTTCCTCAGCCTGGCGGAGCTTACGCATACGGTTGATGAACTTGACCATCACGAAGATACAGAAAGCCACGATGAGGAAGTCGACCACAGTCTGCACCCATGCGCCCCAGTTGAGGGTAACTTCGGGCTTAATCACCTCAGTACCGTTCATCACGGCGCTCTGTATCACCCACTTGAGGTCGGTGAAGTTCATGCCGCCGGTGGCTACGCCTACCAGCGGCATGATCAGATCGTTGACCAGCGATGATACGATTTTGCCGAAAGCGGCACCGATGACCACGCCGACAGCCATGTCGATAACGTTGCCACGCATTGCGAATTCCTTGAATTCACGGAAGAAATTTGCCATATAATTGATCGTTTTTTTATTAGTTTTCTGATGTTGCGGCTATCCATACATCATGCCTGACCGGACCCCGGTTCAGTTTCAACCCGCATTGATGCCTTAATGTTCTGGCGGCGCGATCGGATGTCAGATTAACAAAGATACGCAAAATTATGTTTTCGGAGTGTGGCACAGCGACAAAATATTCAAAAAGCGTAAAAGATATGTAATAGATAGCCATGCAATCCAAAAAAAATTATTACCTTTGTGAGCATCAAACATACGCATCAGCCATGCGGCTCACAGAGCCGGGGTGCGGGCGCGTAAAATGAAGAATCACAACCCAATATAAACAAATATGACAAAAATAGGTATTAATGGCTTCGGCCGCATCGGACGTTTCGTCTTCCGTGCATCGACCAAGAGAGATGACATCGAAGTTGTAGCTATCAACGACCTCCTCCCCGTGGACTACATGGCATACATGCTCAAGTATGACACCATGCACGGTCGTTTCGACGGCACTGTTGACTTTGACATGGACAAGAGCCTCCTCATCGTCAACGGCAAGGAGATCCGCGTTACCGCATGCAAGAACCCCGCTGAGATCGGCTGGGGCGCAGTCGGAGCTGAATACGTAGTAGAGTCAACCGGTCTCTTCCTGACCAAGGAGAAGGCTCAGGCTCACATCGAGGCAGGCGCAAAGTACGTGGTTATGTCAGCTCCTTCTAAGGACGACACCCCCATGTTCGTATGCGGCGTTAACGATGACACCTATGCTGGTCAGCAGTTCGTTTCTAACGCATCTTGCACCACCAACTGTCTCGCTCCCATCGCCAAGGTGCTCAACGACAAGTTCGGCATCACCGAGGGTCTCATGACAACCGTTCACTCAACCACCGCAACACAGAAGACTGTTGACGGTCCCTCGATGAAGGACTGGCGCGGCGGCCGTGCTGCTTCGGGCAACATCATCCCCTCTTCAACCGGCGCTGCAAAGGCTGTGGGTAAAGTTATCCCCGCCCTCAACGGCAAGCTCACCGGCATGTCGATGCGTGTCCCCACTCTTGACGTTTCTGTTGTCGACCTGACCTGCAACCTCGCCAAGCCCGCTACTTACGAGGAAATCTGCGCAGCAATGAAGGAGGCTTCGGAAGGCTCACTCAAGGGCATCCTCGGCTACACTGAGGACGCAGTCGTTTCGAGCGACTTCCTCGGCTGCCCCCTCACCTCGATCTTCGACGCTAAGGCAGGCATCCAGCTGACTCCGACTTTCGTTAAGGTCGTTTCATGGTACGACAATGAGATCGGCTACTCAAACAAGGTGCTCGACCTCATCGCACGCATGAAGAAGTTCAACGGCTAATAACCGGCTGAAGACTTAACTTCACAAAAAGACTCACAGCGGGTCGACCACACACTGATGCGGTCGACCCGCTCTTTTTTCATTCCATATTATTACTGCAGATGATAGACGACGGCATTGATATGATCGCGGATGGCGACTGCCGCATATACATCCGCCGCATTGACCGCGTGGAGGGGATAACGGCGCGCGATGCCGAGCGGACAGCCGTGGGGGCGATCGTAAGGGATATTTTCGGCGAGGGCGCGACAATCGGGCACAGCGCCGACGGAGCACCGGTGCTGATGATCGATGGCAAAGAGGCGTCTGCACGGATCTCCGTGAGCCATGGAGCGGGCCGTGCCGCGGTGGCTGTGCGCGGGAACGGTGCGGCAGGGGTCGACATCGAGGCTCCGCGGGAGCAGTTGCGGCGCGTGGAGAGCCGCATCCGCCATGCCAAGGACAGCAGCACTCTGTCGCCACTGGAGCTTTGGACGGCGAAGGAGGCGACATTCAAGGCTGCGGGGATAGAGACACTGACATTGCCGCACATTGCCGTGAGAGAGGGCGGAGTTGCGGAGATTTACCCT
Organism: uncultured Muribaculaceae bacterium; assembly: GCA_910587425.1. Taxonomy (GTDB): domain Bacteria; phylum Bacteroidota; class Bacteroidia; order Bacteroidales; family Muribaculaceae; genus Paramuribaculum. The sequence continues at coordinate 77,069 of CAJUKU010000009.1, forward strand.
GCCGGGGCAGCAGAGGCGTGGGGCAAGCGCTTCCGCATCAGCTATCATACCCTCGACGGCGCGCTGATAGCCCTCGCCGTGCCGGAGTGAGGGCGGAAAGCATGAAAACTTATCTAAAAAACAATAAATAAATGAACGACATAAGAGATATCCAAACGCCTGACATGATATCCAATACGACGGTAAAAGAAAAATTGAATGATATAATAGTATCTATCTCATGGAGAGATATTGCGCGTACATATTTCGGAAAATCAAGTTCATGGCTTTATCACAAGCTCGATGGAATTGACGGCAATGGTAAGCCCGGTGGTTTTACGAAAGAGGAAGAATTACAGTTTAAAGAAGCCCTGTATGACCTCTCCGATAGAATACGTAGAGCTGCTGACAGTTTGTAAGTTGGTTATCATGTCGTCTCCTTCATTTTAATAGGTCGTATAGGGATAGTTGCGCATCTCCGACGCGCTGACAGTAGAGAGAGCATTTTGAAGCCCCACACGGTCAATGTCGCGCCGAAAGCGTTCCATTGACGCGGGTGGGGTTTACCATGTTGCGCCTCTCCGAGGCGTGGAGTAAGACAGCTCTTTTAGCATGGCGTGGGGTGAAAGAGGTGCAACACGGAACTTTTTGTCATCGCGGGCGATGACGGCACGGAACTGAGAGAACGACACGGAACGCTGTGGGGGAGAGCGTAAGTAAAGAGGGGGTAAGGTGGAGGTGTGGAGCATGGGTGAGTACGGGGCGGAGGTATGTCGTGAGCGCAGCGCAGACTACCTCCGGGGGGGGGTGCACTCACTCTGATAGGAAATTGGGCGGTGCGGGCTGCACGGAGGTAGGCTGCGCCATACCTCCGCCCCTACAAGCACACCTGCAAGAAGCTATACAAGCAGCCATGTGAGCAGTCGAGCTTGGTATTATTAGTACGGAGACAATTTTCAGCTTTGGGGCTGAAAATATGTCTCCGCCCCGTACTCAGGGAGGCTATTCCTAATGGTGGGGATGTTACAATTTTGTTAATTTTTGTGGGTGCCGAGGGGGTTGTAGACAACAGTTTACTACTTTTGCAATAAGCGTGTAAATATGTGGTTGGTGTGCTCCATGCAATCACATAAGTAAAGTATAAAACAGGAATAAGCTATGAGAAGAATCAATGCAGCAGTAGTTATCGCGCTGGGTATCAGCATGGCGGCGTCAGCGCAGCAGATTGAGCAACAGACATCGGCGCAGCAGGTAGAGCTGACCACTACAAGGGTGATCACAGGTGCCGTGATCGACAAGAACGGCAATCCGCTGCCGGGTGCTATCGTGAGTGCGACCGGCGGTGCGGAGACCGTGACCGCTGATGCCGACGGATCGTTCACCATCGAGGTGCCTTTATGGCTCAAGAGCCTCACTGCATCGTATCCCGGGCTTGGGGAGAAGAAGATGAAGACCAAAGTCTCACAGCCAATGGTATTTACTTTGCAGAAAAACCGCACACAAGGCTTCGTCAATCTCATAGGTGCTTGTGCTTTTCAACTCGGTGCCCCAGATGGAGGTCCATCACCAGTGGGTCAGCTCGGTATCATGGCTGGAGTGTACCGCAGTTGGGGTGCCTACGCCAAAATCACCTTCGGCATTGCCGGAGGTGGCAGGGATTATTATGGCGAAAAGTTAGACCATTCACCATCAGTAACAGTAGGAGTAATAAAGCGTATATCACCGACTGTAAATCTGTTTCTTGGCTTAGGAGCCTGCTATAATTACGGCGTAGAGGATGATTACTGGGAATTTGGATGGGATCCTGAAGATGATGTATATATAAAAGGGCATTATCTCATGGAATATAATTTTGCCCTTGAAACAGGAGTCATGGTAAAATTCTCGAACAAGCTCAATGGTATTTTTGGCATGAATTATGTTGGAGTAGACTGCGCCAACAACGAGGGCAACCTTGTTCCTTTTTTGGGCATAGGAATAAATCTCTGAGCCGTTACAAGTTGCGCATCTCCGATGCGCTGACAGTAGAGAGAGCATTTTGAAGCCCCACACGGTCAATGTCGCGCCAAAAGCGCTCCATTGACGCGGGTGGGGTTTACCATGTTGCGCCTCTCCGAGGCGTGGAGTGGGACAGCTCTTTTAGCATGGCGTGGGGTGAAAGAGATGCAACACGGAACTTTCTGTCATCGCGGGCGATGACGGCACGGAACAGAAAGAACGCCACGGAACGCTGTGGGGGTGGGTAGTTGGGGTGTGGAGTATGGGTGAGTACGGGGCGGAGGTATGTCGTGAGCGCAGCACAGACTACCTCCGTGGTGTATATACTCACTCTGATGGGAAATTGGGTGGTGCAGGTTGATCGGAGGTAGGCTGCGCTGCGCTCGCGCCATACCTCCGCCCCTACAAGCTGCCCCCACAAACGCCCCTACAAGCTGCCTCTGCAAGCGCCTATACAAACTCTGCCTTTGCAGACAGCCTCTGCAGGCAGTCGGGCGGGGAGGTTGGGTATAAAAAAGAAGACCGGAGCTGGTGCTTCGGTCTTCTTTTGCGGTGAGGACGAGATTCGAACTCGTGGTAGGATTGCTCCTACGTCAGTTTAGCAAACTGGTGGTTTCAGCCACTCACCCACCTCACCTTTTGCATGCTCTCCACGAGCGTCCGTGGTGCTTTTGCGGTGCAAAGTTAGTGTTTTTATAGCGTCGGTGCAAGTTTTCGGGCAATTTTTTGTGTATCTTTGCATGACTATTTGAAGTATGGAAGAAACAAAGAGTAATGGGGGTGCGCGCAGAGGCGCAGTGCGCAAGCGCAAGAAGGCGACTGAAAAGTCGGGACGGCGCGCATTGATCCTGGTGACTGTACTGATCACGCTGGCGATTTTCGCGGGCGCGGGAATGATTTTTTGCATGTCGTCGCACTCAGGCGAGTCGCGTTGGGTGTATATCCCCTCGGAATCGACTGATGGTGCCGTGAGGGATTCGCTGCGCTCGGCATTAGGTGCCAAGGAGGGGAACCGTGTGTATACCCTATGGCAGCTGATCGATGGCAAAGCGACACGTGCCCGCGGCGCCTACCGCATAGACGAGGGCGCTTCGGTTCTATCCACCGCACGCAGGCTGCGCAACGGAGCGCAGACCCCGGTGAAAGTGTCTTTCAGAGGCGGCCGTGACATCGCGCAGGCGGCACGCCGCATCACGTCGCAACTGGAGTGTCCCGCCGACAGTTTTCTGGCGGCATGCCGGCGTGTGCTCGGCGGCGAGGGTCTCACTCCCCCGCAATACCCTGCCGCTTTCCTTCCCGACACATACGAGTTTTACTGGACCGAGAGTCCTGACCGGATTGTGGAACGGCTGTGGAGCTACCGCAACCGTTTCTGGACCGATGAGCGCCGCAGCAAGGCTGCGAGCTTAGGACTGACGCCGGAGGATGTGGCGACGCTCGCATCTATCGTCGAGGAGGAGTCGGCTAAACGTGACGAACGTCCTACAATCGCGCGTCTGTACATGAACCGTCTCAAGCGGGGCATGAAACTGCAGGCAGACCCCACAGTTAAATTCGCTTCGGGCAATCCACGCCTGAAAAGAATACTCGCAAAACACTTGCAAAAAGAATCGCCCTACAACACATATCTGCACGAGGGACTTCCGCCGGGTCCGATCCGGATTCCGGAGGCGCAGACCCTTGACGCGGTGCTCAATGCGCCGGCTAACAACTATATCTACATGTGTGCCCGCGAGGATTTCTCGGGCTACCACAACTTTGCCACCGATTATGCCACGCATCAGGCGAACGCCACCCGCTACCGCCGTGAGCTGGACCGCCGCGGCATAAAATAATCAACCATGAAAAATAGTAAGGAGGAGCCGCAGGACCGGCTCGTAACGATAAAAACCTTCGCCACGCTTTGGGAGGCACATGTGGCTCTCGGTGTGCTCAATGAGCTTGAGATACCGGCTATGCTGACCAACGAGACATTCTCACAGATATATCCTGTGGGATTCAACACGCTCGGCGAGGTGGGGCTGATGGTCTATGAGCGTGATGCCGAACGTGCGCGCGATGCTGTGGCTCACTGCTCGTCGAGCGGCATCTGAGCGGCTTCCCGCAGCGCCTCGGCGTCAGCCTCACGTTCGGAGGGGTTCTCACCATCGTCGCGGTGAATGATGTAGTGATCGTAGTATGACAGCAGAAGCGTGGTGAGCGGCAGTGCTATTATAAGCCCAATCAGCCCGAGCAGTGTGCCCCATACGGACAATGACAGAAGAATGATAGCCGGATTAAGTCCCATAGCCTTGCCCATGATCTTCGGGGTGAGGTAAAGATCCTGTATGAGCTGGACTATGCAGTAGACGGCTATGCACTCCCAGAAGATTGTCCAAAAGGGACCTCCTCCACCGGCACTGTAGACGAGACACAGCACCGTGGTGGGTATTATCGACACAAGCTGAAGATAGGGCACCATGTTGAGCACACCGATAAACAATCCGAGCACCACAGCCATAGGCAGACCTATGATCAGGAAACCGATACTGAACAGAACGCCGACGATGAAAGCCACGAGTGCCTGTCCGCGGAAATAGTGATTCATGCTCACCTTGATGTCGTTGCCGATGCGGAAAACGATATCGCGGTATTTCGGTGGAACCATGTGGCGGAAACCATTCGACAGGCGGTCGTAGTCGATCATTATGAACACCACATATAGCACTACGATAAACCAGCTGAAAACGCCGAGAAGCACGGATATGCTGCCTGTTATGATGCTCCAAGATGTCGATAGCGCGTTCTCCACGAGACTCCCGATCTCCTGATTGGTCAGCATCTTCGAGAGCGCGGTGAAATCGACCTGACGGCGTATGAAATCCTGCACAGCCTGTGGCAGGAACTGTATGCGCATCTCCGTGGTGGCATAGTTGCTCAGCAGCGCGCCCATGCGGTTCATCTCGTCAATCATCATAGGCACAAAGAAATAGCAGACAAGGGCGAAAAGGAACAGTGCCTCAAAGAGCGTGACGAATATCGCCGGCACGCGCCCGCGGAGATGCAGGAGGCGCCGGTTGTACTGCACGAAGGGCTCGAACATATAGGCGATGAGACATGCCACACAGAATGGCAGCAGCACGCCTTTGAGAATGTTTATGAGCCATATTATCCCAAGCAGAAGCGCAAGCCCGATGAGCATACGCACCACGCGATCAAATGTGTAGGGCTGACGGTTAGGCATAATGTCCGAATGATGGATTGATGAATGGTTTATACGGAGAGAGTGTAGGATTTCAGGGATGACCGAAAAGTCAGTCCTCGTCCATGAAGCGGCTTACAACCGTAGCCACAAGCTGCTCCATGCCACCTTTGTAGCTCGGATTTGCGGCATGATTGGCACGGTTGGCTATAATGGAGCATACGGTCATGGCGCTGTGTCCGAGGAGCGCCGACAGTCCGGCGAGTGGTGCGCTCTCCATCTCATAGTTGGTGAGGCGCTCCGTGCCGTAACGGAACGATGCAAGGCGAGCGTTGATGTCGGGTATTGCGAGGGGCAGACGCACCTCACGTCCCTGCGGACCGTAGAAACCTACAGCCGTCACGGTGTTGCCGAGCATCATGTCGTCTCTGCCTATGCGACGTACAAGCTCCGGGGTGGCGCTGACGACATACGGGCGTGCCCAGAGGGGATCCCACCCGGTGTGGCGGCACAGAGCCTCCTCATATTCGCGATCGCACACGGAGTTGCGTCCGGCGTAGAAGTTAAGCACCCCGTCGAAGCCTACTGAGCGCGCGGAGATGACAGGCTGCCCCTCAGCGATGTCGGGCTGCAAAGCACCGGATGTGCCCACACGCACCATCTCCAGACGGCGGTGCTCCGCGCGCACCTCGCGGGTGGCGAAATCGACATTGGCGAGCGCATCGAGCTCGGTGACCACGATGTCGATATTGTCAGGTCCTATGCCATGGGATGTACACATCACCCGTTTTCCACCGACTGTTCCACCGATTGTGCGGAACTCACGCGACTGCACGGTGTAATCGCGCGTGTCGAAATGCTCGGCGACCATATCGACACGTCCCGGGTCGCCCACGAGGATTATACGGTCGGCAAGCTGCTCCGGACGGAGATGAAGATGAAACACACTGCCATCAGGATTGATGATGAGTTCGGAAGGCTCGATGATGCGTTTTGTCATGACTTTACGGATATGATAGGTGTGGATAATATGATCAGGGGCGCAGATTGCGGAGTCCGTACAGCGCTCTGCTGAGCAGGTACTGCCTATGTATGAGCAACGAGAGTGCGAGGCGCTGCTGCACGGGGAGCCGCCGGACAGGGAACCGCGGAAGGAGATCCTTCACCACCGGCACATCGAGCATACCGAAATATAGCTGTCGCTTCCGACTATGCGGCAGACGCGCGGCAAATACCGACTTCGCGTATGAGCGCATCTCGCCGATCAGGAATGCTCCCGCACGGAAGCCGGCATAGCCGATCCCGAGCGCCTGAAGCCTCTCAGTGTAATAACGCGCGAAGTCGGCAGCCTGTTCCAGTCTGGAGTGATTCATGCGGTGTGACCATGACCCGGGGGTCTGCCGGTAGTGGTAGAAAGCCGCGGGAGTATATACGGTTACGGCTGCATGTGTTAGAAAATCGATATTGAAGATGCAGTCCTCGCTAAGAACTTCGCGCTCTGAGAGGAAACGCACAGAATGCTCCTCGATCAGCGCACGGCGGTACATGCCGGTGCAGGCGGAAGCGGCGCTCTCAGGAAGATTCCTGAGACCTGTGGGGGTCACCGCCTCGATCAGCGGAAGAACAGCGTCCTGCCCACGAATTACGGTATAATCGTCCGGATCCCAGCCCGACGGACCAAGCTCCGGCTCAGTGCCACGGAACATACGGAACATGAAACGCACCGCATCGGGATTCTCACGCTGCAGCACGTTATCGACCCATTCAAGGGCATCGGTAGCGAAGAAATCGTCGGCATCAAGAAATCCCACATATTCGCCCTGAGCAACATCAAGAGCACGGTTTCTCGACAGCCCCTGCCCTATGTTGGTGCCATGCATCACGCGGACACGGCTGTCGGCACGCCCTATCTCATCGCAAAGCGCGGGAGTGGCATCCGTCGATCCATCATCAACTATGATAAGCTCCAGATCCGTGAATGTCTGCGACAGTACGGAGCGCGCCGCGAGGGGGAGAGTCGCAGCCGCATTGTATGCCGGGATTATGATGGTGAACCGTGGCATGGCGGGATAGTTTCAGACTGATTCGGCAGTCTCAGCGGCGGGCTTATCGTCGGGAGCCGCCACCGGCGTGAGACCGAGTGCGGCAGCGCGATCGAAAAGCAGCTGCAGCGCCTCGGGACGTGAGTTGGGTATCACCCCGTCGAGTATGGCATCCTTGACAGCCGCCTTCAGTTCCCCGACCACGGGCGACGGTGCAAGACCGAATATCCGCATGATCTCACCACCATCGACAGGCGGCTGGAAATTGCGTATATGGTCGCGCTCCTCGAGTTCCTGCATCTTCTGCTGCACATGCTCGAAATTAGCGAGGTGACGGCGCACCTTCTCGGCATTCTTCGATGTTATGTCGGCACGGCAAAGAGTCATGAGATCGTCAATATCCTCGCCGGCATCGTTGAGCAGACGGCGCACCGCCGAATCGGTAACCTCATCCTCGACGAGCGCTATGGGGCGCATGTGAAGCTCTACCATGCGGCTGACGTAGCGCATCTTGTCATTGAGCGGGAAACGCATGCGGCGGAAGATGCGCGGCACCATCTTGGCACCGATGAAGTTATGGTTGTGGAATGTCCACCCGACGGCATCGTCCCAACGCTTTGTCGCCGGCTTGCCTATGTCGTGCAGGAGCGCGCTCCAGCGCAGCCAGACATCATCGGAGACGGCTGCGACCTTGTCGAGCACCTCGAGCGTGTGGAGAAAATTGTCCTTGTGGGCACGTCCGCGCACGGTATCAACGCCGCGCATAGCAGCAAGTTCAGGGAATATAAGTTCGAGCAGACCAGTGTCGGCGAGGAGTTTCCACCCACGCGAGGGGACATCAGCCGCCATGATCTTCATAAGCTCGTCCATGATCCGCTCACGCGTGATTATGCTTATCCGCGAGGCGTTGCGGGTGATAGCCTCGAGAGTGGTGGGGTATATATCGAATCCGAGCTGCGTGGCGAAGCGTATGGCACGCATCATGCGCAGCGGATCGTCGGAGAATGTTATGTCGGGATCAAGCGGAGTGCGGATTATGCGCTCATAGAGGTCGGTGATACCGTCGTAACGGTCGACAAGCTCGCCGAAGCGCCCGGCATTTACGCAGATCGCCATGGCGTTGATCGTGAAATCACGACGGGCGAGGTCATCGTCGAGAGTGCCGTCCTCAACAATCGGGTTGCGCGAATCGGCACGGTAGGACTCCCGACGGGCGCCCACAAACTCCAGCTCATCGTCGCCGTGGCGCACCTGAGCGGTGCCGTATGTGCGGAACACGTTGAGATGCGCACCCTTGCCGAGAGCTTTGGCTACGGCAGCGGCAATCTCAATGCCGCTACCGACAGTGACGAAATCAATATCCTTGGAGTGACGCTTAAGAAGCAGATCGCGCACATATCCTCCGACGACGTAGCATTCGCGCGAGGCAGCGTCGGCAACCTCCCCTACGGTACGGAATATCGGCAGTGTCAGCCTGTTGGCGAGATTCATTGTGCGAACTGTATTATTTCGACGGGAGCATTGGTGAGCGACTGCATCCCGGCGGATGTCATGACATAAGTGTTCTCTATGCCTACGGCGCCTACGCCGGGTATGACAAACTTGGGTTCGAGAGCGATGACATTGCCCTCGGCGAGGATATCACGGCTGCGAGGTGCTATTACGGGCATCTCATTGATCTCTATTCCCACTCCATGACCCACGAATCCGGCTTTCTGGGCATGACCCATGAAATAACGCTCCAGTCCAGCCTCGCGCGCCATCTCCTCCGCCGTGTGGTAAAGCTGCTTAGCCTCCGCTCCGGGAGTACCCATCGCGGCAAGACGCTCACAGATATCTATGGAACATCTGTGGGCACGCATTGCGAGCGCATCGACCTCACCGAGTGAGAAAGTGCGTGTCATATCGGTCATGTAGCCAGTATAGTTACCGTTGACATCGACCATGACGGAATTACCACGGCGGATCATGGTGCCGTCGGCTCCAACAGGGAGCGACGGATCAAGCCCGCGTCCACCCATGGCGAAATCATAGGGTGTGGGATTGTCGGCATTATCGCCCACAAGCACATTGCCCATGTAGAGCTCCATGCTGTCACCGCTGATGCGGAACTGACCGAGACAGCCCTCAAGACGCGACACGCGTTCGATCTCCACCTGCAGCTCAAGATCTGTCATGCCGTCGCGGTAGAGACGCGGAACCATGCGGTAGACGCGCTCCTGACGGAGTCCGGACTGCTTTATCATACCGATCTCCACCTCTGTCTTGACAGAACGCGCGGCACGCAAAACCGGCGATGCGTTGACGATCTCCGAGCCAGGGAATATGGCAGATATGCGCTGCGCCGATGTGTATGGAAGCAAGTCGAGCTCCAGCCCCACCACGGGGGGGATGTTCAGCGTGAGACTCTCGGCTATCTGCTCCGGTTTGCGGATACGCACGACACCGTCGCCGCCGAGATCAACAGGACGGCGCACGAAATAGAGAGGCGCCCCTTCGGCGGGAATATAAATGTAGCCGTCGAACACACGACCTGTGAGGTAATATATGTTGGCATTGTCGGTGACGAGTATGGCGGGCACCGATGCATCAGCCATCAGACGCTGAATGCGCGAGAGCCGGAGTGCGGACTCTTCGGGTGTGAGCAGCTGTAGTGTTGTCATAGGGATGGTCAAATTATGTACGGCTATTTGCCGTTGTCAAGGAAAAAACGAGCTACATCGGCAAACGTCGGTGCGCTATATTCGGCATCGGGCGCCTGACCGAATCCGTAGGCGGCGTGCATCATCGGTATGCCTGCGGCATGAGCGTGGCGGCAATCGCCGGCAGTGTCGCCTATATAGATGGGATTGCGAAGATTATAGCGTTGGCGGAGCAGGCGTATGTTGCCGTCTTTCTCCAATCCGGTCTGTCCGTAGGAGAGTATGTCGGTGATATATGGTCCGAGACCAGTGAATGTGAGGAAATTGACAAGCCCGAGGGCGCCGCAGTTGCTCACCATGAAAAGCGAGTAGCGCTCAGCCAGTTGCGGTATCAGCTCAGCCACGCCGGGATAGAGCTTTCCGCCGAGTACGGGCATGAGCAGCTCCTCGTTGCGGTCGAGAGCGCGCAGGAAGCGGCGCCGGGGCAGCGGAATGTCGATGAGACGGCGGTAGATCTCGCCGATAGGCATGCCCATGCAGCTTATAAGCTCATCGCGCCCTACAGTGAGCTGTGGGAATCCGACTTGCGCGAATGTGATATCCCACACCCGGCAATAGGAGTCGACGGCGTCCCATAGCGTGCCGTCCATATCGAATATCAGAGCATCAAACTGGTTCATAGACAATCTTATTCATTAGCATGGCTGTAATGGCAGTGAGATGTGACCGGAGAGAACGCTACCGGTATCCGCGTCAGGATCCGAGGGGGACTATGCCGACATCGGTCAAGCCACGCAGTGTATCAACACGCATGATGTGGCGTATGTTGACTTCCTGCGCCGAAACAGCGCGCGGTAGCGGGAATGCGATCTGATAGCTTCCGCCGAAACCGTTGCCGTGCCATCGCCCGTAGGCGTTGCACAACTCAATATTGACGGTGTCGCGGAGAGTTGTCGCGGAGTCGAGTTCCTGCGATATCTCGAGCCAGAGGTTGCGGTAGGGGTATTCGTCGGTATGTCTGACAGCCAGAGCGGGCGCATCAGCCGATGTATCCAGGCGGATAACCACAGTATCACCGTACGCCCATCCGTAATCGGGGAGATGGCTGAATCCGCTCTGCGGTGCGCGTGACGGCTCCGAGCATCCCACAGCGGCAATGGCTATAACGGTGGCACAGATAGCTGTCGACAGGCGTTCAGTCATCGCTTGACATCATCCTTTGCGAAGGTGGCACTGCGGGTGGCAGATCTCTTGCCGCGTTACGTCCGGCATCGGGAGCGGAGTTATCGGGGGTATCACCGGGACGCAGACGCTGTTTGCGCGAGCGATCCTGACGGTCGCGACGTGGTTTGGATTCCTGACGGTCGCGCTTGGCATTGGCATTATCCTGGTTCTGATTGTCCTGACCCTCCTGCTGCTGACGCGGGCTGGAGCTGTCGTCCTTACGCGCCTCCGGCTTGTCGGGGCGGTTGCGGCGCTGCTGACGGTCACCACGGCGGCTGTTGCCATTGCGCTCCCCCTTGTCGGGACGGTCGGCACGCTCCATCTTCTCCTTGCTTTCAGGCTTTTCCTTACCCTCCGCCTTGGGAGCATCGGTAGCGGATGCCTCGGCACCATTCTTGCCACGCGACTTGCGGCGCGACTTCTTCTTTTTGTCGAAACGGGTTATATCCTGACCGAGGATGTCGTTGTACTGCTTCTTCTCGGCATTCTGCGCATCCTCGTCGCGGAGAAGGGTGAGCGGTTTCTCACCACGGCGGTTCATCTCTATCACCTCAAAGGCGCGCTCGGCGTCGATCGTGACAAGATTTGCCGCTACAGATTTATCGGTGGAGTATGTGATCTCGCGGCGGAACACATCGAACTTGAAGTGGAAGTATGTCGCATCAGCCGTCTCAAGCCGCACCTCCTTAGCCGGGAGTTTCTTGATGCTCTCGACATAGGCGTCGACCTCGAAGTTGAGGCAGCATTTAAGCTTGGCGCACTGTCCGGCGAGTTTCTGCGGGTTGAGCGATATGTCCTGGAAACGCGCGGCGGCGGTGCCTACGCTGACAAAGTTGGTCATCCAGCTCGAACAGCAGAGTGGACGTCCGCACGGACCTATGCCGCCTATGCGCCCAGCCTCCTGACGAGCGCCGATCTGCTTCATCTCCACACGGATCTTAAATGTCTCGGCGAGCACCTTGATGAGCTGCCGGAAGTCGACGCGCTCGTCGGCTATATAGTAGAATATAGCCTTGTTGCCGTCGCCCTGGTACTCTACGTCGCCGATCTTCATGTTGAGCTTGAGGTCGGCGGCTATCTGGCGCGCGCGGATCATGGTGTCGTTCTCGCGGGCACGCGCCTCGTTGTATTTGTCGATATCGGCGGGTTTAGCCTTGCGGAACACCCGTTTGAGGTCGGCTTCGGACTTTATGCCAGCCTTGCGCATCTGGAGGGAGACAAGGCGCCCCTGGAGGGTAACCTGCCCTATGTCGTGACCGGGAGATGCCTCGACCGCCACCATGTCGCCGATCTCGAGCTGCAGATGCGCGGTGTTGCGGTAGAACCCCTTGCGGGTGTTCTTGAACTGCACCTCCACCAGATCGCTCTCCGCCATGCTGCCGGGCACGTCGTCAAGCCAGTTGAAGCAGTGCAGCTTGCCACGCGGGGGCTCGGAGTTGCGGCAGCAGCATTTGCGCCGTTCCTGGCGGGGGTTCGTGCTCTCTTCGTTGTTATCGTTGCTCATATCATTTACGGATTAGAGCGTGATCACTTCGCGAAGCTTACGGAGCGTGTCTCGCGGATTACGGTAATCTTGACCTGTCCGGGGTATGTCATCTCATCCTGAATGCGCTTTGCGATCTCGGCTGAGAGCTTTTCGGTCTCTACATCGTCGATCTTGTCGGCTCCTACTATGACGCGGAGCTCACGACCTGCCTGTATGGCGTAGGTCTTTATCACACCGGGATATGAGAGTGCAAGCTGCTCGAGGTCGTTGAGACGCTTGAGGTAAGCCTCGACAATCTCGCGGCGTGCGCCGGGACGTGCGCCGGAAATGGCGTCGCAGACCTGAACTATGGGAGCGAGTAGTGTGGTCTGCTCGATCTCGTCGTGGTGTGCGCCGATGGCGTTGCAGATCTCGGGTTTCTCCTTGTACTTCTCAGCGAGTTTCATGCCGAGGAGTGCGTGGGGCAGTTCGGGCTCCTCGTCGGGCACTTTGCCTATGTCGTGCAGAAGTCCGGCGCGGCGTGCTTTCTTGGGGTTGAGTCCGAGCTCCGATGCCATGACCGCGCAGAGGTTTGCGGTCTCGCGCGAGTGCTGCAGGAGGTTCTGCCCGTAGCTGGAGCGGTATTTCATCTTGCCGACAAGGCGGATAAGGTCGGGGTGCAAGCCATGGATTCCGAGGTCGATGGCGGTGCGTTTGCCGGTCTCGATGATCTCCTCCTCGATCTGCTTGCGTACCTTTGCCACCACCTCCTCGATACGGGCCGGGTGTATGCGTCCGTCGGCTACGAGCTGGTGGAGAGCGAGGCGTGCGATCTCACGGCGCACGGGGTCAAAACCTGACAGGACGATAGCCTCGGGGGTATCGTCGACGATGATCTCTATGCCTGTAGCAGCCTCGAGAGCGCGGATGTTGCGGCCTTCGCGACCGATGATTCTGCCTTTTACCTCGTCGGACTCTATGGGGAAGACGGTCACGGAATTCTCGATGGCTGTCTCAGTAGCCACACGCTGTATGGACTGGACGACGATGCGCTTCGCCTCCTTGTTGGCGGTCATCTTAGCCTCATCCATGATATCGTTGATGTAGCTTGCGGCGGCTGTCTTAGCCTCATCCTTGAGGGATTCGACGAGCTTCTCGCGAGCCTCGTCGGAGGAGAGTCCGGACACATGCTCGAGCTCTTCCTGCACGCGGCGGCGCATGGCATCGAGCTCAGTCTGCTTGCTCTCGGCGAGCGCGATCTGCTCGTCGAGGCGTGTGCGCGTAGCCTCGTTCTCGTTCTTGACGCGCTGGTTCTCGCTCTGCTGCTGGTTGAGCTGCATCTCGCGCTGCTTGATGCGGTTCTCAGCCTGCTGCACCTTCGACATGCGCTGCTGTGCCTGACGCTCAGCCTCGGAACGGATCTCACGCTCCTGGTTGCGCGCCTCAAGGATCTTGTTCTCCTTGATCATCTCGGCTTCCTTGCGTGCTTCCTCAACTATCGACTTGGCGGACGAATGCGCCATGGACCGCTGCACCATGAAGGCGACAACGGCTCCTATCGCTAAGGCGGCTATTGCCACCAGAATTATTATCAGGGTCATATCCATTGTTGTGATGAGTTTTTATTATTTGGTCTTGAGGGCTTTATGGGTTAATATCTATATACAAAAAATCCGCTTCACCGCCACACTTTCCACCGACGGAGGGCGGACACAGGCGGCGGGGAGCCGGATGCGTGCCGCGGAGCCGATATGGCATCCGTGGTGAGTGTTAGCGCTGATGCGGTCAGCTATGATGCGTTTGCCGCAGGTATAGCCGGAGTGGCGTTAAATACCGGGGTCACAGTTGGGGCGGGAGCAGCAGGGTGTCAATCGTATGCTCGATCTCCTCAAGCACGCGCTCTGCCTCGCGGTTCTGTGCCTTCATGGCGAGATATCCCTGTGCGAACAGCAGGCATACCATTGCCATGACCTCCGTCTGTGGTCTGTCAGGATAGCGTTTCCGCCAGTCCTCCCACACCTGGTTTATTCCCTTGGCGGCTTCTCTAAGCAGCTCTTCCTCGTGAAGCGACACGGGGAGTGTCAGGGCTACGCCGGCAATGCGTAGGTTTATGTCGATTTTTCTGTCAGTCATTGGTCGCGTGTCAATCGCCTATGTCGGCGATGCATCGGTCGATGTCCCGCATCAGTTCTGAAATCATAGCTCTGGTACGCTGCACGTCATCGCGCGAAGGGGTGATGGTGTGCACAACCTTGAGGTGCTCGGCTTCCTGCCGCATGACGTCGATCTGACGGTTCAGCCGGCTTATGGTGTCGTCGCGCTCCGCCAGAAGGGTGTCGGAGGCGGCTATGCGAGCGTTCAGTGCCTCGTGGCGCTGTCGGAGCATATCCAGTTTTGTGGTGATGCTTTCGAGGCGCTTCTTAAGGTTGCCGTTCTTCACTATTCTTCCAAATTTTCACAAAAGTAATGCTTTTATTCCGCTTTTGCAACCTTTAAGGCTGAAAAAAATCAGTCAGACAGCCACATGCGTGGCGTTCAAGGAGCGGTGGGATCAGAGGAAGAATGTCGCGGTGAAGGTCCAGAGATGATCTTTGTAGGATGTCTTGAACTGATCGGAGGGCGCTATCGTGTAGGAGCGTGAGAGGGGTATGGCGTAGTTGGCACGCAGCTGCAGACGGCGGAGCAGTTCGATGCCGCAGCCGAGATTCCACGACCAGATGCGCTTGTTGTCGTAATCCTCGCGGTGACCGACAAGCAGCGCTATCGAGGGTCCGGTGGCGATGAATGGCTTCAGAACGTCGCCGAAGAGAGGGAGACCGAGCTTCCACTTAATGTTCAGGGGGATGGTGATATAGCTGCGGGAACGGGGACGTCCGAATGTGGGATTCGTAGAGCATATCTCGTCAGGCACGAAATGTGCATAATCGTCGAACTTCACCTTGCGGCGCTCATAGAGCATGGAGAGGTCGAACCCGAAACCGAGCATAGGCATGTTAGCCTCGAATGTGGCTCCACCGGTAAATGCGGCACCGCTGCGCATGCGTGCATAGTCGAACTTGTCGCTTACGCTGTTGAGGGCGGCTCCTGCGGTGATACCGACGCGGAATGTCTGTGCGGAGGCGGCGAATGCAGCTGATATCAGCAGGACGAGGAGAAGTGTGTGTATTCTTTTCATTGCTGTGATAATTTGGTGCAAATTACGGAAATTTTTTCCGGATGGGGAAGAGTTGAGGATATAAGGGAGAATTTTTAGGAGAAAATAGGGAGGATAGGGCGAATAGAGCGGGTAGGGTGGATGGAGAAAGAAGAAGTGGCAGTGCCGCGGATGCGACACTGCCACTGTATGATTGTTGATCCGGAATGCTCCGGAGGGATTATGCTTCGGGGTTGACAGGCACTTCGTCGATGATCTCGGCATCGTCGGCGAGGACGCTATCCATATCATCCTTGTTGCAGACGATGAGACGCTCGTACTCGCGGAGTCCGGTACCTGCGGGGATCAGATGACCGCAGATGACGTTCTCCTTCATGCCCTCGAGTGTGTCGGTCTTGCCGTTGATAGCAGCCTCGTTGAGCACCTTGGTGGTCTCCTGGAAGGAAGCCGCCGACATGAAGCTCGTGGTCTGGAGTGCGGCACGTGTGATACCCTGGAGTATCTGCTCCGAGGTAGCGGGCACGGCGTCGCGCACCTGGATCAGACGGAGGTCACGCTGCTTGAGGGGTGAGTTCTCGTCGCGGAGCTTGCGTGCGGTGATGATCATACCGGGCTTGACATTCTCGGAGTCGCCGGCATCGGTGACCACTTTCTTGCCCCAGATACGGTCGTTCTCCTCCATGAAGGCGCGCTTGTCGACGATCTGCTGCTCGAGGAAGCATGTGTCGCCCGGATCGATGATGTTGACTTTGCGCATCATCTGGCGCACGATAACCTCGAAGTGCTTGTCGTTGATCTTCACACCCTGCATGCGGTAGACGTCCTGCACCTCGTTGACGATGTACTCCTGCACAGCCGTCGGACCCATGATGTTGAGGATGTCGGAAGGTGTGACAGCACCGTCGGAGAGGGGTGTTCCGGCACGAACGAAGTCGTTGTCCTGCACGAGGATCTGCTTCGAGAGGGGCACGAGATACTTCTTGACGTCGCCTGTGCGGGGTGTGACGCTGATCTCGCGGTTGCCGCGCTTAACCTTTCCGAGGTTGACCACACCGTCGATTTCGGCAACGGTAGCGGGGTTGGAGGGGTTGCGCGCCTCGAAGAGCTCGGTGACACGGGGGAGACCACCGGTGATGTCGCCGGCATTGCCTGCGGCACGGGGGATCTTGACGAAGATCTCACCGGGCTTGAGCTCGGCGCCGTCGTCGACCATGAGGTGAGCTGCGACGGGGAGTGCGTAGGTCTTGATGATCTGACCGTTCGCATCAAGTATGTTAGCCTCGGGCACTTTGCCGCGGTCTTTCGACTCGATGATGACCTTCTCGCGGAGACCGGTCTGCTCGTCGGAGTCGACGCGGTATGTGATACCCTCGGTGAGGTTGACATATTCGAGCTTACCGCCGACCTCGCTGACAACAACGGAGTTGAAGGGGTCCCATTCGCAGATGACGTCGCCTTTCTTGACTGTGGCGCCATTGTCGAAGTAGAGTTTCGCTCCGTAGGGGATGTTGGCGTTGGTGAGCATCATCTTGGTCTTGGGATCGATGATGCGGAGCTCAGCCATACGTCCGATAACCACCTCTACGGGACGTCCGTTAGCATCGGTCTCGTCGGTCTTGACGGTGCGGAGTTCCTCGATCTCGAGGACACCGTCGTAGTTTGAGGTGATGGTGGATACGGCTGCGATGTTGCTTGCCACACCACCGACGTGGAAGGTACGGAGTGTAAGCTGTGTACCAGGCTCGCCGATCGACTGTGCGGCGATCACGCCGACAGCCTCACCTTTCTGCACGAGGCGGTTGTTGGAGAGGTTGCGTCCGTAGCACTTGGCGCAGACACCTTTCTTGGACTCGCAGGTGAGCACGGAACGGATCTCGACGGATTCGATGGGTGAAGCGTCGATGCGGTCGGCTGCGGCATCGTTGATCTCCTCGCCGGCAGCTACGATGACCTCACCGGTGAGCGGGTCGACGATATCATGCACGCTGACACGACCGAGGATGCGCTCGCCGAGCGATACGATAACCTCGTCGTTCTTCTTGATCTCGCGGCAGACGAGTCCGCGGAGTGTACCGCAGTCCTCCTCGTGGATGATGACATCGTGTGCGACGTCAACGAGACGACGTGTGAGGTAACCTGCGTCGGCGGTCTTAAGCGCGGTGTCGGCAAGACCCTTACGTGCACCGTGGGTTGAGATGAAGTACTCGAGCACTGACAGACCCTCCTTGAAGTTCGCAAGAATCGGGTTCTCGATGATCTGTCCGCCTTCGGCACCGCTCTTCTGCGGCTTAGCCATAAGACCACGCATGCCGGAGAGCTGACGGATCTGGTCGCGCGATCCACGGGCGCCGGAGTCAAGCATCATATAGACAGGGTTGAATCCCTGCTGGTCGGCTGAGATCTGCTTCATGAGCGTGTCGGCGAGGCGGGCGTTGACATGCGTCCAGATATCGATGATCTGGTTGTAGCGCTCGGTGTTGGTGATGAAGCCCATCGAGTAGTTGTTCATCACTTCCTGCACCTGCTCGTAGCCTTCGCGTACGTATTCCTCTTTCTCCTTCGGGATGATGACGTCGCCGAGGTTGAATGACAGACCGCCCTTGAACGCCATGTAGTAACCGATGTTCTTGATGTCGTCGAGGAACTGTGCCGAGCGGGGAATACCGCATTTCTTGATCACCTTGGAGATGATGGTGCGGAGCGACTTCTTCGAGAGGATCTCGTTGACGTAGCCGATCTCCTTGGGGACATACTGGTTGACAAGGACACGTCCGACCGATGTATTCTCCACGAGGTGACGGATGGGATTTCCGTCGGCATCGATATCGTCGACAACGATCGACACGGGAGCATGGAGCGTCACCTTGCCTTCGTTGTAAGCGATCTCAGCCTCCTCGGGACCGTAGAATTTGAGTCCTTCACCCTTGTCGCCCTTGCGGAGCTTGGTGATATAGTAAAGACCGAGCACCATGTCCTGCGAGGGGACGGTGATAGGCGCGCCGTTGGCGGGGTTGAGGATGTTGTGTGCACCGAGCATGAGCATCTGAGCCTCCAGGACAGCCTCGTTGCCGAGGGGTAGGTGGACAGCCATCTGGTCGCCGTCGAAGTCGGCGTTGAATGCCGTACATGCGAGCGGGTGGAGCTGGATAGCCTTGCCCTCGATCATCTTGGGCTGGAATGCCTGGATACCGAGACGGTGAAGTGTGGGGGCACGGTTGAGCAGCACGGGATGACCCTTCATGACATACTCGAGGATGTCCCAGACAACGGGCTCCTTGCGGTCGACGATCTTCTTAGCCGATTTTACGGTCTTGACGATGCCGCGCTCGATGAGTTTGCGGATAACGAAGGGTTTGTAGAGCTCGGCAGCCATGTTTTTGGGGATACCGCACTCGTGCATCTTGAGCTCAGGGCCTACGACGATAACCGAACGTGCGGAGTAGTCGACACGCTTACCGAGAAGGTTCTGACGGAAGCGTCCCTGCTTACCCTTGAGGCTGTCGGAGAGTGATTTGAGAGGACGGTTAGCCTCGGTCTTGACAGCCGACGACTTGCGTGAGTTGTCGAGGAGCGAATCCACAGCCTCCTGAAGCATGCGCTTCTCGTTGCGGAGAATCACTTCAGGCGCCTTGATCTCGATGAGGCGCTTGAGTCGGTTGTTGCGGATGATGACACGACGGTAGAGGTCGTTGAGGTCGGATGTTGCGAAACGTCCGCCGTCGAGGGGCACGAGAGGACGCAGTTCGGGCGGGATTACAGGCACAGCCTGGAGTATCATCCACTCGGGTTTGTTGCGTCCGCGCGATGAGCGGAATGACTCAACCACCTGCAGACGCTTCAGTGCCTCAGCCTTGCGCTGCTGCGATGTGTCGGTGTCAGCCTGGTGGCGGAGCTCGTATGAGAGGTCATCGAGGTTGATGCGGCGGAGAAGGTCGTAGATAGCCTCGGCGCCCATCTTGGCGATGAATTTGTCGGGGTTGGAGTCATCGAGCATCTGGTTCTCCTTGGGGAGACGGTCGAGAATGTCGAAGTACTGATCCTCGGTGAGGAGTGTGAGAGTGTCGATAGTGTCTTTCGACTCCTTGCTCTCGCGGTCGGAGATGTCGACCTTCTGGTCCTTCATGACGCCGGGCTGAACCACTACGTAGCGCTCGTAGTAGATCACGGAGTCGAGCTTCTTGGAGGGGAGACCGAGGAGATAGCCGATCTTGTTGGGGAGCGAGCGGAAGTACCAGATGTGTGCGACGGGCACGACGAGACGGATGTGTCCCATGCGCTCACGACGCACTTTCTTCTCAGTGACCTCTACGCCGCAGCGGTCGCAGACGGTGCCTTTGTAGCGGATGCGCTTGTACTTACCGCAGTGGCACTCATAGTCCTTGACCGGGCCGAAGATGCGCTCGCAAAAGAGTCCGTCGCGCTCGGGCTTGTATGTGCGGTAGTTGATGGTCTCGGGCTTGAGCACCTCACCGCTCGACTTCTCGAGGATCTCCTCGGGCGATGCGAGCCCGATGGTGATCTTCGTGAAGTTGGTCTTTATCTTGTTGTCTTTTCTGAAAGCCATATATAGGATATGAGAGAATCTACAATTAAAATTACTGCTCGAGGTTGATGCTCAGACCGAGACCGCGGAGCTCGTGGAGAAGCACGTTGAGGCTCTCGGGGATTCCGGGGGTTGGCATTGCATCGCCTTTGACGATAGCCTCGTAGGCTTTCGAGCGACCGTTGACATCGTCGGACTTGACGGTGAGGATCTCCTGCAATATGTGAGCCGCGCCGAATGCCTCGAGCGCCCACACCTCCATCTCACCGAAACGCTGACCACCGAACTGGGCTTTACCGCCGAGAGGCTGCTGGGTGATGAGGGAGTACGGACCGATGCTACGTGCGTGCATCTTATCCTCGACCATGTGACCGAGCTTAAGCATGTAGATGACACCTACAGTCGCGGGCTGGTCGAAGCGTTCGCCGGTGCCGCCGTCGTAGAGGTAGGTCTTACCGTAGCGGGGAAGTCCAGCCTTATCGGTCCATGCGTTGAGGTCGTCGAGCGACGCACCGTCGAAGATCGGTGTGGCGAATTTCTCGCCGAGCTCGCGACCTGCCCATCCGAGCACGGTCTCGAAGATCTGTCCGAGGTTCATTCGCGAAGGCACACCCAGAGGGTTGAGGACGATGTCGACCGGAGTACCGTCGGCGAGGAAGGGCATATCTTCCTGGCGAACGATGCGCGACACGATACCTTTGTTACCGTGGCGTCCTGCCATCTTGTCGCCGACGCTGATCTTACGCTTCTTGGCGATGTAGACCTTAGCCATCTGCATGATTCCTGAGGGGAGCTCGTCGCCTATGGAGAGGTCGAACTTCTTGCGGCGCAGCTCGGCGTCGATCTCCTTCGACTTGCGGAGGTAGTTGACGATCGTGGCGCGGATCATGTCGTCGGTGTGGGCGTTGCCAGTCCACTTGCTGAGGTTGATGGTATCGTAGTCGATATCCTTGAGCTTGCCTTCGGTGAAGTCGGCATCCTTGGCTATGATCTCTGATCCGAGGAAGTCCTTGACGCCCTGCGATGTCTTGCCCTTGACAAGAGTCATGAGCTTGCTGACGAGCAGGTTCTTGAGGTCGTTGAGACGCTCCTCATACTCTTCGTCGAGCTTAGCCTGCTGTGCGTTGGCGCTGTTGGAGCGTTTCTTCTTGGCGGCACGCGAGAAGAGGTTTCTGCCGATCACGACGCCCTTGAGCGAGGGGTTAGCCTTGAGCGATGCGTCCTTGACATCGCCGGCTTTCTCACCGAAGATGGCGCGGAGCAGTTTCTCCTCGGGAGTGGGATCGCTCTCACCCTTCGGGGTGATCTTACCGATCATTATGTCGCCGGGCACCACATGGGCACCGAGACGGATGATACCGTTCTCGTCGAGATCCTTGGTGGCGTCCTCGCTGACGTTGGGTATGTCGGATGTGAGCTCCTCGACGCCGCGCTTTGTCTCGCGGACCTCGAGAGTATACTCGTCGACATGCACGGAGGTGAGGATGTCCTCGCGGACAACGCGCTCGTTGAGCACGATAGCGTCCTCATAGTTATATCCTTTCCAGGGCATGAACGCCACCTTGAGGTTGCGTCCGAGGGCGAGCTCACCGGCTTCAGTGGAGTAGCCTTCGGTGAGAATCATACCCTTGCTGACACGCTGACCCTTCTCGCATATGGGGCGCAGGTCGATCGTTGTGCTCTGGTTGGTCTTGCGGAATTTGGGGAGGTGATACTCCTTGACTGCATCCTCGAAGGCTACAAACTCCTCGTCGGGGGTGCGGTCGTAGCGTATGCGGATGACAGTTGCGTCGACAAACTCGATGGTGCCGTCGCCCTCAGCCATGATCTGTGTGCGGGAGTCACTGATGAGCTGACCCTCGAGACCTGTGCCCACGATCGGGCTCTCCGAGCGGAGAAGGGGAACTGCCTGACGCATCATGTTCGATCCCATGAGCGCGCGGTTAGCGTCGTCGTGCTCAAGGAAGGGGATGAGCGATGCTGCGATCGATGCGATCTGTGTGGGCGACACGTCCATGAGCTGGATGTCGGCGGGGGGAACGACGGGGAAGTCGGCGTCGTGGCGTGCCTTGACACGGTCACGGATGAATGTTCCGTCGTCGTTGAGGGGAGCGTTGCCCTGTGCGATGAACTTGTCTTCCTCAGCCTCGGCGGTGAGGTAGACAACCTCGTCGTTGTTGAGGTTGACGCGTGAGTCCTTGACCTCGCGGTAGGGTGTCTCGATGAATCCGAGATCGTTGATCTTGGCATAGACGCAGAGCGAGGAGATAAGACCGATGTTCGGTCCCTCAGGAGTCTCGATCGGGCAGAGGCGTCCGTAGTGGGTGTAGTGTACGTCGCGGACCTCGAAGCCTGCGCGTTCACGTGAGAGACCGCCGGGGCCGAGTGCCGACATACGGCGCTTGTGTGTGAGCTCAGCCAGGGGGTTGGTCTGGTCCATGAACTGCGAGAGCGCGTTGGTGCCGAAGAAAGTGTTGATTACCGACGAGATTGTCTTGGCGTTGATGAGGTCGATGGGGGTGAAGACCTCGTTGTCGCGTACGTTCATGCGCTCACGGATTGTGCGCGACATGCGTGCGAGACCTACACCGAACTGGTTGTAGAGCTGCTCGCCGACGGTGCGGACGCGACGGTTGCTGAGGTGGTCGATATCGTCCACATCAGTCTTTGAGTTGGTGAGCTCGATGAGGTACTTGATGATGGCGATGATGTCCTCCTTGGTGAGAACGCGCACATCCATCGGTGTGTCGAGCCCGAGTTTCTTGTCGATACGGTAGCGTCCGACCTCGCCGAGGTCGTAGCGCTTCTCGGAGAAGAAGAGGTTGTTGATCACCTCGCGCGCGCTGGCATCGTCGGGAGCCTCTGAGCCGCGGAGCTGACGGTAGATGTACTGTATAGCCTCTTTCTCTGTATTTGTGGTGTCCTTCTTGAGTGTCTCGAGGATGATCTTAGCCTCGTTGGTGTTGATATCCTCGCTCTGAAGGAATATGGTGGGAACGTTGGCGTTGAGGATGAGATCGATGTCTTCCTCGGTGATTTCCTTGTCGCGGTCGACGAGCACTTCGCTGCGCTCCATCGAAACGACCTCGCCGACATCCTCGTCGTTGAAGTCCTCGACCCATGTGCGGACGATACGCGCTGCGAGCTTGCGTCCGACAGCCTTCTTGAGGTTGGTCTTGTTGACCTTGACCTCCTCGGCAAGTCCGAAGAGCTCGATGATATCCTTGTCCGACTCCAGACCGATTGCGCGGAGGAGTGTGGTCACGGGGAGTTTCTTCTTACGGTCGATGTAGGCGTACATCACGTTGTTGATGTCCGTTGCAAACTCTATCCATGATCCGCGGAAGGGGATGATACGTGCGGAGTAGAGTTTCGTACCGTTGGCGTGAATGCTCTGTCCGAAGAACACGCCGGGCGAACGGTGGAGCTGTGACACGACGACACGCTCGGCGCCGTTGATCACAAACGTGCCCTGTGCGGTCATGTACGGGATCGGTCCGAGGTAAACGTCCTGCACCACTGTTGCGAAATCCTCGTGGTCAGGGTCGGTGCAGTATAGCTTAAGTTTTGCTTTGAGGGGCACGCTGTAGGTCAAGCCGCGCTCCAGACACTCCTCGATTGTGTAGCGCGGAGGGTCGATATAATAGTCGAGAAACTCGAGCACGAAGTTGTTGCGGGTGTCGGCGATGGGGAAATTCTCGGCGAACACCTTGTAAAGCCCCTCGTTTTTTCTTTTTTCCGGCGGGGTGTCGAGCTGCAGGAAATCCTGGAAGGACTTGAGTTGCACCTCAAGAAAGTCGGGATAGGGAAGGGGATTCTTTACCGACGCGAAGTTTACACGGGGTTTATCGATAGAGACAGACATCAGTTATCTAACGTTAAAGGAACTCAAATAAAATATTAACACAAAAAGGTCAAGTATCTCCCCTATGGGGCGATACTTAACCTGTGGGCCTGATAATCAGGCGTTATTATTTAAGTTCGACTTCGGCTCCAGCTTCCTCGAGTTCTTTCTTGAGACCCTCGGCGTCAGCCTTGGGGAGACCTTCCTTGACTACAGCGGGAGCGCCGTCAACCATTTCCTTTGCTTCCTTCAGTCCGAGACCGGTCTGAGCCTTAACGACCTTAACGACGTTGAGCTTGTTTGCACCGGCTGACTTGAGGACTACGTCGAACGAAGTCTTCTCTTCAGCAGCGGGAGCGCCTGCTGCGGGACCGGCTGCGACAGCTACAGCGGCTGCTGCGGGCTCGATGCCGTACTCTTCCTTGAGGATCTGAGCAAGTTCGTTTACTTCCTTAACGGAGAGGTTAACAAGTTGTTCTGCAAAAGCTTTTAAATCTGCCATTGTTGTATGATTTTATTTGTTTTTGTTTTCTGTTTTGTTTATTCTTTGTTAGCAAGCGTCTCGAGGATGCCATGAAGCTTGGTGCCACCAGAAGTAAGTGCTGAAACAACATTCTTGGCGGGCGACTGGAGGAGTGCGATAACGTCGGCGATGAGCTCGTTCTTGCTCTTGATAGTTGCAAGTGTGTCGAGCTGGTCTGCTCCGAAGTAAACGGTCTCTTCCACGTAAGCAGCCTTGAGGCGGGGAAGTGTCTCGTCCTTCTTTACGAAGTCCTTGATGAGCTTTGCAGGAGCGTTGGCAACTGTTGTGCACATCAGTGAAGTCGAGCCTTTGAGTGCGGGATAAAGCTCCGTATAGTCGCCATCCATGCCCTCGAGGGCTTTATGAAGGAGGGTATTCTTAACCACCACCAGCTTCACGCCAGCCTTGAAGCATGCACGGCGAAGCTCGCTTGTCTTCTCAGCGTTGAGTCCGGCGGTTTCTACGAGGTAGAAGTTGGGGTATTCCTTGAGAATGTCAGCTATCTGCCCTATTATTGCGCTTTTATCTTCCTTTTTCATTGTCGTGAGTTTTTGATGGTTTATTCATCGACCGTCTTAGAGTCGACCTTAATGCCGGGACTCATGGTGCTTGAGAGATAAATGCTCTTGATATAGGTACCTTTAGCAGCTGCGGGTTTGAGCTTAATGAGAGTGTTGACAAACTCACGGGCGTTCTCCTTGATCTGCTCGGGGGTGAAGCTGATCTTACCGATCGAGCTGTGCACGATACCGTTCTTGTCAACCTTGAAGTCGATTTTGCCTTTCTTGACTTCCTCGACAGCCTTGGCGACGTCGTTGGTAACAGTGCCGCTCTTGGGGTTAGGCATGAGACCACGGGGACCCAGCACGCGGCCGAGAGCACCGATCTTACCCATGATTGCGGGCTGCGTGATGATCACGTCGATGTCCGTCCAACCCTGTTTGATCTTTTCAATATATTCGTCGAGGCCGACATAATCGGCGCCGGCAGCTTTTGCAGCAGCCTCAGCATCGGGGTTGCAGAGCACGAGTACGCGCACCTGCTTGCCTGTGCCGTGGGGGAGGGTAACCACGCCGCGTACCATCTGGTTCGCTTTGCGGGGGTCAACTCCGAGGCGCACATCGATATCGAGTGAAGCGTCAAATTTGGCATAGTTCACTTCCTTGACCAAGGCAGAAGCCTCGGCGAGCGAATACGACTTCCCAGCTTCAATCTTCTCTAAAGCCAACTTTTGTTTTTTTGTAAGTTTACTCATTGTTGAAATTGAAGTTTATCAGTTATTTTCAGGAAACGTGCCTTTGACAGTGATACCCATGCTACGGGCTGTACCGGCTACCATACGCATTGCCGACTCGACAGTGAAGCAGTTCAAATCAGGCATTTTGTCCTCAGCAATTGCCTTCACCTGATCCCAGGTCACCTCAGCTACCTTATTGCGGTTGGGCTGTGCCGATCCGCTCTTGAGCTTGGTTGCCTCCAGAAGCTGTATAGCTACCGGCGGGGTCTTAACGACGAAGTCGAAGCTCTTGTCCGAGTAATAAGTGATTACTACAGGGAGGATCTTTCCGGCTTTGTCCTGGGTACGGGCATTGAATTGCTTGCAAAACTCCATGATGTTGATGCCCTTGGAACCCAGAGCGGGACCCACTGGCGGTGAAGGATTTGCGGCTCCACCCTTAATCTGCAATTTGATCTGTCCAGCAATTTCTTTAGCCATTTTAATCTGAAATTTTAGATATTGGTGTTGTTGATGCGGATGATTGTCACGCAGTCCCTGCCTCGTAACCGGCGGGAGCAGCGCGGCTTATTCACACGCGTTCCACTTGCGAATGTTCGAGCTCGAGAGGGGTTTTTCTGCCAAAGATCTTCACCATCACCTTGAGCTTGCGCTTCTCAAAGTCGATGTCCTCAATCTCACCGGTGAATCCGCTGAACGGTCCGTCGGTGACCTTGACTGTCTCTCCCTTGATGTAATCGTTGAAGCCGTCGGCTTCGGTGTCGACCATCTGGTCGGCGATACCGAGCATACGCTTCACCTCAGCCTCGCGCAGACATTCGGGGTATTCCTCCCCTTTGCGCTTGCCGAGAAAATCGATCACATTGGTGGTGTTGGTGAGCTGATACATCACCTCGGAATTAAGGGCTGCCTCAATGAAGACGTAGCCCGAATAGAGATTCTTCTCCTTGACAACTTTCTTTCCACCGCGCACCGCGAGCACTTTCTCCGTAGGGATCAATACCTGAAATACGTATTTGCCGAGGTCAGTGTTGCGGATCTGTGCGTCAAGCACTTCCTTGACCTTGGCTTCCTTACCTGAGATGGCACGCAACACGTACCATGCTTTTGCTTTTCCAGCCATTGAACGGATTGATTGTGTGGGGTGGGGTTAACGAAATCGGTTGCTTAAGGGGTGGGAATCGCCTGGATTACTTAAGTCCGTAGATGAAATGCATCAGACCGTTGACGCAGATGTCCATCACGAGTACAACCAGTGCTATGATAATGGAAGCGATAAGCACTATGATCGAACTCTTGATGAGCTGCCCTTTGGTCGGCCAGGAGGTCTTGTACCGGAGCTCGGTATATGACTCCTCGATATCCGTAAGTAGTTTGAGTTTTTTCATTTCTTGTTTTCTGGCACAGGACGAGAGGCTCGAACTCCCGACACCCGGTTTTGGAGACCGGTGCTCTACCGACTGAGCTAGTCCTGTGTATAAAAAAGGAGAGGGGCGTTTTCGCACGGGGCTCTGCGCCCCTCGTCCTTATGATGTTTTTGCTATAGTAGCGCTCTTAGATCAGTCGAGGATCTCGGTGATCTGACCCGAACCTACGGTGCGGCCACCTTCACGGATAGCGAAGCGGAGACCCTGGTCGCAAGCTACGGGGTTGATGAGCTCAACGACGATTTCAACGTGGTCACCAGGCATTACCATCTCTACACCTTCGGGAAGAGTGATCTCACCGGTTACGTCAAGTGTACGGATGTAGAACTGAGGACGGTAGTGGTTGTGGAACGGAGTGTGACGGCCACCTTCTTCCTTCTTCAGGATATAAACAGAAGCTTTGAACTTGCTGTGGGGCTTAACAACACCGGGATGGCAGATTACCATACCACGCTTGATGTCCTTCTTGTCGATACCGCGGAGAAGCAGACCTACGTTGTCACCAGCTTCACCCTGATCGAGGAGTTTGCGGAACATTTCAACACCGGTAACAACCGACTTCATGTCTGCGCCAAGACCCATGATCTGAACTTCGTCACCAACCTTAACGATACCGGTTTCGATACGGCCAGTAGCTACAGTACCACGACCAGTGATTGAGAATACGTCCTCAACAGGCATCAAGAAAGGTTTGTCGATATCACGGGGAGGCAGCGGAATCCAGTTGTCAACAGCTTCCATGAGCTCCATAACTTTCTGTTCCCACTGGGGTTCGCCGTTGAGTGCGCCGAGTGCAGAACCGCGGATGATAGGAGTTTCGTCGCCATCGTAGTCGTAAGACGAAAGAAGGTCACGCATTTCCATTTCAACAAGTTCGAACATTTCTTCGTCGTCGACCATGTCGCACTTGTTGAGGAATACAACGATACGGGGAACGTTCACCTGACGAGCGAGAAGGATGTGCTCGCGAGTCTGGGGCATAGGACCGTCAGTTGCGGCAACCACGATGATAGCACCGTCCATCTGAGCAGCACCGGTAACCATGTTCTTCACATAGTCAGCGTGTCCGGGGCAGTCAACGTGAGCGTAGTGACGGTTAGCTGTCTCGTACTCAACGTGAGAAGTATTGATTGTGATACCACGCTCCTTCTCCTCGGGTGCGTTGTCGATCTGGTCGAACGACTTAACCTCTGAGAGACCGTTCTTAGCAAGTACGGTGGTGATGGCAGCGGTAAGAGTGGTCTTGCCGTGGTCAACGTGGCCGATGGTGCCTATGTTGACGTGCGGTTTGGTTCTTTCGAATTTTTCTTTAGCCATAACTCTGCTGTTATTTTTTGTTGTAAGTTGTTGCTTGTTTTAGCGCAGTCGCCGCGACAATGCATAGTGCACTATCGTGGCTGTCTGCTTGATCTTGAGCCGATGGCGGGATTTGAACCCGCGACCTCTTCCTTACCAAGGAAGTGCTC
>CAJUKU010000010.1 GCA_910587425.1 uncultured Muribaculaceae bacterium
TTCGGCACTGTTTTATGCCTCCCATGCTGTCCCAGCATGCTCCGGTCTCTCCATACAAGAATTGGAATTTGGTTGTTACTATGTAAAAATGATATTGCTTTGGTCATATACTCACTATACTGGTCTAACATATAATAATTATTTGTACCCATGCATATGAAGACATATTTGGATTTAAGGAGTCCACACTCTGTCTTAAGCCGTTCAAACCATTCTGCTCCCACCTTATCTCCACCGCGACCATCAATCATGCATTTTTCTTCGCTAATTTCATGTGCGAGTTTTATGCACCATCGCTCGTTAATGTTATATCCGAACTGAGGAAGCGCAGCTCCTTCTATGAATGAGTCACCGATTATATGTATCAGAGGATTCTCATTTGTAGTGGAGCTTATCACCGCACCATTAATCATTACATCTCCTGAATTGACAGCTACAAACGTTTTGCCAGGCATGACGTATTGCATGAAATCCTCATCAGCATTATAATAACGTTTTACACTAAGATCGCCACCGATTAAAAAGAATTCAACACCACTGATTGTTTTATTGAATCCTGCTTTATAGGTTATTCCCTGCTTTAGATTGTGCGGTAAATCAAGTGTCTCGTTAATTTGAGGTTGTATGTCAGATCCTGCGTAGCTGTATATTTCAATCCGATCGGAGTACAGGTTAAAGTAACCATACGTCTTACCTATTGATATTTTAAGTGGATTATCTGATACGAGTTGAAATGTAACGGTTAGTGACATATCTTGAAGATACAGAATATGATCGTACAGCAACAGTTTGGTTTTTTCGTCAGTCACATGTATTTCTTTAGATGATTGACTGATTATCTTACCTTTTGGTACGAATTCTATATATTCAGTGTCTAATAGTGAAAAGGGATTATCATCTGAAGTACAGGACACTGACAAACCATGAATAATCACAATTTGCAACAGATGGGATAAAAAACGGGTTAATTTGCTCATGTATAGAAATAATGAGTACTTTTGTGTTTGTATTGCAAATATACGATTAAAAATGGGAAATGAGATAAAAAGGGACTTATCAATAGATTTTGTAAAAGGTATCGCGGCATTGTTTGTTGTGCTGTTGCACAGTATGCCCAACAATTATACCTTTTCAGTTGCATGGGCAAGTGAGGCTGTGCCATTGTTCTTGTTCATAAGCGCGTGGTTGACTTATGGTAGTTTTCAGAATGGTAAAACAATGCAGATTTACTATTCTGTAGGATCATTCTGTAAGATGTTCAAACGGATATTCCGACCTTTCCTACTCATGACTATCGTTCAGTTCTGCATATTTAACTGTATAAAAATAGGGGGGGGGTAGCATAACCGCTATAATTGCAGGGGGTGGAATTGGTCCTGGCTCATATTATCCCTGGTTGTATTTTCAGGCATGGATTGTACTTCCTCTCATAATCATTATTGTTGATAGATTGAGCTGGAAGAAGTCAATGTTACTTTTCATAGCAATATGTTGTGCCCTTAATATCTTAAGCTCATGGATTCAGGTTCCAGATTTTATTTATAGGCTCGCATTCTATCGCTACTTGTTTGTACTATACCTTGCATGTATGGTGCGTAAATATGATGTCCAACTATCAGGCAGAGTGGTGTTTTTGGGTATCATAAGTTTGTTTTTCCTGATCTTTATGACATATACTGACATCAATCTTGAGCCTTTCTTTTTCAATCAGTGGCGTAGTTGCCATTGGCTTGGTTATTTCTATACAGTACTATGTTTTATGATTCTTAGAATCATCTATAACGCGACCCACGAGTCTATTGGTTCAAAGTTTTTTGTCTTATTGGGCGGATTCTCTTATGAAGTTTTTTTATGCCAGATGTTTGTGTTCAGCTTTATAACATTGGATACTTTCTCGGGGATAGAAAATATGCTATTGTCACAATTGGTATTCATAATTACAACATTGATTCTGTCAATTGTTCCGGTTCTGACGTATAAACTGTATATTCGGCGTCTATGGGTTCGCTGACATGAGACCATCCTATAGAGCTAAATAATTACATATAGAATATCCGGTTGGGTTATTGGTTGCGGCGGATTGCGGCTGTCGACAGCATACGGTGCCCGATGCGGCAATAGAGGCATTTGCGCTGCTCGCAGTATTGACGGCGCAGCTGTATGAGTGCCTGCGATGTGAACGCGTCGCGCACGGTTATTCCCGCAGCGGCGAACATATCGGTTATGCTGTTATGCTCCGCAGGGATTGATTGCAGCAGTTCAACGGCACGGTCGGTCAATGATGTGTCGGAGCGGGCATTGCCGTAAGCGAGCATCAGCGGCACGACGACGTTGATAACCACTATCAGTGCCGAGCTGCGACTCATCGACGCAAGCGCCGTCTGTGTAGCTGTACCGAAGTTGTAGCGTGTGCGCCAGTAGTTTGAAAGTTCAGGCATGAACAGGCGGCAAGCAGAATCAATATCGGTTATATTCACTATGCGCTGCAGCATACGGAATCCATCGTCGCCAAGAAGTGCGGCAAGCAGTGCAATGCGCCGCATTGGGAATGTGGCGGGACGCATCCGTGCCATCTTCCATCCCAGCGACTCCGGACGGCGTAGTCCGAATTTCGTGCAGAGAAAGTCATATTCACGTTTCAGACCACGCGAATACTCGTCGGGGAGTGTACCTTCGAGAAAACCAGCCTGACCGAACAGAAGAGCCTCAACAGCCTGCGGATTGTCGGCATGTTTGCGCACGAATGCGAGAGGTACTGATAGCGCGAGACGCTCGAAAGCATCATTGTTCTTGCCGAATCCCAGACATCGCGCCAAGGTTATGTAGCATGCTTGCTCCCAGTCGCCGGCAAACCGCTGCAGAAGCTGATCAATCCTGTCGGTTTTCTCATACAGGCGCTCATAGGCGAGCGACGTTATCCATGAGCATAACTGTACCTGCGGCATACCGGATATATGTGCGGCACATGGAAGATCGGCACAGGCAGAGCTTAAGAGCCGTGTGTAGTGGATATTCAGGTCTTCGGCGCATGGCATACGGAGCTGCGGTATGACTTCCCCGTCATGACGTCGCACCACAGCGTCGTCACGATCCACCACGTGGAGTATGACGGATTCATAGGCATCGTCACGGTCATGTCCGTGGCGGAACCAGTCGCTAGCCTTTACATGGATCTCGACATTGCCAGCCCATAGGCGACCGTCAATGCTTATTTTGGCATTGAAGAAGTCGGGTCCGGCATCGGTGTTAAGCAATCCGGGGTCTATTACCTGCACGCGACGTCCGTCGACGGTGTGCATGTCCGACTGAAGCCATAGACGGTGCTGCCACACATATTGCATAAGTCGTTCCATGATATTGCGGTATTTGATTTGTCAGGTCGGAGGAGGATCGGGAGGGAGCGGCTGATTCAGGAGCGTTGATACTCTGTCGGCGACATTCCGGTGATATGTTTGAAATATTTGCCGAACGATGATTGGTTGGAGAAGTTGAGCTCGTAGGCTATCTGCTGCACATTCTTGCCTGAAAAGCGTAACAGATTCTTTGCCTCGAGTATCACGAATTCATCTATCCATTCGGCGGCTGATCGTCCGGTGGTCTCCTTTATCAGAAGCGACAGATATTTGGGCGATATGAACAGTTTGGAGGCATAGAAGGCAACGGATCGCTCCCGCCGGTGGTGTTCATGGATCAGACACATGAAATCCTTGACGTAGTTTGTGCGGCGTGAATGCTGTCGGTCGGTGACAGGCTGCATCTCCTGTTTCTTTGTGGCAAACTGCATCAGCTGATAGACTGCGGCAGCTATGAGGTTGCGCGAGATGCTGCGCACGTATATCGCATCGGTATTGTCGATGGTGTTGTAGTGGATCAGGTCGAAGTATCGGCGCATCAGCATCATCTCCTCCTCCGATAGTACCAGTGTCGGCGACGTGGTGGGTGAGAAGCGCGTGGTGTTTATTATGTTTATGTCGAGGTTTATGTCGCGTATGAAATCGGGCGATATGATGAACACGTATGCATCGAAGTTCTCCCAGTCAGCCTCGCGGACATGCAGCAGGCAGTCGGCGGCGGCTACAAGCACGGTGTTTGGCAGCAGAGTGTAGGACGACAGGTTGACATCAATCTCCATTCTTCCGCTAAGTGTGAGGATTATTGTCATGCCGCTCACACGCACGGGTCCCTGTTCGAACCTGCTCAGAGGTTCGGAATTGGTTATATGGGAGAATACGTAGTCGCTCCCGAAGCTACTGAACTCAGCCGAGTACTTCGCGATTTTCGATACTTCCGAAATAAATGCTTCTTTGTCCATTGGCTTATCATGCTATCTCTGCAAATTTAGAACTTTATGCCAAAATATCCAACTGTTTTGGCATATTTCCGCTCTTTTACGGCAAAATCTGCAAAAAATCATCTGATGATAGCCGTAGAGGTACTTCTCTAAACCAATAGTAAGTGTTAATGCGCGATAAAACTCAAAATCAGGAAAAAATGTTGTATATTTGCGTTTGGTAACGAATTTATATATGCTTATGACACAGATTACACTAAATGTCGAGAACAAAGCGATTCTCCCTCATTTGAAGAAAATACTTAATGCCATTGACGGGGTAACGATAGCTCCGGCAAAACGCAAGAAACGTATTCCGGGGATAGAGGAGGCATTTGAGGATGTGCGCGCCGGAAAGATCAGGCACTATGATAATGTTGATGATCTTTTCAGGTCTATTGGAATATGAGTTATAAGATTGACACGAAGTCTGAAATTACTGATATTGATACCGGTAGCCATTCCGATATACTCGGTTATATACTCGGTTAGTGGCTGGATGACTGCGATGGTATGTAATACCGTAGCAAGTAAACCTGACAATTGCATATTATGAGACTGACGGCATTATTACGTCCTTTTTTTGTGCGGAAAGCGCGGCATACGCTTGATGCAGCTTCTGATCTGGAGCGTGCGCAGCGGCGCCAGCTCGACTATCTGCTGTCGCGGGGAAAGCACACTATGTTCGGATGGGCGCGACGCATGGAGCGCATGTCAGGCTATGCTGATTTTGCAGACGGTGTCGCTGTGACTCCTTACGAAGAGCTGCGTCCGTATGTGATGCGGATGATAGGTGGTGAAAGCGATGTGCTATGGCCTGGAGTCACAAAGCGGTTCGCGCAGTCCTCAGGCACATCGGACGGCAAGAGTAAATTCATTCCGGTAACCGACGACTCACTGCGACTCAATCATTACCGTGGCGGGATGGAGGCTGTCGCCCATTATCTCAATCATGAACCTGCCAGCCGCCTGTTTGATGGCAGGGCTTTCATACTCGGCGGAAGTTTTGCCAATGAACTCGACCTTGCCGACAGTAGTGTCAAGGTCGGTGACCTCTCCGCTCATCTGATTGACCGCATAAATCCTTTGGTGAACCGGTTGCGTGTGCCGTCGCGGGAAACAGCTCTTATGGCTGACTGGACGGAGAAACTGCCACGCCTCGTAGAGGAAGCAGCCGGAGCTGACATCACCAATATATCCGGTGTGCCCTCATGGTTTCTGACAGTTCTGCAGCGTGTCATGGCTTCACGCGGTGTGGAGTCGATTCATGATGTGTGGCGCAATCTGGAGGTTTTCTTCCACGGCGGCATTGCATTCGGACCGTATCGCGAGCTTTATCGGGAGATTACAGATTCTTCACGGATGCACTATCTTGAAAATTATAACGCCTCGGAAGGATTTTTCGCGGTGCAGACCGAGCCTGATGCGCCGGGCATGACGCTGCTGCCTGATGCCGGTGTGTTTTATGAACTTTTGCCGACCGAGGATGGCAGTTCTTCGCCGATACCGGTGTGGGAAGCTGAGTTAGGAAAGACTTATTCACTTATCATAACCGCTCCGAACGGTCTTTGGCGTTATCCGATCGGTGATGTGGTGCGCGTGGTGCGGTTGTCGCCGCTGACCGTAACCATCGCCGGACGGACAAAGAGCTTCATCAATGCGTTTGGTGAGGAGGTGATGGTGCATAATACAGATGCCGCGCTTGAGGCGGCATGTCGCGCAACAGGGTGTCGCGTGTTGAACTATACGGCAGCTCCGGTGTTCACTACAGATACAGACAAGGGATATCACCAGTGGTTGATTGAGTTCGACCGACAGCCTGACGACTTGAACGCTTTTGCAGTATTGCTTGACAAGGAGTTGCAGAAACAGAACTCCGATTATCAGGCAAAACGCTCGGGCGACATCTTCCTAAGCAATCTCAGGATCGTTGTGGCGCGTCGAGGGTTGTTCGACCGCTGGCTCGCGTCTACCGGAAAACTTGGCGGTCAGCGCAAGGTACCGCGTCTTGCCAACGACCGTCATCTTATCGAGCCTATGCTTGAACTAAACAAACAATAAATAAATGCTTATGAAAACATCATCAGTGATTGCCGCCGGCGTCATCGCCGTGGGATTGCTCGCACTCGGACTATGTGTGCGCAGCGGTCTGAACTCGTTCTCCTCGCGCGACCGTGTAGTAGATGTGCGTGGACTTGCCGAGCGTGAGG
The DNA here is from genome assembly GCA_910587425.1 of uncultured Muribaculaceae bacterium. GTDB lineage: Bacteria > Bacteroidota > Bacteroidia > Bacteroidales > Muribaculaceae > Paramuribaculum. Next base: position 6,541 of record CAJUKU010000010.1, read on the forward strand.
TCGATGCCAATGTGGTGACATGGCCTATAATGTTCAAGGAGGTTGGCAACAATCTCCCTGCGGTATACTCCAGCGTGACAGCAACCAACCGCCAGATAATCGATTTCCTTATAGCAAACGGCGTGGACTCGACCGAGATCTCAGTCGGTGCGCCATCAGTGCGCGACCTCACAACCGATCGCTATAATTCGACCCCGCTTCCGTATAATTATGAGCTGACATCAGTCGTAACGGTAAGTTCAAACAAGGTCAAAATGATACATGGACTTATCAACCGCCAGGGTGAACTATATGCCAAAGGGATCGCCATTACGACCGACTACAGCACGAGCATTACATACGATTTTACCGATCTCAATTCCATAAAACCTGAGATGATAGCAGAGGCTACGCGCAATGCGCGTGAGGCAGCCGAGAAGTTTGCCGACGATTCTGACAGCCGTCTCGGCAAGATAAAGACTGCGCGTCAGGGTCAGTTCTCTATCGAGGACCGCGATGCCACCACGCCCTATATAAAGAAGGTGCGTGTGGTAACTTCGCTTACGTATTACCTCGAAGACTGACGAGCGTCAGCAACCGGATTACAATCGCCTTCCTGCGCCGAACAATAGGGTGCAGGAAGGCGTTGTTTTTATAGTCATTCAAAAGAAACCAACTAACATAACTCAATCATGGCAAAAAAAAGTATCAAAGGCACTCAGACTGAGCGCAACCTTGTAAATTCCTACCTCAACGAGACACAGGCTTACGCCCGTTACACATACTATGCACAGCAGGCTGACAAGGAGAGTTATTTCCCGATCGGCGAGATTTTCCGTGAGACCGCAGCAAACGAATTGCATCACGCTAAAGTATTCTTCAAGATGCTCGAGGGTGGTGTGGTTGAAGTGCCTATGAGTGCAGATGCAGGTATTATCGGTGATACCGCAAAAAACCTTGAAATCTCCATTTCTGAGGAAGAGAAGGAGGGTGTGGAGGCTTATATAGCTTTCGCCAAGGTGGCAGAGAAGGAAGGTTTTCCTGAAATCGCATCGCATTTCCTTGCCATCGCAGAGGTGGAGCGCACACACCTTGCACGTTTCCAACGTTACCTCCAGCAGGTAAACGACGGCACCGTATGGAAGCGTGATCATGCGATCACCTGGAAGTGCCTCGTCTGCGGTTATGAATTTGACGGCACAGAGCCTCCAAAAGTATGTCCCGGCTGTGACCATCCCTATCAGCATTACATGGCGATGGATTGAACAGGATACTGACAGCTTGAGGTTGACAAAACGCACTTGTGTTGTTGACCGGCAGTCAACAAATCTGACATAAAACATCATAAAAAGTTACCTCCGGAGCTTCCGGGGGTAACTTTTTTGTAACATCACAAAAATAAGTAAACCAATAAAGTAAAGAATTTGGAGACGCTGTTACAACCGAATTGTAACAATGGTGTAACGAATTTAACATCGATTAACGCAAAATACCTTGACACCCTTGAAATCTCCCTTACCTTTGCAATGTCAACGTTAAGCAACAACGCCCGACGATGACAGAACACAGAAGACGAATCAACAACTCCTAAACATAATTCATCATGGCAAACGCAAATTTCCAATCACGTCTCATGGCACTTCAGGCAAACATGCTTAACTTCGCCTATATGCTCACCAGCAACCGCGATGATGCTTATGATCTTCTTCAGGACACCACGCTGAAGGCGCTTGACAATGCCGACAAATATGTCGATAACACCAACTTCAAGGGATGGGTATTCACGATCATGCGCAACATCTTCATCAACAATTACCGTCGCGTTGTTCGTTCGGCAACTGTTGTTGATCAGACTGAGGATCTCTATCACCTCAATATCTCGCAGGACTCCGGTATTGACTCTCCCGAAGGTAGCTATGCAGCACAGGAGATCAGCGACGCAATCGCTGAATTTCCCGAAAAATACCGTGTTCCGTTCTCCATGCACGTAGCAGGTTACAAATACAACGAGATCGCCGAAAAGATGGATCTTCCCCTCGGTACCGTGAAGAGCCGTATATTCTTCGCACGCCAGCAGCTCCAGGAGCGTTTCTCGGATTATCGTTGAGCTGCCGCTTGCGTAAGCCGATACTAAAGCACTTTCTTTCTATTGAATCACTTCCTCTAAGGAAAACACACACACGTTCACGTTTTGCACTATTTATTATAATTGTAGCGGCTATCATGCCGGCTATCCGTCCTATGAAGGACAATATAACATCGGCTGCGATAATCTATCGCAGCCGATGTTGGTTATATCAGGTCGATTATTTCCGGTCTGTCAGGCATCATAGTCGCCCTGTGGGGTGTGGAGTGGTATCAGTCGTCATCATCATCGTCGAAGAATTTCTTCATCGCCTTGTAATGCTTCTTCATTGCTTTGTGGCGTGCCTTGTAATACTTCTCCTGCGCTTTCATCTGCTTCTTGTAGCGCTTCTTCATCTTCTTATAGTATTTCTTGCTGTGCCTCGGATAGCGGTAGTAGCCATCGTCACCGTAGAAGAATTCCGGTGGTGGTCCTTGATGACGCCCGCCGGTATTGAGATGCACACCTGCACCTTCGGTGGTAAGCCACAATCTCAGGTTCTGTGCTGTTGCGCCGACGGTCCCGAGTGTCAGGACAACTATCAGTGTGATCAGTATCTTTTTCATAGTGTGTGTTTTTTTGACTCACGTTGGCGAGTGCTGTTATTGTATTTATAACGTCACTCATGTGCGCACGGTTTCTGAACGGTTGAGTAATCCTACAGTTTTTATGATTAATTCCTGTTTCTTAAAACACTTTTTCTCTCCCGCTTGTTATTATGATGATTCAACCATAGCCAAAATATACTTTTCCTTATTCATGGACTTTTTGAGTCCGGAAAAACAGACTTGATATCTTTCCATACCTTCGGAGTTTTTCCGGAGATTTTTAGCCGGAGGCGCACACCTCTGGCTTTTTGATCTCTTTACATCCGGAGTGCGATATGTAGATGCGTTTTGAGTCGCGATTGAGTGATGCCCTTTCCGAACGGCGTTTTTTACAAGTGTCTAAATTTGATCAAATTGGGTGATTGTGTTGGAAATCAATAACATGTGTGATTTTGAGTCGCGGGTTCTTTTTTGCCACTAAATGTTAATTTTTTAACATTTGAGTGCTGTCAGATGATTTCTGTTGAATTTTCACGATGCTATTGACTTACGTTGCATTATTTTGTAATTTTGCTCGCTTATGGAAAAAATTACTTACACTGCCGAAGGAGTGACAATGCCTCCGATCGATCAGGCGCGGGTGAACCGGTGGATTGAGCAAGTTGCCCGGTTGCATCAGCGTACGCTCGGGCCGATAGCTTACGTGTTTTGCGATGATGAGACCATACTCCGTGTCAACAGGCAGTTTCTCAACCATGATTTTTTCACAGATATCATAACCTTCGATTATTCCAGACGCTCCATGATATCGGGCGACATGTATATCTCGCTTGATACCGTGCGTTCGAATGCCGAGATGCTCGGTCAGCCATATGAACGCGAGCTTCACCGCGTGATCATACACGGTATACTCCATCTGTGTGGCATTGATGACAAAGGTCCGGGTGAGCGTGAGATAATGGAACGAAACGAAGAGGAAGCACTCGCGATATATGAAATTTGACTACGACGTTATAGTGATCGGAGCGGGTCATGCGGGTTGTGAGGCAGCCGCCGCAGCCGCACGCATGGGCTCGTCGACCCTTTTGATCACCCTCGACATGAACAAGATCGCCCAGATGAGCTGCAATCCGGCTGTGGGTGGTATTGCGAAAGGTCAGATAGTGCGTGAGATCGATGCCCTCGGTGGCATGATGGGTATAATCACTGACCGCACAGCGATACAGTTCCGTATGCTGAACCGGTCGAAAGGTCCGGCTATGTGGAGCCCGCGTGCGCAGTCGGACCGGATGCGCTTCAGTGAGATGTGGCGCCTGACGCTTGAAAATATACCCGGCTTGTCGATGTGGCAGGACGATGTGACACAGCTTGTGATCGATGATGACGGCAATGTAGCAGGGGTGCGCACAGCGATGGGAGTCGAATTCAAGGCTCGCGCCGTGGTGCTCACGGCCGGCACATTCCTTAACGGAAAGATGCACGTTGGGCGCCACCAATGGTATGGAGGACGTATTTCCGAACCTGCATCTACCGGGCTGACCGGACAGCTTCGTGAGCTCGGTTTTGTAACCGACCGGATGAAGACCGGTACTCCGGTGCGTATGGATGGTCGTTCGATCCATTGGGAACTAACCGCCCGTCAGGAGGGTGATGACGACGATCTGCATCATTTTTCCTATCTTCCCGACGTACACAGGGAACTTAAACAGCGCCCATGCCATATCGTATATACGAATCCTGCGACTCATGAGATACTTCGCGAAGGACTTCCGGATTCTCCGCTTTACAACGGTCAGATCCAGAGCATCGGTCCGCGATATTGCCCGAGCATAGAGACAAAGATTGTCACTTTCGCCGACAAAAACGAGCATCAGCTCTTTATCGAGCCTGAGGGTGAGGATACACATGAATGCTATCTGAACGGATTCAGTTCTTCGCTTCCGCTTGATGTGCAGCTTCGCGCATTGCAGAGCATACCGGCGTTTGCTGATGTACAGGTGTACCGTCCCGGTTATGCTATAGAGTATGATTTCTTCGATCCCCGGCAGCTGCGCCACTCGCTTGAGACAAAACTTGTCGGCGGTCTCTTCTTCGCCGGACAGGTTAACGGCACAACAGGTTACGAGGAGGCAGCCGGTCAGGGTCTGATTGCAGGTATCAACGCGCATCTGCGCTGTGCGGGGAATGATCCATTCGTGCTTGCGCGCGATCAGGCATACATCGGAGTGCTGATCGACGATCTTGTGACCAAAGGGGTGGATGAACCGTACAGAATGTTCACCTCACGTGCGGAGTACAGAATATTGCTGCGCCAGGATGATGCCGACATGCGCCTGACTCCGTTGGGGCATGAGATAGGACTTGCCGACGATGAACGGTACCGGCTGATGCTGACGAAGCGTGAACAGCGCGACCATTTGCTGCGGTTTCTCGCCGAGACAAGCATCTCGGTTACCGAAGCGAATCCATATCTGGTGAGCATCGGTTCCGCTCCGCTCACGCAAGGTGTGAAGCTGGGCGATCTGTTGCTTCGTCCGCGCGTCACAGTTGCAGGGCTTGCGGGTGTAAGTCAGCGTCTGCATGACTTCATAGAGTCCGAGGTCGAGGTGCAGCGGCGTGATGAGATTGTCGAGGCAGCCGAGATATTGGCGAAATACTCCGGTTATATAGACCGCGAGCGTGCCGTAGCCGATAGATTGCAGCGCCTTGATGGTGTGCGTCTGCGCGGCAAATTGGATTACTCCATGATCAAATCGATATCTACCGAAGCGCGCCAGAAACTTGCGCGGATAGACCCGGAGACTGTCGGTCAGGCATCGCGTATACCGGGCATATCTCCGAACGATATAAATGTCCTACTGCTGCTTTTGGGTAGATGATTGTTTCACGTGGAACACTGTCAAAGCTCCGATGTGCAGAGGTTTGCGGGGCTAACCTGTAAGGAAAGTACCGGAAAACGCCGGAATAAAAAATAGAAATAATAACGCTAATCAAATCCATATATGGAATACGTAAAATCAGTAATACGCGACATCGTCGACTTCCCCAAGAAGGGTGTGGTCTTCAAAGATCTCACGACAGTTTTCAAGGATCCCCGTGCGCTTCACATCGTGGGGTGGGATCTCGCCCAGCTCTACCGCGACAAGGGTGTGACCAAGGTCGTGGGTATCGAATCGCGAGGCTTTGTGTTCGGCTCCATCCTCGCTTACGAGTTGGGTGCCGGTTTTGTGCCTGCCCGCAAACCGGGCAAGCTTCCGGCAGATACCGTGAGCGCATCGTTTGAGAAAGAGTATGGCACCGACACAATCGAGATGCACCGCGATGCCATCACCCCCGACGATGTGGTGGTGATACATGACGACGTGCTTGCCACCGGCGGCACCATGGCAGCAGCCGTGAAGCTCGTAGAGAGTATGAATCCGCGCCGCATATACGTGAACTGCATAGTGGAGCTTGAGGCATTGGGCGGACGCGCCGCGCTCGGCGATGTTGAGCTCACCTCGCTTCTTAAATACTGAGAAAACAGTCGCCGCGATTTCCTATGCCGAAGCACCGCAAATCAGCCGAGCTTGAGGAGAAGATATCGATTCTCCCCACTACCCCCGGAGTCTATATGTACTTTGATTCCGCGGGTACGGTGATTTATGTCGGTAAGGCAAAAAACCTGAAGAGGCGCGTTTCTTCCTACTTCAACCGCACGCATGATTCCGTCCGCACCAATCTGCTTGTGCGTGCGATAGCCGACATGAAATATATTGTCGTGCCTACGGAGCAGGATGCCTTGAATCTCGAAAACTCGATGATCAAGGAGTACAAGCCCCGCTATAACGTGCTGCTGAAGGATGATAAATCCTACCCCTGGATTGTGGTCACTAAAGAGCCTTATCCGAGGGTGTTCATGACGCGCAAGAAGGTGCCCGACGGTGCGAAGTATTACGGACCGTACACAGACACGGCTTCCGCCCGCGCGGTGCTCGACCTGATCCGTGAACTGTATCCGCTCCGGTCGTGCCGCCACATCCTTACTCCCGAAGGGGTCGAGGCGGGCAAATGGAAACTCTGTCTCGACTATCACATAAAGCGCTGTGCGGGTCCCTGCGCCGGCAAAATGAGCCGTGAGGATTATGTGGCGGCTGTCGAGCGCGTCAAGCAGATATTGCGCGGCGACATGGCAGAGTTGCTGGACTACCTGCGCGGAGAGATGCAGCGGCTTGCCGCCGACCTGCGCTTCGAGGAGGCGCAGGCGGTCAAGGAGCGCTATCAGCGTGTGGAGCGCTATTGTGCCAAGAGCGTCATCGTGAGTCAGACGATAGGTGATGTCGATGTATTCGGGGTTGATGACGACGGCGACGATGTCTTCATTAACTACATGCATGTGCGCCGCGGTGCGGTGGTGAGGAGCGTGACGCTCGAATACAAGCGGAGCATGGATGAGACCGTGCCGCAGCTGCTCTCATACGCCATGAACGAGATCGCCCGCACGCTCGATGTGGACTATGAGGAGGTGATTGTCGCCGAACAGCCCGACGTCGAGATGCCGGGTGTCATATTCATCATACCGCAGAGGGGCGATAAATCAAAGTTGCTTGAGGTGTCGCAGCGCAATGCCCGGCAGCACAAACTCGACATGCTCGCCCACATGGAGCGGCGCAATCCTGAGGAGCGCACGGAGCGGCTGCTGCGGCGTATGCAGTCCGATTTCAGGCTCACGGAGCTTCCGCACCACATAGAGTGTTTCGACAACTCAAATATACAGGGCACGAATCCTGTAGCCTCGTGCGTGGTGTTCCGCGACGGTCGTCCGTCGAAGAAAGATTACCGACATTTCAATATCAAGACTGTGGAGGGACCCGACGATTTCGCATCGATGAAAGAGGTGCTCACGCGCCGCTACACGCGTCTCATGGCGGAGGGTGAGGAACTGCCGCAGTTAGTGGTAGTCGACGGCGGAAAAGGTCAGCTCAGTGCTGCTGTGGAAGCTTTCGACGCAATGGGTATCCGTGGAAAGGTCGCTCTGGTCGGCATTGCAAAGCGTCTTGAGGAGATCTATTTTCCGGGCGACAGCGTGCCGCTTTATATCGACAAGAATTCCGAATCGCTGCGTGTCGTTCAGCAGTTGCGCGACGAGGCACACCGCTTCGGCATCACCCATCACCGCAACCGCCGCAGCAAGGGGCAGACGGTCTCGGCTCTCGACAGCATCGAAGGTATCGGACCACGCACACGCGAGCGGCTTCTGACAAAATTCCGCAGCTTCAAGCGCATTGCCGAGGCAGATCTCGACGATATCGCGGCACTTGTCGGTCCGGCAAAGGCATCGCTCGTCTACAATGCCATCCATCCTGCCGATGATAATGATACGGCGGAACTTCCGGAATGATAAAGATTTGGTTGTCAACTATATGCGCGGTGGTGTGCAATATTGACAATCCGCTTTTCGTTTATAGTACATGGGAAAGAAAATTGTATTTGCGACAAATAACGCGCATAAATTACAGGAAATAAGGCAGATAGTTGGCGATAAGCTGGAGATTCTCTCCCTTGCCGATATCGGGTGCCATGAGGATATCCCCGAGACTGCCGATACGCTTGCCGGGAATGCCGAGCTTAAGGCACGCTATGTGAAGGAGCATTACGGCTACGATTGTTTCGCCGACGACACCGGTCTGATTGTCGATGCTCTCAACGGCGCCCCCGGTGTCTACTCCGCCCGCTATGCCGGTCCCGGTCATGATTCGGTAGCAAATACACGTCTGTTGTTGAAAAATCTTGAGGGGGTGGAGGACCGCTCTGCCCGCTTCGTGACCGTCATCTGCCTAATCGGGGGTGATGAGGCAAGGTTTTTCGAGGGGAAGGTAGAAGGGGTTATAACCCGCGAACCGGCAGGCTGCGGAGGCTTCGGCTATGATCCTGTTTTCCTTCCTGCGGAAGCCGACGTGACGTTTGCCGAGATGCCCGCAGAGGCGAAGAATGCGATCAGCCACCGCGGACGTGCCACTGCTGCACTGCTTGATTACCTCTCACAGCTATGAGTATCCGCACGCTTCTCCTCGCCGCCGCGCTTTGCGTAGCCTCGCTTGCCTTGGCGCAGCCATCGCCCGGCACGTGGCGCACTATCGCCACGTTCGCACCACCGGCAAAGGCGGTCGCCGAGACCCCGCGCGCGGTATATTTCGCTGCATCAGGCTCGCTGTTTGAATACAATAAGAGTGACGATACCAACCGTGCGCTGACGGCAGACGACGGTCTTTCAGGCACGGGCGAGATAACCCTGCTCCGATATCTGCCCCGGCATGAGCTTCTCGTGGTGGGATATGAGGATGGCGCGGTCGATCTGATCGGCGCCGACGGTACCGTGCGCTGCTTCTCCGATATCCGCGACTCGGGTGTCGACTCCCCTGCCCCGCGCGATGTTACCGCCGATGCCTCGCGTATCTATTTTGCCACCGATTTCGGCATGGTCAGTGTTGATGCCTCCACGCTGCTTGTCGACAGCTACGCGATATATAACCGTCCGATAGCGGCATTGACCATCGATGCCGGGCAACTGCTGTTTGCCGATGCCGACGGAAACCTTTACAAGGGATCAACCACTCCCCTCCCCCGCCGGTTTGAATCGTTGCAGAGTGTCGGGAATGTCGCGGGAGCGTGCGAGCTGCACACTCTCGCCGACTACCGGGTGCTTGTCCGTTCGGAATACTTCACCTGCATAGCGACTGCCGATTCGTGGGGAACGTACTACGGCGGGACGCAGACTCCGGGTGCGGCATCGCAACTCAGCATCGCCTCCGACGGTACGGCACGTTTCGTCTCCAACGGCACGCTCTACCGTGCCACCCCCGACGGCATATCCGCCGAGTGCCAGCTGCCCGCAGATATCGCGGGCGATGTAATATCGTCAACGTCGGGCGCCGCATCTGTATGGGCACTCGGAAGCAATGGTCTGACGCATCTGGCGCGTGGAGCTGACGGCAACTGGAGTGTGCTCATGCAGCGTTTCCGTCCGGAGGCTGTGAATGTAGCCGAGGTTGGTTATATAATCCCCGGCACGGATCCCTCGCGCTTGTACTTCACCAATCTCGGTCCGACCAACTACCGCGTGGGAGAGCCTAACGGCACCGATGCACTCGATAAGCCACAGGCTACGGCACTGCTCACAGCGGATGGCTGGCAGGATGTGACGCCCGGCGATCCACCGCACTCTCCCGCCCGTCTTGCCGAGGATCCCGACAACCCTTCGGTCTATTATTTGGCTACCGGTTTCTACGGTCTGAAAGTCGTGGAGGATGGAAAGGTCGTCGGGGTGTATGATGACTCCAACACTCCACTGTACAACGGCTGGGGATCGCGCGTCTATGAAGTGTCGATGGATGCCGCCGGAAACATGTGGGTGGGCGCGCGCGGCTACACCCACGACCGGAGCATAATGGTGCTACCGGCGGCTAAACGCCGTCTCGGACCGGCGGCGGTGACAATAGCCGACTGGAATGTGCTGCCGCTCGAGCCTTACGCGTTCAACAAAGACATACGCATCTATCATTGCCGCCATAGCCCGGTGACATTTATCTTTGATGCCGGCAGCGACCATATACTCGTGGCTTACGGGACAAACGGCACTCCCGATAATTTTGCCGACGACACCTGGAGGATCTACGACTCATTCACCGATCAGGACGGGCAGCGGTTCGAGCCGGCGCGGATCACGTCGGTTGTCGAGGATGCCTCCGGAAGCGTATGGCTCGGCACATCGTCGGGCGTGATAGAGATCCCCTCCCCTGCCGATGCTCTCGGAGCGTCGCTAATAGTGCGGCGTCTGAAGGTGAACCATGACGATGGCACAGGTCTTGCCGATTATCTTGCCGAAACCGACGTGATCTTCGATATATCGATCGATGCTGCCGGGCGACGGTGGATAGCTACCGAGCAGTCGGGCATATATGTGGTGAGTGCCGATGGTGGCGAGATTGTGCAGAACTTCAACTCATCCAATTCGCCGCTTCCATCGGATCGTGTCAACGCCGTATATTGCTCGCCGCTGACGCGCAGCGTGTATGTCGCCACCTCTGCCGGACTGCTTGAGTATGGCAATACCGCCGGTCCTGCTGCCACTGAGATGTCGACGCTCAATGTTTTTCCCAATCCGTTCCTTCCCGCCGAGGTGGGCGAGGTGAGCATCGAGGGGCTGACGGATGGTGCCCTTGTAAAGATCACCGATGCCGCGGGAGCTGTCGTGTGGCAGCATCGTGCCGAGGGTGGTGCCGTGCGGTGGAACGGCGAGACAGCCGCCGGACGCCCTGCAGCATCAGGGGTGTATTTCATACTCGCCTCCCCCGCGGCATCCGCTGGCGGATCTGCCTCATCTCCCTCCGCCTCCGGCAAGCTCCTCCTGGTGCGGTAGAGTTGCGCATCTCCGAAGCGCTCTGAGTTCGTGCTATCCCGGGTATCCCCACACGTCGCTACCGTCGCGCTGCGCGCTTGGCAGCTCCGGGTGGGGTTAACCGAGTTGCGCCTCTCCGAGGCGTGGAAGTCTATTGCCGGGTAGTGGTGTGAGTGTAGGAGTAAGCCCTGGGGAATGAGCAGTGGGCGAGTCGGAGACTCGCAACATGGTAAACCCCATACGAGTAGTTGAGCGCGCAGCGCGAGACTACCGTGTGGGGATAGGAGAATATCATCAATTGATAGCGCTTCGGAGATGCGCAACATCATCATGTTGGGTGCATGGGTGGTTGTAGGGATGGCTGGTGCTCTTGGTGCAGGTTGATCGGAGGTAGGCTGCGCTGCGCTCGCGCCATACCTCCGCCCCTACAAACTCTGCCTTCTGCAACAGCACTTACAACCTCAGCCTCTGTAACCACCTCTGAAAAAGCATCTGTTTTTAGCTTTTGGGGTGGGGGAAATGTTAATGCGGGTAAAAAAGGGTGGGGAAAATTTGCAGATTTTGACAGAGGGGATTAATTTTGCCGATGTTAAACAATAGGGGGCAGGATTGTTTGTTGTACAGCCTGCCATAAGAATCAAATACCACAATTGAGCGTATCACAGGGATATAGACGCCGCATTTCGGGGAATAACCGCTTTGTCGGGAGGGTAGGATTTACCCCCCCCCATTGTAAACGCCTAAATATTAATGATTTGACGCCATTTTGCGCCTCGTCATCACGGGGTGCCACTTCGTCGTGCGCCTACGTGTCGGCTGCGCGTCATCTTTCCTGTGCCCTTCCCATATCAATCATAACCGAAACTAAACCAATCAAACATACATGCTTATGAAAAAACTTTTACTTTTGTTGTTAACCCTCATCGCTTTCGCGCCGCCGATGATGCGCGCTGCCGATGCGGTGACCATGACTTTGTTTAGTAAGGCAGCTAATAATTGTTGCGAATATCAGCTTAAAGGTAGCGATCAGTGGATAACATATAAGGTCGCAACATCTACTATAGACGATGTTCAAACCATTCGAACAAAGATATCTGATACAGAAGATTATGTGATAATTGATTTAGATCATAGTGAGCTTGCTTCTAATGCCACCTATACTAGTCGATTCAATACCGTTGGACTATTTTTGGCAAGAGGTACGAAGTTTTCAATTCGTACACAGAGCCAAACTGGTACAATAAGCCGAGTTCAATTCACAGGGGGGCAATGGGGAAATATACAGGATGGTTACTCGTCAAACAGTTTAAAAAATCTAACGTATATACCTTTAAATTCGGAATACATAATACCATTCACAAAGAACTTCCAATATTATACAGCAACCCTTGATATTTCATCAGAACCAAGAAATAAGGTTGAGTTTAAGTCGTACTCAGAAGAAACAGATTTCATGTCTTGCGCGCTTCAGTCTATAACAGTGGTTGTAACACCAGGTGATGTAGCGAAGCCTGAAATACCGCACATAGAATCGGAGTATATACATTTGGCAGAGGATGGGAGCTATACTTTCTTTGGAGAGACCTATATAACAGTAAAAGGGGATGATAATTCAGATATATATTGGTCGTTTACAACCGATAAAACGGTGGAGACAATCGACACTCAAACTGCTGATAAAATAATATCCGGTGATCAAATTGCACTGAAAGATAGTGGACGACTCATACTTATAGCTGTTAAAAAATCAGATCCGACACTTGTAAGCAGTGTAAATATATATGACTTTAATAAAGGGTCTGCAATGCCTTTTGAAAGCATAGACGCACTCATAGGAACTGGTGAGTATGACGGCGCGGAGGTTATGTTAGACTGTGATCTTAATATAGTGGGTGGATTCGTGACTAATGCGGCAAATTCTACTGGTCGTCCTACTTACTATATTTATGTACGTGATGTTAAGGATAATTATATAAAAATTGTATCGCAGGGTAGTCCTTTTCCCGACTCGTACTTTCATAAAGGACCGCATGATGCTTTATGGAATTTGCACAAAGGTGCTTTTCTTAATCAAGGTAGTATAGTCGGTGTGTTTAATTATAATTATGGCTTGCCAGAAATATATGTGAAGACTCCCGCCTATGATTATACAGAATATCTTTTAGAAGCACACCCGACATCTTCACAGATGACCTTTGATAGGTTGGGTTACCAACCGGCTCCTGTCAAAGAACTGTCGACAGATATGTTTAATAGATATGTTGTGCTTGACAACATGAAGTGGGTTGGCGAAAACACACAGGTGGAAGATGCCGCAGGAAATGTGTACCAATTATACGCACGACTGATCATACCGGAGTATGATTATAATGGCAATCCAATTCCATCGTATGACACAGAAGGAAGCACGTTTGCAAGCCTTGTAGGAAATCCTGAAGCCGGAAAGCGATACAGGATAACTGGCTTTATCGCTCAATTGGCTGGCGTTTTGAAGATTTTCCCGACAGAACCTATACGTGAGATTCCATCACAACCGGTTGTAATGGCACCGAATCAGCTTTCAGGGACAGTCAATATCATCTCTGATGAGGTTAAGATGTGGGTTAATCCCGATTATGTCACAGAAGGAGCAAAATTTGAATATAAAATCACGCCATCCGATAACTATGCTACACCTGAGATGGGAGTAGGAGAGGATAATGCGGTAATATTCAAGGCAAGTGAGCTTTTTGGCGAAAATGAAAGTGTTACACTTACTGTAAGTACGTATACAGAATATAACGCCTGTCATCAGATACGTGGTGAATATCCCAAGAAGTATCTATATGGTCCGGAGACGGTGTTGACTCTGCGGAGGCATCAGTCGACTCCGGTACAATCGATAGCTGAGTACAAGGAGAAGTATCTTGGCAATGAAGACGATCTGCCGGAGATGATCACCGGCGATGCTGCCGATTTCACAGCTACGGCTTATCATAAGTTTGCCGACGACAGCCGCGCGGTAATCATCGAGACCACTCCCGAGTGGCTGTATGTGCGCGACCTTGAGCCTACGGCAGCCGACGGCAAGTTCCATTCAGAGAACTATATCCTCATCCATAACGAGAACGGTTGGAGCAACCCGACAGTCACCGCCGAGAACCGCGAGTTGCGGCAGGGCGACATCATCAGCGGTTTTGCCCTTATCCCAGCCAAGACAGGCAGAGGCAATCTCGTGAGTGAGTCGACAGGTTTTGCCCGCACGGTGAAGTTCGTAGGCGTGCACTCCCCTGCCGAGGGTGAGAAATTCCCGATCTATGATCCCGTAGATGTGGGATATGTGAATCCTGAGAATCCCAGTTACTACACTAAAGTGAATCCCGGTGAGGAGGATCGTATGCGGTTGATAGAGCTCCGCAATGTGCAAGTGACCCGCACCGGTACCTCGACCGCCGATTATGTGTACACAATGAGACTTGGCGACGGCACGCACACTTACACCGTTGCCACCGACATCTTCGAGCACCGTCTGCAGGGATGGCACACAGCCTACGATGACGAGACACGTGCCGAGGATGCCAACACCTTCAACCTCTACGGCATCATGATCAAGAACGGCACCGGCTATGCGCTTGCCATGATCGACTATGAAACGAAACTCGGCTCGGTAGCCGCACCTGCGGTATTTGTCGAGGGTGGCGAAAACCCGGGTGATGAGGTGCAGCCGTTCGTCAACAAGCTCACTGTCGGCATAACCACCGAACCGGGTACATTCGTCTACTACTCGCTCAACGGCAAGAACCCGCTTGTGAATACCGACAGCGAGACCCGCAATCTCTACGACGGCACTCCGTTTGAGGTGACACTCGCCGAGGGCTCTGACCGTGTGGTCGTGCAGGCATTCGCGTTCAAACCCGGCATGAAGCCGAGTGAACTCGTGACTCGCACGTTCGTGAAGCAGAGCCGCGAACTGTCGCTGCTGCTCAACTTCATCGGTCGCGCCGAGAAAGATGCCGTCTACCATTTCAACGGCACGGTGAAGGTTGCCGATGTGGTAGGGAATTATCTGATGGTGCGCGGTGTAGCCGGTCACTATATGCCGATCTACAGCGCCGCAGGATGGGAGAACCTCAAGCGTGGCGACTATCTGACCGACTTCCTGATGTTGCCGCAGTTTGCCGGCGAGGATGATGCTGCTGTGCTGCGCGGCGCAACCGTAGCCGAGGGCGCCGAGGATATGTTTGAACCTGTCAGCGACAGCGGACAGCCGGAGATTGATGTCACCACAGCAACTGAGGTGAGTGATCTCACCGGCAATCTGCGCCGCAAGGTGATGCTCACCAACGCCCTGTTTGTCGCCGCTACCGGCGAGCGCAGCGGTGGCTGGATGATAAAAGGGAGCGGAGAGGGTGCTACGGCACTCGCCGTGAACACCGAGCACACCGGACTCGACCTGAGCGATGTGCGCGACAATGTGAACTACAATGTGACAGGTTACATAATGGCTACCGCCGATGGATCGGAGGTTGAGTTCTGGCCTATTGAAAAGGTTATGTTCGCTACCCCCGCACCGGTGAAAGCTGATGTGAAGGCAACGACCGCTGCCGTGAGCGGCAACGAATATACCGCCACGTTCTATCCGATGGCGGAGGTTACGCTCACACATGAGGATCCGCGCGCCACGATCTACTATATGATCGGCGACGACGATACCGACGGCAACACACGCTGGTATGAGTATTATCCGGGTCGTCCGATAGTGATTTCGGAGAGCAGCCGCATCCATGCCCGTGCCGTCAACGCACAGGGTCGCAGCAGCGTGGAGACACACGTCACCCTCACTCGCCTTGAGCCTGCGGGTGCAGTACAGATAAAGACTGTGCCTGATGAGAAGACCGGAACCACTTCGTTCACACTTTCAGCCGAGAACCTCCCCGAGGGTGCGAAGATATGGTTCGGCGTGGGCAGCGCGGACGATATGATAGAGTATGATGGCGGTGAGGTTGTGCTCGACGCCACCGATATAGTTTATGCCTGCATACGTGGCGGTGCGCAGAGTGCCGACGGTGCAGTGTGTCACTATCTGGTTGTAGTGCCCGCAAAAGCGCAGGAGCCTGAGAAGCCGACTGAACCGACAGAACCCACCGAGCCGACAGATCCGACTGAACCGGAGGATCCCACTCAGCCGGAGCAGCCCGGCGACCGTGTGAGCGGACGCGTGAAGTTCGAGCTTACGGATGATGGCGACGGTGTCGTTAAGGTGAAGATCTCACCCGAGCAGACTCTTACCGGAGAATACGAGATCTGGTACACCACAAAAACCGGCGTCACTCTTCCGGAGGGTGGCACGCTCTACACCGGTGCATTCGATATGACTGAGAGCGGTCTGGTAATGGCTGTGCTCGTGGAGAAGGGCAAACCCGCCGGACAGACCTGCGAGGTGACAGTCTGGGTGATCCCGACACCTACCGCAATCGACTCGGTTGGCGCCGACGGTGCCGGCAACGTGCGCGTGGATGGTGACTCGATCATCGCTCCGGAGGGTTCGGAGGTGTATGATGTCACCGGTCGCCGCGTGCGTCCGGAGGGTCTGCGCAACGGCATCTACATCGTGCGCACCCCTGACGGCAATGCCGTGAAGGTGGCAATCCGCTGACTACAGGCGTAAAGACAATATAAGATTAGTTTAATAGTAGTTTTGAGGCGTGGGTCCGTGAGGATCCGCGCCTTTTTCTTGGTGGGAGGATAGGGCTAATAGGGCTAATAATGCTAATAGGGCGGATGGGGCTAATATGGGGTTTGGAGATGTGGGAGGAAATGCGTAACTTTGCAGCCGCAAAGCCCGGATAGGGCGTGCGCGGATGACCCGGGGCGACATCGGGCTACATCCAGTGGAGAAATTTGGCTGCTTGCAACCACTTAAAAACAATGCTAAAACCGCGCCTTTCATTGATAGAGAGCTACGGGCTTCGGCATTGCATCAAGCAGACTGCCGAAGCCTGATTTCTTTTTACCGAAACAAGAAAACACTCATTGATGATGAACAAGAATTATCTTTTTACTTCCGAATCCGTATCAGAAGGGCATCCCGACAAGGTTGCCGATCAGATTTCAGATGCGATACTTGACGAGTATCTTGCCGCCGATCCCGACTCGAAGGTGGCGTGCGAGACTCTTGTCACCACCGGTCAGGTAGTGGTTGCGGGCGAGATCAGCTCGACAGCCGCCGTGGAGATTCATGACGTGGTGCGCGATGTGATCGACGATATAGGCTACAACCGCTCCGAACTGAAATTCGACGCTCAGGCGTGCGGCATATTCTCGGCTCTCCACAAGCAGAGTCCGGACATAAACCGCGGCGTGGTGCGCGCTACTGCCGAGGAGCAGGGTGCGGGCGACCAGGGGATGATGTTCGGCTACGCGTGCAATGAGACCTCCAACTATATGCCTCTCCCGCTCGATCTCAGCCACATGCTGCTGCGCGAGCTTGCCGCAATCTGCCACGAGGGTAAGGAGATGAGCTACCTCCGCCCTGATGCCAAGAGCCAGGTGACTGTGGAGTACACTCCTGAGGGTGAGCCTGTGCGTGTGCACACCATAGTGATATCCACGCAGCATGACGAGTTTGTGCAGCCGTCGTCGACGGTGAGTCCGGAGGACGCCGACGCGCAGATGCTGGCGCGGATCAAGGAGGATGTGCGCGAGATTCTGCTGCCGCGCGTGCTCGCGAAACTACCTGAGCGTGTCAAGAAACTTTTCGCCGAAGAGCCGATCCTGCACGTGAATCCGACAGGAAAGTTCGTGATCGGAGGTCCGCACGGAGATACCGGTCTGACCGGTCGCAAGATCGTGGTGGATACCTACGGCGGACGTGGCGCCCACGGCGGCGGCGCATTCTCGGGCAAGGATCCGTCGAAGGTGGACCGCTCGGCAGCCTATGCCGCACGCCACATAGCAAAGAATCTTGTGGCTGCCGGCGTGGCACGCGAGGCGCTGGTGCAGGTGGCTTACGCCATCGGTGTAGCCGAGCCTGTGAGCCTCTACGTGAATACCCGCGGATCGGCTCTCGTTCCGATGACCGACGGCGAGATCTCGGAACATGTGCGCAAACTTTTCCCGATGACTCCCCATGCCATCGAGACCCGCCTGAAGCTCCGCAACCCGATCTACCGCGAGACGGCGGCTTACGGACATGTGGGACGCGAAAACTGCACTGTGACAAAGGTTTTCGGTCCGGCAAACAACCGCCGTGCGCTCACCGTTGAGCTGTTCACCTGGGAGAAGCTTGATATGGTTGATGCGGTGCGCCGCGAGTTCAATCTCGGCTGAGCGGCGCCGCGATGTGACAAAAGTTTTGGCAAATAGCTGAAAAAAGCGTAACTTTGTGCGCCTTATGCAGCTATGCCAATGCTGCCGTGCATTCAACCTTACAGTGCAAATCAAAAAAAAACTACACGAAATAAGTAATGGCAACATTAGAAAAAATCAGAAGCAAATCAGTGCTTTTGCTCGTGATCATCGGTGCCGCCCTGATAGCGTTCATCATCGGTGACTTCTTTACTTCCGGCCGCACATTCTTCGGCACCGGCACAACCGTGGCGAAGGTGGACGGGCAGAAAATCGAAGTTCAGGACTTCCAGCGCCGCCTGGAGCAGGCTAACCAGCAGGCTCAGCAGAGCGGTCAGAAAATCGACCAGGCTCTTCTCCAGCAGCAGGTGCTCAACGGCATGGTGGCTGAGAAACTTTATCAGAACGAGCTCAAGGCTCTCGGTCTTACCGTGACCGACGCCGAGCTGACCGACGCTATGCTCGGCAGCGGTTCGCCTTATCTCAACGCCATGATCCAGCAGCAGTTCGGCGTGCAGAGCGCAGCCGCTCTTCACGACATGGCTTTCAACCCGGTGAAATACGGTCTCGACGAGCAGCAGGCTCTGCAGCTCCGCGGCTACTGGGTGTCGCTCGAGAACCAGATGGAGCAGATGCTCCTGCAGCAGAAGTTCCAGAACCTCTTCGCCGGAACTCTCACCGCCAACCAGCTCGACGCCAAGGCTCTCTACGATGAGAATGCCGCCACGGCTAACATAGCATACGTCAAGAAAGAGTTCAGCACACTCTCCGATGACGAATATCCTGTGAGCGACGACGACGTGCGCAAGGAGTGGAACAACCACCGCGAGCAGTATGCCATCTCAGAGCCGCAGCGCACTGTGAACTACATCGCTGTGGAGATCGTGCCCTCAGCCGACGACATCGTGGCTGCCACACAGCGCGTTGAGGAGGCTATCGCACAGCTCCGCTCGCAGCCCGACCTCGACGGCATCGCCGGCATGACTGAATTTGTGGCTGAACGCCGCAAATACAACGCCGCATCGATCCGCGACGCTCAGCTCAAGAACTTCGCCGACACAGCATCAGCCGGACAGGCTGCTCTCGTCTCGACTATCGGCAATGACTACACTATCGCCAAGCTCCTCGGACGTGCCGCCGAGACTGACAGCGTCACTCTCGACTTCTTCTATGTGACCGAGAGCGCGACTGCAGCCGATTCGATCATCCGTAACCTCAACAGTGGAGCGATAGATTTCGCCCAGGTTGGCAATGTGGATGGTGTAGAGGGTGTGCAGACCGGCATGACCATCTCGCTGATCGATCCGTCGATGACACAGCTCAAGGATGCTCTCGCAACAGCTCCCACCGGACGCTTCTTCACCACTGACACCGCAATGACACAGGGTCAGCGTGTGTTCCGCATCACAAACCGCAAAGCTCCCGCCACGGTTTATGACCTCGCAGTGATCAACTTCACCGCCGAGCCTTCGAACGCTACCGTCAACAAGCTCCAGAGCGATCTGCAGAGCTATATCAACACCAACAACAAGGCTGCCGACTTCGCGGCTAACGCTCCCGAGGCAGGTTACCAGGTGTTCCCCGCTACTGTAAGCGCCTCAACCGGTCAGCTCTCACGTCTCCCCGACAGCCGTGCGGCTGTGACCTGGGCAATGAACGCCAAGAAAGGCGCCGTATCGCCCATCATTGGTGATGAGACAACCGGACGCTTCATAGCTCTCGCACTTAACGATATCTACGAGGATTATGTGCCCGCAACCGATCCGCAGGTGAAGGCTATGCTCACCTCGCAGGTGCGCAATGACAAGAAAGCCGCTGCCCTGATCGAGAAGTTTGGTGGCAAGGCTTCTGACCTCGCCGGTTATGCACAGCTGATGGATAGCCGCGTGGACACTGTTTCGGTTAACTTCGGTCAGCTCTCGTTTTACAACGGTGGTGTTGCAGGTGCCGATGTCGTGGCTCAGGCTTCAGTAGCAGAGCCCGGCAAGATCCAGGGTCCTGTGAAGGCTAACACCGGTATCGTGGTGTTTGACGTGGTGAATGTCGACACCGAGGGTCGCCCGTACAACTTCGAGGAGAACGCCCTGCTCTACAACCGCACCCGCGGCGCAGCAGCCCTCGGCAACAACCTGCAGCTCATACTTCTGGGCAACGGTACTGTTGAGAACAACCTTCTGAAATTCTTCCGCGACTAAGCGCGCTGAGTCTATAGAATAAATATCATATCGCAGAGTCCGGCGCGCCATAGCCCATCACGGCATTGGTATCGCCGGACTCTGTGTCACCATCCATACCACTCCCCTACCCTATCAGCTTACAGCCATGAAATCCATCAGAGAACTATACCGCATAGGCACCGGACCCTCCAGTTCGCACACCATGGCGCCGCGTCGCGCCGCGCAGAGATTCGTTGACCGCAACCGCGCAGCGGCGCGTATCGACGTGACGCTCTACGGCAGCCTCGCCGCCACAGGGCGCGGACACCTCACCGACGTGGCGATACTCGACACGATAAGCCCGGTGACGAAGTGCAACATTGTCTGGGAACCGACAATCTTCCTCCCCTTCCACCCAAACGGGATGAAGTTTGAGGCATTTGATGCCGCGGGCAACCGTACGGACCAGTGGATAGTCTACAGTGTGGGTGGCGGCGAACTTGCCGAGGAGGGCGCTCAGCGCACCGCTTCGGATGAGGTGTACTCCATGTCGACCATGACCGAGATTCTCCAATGGTGCGAGCGCACGGGGCGTTCTTACTGGGAATACGTGGAGGAGTGCGAGGGCTCGGAGATCTGGGATTTCCTGGCGCAGGTGTGGAACACGATGTGCTCTGCCGTAGAGCGTGGTCTTGACCGCGAGGGGGTGCTCCCCGGGCCGCTCAACCTGCGCAGACGTGCCAACAGTTACCACGTGCGTGCCACGGGCTATAAATCCAATCTGCAGTCGCGTGGACTGGTGTTCAGCTATGCGCTTGCCGTCAGCGAGGAGAACGCCTCGGGCGGCGAGATCGTGACGGCGCCCACATGCGGCTCGTGCGGTGTCGTTCCTGCTGTGCTCTATCACCTGAAAAAGAGCCGCGACTTTTCTGACGCACGCATTTTCCGTGCTCTCGCTACGGCTGGACTTATCGGCAACATCGTGAAGCATAACGCTTCGATAGCAGGTGCTGAGGTTGGCTGTCAGGGTGAGGTCGGTGTAGCGTGTGCAATGGCTGCAGCCGCAGCCAACCAACTGTTCGGCGGACTGCCGGCGCAGATTGAATATGCCGCTGAGATGGGACTTGAGCATCATCTCGGCATGACGTGCGATCCTGTGTGCGGAATGGTGCAGATACCTTGCATAGAGCGCAATGCCTACGCTGCGGCTCGTGCTCTCGACGCTAACCTGTACTCGGCGTTTACCGACGGAATACACCGTGTGTCGTTCGACCGCGTCGTGGAGGTTATGAAGCAGACCGGTCATGACCTTCCCTCGATATATAAGGAGACAGGTGAGGGTGGACTGGCGCGCACATGGACCGATCCTGTGTAAGCGGCGGCGCATCTGCGTGCGGAAATTCTTTAGCTGCGTTTCGCTGCGGAGGCTGCAGATAAAAACTTGCTATAAAAAGGCATGTAAATTTGTGTAATTGCTGCATAATCCCTAAATTTGCATCGCAAAAGCAGCAACGGGGCATTAGCTCATCTGGCTAGAGCGCGACACTGGCAGTGTCGAGGTGAGCGGTTCGAGTCCGCTATGCTCCACAATAAAGCCGTTAACTATCATTTAGTTGGCGGCTTTGTTGTTTTGTAATCCGCCGGGTGGGGCATGCTCATGGGATATGTTTTATAATCTTAGGACTACAGTGTTCGATGCCTCATGCATTTAGGCAAATGTTAAAATGATGGGGAATGGATGGTGGATTTGCAAAGAGATTGTAAATTTGCAAAATAAAGATATACAGGAGCGGCTATGACCGTAATCGCTGATGCCCGTAAGGTGTAGTCATTGTGTGCGGTCAAGGTCGAGTGAGAATAGTTTTAGCTATGAAACTGAGGATATTAATGGCATTGCTTTGCGCTCTGGCTATCTTGCCGGAAGCTATTGCACAGCATCATCCGTGCAGGTTGGGCAAATTCAACCGTACGGTTACCATCACAGACCGTAGTTTACCCGTGCGCCGAGCTTATTTCGGTGTGCGTCTGACCGGGGGATATGGTTATCCCTCGCACGTGCGCTATGCACGTATTCCTCTTGCCGTCAAGGCTACGGGTGCCGATGTCGCCATATCAGGTCTCTTTCACGCGCCTTTCGGTCAGCATTTCTACGTTGAGCCTCAGGTCGAGGCATACTATTCGATGCTAAAGACAGACAAGCGCATCTGTGAGGAGCCGGCTGCAGCGGGCATAACAGAAGCCGAGCTGCGCACGGTCGGTATTCGCGTTCCGATCTATGCCGGTCTGCGTTTTGATGTGGGCTACATGCGTGAGATCACCATATTCGGCGGACCGCAGTTTGATTTCCGCATACATACGGCTTTCAAGCCTGATGTCGACAGTCAGATTTTCCATGGTACGATTAAGAATCCTCTCTACGGCGATTACGGCGTGGATCTCGACCTTCGCGGCGGTATAGGCTACAGCGTCGGGCACGTGTTTATCGGCGCGACATACACGTGGGGAATCGCTCATGTGACGAGAAGCGACTATGGCGCGAAACAGCAGCGCATGGCGCAGATCTCGATAGGTTACGATTTCTGATATTTCCAGAAAATACTCAAATAAAAGCCCCAGGAGCGCGGCATGTGCTCCTGGGGTATAGTTTGTCATATCGCGCGGTTGTCGCGCTCTAGGGCGCGCCTATGCGCTATTCAGGGTTATTTCTGACTTGTGCGGCGTTCGATCTGACGGTCGATGGCATCGATGCTTGCATCGACAGCCTCCTCAAACGAGTCGGCGACCTTGGTGGAGACCATGGGGGCTACCTGAGGCATGCTGACGCGGATCACTACCTCCTTGTTCATGATTGTCTCGGGCTTTACGACGCGCAGTTTGGCATCGAACTCGGTGATGTTGACGTTGTGGCGCGCCAGACGTTCCGCTTTCTTCTGTATGAAGGCGGTTAGTTTCTCACTGATAGTGAAGTTTACGGCTTCGATTGATACTTCCATAACTACTTCTTTTAAGGGTTTAACTGGTATTGTCTGTGTGGGAGAGAAAAGGAGGGGTGTGAGGAGTGTTATTTTTTAGCCCTCGGATGGGCTTGACGGTAATTCTGCTGCAGCTCACGGTAGGTAATGTGGGTGTATACCTGTGTGGTGGCGAGCGACGCGTGTCCGAGCAATTGCTGCACGGCATTCAAGTCGGCGCCATTGTTGAGCATATCGGTGGCAAACGAGTGGCGGAGCACATGAGGACTCAGGCGTGCGGCATGCACAGTGCCTTCCATTGCCTCGTGAACCACGTTATATATCAACTTCCGGTAAAGCGGTCTGCCGTCGGGTCGCACGAAAAATTCACCTGTCGGCGGGATTCCGGCGGTGGAGTCGCGTAGTGTCCGGTAGTTGGTTATCATCTCACTCAGTTCGGTTCCGAAGGGGATTACCCTGTCTTTATTACGCTTGCCACGCACTTTAAGTTCACCTTTCCTGACATCTATCGCGGCGTCCTGCAGGTTGAGCAGTTCGGAGCATCTCATGCCTGTGGAGTAGAACATGTCGAGTATCAGCTGATTGCGTACGGCGGTGAAATCGTCGGCAGGGACATCTGCATCAAGCAGCGCGGCGGTCTCCTCCGGGCGGACATACACCGGAAGCGGACGGTCGAGTTTCGGGAGCGCGACGGATGCCGCCGGATTGACGGATGCACGTCCTGTACGGAGCATCCACCGGTAGAATGCACGTACGGATTGCATCTTGCGGCGCACCGTGCGTGCGCTGTCGCCGGAGCGTGCGAGCGAGAGCACCCATAGCCGCAGATCGGACGGGCGTATCTCAGTAGGGCGGAACTCGTGGCGCCCGGCTGATGTCTCAGCTTCGATCCATTGCCGCAGGTCGCGCCGGTATGCATCGACAGTGTTTGCCGATGACCGGAGCTCGAACTCCAGATAGTTGAGAAATTCTGTCAGCAACGGATGCATATATCTTGTTACGCTGATTAGACAGCCGTGGGTCAGTAATCGTAGTTGAGGTGGAAGTGGTCGATCGTGAGCACTGATCCGCTTCCTCCAGTGAAATAGTCGCCGTATTTGCTTGCTGAAGCAACGACAAGTATGTAGCGTGGACGGCGGTTTGTGGCTCGGTAGTCAAGTTTTACGGTAAAATCAACCATTCCTCCGGTAGATTCGCCGCTCTGCACCTGTCCGTAGGCTATCACGCCGGGATCGTCAGGCGAGAAAAGATGGCGGTTTGCCGGATTGGTGCGGATCTCATAAGGCTCATCCCAGTCGCCGAGCGCACACCACACGATGCATGTGTCGGGTTCGCCACGCATCTGCTCGAAGCCTGTGGAGCTGTGGCTTATCGGTACAGAAGTGTAATCCCAGCGTCCGGTGAGGGTCGTGGGGCGTTCGGTGAAGGGTCGTCCGAACGACAGAATGCCGTTGGTGCCCTCGGTGGCTACGTAATCGCCGGCAAACAGATTGCCAGCAGCAAGTTTTCCGAGTATGGATATACCGACGAATCTCGATTCGAGGCGTGCGCCGCTGTAGCCGGTAGGTGATGCCACATCCTGCACCGGCACGGTGTTGGAGTTGCCAAGGGTCGTGGCTCCTTTGTTGCCGGTGCCCCAATATGGATCGCCATCCTGCGACCACGGACACCAGATTCGTCCGTCGAGCCACCACTGTGTGAAGTCGGAGTTGGGCATCTGCACCTCGCTGCCGGTTGTGAAGCTTACGGGGAGAGTGTAATCGTCGCCGGTGAATGCGCGTACCTCGTAGTCCGACTGCGGTTCGAGTCCGGTTATGCGTCCCACGAATGTGCCGCCGCTGACGGTTATGTCGGTAGCTGGGAGTGAAGTCCAGACATCGACACCAGCCATACGGTATTCCATCGATACCTGGCGTCCAGCCTCGGCGGTAGCATATACCCATGCAACGCGGGTCCATGGATCCACACGGCTGATATCCACGGCTATATCGGTCTGGGTCACTGATATGCTCCAGTTCTCTGTGCGTCCGAACTCCGTGACCTCAACCTCTACAGGGCGTGTGAAATCAACGGTAAGTCCTTTGAGGTCAGGATTCATGGTGGCGGTGGTGCCGGCGAGTTTTATAGAGGTCACGGTGATCTTGTCGAGCGGCAGAGCCTCCGGCACCTGTGCCTTGACAGTGCGGTTTTCCACATCGATCTCCGACGCGCCGACCTGATTGGCGACGGTAAAGTAGCGCTCGATGGTCTGCCGGGCTGTTATTGTCCATGTGTAATCGTAATAAAGCCCGATCTGTATGTCGACAGAATCTGTGAGATTAAGTCCGTTGACTATCTGTGCCGTGTCGACGACGTATGCTCCCGGAGTCAGCTCAAGGCGCGTCACGCGCACGTTGCTGATGTCGGCAGCCTCGTCGAGAAACAGCGTCACTATCCGGTTGGTAGAATCGATTGATGCCGCCTGCAGCTGGTTCTCGACCTCGATAGCGGTGATGTTGGGCTGTATATGAGGATAAGGTATGTCGTCCTTGATGCAGCCCGTGAAGATCATTGCCGCAACGGTGAAAAGCAGGATAGCGGGAAGCCGCTGTGCTGATATGTTGTCAAATGTGTACACCGAGTCCGAAATTGATGTTAAACAGATTGAACTTGAAGTTGGCGCCGCTGCTGAAGCGTGATCCCTCCTCAACGCCGTTGGTGATCTGCTTCTCGTTGCGCAGGCTTACTCCGAAAACGCCGAAGCTGACGTTGAACGACACGTTGTCCATGATGAACACACATACGCCGGGGCTGAAATTCAGCGATGCTGAGGTGATATTTGTGCGCGTGTCGCGCAGTTCGCCGCCGTAATATCGTTTGAAGCGCGAGGAGCCGCTGCCGAATGAGAGGTCGACCTCGTTGAACACGCCGAAACGTTTGTCGGTGGATAGACCGACGTAGGTGCGGTAAAATACGCCTATAGAGTATGTGTTGGAGTAATAGCTTACATCCTTGAGCGAGAAGTTGAGGTCGTCATCTATATCTACAGAGAGGCTGCCGAGATCGGCTTCTCCGCGGGTGTAGTTGAATTTGAGACCGATGCTCTGGTTGTTGGCGACAAAATAGCCTATGGTAGGCTTTATGGAGTACATCTTCCCCTTGAAGTCGAAATCCTTTATGAGGGACAGTATCTGCACGTCGTCGCTGTTGAACTCTCCATAGCTCGCGGTGAGTCCGAATGACCACTGTCCTTTAGGTATAAACAGGAAATTGAACAGTCCGCGGTCGTAGCGCCCGAAGTTACGCTGCGGCAGGATTATGCTCACGGTGTCATTGCCGACGATCACCTTCTGATCCAGTATGTTTCCGGTGGGTTCAGGTGAGAATTCGGAATATACCTCGAGCGAATCGACGGTCTGCGCGCTTGCCACTGCCGGGCATATAAGCGCTGCTGCGGTGATGATCAGTGATATTATTCTGTTCATGGTGCTCAGAGATAGAATACGACTCCGAACGATACGGAGAACAGGTTGATCTTGAAATTGGCGTGGCGTGTCTTGCGGTTTGCCACGTAGATGCGGTCGGTTGTGGATTTCGTGTCAGTGTAGCCGAATCCGAGCACGCCGATATTGACCTCGACAGCCGAGTAGTTGCTAAGAAACATGACAAATCCGGGGGTAAGACCTACGTTGAGGTGGAAATTGCGTTCGAATGTACCGGTGAAATCATCGCCTGTGCCGTTGGTGATCTTGGATTGTCCGCCACCGAGTTCAAGCTGAACCTCGTTGAACATGCCGAAGCGCATCGAGCTGCCGAGCGAAATATAGTTGCGGAACGCAGCTGTACCGTAATAATTGGATGTTATGGCATAGAGATGATCGGCATCGTAGGTAGTCTCCGAATCGAGTATCACCGAGCCTTGGTCAAGACGCGAACGGGAGCGTGTGTAGCTGAATTTGCCACCGGCGGCGAGATTATCCTTGAAGCAGTACATCAGCATCGGGCTGACCTTGAAGCTGTATGTGTCGGCGTTTATGCTCTCCACGATCAGAAACTGATAGTTGTCCTGATTGCTCTGGGAGTAGTTGACACTGACGCCGGTGATCCATTGCCCTTTGGGAATGAATGAGATCTGTTCGAGTCCCCGTTTGAACGGCTCCTGCGCATGTAGGGTGGTAGCCCCTGCGCTGATGAGCGCCACGGCGAGCAGCCGCAGTGCGCATTGTTTCAGGCGTGACATAAATGTTGTCTGACGTTGAATCATTTGAGCGTATATGTGTACGGATTATGTTTTATCAATATGACAGTGACAGGGCATCGAGCCATAGCGAAGCTCCGCGTGATGTCGCGGTGGCAGGATCGTCGACAGTCACTGTGTTGGCAGTCTCGTAACCGATATCACCGATGTTAGCCGATGCGGCAAGCATTACTTTGATGCGTGTAGCCTTGACGCCGAAACGTGAGTAGGTGAGCGGTATGCTGAATGCGGTGTAGCTTGTCGCTGTGCCGAGTGATGTCTTGCCGGAAGCTATGACAGTCTCAGCACCGTCAACAATACCGATGACTTCGATTATAGCGGTGCCACGTGCCGGTGCCGGAGACGCCGGAAGATACTTGTAGAAGCCGTTGAGCGCTGTCGGGCGCGAGTTGAAGGGGATTCCCTCTGTGTACGTCTCGGCAAGCCCGTCGGCGCTGAAAGAATAACTTCCGAGGAAGAGTTTTCCGACAGCTTTATGAGCTATCTGAGGAATGTTGCGGCTATAGTCCACGTATGGAGGCGCGGGCTGCACATAATCAGGTATCGCCGGTCCGTCGGTATCCCACGCCACATCGTCGATGCGCACGGCGTATGCTCCGCTGTAGACATCAGTGGTGGTCTGTGCCGATGGTGCCATATACCACGTGTTGTGGCGTGTGGCGGCGGTGCAGAATGTCTTGGTGTTGACATTCGCCCAACCTTTCGGTTCCTGTGTGTTGAAGTCGGTGAAGTTCTGGCGGTTGAAAATCTCCACGATGTCGGGTGAGTATCGACCGCCGCTTGGCATACGGTCGTATTCAATACCTTTGGTTATTTCCTCGAAATCGCCGTTGGGCAGTTCAGCAGCCGCTTCGGTAGTAATCTGTACCGGTTCGGTGAACTGGTCGTCGGTGGGTTGCTGCATGACGGTGCCGCGCAGTGTATATGATGTGGCGGCATCAAGTCCGGTCACGGTGATGATCCCTTCCTGCTCATCGCGGTCGAGCTGCAGCATCCGGTCGGAACCGGCGTATATTTCGCAGAGGCGTGTGATAACGGGTAGAAGTTCGGGATCGGCGTCTGTTATGCGTATGACAGCTCGCAGGGCGAATGCGTCGGCAAGTATGGCGAAATGCGGAGGGCGTCTGCCGATAGTGGTCTCGGCTTTCACCGATCCGCAGTAAAGCAGGCGTATGCGTATGTTGTCGGTACCTTCCGGCACACGGAAGCGCAGTGCATAGTCTCCTTCGATCTCAAGGGGTTCGACAGCTGTCAGATTCACATCACTCCAACTGCCGTCGGACTGCTGTATCTGCACGGCTAAATTGTCTGTAGCCTCAGAGTTGGGACAACGCACGGTAAGCGATGCTTCATCGATCCCTACGGTCACCGGGGTGACAGCAATCAACTCGATATCTACAGTTCCGAGGTCGATGGTCAGTATGGCAGGTTCGCTGACTTTTCCGGCACGGCTTATGGCGCGCATCGAGAATGATGTGCGGTCATCGCCGTTTTCTTCCCGTAAGTTGGGCAATACATCGGTGAAGTCTACTTCAGCGATACCGCCGTTGATGTTGAGTTTCAAACCCATCGACCGCATGAGCGACAGAAGTGTCTCAGGCGCGGAGAGGAGATCCGTCTCACGCTGCCATCCAGCCTGGAGGAGGGTGGGGGAGTTGACAGTAAGCTCAAGGCGTCCGCCGGCGATACCGGAGGCTTTAACAGTGAGCGGTTGATCCGGTAGCAGACCTTCGTCGATATGCAGCGGTGTTCCGTTGATGAATCCGGTGCATTCAGCCGTTGGCGGCGTGGCTGCAAGAAAATCAGGCGTAAGGGCAATGCGCAAGTCATCGGTGCTGATCCGTTCATCAAAGGATAGTATTACCGTCGGCACTCCATCTGTCTGATCCATGCTCATTGTCGCAGTGTAGCAGCGTCCGGCTGCGGCACCGCGGATAGTAGTGGCTATGAAGTCGGCGGTCTGTCCGTCGGGGAGTGTCAGTGATATGCTTATGTCAATATCTCCGGCGCGAAGGTATGCCTGCCGGGTTTCTCCGGGTCGGTAGGTGACAAAACCACCTCCTGCGCTATGGAATGTCACGGCGGCATCGGAGAAGTATTCGGTGAACGAGGGGGCGAACTCAACCCTCAGCATCGTGTTGATGAGTGTGCAGACAATCTCGGGGGTTGCCGTAGCTCCGTCAGTGACCTCTGCCGCAGCCTCTCCGGCAAATGCGGGGCACTCAAAGCCCTCGTCAAGTTCCGTGCCGTAGAATGCCCTGACGGTATAGTTGCCGGGGAGCAGTGGCTCTGCAGGATCGTACTCGTCAAATCTTTCCCATGTATGGGAATATCCGTCGGTTGAAATCGTCAGGCTGAGCTCGTCGACCGACGGCACCGGTGAGATCACAATGTCGGCAGCCTGATCGGCAGCGACATCAGGATCGACAGTAAGGACCGGTGCTATCATACCGGCTCCCAGACGCGTGCCGTTATAGCTGCCGGAACATGCGGAAGCTACCAGGATGATTGTCGCCGTGATCAGACGGCATAAGTTGATGGCACTGCGTTTCATTGCATAAGTGGGGTTTGTCGGTTCCCGTTATAGAGTCTTTAGCGTCACAAAAAGTGTGTAAAGATAGCTTATTTTTGTTTAACCGACACGTTTTGGTGGCAAAAATGTTAACTTTGCAGCAAAATGCTCCAGTCAGCGGTGTCCTGCCGTCAACCTTGAAGGAGTGTGTTCATAAAATCCACCATTCATTAAGAATATGAATAAAGTAAAGAATCTATTGATAGCGATGGCATTGATGCTTGTTGCTCCCATGGCTGCCGCGCAGTCGTTCGATCTCGGCTCGCTTCTGTCGAAGCTTACAGGCGGTTCGGAGCTGACGGTCAGCAAAATGGCAGGTACGTGGAACTATGCCGAGCCTGCGGTCTCGTTTAAGTCCGACAATCTGTTGAAGAAGGCTGGCGGTGCTGCGGCTTCGGCAGCTGTGAAGAAGAAACTCGCTCCGTACTACAAAAGCGCGGGATTTGAGAAACTCGTCCTGAAAGTTGAGGAGGACAGCACGTTCACCATGAGCATCGGGCGCATAAATCTAAAGGGTACGATAACTGCCCCTGATGAAGGCTCGGATGCCTCTTTCAAGTTCAATTTCATGCTTGTCGGAAAGATAAAGGCGGCTTCGATGGATACGTATGTGAAAGTATCGGGCAGCTCGATGGATCTTATGTTTGATGTCAGCAAACTTATCACGCTGATGGAACTTGCCGGAAATATCAGCGGAAGTTCCGCTGTGAAAGGTGCAACATCGCTGCTCAAGGGCTACGACGGCATAACGGCGGGATTTACACTGAAGAAACAATAAAGAAACAATAAAAGCGCGTTTTTCCGCGGGTCAAAATAAAACCGGCGTCTCTGATCTGTCAGGGGCGCCGGTTCTTTTGTGTGGTATATCGTGGGGATTATTCCTCGTCGACTTCCTTCATGTTGTGGAACACGTTCTGCACATCCTCATCCTCCTCGAATTTCTCAAGAAGTTTCTCAAGCTGTGCGCGCTGCTCGTCGGTCACTTCCTTGAGTTCGTGGGGGATGCGCTCGAATTCTGCGCTGATGAGCTCGAATCCGTTATCCTCAAGATATTTCTGGATGTTGGCAAACTCCTCGAAAGCGCCGTAGAGCACGATTTCCTTCTCGTCAGCCTCCAGTTCGTCCACTCCGTAGTCGATGAGCTCGAGTTCGAGTTCCTCAAGATCCATGCCATCCTTGGGTTTGATTTTGAAGACGCTCTTGTGGTCAAAGAGGAATGCGAGCGATCCTTGTGTGCCGAGGTTGCCTCCGTGTTTGTTGAAATAAGAGCGGACATTAGCCACGGTGCGTGTGTTGTTGTCGGTGGCTGCTTCTACGACAATGGCGATTCCGAAAGGACCGTATCCTTCGTATACGATCTCCTTATAGTCGCCGGCATCTTTGTCGGTAGCCTTTTTGATTGCTCGCTCAACGGTGTCCTTGGGCATGTTAGCCGCCTTGGCGTTCTGCATCAGTGCGCGGAGGCGGGGGTTGGTGTCAGGATCGGGTCCACCTGCTTTTGCGGCAATGGTTATCTCCTTGCCGATGCGGGTGAATGTGCGCGACATGTTGCCCCAACGTTTGAGTTTGCGTGCTTTGCGGTATTCAAAAGCTCTTCCCATGAGAGTGTGGATTAGATTATTATGTTTTTCTTATTTATCGGAGTGTTGCGCCGGTGCGGCGTGTGAGGTTCGCGGTGATTTTCTCCATTATGGCTTCAATCTGACGGTCATTGAGCGTCTTTTCATCATCCTGGAGGGTGATCGATATCGCGTATGATTTTTTGCCCTCGGGCAGATTCTTCCCTTCGTAGACATCGAAGAGGGTGACGTCGCGCAGCAGTTTGCGTTCAGCCTCACGTACAGCCTCGTCGATCTGCTCCATGCTGATTGAGGAGTCGATGAGCAGGGCGAGGTCGCGTTTTACGGGTTGTGTGCGTGGCAGGGGAGTGAATGTGGCATTGCGCGGTGCGGCGAGACGCACGATCGCAGTCCAGTCGAGTTCGGCGAATACCACAGACTGCTTTATGTCGGCGGCACGCAGACGTGCGGGTGAGAGTATGCCGAGGCGTCCGAGCGTCTTCCCGGAGCGGGTGGTGATCGTCACTGACTGGGAGAAAATATCGTGCGCGTCGTCGGAGTCGACTGTCAGGCGAATCTCGCGGGTGGTGATGCCGAGGCGTGCGAATATGTTGGCGACGGTGGCGCGGAGGTCGAAGTAAGTGGCTTCGGCGGCAGGACGCGCCCAGTTGCCGGGGCGGATATTGCCGGTCATCCAGATCGCAAGGCGTGAGCCTTCGCTGAATGGAGCGAGGGGACGCTCAGGTGTGATCTCAGCCTGGGGATTGTAAGTGTAAACATTGCCGAATTCGTAGAAGAGAAGATCGGCGTTGCGTCGGTTCACATTGTGCTCAATCGCCTCGAGTCCGCCGAACAGCAGGGTGCGGCGCATCACCGCGAGGTCGGAGCTGAGCGGGTTGAGCAGGCGCACGCATGTGTCGAGCGGATAGGTGGTGAGATCCGCGTAATAGCGTTCGGCGGTGAGTGAGTTGGAGAGGATCTCGTTGAATCCGCATGCGGTGAGCTGCTGACCGATTATGGTGCGTAACTCATTGTCGATGTCAGCCTCCGAGCGGTAGGAGAGTGATGCGTGGATGGTAGTGCCGGGCACGACGTTGTTGTAGCCATATATGCGAAGGAGATCTTCGACCACGTCGCAAGGGCGGGTGACATCCACACGGTATGTGGGCACCTTGACTGTCACTCCTTCATCAGTGCGCGATGTTATCTCCATCTCGAGCGAGCGGAGTATCGCATCGATGGTGTCGTGCGGTATCTTTTTGCCGATAAGGCGGTCGGCATAATCGTATTCGAGTTTTACTTCCGCGGGGAGAATCGGTTCGGGGTATATGTCGACCGGCTCTCCGCAGATTTCGCCTCCGGCAAGCTCCTTGACAAGCAGGGCGGCGAGTTTCGCAGCCCAAAGTGTCGCGTTGGGATCGGTGCCGCGCTCGTAGCGGAACGACGCGTCGGTATTGAGACCGTGGCGACGTGCTGATTTGCGCACTGTCGTGGGATTGAAGTATGCGCTCTCTATGAAAATATCGGTGGTGTTTTCGGTGACGCCTGAGTCAAGTCCGCCGAATACACCCGCAATGCACATCGGATCGGTGGCGTTGCAGATCATCAGGTCGCGGGCGTCGAGTTTGCGCTCCACACCGTCGAGCGTTGTGAACGGAGTGCCTTCAGGGCAGGTGCGCACTACTATTTTCTCACCATTTACCTTAGCAAGGTCGAAGCAGTGCAGCGGCTGTCCGATGCCGTGGAGTATGTAGTTGGTGATGTCGACGATGTTGTTTATCGGGTGCATTCCTATCGCGGTAAGGCGCTCTTTGAGCCATTTGGGGCTCTCGGCAACCTTCACGCCGCGGATTGTAATGCCGCAGTAGCGGGGGCAGAGCGTGGTGTCTTCCACAGTGACTGTTGCTGCTCCGTCAGCCCGGTCGATATGGAATGCTTCATCCGACGGACGGCGCAACGGAGTGTGGTTGGCATGGCAGTCGAGCCATGCGGCGATATCGCGTGCGCATCCGAAGTGTGATGCGGCGTCAATGCGGTTAGGTGTGAGGTCGACCTCCAGGACGTAGTCGGATGTGAGCCCGTAGTATTCGGCTGCTGGTGTGCCGGGGGTTGCGGCACCTTCGGGAAGCACGATTATGCCGTCGTGCGATGTGCCTATCCCGATCTCATCCTCAGCGCAGATCATGCCGAATGATTCGACGCCACGGATCTTTGATTTCTTGATCTGGAATGTCTTGTCGCCATCGTAGAGTGTAGTGCCGACAGTGGCTACGACGACAGTCTGACCCGCGGCAACATTGGGCGCGCCGCATACGATCTGTACAGGAGCCTCTCCGCCGAGATCCACTGTGGTGATATGAAGGTGGTCGCTGTCGGGATGTTCGATGCATGTGAGGACTTTGCCTATCACTATGCCGCGCAGTCCGCCACGGATCGATTCAACTTCCTCTACTCCTCCCGTTTCGAGTCCGACGGATGTCAGCGCAGCTGCGAGTTCGTCGGGAGTAAGCGAAAGGTCAATATATTGCTTTAGCCAATTGTAAGAAATGTTCATGACTTTCAGATGATTGCAAGGGCGGGGCGCAGCCTTTCGGCGGCAGTCGGCGTCACTTGTCGGTTTCAATCGGCAAAATTACGAATTTTTTGCGAATAGCGCCAAAACTATTGAGAGTGTGCGCATGGACAAGACTATCAGGTTGTGGAATTTGTGGATTTTAGGGCGATTTCGTACCTTTGCGGCATGATTACGGGCAGTATTCAGAAGGTAAAGTCGATGCTGGGTTTCGGAGGTCCGGAATACCGCACAGGGCTTGTTCTCAGTGGGGGTGGAGCGCGCGGGTTCGCCCATGCCGGCGCTATCAAGGCGCTTGCCGAAGTGGGTATCCGTCCGGATATAGTGGCTGGTGTCAGCGCCGGCTCTGTGGCGGCTGTTATGTATGCCGCCGGCATCCCGCCGGAGGAGATGCTGAATATTTTTCAGGATTCACATTTTTCAGACTTCGCCGAGCTCGGCATACCGAAAGATGGTTTTTTCAGCCTGAACCGTTTCCGTAAGTTCCTGCGCAAGACCATCCCGTTTCAGAATCTCGAGGATCTGCCTATCCCTGTGGTCGTTGGCGCCACCGATCTCGACAACGGCAAGAAAGTGGCGTTTGAGAAAGGTCCGCTTGCAGATTGCGTAGCCGCCTCGTGCAGCATCCCGATAGTATTCAAGCCGGTCAGGATCGACGGTGTGCGCTACGTTGACGGCGGTGTGTTGCATAACCTTCCGGCATGGACCATACGAGACCGCTGCAAATACCTCATAGGCATAAACTGCTCCCCTCTCACCAAGAAAGCGCCCAGCGATTCCATAGTCAACATAGCCTTGCGCTCCTATGAGCTGCTTGCCAAGACCAACTCGTTTGCCGACATGGAGATCTGCGATATCCTTATACGCACGGATGAGATAGCCCGATACAAGGCATTCAATCTTAAACAGATCGAGCGAGTCTACGAGAGCGGCTACCGCGACACCATGGAGTTTCTTCTCTCTCATGGCTTTCACCGCATAACGGAAGATACCGGAGCCCAGAAGGCATTGCCTCCGCACACAAACCAATAACAGCAAATGGAACAGAAACCTATCATATATCAGCTTATACCCCGTCTTTTTACAAACGACAACGAAAATTGTGTGCCTCACGGCACTCTCTCGCGCAATGGCTCGGGTAAGCTGAACGATATCACGGCTGCAGTGCTTCAGTCGATCAAGGATCTCGGCACTACCCACGTGTGGCTTACGGGAGTCATAGAGCACGCCCAGAAGAGTGACTATACGGAATACGGCATACTGCGTGACAATCCGCACGTGGTCAAGGGTGAAGCCGGATCGCCTTACGCCATAAAGGACTATTACGATATAGATCCCGACATAGCGGTCAGCGTGCCCGACCGCATGGCGGAGTTTGAGGCGGCGGTGTCGCGCATACATGATGCCGGAATGAAGGTGATCATAGACTTTGTGCCTAATCACGTGGCGCGTCAGTATCATTCTGACGCGGCTCCTGAAGGAGTGCGCGATCTTGGTGCCGACGATGACAAGAACCTCGCTTTCTCGCCCTCCAACAATTTCTACTACATACCGCGGCAACTTTTCGCACCCTCTATAGATCTCGGGACCGGGAAGCAGAGCTATGTCGAGTTTCCGGCAAAGGTGACCGGCAACGATTGCTTCACGGCGTTTCCTACACAGAACGACTGGTATGAGACCGTGAAACTCAATTACGGTGTGGATTATCAGGGTGGACATACACATCATTTTCAGCCGGTGCCCGACACCTGGATGAAGATGCTCGATATCCTACGGTTCTGGGCGGCTAAAGGTGTCGACGGATTCCGGTGCGACATGGCGTTCATGGTGCCTATCGAATTCTGGCAGTGGGCTATTCCGGTCATCAAGGACCACTATCCGCACATTATATTTATAGCCGAGATCTACGACACGAATCTCTACCGTGATTTCATAAACGTAGGGCGTTTCGATTACCTTTATGATAAGGTGAACCTGTACGACACGCTGCGCGGCATACAGACATCCAACTTCTCGGCGGCTCAGCTGACCGGTTGCTGGCAGACCGTCGACGGCATAAGCGACCACATGCTCAATTTCCTTGAGAATCATGATGAACAGCGTTTTGCGTCACGTTTCTACGCCGGTGATCCCGGCAAGGTGATCCCGTCGCTCGTGGTCAGCTCGATGATTGGCACAGGGCCGATGATGATCTACATGGGTCAGGAGCTCGGTGAGCCGGCAGCCGATGCCGAGGGCTTCAGCGGATATGACGGGCGCACCACAATATTCGATTACTGGAGCCTGTCGACCTTGCGTCGCTGGCTGAACAAAGGGTGTCCCGGCAATGAGAATCTTACCGGTCGTGAGCGCTGGCTGCGCGACAAGTACCGCACCATACTCCGCCTGTGCAACTCCGAAAAGGCGATCGTGAAGGGCAGATTCTTCGACCTCATGTATGTCAATTATGAGAATCCGACGCTCAACCCTCACCGGCAGTATGTGTTCCTGCGCAATTATGCCGACGAGACTCTTGTCATAGCCGTGAATTTCTCGGCTGATTCATGCGACCTGCGCATCAACATACCCCGCCATGCGTTCGATATGCTTCAGATTCCGCAAGGCGATGCGGTCATGACTGAACTTCTGACCGGCGAAAAGCTTCATAAGGAGTTTGCCGAGGATGTTCCTTTCGAGACGTTCGTCGGCCCGTATGATGCGGTAGTGTGGAAGGTGAAGCACAAGAGTGTTGAGAAAAGCGATAAAAAAATCATGCCTCAGGGCGCACCCTCCGGCAAAAAAGCGTAACTTTGCCCTCGGTTATCACTCGGCAACCAGGAAATTGCAGACAATTTAGTCCCGATTACATATATCACCGCTTATGAACTCAGTAATCCATCCCATCAAGATTTTCGCGGGCACAAAGTCGCGCTACATGGGTGAAGAAATTTGCAAATGTCTCGGCATGGAGCTCGGAAAAATGAATATCCAGCACTTTGCCGACGGCGAGTTTGAGGTATCGTTCGAGGAGCCGATCCGCGGATGCGAGGTCTATCTCGTGCAGTCGACCGTGCCCAATGCCGACAATCTCATGGAGCTCCTGCTCATGATCGATGCGGCAAAGCGTGCTTCCGCTCACTCCGTGATCGCTGTCATCCCTTATTTCGGATGGGCGCGTCAGGACCGCAAGGACAAACCGCGTGTGAGCATAGCCGCCAAGCTCGTGGCTGATCTTCTCGTTGCCGCCGGTGTGAACCGCGTGATCACGATGGATCTTCATGCCGACCAGATCCAGGGATTCTTCAATATTCCTGTGGATCACCTCTATGCTTCGTCGGTGTTCATTCCTTATATCGAAAGCCTCAAGCTTGAGGATATGGTGATCGCTACTCCCGACGTGGGTGGTGCCAAGCGTGCCAACAGCTATGCCAAATATCTTGATGTGCCTCTGGTGCTCTGCCACAAGCAGCGTGCGAAGGCAAACGTAGTCGAGTCAATGACCGTTATTGGCGACGTACAGGGTAAGAACGTGATTCTGATCGACGATATGGTGGATACTGCCGGAACCATCACCAAGGCAGCGAACCTGATGATGGAGAAGGGTGCGAAGTCAGTGCGCGCGCTTGCATCGCATGCCATAATGAGCGATCCCGCATCGCAGCGTGTCGACGAGAGCGCGATGACAGAGATGATCTTCACAAACAGCATCCCGTTCGAGAAGCAGTGCCGCAAGGCTACCATAATCAGTGTGGCACGCCTGATTGCCGATACTATCAGCCGCGTTCATAACAACCAGTCGATCTCGAGCCAGTACATATTCAAGTAATCTTTACGGCTTGCTGCTCTGCTTCCGGATTGCCGGAGCAGACACATAAGTCATATTACCGCAGCGGCTATGGCTGATATCAGTTTGCCGCAGCATAAAAAATCAAACGAGGAGATGTTTTCACAACGTCTCCTCGCTTAGATAATAAACCAATCATTATCACATTTCTTGCAATGGAAAAAGTAATTTTTGCTATGTACTATTACAACGCATGGCGGAGTGATTGGTTCGGAGGTGTGATGACAATAACTTGATTTAACATGGTTGGGCATAGTATTTGCCCGCTCTTTTTCGTAACTTTGCGTCACGATCATAAAAGCTGCCGACATGTGAGTCAATGACTCGGTATGGATGGCGGCGGTAATCATTCAGAAATAATAAAACTACAAGATATGGCTAAAAAAGCAACAACAGCCCGCAAGGGTAAGGATGATCCCAAGGCAGCGCTCGACCCCAAGCAGGCGCGCCTTAACGCCCTTACTTCCGTGATGCAGAAGATCGAGAAGGATTACGGCAAGGGTGCGATCATGAAACTCGGCGACGAGAAAGTCGAGGATGTGGAGGTGATACCCACCGGATCGATCGGTCTGAACTATGCCCTCGGTGTGGGAGGTTTCCCCCGTGGCAGAATCGTTGAGATCTACGGCCCGGAGTCGTCAGGTAAGACCACTCTCGCTATACATGCCATGGCTGAGGCTCAGAAACTCGGCGGTATCGCGGCAATCATCGACGCGGAGCATGCCTTCGACCGTTTCTATGCCGAAAAACTCGGTGTGGATGTCGACAATCTTCTCATAGCCCAGCCCGACAATGGCGAGCAGGCTCTTGAGATAGCCGACCAGCTCATCCGCTCATCGGCGGTGGATATAGTGGTGATCGACTCCGTAGCCGCCCTGACCCCGAAAAACGAGATCGAGGGTGATATGGGTGACCGCAACGTGGGCTTGCAGGCGCGTCTGATGTCGCAGGCTTTGCGTAAACTCACCGGCACGATAGCCCGCACAAACACCTGCTGCGTGTTCATCAACCAGCTGCGTGCCAATATCGGTGTGATGTTCGGTCCGTCGGAAACCACCGCCGGTGGCAACGCTCTGAAATACTACGCTTCGGTGCGTATCGATATCCGTTCAAGCTCGACCATCAAGGATGGCGATGACGCTATCGGACGCGTTGCCAAGGTCAAGGTAGCGAAGAACAAGGTTGCTCCCCCCTTCAAGAAAGTGGAGTTCGATATAATGTTCGGCGAGGGTATCAGCCGTTCGAGCGAGATCATAGATCTTGGCGTGGAGTTGAATATCATCAACAAGTCTGGAGCATGGTACAGCTACGACGGTACGAAACTTGCCAACGGACGTGAGGCTGCGAAGCGTGTGATAAACGACAATCCGGAGCTCGCCGATGAGCTTGAGGCTAAGATCATGGCTGCTCTTAAGGAGGGCGGTCTCGGCAAGAAAGGAAAGAAGAAGAGCGATTCAAAGAAAGGTGGCTCGAAAAAGGATTCTGAGCCGGCTATCGATGAGGAGCTCGACGAACTTGACGACCTGGGCGATGAGCTCGACGATCTGGATCTGGAAGGTGATCTTCCTGATGATTTCTCGATCGACGAGGAGTAATAGCAGTTTCTCAGTAAACTAAGATACTACAAGCGGCTGTGTCAGGAGATTGGCACAGCCGCTTTTATATGTTTGTGGTCGTTGACTGATTCGTATCAGGTGGAGGCGTTGAACTGCCGTGGAGTATGCAGCAGAAACCATGCCCGCAGACGTTCACCTAATGGTATGCCCGGGATGCGGAGCACTCTTGCGTTGACTTCGGCGAATGTGTTGCGCCAAAGTGTGAAACGGTTGTCGGCGGTGTACATCAAGGGGGCTTTCGCCATGAATTTCATCTGTAGCAGAAAGGGAGAGAAGCGCTCGGTGAGTCCATGTTCATCAAACCAGTTGTCGATAAGCATGGCAAGCAGCAGATGCTGTTTTATTTCCGGAGTGTAGCTGTGAAGCGGTATGGGTGAGGAGCCACGTCTGATCACCGCTACCCTATCCGGCGTGCATAGTGCAAAGACGCGAGCTATGATGTTTATGTGATGCCATATATCGGAAAGTAGCGGCGGTGCGACGGCATCGGCGGCGAGCAGCAGATCTCGGCTTATCAATTTGCCATGCAGGTTGAAATCGCCGCGGGCTATGCTCATTCGGTTAAGGTCAGGGTGTCGGGTGGAGAGATGGCTGCACACGATGTCGCACTGGCGTGATTCAGCCGCATCGGCAAGGGCGGCGAAGTCAGCTGTGGTGGGGATGCTCTCGGGTGTAGTGAACATCACATAGCGCGATTGTGTGAGTTTCAACCCTTCGGAAAGTGCGGCTGTGATGCCTTGCCGGAAATGCAGGGTAGCGGTTACGCTGCTACGGTCAAATTCAGGATGTAAAGCCATGAAATAGCTGAGCACATCAGCGCTGCGGTCTGTGCTTCCGTCGTTTACAATCACGCATCGCACGTCGTGCGACTGCGTGAGCTTAGTCAGTAGCGAGAGTGAATGCTCAAGCCGGTCGGCATCGTTATGGACGGTGAATATTATACAGTGCGCTGACTTAGCCGGGTCTTTTGCGCCGGTGTCAGAACACATAGCCTATCGAGACGGTGAATACGCCGCTGTTGTAATCGCGTGTCCACCTGAATTTCGCGTCCGCTCCGAGTTTCAGTGTCGGTGTGACGAGGTAGTCCACGCCGGCTCCGGCATTAAGTCCGAGCCTGTCGGTGCGTGCGCTGACGTCGTTATTGTCGGGCTCCCGGTAATTCCAGGTCGTATAATTCAGTCCGGCAAGCGGGTAGGCGGTGAGTCTCGATGATGGTGCGGTGAGCGGGAAGTGACCGTTCAGATTTATGGAGAATGCGTCGTGGCCGTCGTTACGGAATGAATAGTCCACATCAGGGGCGAGGCGGAAGCGGCTGCTGAAAGCGTACTGGAAGTAGAGACCAGCTACCCCGGAGCGGTTGCTGGTGGTGTATCCGGCGCGCAGACCCACGCTTTTCTCTCCGCGCTCTATTCCGGCGGCTGGAAGTGCGGCGATGAGCAGACAGACCGCCACGATGCATTTCTTGAGCATTTTCGTGTTGTATGTGTGGTGATGAATGTTTTTCCGGCTACAAATATAATGAAACCGGAGCTAAAAATCCAACCGTGCTGGGCAAATTTAGCTGATCACGTCAAATCCGCGGCGGCGGATCGCGTCGAGCATGCGGTACGACATAGCCTCGCGGTAGTAGCTGATGATGTGCGATGCCCAGTCGTTGTCGGATGTCGTGCCGCTTCTGGTGGCATTGTAGCGGGTGATCTCCTCATCGTAGGCTACAAGACGGTCTGTCAGCCCTTCGTCGCTGTAGCGGTTGCTGTGTATGCTGATCTCCTTCGACTGTTTGGGTTTTAGATCGGGGAGTTCACGCGGCACTCCGATTGCAAGCGCGCAGACTATGTAGGTGCTCTGCGGGAGTGACAGGAGTTTCGATAATGCTTCGGGTGCGCAAGTTCTGGCGTAGCCTATGCAGCATGTGCC
This sequence comes from uncultured Muribaculaceae bacterium, assembly GCA_910587425.1. GTDB lineage: Bacteria > Bacteroidota > Bacteroidia > Bacteroidales > Muribaculaceae > Paramuribaculum. The sequence goes on from CAJUKU010000010.1 coordinate 48,320, forward strand.
AAGCCCCTGAGCCTCGGCGGCTGTTAGGGCGTTCATCATCGCGAGCGTGGCGTCGACGGTGCCTACAATTACTCCGTCGAGTGTGTGCTCGAAGTCGGGCATGTCGATACCCTTTCTGTCGGCAATGAGGCGGATCTTGTGGAAGTCGGCGCAGAATACCATGAAATGATTGCAAGTCTTAGCCTGTTTCTGACCTGTCAGGCGATAGATCTCCTCTTTGAGTTCCTGATCAGTGACATCGACCACAGAGAACTGCTGCCCGTTGTAACTTGTAGGGGTATTGCGTATTGCGTCGTAGATGAACTGCATTGCTTCGTCGGAAATCGCCTCGCGCTCATAGCGGCGGATGCTGCGGCGTTCAAGAATGGTCTGGCTTACACTTTTCACGGTTGCGCTTGTTTTTGGGTGGTAAAGAAATGTTGATATGAACCGGCTGCGGCGCCGGCGCTTACCGAGATAACAAACGTGATGCAAAAAAGTTCGGCGGTAGGATGCCGAAATCGGCGGGGATTTAGTATTTTTGCATAAAATTTCTAAGTGACTTTACTTATGGCGATGAAGAAAGTATTGCTGCTCGGTTCCGGAGCATTGAAAATCGGACAGGCGGGCGAGTTTGACTACTCCGGCTCGCAAGCCCTGAAAGCCCTGCGTGAAGAGGGTATCTCGACAGTCCTCATCAACCCTAACATTGCAACGATACAGACCTCTGAAGGTGTTGCCGACCAGGTTTATTTCCTGCCCGTGACTCCCTACTTTGTAGAGGAGGTTATCAAGAAGGAGCGTCCCGACGGCATACTGCTTGCCTTTGGCGGTCAGACCGCACTAAACTGCGGCACGGAGCTTTACCTGAACGGCACTCTGGAGCGCTACGGCGTGAAGGTGCTCGGCACATCGGTTGAGGCTATCATGATCACCGAGGACCGCGACCTGTTTGTAAAGAAACTTAACGAAATTGAGGTGAAGACTCCGGTGTCGCAGGCTGTGGAGAGCATTGACGACGCCGTTGAGGTTGCACACCGTATCGGTTATCCGGTGATGGTCCGCTCGGGTTACGCCCTCGGTGGTCTCGGATCGGGAATCTGCACGAACGATGCCGAATTCCGTGCACACTGCGAGAGCGCGCTCGCCTATTCCCGTCAGATCCTCGTTGAGGAATCGCTCAAAGGATGGAAAGAGATCGAGTTTGAGGTGATACGCGATGCCAACGACCATTGCTTCACCGTTGTGCCGATGGAAAACTTCGACCCGCTGGGCATCCATACCGGCGAATCGATAGTTGTGGCTCCCATCGTGTCGCTCCGTCCCGAGCAGATCAGTATGCTCGAGGAGATAGCCCGCCGTGTAGTGCGTCACATAGGGATCGTGGGTGAGTGCAACATCCAGTATGCCTTCAACGCCGAGACCAACGACTACCGCATTATCGAGATCAACGCCCGTCTGAGCCGTTCGTCGGCGCTCGCATCGAAAGCCTCCGGTTATCCTCTGGCTTTTGTCGCAGCAAAACTCGCTCTCGGATACACACTCGACCAGATCGGCGAGATGGGTACCCCCAACTCGGCATACGAGGCTCCGAAAGTTGACTACATGATCGTGAAGATACCCCGCTGGGACCTCACGAAATTTGCCGGTGTTGACCGCGAGATCGGATCATCGATGAAATCGGTGGGTGAGATCATGTCGATCGGTAAATCATTCGAGGAGATCATGCAGAAGGGTCTTCGCATGATCGGTCAGGGCATGCACGGTTTTGTGGGCAACAACGACATAGAGTTTGCCGATCTTGACCATGCTCTGGAGCATCCGACAGATCTCCGCATCTTCGCCATCGCCGAGGCGCTGCAGCGCGGCTACACCATAGAGCGCATAGTTGAGCTGACAAAGATTGACCGCTGGTTCATCTCGCGTCTCGACAATATCGTGCGCTATGCCGCTCATCTCGCCGAGTTCGACAGCATCGAGAAAATCGACCGTGCAACAATGCACGAAGCGAAGCGTCTTGGCTTCAGCGATTTCCAGATAGCGCGCCTTGTGGAGAATCCCAAAGGGAAGATGGACGACGAGGTGATGCGTGTGCGCAAGCACCGTAAGTCGCTCGATGTCCTCCCCGCCGTGCAGCGCATCAACACCGTAGCTTCCGAATATCCCGATCTCACGAACTATCTGTACGTCACCTATGGATCGGTGACCCACGCGATACCTTACGGCATGAACGCCGGCAACAATATTGTTGTCCTCGGTTCTGGGGCATACCGCATCGGCAGCTCCGTGGAGTTCGACTGGTGCTCTGTGAATGCCGCCACCACCTGCCGCCGTCTCGGTTACCGCTCGATAATGATCAACTACAACCCGGAGACCGTCTCAACCGACTATGACATGTGCGACCGCCTCTACTTCGATGAGCTGAGCTTCGAGCGTGTCATGGATATCATCGAGCTCGAATCACCCAAGGGTGTGATCGTGAGCGTGGGCGGACAGATTCCGAACAATCTCGCCATGAAGCTCTATGGCAGCCATGTGCCTGTGCTCGGTACATCGCCGGTGTCGATCGACCGTGCCGAGAACCGTCATAAGTTCTCAGCAATGCTCGACCAGCTCGGCATCGACCAGCCGCGATGGAAAGAGCTGACCACCGAAGAGGATATCCGTGATTTCGTGTCAGAGGTCGGCTTCCCGGTACTGGTGCGTCCCAGCTACGTGCTTTCGGGTGCCGCCATGAATGTCTGTCATGATTACGACGAGATGCACCGCTTCCTTGCCCAGGCTGCGAAGGTCTCGAAAGAATATCCGGTCGTTGTGTCGGAATTCCTGCAGAATGCCAAGGAGATCGAGTTTGACGCTGTGGCACGCAATGGTGAGATCGTGGAGTATGCTATCTCGGAGCATGTGGAGTTTGCCGGCGTACATTCGGGCGACGCGACCCTCGTATTCCCCGCACAGAAAATCTATATGGCTACGGCGCGCCGCATAAAGCGCATCAGCGCCCGCATAGCCAAGGAACTCAATATCTCCGGTCCGTTCAACATTCAGTATCTTGCCAAGGACAACGATGTGAAGGTGATCGAGTGCAATCTCCGCGCTTCGCGTTCGTTCCCGTTTGTCAGCAAGGTGCTTAAAAAGAACTTCATCGCCGATGCCACCCGCATCATGCTCGGTGAGAAAGTTGAGCCGACCGATTCCTCGACTTTCGATATCGACTATATCGGTGTCAAGGCATCGCAGTTCAGCTTCGCACGTCTGCACAAGGCTGACCCTGTGCTGGGCGTGGATATGTCGTCGACCGGCGAGGTGGGCTGTCTCGGACGTGATTTCGACGAGGCGCTGCTCAACGCAATGCTCTCCGTGGGCAACCATGTGCCTCAGGGTGGTGTGCTTGTCAGCTCAGGCGATGTGCGTGGCAAGGTGGATATGCTCGATGCCTGCCGCCGTCTTGCGGAGCATGGCTACAAGATCTATGCTACCGAAGGCACCGCACAGTTCCTCAACAACAACGGTGTGGAGGCTGTAGCCGCCGGCTGGCCGGATGAGAAGGACAAGGGCGAGAATGTGCTCGACCTGATATCGTCGCACAAGGTGGATCTGGTGGTCAACATACCGAAGAACCACTCACGCCGCGAGCTCACAAACGGTTACCGCATACGCCGCTGGGCTATCGACCACAATATACCGCTCATAACCAACGCACGTCTTGCCGGAGCTTACATCAAAGCATTCCTAAACCGTCCGGTGGAGACTATCGCTATCACCCCCTGGAGCGAATACAAATAATAAACTCCTCTTTTTAACGGAAGAAATGAATATAGCAATTGTAGGCGCAAGTGGCGCCGTAGGTCAGGAGTTCCTCCGGGTGCTCGACCAGCAGAATTTCCCTATCGATGAGCTTACGCTTTTCGGTTCACAGCGCAGTGCCGGACGCAGTTATACATTCCGTGGCAAGCAGTACACCGTTAAGCTCCTCCAGCACAACGATGATTTCCGCGGAATAGACATCGCATTCGTATCAGCCGGTGGCGGCACCTCGCAGGAGTTTGCCGAGACCATCACCAAGCATGGCACACTGATGATCGACAACTCGAGCGCTTTCCGTATGGATAAGGATGTGCCGCTTGTGGTTCCGGAAGTGAACGGCGACGATGCCTTCAACACTCCCCGCGGCATAATAGCCAACCCGAACTGCACCACTATACAGATGGTGGTGGCTCTGAAGCCTATCAACGATCTCAGCCCGATCCGCCGTGTGCATGTGGCTACCTATCAGGCTGCCTCCGGTGCCGGTGCCGCTGCTATGGATGAGCTTGTCGAGCAGTATGCGCAGCTCGGACGCGGAGAGGAGCCCACGGTGGAGAAATTCGCCTATCAGCTCGCCTACAACGTCATCCCACAGGTCGATGTGTTCACCGACAACGGTTACACCAAGGAGGAGATGAAGATGTTCAACGAGACGAAGAAGATCATGCATGCTCCCGATCTGAATGTCAGCGCAATGTGTGTCCGTGTGCCTGTCATGCGTGCCCACAGCGAGGCTGTATGGATAGAGACGGAGCGTCCCATAAGTGTCGAGGAGGCACGTGAGGCATTTGAGAAGGGGGAAGGGCTTGTGGTTATCGACAATCCCGCAGCCAAGGAGTACCCCATGCCGCTTCCCACTGCCGGACTCGATCCTGTCTATGTAGGGCGTATCCGTAAGGATATTACCTGCGAGAATGGACTGACGTTCTGGATCGTTGGCGACCAGATTAAGAAAGGTGCCGCTCTCAATGCCGTGCAGATCGCCCAGTATCTGATAGCCCACGGCAAGAAGTTCGGTAAGTAAGAAAGGAAATAATATAAGATCGAACGCGCCACGCGTGTGATAAGCCGCACGCGTGGCGCTGTTCATAGGTTCAGAATGGCGCTTGTCCCACATATCCCTGCCGCCACACCGATGCTCACTGCACCGGTGCCGATTTTCCTTGCCGTTCTCCTTATAATACTCATTGCGCCGATCCTGCTGAACAAGTTGAAGATACCGCATATAGTGGGGCTTATCGCGGCGGGAGTGGTTGTGGGTCCATACGGTCTGAACCTCCTGGCGCGCGACATGAGTTTCGAGGTGTTCGGGCAGGTCGGTATCCTCTACCTGATGTTTCTGGCGGGAGTGGAGATTGATATGTACCACTTGCGGAAAAATCTCCGTAAAGGGGTCGTATTCGGACTCTATACATTCCTTATCCCGCTTGCATTGGGTGCAGTCGCCGCAGGCGTCCTGCTCGGGCTTGAACCGCTCACGGCGGTGCTGATGGCATCGATGTTTGCCGCCCATACGCTTATAGCATATCCTATTGTATCGCGTTTCGGGCTGACCCGTCAGCCTGCGGTTGTGATAGCGATTGCGGGAACAATCTTTACAGTGCTTGGCTCGCTCATAGTGCTTGCGGCTGTCGTAGGTGTGTGCCGTACAGGTGAGTTCCGAATATCCGCAATACTCCGTTTGCTCGGCTCGCTTGTGGTCTACTGTGTAGCCCTGACTTATCTCTACCCGCGCATCACGAGGTGGTTTTTCAAGCATTGGAATGACAATATCCTCCAGTACATCTATGTGATCGCCATGATGTTCATAGCGGCGCAGCTTGCGCTGTGGGCAGGGATTGAAGGGGTATTCGGAGCATTCTTCGCCGGTATTGTCCTGAACCGTTACATACCTGCGAAATCTCCGCTGATGAGCCGTATAGAGTTTGTCGGCAACGCATTGTTCATCCCCTACTTCCTGATAGGCGTAGGTATGCTTATTAATATAGGAGTGGTATTGCGTGGATGGAGCACGCTGTATGCCGCAGGTGTGATGACGGCGGTGGCTATGGCATGCAAATGGCTTGCGGCTTTCGCGACGCAGCGCACATACCGTATGCGCAATGTTGACAGGTCGATGCTTTACCAGTTGTCGAACGCCCATACGGCTGTGGCGCTCGCGGTGGTGACCATTGGTTACGGAATGGGGCTGTTCGACGAGGTGATACTCAACGGCACGGTGATCATGATACTGATTACCTGTACTGTATCGAGCATGGGCACAGCGCGTGCTGCGTCGAGAATGAAGATCCTGGCATTGTCGGACGATGCCGTGGCGACCGGTCAGGCGAAACGCCGGCACCGGCAGAATGTGCTCATACCGATAGCCAATCCGATGACGGCACCCGAACTGGTGGATCTTGCATTGCTGATGCGTGGCACAGCCGAGGGTGAGGTGTACGGATTGCATGTGCGCAACGATAATTCTGCTTCATCGCGTGCAGTAGGGCGCAATTCGCTCGATATCGCCGAGCAGGTGGCATCGAGCGTCGATGTCCGCCTTGTTCCTCTCGACCGCTACGACCTTAACTTTGTCACCGGTGTTATAAACACTATAGAGGAACGTGATATCGACCGTGTCATAATCGGGTTGCACCGCCGTCTGAACGTGATCGACTCTTTCTTCGGTGACAAACTTACCAACCTGCTGCGCGCCACCAACAAGATGGTGGTGATAACCCGCTGCTTCATCCCGATCAATACGATGACGCGCATTGTCGTAGCGGTTCCACAGAGCGCACAGTATGAGACAGGTTTCTCAGAGTGGGTGACAGCTTTAGGCAATCTCACCGCACAGCTTGGCTGCCGTATGATAGTGTGCTGCTACGAATCCACCCGTAAGGCATTCCAGGCGGTAATCCATTCGCGCCGTTTCGACATACGCTGCGAATACAGGCTGATAGAGCAGTGGGACGATTTCATACTGCTCGCCAACAAGATCATGGACGATGATCTCTTTGTGGTCATAAACGCACGCCGTGCGTCGGTGTCGCACACCGGTGATCTTGACACGCTTCCTACCTTCCTCCAGCGCTATTTCGCGCAGAACAACCTTATTGTCATCTATCCTGAGCAGTTCGGCGAGCAGGCTGATGAGATAGCCATGACAGACACGATGGCTGCCGACGTGGTGAGCGCACCCTCTCCGCTCTGGTTGCGCGGTGTGGCGCTATGGCGACGTGTCGCAGGAATATACCGCCGCCTGACCCATGGCTCGCGCAGCCGCCGTCTGGATCTCTGATGCGCGCGTATTTTTGTAATTCACAGCTTGACGGTTTGCTGTCAATGACGTAACTTTGCACTCTAAACAGCCTGTAAATACCCCCGCGATGGTTGAAAATAAAGAGAAAGCAATATGCGTCTACGGTGCCTCAAACGATGATATCGCCGCCTGCTACAAAGATGCTGCCCGCGAACTGGGGCGACTTGTCGCCGAGTCGGGTCGGATCCTTGTGAGCGGAGGAGGGCGTGGCGGTCTGATGGCAGCAGCTATCGAGGGGGCTGTCGCAGCCGGAGGATTTACAGTCGGTGTGCTTCCCGGTTTTATGGTGGAGCGTGGGTGGCAGCATCCGTCGCTCTCGCGCATGATAACCACTCCCGATATGCATTCACGCAAACGCACTATGGCTGATCTTGCCTGCGGTGTGGTGGCAATGCCCGGCGGTGTCGGCACGCTTGAAGAGCTTATGGAGATTATCACCTGGCGGCAGCTGGGGCTTTTCGCCGGGAAAGTCGTCATACTTAATACTGAAGGTTTCTACAACCCGCTTCTTGAGATGCTTGATCAGTGCACGCGTCTCGGATTTATGCGCCATGGCTCTGAGCCACTCTGGAGTGTGGCGGCGACACCTTCTGAAGCTATTAAACTGTTGGATGCCGATGCCTGACGAACCTTCGGCGCTTTTCGGCGCACAATCAGTGGCAGAGGCGGTGCCTTCAGCAACTGTGTCGCCCGACACACTCGGCGTGACTCATGCTGCCGGGCGTGCTGTGCTGCCTGCGCCGTTTGATACGACACACTGCAGGGAGCTCGACGCCCCTTCCGACAGGCTTACGTGGTATGCTACCGGACGCGTGCCGTACACACGCGGCATGGAGGCTATTCCGCGCCCGCAGATGCCGGGAAATGATACCGGTGTCATGGCTATGCTCATGGCACTGCTCATGCTTCTTGCGCTGAACTGCCGCAATTACGCCACATTTTTCAAGACGTTCACAGCTGATCTGCTGAAAGTGCGTGAGCGTGACAATATATTTGACGATCATACGCTGTCGGAAACCCGTATAATAATCTCACTGCTGCTGTCGCTTTGCGTCTGTGAGGGCATTCTTCTATTCTCGGCGGTTTCAGAGCAAGGAGCGGCACTTCCTGCGTCAATGTCGGTATGTATAGCTGCGCTTACGGTTGCTGCAGGAGTGTATTACTGTTGGCAATTCGCCGCCTATGCCGCAGTAGGCTATCTGTTCACGGCTCCATGGCTTGCAAAGCAGTGGTTGCGTGGCTTCAATGCGTCGCAGGCTCTGCTGGGACTGTTTCTGTTGATTCCGGCAATGGGTGTGCTGTTCCGTCCGGAGGCTACCGAAGGATTTCTGATAGCTTCCGGTATGCTGTATGTCACGGCTCGCCTGATATTCATCTGCAAAGGGTTTAAAATTTTTTACCACAATAGTTTTTCGCTAATCTACTTTATTTTGTACCTTTGCACCCTGGAAATCGTGCCGCTGATCTTCATCTATCGCGGCTTACTTTTTCTCAGAGGTTAAGCACTGATTCTCAATTCTTTCATTGCTGACACCACTCCCCGAGACACAATAAAAGCTAAAAACGCTCTAAACACACGACGGTAGTGAAAGTAAAAAAAATTCTCGTTTCCCAGCCGAAGCCGACATCCGAGAAGTCACCCTACTTCGAGATTGCCGACAAATATGGCGTGGACATTGAGTTTCGTCCATTTATCAAGGTTGAGGGTCTGACTGCAAAGGAATTCCGCCAGTCGAAGATCAACATTGCCGATTTCACGGCCATCATATTCACCGCGCGCACGGCGATCGACCATTTCTTCCGTCTCGCCGAGGAGATGCGTGTGAGCATACCCGACACGATGAAGTATTTCTGCACCACGGAGTCGATAGCTCTTTACCTTCAGAAGTACATAGTGTACCGCAAACGTAAGATTTTCCACGGCAGCACAGGCAAGCTCGACGAGCTGTTACCGTTCCTAAAGAAGCACAACAAGGAGAAATTCCTTTTCGCTGTCAGCGATGTGCACAAGGATGAGACAAACATACTCGACAGCATCGGTCTTGATTACACAAAGGCTGTGATGTACCGCACGGTAAGCAATGATTTTGCCGCCGACGAGCCGTTTGATTACGACATGCTCATATTCTTCAGCCCCGCAGGTATCGACTCGCTCCTGAAGAATTTCCCCGACTTCAAGCAGGATGAGGTCAAGATCGGATGCTTCGGCAAGACCACAGCCAAGGCTGTGAAGGATGCCGGTCTGCGTCTTGATATCGAGGCTCCTTCGGAGACTTCTCCCTCCATGACCGCCGCTCTCGATAACTTCCTGAAGAACAGCGCAGCTGCCGAGAAGGCAGGAAAATGATCCTCTGCGCAGCGCGTCCGTTACTGTAACAATGCCTCATACCCTACGCCTGTACAAGCGCGAGCGGCTTTGCTCGCTGACGGCTATAAACAGATTATTCTCACCGGCATCACCCGGTGAGAATAAAACTATTATGGCATACCCTTGGCGTGCGGTGTGGCGCCGTCGTCCGGATGCTGAGCCTGTAGCCGGGGGTGCGCCGGCTGAGGAGTGCGGGCATGATGTGCGGTTTCTCATAAGCGTTCCCAAACGTAAGCTGCGCCATGCCGTCGACCGTGTGACGATGCGTCGCCGCTGTCGTGAGGCGTATCGCCTTAACCGGGCGTGCATAGACGCCGGAGTGAATGCTGACCTTGCATTCATATATATAGCCGACACTCTTACCGATTATAAGTATACGGAGCGTGCGGTGCGCAAGATTCTCACCCGTCTCAGCCAGGGATTCGATCCCGGTTGCAGCAACTCCGCGGAGTGATGGCGCAGCTGTTGCGGCGAGTGTTCACCACACTCCTTATAATTCCGGTGAGGTTTTACCAACTCTGCATCTCGCCTATGTTTCCTCCGGTGTGCCGTTTCACTCCTACCTGCAGCCAGTATGCGGTTGAGGCGTTGCGTAAGCATGGACCGTTGCGCGGTCTTTGGCTGGCGGTGAAGCGTATATGCCGTTGCCACCCGTGGGGTGGTTCAGGATATGACCCTGTGCCATGATCACTGATTGCCATACTCACCGGACTGACGCACGCGACGCTATAATAAATGTGTCGCCTGACTTCACGGAGTTCCTTCCCGGACGGTTCTACTCTGTCGGGATTCATCCGTGGCTGACGGCAGAAATGGCGGCTGAGGGTATTGAGAGGCTTATGGAACTTCTGCCCGTAGCAGCACGCCGTAGCGATGTCGTGGCGATAGGGGAGTCAGGCTTCGACCATCTGCGTGGCGGCGACATGGGATTGCAGAGAGAGCTTTTCAATCTGCATGCCCGACTTGCCGATGATCTTGGGAAGCCGTTGATAATACATTGCGTCCGCGCATGGAATGATCTTTTGCACGCGCGGCGCGACATGGATCCGCATGCTCCATGGATAGTGCATGGCTTCCGTGGCAAACCTGAGCTTGCCCGACAGCTTACCGATGTCGGAATGTACATATCGCTCGGTGAGCGATTCAATCCGGCTACAGCGCCTGTAATACCTCCGGAGCGATTGCTTGTGGAGACCGATGAGTCGGATCAGCCTATCGATGCCATAGCTGCGGCTGTCAGCCCCACGGCGCTCGGCGATGCCGCCCGCAATCTTCAAAAAATACTCACTCTCTGACTATGATACGAAATCTGCTTTTTGATCTTGGTGGCGTGATTATGGATATACGCCGCGAACGTTGCATCGAGGCTTTCCGCGACCTCGGTATGGCTGAACCGGGACAGTTTCTCGGCGAATATGTTCAGGCGGGTCCGTTCGGGGCGCTTGAGGCGGGAGAGATCACTCCCGCGCAATTCCGCGACGAGTTGCGCCGTTATCTTCCGTCAGGCACTACCGACACGCAGATCGATGTGGCTTTCGAGCGTTTCCTCATAGGGGTTCCCGTGCACCGGCTGCAGGCATTGGAGCGGCTGCGCGAGAGATACCGCCTGTTTCTGCTATCCAATACCAATGAGATAATGTGGAACTCCATGATCGCCGCCGAATTCCGCAAGGAGGGGCATGATATAGCGCATTATTTTGACGGTACACTCACATCGTTTGAGGCTCGTTCGATGAAGCCCGATGCCGCCATATTCCGCATTGCTGAGCAGAAATTCGGCATAAAGCCCGGAGAGACGCTATTTCTTGACGATTCGGCATCAAATACGGAGGCTGCCGCAGCACTCGGTTTCGCTGTAATGACAGTGCCTCCGGGAAGTGAATTCATGACACTGCTCAAAGCAGCCCATTATGCCTGAGAAGCAGAAAACAGCCGGCGGCTATGTGGCTGCGGTGGGGATGTTCGATGGTGTGCATCTCGGGCACCGCTTTGTGGTGGAACGCCTCGTTGGTGAGAGCCGTGAGCGCGGACTGTCCTCCATGATTGTCACTTTCCGCCGTCATCCGCTCGAAGTCATAGCCCCGGAACGTGCGCCCCGGCTGATAACCGGTGCGGAGCAGAAAGAGCGTCTGCTGCTTGATCTTGGTGTAGAGCGCGTGTGTATGCTCGACTTTGACCGGTCGCTTCGGAGTCTTACTGCCGCTGAGTTCATGCAACGACTGCATGATGAATGTGGTGTGCGTGTGCTTATGATAGGCTATGACCACTGTTTCGGATCGGATTGTCCGCGTGGTATAGAGGCCTATCGCGCCATCGGTGAGCAGACAGGTGTGGAGGTTATCGGTATGCCGGCTCTCGCACCTTCGGGCGAACAGATATGCTCTTCGATGATACGCCGGTTGTTGTCCTCCGGTGATGTCGCAACGGCTGCAAAAGCCCTCGGACATCCGTTTTCAATCACCGGAGTTGTGGAGCATGGCAGACAGCTCGGACGTACGATCGGTTTCCCGACTGCAAATCTCCGGCTTGCCGACGATGCCATAGTGCCGCGTGAAGGGGTTTATGCCGCGGCGGCTACGATGCCCGACGGATTGCTGCGTCCGGCGATGGTGAATATCGGGAGGCGTCCTACTGTTGACCGTCCCGGTGCGGACCTGAGCATCGAGGCTCATATACTGGATTTCACCGGATTTTTCTACGATGAGACGCTGTCGCTGACATTCTGCCGACGGTTGCGCGACGAGCGGCGCTTTGACTCGCTCGAAGAACTTAAGGAGGCTTTAGCCGCCGATGCCGCAGCCACCCGTAAGGCGCTGGGCGAAATGCCATAATGCAAGTCCTGCCGATACGGCGACATTGAGCGAGTGCTTCGTGCCGTACTGAGGTATTTCCAGGCATACATCAGCCATATCGACGACAGTCTGATCTACTCCATGCACTTCGTGCCCCACGACCACGGCGTAACATCCGTCGGGTTGGGGGGCGAACCGCTGCAGCTCCACGCTGCCTTTCACCTGCTCAAGTACGCATACAGTATATCCTTCGGCGCGAAGCGCTGCGATGCAATCAGCTGTTGAGGCATAGTATTCCCATGCAACTGATTCCTCGGCGCCAAGTGCCGTCTTGTGTATTTCTGGGGAGGGGGGCGTCGCGGTTATGCCGCACAGCGCCACGCGCTCTATGCCGAACGCGTCGGAGGTGCGGAACATTGAGCCGATGTTGTTGAGTGAGCGCACATTGTCGAGCACGAGCGTCAGCCGCAGTTTGGGCTTTGCGCGAAAGACCTCGACCGTGTCGCGGCCGAGGTCCCATATAGTTTTCTTGTCCATCCGGAGGGCTTATCGTTCTTTGATGCGTAATGCCGCCATCAGTTGATGATGTCGAATCCTGTGTAGGGGCGGAGCACTTCGGGCACCACGATTCCTTCGGGTGTCTGGTTGTTCTCCAGAAGAGCAGCCATGATGCGGGGGAGTGCAAGCGCGGAGCCGTTGAGGGTGTGGCAGAGACGTGTCTTCTTGTCCTCACCACGGTAGCGGCATTTGAGGCGGTTTGCCTGATATGTCTCGAAGTTGCTCACCGACGATACCTCAAGCCAGCGTTTCTGTGCTCCTGACCATACCTCAAAGTCGAATGTGATAGCCGATGTGAAGCTCATGTCGCCACCGCAAAGGCGCAGTATATGCCAGGGGAGACCGAGTTTTTCAAGAAGTCCCTGCACGTGGTCTTTCATCTCCTCAAGCGCGGCGTATGAGTTCTCAGGCTTCTCTATGCGCACGATCTCGACTTTGTCGAACTGGTGGAGTCGGTTCAGTCCGCGCACATCCTTACCGTAGCTGCCAGCCTCGCGGCGGAAACAAGCTGAATAAGCGCAGTTCTTGATGGGGAGATCTCGCTCGGCGATGATTACATCGCGGTAGAGGTTGGTGACAGGCACCTCGGCTGTGGGTATGAGGTAGAGGTTGTCGAGGTTGCAGTGGTACATCTGTCCCTCCTTGTCGGGGAGCTGACCTGTTCCGTAGCCTGACGCCTCATTTACCACGTACGGGGGCTGAACCTCAAGATAGCCGGCGCGTCCTGCCTCGTCGAGGAAGAACTGAATGAGTGCGCGCTGCAGGCGTGCACCCTTGCCGAGATACACGGGGAATCCGGCTCCGGTGATCTTCACGCCGAGGTCGAAGTCTATCAGGTTGTATTTCTTTGCGAGCTCCCAGTGGGGGAGTGCGTCTTCGGGGAGATCAGGCATCGGACCGCCGGTCTTCTCAACCACATTGTCGGCGGCTGTCAATCCGGCGGGTACGGCATCGCAGGGGAGATTGGGCACGCTGAGAAGTATCTCGCGGATCTCAGCCTCTGTGGCTGCGAGTGTATCGGCTACGCCTTTCAGCTGATTCTTGAGCTGTGCGACTTTGTTTTTAGCCTCTTCCGCTTCCTCACGCTTGCCCTGTTTCATCAGCGCACCGATCTGCGCTGAGAGCTTGTTGAGCTCAGCTGAGATATTGTCGTTCTCAAGCTGCACGGCGCGGCGCTTGTCGTCGAGTTCGAGCACCTTGTTGATGGGTTCTTTTCCGTCGAAACCCTTTATGGCGAGGCGCTCTATCGTGCGCCCGGGATTTTCCTTTATCTGCTGTATTGTAAGCATGGTGCGTTACTAATTAGCTTAATAATTCCTTGACTTTCGCCGAGATCGCGCGTCCGTCGGCACGTCCTGCAAGCGCTTTGGATGCAACACCCATTACCTTGCCCATCTCGCGCTGTGAGGTGGCTCCAACCTGCGCTATTATGGCACGCAGTTCGGCTGTCAGCTCCTCTTCGGTAAGCTGTTTTGGAAGATACTCTTCGATGACGGCAGCCTCGGCGAGCTCGTTGGCAGCGAGTTCGGGACGGTTCTGCGAGGTGTATATCTCTGCTGTCTCGCGGCGCTGCTTCACCATTTTGGTCATTATGCGGGTGGCAGTGTCGTCGGTTAGTGTGCCGTCAGCCCCTTTGGCTGTCTTTGCTTCCAGAAACTCCTTCTTGATACCACGCAGGGTTTCGAGCCGTACTTTGTCCTTAGCCAGCATCGCGGCTTTGATGTCGGCGCTTATCTTTTCAAATAAGTCCATAAATGATACATTTTACGGCAAAGTTACTATAAATTCATGAAACCCCGTCCGAATCAGCTCTAAAAATACATTTGGCTGCATTCCCTACCCTTAACCCTTCTTCCAACAGGCAAGTACAAAATAATCGCCACGTGTTTCTATTATATGTAACATTTTAGTTAGCTTTGTAGCTAAAACAAGGAGCAGCATTACGTTAAAAGCGAAGTTTGATGTTGCATATACGACAATAAACAGATGTAAATATGAGACTATATACCCACGATGAAATGCTCGACCGTGTTGTTGGTGCAAAAGGGACACCGCGTCGTGATGCTTTGGATGCAGAATTGCAATCATATCTAATAGGTGAGGCTATCAAACAGGCGAGAAAGGAAAAGAAGCTGACGCAGGCGCAGCTTGGTGAACTGATGGGTGTTCAGAGAGCGCAGGTTTCAAGGATAGAAAGAGGTCACAACTTGACGGTCGGAACAATCGTCAGAGCATTCAAGGCTATGGGTGTACCCGCCGCATTCTCTTTCGGTGGCGTGTCTCTTTCGCTTTGCTGAGACTATGCCTCTTTGAGAGCATGATGATTTGTGCGGGGGAGGAAAAAATGGTGGGGGATGTAACGTTTCGGCGCGATGCGGTGTCTAATAGATGTAAACTAATTCCTCACACTACGATGAAACGTACATTTTTCACACTGATTCTCGTCATGGCGGCGATTGTCGCCGGAGCAGCAACGATAACTCCGTCGAAGACATATATCACCCAGACTCTACGCATCGGATCTTTCACAGCGCTGCGCACCAACACGGCTATTGATATTGAGTACACCGTTGGACCGCAGTCAGTCAAGCTGTATGCGCCCGACAATCTGATCAATTACATCAAGGTGTCGCTGTCGGGCGGTGAGCTCCAGGTGAGCTACAAAGAGAACATGAATATAAAAGGCTCGCATAAGTCCAAGCTGATAGTCTCGGCGCCGAAAGTGCTCACTTTTACAGTAGCATCGGCGGGCGATATAAAGATAAAGTCGAATATCAAGCAGACCGGCAACACGGTATCGCTCAACACTCTCTCCGCCGGCGACATCGAGGCGATGAATATCGAAGCCAAAGAGGTGACGTGCACGACAAGCTCTGCAGGCGATATAGAGCTTAGCGATCTGACAGCCACCACGGTCAAACTGTATGCAAACTCCGCCGGCGACATAAAGGTCCGTACACTCAAGGCGCGCAAGGATGCGCATTGTTATGCCAATTCGGCGGGCGACATCAGCATCACTACACTCTATGCCGGTGAAGAAGCCGATATATATGCCAATTCGGCGGGCGATGTAAAAGTGCAGAAGCTGTCGGCTCCCGACGTATCAGCCAACACCAATTCGGCGGGCGATGTGCGTATCAGCGACATCGAGGCTAATGAGGTCACCGCAGGATCGCTATCGACGGGGACAGTGACAGTTTCCGGTATCACTGACAAGGCGACTCTGATCTCCAGTTCGACAGGCGATGTAAAGGCAAGCGGGTTAAAGGCTCTCTCGGTCAATGCTACGGTGCATTCGAGTGGCACTATAACCTGCTATCCGATACAGGTTCTCGAGGGGGTATGTTACAGCCGCAACGGAGAGATCCGTTATGCCCACAAACCCAACACCATAACAAAAAAGAATCATACCTACGAGGATGAGGCTCGGGGTGACGGTGGCATACGTGCGCTCTGAGGCAGCCGAATTAAACAGATAATAAACCGTTATGCAGGCATCATTCAATGTGGCTGATTTCGAGCGGGTGGCTCTGCGCCTCCGCCCCCGGCTCGTCAGCGCCGCCTCAGTCTGGCTGGGGAGTGGCGCCGATGCCGATGATGCCGTGCAGGACACAATGCTCAAGCTATGGTTTTTCCGCGACCGGCTGAGCGAATATGAGACGGTAGATGCCCCGGCGATGGTGATACTGCGCCGTGTGTGTCTGAATATGCTCCGTTCACGCAACCGTTCTCCTCTCACCTCTACCCTGACGCTGCCCGACACTCCGGAGGCTTCCGACCATAGCGGAGAAGGACTCTCCGACGAGATGCTTGACGCGCTCAACTCGCTCCCGTGCGTGGAGCAAGCCGTTCTGCGGCTCAAGCATCTCGAAGGTATGGAAGTTGACGAGATCGCGGCTCTGATCCATTCCACCCCAGGTACGGTCCGGACAGCACTGTCGCGCGCCCGACGCCGCGTGCGCGACCATTTTACCCAACTCTATAATCGTGACACATGAACAGTACACATTCTGACATCGATACTTTGATTGAACGTTTCCTCGATGGTGATACCACAAATGCCGAGGAGCGCCTGATTGAGCATTACTTCGCTGCGACCGAGCATCTCCCGGAGCATCTCGAGCCATACCGCAGCATGTTCGGATGGTATGCCGGCGGTATGCCGCGTCTTGACGAGATTCTGCCGGAGGAGATGCCTGCGGCAGATGATGCCGCTGTAGCCAAGGCTCGTCAGAGCATTGCCGCGCGTCTGTTGCGCCATGGGTGGCTACGACCTGTCGCTGCGGCAGCTGTCATTGCCATCGTCACACTAACGGTATGGGTGGGCTTCCGACCCGGTGTGGATTGCAGTGCCACACTTTACGCCGACAGCTATGTGGAACGCGACGGCATTATAATGACAGGTACTGAGATCGAGAAGGAGATCGATGCCGCGATCCTGTCGATCGATGACCTGAACGATGAGATAGACCGCAAAATTTTCGAATCACAAATCTCAACTCTATGAACCGTATATTACTGACTTTACTTGCTTTGGTGGCGATGTCGCCGATAGCTTCCGCGGCTCCCGATTGGGCTGACGTGCTGATAAACAAATTCAAGAACAATGACGTGGCTGAGAAGCAGATCTCAATCAACCGCGATCCGGATACCCGGAAGGTGATACGTGAGAACTATATATTCACTTTCTCCGGCGTGAATGACTTCAAGACCGTGCGCAATGAGCTGGTGAAGCATTCCGACGAGGCGGACTATTTCGAGATGACCGACGGGAAGCGTCCGCGCGTGACGCTACGGCTCACAGAAAGCAGCGGCAGAAAGTCAACTTTCGATATCGTTCTTGAAGATAATGGCTATAAGTTCACGATCTACCGTGCTGATGATGCGGTGAGTTATACAACCACGACCTCTGATGCCGCTGCGGCACGACGGGAGGCGATGGCTGCAAGACAGAAGGCTCAGGCAGAAAGGCAGAAGGCATTGAAGGAGGCTCAACGACAGCGTCAAGAGGCTCTGCGCCAACGTCAGGAAGCGCAGCGGCAGCGTCAGGCGGCTGCTAAGGTAGAGCGTCAGAAAGCGCAGCGCGATAAGCGCAATCAAAAGTCGCGCGGTGGATTGGTAGTCATAAATGCTGACTCGGCGGGGAATGCGGCTGCCGCCCGCACTCAGCGCGATCAGCTCAAGCGTGCCGAGCAGGCGAGGAAGCGTGCATTAGGTCTTTGACCACTGTAATAATGTAACAACAGCAGGGGAGATACCATTATGGCATCTCCCCTGCTGTTGTTACTGTCGCTGTGTTATGCGGTTATTTCTGTGTGGGTTCGGGCTGGATAGTGTTGTAAGCGCGGAGGTTTGTCACCTTCGAGCGGAACTGTCCGGCTTTCTCGAGCGGGAACATGAGTGTGCGCACGTAGTACATCTTGCGCTCATGCTCCTTGTCGCCGCGCATCTCTTTGTGATACTGGGTCTGCTTGTCGAGTGTCTCGAAGAGTTTGCCGTTCACGTAGAGGCGTGTCTCGCGGTTGTCGCCGTCTATGCGGATGTGCGCTTTCTCACCGGGGTAGGGGCGGAACGAGAAGCGGTTGAGGTAACCGTCGCGTGAGAATGCGAGCATTCCTGCTACGGGATCGGAGAGATATACCGTTGAGTTGGGCGACGAGAACAGCACCGTGCCGGGCTGCTCGGGCTGAGCCTCAAGGTCGAACTCTACAGTGTAGCCGTAGCCGAGATCTGTGACGGGAGTGGTCATTCCGGGTGTCACCTTGGCGGCTTCAAACACCATGCTTCCGGGGTTGCCGTAGCGTCCGAGACGGTTCACGCCGGGAGCTTCGGCAAGGAGACGTGAGTGTTCGGAGAAATCGGTATATGGGATCGTAACTGACGGACCGTCCCAGAGCTTCGCAGCCATGGTGGGGATCGCCGACATGATGCGGTGATGCACGTCCTGCACGGAGATGCCGTTGCCCACATGGTCGTTCCATACGGCGAAGTAGCCTCCGGCTATGGCGGGATCCTGCTCATCGAACTGCACGTTGCCTACGCGTGCCGGTGTCCAATTCTCATATAGCCACTCGTTGTTGAGATAGTCGTAGTAATATCCCGCCGCGGGAACGATGTAGACCATTCCGTCGGGTATGGAGTTGATCTTGAAGCCGAGTTTCACCATCTCTTTCGGGTCGGCATAGCCGTTGTACCATGCGTCGAGCATCACTCCCTCGGTTTTTATCGGCGTCTCGCCGGGTGCAGTGGAGAGCGAACCCCATACCCATGGCTTCTTGCCGTACGATTCAACGAGGCGGATGTAGTGATCCATGAATGCGCGGAAGCGCTCGGCGGTCTCCTTCTGCTTGTCGAAGCCGGGGAAATCCTTGCCGAACTCGTCGGTGCCGATGTGCATGTAGTCGTTGACGAACACAGGGTTGTCGCCACCGAGATACTCGTCGAAGAGCTCATCGATAAACTTCTGTGTCTCGGGATTGAAGAGGTCGAGGTGATCCATGCCGAAGTCCTTGCTGCCGATCCCTTTCTTGTAGTGGGCGAAAGCGAGCGAATGGGCGGGTACGTCGATCTCAGGCACGATGTCGACGAACTGTGCCGCCGATGTGCGCTGGAAGTCGCGGAATTCGTTCTTGGTGTAGAAGCCGTCGCGTGCCGTCAGACCGGGGAAGCGGTCGCTCTCCATGCGGAAGGCAGCGTAGGTCTTGTCCCAGTCGTTGCCGAAGTAGTAGGGGAATCCGTTGTCGTTGAGGTGGATGCGGAGCGAGTTGTATTTGTAGTACGACAATACCTTCACGAGATCCTTGAGATAGCTCATCGGGAAGAATTTGCGACCCACGTCCATCGATAGTCCGCGCAGTCCGTAGTCCGGCCAGTCGGTGATCTTTCCTTTGGGGAATGAATGATCGGCGCTCTGCTCGGCAATCTGCAGGAGTGTGCGGGTAGCCCAGTATGCACCGATAGCTTTCGGTGCGCTGACGCTCACACGGTCGGCGATGTTGATGGTGTAGCCCTCCTCGCCGAGTTTCTTGTCGGCTTTGAGTGTGAGCACGATGTCGCCTTTCGCCGCTTTGCCGGTGGTAACGGTGAGTTTCTGACCGAACATTGCTGCCCAGTCGGCGGCGAGGCTGTCGGCAACGGCTTTCAGTTCCGCTGTCTCGGCAACGATTCTTGACTGTGGGGTCAGGGTGAATGTGCCCTGCGCACCTTTCCACTGGCGCAGTTCGGGCACTACGAACGGCTTGCTGTTTGCCGCCCATGCGAATGCGGGCAGAAGCAGAGCCACCGCAGCGAGGATTGCGCAATAGATTCTCTTCATAATGTATTTTTAAGGTTTTGAAAAATGTTACGTTGGAGTGTGATGGAGGAGCACACTACAAAGTTAACCATTTTCACCGAGAATCCAACAAAAGCCTGCTCTGCGCCCATATCCATTATGGCTGAGTGCGGGTAATTATGGCTGAGTACGGGGCGGAGACATATTTTCAGCCCCAAAGCTGAAAATTGTCTCCGTTGTCGGAGCATGGCTGCTTGTAGGGGCGGAGGTATGGCGCAGCCTACCTCCGTTCAGCCTGTTGACTCCATAGCTTTTTTTGCTTTAACAAGGTTATTGTAAACAAGTTGAACGGAGGTAGTCTGCGCTACGCTCACGACATACCTCCGCCCCTACAACCGCCTCGCAGCCACCTGGGCGTTCAGAGGTTCAGACCTACGCCGAGGAAGAAGCCGAGTGCAGATTGTTTGGCTTTTGCTGGTGCAATATACTGCAATCCGAGAGTAGTGTTTAATTTGCTGCTGAATTTCCACATCATGCCAACTTCTGCGCCACCAGTAATTGCCGAATGATAGCATGGGACTGATTCATAATAGTATTCTCCGATATCGGTGACCGGGTCGTAATGATAATTCCTGTCCTCTCTCGTGTGGTAACCATAGTTGAAACCAACTACACCACCTACGAGTATATTGAAATTTGGTGTGATTCTTTTAATGACACCGATAGTGGTTGTTGGCAGCGGAGAGAAATATCCGTCCGCATCTCTACCCACACATCTGATCACCACCTTAAGGTATCCGCCCCATGATCTGTAGGCACCGCCCATCACGCCGAACTCTCCTTGCTTCGGTATCTTGTAGTCGCTGCCGACTGCCGTGCGCATCTGCCCCACGAGGTTGATGAACCCATGCGTACGGTTGCGCGATTTCAGCGTGAAAATCATCTGGTTTATGGCGGTGGTCTTCATCCTCTTCTCTCCAAGCCCGGGATACGATGCCGTGAGGCTCTTGAGCCATAAAGGCACCTCGATGGTGAATGATCCATCGGCATCGGCGGTCACGGTCTCTGCACCGCCTGTGGCACTCACAATGGCACCCGGCAGCGGATTGCCGTTCTTGTCGATCACGGCACCTGTGATCACCCTTGTCGTGGTCTGCTCTGACTGCTGCGCCGATGTCTGCTGCGCTGACGCAGCCATGCTGACACCCAGCGCGATAATTACTGTTGCAATAATTCTTCTCATAACTTATTCCTGCTTGTTTCCTTTACTTGTCTGTTTTGCTGTTGTTTTTCGCACAGATGGTTTTGCAAGTGTCAAAGTGCGACTTTGAATGTCCGGTCAGCCACGCGCACAAGGTATATTCCCGGTGCCAGACCTGCGATTCTGTGCTCTTTGGTCTCCGCCAAGCACATGCCTGAGATGTTGTATACAGTCACCGTTTCACCAACCGGCGCCGTTACAACAACCGCTCCATCGGCAACCGAAACCTTGACATCAGCATCCTCCGCCACATCACCTATAGCCGTCGCCCCGATTGGGAGTATCTTAAAGAATTTGCTCCATCCTTCCGCGGTCTTATACAGTTCCAGGCTTTCCGCAGGTACAAACAGCTGACTGTTAAAGTTATTAAAAACCAGATACATACTCCCGATATATGAGCCGTTTTTAGGGGGGATAGGTGCGTGACAGATTATTTTGTCCGGACTTGATACTTCATCATTTAGGTTAAATAACGCAAAGTTGCCAATGGATTTCAAATTCTCCGGCAATATTAGCGTTTCCAATTTGGAACATTCTGAGAATGCGCCTTCGCCAATGTGAATTGTAGACTTAATGTCTATTGTTTTGACATTACTGCATCCTTCAAATGCGTGATCGCCGATATACTCATTATTCTCACCGATTGTAATGTTTTCTATGTTCTCACAGCCGTAAAAAGCACAGCCCTCTATACGTGTCACTGAATTAGGTATGACAAGATCGCCGGTCAGTGATTTGCAGTAACCAAATGCCCATCCGTCTATGGTTTTCATTCCTTCAGGGATTTCTATTTCAGAAAAATTAGAGTATCGGAAGCAATAGCTTGGTATTGTCTCCCACGAATTTGGTATCGTTAGCTTACCGGTAAATGCGCAGTTTGAAAATGCGGACGGTTCTATTTGTGTCACTGAATTAGGTATGATGAGGCTACCGGTCAGTGATTTGCAGCTGCTAAATGCCTCTTCCCCGATGAATGTGACGGAATTTGGTATTACTAGATCACCGGTCAGATTGGAACATCTTGAAAAGGCTTTCTTGCCTATTGATTTTAGTGTTTTAGGGAGTGTTAATTCCCCGGTCAGATATTTGCAGTTGTCGAATGCCATGTCTCCAATTATTTCAAGGGACTGAGACCATTCTATGGCTGTTATTAAAGTGTTATGAAATGCTCTTTCTTTGATTTCTATAATGGTGTTTGGCATTTTGACAGATCCGGATAGTGCACTATATTCAGCTATATCTCTCCCAATTTCCGTTACCGTATATTCGATGTCATCAGATGTGATTTTTTCAGGAATTATGAGATTGTTGATTTCATATTTTGCGGTCTGGATTACTGTTGCTGTTCGGGTCTCTAGATCCAGAAAGTATTTGAGGTCGTCAACAATCACGGTTGTGGTCTGACTATGCGCAATTGTTGGAATGAGGATCAGCAAAACAAGTAGCGCCTGCAGTACTGATGCTATAGCTTTTTTCATATCTTGGTTATCTTGAATGTTCTGTAAGAGTATAAGAGGTGTCGTAAGAATGGTTCAGCATGACTGGTAATGAGACTGAACCATTCTTACATGTGCTTCATATCAGGCTCATGAGCATGTTGGCGAATGTGTCATGGAGCCGGGCGATGTCAATGCCGGATATCCAGTACTGGTATGCACGGAGCGGTGAGGTCTCGATCGGTGCGAAACCATTGGTGGAGGCGAATCGGTAGAGGAGGTCGTAGACGGCTCCGCTGGTGCGGCTTGCTGCAAAGATCGTGTCGCAGTTGTGGTTGAGGCACTCGTTGAGGCATCCCTCCACATCTTCTTCTGTCGATGGGTCGCCGAAGGTGATCACTCCCACGCGGTGATTATCTTTTTCACAGATCAGGAATGATGTTACGTCGGCAGCATTTTGCGGGACGACAGGTCTGTAGCCGGACGCTAGGAGTTGCTTGATGAGGGCTTCGAGAGTGGCGGTCTTGCCGATGTTTGAGATCCCTTTTACAATGACCAGTTTTTTCATGTTGTCGTGTGTATGCCACTCCGGCTCCCAATGTGTGGCTGGGTCTATGTATACACAAAAAAAGCGTGAGAGCCGTACTTGTTGCCCGTTCCACAATCGGAGGCTCTGGTATTGCCCATCTTCGTTGAACGAGCAAACTTGCAGAAGCCTCACGCAGAATATGCCATGCGTCCGGATCCATGGCGCTCTCGCGCAGGAATCGGACGGAATCGTACATATCCACATAAGCCATCTACCGTTTGCTGCATTCTTGACGAAGATTGAAATTTACCAGATTTCCGATTGTCAAGAAAGAGCGTCGAGTAAACGCTTTTCATCATGTCGGTGGCTTGCCTTGCGGCAGCCGGTTGTCGTGCGACCCCTCCCGCATAGCCCGGTCGACCGGGCTTCTGCGTAGCGGTCAGCACCGCAAAGTTAAAAACATTTATTCACATACACAACAGCCGCCGAATAGCCTGAATACAATGTGTGAACAAGGTTAGTAATACTCCAATATGCCCTGTAAGCTACCCGGATGGTGTTCTGTGCCGTTCTTTCTGTTCCGTGTCGTCATCGCCGTGGCGATGACAGAAGTTCTGTGTTGCATCCTTTCACTCCATTCCTCAGATCATAAGGGAATGCACCACAGAACTTTTCTGTCGCATTCGCTCCAATCACAGAACTGAAAGAACGACACGGAACTTTAGCGGGGGATTCATGGTTGAGTACGGGGCGGAGACATATTTTCAGCCCCCAAGGCTGAAAATTGTCTCCGTGGTAACTCCTACCCCCTGATCCCAATTATAGCTGCTTGCATGGCTGCTTGCAGAGGCAGAGGTTGTAGGGGCGGAGGTATGGCGCAGCCTACCTCCGATCGTCCTGCCCCCACTATGGAGATGTAGCGCATCTCCGAAGCGCCCTCAATTGATTGTATTCTCCTCACCCCACACGGTAGTCTCGCGCTGCGCGCTCAACTACTCGTATGGGGTTTACCAAGTTACGAGTCTCCGACTCGCTCGCTACTCATACCCCTCCCCAGGACTTACATACTGCCCAACGTTCACACCACTACCCGGCAATAGACTTCCCCGCCTCGGAGAGGCGCAACTTGGTTAACCCCACCCGGAGCTGCCAAGCGCGCAGCGCGACGGTAGCGACGTGTGGGGATACCCGGGATGCCACCACTTCATAGCGCTTCGGAGATGCGCAACTCTACCCCCCTCGTTCTGTGCCGTTCTTCCAGTTCCGTGGGGTCATTGCCAACGGCAATGAAAAAGTTCTGTGTTGCATGTTATTACATTTTGACTGCCTACTATATCGCAAGTTTATGGGTGCGCGTTACGGAGGTAGTCTGCGCTGCGCTCACGACATACCTCCGCCCCCACAACCACCCAGCCCACGGAACTTTGGTGGTTATGGTGTGGTTATGTGTCAGGTCATATTGCCTATACAGATCCACGGAGACAATTTCAGCCTCCGGCATGAAATATGTCTCCGCCCCGTACTCAGCTTTTGCTGACATGACGGGGTGGGTGATTGCAGGTGACGAGGTTTTTGCGTATCTTTGCCAAAAATCCAATCATCATGAAATTATACCAAAATCTGTGTGTCGCTGCCGCTGCCTTGCTTGGCGGAGCGCTTATGGCAAGTGCCTCTGAGCCTACTGCCGAGAATCTCAAGAAAGCGAGCAACTACTACGCCTATCCCTACACTGATGCCCCTGCTCCTGCGCTGACAGCGGCTCCGGCAGGCTACACTCCGTTTCATATCGAGCATTACGGTCGCCACGGCAGCCGATGGCATATCGGAAGTGCGATGTACAACCGTCCGATAGAGATTCTGGAAATCGCCGAGCGTAATGGCAAACTGACTGCGCGCGGTGCGGAACTGCTGGCGGAGCTGCGTGCCACACGCGAGGCTGCGCAGGGACGCGACGGTGAGCTGACGCCTCTCGGGGCGCGGCAGCACCGTGGCATAGCGCGCCGCATGACGCAGAATTTCCCGACGGTGTTTGCCGACACGGCACGCGTCGATGCCCGCTCGACAGTAGTGATACGATGCATACTCTCGATGGACAATGAGCTGCAGGAGCTGGCGAAGTTCAATCCGCAACTGCGCATCACCTCCGATGCCTCGCGCGCCGACATGCCCTACATGAACTTCACGGACACCGATACGGTGGCTATGCAGGCTGCCGACAAGGCTGAGCCGCAGCTGAAGGAATTCAAAAAGCGTCACCCGGTGCCCAACGATTTCATATCGAAACTCGTCACGGATCCTAAATTTGCGGCTGATTCGATGAACGTCAACAGCCTGCGTTATTATCTCATGCGTCAGCTCCAGAATGCACAGAGCCACGACGACCGCAAGCTTGCCGCTCCCTACGACATATTCACCGACTCGGCGCTCCATGCGCAGTGGGTGGTTGACAATGCCGACTGGTTTGTGAGCATGGGCAACAGTGCCCTCACTGACGGTCTCGCCGCATACTCGCAGCGCCGCCTGCTGAAAAACTTCATCGAATCGGCTGATACGGCTGTGGCATATCTCACCACCGGTGCCAACCTGCGCTTCGGGCATGAGGTGGTGGTGCTTCCGCTGGTTGTGCTGATGGAGCTTGACAGCTACGGTGAGGAGATCAACGACCTGGAGCAGGTTGAGGCGCGCTGGCACAACTATGAGATCTTCCCGATGGCATCGAATGTGCAGATAGTATTCTACCGTCCGGACAATGCGAAGGATCCGGTGCTTGTGAAGGTACTTCTCAACGAGCGTGAGGTGCGTCTGCCGTTCGTAGCCGACCAGAGCCGCGCACCTTATTATAACTGGAACGATGTGCGCGCCTACTATCTGCGCAAGCTCGAGCGCGTGCCGATGTGATCACGTTAAGCTATAAACGTATATGATACTTGTCAAATGCGCGGCAGCATTGTGTCTTTCAGGCGCAATGCTTGCCGCAGGTGCATCCTGTTCGGGTGGCGGGAGTGTCAATCATGGTACCGGACGCATAGATGTGGTTGCGGCTCTTGCTGATGCCGATGAGGAGATAACACTGTCGATGCTCGGCTCAAAAATACGGTTTGTGCCGCTTGAGACTACTGACAGTTCACTCGTCGGGGCGAACTGGGATGTGCGACCGCTTCCCGGTGGAAAACTTGTGGTGACCAATACGTTGCCGATGATTTCCAGCGGTGTGAGTGATTGCTCTGTCATGGTGTTCGACCTTGCCGACGGGCGTTTCCTGAATACCGTGGCTCAGGCGGGACAAGGACCTGGCGACTATAAATATCCGATGTTTAAGGTAGATACCGACGGGCAGCGGCTTTATTTTCCGGCAGGTTCGGGAGCCGGTGTGGTGTGCTACGGTGTCGATGGCTCGTATAAAGGCACTGTCTGTAGAGACGTTAGATTAACCACGTCGCTTGCTATCCGTGCATGTGAGGATTCGGTGGCTTATATGCTGTCGTACGACTCAATGTCTGACTCTCGCCAGGCGTCGATCGTGCGCTACGGTATGGATGGTGCGCTGATAGATTCAATGACTGTTTTCGCCAGGCAATCAAAGGTGCCCTATGAGCTAAGTTTCGAGCCCGATATGAGGGCGTATTCACTGAATACAGTGCTTAACAAACAGCGAGGGACAGTGCTTGATATCGCCACCGGTGACCGGGATTATGTCATTCCCACAAGTTCTGTATGGCTGGAGGATGGCGATGCTTATTATTATGAGGCGTTCAGCGACACGATATTCCGCGTCACGCCGGAGGGTGCTGTGGCGGATCTCATAATCGATATGGGTGAGCATTCACTCCCCGTCTGTCGGCTGAACGAGCTTCCGTTCTCTTCGGATCACTGGATTGTCACCGACGTGAAACCGTGCGGTGACCGCATCCTGTTCGGCTTTACCCAGGGCTGGCTCCGCGATGACTCGCATAAGGAGTATGCCGGAATATACAACCGCCGCACAGGCGAGCTTCACTTGGCTCCGATGAGAAAGGATGGTTTCCGCGATGACCTCAGCGGGTTCATGCCGCTCAGCAATCTTAAGCCTGCGCCCGACGGTTCGTTGGTCGGAGTCCTGACTATGGATGAGATCGCGGAGTTTCTGGAGAAGAATCCGGATGTCGAGGCTCCGGAATGGTACGGGGCGCTTGATCCGGATGCGAATCCGGTTGCAGTTATAATCACTCCCTGATGATTATCATTTTTACCTCCTGAGTGGCGACTCTGAAAACAAGACCATAAAAAAATCCCCGCGGCTGAGTGTCGCGGGGATTTTTGTATGGATGTCGCGTGAGGTTTACTCAGCGCACTTTGCCTTGATGAACTCGCGGTTGAGACGGGCGATGTTGCTCAGGGGCACATTCTTGGGGCACTCGGCTGCGCAGGCACCGGTGTTGGTGCAGTTGCCGAATCCGAGTTCGTCCATCTTGCGAACCATTGCGCGTGCACGGCGCTTGCGTTCCACCTGACCCTGGGGGAGCAGTGCGAACTGGCTTACCTTAGCTGATACGAAGAGCATTGCCGAGCCGTTCTTGCAGGCTGCCACACATGCTCCGCAGCCGATGCAGGTAGCGGAGTCCATAGCCACGTCGGCAACCTCCTTTGAGATGGGAGTTGCGTTTGCGTCGGGAGCGCCGCCGCAGTTGAACGACACGTAGCCGCCTGCCTGCTGGATCTTGTCGAACGCGTTGCGGTCAACCATGAGGTCGCGCACCACGGGGAATGCAGCCGAGCGCCAGGGCTCGATTGTGATGGTGTCGCCATCGTTGAACTTACGCATGTGGAGCTGGCAGGTGGTGATGCCCTGCACGGGTCCGTGGGGATGTCCGTTGATGTAGAGTGAGCACATTCCGCAGATACCCTCGCGGCAGTCGCTGTCGAACACCACAGGTTCCTCACCCTGCTCCACGAGCTTCTGGTTGAGCATGTCGAGCATCTCGAGGAAGCTGCTGCCGGTGGAGACGTTGTCGAGATGGTAGTTTACGAAACTTCCTTTTTCCTTGGGACCACGCTGGCGCCAGATCTTGAGGTTTACGCTTATAGTATTTTCCATTTGTGAGTTTCGGTTAAAGAGTTTTACGACTTGTAGTTACGTGTCTGCACCTGTATAGCCTCGTATTTGAGGGGCTCCTTGAGCAGGATGGGCTTCTCGTTGTCGCCGGTGTATTTCCAGCAGCTGACGTACATGTAGTGCTCGTCGTCGCGCTTAGCCTCGCCGTCGGCAGTCTGGTACTCCTCGCGGAAGTGTGCGCCGCAAGATTCGTTGCGGTGGAGTGCGTCGATAGCCATCATCTTAGCCATCACGAGGAAGTCCTCGAGACGGAGTGCCTTCTCGAGCTCGGTGTTGAGATCGTCGGCACGACCCACGATGCGGAGGTCGTTGTAGAACTCTTTGCGCACATCCTCAAGCTCGTCGATAGCCTTGACGAGGCTCTGGAGTGTGCGTCCCATGCCTACGAGGTTCCACATCACGTGTCCGAGACGCTTGTGGATCTCGTCGGGGCTCTTCGTGCCCTTGATAGCCATGAGGCGGGCGATGCGGTCACGCACGCCTTTCTCAGCTTCGTCGAACTCCTTGGTGTCGGTAGTGAAGTGGGGCACCTTGATCTGATCGCTCAGATAGTTCTGCATGGTGTAGGGGAGTACGAAGTAACCGTCGGCAAGACCCTGCATGAGCGCTGATGCTCCGAGGCGGTTCGCGCCGTGGTCGGAGAAGTTGCACTCGCCGATTGCGAAGAGACCCTTGATCGATGTCTGGAGCTCGTAGTCGACCCAGATTCCGCCCATGGTGTAGTGTGATGCGGGGAATATCATCATCGGTGTCTCGTAGGGGTTGTCGTCGGAGATCATCTGATACATGTCGAAGAGGTTGCCGTAGCGGTCGCGTACCACATCGGCGCCAAGACGCTGTATGGCGTACTTGAAGTCGAGATATACGGCATTGCCTGTACCTACGCCGTAGCCTGCGTCGCAACGTTCCTTGGCTGCGCGGCTGGCGATGTCGCGGGGGCAGAGGTTACCGAAGGCGGGATAGCGGCGCTCCAGATAGAAGTCGCGGTCCTCGTCGGGTATGTCGGTGGGTTTCTTCTTGCCTGCGCGGATAGCCTCGGCGTCCTCTTTCTTCTTGGGCACCCAGATGCGGCCGTCGTTACGGAGCGATTCGCTCATGAGGGTGAGCTTCGACTGATCCTCGCCGTGCACGGGAATGCAGGTGGGGTGGATCTGTGTGAAAGCGAGGTTCGAGAGGTATGCTCCCTTCTTGAATGCCTGGATAGCGGCGGAGCCGTTGCAGCCCATGGCGTTTGTGGAGAGGAAGAATGTGCGTCCGTAGCCGCCGGTTGCGAGCACGACAGCGTGGGCTGCGTAGCGCTCGATCTCACCTGTGATGAGGTTGCGGACGATGATGCCGCGTGCGCGTCCGTCGATGATCACGACGTCGAGCATCTCGCGACGGTTGAATGACTTCACCTGTCCCTTCTCGATCTGACGGTTGAGCGAAGCGTAAGCACCGAGGAGGAGCTGCTGTCCGGTCTGACCCTTTGCGTAGAATGTACGGCTCACCTGTGCGCCGCCGAATGAACGGTTGGCGAGGAGACCGCCGTATTCACGTGCGAAAGGCACACCCTGCTGCACGCACTGGTCGATGATGTTGTTCGATACCTCTGCGAGGCGGTATACGTTAGCCTCGCGTGAGCGGAAGTCGCCACCCTTCACGGTGTCGTAGAAAAGGCGGTAAACGGAGTCACCGTCGTTCTGGTAATCCTTCGCAGCGTTGATACCACCCTGTGCGGCGATCGAGTGAGCGCGGCGGGGTGAGTCCTGGATGCAGAAGTTGAGCACGTTGAATCCGAGCTCGGCGAGTGTGGATGCCGCCGATGCTCCGGCGAGACCTGTGCCTACCACAATCACGTCGAGGTTGCGCTTGTTGGCGGGATTGACGAGTTTCTGGTGTGCCTTGTAGTTTGTCCACTTTTCAGCGAGCGGTCCTTCGGGCACCTTTGAGTCAATCTGATATTGGGGAAGCTTGGAGGATTCTATGTCGGCATAGTCCTTCATGATGGGGGTAGAGTCGATCATACCCTCTACGCTTTTTAAATCTGCCATATCTGTGATTGTGTTTAGTCGTTTTCGTTAATTATTACAGCTGTTTCGCACTGTGGGTCGGTGCAGGGAGCTACTGTGCAGTCGTTCTGACCGAGCTGGGGCGCTACCTGTGCAGCATATTCTGTCTGCTGGAGGTAGTTGTCATAGGCGGTATTGAAGTCAGTGCTGTTGGCACGCACGGTGAATACAATAGCCTGTGCGATGAAGAGACCTACAACGATCGTGGTCCACCAGCAGCCGATGCATTTGAGGCGGCGCATCCATACGTCGTTGTCCCATCCGCAGCTCTGGAACATTGACCAGAAGCCGTGGTTCATGTGGAACCAGAGAGCCACGAAACCGATGATGTAGACGATGGGTGTCCAGATCTGTGAGAATGCGATGTGGAGGAAGAGTGTTCCTGCTGCCGGGGGCACTTCCACACCATTGTGGACGGCGTCGCAGTGAATGATCTCGGCGAGCTGCATCTTAGCCCAGAACTGGATGAGGTGTACAACCAGGAAAGCCACGACTACGAGACCGAGCACGAGCATGTTCTGGCTTGACCATTCCACCTGCTTGGGCTTGGAGGTCACGGCATAGCGGTCGTTGCCGCGAGCCTTGCGGTTCTGAAGGGTGAGCCATACCGCATAGCAGATGTGGATCACGACCAGCAGACCGAGACCCATCGATGCGATGAGGGCATACCAGTTGGCACCGAGGAATGCGCAGATGAGATCGTACGCCGCAGGCCAGAATATTGCCACAGCATTCATCAGCACGTGAAACGTGACGAATAGGACGAGGCAGGCTCCGGTGATTGACATCACGAGCTTGCGTCCTATGGATGAGTTAGTTAACCACATAGTGATACTGTAATTTGATGTTTGTTTATTTGGATTTCTATCGTATCGGTAACAATAGCCACCAACGGGCGGCGCACCGCGTTCGTTGCTGTCGGCTCCGGAGCGGTGTGGTTCTTCCGGCAAAATTAATCTAAATTAACTGACAAAGCAAAAAAAATCGGATAAATAATTTGCATCGTCAGGCAGTGTAGGCTGCGGTGCGCGCAGGTTGATGAGAGGGCGGGCGTGTGCGGCTGTATTAAAGTAAATTAATAAGCATAAAAATTATACAATCAGCCGCCGACGGATTATGATTTTGATTAATTTTGTGTCAATTTGGGGTAAGGATGTGCCGTCATGCCATTATGCCCGGACCAATCGAAAATAATTTCACAACCAAACGATACCAAAAAACTAATCATGCGACGTTTATTGACGCTTCTGACCGCATTTCTGCTTCTTGCCGTTGTCACAGCCCATGGACAACGTACGGCGATAGTGCCGCAACCTGTCAGCCTGACAGAGAAACCCGGCGAATTCACGCTTACGCAGCGTACGACTATCAGTGCTCCGGCTGATCTTGCCCGTTATGCGGAGTATCTCCGTGACCGTATCGATGCCGCAACCGGATGGCAGCTTGCGGTAAGCAAGAGCAATGCCAAAGCGGATATCCGCCTGTCGGTGGATTCAGCCAAGGTTGGACGTGCCGAAGGGTACACGCTCGATGTCACTCCCACGACGGTTACCATCACCGGTGCCGATGCGGGCGGACTCTATTATGGCATACAGACGCTGCTTCAGCTTTTCCCGGAGCAGATATATGCCGACGCTCCGCAGCGCGGCGTGAAGTGGACGGCTCCCTGCGTGAGCATCTTCGACGCTCCGGAGCGTCCGTGGCGCGGCATGATGCTCGATGTGGCGCGCTATTTCCACGATGTGGACTATGTGAAGCATTTCATCGACATGATGGCGATGTACAAACTGAACAAGCTGCAGTTCCATCTAATCGACGATTCAGGCTGGCGCCTGGAGTCAAAGCGCTATCCGCGCCTCACCGAGGTTGGTGCATACGCAGGTCCGGAGCACAACAAGCTCGGTGGCTTCTACACTCAGGATGATATCCGTGAGATTCTTGACTATGCGAGCCTGCGCAATGTCGAGGTTATTCCGGAGATCGAGTTCCCGGCGCACATACTGTCGGCTGTTGTGGCATATCCCTGGCTGTCGTGCACCGGATTGCAGCATGAGCTGCCACGGCAGCACTTCATAAGCCGCGATCTGATCTGCGTCGGTAAGGACTCGTCGATAAAGTTCCTCACTGATATCCTTGAGGAGACTATGGAGCTGTTCCCCTCGAAATATATTAACATAGGTGGCGACGAGGCTGTCTACTCCCGTTGGGAGGAGTGTGCCGACTGTCAGGCTCTCATGAAGCGTGAGGGGCTGAGCAAGGTCTCTGAGCTGCAGGGGTGGCTGACTGATTCCGTAGCACGCATGATGGCGCGTCATGACCGCACCGTCATCGGGTGGGAGGAGATAATTACCCGCGGCGATGTGAGCACACCGGTTGTAGCCCTGATCTGGCACAATGTTGATGATTCGACCCTGGTTGCTCCCGGCGGACACAAGGCTATACTGACTCCCGCCACACACATGTATCTCGATTTCCCCGAATCATCCACTCCCGGCGAGATAAAGGCTGCCGGGTGGATGCCCCCGATCTCGCTTGAGCGCGCTTACTCTATGCCGGTGAACGATTATTCCGACTCATCTTCGGTGATCGGTGTAATGGGCTGCCTCTGGAGCGACCAGTTCATACACGGCACCGTGCTGCAGGAGCTGCCGCATCTCAACGAGAACCGTTCGGAGAAATATATCGACTACCTCACATTCCCACGTCTGCTCGCTGTTTCAGAAGTTGCCTGGGGACGTGAGAAGGATCGTGATTACGCCGATTTCGTATCGCGTGTGGGTCAGCATTATGCACGCATTAACCGTAAGGGTGCCGGATATCGTGTGCCGGAGCCGGTGGTTACATCGATAGATACGCTTGCCGACGGACGTCTTGCATTCACGCTCGCGCCCTCCGTACCCGGTTCGCAGATCCGTTATACAACCGACGGCACGTATCCTACGGTGCACTCGGCGCTCTACGACGGCAAACCGGTCATCGCCGACTCGCGCACTGACTTCCACGCCATAACGGTTGTGAATCCGAAGCAGGTGTCGCTGCCGGTATATTATGCTCCCGACTATTCCGCGTATGAGAAATATGGCAAGCTCACCGCTGAGTGGGCGCCGCTGCAGGTACAGCCCAAGCAGGCGCCGTGGCGCATCGACGCTACCGGTAAGATCTCCGGCAACGGGACCTATGAAATAGCATTTGTTCCTCTGAAAGGTGCTTCTCCGCTGCAACTCGGCGATCTGCGCCTGATGAAGCGCGACGAGCAGCTCGATCTTGCCTCCGGCAAGCACACGCTGAAAGCGGGCGACGCTCCGGCAGTATATACTGTCAAGGTTGATTCGTTTGAGGCGGGCACACCGTTCACGGTGGTGGTTGACCAGTATGGTCCGTCGGGCAACGACAGCCACGGTCTGATATTCATCCGCCGTCTTCCCTGATAAGACTTCCCCTAAAAACTAACCGCTGCGCGCCGTATCCGATGCGATACGGCGCGCAGCGCGTTTCTGAGGAGTCTGTATGTTCTTCAAGATGCAATAGACTGAAGTGATAAAAATTGTCAACGAGTGTAAATCGCGATTAACTATTGTTATATTGTAATGTGCATATATTCAGCGTGGTATTAATGCACGTGGTCGCAGAAGGTAAGAAAAATGTTGTGAAAAGAAGTTTGTTTTGCATTCGTTAACAATTGGTTAAAATCGTTCTTCGTATTAGTAAAGCATAACCCTTTACAAAAAGAAGATGAAATTAGCCATTGTAGGTACCCGTAATCCGGGAGTGAGTTATGCTGAGTGGGAAGAGCTTCTTCTCTCTAAGGTAAGTAAAGAGGAAGTGACATTAGTGGTTTCCGGCGGAGCTAAAGGTATTGACTTCTTTGCGAAACGCTTTGCCGCCCGTTATCACATTCCGTTGATGGAGTTCCTTCCCGACTACGCCAAATTTGGCAGATACGCTACCCTCAGACGCAATACTCAAATCGTCCGTGAGGCAAATACAATCGTAGCCTTTCCATCTCCCGATTCCCGTGGCACCTTTCATACAATCAACGAAGCAAAACGCTTCGGCAAAAAACTCATTGTCATAAATATTCCAGGCAAAGCAGATGACTCAATTTCTGCTTAAAGGGAAAATGGTTGTCAGAGGGTTCGAAGCCTTAATACTGAGGATTAATGAACAGGAATGTCTGACTGGCGAGGAAAAAACAATTCAAGCTACAGTAAACTATGAATGAAGAAAATACTGAACAGAGATACGTTGACGTTGCGACCTGCAACCTAAAGGAAACATCGATCTTCCCCATATCTGACTTCAAAATACAGATTCGGAGCGATGATGCAGACATCATGTGTTTTCACGTTGTCTCCATTCAGGATGGTTATGATGTTTGTCTTTATATCCATAGCGGCAAATTGATTAATGTCCTGAATTATGGAAACAGAAGTCATCACGACAGATTTGATGATGTCGTAGCCAAAGCCAAAAGATGGCTAAAATCCAAACCAACGCATCCCAAGCTGATCGGCTGGGAATCGAATCGTGAGCATCTTGAAGATGTTTGGGAGATGGAACACGCAGATGAGTACTTTATCATTGGCAACCTATATGTAAATCCATTGCTGGCAGGAAATATAGGGACAAATCACACCGGTGTCGATGCAACCGTATGGTTTACGTTCAAGCAGCGCGGGATGCCTCCATCGATATTCATTAATCTAAACAAGAATAAATTGGATCCATGTCGCATTGCTGTTTCATTCAAGGACTATCCCAAAATCATTGCTCCGCAAGGTGCGAAGCTCCCACCGGCTCTATGGTGGCAAGTGCTGAAATGGATTAAACTGAATAAGGAGGCATTGCTTAAATATTGGAATGGCGAGATTGGCACTATGGGGTTCTTTGAAGCCATGAAGAAAATAACATAAGCTCCCAGATTATGCGTGAGAAACTTGCTATTCCGAATATTTTCACTAAATTTGCAATTGGAGTGACGGAGGTCGCACCAATTACATTGTGGAAATTCGGAAGCGTTATGCTCTCTTGTTGACGGAAACCTGAGAAATTTCTAAGCACAGACAAGGACGGCATGATAGTTTCTCACGCATAGCGTGGGCTGCTATTGCCATATCTGTCTGTCAGGTTTTCTCAGGACCTCCGTCATCGATGTGGAATTCAGTCTACGCTTTTTCTTTTCACAAAAACAAGTTGTTATTAATCATAAAAACTAAGAATATCATGACTGTTAAAGATGTCATTGAAAAGATTGGCAATGCTGAGAGTGTTCAGATTTCACTTTCAGAAGAGGACTGGAATTCCCTCGGCAGCAATGCCTCCGTTGTAAAATTGGAAGGCACTCCGGAAGAAGTGAACGGCAGGACTCTCGCGTTCATAAAGAGCGGTGATCTGTCTGTAGCGAAAACATTGGCAATCGTGCTTTTCTGCAATCCGGGAGATCCATTCTCCATGCTGGGCGCAATTCCTGGCGAAGAAATCTCTGCAATAGGATCAAAGATATTATATGGCGTATGCTGTGAGAAGCGTCCCCTTG
This sequence comes from uncultured Muribaculaceae bacterium, assembly GCA_910587425.1. GTDB lineage: Bacteria > Bacteroidota > Bacteroidia > Bacteroidales > Muribaculaceae > Paramuribaculum. The sequence continues at coordinate 84,303 of CAJUKU010000010.1, forward strand.
GCACGGTTGAGGTGTATATAACTTACAATTGACTCCATTTAAAGATAAAATCACACTAAAAAGTTGCGCACGACACGGATTCCAGTGCATACAGATTATGATAGGATATGCAGAACAAGTAGGCGCCACGGTCTATGTCCGCAACGCCAATGGCGGTCTCATGTGGACAAAAGCAGGTACATTGGTGGGTTACACATCAACGACGGTTGCTATCAAGCAAGGCTCCGTCACTTACATCTGTGGAGAACGTGGTGAGATCAAATTCACCCGATGATGACAAATCCGTACGAAAAACATATCAAATGGTGGCTCGGTGAATTCTGCGCCGAAGATAGGTATGAGTGGCTGATGTCTCTCTTTCCTGAGTTCAATACTCGTCTTGCCAAATTTGCCGTAGGCGTGTACAGGTGGAATATGATAGGTGAGATTGATCTTGATAAGCAGGAAGAAGTGGAACGAGTTCACACAATATTGAAGATCATAGATAATTCCCCTGGCTATGATTTCTTCGACAATGTTTTCAATGAGGCAAGCCCTGATATGGTCTGCGGCATTATCGGTATGTCTCCTAAAGTTATCACCGAAGAACAGCCGTTTGTGGCTGATTACTCCGTTCATGAAATTAAAAGTTACGAAGATCTCGAGCGCTTAAAAGATTCGGTAGGATGGTGCATTGTCGTTTCAGAAGAGTCTTACAATGACTATGCAGCAAACGGATCTCGCTTCTATCTGTGCGAGAATGAAGACTGGTGGGATGTCCCTTGCCAAACCGGACCGGACTTTCCGCTTGACAACTATGGACTTTCACTCCTTGCGGTTGAGGTCGGTCCGGATAACCATATCCGCTCAATCACCACCCGTTGGAACGATGCCGGTACCGAGGTCACCGAATCCTGGCTCAAAGAGCTACTCGGTGATAAATTAAATATGTTATTCAGCATAAAAGACTGATTTGTTGAATGGATTGATTAAATTTGCGTTGTGATAAAAAAATAAGCATGGATAAAGAAAAGATCATACACCAACTTGAAGCGAGATTACTTAAAATCTGCCCTGATGTAATTACACGTCCTACCGTCGTTGGGCGTGAGGGGGCAACGAAGGAGTCAGAATGGTCTCGTCAAATAGTCGTTCCTGGGAGGTATTCTATGGACGAATATTTAAAAACTGTTTTCGGTATTTCTAATCCCGATTGGGGCAAGCTTTATAAGCAAGCCACTTCGGGTGCAGGGCAAGAGGCAGATAGAATCTCAACACTGCATTCTTCCTCACTTCTCGCGCTCCTATGCTTTTCAAACGTTACTAAAGAGACCCCATTGTATATCGATGGAATTGAATATACGAAAGTTTGGTTTGAGGTAAAAAACAAGGTTTTTGATAGACCCTCAAATATAGATATCGTATTGGAGGGTGAAAACTCAGATCTCCTATTTTTAGAGTCTAAATTTACGGAGTATCTAACTCCTGCAAGTAACGCTTTTTCAGAAAAGTACTTCAATTTCTATCGGAATATTCTGCCGATGATTGACGGCTTTCCACTCCGAATGGTTTATCCAAGGAAGTATGATAATCAAGATGGTATGGGCTTAGAATGTTCGTCGAATGCAAAACTTTACATGGATGGAATCAAACAGTGCTTTTCGCATTTGATAGGACTGTGTCAGGGTCCGGCTGAAAAAGAAAAATGGGAGGATAAAAGTGGCAAGATTCGTTTTGCTGAAATACTCTATGAGATTCCCGGGGAAGAATTTAATTCTTATAAAAGCCTTTATTCCAAAACTATAGGGTTGATAAAGGCTGAGATGTTGCGAAAAGCAATTGAGCCGATTCTTGAATTAGAGAATAATTATACCGATAGAATAGAGGTGTGTCCTCAAATCCGCACGTATCAGGATGTTTTCAAGGAATTCAAACTACCGGAGAACGTAAGGGAATATTATGGTTTATGAGGGTTCTACATCTCTCGGATACACATGGATATCACAGACGGTTGACTGATTTGCCGGAGGCTGACGTGGCGGTCCATTCAGGTGACTTCTGTATGGTCGGTTCGGAGGCAGAGGCAATCGACTTCATGAACTGGTTTTGCGACTTGCCGTATGCCCATAAGATTTTTATCTGTGGCAACCATGATGACTGCCTGTCTGGAGCAAACATAGACGGTCTTGACTCCAACGTGCATTATCTCTGCAACTCAGGCATAGAGATTGATGGTGTAATGTTCTATGGCGTACCGATGTTTATGGGCGACTGTGTAACCGGTAGGCAGCAACGCAATATCGAAAAGATTCCAGCTGATATTGATGTCCTAATTACTCACTCCCCACCATACGGAATCCTTGATTCCGATGACAATATCAACTACGGCGATGAATTGTTACTGACCAAGGTTGTGGAAGTTCAACCACAATTCCATCTGTTCGGTCATATTCACGCACGGCATGGCATCGTAAAAGGACACAGAATTACATTCTCTAACGGAGCAATAATGAACTCTGATTATTCCCAATTATTACATCCTAATTTATTGACGATATAACATCTCTACCTAATGGCACGCGAATAGGATTTTATTTACTTACAATCCGCTAAAAATCAAGTCATATTACTATGATAACATCCTATGGGTACATATCAGAGAACCTTGATAACCTAACAATTGAAGATATTGAATGCTCTTTGCGTGACATGGCAAAGGAATCCTTTGGTCAAAGTTCTGGTATTCCTCTAAGAATCAGGAAGCAATATATGGAGGAACTCGCTTGGCGTTACAATAGGCAGACAATCTTCTCTTCGGGGTTCGAGCAGAGGTTGCGAAGAGCAAACGAGATACTTGTTCGGGATTCCGAAAAAATCATTCGCAAGGCATACTGTGTTTACAATAAATGCATGGAAGCCATCTCTAATCAACAGTTGCTAAATAGTCTTATAGTTACTGCATGGTTGAAAATCCCGGCTATTAAGTATGGAACATCAAAGATTGAGTGCAATAGCCCTGAATCAGTAGACAAAGATTTATGGAATGCTTATGCGGAAACAATCAATGCAAATGATTGCTTTGGAATCAGACTTTGTTCAAAGTTTAACCGATTTGAGGATTTCAACGATTTGATCCGCTATAAGATATGGGGTGCCAAGCTGAATGAAGAAATCCATTCATGGGCACACAGCTGCGGACTCCCTGAGCATATTGCGAAAAGTGACTACATCTATTGCTGGCCGTTCCATAATATGCTTGATGGAAAAACCGGAGCAGACTGGGACAGTGCGCCGGAGCAGACTGGGACACTT
>CAJUKU010000011.1 GCA_910587425.1 uncultured Muribaculaceae bacterium
AAAGTGTCCCAGTCTGCTCCGGCGCACTGTCCCAGTCTGCTCCGGTTTTTCCATCTTGTAACCGTGACCCCGCGTATAGGCATGAATTATCAGTCAACAGCCGGAATAATTAATGAATGGGTTAAGAACTCTGGTGAGTTATATGTGGATTTTCATGCCGCCTTAACAGAACCTGACGACCCAAGCCAGTGGAGGAGAGAATATATGTTGCCAGACGGAATACATCCCTCACCAAAAGGATATGATGCGATGTATGAATGCCTCGTTTCAAGTATGCCTGAATTATTTGAATCATCCTCAACTACTGAATCACAGAATTAACTCGTCAGTATGATAAAACATCAGGAGGCTTGCTATCAATCTGGCAAGCCTCCTGGTGTTTAATAGTATCGGGTTATAAACCGGATCAGAATGCTATGGTGTTCAGCTTCTTGTCGACTATCATGCCGTCGCGGGGAGTGGCGTTGAAAGCGCCGCGCTGCAGCGCACGGAAGCGCAGACGGAACAGGGGCTGCGCCTCATCACCCTCGGTGACAACATCGGGCTGCTCGCCGACATTGACAAACGTCGGATAGAGCTGACGGGTGCCGTTGGTGTGCAGACGGTCGTTGGTAAGATCGCGCATATTACCTGTGTTGACGGTCTCGACACCGACAAACTGCCAACGCTTCTGATCGTAGGGGATCGCGAGGCTTATGGCATTAACGCTCTTAAGACCTGTACCTTTTACGGTCACTGTTGCGGTATCACCCGCAGCGAATGTGCCGCGCGGCATGTCGAACGTTATTTCACCGGCGAGCGGATCGGCATAGTCGTTTACATCGACTCCATCCTCAAGACGCGTAGCCACTACAGAGATGTCGTAGGCATCAATGAGATCATTGCGGTTTATGTCGCCTACCGACACATAACCTTCGAAATCGGAATCACCACGACGCAGACCGGTATAGTTGGTGTAGGAGGTCAGGTCATTCTCATCTATTCTGCCGTCAGAGTTGATATCACCGGGGAGATAGCTCTCCGTACCGGGCACCTTGAACACATACAGTTCGCGTCCGGAACCATAGTTTCCTACACCTTCCGTGGCGCTGAGACGGATGTAACGTGCCTGGGGCTGATCCTTGAATACAAATTCCTTGACATCACCGTTGCGCTCCCATACGAATGAATCGACCGGCGTCCAGTGCTGCTTGTCAAGGCTGACCTCAACGGCACCGCGCAGAATTGTTCCGTTGCCGCCGTCAGGGCGTGGCAGATACTGGAACTTGTCAAGTGTGTTGATGCTCTGCAGATCTATTGTGAGCTTGAGCGGAATGGCATTCGCACGGTAGCGTGTATGCCACATGTCTCCGCTCTCGGCGAAGTCAAACAGGCGGCTAACCTCGAATCCCTCCTGGACGGGCACGTCGCATTCGCCACGTATGCCGCGTATGGCAAACTCAAGAGGATTGGACTTCGTGGTGGCTTTGAAACTGCTCCACGGACCGGCACCGTCGGCATTTACGGCGCGGATCTTGAAGTCGTAGGCTGTCTCAGGCACGAGACCGTCGAACGGCAGCGATAGCGTGCGTATGTTGGTGTAGGGGAGTCCGCCGAACTCTATCTCATAGTAGTCAGCATTAGCCACCGGTTGCCAAGAGGGAGTGAGCACGTAAGCCTCGGTATTATCCTCCGTCACTGTAGCGACAGGAGCTGTAAGCGCTCCGTGGCTGACATGTCTTGTATCAGGTGTATTGAACTCAAAACCCTTAACGGTGAGACCGAGTGCGGTTGTCTTTGTATCCACCGCCTGTATGTTCACCACGAGCTGAGGATTCTTCTTCACGCTGACGGAGGCTGCTTCTGTTCCCGGTGTGGAGAAACGGTTCAGTTCAGGTGCAGGATTGTAGAAGTATGTATCGGCATTGTCAAGACACTCCTGGAGCGAGGCAGCCTCGCGAAGCTGCATTTTTTTACCTCCACGGGTCGCTGTGACGCTCTTCGGACGCTGACTGAGGTTGATAATCATCCGGGTGGCTTTCATGGGCTGGAAGCCGTCAAAATCACCTTCTGTGCGACCGATGGCGATATTGAGCGTGCCGTCGGGCTTTACGGTAGAGGAGATCTGGGTCGTGGCACACGACTTTCCGTCGAGATACTGCTGCGTTGCACCGTCATCATCATATTCCGTAAACTCAGTGGTACCCTCAGGATAGAATTCGTATATACGGAGCTTGCGGTCGATCTCCGACGGATTGTTGTTGGGGTTGACCATCGGAATGATTGATCCCGCTTTCACGAACACCGGAAGTTTCCATATCGGAGCGTCGAAGCTGTTGAGCACCACGCCACCGTCATATATCTCGCCGGTGAAGTAGTCGATCCAGCGCCCCTCGGGAAGATAGATACCGTCGCGGTGGTCATTACCGAGCGAATCGCTGGCTGTGTTCTGATATATCGGAGCCACAAGGAACGAGGGACCGTAGAGATACTGGTAGCGTGTCGCGGGACCGTAGGTGTAGGAATTGGGATAGTCGACAAAAATAGCACGGATGAGCGGCTTGCCGTCGACAGCCTCGCGGGCGTATGTATATGCGTAGGGGAGAAGCTCTGATTTGAGCTTGAGATAATTGCGGTTGATTGATGCGGCAGGTTCGCCAAGAGCATGAGGATATTTCTCGTTGGAACCCCATCCATCCATGTTGAGCTGCATGGGTGAGAATGTCTTCCACTGGAAATCGCGTATGTTGACCACCGGATTCTTGCCGCCGAAAATACCATCCATATCGGAGGTTATGTTAGGCTGTCCGGAGAGACCCGAACCGATGTAGGTGGGGATGTGAAAACGTATGTATTCCCATTCGCCACCTGTTTGGTCGCCGCTCCACACACCGGCGTAGCGCTGGGTACCTGCCCATCCGTCGAGCGATATGATGAACGGACGTGCATCAGCACCGTAGTAAGGCATGATCTCGCCAACGTCGGCTACACCGTTGAGTCCGAAAGAGTAGCCCCAGCCTACCCATGCCACGTCAGTCTTGAGCACACGCACACCTGCGTCGCGCACCTCCTTGACGATGTCGCGCTGCAGGAGTGCCGACACATCGGCTTTCGGGTGAAGGTCGCTCTGTGTCCACAGACCGATCTCAACACCTTTCGAGCGGGCATAGTCGCCGAATTCCTTTAGATTCTGTATGTTTCCGTCAAGTGTCTCTGTCTGTCCGTAGCCGGCTCCATATCCGTCGTTGGGAAGAATCCATCCGAGAGGCATGTCGTGGGCTGCATAACGGTCCACTACCGCGCGTGCCGAGAACTGATAATTGTTCTTCTCACCGTTCAGGCTCTCCTTGATACCGCCGTTGTCGCGCTGGCTCTCCTTGTAGCGTTTACCATCCTCAAAAAGGATTCCTTTCTCATTTTCAGCCCAATAGTCGCGGTTGTATGCGTTAAGATGACCCTCGTAAAATCCGAATTTAGGCAGGAGCACAGGATTGCCTGTGAGCTGATAGAAGTCAGCGAGCAGCATCTCGGGCTTCTCATCTACCATCACGAAAGCGTCGAGATACGGGCTTTCATGCATGAGGCTCACGGCAGCAGGATCAGCAGCGGCAAAGTCGTATTTGCCCTTCTTGAAAGTATGGAACATCACGCCGTAGCCACCTGTCGACCAATAGAACGGCGTCGGTGATGCTACACCCCCGTCGGTCCAGCTGTTCTGATTCTCGATATTTATAGCCTTGCCACGGTGTGAGAAACGTCCGTTCTGCACACCGCCGCCATAGAAGTATTCATCGGGAGCGGCAGCGAGTGTGAGGGCTGTCTTGCCTTTCTCGAACTTGACAGGAGCCGTCTCATGCATCACAGACTTACCTGTACGGAGATCGGTTACCGTGAGAAGTCCGTCGGCTTTATTCCAGCTCAGACGTATCTGCGGGGTGGCTACACTAACTGTTCCGGCATCCTCGCTCACATCGAGCTTACCCGGATTGCGGCGCGGCTGCTTCACGAGAATTTCTGCCGGCGGCTCAGCTACCGGATTGCGGAGAATACCCCCCTCATCATCGCGGAAGAGCCGGAAAATGTTCTCACCATAGAAATCCACCGTAAGGCGTTTGCCATCGGCAAGCGATAGCTCCACAGTGGTCGGGTTTAGCTGCGATATGCCGTTGATTGCTTTCCCTTGCGGTTGGGAAGCTGTCGCGGCATTTGCGGCTACCCCTGCGGCAACAATGACCGACAGCGCGGTCATGCGGCGCAGAAATGCTTTAAAATTACTTATCATGATATGCTTGGTTTGATGATTTTCAATCGTACGGCAAAAATAACCAATTTACATCGCCTCTGCAAGGATATATAAGGACAAACCGTAAACGTGAGATGTGGATATAAACGTATCGGTGCACCTGGCGGGCGCACCGATACTGTGGTATTATTTACCGGGTCTTTTTATTCTGCCTTTGCTTTTTTTGCGCGGGTAGCTTTGGGCTTCGCCGCTTTGGTAGCTTTTGCTTCCTTGGCTGGCTTCTCAGCCTCAGGCTTAGGCTCGCGGAGAAGATGCTCCTCGTTGTAGTGCTCGATGTTCTTGCGCATCGAATCCACCTCCTTGTTGAGAGTCTCGATCTCGCTTGCCTGATTGCGGATGGTGGTAAGAAGTGAGTTGAGCTCCTCGTTCTCGATCGAGAGCGGGTACTGCTCCTCTACGCGCACGATGAAATCAGCAAGTGCGTTCATGTAGTTGGTAAACGCCTGGAAGGGGGTCTCGTAGGGGCTGAAATGAGAGTGGACAGCTCCGTCGGCACGGTGTTTCGTAGCCATGTAGAAGAAGTGGTCCGATGACTGCAGATAGTTCCAGTCCTGCTTCAGGCGACGGTCGTCGCACAGCTGCACGCGCTCAGCCACAGAGTAGAGCTTGTTGAACGCCTCCTGCTGCAGTTTGTTGCCCAGCCAAGCCGATGTGTCGCGTGCCTCGTCAGCCCAGGATATCGGGTGAACCACCGAAAGAACGTCGACAGCCTTGAGCTTCTGCACAGCCTCCGAGGGTGTCCAGAAATCTATGCCGCGCTCCTTCGCGAAGCGGGGAAGTGCTTCGAGGAACTGGAAGATACCGGTGTCGCGGTTCTGCAGTTCGCCGAATGTCTCAAGATTCATGAACAGGTTGATGATCTGCTCGTCGGCGGGAGTGTTGGCGATCCAGTCGATATACTTGTCAGCTGTGAGAGGATATGCATCCCACTCTGTGTTTGAGAAGCGGAATGAGATATCATCGCTGAGCTTCGAATTCTTAAGCAGGAGCTTCAGTTTGGGAGCTGATGCTGCGCTGTACACGTAGTTGGGCGATTTCCAACCGAGGATATGCTTCGCACCCTCGGTGATGACACCCTTGTAGCCCATGGCGAGGATCTGCGGTGCGAGATCGTCGCAGTAGATAAGCTCGGTGTTGCGGAGCACCTTGGGATGCTGACCGAACAGTTCGAAAATCTTCTGGTCGTGGAGTTTCACCTGCTCCTCAAACTCCTTGGCATCGGCGAGCGACGATAGGGAGTGTGCATAGGTCTCAGCCAGGAATTCCACTTTGCCTGTCGCAGCGAGCTGTTTGAGCAGATCGAGAAATTCGGGCACATAGTGCTCGAACTGCTCGAGGGCAAGTCCTGTTACCGAGATGGCGCAGCGGAACGCACCGTTGCTCTCCTCAATCATCTTCAGGAGGCGCTGTGCGGCGGGAATATAGCTGTTGTGGGCTATGCGGGTGATAATATCATCGTTGGCAAAATCATCAAAGTAGTAGTGATCATTGCCGATATCGAAGAAACGGTATCTTTTGAGCCGGAACGGCTGATGGATCTGGAAATAAAAACAGATTGCTTTCATGATGTGTGAAGCGGTGTTTATTGTGTTGTTTATTTAATTCTTTGTTAGCTTCTTGATCTAAGGTTTACTTTCCCATCACCTTATGGTAGATGTCGATGACCTTGGCGCCAGCCTTGTCCCATGTGATCTGGTTGACCTCATGCAGACCATCCTCGCGCAACTGGTCGTACATAGCCGGATAGGTTATGATCGAGTTGATGGCATCAGCCATTGCATCGATATCCCAGTAGTCGGTCTTTATCACATTATCAAGGATCTCGGCGCAACCGCTCTGCTTGGAGATGATCGAGGGAACACCCATCTGCATAGCCTCAAGCGGAGAGATACCGAACGGCTCCGATACGGAAGGCATAACGTAGACATCACTTGCCGACAGCATCTCGTAAACCTGTTTACCCTTCTGGAATCCGGGGAAATGGAAGCGGTCGGCTATGCCACGCTCGGCGGCAAGCAGGATCATCTTGTCCATCATGTCGCCGCTGCCAGCCATAACGAATCGGGCGTTATGGTTGTTTTTCAGCACCTTTGCTGCTGCCTCAACAAAGTATTCCGGTCCCTTCTGCATGGTTATACGACCTAAGAAAGTGATCACCTTTTCCTTAGGTTTCGGTGCCTTGCATGCAAGGAGCTCTTCCGAGAGGGGAGTGACGGCATTGTGCACTGTTGTGACCTTTGCCGGGTCAATACCATATTTCTCTATGACGGTCTGACGGGTGAGGTTGCTGACGGTAATGATATGGTCGGCGTGTGTCATGCCGTCCTTCTCGATGCCGAACACCGTCGGGTTTACGTTGCCGCGCGAGCGGTCGAAGTCCGTGGCGTGCACATGAATCACGAGGGGCTTTCCGGTCACCTGCTTGGCATGTATGCCGGCAGGATATGTCAGCCAGTCGTGTGAGTGGATTATGTCGAAATCAAGTGTGCGTGCTATCACTCCGGCGGTGATGGAGTAGTTGTTGATCTCCTCGATTAGGTTATCGGGGTAACGTCCTGAAAATTCCAGGCAGCCGAGATCGTTGACATGCATGTAGTTGAAATCGGCATAGATATGGTCACGGAGACGGAAGTAGAGATCGGGATCCATCAGGTTGCCGATGCGCTGCTCCACATACTCGCGTGTCACGTCGCGCCATGCTATCGGCACCTGAGATGCGCCGATGATGTTGGCGAAGTGTTTCTCTTCATCGCCGAAAGGCTTGGGTATGACGAACGTGATGTCCATGTCGCCACATTGCCACATGCCTTGTGTAAGGCCGTAGCTGGCGGTACCGAGTCCGCCGAGGATATGAGGTGGGAACTCCCACCCGAACATTAAAGCTTTCATGAGGTCGGGTCGGTGGGGGATTACATGTTAAACTTCTTGAGTGTGGTGAGAGTGCGCAGTATCTCGGCTACGTTCGTGATATGGCTTATCGCTCCGCGTCCGGAGAAGGGAGGATTACCGTCGTAGAGCTGCGACAGTGAGCCGATGCAGCCGTTGGTCATCTCATCCTCGTAGCCTATGAGCATACGGTCTATGTAGCTGACGCCGCTTGCACCGAACACGCGCAGATAGGCGTCGGCATAGAAGCCGAAGAGCCATGGACGCGCGGGTCCGTTGTGAAGCGCGAGTTCACGCTCCTCGGGCGAACCTACGTACGACGGACGGTAGCCGAACGATTTCGGCGAGAGTGTGCGGAGTCCTTTAGGAGTCAGAAGCTCACGTGTGACGACATCAAGCACACCCTTGCGCTGACGGCGGTCGAGAGGCGAGTAGTCTAGTCCGATAGCCACAGCCATGTTGGGGCGTACGGAGGGATCGGCGTATGTGCCGTTCACATAGTCGAAAAGATACCCATAATCATTGAGGAATGCCTGAATGAACGCAGGTTTAAGTTTCTCGGCTGTATCGAGCCAGCGCTGACGGTCATCGGCAAGTGCCTCGTCGCCCTCGGCAAGTGCAGCGGCAAACATGAGTGCATTGTACCACAGGGCATTGAATTCTACCATATAGCCTGTGCGCGGCACAATCGGACGTCCATGAAGTGCGGCGTTCATCCATGTGACGGGTGATGATGCACCCATCGAGAATACCATACCGTCAGGCTCCACGCGGAGGTTGGGATGACGGTTGGCGAGTATATAGTCGATGATCTCGCGGATGAAAGTCATGTAGCGCTCCTTGGCGGCATCCTTTCCGTAAGCCTTGGCATACTGCTGCAGTGCCCAGACAGCCCAGAGAGGAATATCGGGAAGATCTATACCCTGGATGCGGGGAGAGGTCTCGCCTGTCTGCATGAAATGTATCAGAGCGGCACGTGCCGTCTCCATGATAGCTTCATAATCATCGCGGTGGTTGATAGCTATGGTAGCTCCGGGGAGTGCCATGAAAGTATTGCGGGCAAGCACTTTTCCCCAGGGATAGCCCGAAAGCAGGAACATGCCGTCGGCATCCTTCAGATAGCACTGTTTTGCCGCGTTCTTCAGACAGTTGAAGAAGCTTGTGCGGCATGTGCGGGATGCGATCTCGCTCTCATACATTTTCGTCAGCGAGCGGGGCGACACTTCGGAGACACCTGCGGAGAATATGATGCTCTCTCCTTTCTTGATCGGAATTTCAAATGTACCTGGTACCCACAGATCCTCAGTGTAGGGCACTCCGCGCTCAAGATCCTTGAGATATTCAAATCCCTTGTACCAGTTCGGATCGTAAGTCCATGTAGGCTTGCGGTTGAACTGCATGTAGAGCGTTGGATATCCGTCATAAAGGCGGCAAGCCACACCGTTGGGCACTTCGGGACAGTCGGTATTGAGTGCCGTGTTCTCCATCACAAGCTCGTTAGCCTCGCGGAAAGCGAGCATCGGCTTGAACCGCAGTGTCGTGGGCGAGTGTGCCTCGACGAGAGTATAGCGTATGAGAAGTCTGTTCTCGTGCGAAATGAATATTTTTTCCTTTGTAAGTATAACTCCACCGACGCGATATGTCGTGCGTGGCACGCTCTCGCAGTCAAATTCACGTATATACTTGTGTCCGTTAGGGCTGTAGACACCGCCGCTGTAGCGGTGCAGCCCGAGGTTGAACGGCGCGCCGTGCTGAATGACGGTGACATCAAGCGACGACAGGAGCACGTGAGAAGAGTTGCCCAGCTCGGGTATGGGGCACACCAGCAGTCCGTGCTGCTTTCGTGTGTTACAGTCCACCACAGAAGTGCAATGATAAGCGCCCGACTGATTTGTGCGGAGCATCTCCTTCATCAGCGATTGCTCCAGGTTAATCATGAGGTTTTTATCAAATTTCAGATAGCTCATGTTGATATTATTGTTAAGGTAATTTTTCAGGGTATGTGTCCACTTCGGGAAAAACGCTGCTGTTGAGCGACGGAAGCGAGTGAGCGAAAGTAACGCAAAATTTGATATTATGCAAGAAAATTGCTCAAAAACATATTTTATGCTTACTTTTTTGCCAAATTCTTTCATTTTTGCTGTTTCCATCCACACTTGGACTTGCAGACAGAAAAAATTTCGTACATTTGCCAAATAACCGACACCACACTCACAATATAACGAAACCTTAAAACAGCATGCCCCGATAATGTCGCCGGTAACAGTAATAATCACAATAGCGGTCTACTTCCTGCTTCTGATAGCGATATCGGCGGTAGCGTCGCGCGGCAGCAACAACGATACTTTCTTCACCGGCAACAGGCGCACTCCCTGGCCTCTGGTGGCTGTGGCTATGATAGGTGCGGCTATATCGGGAGTGACATTCGTGTCTGTGCCCGGTATGGTGGTGGCTAAGGGACACGCATATCTTCAGATGGCTTTAGGCTTCATAGCGGGATATATAATCATCGCTGCTGTGCTCGTGCCGATGTTCTACCGGCGCGGTCTTGTGTCGATCTACTCCTACCTCGACCAGCGTTTCGGCAGACAAAGCTACCGCAGCGGCGCATGGATATTCTTCATCAGCAAGATCACCGGGGCATCCGTGCGCTTTTTTGTAGTCTGCGCCGTGCTGCAGATACTTGTTTTCCGCCCGTTGGGTGTACCGTTCGAGCTTAATGTGCTTGTAACCGTAGCCCTGATATGGCTATATACAGCCCGCGGAGGAGTGAAAGCGCTGATATGGACCGATCTGCTCAAGAGCCTATGTCTGATAGGCTCGGTGACGCTCAGCATCTGGTTTGTCGCCACTAATCTCGGTATGGGTCCGAAAGAGGTGGCTGATGCAGTGTCGGGACATGCCACTTCCAAGGCATTCCATTTCTCAGACCCTATGTCGGGGCAATGGTTCTGGAAACAGTTCATTGCAGGAATATTCCTCGCCATAGCTACCAACGGACTCGATCAGGACATGATGCAGCGGCATCTTTCGTGTGCCGACTCACGCTCGTCGCGTAAAAACATGATAGTAAGTTCTGTCATGCAGTTTTTTATTATCGCGATGTTCCTGATACTCGGTACTATGCTCGTCATATATGCCGAAAGCACCGGAATAGAGATGCCTGAGAAATCCGACGAACTCTTCGGGCTTATAGCATCGCATGAATCGATGCCGATAGTGGTGGGGATAATATTCGTCGTAGGACTTATATCAGCAAGCTACTCGGCTGCCGGATCGGCATTGACATCACTTACCACATCGTTCACAGTCGACATACTTAACGGTCGCGAACGGTGGGAGGAGAAACAGCTCAGTCGTGTGCGGCGGCTCGTACATCTGCTCATGGCAGCCCTCATGGGCGCTTTCATCATTGCATTCCATCATCTCAGCAACGACGATGCCATAAGCGCGGTCTACACACTTGCCTCCTACACCTACGGTCCGATACTCGGGCTGTTCGCTTACGGGCTCGCCTCACGGCGTCCGGTACGCGATGCCCTCGTACCGTTCGTATGCATAGCCGCTCCTGTCGCATCGTGGGGAGTGACACAACTAATGCTCCGTCAATGGGGATATGAGACCGGATTCGAACTGCTTCTCATCAATGCCCTCCTGACTATGGCGGGACTCTATCTGACATCCATAAAATCAACAAGCTATGCCACGCAATCTGTTTAGCCGATACATCTGGATCATCGATACCATCCGCCAGCACGGAAGCATCAGCCGACAGACGCTCGACGACCTGTGGCGCAGAGCTGAAGTAGCCGACGGCGAACCACTTGCACGCCGTACATTCTACAATTACCGCATAGCCATACAGGATATATTCAAGATCAACATAGAGTGTAATCCTGCAACCTACGAATACTATATCGACGACGGTGGCGACGAGCATCTTGAAAGCGTCACGGATCTAATGCTCAGTTCAGCTTCGATAACCAACGCCCTTACAGATGTGCGCGATATATCCCACCGCATTTTTGTGGAGGATGTGCCATCAGCACGCCTGCATCTTGCCGCAGTGATAACATCGATCAAGGAATCTAAACCATTGCGTTTCACTTACGCTCCATATACACGCACGAATCCAACCACCGGTGTGGTCGTTGAGCCTTATTTCCTTAAGCTCTTCCGCCAGCGTTGGTACGTGACAGGGCGCAATGTGCGCGACAATGCCATAAAGACATATGCACTTGACCGAATGAGCGATGTCGAGCTGTCGACCGACAGTTTCACCATTCCCTCCGACTTTGATGCCGAGACCTACTTCGCCGACTCGTTCGGTATCATATTCTCACAGGGTGAGGCTAAAAGAGTGCGGCTACGGACAGATCCGCGGCAGGCTAAGTATTTCCGTGCACTGCCACTTCACTCGTCACAGCAGGAGATGGTGCACGACACCTATTCCGTATTCAGCTATCAGCTGAAGCTCACTCCCGACTTCGTGCAGGAACTTCTCTCGTACGGTCCGAAAATAACAGTCTTGGATCCACCTGAACTCAAGGCTATGATTACTGAAAGTCTAAATCAGACATTAAAAAACTACCAGCAATGAGAATCGACATACTTACGGTGCTCCCGGAGATGTTTGAGAGTCCTTTCGGCTGCTCCATAATAAAGCGTGCCATTGACAAGGGACTCGTTGACATACACATCCACAATCTCCGTGACTACACCACCAACCGACACCGCAAGGTCGACGACTATCCTTTCGGAGGAGGAGCGGGAATGGTCATGCAGATCGAACCTGTCGACCGCGCCATAGCAGCCCTGCGCTCCGAAAGGGAGTATGATGAGGTCATATACACCTCGCCCGACGGCGAACGCTTTGATCAGCCTATAGCCAACTCCCTGTCGATGTCGGAAAATATCATAATACTCTGCGGACACTACAAGGGGGTCGACCAGCGCATACGCGACCATCTCATCACGCGTGAGATCTCAGTGGGCGATTATGTGCTCACCGGTGGCGAAATGCCGGCGGTGATAATCACCGATGCCATAGTGCGTCTGATTCCCGGAGCCATAGGCGACGAACAGAGCGCACTCTCCGACTCTTTTCAGGACGGACTGCTCGCACCGCCCGACTATACACGTCCGGCAGAGTATAACGGATGGAGCGTCCCCGAAGTCCTTCTATCTGGTCACCAGGCTAAGATAGATGCCTGGCGACATGAGCAGGCGGTTGAGAAAACATTGCGTCTGCGTCCGGAACTTGATCCTTACGGCAACAAGAAAAAATAACAAAAGGTAATGAAAATAATAAATTTCGATGATACTCCGTCGCTCGTGAGCCAGTATATGGCAGAACTGCGCGACGTCGACATACAGAGTGACCCGCTGCGTTTCCGCACCAATCTGCAGCGCATCGGCAAGATCATGGCTTATGAGATAAGCCGCACGCTCGATTATAAACTGACAGATGTGACAACACCGCTCGGAACAGCAAAATGCCACATGATCGACAGTCAGGTGGTGCTCGCCACAATATTCCGGGCAGGCATACCTTTCCACGAAGGTTTCCTTTCGTTTTTCGACCGTGCACAGAATGCCTTTGTATCGGCTTACCGCAAATACAAGGAAAAGGAAAATTTCGATGTGTTCATAGAATATCTCGCATCGCCACGTCTGGATGGAAAGACACTTGTAATAACTGACCCGATGCTCGCCACCGGAGCATCGATGGAACTCAGTTACCGTGCGCTGCTGACCAAGGGGGAGCCTGCGCATATACATGTGGCTTCTGTCGTTGCTTCCAAAGTGGCGGTAGAATATGTGGAGCGCACATTCCCTTCCGACCGCACCACTCTATGGGTAGGAGCTATCGATGATGAAATAAACACCCATTCCTACATAGTGCCGGGTCTGGGCGATGCCGGCGATCTCGCTTACGGAATAAAAGAATGATGGTTTAAAATACGACTGTACAATAAAATACGCACACCTCCGCCATATGCCATAACAGGCATACAGGCGGAGGTGTGCGGCATATATCAACATGTGTTGAAAAAGGTGTCAATAACTGTTCAAAACATAATGAAAGAAAATCAACAGATTTATTTGCAACTCTGCCACACAGCGCCGTATATAAGTTTCCGGCGCAATACAAAAAAAGTAATCATGAATCTTTCAAAGCTCTTTTCAGCGGAATCACACATGTTATTCACCTGCCAAGGGCACAAATATCGATTAAAGTTATTAACTTTGCAGATTATTAACACAGTGTTGATAACATACATAAAAGTCTGAATGATAGCATTGGCGGATGTAAATAAAGGTTCATAACAATGTTCCTTTTATCCAATAACCCATATTTGCAAGTTATCGCCCAAAAAGTTATTGGTGTTATTTACATCCATTGTTATTCTTCTTTCTGATTGATTTTTTTCAAAATTTTCAAATTTAAAAATAAAGAAATGGCTGTTAAGAATGCAGCGGAGAAGGAACTCATAGATGAGATCCTGAAGCTCAAGAAAGAGCGTAATGCTGTCATCATGGCACATTATTACCAACCTGCCGAGATCCAGGACATAGCCGACCATATAGGTGATTCACTCGCGATGGCACGCATTGCCGCAACGTTGAGCGAACCGGTTGTGGTGGTGTGCGGCGTGCATTTCATGGCTGAGACTACAAAGATACTCTGTCCGGAGAAAACGGTTCTCGAGCCGGATCCCGAAGCGGGTTGCTCGCTTGCCGACAGCTGTCCTGCCGCAGAGTTCGAGGCTTTCATAAAGGCACACCCCGGGCATACGGTGATAAGTTATGTGAACACATCGGCAGCCGTAAAAGCCCTCACAGATATAGTGGTCACCTCCGGCAATGCCCTAAAGATAGTGAAAGCGCTGCCAGAGGATGAAAAGATAATATTCGGTCCTGACCGCAACCTTGGATCATATATAAATAGCCTTACCGGGCGCGAGATGGTGCTGTGGGACGGTGCATGCCATGTGCATGAGCGCTTCTCGGTCGAGAAGGCAGCCGAACTGAAACGTCAGCATCCCGGGGCGAAGATCCTGGTGCATCCGGAATGCACAGGTCCGATGCGTGCCATAGCCGATGTGACAGGCTCTACGGCAGTGCTGCTCGACTATGCCCGTGAGAGCGATGAGAAGGAGTTTATAGTGGCTACCGAGAGCGGCATTCTGCATCAGATGCGCCTCAGCTGTCCGGACAAGACATTCATCGCCGTGCCGCCACACGACTCCACATGCGGATGCAACGAGTGCTCGTTCATGAAGCTGAATACTCTCCGCAAGCTGCGCGACGCTCTGCGCGACATGTCGCCGCGCACGGAGGTTGATGCCGCCACAGCCCAACGCGCACGCCGCCCGATAGAGCGTATGCTCTCCATGTCATGACATAATACAGCTAAAAACGAAAAAATAGAAAAACAGAATATAAAATGGAATACAATCACAAAGATATAGAATCACGCTGGCAGCAGTATTGGAAAGAAAACCATACATACCGCACGGAGATCGACAAGACACGTCCGAAATTCTACGTGCTCGATATGTTCCCCTATCCTTCGGGCGCAGGTCTGCACGTCGGTCATCCGTTAGGCTACATCGCTTCCGATATATATTCGCGCTACAAGCGTCTGCAGGGCTTCAACGTGCTTCATCCCATGGGATATGATGCCTACGGACTTCCCGCTGAGCAGTATGCCATACAAACAGGTCAGCATCCCGAGGTGACGACTGTGAACAACATCAACCGCTACCGCTCGCAGCTTGACAAGATAGGATTCTGCTACGACTGGGATCGCGAGGTGCGCACCTGTTCGCCCGACTATTACAAATGGACACAGTGGGCGTTCATACAGATGTTCAATTCATACTACGACACTGAGGCTGACGCAGCACGTCCGATAGCCGATCTTGAGGCTCATTTCGCCGCCCACGGTACTGAAGGTATCCACGCGGCATGTGGCGAGGAGATGACATTCACCGCCGATGAGTGGAACGGTATGGATGCGAAGCGCCGGTCCGATGTGCTGATGAACTACCGTATAGCCTACCTTGGCAACACAATGGTCAACTGGTGTCCGAAACTCGGCACGGTGCTCGCCAACGATGAGGTGAGCGAGGGTGTGTCGATCCGTGGCGGCTATCCTGTGGAGCAGAAACTTATGTACCAGTGGTGTCTGCGCGTGTCGGCTTACGCCCAGCGTCTGCTCGACGGTCTTGACACTATAGACTGGACAGAATCGCTGAAGGAGACTCAGCGCAACTGGATAGGACGCTCCGAGGGTGCCGAGATGCGTTTCCCGATAGATGGCAGCGACGTGGTTCTGGAGATATTCACCACACGTGCCGACACGGTGTTCGGAGTGACATTCATGGTTCTTGCTCCTGAGAGCGAGTATGTCGATGCGGTGACTACTCCTGAACAGCGCGCCGCAGTCGATGAATATAAGGAAAGTATCCGCCACAAGACCGAGCGTGAGCGCATGATCGATAAGAAAGTGACGGGTGTGTTTACCGGTGCATACGCTGTAAATCCTCTCACAGGCAAGAAAATTCCGGTGTGGGTGAGCGACTATGTGCTTGCAGGATACGGCACGGGAGCCATCATGGCTGTGCCTGCACACGACAGCCGCGACTACGCTTTTGCACGCAAGTTCGATCTTCCCATAATTCCGCTCATTGAGGGTGCCGACGTGAGCGAGCAGAGCTTCGATGCAAAGAGCGGCAAGATGATCAACAGCTGCGGCGAGGGTCTTTGTCTCGACGGTATGGAGGTGAAGGATGCTATCGCTGCTACCAAAAAATTCATAGCTGAGAAAGGTATCGGCAAGGTCAAGGTCAACTACCGTCTGCGCGATGCCATATTCAGCCGTCAGCGCTACTGGGGCGAGCCGTTCCCGGTATATTATAAGGACGGCATACCACACATGATGGATGAGAGCTGCCTGCCGCTGCTTCTGCCGGAAGTGGATAAATTCCTTCCCACAGAGACAGGTGAGCCGCCTCTCGGACGCGCTAAAAACTGGAATACTCCTGAAGGTTATCCCATAGAGCTGTGCACCATGCCCGGATTTGCAGGATCGTCGGCATACTATCTGCGCTACATGGATCCGAAGAACAATGACCGTCTGGTATCGGAGGAAGCCGACAGCTACTGGCGCAACGTAGACCTCTATATAGGTGGTACGGAGCATGCCACAGGCCACCTGATCTATTCCCGCTTCTGGAACAAGTTCCTCTATGATCTCGGCATCGTGTGCGAGGCTGAGCCTTTCCGCAAGCTCGTGAACCAGGGCATGATCCAGGGCAGGAGCAACTTTGTGTACCGCATAAAGGATACCAACACATTCGTAAGCGCCGGACTTAAAGGAAACTACGATGTAACACCGATACATGTGGATGTCAACATAGTAAGCAACGACCTGCTCGATCTTGACCGCTTCCGCGCATGGCGCCCTGAGTTTGCCGATGCCGAGTTCATCCTTGAGGACGGACGCTATGTGTGCGGCTACGCCGTGGAGAAGATGTCGAAATCGATGTTCAACGTGGTTAATCCCGATGATATCGTTGAGCGCTACGGTGCCGACACGCTTCGTCTCTACGAGATGTTCCTCGGTCCGCTGGAGCAGAGCAAACCGTGGGATACAAACGGTATTGACGGTGTGAACCGCTTTATCCGCAAGTTGTGGAACCTCTTCTACCGTGGTGACGAACTTCTCCTTACCGACGGCGAGCCTACACGCGACGAGCTTAAATCGATCCACAAGCTTATAAAGAAAGTGACAGCCGATATTGAGGCATTCTCGTTCAACACTTCGGTAGCGGCATTCATGATATGCGTCAATGAGCTTACACAGCTCAAATGCCACAACAGGCAGGTTCTCTCGCAGCTTGTTGTGCTGCTGGCTCCGTTTGCACCGCACGTGAGTGAGGAGCTTTGGCATGTGCTGGGCAACGACAGCACCGTTTGCGATGCCGCATGGCCTGTGCACGACGAGCAGTGGCTCCGTGAGGATTCGGTGACATACGCTGTGTCGTTCAACGGAAAGGCACGCTTCAATATCGAGGTGCCCGCCGATATGCCATCCGATCAGGTACAGGCTACAGCCCTTGCCGCACCCGGAGCAGCGAAATGGATCGAGGGTAAGGAGATAGTGAAGGTTATTGTAGTTCCCCGCAAGATTGTCAACATTGTGGTGAAGTGATGAGCTACATCCCCGAACTGTACGATTTTCTCGGTCAGCTTGCCCTGAACAACAACCGTCCATGGTTTGCCGCCCATCGTGCGGAGTATGACCGTCTGCGTGAGCTTTGGCTTGCCGACCTTGACAGACTCATAGCTGAAATGTGCCGCTGGTGCCCTCAATTGGCGCACCAGACGGCGCGTTCTGCTGTCTACCGCATATATCGTGATACACGTTTCTCACCCGACAAGACACCGTTCAAGACGTATTTCTCGGCAGCCATAAGTCCGTATGGCAGAAAGAGTGATCATGCGGGCTTCTATATCCAGATAGGTGTGGATCAGCGCCAGTCGGGACTTTACGGCGGTCTATGGTGTCCGCAGGCTCCCGTGCTCGCCAAACTGCGACATGCCATAGTCGACAATATAGAGGAATTTACCGCCATAACCGATGCTCCCGAACTTGAACGCGAATTTCCCGGCTGGCTCGGCGACAAGCTGAAGACCATTCCGAAAGGTTGGGAAAAGGATCATCCGCAGGCGGAATTCCTGCGACTTAAGGAGTATGGGCGTTTCCATCCATGTACGCCCGAATTCTTCGCCGATCCCGACTGGTATATTCATGCCTCCGAACTTTTCCGCATCCTCGCCCCCCTTGTCGACTTCCTTAACTACTCCATCGACGAGTAGAAAATGATCATATTGACACATGCCATTGCAAACAGAATGGTAATGTAGTTTAAATATGTTAAAGTCTTGACAAAGGGGTTGTGAAAGTTGTAATTTTGCAGCCTATGAGCAAAAAGAGCCACCATAGCCTTCCGCTTCTGAGCACTCATGCCACAGCCGTGGTGAGTGTGGCGCTGGTGCTGATAATTCTCGGAATAGTAGGGCTGCTTGGCATAGCCGCCCACCGTGTGAGCACTGACATTCGCCAGCAGGTGGGGTTTGTGGTGATGCTTGCCGATGATATAACTCCGGCACAGACAGAGCATCTGAAATCGACACTCGGAAAGGCTGATTATACTGCACGGCTGACATATTCGTCGGCCGACGACGTCATGCGCCGCTGGCAGCAGATGGGCGATGGCGGGGATGACACCGAGCTTCTGGGCATAAATCCTTTTGCCGCCGAGATAGAGATAGGCGTCACGTCGGAATATGCCGACCCGGAGCTACTGCAGAAAGTTGTTACTGAGGTTGAACGCATGCCCGGAGTGGCTGAGGTGAGCCTTCATGCCGATATGGTGCGTTCCATAAATGCCACTATGCGTTCGCTGGCTCTGGTGCTGGTGATAGTGGCTGCGGCACTTTTGCTGATCTCGTTTGTGCTGATCAACAATACCGTGCGTCTCACTGTCTATGCACGCCGATTCACCATCCACACCATGAAGCTTGTCGGTGCAAAAGCGGGATTCATACGCCGTCCGTTCATAATCTCAAGCATAATCAATGGAATAATAGCTGGGCTGATAGCGCTTATGGCGCTGTCGGGCGTGCTTTTCTATGTATCGCGTGTGGATGAGCAGATACTTGGTCTGCTGACATGGCAGAGCGCCGCAATGGTAATGGCATGTGTGTTTGTTGCCGGAATAGTGATATGTGCGGCGTCGGCATGGCTTGCCTCCAACAAATATCTCCGGCTCGGCTACGACAAGATGTTTGCCTGACGCCTGAGAGTTAATCAATTCAGAAAGTAAATTCCAACCGAAATGGATAATAAACAACAGTCTGCCGATATGGAACGCGAGAACCGCTCGCAGTTTCCGTTGGTGCGCATGAATTTCCTGCTGATGTGTGTAGCAGGAATAATGATAGTAGGAGGTTTCCTGCTGATGACCGGTGCACCCTCGACCGAAACAGAATTCAATCCCGATGTATTTTCAACCCGCCGCATTGTGGTGGGTCCGACAATAGCTTTTCTCGGCTTCCTCTTCATGGGCTTCGCCATAATGTGGGGTGGCAGAAAGAAACGTAAAACCGAAAGCGAAGGATAATGGATTGGCTTGACGCACTCATACTCGGCATAGTCCAGGGGCTTGCCGAATATCTTCCGATAAGTTCAAGCGGACATCTGGAGATATGCCGTGAGATACTTGGATTGAAACTTGCCGGCGCCGAGGCTCTGGAATTTGACGCCGCGCTTCATGTAGCTACAGTGCTCAGCACTCTCGTGGTGCTCTGGCGTGAGTTTGTGCCGCTATGCACCTCATTCTTCACAATGCGCCGTGACGAGCGTACGGTCTACGTTTGGAAGATACTTCTCTCATGTGTCCCCGTAGCGATAATAGGACTTGCATTCAAACCTGTCGTGGAGAGTTTCTTCGGTAGTGGACTGACGATTGTCGGTACATGTCTTATCATCACTGCCGGGCTCCTTGCCTTTGCAAGCTACCGCCGCCGTGCCGGTGATGTTGATACCGCACCTAAGGATCCGGATGATCCCGAAGGATACCGCTCGATCACCTGGTTCACGGCACTTGCAATGGGTGTTGCACAGGCTATAGCGATACTTCCCGGACTCAGCCGCTCAGGTACTACGATAGCTACCGGACTTACGCTTGGCGGACGCCCGGCGCAGGTGGCTAAGTTCTCGTTTTTCATGGTAGTTATCCCCATACTCGGCGAGGCGATCCTCAGCATCATGGATATGGCTGAGGGTACATCGGCAATGGCTACAGGCGTAGGCATAGTTCCTCTTGCCATAGGATTCGTGGCTGCGTTCCTTGTAGGATGTGCCGCATGCCGGTGGATGATCGACATAGTGAAGCGCGGCAAGCTGCAGTGGTTTGCGGTCTATTGTGTTGTTGTCGGACTTATATGCCTGATATGGTGAGATCCATGAACTTTCTGGAAGGGGAGACGTTGTACGTTGACAAGCCGTTGGGCTGGACCTCGTTTGATGTCGTCAAGCGTATACGTAGCATACTCCTCCGCCGCATGTACCTAAAGAAGATGAAAGTGGGTCACGCCGGCACGCTCGATCCTCTGGCAACCGGAGTGATGGTGGTGGTGACAGGCAAGTCTACCAAACTCATCGACTCACTGCAGGCGGGTGTGAAGGAATACATTGCCACGATAGCCCTCGGGGCTACAACCCCGTCGTTCGACCTGGAGACCGAGATCGACGCCACATACCCTACGGAGCATATCACCCGTGAGGCTGTGGAGGAAGCGCTCGCCAGATTCCACGGACGCATCGAGCAGGTGCCACCGAAGTTCTCGGCTTGCAAGGTTGACGGACACCGTGCATACCGCATGGCTCGCAAGGGTCATGATGTCGAGCTAAAACCGAAGGTGCTCGTCATAGACGAGATAGAGCTGCTGAGCTTTGAGCCGACGCAGATAGTCGTGCGTGTGGTGTGCGGCAAAGGAACATATATCCGCGCTCTTGCCCGCGACATCGGCGAAGCACTTGGTTCAGGCGCACACCTGACGGCACTCCGCCGCACGCGTGTGGGAGACGCCGTCATCGACCGGTGCATGACTATCGACGATATCACATCTTTTCTCGCCGAGGTGGAGATAGAGATGCCCGAGGAGCTCCCCGGAGGAACTAAACTAAAAGAAGAAACGAATAGCTAAGACTGACACGATATGAAACTATCACAATTCAAATTCAAGTTGCCCGAAGAACTGCTTGCCGACCGCCCGGTGCAGAACCGTGACGAATCGCGCATGATGGTGCTCAACCGCGCCACTGGTGAGATAGAGCACCGTATATTCAAGGATATAATCAATTATTTCGGCGATGGTGACATATTCGTGTTCAACGATACGAAGGTTTTTCCCGCGCGTCTCTACGGCAATAAGGAGAAGACCGGCGCACGCATCGAGGTGTTCCTGCTCCGCGAGCTGAACGCCGACAACAAGCTCTGGGATGTGCTCGTGGAACCGGCACGCAAGATACGTATCGGCAACAAGCTCTACTTCGGTGAGGATGAGTCGATGGTAGCCGAGGTGATAGACAACACCACCTCCCGCGGACGCACGCTCCGTTTTCTCTACGACGGTCCCCACGATGAGTTCAAGGCAGCCCTCTTCAAGATGGGCATGACTCCGCTCCCTGAATATATCAAGCGCGAGCCGGAGCCTGACGACGCCGAGCGTTACCAGACAATCTTTGCCGACAAGGAGGGAGCGGTCATGGCTCCCGCAGCAGGTCTGCACTTCAGCCGCGAGCTGTTGAAACGTCTGGAGATCAAAGGTGTTCATCAGGCATTCATGACCGTTCACAGTGGTCTTGGCAATTTCCGCGAGATCGATGTCGAGGATCTGACCAAACATCGCATGGACTCCGAGCAGATGGAGATCACGCAGGCTCTTGTCGACATGGTGAATGGTGTGAAAGACCGCGAGCACCGCGTATGTGCCGTCGGAACCTCCGTGCTGCGCGGCATAGCGAGCGCCGTGAGCATGGGCGGACACATGAAGACGTTCTCCGGATGGTCCAACAAATTCATCTTTCCCCCCTACGATTTCACTGTCACCGACGCTCTGGTCACCAATTTCCACCTTCCTTACTCCGTGATGCTGATGATGACTGCCGCTTTCGGTGGCTACGATCTCGTCATGAAGGCTTACGATGAGGCTATAAAGGAGAAATACCGTTTCGGAGCCTACGGCGACGCAATGCTCATAGTCTGAAAGCCATAAATTATCAGGATAGCGAATGGGAAGCCAGTACACGACCATAGCCGCGCCATCCGAAGGGGTGTACCGCGAGAAAATGAGCCGTTTCCTGGCTTTCGCTTTTCCGGTCTCAACCGCCGATGAGGCAAAGGCTACGGTGAAGCGCATGGCTAACGAGTATCACGACGCGCGCCATGTCTGCTGGGGGTATATCCTCGGTGCCGACGGAAACGAATATCTGAGTTCTGACAACGGCGAGCCGTCGGGCACCGCCGGACGCCCCATACTCGGTGCCATACGCTCGGCAGGGCTGACGAATCTTCTGGTAGTAGTGGTGCGGTACTTCGGCGGAATAAAACTCGGCACCTCCGGACTCATCGTTGCCTATAAGGAGGCTGCACGCCTGGCGCTCGAAGCCGCGGAGAAGATCACGGCGCACGAGATGGCCCAGCTGTCGTTCACATTCCCCTATCAGTCGGTAAATCCTGTGATGCAGCTGTTGAAATCATCCGTGGGGCGAATAGTATCGCAGACGTTTGACAACACCTGCTCCATAACCTTGACGATTCCCGCCGATGCGCTCGATGAGCTGCAAGGGCGGCTCCTTGCTGTCGACGGACTCACATTATCCTGAACTGATGCCACAATTCGACCTCAACATACTGGGATGCGGTTCGGCAACCCCCTCGACACGCCACAATCCGTCGTGTCAGGTACTGAATTTCCGTGGTCAGCTGATTATGATCGACTGCGGTGAGGGCGCACAGGCTATGATGCGGCGCATGCACATGAATTTCTCGCGCATATCGCGCATATTCATCTCGCACATGCATGGCGACCATGTGTTCGGTCTGCCGGGACTGCTTTCCACACTTGATCTGCACGGCAAAGGAGGCTCTGTCGACGTATGGATGCCGGCTGACGGGGTGGAGATCATACGGTCGATAACCGACTATTTCTGCCGCGAGACATCGTTTACCATCAATTATCATGCTGTGGAGGGCGATGGCGGGCTGCTTTACGAGGATCATGCGCTCACGGTACATGCTTTTCCATTGAGGCATCGTGTGCCATGCTACGGTTACATATTCCGCGAGAAGCAGGGACCGCGGCATCTCCGTCCCGATATGGCTAAGTTCTACGGTATACCTGTATGCCGTCTCAACGATATTAAAGCTGGTGCCGATTATGTGCGTGAGGATGGCACTGTAGTGCCTAATGAACGCCTGACGCTTCCCCCGTCGCCGGCTGTCAGCTATGCCTATTGCTCCGATACTATGTTTACCGAGGAAACAGCCCGGGTTGTAGCCGGAGTCGACTATCTCTACCATGAGGCGACCTACGATGACTCTCTCGCCGATAAGGCTCGCGAACGCGGACACTCCACCGCCCGCGAAGCTGCCCGCATAGCCCGTATGGCTGGCGCAGGTACTCTCATAATAGGACATTACTCCAACCGTTATACCGACGTCGATATACTTGTTCGCCAGGCGCGTGAGGAATTTCCCGAAGTCATAGCCGCCGACGAGCAGCTCACCATTCAGCTATCAAAATGAACAACATCGAGAGATTGACACCTCAGCAGCAGTATGAGGAGGATTGCCGCTATATGCGTCTCGCCATTGAGGAGGCGCGCGCGGCTGCCGCACAGGGCGAGGTACCTATCGGGGCGGTTATCATAGCCGGAGGCAGAGTGATCGGCAGGGGACATAACCTTACGGAAACACTTACCGATGTCACAGCCCACGCCGAGATGCAGGCTATCACGGCGGCGGCGCAGACCCTCGGCGGCAAATACCTTCAGAAAGCCACGCTCTATGTGACTGTCGAGCCATGTCTGATGTGTGCCGGCGCGATAGGGTGGAGCCAGCTTCAGCGAATTGTCATAGGCGCTCCTGACCCGAAGAGAGGCTATAGTGTCTACACTGATCGTCCGTTCCATCCGCGTGCCACTGTCACAACAGGAGTGCTTGCCGACGAATGTGCGGCTCTTGTCACCTCGTTTTTTGCCGCCCGACGCTGAAACCCTCACGTAGAGCTATGAAAAACTGTTGGCTGAATTGTTCACTAATTCGCCAATATTGGAAAAATTTACCAATCTTGTTAAGGATATTTAATGCGGAAGCTCTTTAAGCGTCCGCCCGTTTTTTCGCGCGCAAAATATTGATTAACTTTGCACCCTGAAAAATATAGCCGCACGATTGCGGCTTATCACTCAACAATGAAATATTGGTAACAAAGGTATATGTTTAAGGAAAAATTTATGAACGCAAGCGTTTTCAAAGCCGCAGGCATGGTTCTTGCCGGCACAGCTCTGGTGATCACCACATCATGCGGTGGCGGCCAGCAGCAGCATCAGGCTCCCGCCCCATCCATCGCAACTCTCACTCTCCAGCCCACGAGCTCTCAGCTTGAAAGCACATATCCCGCGCTTATCAAGGGTAAGACTGACATCGCTATCCGCCCCCAGGTTAGCGGATTCATCACAAAGGTGCATGTCGACGAAGGTCAGCAGGTGAAAAAAGGTCAGGTGCTTTTCACACTTGACCAGGTGCAGTTCAACGCCGCTGTAGAACAGGCACAGGCAGCCGTAAATGCTGCAAATACAGCGCTTGCCACAGCGCAACTGACCGCCGACACAAAGCGTCGTCTGTACGAGAAGAACATCATAAGCCAGTATGAATGGCAGCTCGCCGACAACCAGCTTCAGACCGCCAAGGCACAGCTGGCACAGGCACAGGCACAGCTTGTGAACGCAAAGAAGAATCTTTCGTACACAGTGGTAACCTCTCCGTCCGACGGTGTTGTAGGAACAATCCCCAACCGCGAGGGATCGCTTGCATCACCCTCATCGGTAGAGCCTCTGACCACTGTCAGCGACAACTCGCAGGTCTACGCCTACTTCTCGCTTACCGAGAAAGATATCCTCGACCTCTCCAACAACGGTCAGCGCTCTATCAAGGCTGCTATCGAGGCTATGCCTGAGGTGACACTCCGACTCGCCGACGGCACCACGTACCCCACTACCGGCAAAGTTGCAACAGTTTCAGGTGTGATCGATAACAATACAGGTGCTGCAAGCGTGCGCGCTATATTCGACAACCCCACAGGGATGCTCCGCAGCGGTTCCACAGGCAATATCGTCATGCCCCTCAACGAGGATAGCGTGCTCGTCATACCCCAGAGCGCCACTTACGAGCTACAGGACCGCCGCTTCGTGTATGTGCTGAATGATTCAAATATCATCAAGTCAGCCCCCATCACTGTCAATCCCATCAACGATGGCAAGACCTATGTAGTGACATCCGGACTCAAGCCCGGCGACCGCATCGCCACACAGGGTGTCGGCACAAGTCTCCGCGACGGCATGACCATCAATCCTGTCGACGCTACTGTTCCTCAGCAGGCACCTGCCGCTCCCCAGCAGTGAGACGCCAGCCCTACTCTGCTATCTTTCTCCTCACATAAGCTAATCAAACAATCGCATTAATTGCAGGCATTATGAAATTAGATACATTCATTAACCGCCCGGTGCTCTCGACGGTTATCTCGATATTCATCGTGCTGCTCGGTCTGATCGGACTAATGTCTCTGCCGGTCACCCAGTATCCCGATATCGCA
Organism: uncultured Muribaculaceae bacterium; assembly: GCA_910587425.1. Classification (GTDB taxonomy): domain Bacteria; phylum Bacteroidota; class Bacteroidia; order Bacteroidales; family Muribaculaceae; genus Paramuribaculum. Next base: position 25,622 of record CAJUKU010000011.1, read on the forward strand.
CCACCTACCGTACAGGTATCTACAACCTATACGGGAGCAAACGCACAGGCTGTGCTCAACTCTGTAATCGCCCCTCTTGAGGAATCAATCAACGGTGCCGAAGGAATGACTTACATGGAGTCGACAGCCACCAATACCGGTTCCGCTACAATCAACGTCTACTTCGAACAGGGATTTGACCCCGACATGGCAGCCGTCGACGTGCAGAACCGTGTGGCTAAGGCACAGAGCCTTCTTCCCGCTGAGGTAACACAGGTGGGTGTGCTCACACAGAAACGTCAGACTTCCATGCTTCTCGGTGTGACACTTTACGACGAGGATGGACGCTATTCCGAGCCATTCATAGAAAACTACATGAAGATCAACGTCGTTCCACAGATGCAGCGTATATCAGGCGTGGGCGATGTTATGGTGATGGGCGCTGACTACTCCATGCGTATATGGCTGAAACCAGACGTCATGGCGCAGTATAATCTTATGCCTACCGATGTTGCCGCAGCTCTTGCAGAGCAGAATATAGAGGCAGCTCCCGGTGCATTCGGCGAACAGGGCGATCAGAGCTTCCAGTATATAATGCGCTACAAGGGACGCCTGACCCAGCCCGAGGAGTTCGAGAATATCGTTATACGTGCGAACTCAAATGGTGAGGTGCTTCACCTTGGCGATATTGCTGAGGTTGAACTCGGACGCGTGACATACGGTTTCCACGGCAAATACAATGGTAAGACCGGTGTGACGGCTATCGTGTTCCAGACCGCAGGCTCAAACGCTACCGCCATCATCAACGACTGTCTTGACTTCATCGACCAGATGAAGAAAGAGCTTCCCGCCGGCATAGGCGTAGCAGTGCCGATGAACAACAACGACTTCCTCTATGCCTCTATCCACCACGTGATCCAGACCCTTATCGAGGCATTTATCCTGGTGTTCTTCGTGACTTATCTCTTCCTTCAGGACTTCCGCTCCACTATTATCCCGGCTATAGCCATTCCGGTGGCTCTTGTAGGTACATTCTTCCTCATGAAGATTATAGGATTCTCTGTCAACCTCATCACTCTCTCGGCTCTCGTGCTTGCGATAGCGATTGTGGTCGACGATGCGATAGTCGTCGTGGAGGCGGTACACGCCAAACTTGACGTGGGTTACAAGAGTGCGCGCCGTGCCTCGATCGATGCAATGGGCGAGATCGGTGGTGCGATCGTGTCAATCACGCTTGTCATGATGCTTGTGTTCATTCCGGTGTCGTTCATGCCAGGAACCAGCGGTATATTCTATCAGCAGTTCGGTCTGACAATGGCGATGTCGATCGGTATCTCCGCTATCAATGCACTCACGCTCTCTCCCGCACTCTGTGCTGTGTTCCTTAAGCCTCACAATTCCGAGGCATCGCTCAAGGAGCGTATGGGACAGGCTTATTCAGCTGCCGCATCGACCGTTGCAGGAGCATACAAAAAGCGTTTCCGCCTCAAGCTCGATCTGCCGCCGGTAATCACTTTCCTCCTTCTCTGCGCCACCATCACATTTATGGTGCTCGGATGGTATAACTTCGAGAATGTGCTCCTCAGCACCATAGCCGTAGTTGTCGGCGTCGTTACCGTGCTCGGCATTCTCAGCCCGAATTTCCACAAGGCATTCAATGCCGCTTATGAGCGTGTGCTCGCTAAGTACAATGTCGGAACTAAATGGTTCATCCGTCTGAAATATCTTAGCATTGCGTTTGTAGCAGGTGCGATAGGTATTCTCGTGTGGCTTATGAGTGTCACTCCTACCGGTCTTGTTCCGAACGAGGATACCGGTACGTTGTTCGTGATGGTCAACATGCCTCCGGGCACATCACAGGAGCGCACCGGTGCTACCCTCAATAAGGTTGACTCCATACTCGCAATGGTTCCGGAGATCGAGTCGCGTACGATGATCGATGGCTATAGTTTCATCGCCGGTCAGGGTGCTACTTATGGTACATTCATTCTCAAGCTCAAGGACTGGTCGGCACGCGAAAAGAATTCCGACCAGGTACTCGGTCAGCTATATGCCATGATGACAGCCGTAAAGGATGGAACTGTGGTGATGTTTGCGCCTCCTATGATCTCCGGTTACTCCATGACCAATGGTTTTGAGATCAAAATGCAGGACCGTACTGGTGGAGATATCAACGATTTCTTCGGTGTGGTACAGGGATTCCTCGGTAAGCTCAACCAGCAGGATGAAATCCAGATGGCATACACCACCTTCAACCCCACTTTCCCGCAGTATATGGTTGATATCGATGCTGCTAAGGCTAAACAGGCAGGATTGTCGCCACAGACTATTCTCTCGACTCTGCAGGGCTATTACGGCGGTATGTACGTCAGCAACTTCAACCGATTCGGTAAACTCTACCGTGTGATGATGCAGGCATCGCCTGATGCACGTGTATCTCCCGAGACACTCAACTCCATAAAGGTGCGCAACGGCTCTGAGATGGCTTCGATAAGCAACTTTGTGACTCTCAAGCGTGTGTACGGTCCTGACCTTCTCAACCGATTCAACATGTTCCAGTCGATATCCGTTACCGGTCAGCCGGCACCTGGTTATTCTTCAGGTGAGGCGCTTGCCGCCATCGAACGTGTTGCGAAGGAGACTCTTCCCAGCGGTTTCAGCTACGAGTATTCCGGCATGACGCGTGAGGAGGGCAATTCGTCGGGCAGCGCCACTGCAGTCATCTTCGGTCTCTGTCTGCTGTTCGTCTACCTCCTGCTTTCGGCACAGTATGAGAGCTACATCCTTCCGTGGGCTGTTATCCTCTCGATTCCGTTCGGTCTTATGGGATCGTTCATCTTCGCCCAGATATTCGGCATCAGCAACAACATCTATCTGCAGATTGCCCTCATCATGCTTATCGGTCTTCTTGCCAAGAACGCCATCCTTATCGTTGAGTTCGCCGTTGAGCGCCGCCGCACAGGCATGAGCATTGTCAATGCTGCCGTAGCGGGTGCCTCAGCCCGTCTGCGCCCGATTCTCATGACCTCTCTCGCGCTCATCATCGGTCTTCTGCCCATGATGTTCGCCCACGGTGTGGGTGCGAACGGTAACCGCGCGCTCGGTGTAGGTTCGATCGGAGGTATGCTCATAGGCATGATACTCCAGATTTTCATAGTTCCCGCTCTGTTCGTGATCTTCCAGGCTATCCAGGAACGCTTCACTCCGCTCAAGTGGGAGGATACCGACAACGAGGGCATCGAGAACGAAATCGAGCAGTATTCACGTTAAGCCATTAAATTATGAATATCAGAAACATCATCATATCAGCAACCGCTGCAACAGCTCTTGCAGCTACGCTGACCGGCTGCAACATGTACGGCAAGTTCAAGATGCCTACCGACACGCAGCTGACCGCCGACTACGACGCCGCACGCTGTGCGGAGATCGATTCGATGGCTTTCGGCAATCTCCGCTGGCAGGCTGTTTTCACCGATCCCGTGCTTGTCGACCTCATATACCAGGCTCTCGACAACAACAAGGATCTCGCCAATGCCAAGCTCAATGTCGACATCGCCCACGCGCAGCTCCTCGGCGCCAAGCTGAGCTATCTCCCCTCGCTCGCTTTCACCCCCAACGGTGCCGGCGCGAAGTATGCATCAAACGATTTCGGCTGGACATACCAGATTCCGCTCGCCGCAAGCTGGGAGATCGACGTGTTCGGAAAAATCCTGAACACAAAGCGTGGTGCCGCAGCAGCCTATCGTCAGGCTGAGGACTACCGCCAGGCGGTGCGCTCTCAGATCATAGGTGCCGTAGCCAACTGCTACTACACCATAGCCTCGCTACAGAGCCAGCTGCAGCTCAACCGCACAACAGCCGAGCTGTGGGCGGAGAGCGTACAGACCATGCGCGACCTCAAGGAGGCAGGACGTGTCACCGAGGCTGCCGTGGTGCAGAGCAATGCGCAGTATTACAACATTCTTGCCGCTATAACCCAGATTGAGGTATCGCTGCATGAGATGAACAACACCATGTCGTTGCTCATGAACGTGATGCCGCAGACATGGGTGGTTAGCGACGATGCTAAGCTCGTAGCTCCCGAAATACGCCGCGAGAGCGTGCCTATGCGTGAGCTTGCCGCACGTCCCGACGTACGCGCGGCAGAGGAGAGCCTTGCGGCAGCATATTACACCACCGCAGGTGCACGCTCGGCATTCTATCCGAGCATCAACATCTCGGCTAACGGTGGCTTCACCAACCTGCTCGGCTCGTTCATCTCCAATCCCGGCGACTGGTTCATACAGCTTGCCGGACAGCTTACTGCACCTCTGTTCAGCCGCGGTGCCAACATCGCGCGTCTGAAAGCCGCCAAGGCTCAGCAGCAGCAGGCGCTCAACAACTTCGAGTATGCCGTCATGTCGGCGGCAGCCGAGGTGAGCGACGCACTCACTGTATATGAGAAGAATGCCGAGAAGATAGGTTATGTCGACAAGCAGGTCGAGGCTCTTGCCCAGGCTGTGGAGATCAACCAGGAGCTCCTCGCATGGGGCGGAAGCACCACCACCTATCTTGAGGTCCTGACCGCTCAGCAGAGCCTTCTCGCCGCACAGACAGCACAGATAGAGTGCCGCCGTGCCAGCGCGCAGGCTGTGATCTCGCTCTACCAGTCACTCGGTGGCGGACGTTAATCTTGAATCCTTAAATTCTGAAAAACTATGGCTAATAACATCAGCCCACTGGCACACGTCGACCCCGCCGCCAAGATAGGCGACGGCGTCACCATCCATCCGTTCGCCTACATCGATGCCGATGTGGAGATTGGCGACGGCTGTGAGATCATGTCGTACACGAGCATAATCCGTGGCACGCGCATGGGACGCAACAACCGTGTCTATCAAGGTTCAATAATCGGTGCCGATCCGCAGGATTTCCGTTGGAAAGGACAGCCTACACACTGCTACATAGGCGACAGCAACGTCATCCGCGAGCATGTGATCATCAACCGCGGCATTGAGAGCGAGGGTGGCACACGCATTGGCAACGAATCGTTCATCATGGCTGAGAGTCACATCGGACATGACTCTGAGCTTGCCGACCACTGCGTGATAGGCAACGGTGTGTCGATCGCCGGTGATACACGCGTCGGACGCTGCACCATCCTCTCGTCGGGCGTCATGCTCCACGAGAATTCCAAGGTAGGTGACTGGGTGCTGATCAAGGGTGGTTGCCGCATCACCGGCAATGTGCCCCCTTACGTCATCATGGCGCATAATCCCGCATCATATTTCGGTGTCAATGCCGTGATTCTCCGCAAGGGTGGATTCACTGACGACCAGATCGACGACATCGCGAAGGCATACCGTCACGTATACCAGACCGGCACATCGGTGTTCAACGCCCTGCGCCGCATCGAAGCCGACGTTACCCCCGGCGACGTGCGCGATACTATCACCGGATTCATCCGCGGTGTGGATCTCAAGATTGTAGCCATTCCGCGCGATCTCGAATAATCACGCCCATAGCGTAAACATAACGTACCGGCACCCCCGGACCGCTATTTCAACAGCGGCATCCGGGGGTGTCGCATTTCTGTTAAAATAACATAACCATTTGACAACTCTCGCGCAATTTGCTAACTTAGCGGCACACATTCACAATCCGTACCGTGACATGAACACCAATCCCCATCGCTACTGCGTGATAATGTGCGGAGGTGTAGGAAGCCGTTTTTGGCCCTACAGCCGCACGTCGCTCCCCAAGCAATTCATCGATTTCTTCGGCACAGGACGTACTCTGCTGCAGATGACTTTCGACCGCATACGTCCACTCGTGGAACCATCCAACATACTTGTGGTCACCAATGCCGACTATGCCCACATCGTGCGCGAGCAGCTCCCCGACATTGAAGAGTCGCAGATTCTGCTGGAGCCGTGCCGACGCAACACCGCCCCCTGCATAGCGTGGGCAGGATCACACATTCTCGCGCTTGACCCACAGGCAAGCATGATTGTTACTCCTGCCGACCATCTGATAACTAACGAGATCGAGTTTCAGACATCGGTGCGCCGCGGCTTCGAGTTCGTCGAGAGCCACGATGCGCTCCTTACCCTCGGCATACACCCCACTCGCCCGGAGACAGGGTACGGCTACATACAGATAGGTTCCGAAGTGGAGCCGGGCATCAGCAAGGTGAAGACATTCACCGAGAAGCCTGACCTCGAGATAGCGCGCGTGTTCGTCGAGTCCGGCGAGTTTTTCTGGAATGCCGGCATATTCCTCTGGAGCGTGCGTGCCATTGCGGAGGCTTTCCGCAATCTGGCGCCTGATCTTGCGCGCGAGTTCGACAAGGGTGTCGATGCGTTCGGCACACCGGCTGAGGCTGAGTTCATCCGCGAGCATTTCCCCGCATGTCCAAATATCTCGGTCGATTTCGCCATTATGGAGAAAGCTCCCAATGTATATGTTGAGTGCGTCGACTTCGGTTGGTCGGATCTCGGTACCTGGGGCGCGCTCTACGATCATTCTCCCAAGACCGAGGAGGGCAACGTCACCCAGCGCTGCAACATCATAACCTACTCCTCCACCGGCAACATATTCGCTGTGCGAAATGAGAAGCTGATCGTTGTCTCCGGTCTTCACGACTATATCGTGGCTGATTCGGGCGACGCGCTCCTTATCTGTCCCAGGGCACAGGAACAGGAGATCAAGCAGATGGTCAAGGATGTCAGCGACCGCTTCGACGACCGCTATCTCTGACCCTACTTACCATACCATAAATCAGGACTCTACAGAATCATATAGCAGGCGGGTGTGTCAGTATTGGCGCACCCGTTTGCCGATATGGTTTTTGTGTGTAACTTTGCAGCGAATTTCATGGGAGCGTCAGTTGATATGTTCCCATTCAAAAAAACAAGCTATTCATGTCAACTTACACAGAACAGAAACCGAAAGTCACCACCCGGCGTCTCGCCGAGATGAAGCAGCGCGGCGAGAAGATCGCTTGCCTGACAGCTTACGACTATACTACCGCGACGCTCGTCGACGGTGCCGGCATCGATCTCATTCTTGTCGGCGACTCCGCCTCCAATGTCATGGCGGGCAACACCACCACACTTCCTATCACTCTCGACGAGATGATCATCTACGCCCGCGGCGTTGTCCGTGGCGTGAAGCGCGCCCTTGTTGTCGTGGATCTTCCTTTCGGCACGTATCAGGGCAACTCAAAGGAGGCTCTTGCATCTGCTATCCGTGTCATGAAGGAGGCTAATGCCGAGGCTGTGAAAATGGAGGGTGGCTCGGAGATCCGTGAGTCGGTGGAGCGCATACTCTCCGCAGGTATCCCTGTCATGGGTCACCTCGGACTGACACCCCAGAGCATCAACAAATTCGGCACATACAATGTGCGAGCCAAAGAGGAAGCCGAGGCGCAGAAGCTGATTTCCGACGCGCGTATGCTCGATGAGCTCGGATGTTTCGCCATCGTGCTCGAGAAAGTTCCCGCGGCGCTTGCATCGGCAGTGGCACAGCAGGTGAGCTGCCCCGTCATCGGAATCGGTGCCGGCAACGGCTGCGACGGTCAGATCCTCGTGTTCCAGGACATGATGGGTATGAACCACGGTTTCTCTCCCAAGTTCCTGCGCCGTTACGCCGACCTTGCAGCGGTGATCAACGACGGACTCGAACACTACGTGGCTGATGTGAAGTCAGGCGATTTCCCCTCGGCTGCCGAGCAATACTGATTGCTCATCCCCGATATAGGCATTATTCCTGATCACTCCTCCGGATAGAGGAGATATGGAGCGCGGCGCTCGCGGAAACGACGCAGGTCATCAGCCCATGTGGCACGGATCTCGTCAGCCGTGGCGCCGCGTTCTATCATGATACGCACGGAGTCTGTGCCGGCGAGGAGATCGAAAAACTTGCTGAAAAACTTCTTGCCGAGACGCGTCGCCTTGTAGGCATCGATCACGTACGACAGATCCACTCCGCGCGCTATGATATCCTCGTCGGGAATATCGCGCAGGTCGCGCCCATGGCATAGATTCCCCTCCTGGGGAGGATTCTTGGCGCCCTGGCGGCTGCGTGGCGTGAAACTGAATCCTGTGGGCGGGATCGCCGGATGTCCGTAGACGGTGAAAGGCATATCCGTGCCGCGTCCGAGATTCACCGGCGTGCCCTCAAAGAAGCATGTCGAGGGGTAGAGATACACCGCTTTCATGTCGGGCAGATTTGGCGACGGAGGCACAGGCAGACGATAGCGGGTGGCATGTGTGTAACCCTCGCACTCCACCACATTGAGCTGCAGGTCGGCGCCATTTTTCAGCCACCCCTCGCTGACAGCCATCATGGCAAGCTCGCCGAGGGTCATGCCGTGAAGCACCGGTATCGGCAGACGCCCCACTCCCGATGCGAATTTCATGTCGAGTATCGGACCGTCGACAGTCATTCCGTTGGGATTCGGACGGTCAAGAACAATGAACTCCTTGCCGTGTGCGGCTGCCGCATTCATCAGGTCGAGCATGGTGATGTAGTAGGTGTAGAAACGCAGTCCCACATCCTGTATGTCGCACACGATCACATCAAACTTCCGCATCACCTCCGGTGCCGGCATGCGCGTCTTCCCGTTGTAGAGCGATGCTATCGGTATTCCTGTCTTCTCGTCGCGCGAGCTGCTGACATGTTCACCGGCAGATGCCGTGCCGCGGAATCCATGCTCAGGCGAGAAAATGGTCGTTACGTTCACACCGTTGCGGAGCATCAGGTCGAGTGTGTGCTCTTTGCCCACCATTCCTGTATGATTGCTGAGCAGAGCCACGCGCTTCCCTTTGAGCATTGGCAGGTATTCCGACGTGCGAGCCGCACCTACAACCACGTTGCTGCCGTCGTCATGTACCGTTGCGGCAATTCCGGTTGCGGCGGTCATGAGCAAAGCGATAAATATGGTGATAATTCTTCCGGTCATGAAATATTCTGTATTATGGTTTGCTGTGACTACAAAGATAGTTATGCCCGAAGCCATGCGCTACATCGGCATAGTTAAATATGATTAACCCGCAACCGTTGTAGCGATATGCTGCCGTACCTTTGCAGAAATTTTTCACAAAACGTCAATGGAAAAACTTGAAAGCGCTCTTGCCCTGGCACTGCGCGGAATCCCCGTCAGCATCGACGATGCAATGGAACTTGATGCTACGGCTACAACCGATCAGCTGTGCGACGCCGCCGACCGCATACGCCGCGAGCGTTGCGGCAACTATATCGACACATGTTCTATCGTCAACGCCCGTTCCGGTCACTGCTCCGAGGATTGCAAATGGTGCGCCCAGTCTGCACGCCATCACACCGGCGTGGAGGTTTATGATGAAGTCGGTGAGGATACACTCGACGCCATAACCGATGCCGCTTACCGTCACGGCGTGCAGCGGCTTTCGCTCGTAACCAGCGGACGGCGCGTGCCGGCTCGCGATATCGAGCGCTTCGCCATGCTTTATCGACGTATAGCCCGCCGTGCGCCCGGATTGAAGCTCTGTGCCTCCATGGGGCTGCTCGATGAGGCGGCACTGAGCCAACTGCGCGCTGAGGGGGTCACACGCTACCACTGCAACCTGGAGACAGCCGCAAGTTTCTTCCCCTCGCTATGCACCACGCACACACATGCCGATAAACTCGCCACTATCCGCGCCGCCCGGCGTGCCGGTATGCAGGTCTGCGTAGGCGGAATTATAGGTATGGGTGAGACCATGCGTCAGCGCCTCGAACTTGCTGCCGAGGCGCGCGATGCCGGTGCCGTCTCTATGCCTGTCAATCTGCTGCATCCTATACCCGGCACACCGATGGAAGGCACGCCGCTGCTCGATGAGGATACCGTGGCGCGCAGCATAGCCCTTATGCGTTTCGTGGCGCCAGATCTTGCCATACGCTTTGCCGGAGGCAGGGCACGCCTGACCCCCGAAGGCACCCGCCGCATACTCCACGGCGGACTCAACGGCATCATGATCGGCGATCTCCTCACAACCTCGGGCAACGACGCTGCAGCCGATTTCAACCTTCTCCACGCTGAAGGCTTCTCCACCGTCGCAAACTGACCAAAATTGTAAATGTAGTTTGTAATAATGATAAAATTCATTAACTTTGCGTTCAAGTTAAATAATTTGTAAATGGGAGAAGATATTAACAGAATAAAGACTGTGTTATGCGACAGAAAGAAAACCAGTAAATGGTTGGCAGAACAGTTGCAGGTTAGTCCTACCACTGTCTCTAAGTGGTGTACAAATACGTCCCAGCCAGACTTATATACTTTGCGATCCATAGCCAAAGTATTAAGTGTAGATGTTAGAGTATTGCTGTTACCTACAGAACAATATGGATTAGTTGCTGAGCCATATATAATTTACGAGGTAAAGAATGACTGATCAAACCCAATATGGTATACTTTCGGAGGTCGTGCGTAATACGAACGTCTTCATTGCCAATGTGCCTAAATCCAAGCGAAAAAAATTCGGGCAGTTTTTTACAACAGCTTCAACAGCAAGATTCATGGCAAACCTTTTCAAGATTGATTTTTCAAAGAAGAATCTTGAATTGCTTGATGCAGGGGCTGGAACCGGCATATTGGGTGCTGCTTTATTGGATCATATTTTTAAGAATGGCTTTAAAGGTAAAGTTCATCTGACATGTTATGAAACAGATGATGAGGTTTTGCCTGTATTGGAGGAAAATTTGAGGCTGGCTAAGGAAGTTTATGGAATTGACTATACTCTGCATAACGAGAATTATATAACGACTCAATATTTTGAAGTTAATACCTTTATGGCAGATGATAAGGAGAAGTATGATTATATAATTGGCAATCCTCCTTACCTGAAGATCTCAAAGGATGCCCCGGAGGCAAAATTGATGCCTGACGTTTGCCATGGCGCTCCAAATCTTTATTTCTTGTTTTGGGCAATGGGCATCTACAATCTTAAACATGAACATGAACTTGTCTACATCATTCCCCGTTCATGGACTTCCGGTGCATACTTTAAGAAATTTCGGAGTTACCTGTTTAGCCACGGAGTAATTACAGATGTGCATTTGTTTGAAAGCAGAGATAAAGTTTTTGGTGGAGAATCAGTTCTTCAGGAAACAATTATTGTAAAGGTAAAAAAGACAACAGGTAAGCCGGAAAATATAAGTATAACAACATCATCAACCTCTGATTTCGATGATTTTAACCGATTTATTGCTCCTTATGATATTGTCGTATCCAAAAATCAGTTAGTCTATCTTGTCACCGATAAATCGGAGGCTGAAGTTTTGGAAAGAATCAACAGATTGCCAAATACTTTACCTGATATCAAGATGAAAATGCAGACTGGTATCATTGTCGATTTTCGGACAAAAGAGGTTCTACGTGATAAATTGGAAGATGGTGCTTTTCCTTTGTTGTATTCGCAGCATATAAGAAACGGACATGTAACATGGCCCTTGGGAAAAGAAGGGGAGGTGATAAAGACAGACAGAACATCTTTCTTGCAGGAAAACAGTGATCTTCTTCTCATAAAACGCTTTACGGCTAAGGAGGAGAAACGACGCCTTCAATGTGGAATATTTCTTAAGCAGAGATATAAGCAGTTCGCTTTCATAAGTACACAGAATAAAGTCAACTTCGTAAAATGTGATTCACCATGTATGACTTATGGTTTGTATGTATTGCTAAACTCTACGCTATACGATACATATTACCGTATTATGAATGGTTCCACACAGGTGAACTCAACCGAAGTAAACCAAATGCCAGTACCTGATCGTGATGTTATTGAGGCAATGGGAAAAGAACTCATGCACCAAGATCTGACGGAAGCAAATTGTAATAAAATAATAGATAGATGGATAAATTAAATTATATAAAGAGTCTGTTAAATAGTATCGGAATGCCACTGCAACAGCAGAGCGACATGTGCGCACTTGCTCTACTTGCCATGGCGGGATTGAAACGTGATTCATTGTGGTCTGATGCTACAAATGAATGGATCCGCATCCATGATATTATTCAGTTTATAGCAGAAAATTATAATGTTATATATGCGGAGAATTCACGTGAGACATTTCGGAAGCAAGCAATACATCCATTCCGTACAGCAGCACTTATTGAAGATAATGGAATGCCTACCAACAGCCCAAACTATCGTTATCGCATAACGAATGAGTTTTTGGACGTGATTAAGGAGGTGAATGAAGATTCTTCCTATGTGTTGGAGTCTGGAATGGCTTTGAAGTCGTTTGTTTCTAATTACGAATCACTGTCTGAAATCTATGCGTCCAAAAAGAAGATGCAGAAGATGCCGGTGCGGATCAATCATAAAGATTTTACATTCAGCCTTGGTAAGCATAATGAACTACAGAAAGCGATAATTGAAGAATTCGCACCTCGTTTCGCACCAAATTCAGAATGTCTTTATGTCGGCGATACTATTAAGAAAGATCTGGTAAAGAATGTAGACAAACTCTCTGAACTTGGATTCGAGATAACCCGTCATGATAAAATGCCGGATGTTGTACTGTATCGTGAGGACAAAAATTGGATTTATTTCATAGAGTCCATCACCTCCGTAGGTCCGATGGATCCCAAGCGTATATTGGAGATAGAATCAATGACAAAAGGAGTGAAAGCAGGGAAAATCTTTATTTCGGCATTTCTTGATTTTTCGACCTTCAAGAAGTTCTCCGATAAATTGGCATGGGAAACAGAGGTTTGGATTGCCGACATGCCTGACCACATGATTCATCTAAATGGGGATCGTTTTTTAGGACCCCATGATTAATCAGTTGAGTCAGGCAATCTCCGTATTGTAAAGTGTCATGAAGATTGTGTTCTATATTCTTTTCCGGTTCATTCTGATTCGGTTGGCTTGATTTTGGGTTGTGGAGGGGGTGAATGAAAATCTTTTTTGTTAATTTTGCCGTTTAATGTAGAGCGGGGGAGTGCAGTGCCACTCTCAATGCCGACCGAAGCCGCACTAAAACTGACCTCGGCAGCACGCGAAACATTTTTCACGACTGACAACAATTGGATCATGGACAGGATAAAGGTAAAGATAGTGAACCGCTCGGGACATCAGCTCCCGACGTATGAAACTCCGTCGAGCGCCGGCATGGATGTGCGCGCGTCGCTAAAGGAACCGGTCACACTCGGTCCGCTCGAGCGGGCACTCATCCCCACCGGACTGAGCATACAGCTGCCTCACGGCTACGAGTGTCAGATGCGTCCGCGCAGCGGGCTCGCGCTCAAGCACGGCATATCGCTCGTAAACACTCCCGGAACCGTAGATGCCGACTATCGCGGCGAGATCGGGGCTATTGTCATCAACCTGTCAAACGAACCGTTCACCATCAACGATGGTGAGCGCATCTGCCAGATGGTGATAACAAACTATACCCATGTGGAATGGGAGGAGGCGGAGCGTCTCGACGAGACGGTGCGTGGCAAAGGTGCGTTCGGACATACCGGTGTTGACTGATGCGCGCCCGTCCGACAAATCTGATATATCTTCTGCCGGCGGCGCTGCTGCTGGCGGTGCTCGGCGCATGTTCGGCGGCGAGGAGCGGTGCCGCGCGTTCCGCCATAGAGCGTGAGGCGGATGTGCGCAAGGCTGACTACGTGTTTCTCGAGGGAGCACGCATGCAGACCGGGGGTAACCTCGACGCCTACCACGACCTGCTCGCACACGCCTATCAGCTGAACCCCGACGATAAGTACATCGGCATGGAGTACGGCTACATGCTCATGCGTCTTGCCGACGGCGACTCCGCGATGACTGAGCGTGGATATGAGCTTATGGGCGAGTATGCCGACGCCAATCCGGATGACTTCTACGGCAACGTGCTTTTCGCCTCCGTAGCCGCACATGTAGGGGATACCGACCGTGCCACCGGCAAATGGCGCCAGCTGCATGAAATGCAGCCGCAGCGCAGCGACATCACCATGCGCTATGCCGAGATGCTTATGGCTGATCCCGACTCCGCGTCGCTCCGGCGTGCCATAGAGCTTTATGATTCGGTGGAGATTGCCGAAGGAGCCTCCATGCAGCTTTCGGCGCGCAAGATTCAGCTCTATTACAACCATGGCGACACGCTGGCTATGATGCGCGAACTGCAGCATCTCATCAAGGAGAAGCCGCTGGCGGTGGAGAATAATGTCTTTGCTGCCGATATATACTCCATGCTCGGGCGGCGCGATTCGGCGCTCGCATATTATGACCGCGCTATAAGCCTCGACCCGTCCAACGGACTGACCTATTACTCCCGCGCCAACTTCTACCGCAACGAGGGTGATACCGCAGCCTACGACCGTGAGGTTTACAACGCTCTCCTTCAGGAAGACCTCGCGGTGGAGCCTAAACTGGAGATGCTCACCGATTATGCCCGCAGGCTGTACAGCGACTCTACGCAGCGTCCGCGCATCAGCGAGCTTTTCCGCCGTCTCATCGACCTGCATCCCCATGAGGCTGACATACACAACACCTACCGCGACTATCTGCTTGCCGTGGAGGATTATGCAGGTGCAGCCGAACAGGCATCATACTCGCTCGACATCAATCCCGACGATGAGCGGCAGTGGGTGGCGCTGACCGCGCTGCGCATCCGCACAGGCGATTTCGAGGCTGCCTACAACGATGCCATGCGCGGTATACACTTTTTCCCCGCCAACTCACAGCTCTATCTTCTCGGCGCCGCCTCGTTGCAACAACTTGAGCGATATGACGATGGACTGGCACTCTTGGCTCGCGCTGAGGAGACCGCCGATTCTGCCGATGTCGAGACCATGTCCGACATACTGACCACCCGAGGCGACATATATTACGCCATGGAGCGCACCGACAGCGCATTTGCGTTCTACGACCGTGCACTGCAATTCAATCCCCTGAACATGACGGCTCTCAACAATGCCGCCTACTTCCTCGCCTGTGAGAACCGCGACCTCGACCGTGCGCTGAAGCTCATTGAGCAAGTGGTGGCTGAGCGTCCGGACGAGCCTACATCGCTCGACACATACGCCTGGGTGCTGTTCCGCCGTGGCGATTTCGACGGCGCCCGTCAGGTGATCGACCGCACGCTTGAACTGGAGGATTCCCCCTCGGCTGAACTGTATGAGCATGCCGGTGACATATATTTCGCCACCGGCGATGTCGATCAGGCAGTGGAATTCTGGCGTGAGGCACAGCAGCTTGATCCTGATAATGACGACATACGCCGCAAGGTGCGCACCCGCCGGCTCGACAAACTTCCCAAGAGAATTACCGACCATGACGATGAAGAATAACCCCGCATTGCGCCGTAAAGCCGCAGCTGCGGCTTTGATGTTTGTTGCGGCTCTGCTGCTGATACTCCCTTCCGGATGCCGCTCCCATAAGCAGGTGGTTATCCCAACTGAGGTGGTGCAGGGCACATGGACACGCATGCAGGCGCCGCTGACGCTAAGTCTCGAGAGCCCTACGCGTGCCTCCGTATCCGCTACTGCCACAATGGTGCGCGATTCATCGGTCGTGGTGTCGCTGCGCATGTTCGGCATGGAGGTTGCGGTAGTGTCGCTTACTACCGATACGCTTCTGGTTCTCGACAAGTACCACAAGCTCGCCATTGTGCAGCCGGTGAGCGAGGTGCTTCGCGATCTGCCACTGTCAATCTCTGATCTGCAGGATATAATGACCGGACGACAGGGAATGGAACTTTCCGGCAGAATGAATGCCCCGATAGGTGATTTCACTCCCGTCTGGACGATCACCGAGACACTGCGCACGCTTGCCGTGAAGGTGGCTGACAGTGAGCGTTTCCGCGTGGAATACACCGATCCGGTCAGCACACCCTATGGGGTGCTGTCGGGCGATGTGCTGCTGTCGGGCACACACTCCGGCAAGGAGATAGCCGCGCGTCTGGAATGGAACTACAGCCGCGCGAAGTGGAATGCCGATGTGCCGCTGCGCACGATCGCTCTGCCGGCAAATTACCGCATCACGACGTTCCGGCAGCTTCTCAACGGTTTCAGCCAGTGAGAGGGCAGCACGAACCATCATAAACCAATCACTCACCACTGATGAGGCTACGTTTCAACCATATCATCACACTTCTTATCGCCGCCACACTCTGCATCGCTTCAGCCGATGCGGCGTCGAAGCGGCGCACACAGCAGCGCGATATCAAGAAAGTGCGCGCCGAGCAGCAGGCTAACAAGAAGGCGATCAAGGAGACGTCGCAGAAGATTACCGTAAACACCCGCGAGACAAAGAGGCAGCTGTCGCAGCTCCAGGCTCTTGAGGGTGAGATCGCCGAGAAAAACCGCGAGATCGGTGCGATGCGTGTGGATATAGACTCCATCGACGGCGGTATCGCGCGGGTGAATGATTCCATCGGCTCGATTGAGAAGCGTTTTGATGTTATGCGCGCCAACTATGCGGCTCAGTTGCGGCAGGTGCAGCGCAGCCGTGGTGCCATGAACGCCATGTCGTTCCTGTTCTCCTCCGAATCGTTCGGCACCGCGTGGCAGAGGGTACGCTACATGCGTCAAGTCAACAAATGGCGCGGGCGCAATGCACGTCGCATGAAAGCGATGGGCGATTCGCTCGCAGAGCGCCGCCGTCAGCTCGACACGCTCATGTCGTCGCGCCGCACGGCTATGGCACGTCTCAGCCTCGCGCAGAAACAGCTGCAGGGCAAGCAGCAGGACACCGATAAGCTCGTGGCATCGCTCAAGGCGCAGGGATCATCCCTGAGAGCCGTGCTAAAGGAGAAGGAGCAGAAGCAGCGGCAGCTCGACAGCGAGCTTGAAAAGTTGATAGCTGAGGAACAGCGCCGCGAGGAGCAGCGCCGACGTGAGGAGGCTAAGAAAGCCGCTGCGGCAAAAGCAAAAGCCGAGAAGGAAGCCGCGGCAAAGGCTAAGGCAGAGAAAGCGGCAGGAAAAAGTACAGAAACCGCCAAAAGCGGAACTACCGCTCCCAAGACCGCACCGGCGAAGAGCAAGAAAGAGGCTCCGACGGCTGTTGCCGATGCCGACCGTGCCCTCACTGGCAGCTTCGAGAGCAACAAGGGGCGTCTGCTGTTCCCCGTGGCGGGGCGTTACCGCGTGGTGCGTGGTTTCGGGCGTCAGAAGCACCCCGAACTGGAGCATGTCGAGACAGAAAACTCCGGAATCGACATCGAGGCTCTCGGCGGCGGATCGGCACGCGCGGTGTTCGAAGGGCGCGTATCGGAGATATTCCGGCAGCCCGGCTACAATACGATCGTGATGGTGCGCCACGGCAATTTCCTGACAATCTACGCCAATATCGACAAGCTCAGCGTGAAGAAGGGCGACACCGTCAAGGCGGGGCAGACTATAGGCACCATCTTCGCCGATCCCGACGAGGACGGGCGCCTGATCCTGCACTTCGAGCTGCGCAAGGAGCGCACAAAGCTCAACCCCCTGCTCTGGGTGAAATGATTATTCGGCAAGATGCCAGGTGACGCTGTCGGCTGGCGTCGATGCTGACGATGCGGTCAGCGTGTTCGCTCCCGTCTGAAGTCTTACGCCTGTGAAAGTGGCCGTGCCGTATTCATCCGCCTTCTTCCGTCCGAGGCTGCGCCCGTTGAGAGTCAGCTCCACCTCCTTGCGGTTGGTGAACACCGTCACATCGGTCACGGCATTGCTCCGGCGCTCATGCCGGCGGTTGGCTATGTAGACAAACGGCTCATCCTTGTTCCAGTTTGCCTTGTAGAAATAGAAAGCATCCTTGCGGGTCTTGCGGTCAAACGTCACCAGGCCCTTGTCATTTATCCCCGGACGGTCACCCTCGGTGCGGTGTGCGGCGCCGAAATCAAAAAGATTCCACACGAACGATCCCCACACGTACGGTCGCTCATTGATAGCCTTCCAGTTTGTGATATGGTAATAAGTCTGGTAGTTTTCCGGGTGCCACCAACCGGAGGCTATGCCGGGCTTCACGGAGTCCTGCTGATGATAGACCGATGCCCCGGCGCCATATTCGCTCAGTCCGATGCAATACTGCGGAAATGCGGCATGTGTGGCGTCAAACCAACGTCCGAGGTCGTCGGCTGAACCGCCGTACCATCCGAAATACTGGTTCCAGGCTATGAGGTCGGTCACACCGTTTATGGGATCCGAAGCTCCGAGGAAGCTTGCGGCGGTGGTGAGCCTTGTGGAGTCCTCCTCATGCGCTATGGTGTTCAGTTCGGCTACGTAGGGTGTCGGATTGTCGCCATGCGTCTTCAGCTCGTTGAATATCCCCCAGAAGCATATCGCCGGATGATTGTAGTTCTGCCGTATCAGCTCGCGCAGCTGCTGCCGTCCGTTCTCCTTGAATGCCGGAAGGTCGTTGAATCCCCGGTCATTGTATCCGCCCGGACCGATGAACGGTATCTCCGCCCACACCACGATGCCGCGGCGGTCCATCTCCGAGTAGAACTCGTCAGCCTGCGGATAGTGTGCCAGGCGCACCGCGTTGGCTCCGATCTCCTCGATTATAGCTGCATCCTCGCGGTGATGCTCCGGCAGCAGGGCGTTGCCACGCTCGGCGCGGTCCTGATGGCGGTTCACACCCCGCAGCGGCAGTTTTATGCCGTTGAGCGAGAATCCCTCGTCGGGAGTCACACTGAAATACCGCAGTCCGAGCGGCTGGCTTACGCTGTCGGCTACCGTGCCGTCAGCGAGTACGATCCGTGCCGTGGCGGTGTAGATGAACGGATCGCGCCGCCCCTCCCACAGCCTCGGTTTCTCTATGGTGAAATCCACTTGTGCGCGCGTCATGCTGTCGGCGGCTGCACGGATAGGCACCGCGCGGTCAATGATGTCGCGCTTGCCGTCGCTGACGGTGATACGCAGCGTCGCATCGGTGTCGCTCTCATTGAAATTGCTCACCGACACCCCGGCACTCACCTCGGCTTTCTCCCGGCTCACGCTGCGCTGCGTCAGGTAGACTCCCGGCGATGCATGGTCTGTCAGCGATATGTGCAGCGGATCCACCGCCACGAGGCTTACACCGCGGTATAGTCCCCCGTACATGTTGAAATCGCCCACGAGCGGCATTATGTCGAGGTTGAGCGCATTGTTCACCTTGACCGTGAGCATGTTCTTGCCACCGTTGCGGTCTATAAGGTCGGTGATGTCGGTCACGAAAGCGGTGTAGCCGCCGCGGTGCTCACCGGCGAAGCGGTCGTTGACAAACACCGTGGCTATCTCGTTGGCACCCTCGAAGCGCAGGAATATCCGTTTACCCTCCCACTCCTTCGGTATCTCGAGCTGTCGGCGGTATACGCCCGTTCCACGGTAATAGTCCGGATTACCCGCCAAGGCATCGCCGGCATTCCATGTGTGGGGCAGATCCACGCGCCGTCCCTCGCCGTTCACCTGATGGGCGAAGCGGAACCGCCAGTTGTCATTGACGGGCACTGTTATCCTCTCGCCCCATGTATGCAGGGCTCCAAGCAGCAGAAGAGCTGTCGCGATGAGCTTTTTCATAACCGTAGCGATGCTTATTCAACCAAAGGTATATATTTGCCGTACCCCTCCTCCTCCATCTTCTCCACGGGGATAAAGCGCAGGGCGGCTGAATTGATGCAGTAGCGCAGTCCCCCCTGATCGGCGGGACCGTCGGGGAACACATGCCCCAGATGCGCGCCCGAGCTGCTTGAGCGCACTTCGGTGCGCACTCTGCCGTAGGAGGTATCGGTCAGTTCGGTGATCAGATCTTCCGAGATCGGGCGTGTGAACGCCGGCCAGCCGCAACCTGAGTCATACTTGCGCGAGGAGAGGAAGAGTGGCGTGCCGTCGGTGATGTCCACATAGATTCCGTGGCGGAACTCATGGTCATACTCGTTGTCAAACGGTCGCTCCGTCGCGCCGTTCTGTGTTACCTCCCACTGCAGCGGCGTCAGCCGTTCGCGCAGTTCCTGCCGCTCGTCGCGCGGCTGCGGCTTCATCTCGCGTGCCTCCTTGAAGAGCGCGGGATTCACGTGGCAGTAGCCGTCGGGATGCTTGTACAGGTATTCCTGGTGGTAATCCTCCGCCGGATAGAAGTTCTTCAGCGGTCCCTGCTCAACGGCAAGCGGCTCGGAGTGCCGGCGCTGCAGTGCGGCGAGCTGCGCAGCCACAGGCTCAGCGTCGGCGGGATCAGAATAGTAGATTCCGGTGCGGTACTGCTCGCCGCAGTCGCCCCCCTGACGGTTGACCGACACCGGGTCTATGCTCTTGAAATACAGTTGCAGTAGCGTGGTCAGCCCCACGATATTGTCGTCGTAGGTCACGCGCACGGTCTCGGCGGCGCCGGTTGTCCCGGTGCACACCTGCTCGTATGAAGGGTTTGCCACGCGGCTGTTGGCGTATCCGGCGGTGGTTTCGGTCACTCCGGGCACGAGTGAGAACAGATGGGCGGTGCCCCAGAAGCATCCGCCAGCAAGGTATATCGTACGTTTCATTGTTGTGTTGTTTGGTCAATCGGAAGTTTGCGCTGCCGGGTGGCGCGCATGAAGTAGAAAGTGAACAGTCCCGCGGCGAGGAATAGCGACACCGAGAAGCTCAGCACTATGCCGTAGATCCCCATTCCGCCGGGGAATGCGAGCAGATACGTGGCGGGCAGTCCGACTATCACGTAGCTGACAAACGCTATCCATATCATCGGCAACACTTTCGATGTGCCGCGAAGCGAGTTGGCGAAGTTGATCTGCGTGGCGTCGCCGAACTGGTAGAGCACCATAGGCACTATCAGCGAGAGTGCCACAGTCACCACCCGGGCATCGTTGGTGAACTGCCGGATTATCGACGGACCGCAGAATATGAACAGCAGCGACGCCACCGTGGCGAGCAGCAGAAGCACGCGGTAGCCGGCGAATGCCGTGCGGCGCATAGCACGCGTGTCGTTCAGTCCGGCATAGTTGCTGACCACCACCGACACCGCCGCCGCCACGCTGTAGTAGACGCAGAAGCCGAGCGTGCCGAGCATCACTGTCACTTGGAACGCCGCCAGCGACACCGCGCTGATCCATCCCGCCATCACGGCTGCCGCGGAGAACGAACCCGACTCGAACGTCATCTGCAGCGCCACCGGCGACGACGTGCGCAGCACCTGTGCCAGCGAGCGGCGGCTCAGACTGCCGTCGGCGAATCCACGGCGATACTCTCGGTACTCCCCGCGGCAGAAGAACATGCACATTATCGCCACCGGACACACCACGCGCGCCGTCAGCGTGGCTATCCCCGCACCGGTCAGCCCGAGCTCCGGGCATCCCCAGTTGCCGTAGATCAGCAGCCAGTTGCCGAAGATGTTCAGCGCGTTAGCCGCAAGGATGATCCACATAGGCATCTGTGTGCGGTTTATCGCGTAAGCCCACTGGGCGAACACGTTGAACACCGCCACCGGCACCACTCCCGCAAGATAGATCAGAAAGTACGGGCGAATCACCGGCAGCAGCTCCTCCGGCTGCCCCATCCGCTCCAGATTGGCGTATGCTATAGCCATTATTCCGGTCACCACGAGGGCGAACAGCACGTTCAGGAACAGTCCGTTGCGCATCAGCATACCTATCGCCTTGAGCCGCCCCTGGCTGAACAGCGCTCCGGCGAGCGGCGTCAGCCCGTAAGTGAACCCCACGCAGGCGAAGATGCTTACGTTGAACAGATTGTTGACGAACGATGCCGATGCAAGCGCCTCCGTGGAGTACACCCCCACCATCTTCGTATCGGCGAATCCCACGATTATCATGCCGATCTGCCCTATCAATATCGGTAGCCCGAGCTTTATGATGCGCCATGTGAGCGCGGCGCGTCCCGGCAATGTGCTGCCGGCTGTAAGCGTTGTATCTGTTGTATCTTTAGTATCGGTCATATCTCGAAAGTTTTCAATGAACTCATTTAAACTTTTTATTTGTTCATGTTTTTGAGGATTTTCCGAGGCGGTTTTCTCAATCGAAGAGGGAGCGTAGCGAGCTACGTGACCGATGAGATTGGGAAAAACGACCGGAAAGGACCAAAAAGGTGAGCGAAAGAATGTCCTGAAGCCTTATTTTTAACATTCGGTAAAAAGTTTAAATGAGTTCAATAAGCACATCAGCACGGCGGCGGCAACCGTAGCCACCATAGTGTAGCGCAGGGCGCGGCGTCCGGGCGTTATACCGTATAGCCGCCGGTTCACTATGTTATACATCACGAGCGTCAGCAGCTGCGCGGCGCAGTAGCCCGCACCTAACGCCTCGAGAGGGGTGAATGCCGCGGGGCGGGTGAGTGCCGCCGCTATGTAGGCGCCCAAGGGGAGCAGGAGCTCTATGAGGTTGGCGCCCACAGTCTCCATAAGCATGAACACCCGCGGGTTGTTCTTGACAAATGCCACATATCCCGGCGGATAAGCCAGCGCCTTAAGCATCGCGCCGAAAGCGAGCCACCGCAGCAGCGGCACCGCAGCGAGGAAACTCCGGTCGAGCAGCACCTCCACCGCCAATGGCGCGAGAAGCATCAGCAGCATGCACATCGGCGCGGCTATGAGCGCTGCAAGCTCGGTCTGACGGCTGATAGCCACACGGAGCCGCATGTTTGATGCCGCGACTGCCGCAATCGCGGGAAAAAAGTCGAGCGACATCGCCGCAAACACCACCTCCGTGGCGCGCAGCACCGTGCCGTTTGCAGCCTGGTAATAACCAGCCGTATCCACCGACCCGAAATATCTCACACCCACTATCAGCAGCCATGCCACGGAAGCAGCCGCGAGTTGCGACGACATCATCACCGCTCCCGCGCGTAGCATACTCCACGCAAGGCGCCGGTCATGCTGCGAGCCGTCGGGGGTGCGGCCCGCCGCGATGCGGAGCGACGCCCATTGCGCGGCGGCGGCGATTATCAGCGAGGGCACGATTCCCGCCGTACCCATATATATATATAGCGGCACAGCCGGGAGCAGTCCGGCGACGGCTCCGGCAGCCGATGCGCGCGCCAGGCGTTGCATCATTCGCCGTCCCTGCAGGAGAGTGAACTCCCCGGCGGCGAGCGAGGTGAAGAATACCCCTGCCGACAGCCACCGGAATCCCTCGCACCACTCCCCGCTGCCGAAAGTCAGCTCCGAGAGCCATGGCGCGAGCAGCAGCGTCGCAAGCGCGGCTATGAGCGATGTCGCGAGCGTCAGCCGGCGCAGCGTTGCCGTCGGATCATAGCCGTCGGCTGACGCTACCTCCTTCACACCGCTGAGGTTCACACCCATCCCCGATGCCTGTTGTATCGTGGAGGCTGTCGACCAGAGCAGCGCGCCGATGCCCATGCCTGCCGGACCGAGCACCACCGCCGTCAGCTTGCCGCGCAGTATCGCCACGAGGGCATTCACCCCCTTGGCGCCCGCCAGCGCACTCAGCCGCCGCAGCGTGCTCCTGTGACCGGCACTCATAAATCCTGCACTCCGTCGCATTCTCTTTCTTTTCAATCCACTGCAAATTTAGCAAACCTTCCCCGATCCCGCAAAGAACGAGGCGCTGAGTACGGGGCGGAGACATATTTCAGCCCCAAGGCTGAAATTGTCTCCGTGGTAATCTCTCCCCCCCACCCACATGTCTCCCTTTCACCCCCATCCTGCATTTCTACCCGAATAAAAATCCATCACCCATAATTTCGCGTTAAAAATATTTAAAAATGGGGGGGGGTGTTAATTAATGTTTTGTAAGGTTAGGTGAAAAGTGGTTACATTTGTGGAAATTTAACTAAGGGAAATCTATAGCATACCAACTTAATACTATACCGGAAACCCATAGCAAAACTGATTGTACAGTATATGCGACAGCATACCTGAAAAACCAGCCATTGCACTTGATAACAATTTAACCTTAACTAACAAACTAACTAAAAATCATGCGTAATTACCTCCGCACACTGAGCAGAAGTATTACAGGGCTTCCTGCAATGCTGCTCGCACTATGCGTGCTGACGCTGACGCCTTTCACGGCATCCGCATCGGCAGTACCCGCGCCTGAAACAGCTACGGGCACAGTGCTTGACTCCTACGGCGATCCTATGCCGGGAGCTTCGGTCATTGTCGTAGGTACCCAGAAGGGAACCTCTACCGACATCGACGGTAACTTCTCTATCCCCGGCGTTGAGCGGGGACAGACACTTCGCATAAGCTTCATCGGATGCACTCCGCAGGAAGTGAAATGGGAAGGCACACCTCTTAACATCACTCTTGAGGACGAAGAGAACGCTCTTCAGGAAGTCGTAGTGGTGGGTTTCGGCACACAGAAGAAAGCTAACCTTACCGGCGCTGTATCAACTGTGACCGGTAAAGAAATTGCTGCTCGTCCTGTAAACTCTGTAGCCGACGCTCTTCAGGGCATGGCTGCCGGTCTTGATGTGCTCGGTTCGTCGATGGGTGGTGCCCTTAACGGTACACGTTCGATGAACATCCGTGGTACAGGTACAATCGGTACAGGTTCCTCTGTGAATCCCCTTGTGCTCATCGACGGTATGGAGGGTGATATCAATGAACTCAACCCTGCCGACGTGGAGAACATCTCGATCCTTAAGGACGCTGCCGCATCATCAATCTACGGTTCGCGTGCTGCCGGTGGTGTGATCCTCGTTACTACAAAGAATGGTAAGGAGGGTAAAATCACTGTCAACTATAGCGATTCGTTCCGTTGGAGCCACATGGTAGGCGTTCCGAAGATGATGGATTCGTATTCATGGGCAAATTACATGAACACAGGATCTATAAATTCGAAAAACGGCGTGTGGTTCACTGAGGAGAAGCTCGCTCAGCTCAAGGCTGCACAGAGCGATCCCTCTATGCAGAAGATGTTCCGCAATCCGGCGAACAACCGTTGGGAAGTTTGGGATGTGAATGACCTTCTTCCACTCGGCAATACAGACTGGCTTCAGGAGCACTTCGGCAAGACTTCGTTCTCTCAGGAGCACAATATCTCCATCACTGGCGGTGGTGAGAAATACAACTTCTATTTCTCGGCTAACTATCTCGGTCAGGAGGGTATCCTCCGTCACGGTGATGACAACAAGCACCGTTACATTGTAAACGCACGTATCAATGTCAATCTGACCGATTGGCTCACATTCGGCTACAATGCCCGCTGGTACAGAAACGAGTATGATGCTCCTTCACTTATGTCGGATGACGCATACAACATCGTTTGGCATAATGTTGCACGTTACTGGCCCATCATTCCGACTAATGACCCCAACGGCTATCCGGTAGTGGAATCCTACATTAATGCTCTTGAAAATGGTGGTCGTTACAAGAAATGGAACGATCAGTTCACACAGCAGTTCAGCCTTCGTGCGAATCCCATAGAGGGTCTTAACCTCAATGCTGAGGTCAACTATCGTACCGACAATACAAATGTCAGCCGTGTAGGTTTACAGTGCTACGGTTGGGATGTCGACGGAAATCCTTACGAACGTAACCCCGACAACTGGTGGGTTGATAACGCTGGCGTAGCATCACGCGTATACAACTACAATTATCGTGCGAACTACTTCAATCCGAACATCTACGGTGACTACAGCTTCGATATAGCCGATGACCACGAATTCAAGGTGATGGCTGGTTTCCAGAGCGAATGGTACAAGTATTATGATAACAGCGGACGTAATGATGGTGTCATAAATAATCTGCCGTTCCTCTCCATGACATCGGGCAAGAACCCGATTGTGCGTGGCGGAACTGCAACATGGTCGACAGCCGGTTGGTTCGGTCGTCTCAACTACGACTACAAGGGACGTTACCTCGTTGAGGGCAACATCCGTTACGACGGTTCATCACGTTTCCGCGCTGACAGCCGCTGGACATGGAGCCCCTCGTTCTCTCTCGGTTGGAACATCGCACGTGAGGCTTTCTGGGAAGATTTCGTTCCCACATGCAATACTCTTAAGCTCCGCTACTCATGGGGTAAGCTCGGTAACCAGAACACCAATTCCTGGTATCCCACTTATGCAAACATGGGATGGTCAACATCCGCTTCCGGATGGCTCGTAAACGGAACAAAACCCTCTTACGCCACAATGCCCGGTCTGATTTCAGAGACACTTACATGGGAGAAGAACCGCACTTGGGATATCGGTCTTGACTGGGGTCTGTTCAACAACCGTTTGACCGGTACTTTCGACTACTATCAGCGTAAGACAGAAGACATGGTAGGTCCTGGCTCGCCGCTTCCCGATGTACTTGGTGCGAGTGTGCCAAATGTCAACAATCTCTCCATGACATCACGCGGATGGGAGCTTACCATCGGATGGCGTGACCGCATCGGTGAATTCAGCTACGGTGTCACCGCAAACCTCTATGACCATACGATCACAATCGACGAGTACCCGAATCCTACCGGACGTCTCGACTTAGCATACTATAATGGCATGAAGCTTGGTGAGATCTGGGGATTCACCTCCGTAGGTCTTGCAAAAACGCAGGAGGAAATGGATGCACACCTTGCGAAGGTGGATCAAAGCATACTTGGTAGCGGTTGGACTGCCGGCGATATGATGTATGCCGATATTGATGGCGACGGAGAGATTACACAGGGTGAATACGTGGTAGGAAACTCAGGTGACTATCAGGTAATAGGTAATAGCACCCCCCGTTACAGCTTCGGTCTTAATCTCGACGCACAGTGGAAGGGCTTCGACCTCAAGATATTCTTCCAGGGTGTCGGCAAGCGCGACTACTGGGCTGGCGGTCCGATGATGTTCGGTGCATGCAACCAGGGTAAATGGCAGGCTGTCGGCTACGAGCCTCAGCTCGACTATTTCCGTCCCGCAGACACCACCGATCCCCTCGGTCCAAATCTCGACGCTTACTATCCGCGTCCTAACTGGGGCGGTCCCAACAGTACATACACTCAGACCAAGTATCTGCAGAATGCAGCCTACTGCCGCCTGAAGAACCTCACTGTGGGTTACACACTTCCCGCCTCCATCACACGCAAAGCTTACATCGAGCGCGCGCGTATCTTCTTCTCGGGTGAGAACCTCTTCAACATCACAAGCTTCACGAAACTTGGCGATCCTGAAATGATTGAGGCATACGCTCCCACCGGATTCGGTAAGGCTTATCCTCTGTCGCGCGTGTTCTCATGCGGTCTGAACGTAACCTTCTAATCAAAAAAGAATCATGAACAAATATATATCAGCGCTATTCATAGGGGCGTCGCTTCTCGGTCTGACCGCGTGCAACGACTACCTCAACCAGGAGCCTGAGGATCAGATTATCCCAGAGAACTTCTTCGTCTCGACCTCCAATCTGAGTGCCTATACGCAGAACTTCTATGGTTTGTTTCCTAACCATAGTCAGGATTCATACGGCATCGGTACATTCAATACCGACAACGGAACTGACAACCAGGCGGCGATAGAAAGTTCCTCTCGTTGGCAGCCCGGTCAGTGGAAAGTTGGACAGGGTGCCGGAAACTATGATTTCGGAACTATCCGTCAGGTCAACTTCTTCTTGACCAATGTCCCTGATTTTGCCGAAAGCGGTATGTCGGGATCAGAGAGCGAATACAATCAGGCTGTGGGCGAGGCATACTTCTTCCGTGCGTATGTCTACTACTCACGTCTGAAAGAGTTCGGTGATTTCCCCATCATCACAGAGGTGCTCTCCGACAACAAGGAGGAACTTCTTGAGGCATCCGTGCGTCAGCCCCGCAACAAGGTGGCGCGTTTTATCCTTGATGACCTCACAAAGGCTATCTCCTACCTTCCGGATGAAAGCAGCAAAGGCAAGAATGGTCTGAACAAAGCTTGCGCACAGCTCTTCCGCAGCCGCGTGGCTCTCTTTGAGGGTACATGGCTCAAATACCACAAGGGTACGGCACTCGTTCCCGGTGGACCCGGATGGCCCGGCGATGCATCGCTTCTTGAAGGCTTCAACATCGACAATGAGATCACATACTTCCTGACCGAGGCGCTCAACTCTGCGAAACCTGTTGCTGATGCTACAGTCAACAACCTTGTGGAGAATACCGATACAGAGGAAGGCATGAGCAACGGCTCTACTGTTGCCAATCCGTATTATTGCATGTATTGCATGCAGGATCTCTCGCCTTACAGCGAAGTGCTTTTGTACAAGTATTTCTCAACAGCAGAAGGTGTGTCAACACAGATTCAGAACCAGTTCCAGACAAATGGTGAGGGTACCGGTTGGACCCGCGGTATGGTTAACTCGTACCTCATGCGTAACGGTCTCCCGATCTACGCAGCAGGTTCAGGATACGATCCCGCATGGGAAGATCAGGGCGTTACCGCAACTCTTCAGGGACGCGACTCACGCATACAGATCTTCACCAAAGGAGACCACAGTGTAGACACCTATTCACTCGACGATGGTTCACCCATCTACTTCCGCATGGGATGGCTTCTCGACGGTGATACAAACACAAAGAACGTGACCGGTTTTGCTGTGAAAAAGGGTAAGAGTTACGATTATACCCAGGCACTTGGTAACCTCCAAGGTGTGACCGGCTCTATCATCTTCCGTGCTACAGAAGCTATGCTCAACTACATGGAGGCTTGTGTGGAACTCAACGGTAATGTCGACGGCACCGCCGACAGCTACTGGCGTGCAATCCGTCGCCGCGCATACGTTGACGACAACTACAACAAGACAATCGCAGCTACACAGATTGCCAAGGAGGCTGAAGGCGACTGGGGTGCATACTCACACGGTACTCTCATCGATCCTACTCTCTACAACGTCCGCCGCGAGCGCCGCAACGAGCTATCTGCTGAGGCACTTCGCTGGGATGACCTGCGCCGCTGGTGTGCTCTTGACCAGATGATCCAGACACCCTATATTGTAGAGGGTATCAAATACTGGAACACTGTCTACACTGACGAGAACAGCCCGCTTTGCATGAAGAACACCGCAGGCGAATATCTGGAACCGATTGTCTCGCCGGAGACCGGTACAGGCACAATGTCTCCTAAAGAGAATAGTGATTATGTCCGTCCTTATCAGATTGTCGCAGCTTCAATGGGTAACCTTGTGTATGACGGTTATCATTGGTGCCGTGCACAGTATCTGTCGCCGATTGGTCAGTCTGTGTTCGCCAACGCTTCACCCGATGAGAAAGTAGAAAATTCGGTTGTCTACCAGAATCCGGGTTGGCCCAAGACAAGCGGTGAGTCCGCAGACTGGACTTGGAATTGATAAGTGTCGCGACACAAATCATATAAAATCGTTCATCACATAATGATTAAGGATCATTAGTTAGTTATATTGCACTAACCTCCCTCTTTCCACGGGCGGTCCCAACCGGGACCGCCCGTCTTTTTTCTCCCAGTGCATATCCCCTCCCTGAGTACGAGCCGCAGACTCAGAGGCGCAGCTTGTAGGGGCGGAGGTATGGCGCGAGCGCAGCGCAGCCTACCTCCGGTCAACCTGTTTACAAAAACTTACCCCAACCTCCTCCGCGCTTCGGAGAAGCGCCACATCCCTACATGGTTTGCTATCCAGCCGTATCTCATTGTAAGTTGCGCATCTCCGAAGCGCTCTCTTCTGCGTGTTGCTTCCCTGCTATCCCCACACGGTAGTCTCGCGCTGCGCGCTCAACTACGCGTATGGGGTTTACCAAGTTGCGAGTCTCCGACTCGCCCCGCCACTTACCACAGCGTAGATCCCATATACCACAGCATGTTCCTCCACGCCTCGGAGAGGCGAAACTTTGGAAACCCCACCCGCGTCAATGGAGCGCATGGCGCAACATTGACCGCGTGGGGTTGTATTGGATTGCAATATCAATGGCGCGTCGGAGATGCGCAACTTCACCATAATGTAAACAGGCTGCACGACGGAGGTAGGCTGCGCTGCGCTCGCACCATACCTCCGCCCCCACAACCTCTGCCTACTACGCCCCTACAACCTATGCATCTCCCCCCTCCCATATAATAAACCGCCAAGTGGATGCGTTATCTTTATGATGAGAGCTTTACGTCAGGTATTCATGCGGATTCTTGCGGTGGCGGCTGTGGCTGCTGCCGGCACATGCGGTGCGTCGGCACTTGACTTCGGTCAGGGACCGCTCAACCGCCCGTATACCGACGGGCGTGCATGGCACCTCGGCTTCTCCGTCGGAATGCATGTGCAGGACGCGCGTCTGAGCCACGAAGGACTCATGACCGACGACGGACGCACATGGTTCCTCTCCCAACCGTCGTACTCACCCGGATTCTGCGTGGGAGGACTGATAGACTTCCGGTTCAACGACTATTTCAACCTCCGCATCTCCCCCGGACTATGGTTCGGCAACCGCAACATACGCATGATCGACACACAGAGCGACGAGACCCGCTCACAGAATGTGAAGTCGACATTCGTCGTGCTGCCGATTGATGTGAAATTCTCATCCGTGCGCTACCGCAACTCGCGCCCCTATCTGACGGCAGGTGTCATGCCCGCGTTCGATGTGGCGAAGAAGCGTGTCGAGGCGCTGCGCTTCAAGCAGTTCGACGCCTACCTCACCGTAGGCATAGGCTGCGACTTCTACCTGCCGTACTTCAAGCTCAATCCTGAGCTGAAATTCTGCTTCGGGCTCACCGACGTGTTGCAGCACAACCGCCCCGACCTCGCCGACGACCCGGCTAACCTCGACATCACCCGCTCGCTGCGCCGCGTCAGCTCGCGCATGCTTGTGCTGACATTCTATTTTGAATAACACGCCCACACGAATGACACGTACGCTCCGCTTACTGCTCGCACTCGTTGCCGCCACGCTCACGCTCACTGCAGCGCGGGCGCAGACCGACGCGCTGCTCACGCAGTATTTCGAAGTGCCATCATATTACAACCCCGCCGCCACAGGCACCACCGACATGCTGCGCATACGCGGCGCCTCGCGACTGCAGTGGGTGGGTATCGACAACGCCCCGCGCACGTTTCTCGCACTCGCCGAGTCGCCATTCAACCTCGCCGGCAAGCGCCTCGGCGCCGGACTATGGGTGCGCCAGGAGCGGCTGGGACTTTACGATGACCTCTCGCTCGCCCTGCAGGTGAGCTACAAGATCCGCCTGGCGGGCGGCACGCTCTCCATCGGCGTTCAGCCGGGGGTGATCACCGAGAAATTCCGGGGATCGGAGGTGTTCATACCCGACGACGACAATTACCACGAGGAGACCGACGAGGCGATACCGCGCAGCGACATGAGCGGCACCGCGTTCGACCTCGGCGCGGGCGTGCACTACACCCGCAGGGGATTCTACGCCGCGCTGTCGTGCACGCACCTCACGCAGCCCACGGTCAGCTTCTCGAGCGAGACATCCTCGTCGACCGAGGCGGTGAGCGTATTTGAATTTACGGCGCGCCGCACGCTGTTTTTCACCGCCGGAGGCAATATCCGCCTGCGGAATCCGTTATTTGAAGTGATGCCGTCGATGCTGCTCGCATCCGATTTCACATTCACCACCGTGCAGGCTACACTGCGCATGCGCGTCAAGAGCCTCTTCTCGTTCGGGGTCGCCTACCGCCACAACGACGCCGTCAGCCTCCTGCTCGGCGCCGAGTACCGCCAGTTTTTCCTCGGTTACTCGTTCGACTATCCCACCACCGAGATCGCACGCGCATCGCACGGCAGCCATGAGATCGTGGCGGGCTACTCGCTCCGTCTCGACCTCTCCGGGCAGAACCGATTCAAGCAGAAGAGCATACGCATACTCTGACCGCAAATCAGGCACGAACCATCATAGTACGTCACATAAAAGTAACTTATGAAGCAACTTACATTATATATCACACTCTCCGCCCTCGCAGCCGCGCTATGGGGCTGCGCCGCCGGCAGCCGCAATGCAGCCGGGGGTGAGCTGACAGGTGTCGGCGCCTCGACATGGACAGAGCCTACCCCTTACGGCATGGTGCTCGTCAGCCGTGGCTCCATCAAGGCTGGACCGCAGGAGGCTGACTCCGTATGGGGCACGCGTCCCGACGCGCACGGTGTGAGCGTCGACGCTTTCTGGATGGATGAGACCGAGGTCACCAATGCCGAGTACAAGCAGTTTGTCTACTGGGTGCGCGACTCCATCATCCGCGAGCGTCTCGCCGATCCTGCATACGGAGGCAACGAGGAGTACAAGATCGAGGAGGACCGCGACGGCAACCCCATCGAGCCGCGCCTCAACTGGAACAAACCTATACCATGGCGCAACGCCGACGAAGACGAGCTGCGCGCCATCCAGAGCCTCTACCGCACCAATCCCATCACCGGCGTGGCTGAACTCGATCCCGAGCAGCTGACGTACCGCTACGAGGTGTATAACCAGACGGAGGCTGTGAAGCGCAAATACCGCCGCGATCCGCGCCGCCGCGTGCTCAACACTGATCTGGAGCCTGACAATACCGTGCCTACGATCACTAAAGACACCGCATGGATCGACGACGACGGTCAGATCATACGCCGCACTATCACCCGACCGCTGACCGGCGAATATGACTTCCTCAACACATACATCGTCTCTGTCTACCCCGACACTACGGCATGGGTCAACGATTTCGACAACGCCTACAATGAGCCTTACGTGCGCCTCTACTTCTCGCATGGCGGCTACAACGACTATCCCGTGGTAGGTGTCAGCTGGGAGCAGGCTAACGCTTTCGCGGCATGGCGCACAGCGTTCCTCAAGCGCTCCATAGGGCGCGAGGGGATATATATCGAGCCTTACCGCCTCCCGACCGAAGCTGAGTGGGAGTATGCCGCACGCGCCGGAGTGAGCGAGAACAAGTATCCCTGGGAGGGGGATCTGCCGCTCACGGAGGAGAAGGGGTGCTTCTACGCCAACTTCAAGCCGCAGGAGGGCAACTACGTGCAGGACGGTCATGTGATCACCTCGCGCGTGGGAACATACGCCCCCAACGATTTCGGACTCTACGACATGGCGGGCAACGTGAGCGAATGGACCTCGACGGCATTCACCGAGAGTGTCAGCAAGCTCAAGAGCGACCTCAACCCCGAATACCGCTACGATGCCGCACCCGACGATCCCTACCGCCTCAAGCGCAAGATCGTGCGCGGCGGTTCATGGAAGGATGTGGCGCATAATATCCGCTCCGACATCCGCATGTGGGAGTACCAGAACGAGCAGCGCTCATTCATCGGCTTCCGCTGCGTGCGCACAAACATAGGCTTCGCCAAGGGGCAGAAGCAGAACAAACCCAACCGCAAGTAAAAACTGACGCAGATCATGCAAAAGATAAGGAAATACAAGAACGTGGTCGAACGCTTCCTCTCCGGCGAGGGGGGACAGCGGTTCTTCAACATCGCCTATTCGCTCGGTGCCGCCGTGGTGATTCTCGGCGCGCTGTTCAAGATCCTGCACCTTTCGGGTGGCGACGTGCTCCTCTCCGTGGGCATGGGCACCGAGGTGCTGATGTTTGTCCTGACCGCTTTCGACCGTCCGCAGCCCGACCATTCGATGCCGTCGTTCATCACCGGTGGTGTCGTCGGAGCGGTTCCCGCAGGGGATGAGACTGCGGTTCCGGCATCTGAAGGCGCCGCTGTGCCGACTCCGGTATCGTCAGGCGCGGCAGGTGGCGGAACGGTGATAATAGCCGGTGGCGGCGGTGGTGCCGTCCCCGCAGCAGCAGCCGGAACAGTGGTTATGCCGCCGGTAGCCGGCGCTGTCGCTCAACCGCAGGTTCCCGCACTGGAAGGTGTCGAGGATATGACCGACGGTGTGCGCCGCCTCGGAGCCACTATCGAGGAATATGTCGGCAAGATGGAGGATCTCAACCGCTCGCTCGCGGGATTGAACGCCATATATGAGATGCAGCTCCGTGGAGCGTCAGCACAGATGGATTCTGCCGGAAGCGTGCGCGAGAGCATGCGCCGTATGCAGCAGATGTGCGAGACTACGGCGGCAAACAGCGCCGAGTACAGCGAGGAGGCGCGCCGCCTGACGGAGAATATCCGCCATCTCAACCGTGTCTATGCCCGTATGCTCGAGGCTATGACCCACAATCCGCTTGCCGCGGCAATGCCGGTGGAGCCGGAAAAGAACTGATACAGAAAACTACAGAAACCAACAGATCCTACTGATGTCGCAATCACACAGCCGAATGTCGCCCCGACAGAAGATGATCAACCTGATGTATATCGTCCTGACGGCAATGCTCGCGCTCAACGTGTCGAGCGATGTGCTCGACGGTTTCACCCAGGTTGAGGACGGTCTGTCGCGCACCAACACCAACGTGGCGATGCGCAACGACGCCGTGTTTGCCACACTCCGCTCGGCATCGGAGGCGAATCCGGAGAAAGCGGGCAGGTGGCACGAGCGCGCGCAGCAGATCCGCTCGGCTGCCGCGGCTGTCAATGCTACTATCGACTCGCTCAAATATGCGATCGTGCGCAAGGCTGACGGTGCCGACGGCGATCCCGCCAACATCGACAACCGCGAGAACCTTGAGGCATCGTCGGTGGTAATGCTCAATCCCGCCACACGCCGCGGAGAGCATCTGCGCGCCGAGATCGACGCCTACCGCGAGATGGTATCCGGCGCTGTAGCCGACAGTGTGAAGCGTGCCGGAATAGAATCGATGCTATCCACCGCACCGCGCCGCGAAAGCGGCATCGATGCGCTCCGCTCATGGGAGAGCGTGCGCTTCGAGAACCAGCCGGTGGTTGCCGCCGTAGCGCTGCTCACAAAGCTGCAGAGCGATGTGCTCTATGCCGAGGGCGAGGCGCTTTCGTCGCTCCTGCAGTCGGTCGACGCCGGCGATGTCCGCGTCAACTCCCTCCAGGCGTTCGTTATACCGGAGTCGCGCTTCGTCATGCGCGGTACCCCCTACTCAGCTGATATAGTCCTTGCGGCTGTCGATACTACCGCACGACCTGATATAACAATAGGTGGCACTGCGCTGCCGGCGGGACAATCGCACTACACAGTCGATACACGCTCAAGCGGCACATTCGACTACTCCGGATTTCTTGAACTGCGTGGCGCCGACGGCACTACCGCCCGCCATCCGTTCACCTCATCCTATACCGTCATAGAGCCGACAGCAACAGTCTCGGCAACCATGATGAACGTGCTTTATGCCGGCATTGACAATCCGCTCGACATAGCCGTGCCGGGCGTGGCACCTACCGATGTCACCGCCACGATGACCGGTGGCACGCTTACCCGCGCGGCAAACGGATGGACCGCACAGCCGGCGCAGGGTGCCGACAAGGCGGTGATTACCGTCACGGCGCGTACGCCCGGCGGTCAGAACATGACGGTAGCCACCACAGAGTTCAAGGTGCGGCGTCTGCCTGATCCTGCGGCATACATAAGCCTCGGTGACGAGCGCTTCCGTGGTGACCGCCCCGTGCCGAAGACCTCGCTCATCTCCGCCAAAGGAATCGGAGCGGCTATCGACGATGGCGTGCTCGACATAGATTTCCGTGTCGTAGGCTTCGAGACCGTGTTTTTCGACTCGATGGGTAATGCGTTGCCCGAAGTTTCGGACGGTGCGCAATTCTCGCGTCGTCAGCTCGACTCGTTCCGCCGCCTGTCGCGTGGCAAGCGGTTCTACATCTCCCGCATACGCGCCGTGGGTCCCGACGGCACCGAGCGCACCCTCAATCCACTTGAAGTTATCGTGAACTGATCACTCATCACATACGCAAAGCAATGAAACGAACACTCGCCATATTACTCCTCGCGGCCGCGGCTATCCTGCCTGCCGCAGCACAGCAGAGCACAAGCTCGGGCGTCAGCCGCCGTGCGGGCACCGACCGTACGGAGCGCACATCGCATCGTGCGGCAAAAGCGCCGGTGAAAGCCGCCGCAACTACCGGCGCCGATGACGATGCCTCGCGCCTCGCATGGCAGAAGATCGTCTACCGCTCGCTCGACCTCACGAAGGCGGGAAATGCCGCGCTCTATTTCCCTGAGACGCCGTCGGCTGAAGGGGAGGAGAACATGTTCCGCATCATGATGCGGCTCATAGCCGACGGAACGCTGCCCGCTTACGAGTATCTTGACGGACATGAGGCTTTCGACGATGCGCACCGCATAAATGTAGCCGAGATGCTCGACCGCTTCCATATCCTCTATTCTACCGGAAAGGGGCACACGGAGCGCAATCCGGTCTATGTCGTCGAGACAGCCGATGTGCCTGCCGACGAGGTGCTGTCGTACTACATCATCGAGTCGTGGGAGGTTGACCGCAACACCACGCGCATGTCTACCCGCGTGCGCGCCATCTGCCCGGTGCTTCACCGTGTGGGCGAGTTCGGGCAGGAAGCCGTGCGTTACCCGATGTTTTGGATGCGCTACGATGATCTGCGCCCCTATCTGCTGCAGCGCCCCATATTCACTGACGACGACAACAATCTCGCCACATCGACCTACGACGACTACTTCACCCTCAGTCTCTACGACGGTGAAATCTACAAGACGCGCAATCTCCGCAACAAGTCGATGATGCAGCTCTACCCCGATCCCGATGACCTTCAGCATGCCCGCGACAGCATAGACCGCCGCCTCAACACGTTTGAGGACGGACTGTGGGTGCCGTCGCTTGAGGAACTGGAGCGACGCGCTCAGCTTGCCGAGAATAATGCCGCCGAAGCCGACAGCACGGCAGTAGGGGAGGAGCCTGCACGCCGCACGGCTAAGGCTGGGCGCGTGGCATCGGCACGCAAAGCCGAGAAGCAGGCGAAGAAGAAGAAAAGCTCATCGCGAGTCAGCACCGGAGCCACCAGGAGCGTGCGCAACCGTAAGCGCTGACAGATCCTGCCGCGCCATAAAATATAACCGGAGGCTGCTTCCGCATTTGCGGGCTTGCAGCCTCCGGTCTGTTTTGTGTTACTTTCTGTGCTCTCAGGCGAACTGTGCGGCTATGAACTCACGCATCTCGGGAGTGTGTGCCTCGACGCTCTGAAGGAGCTTGAACTGTGCGCGTGTGCGCACAAGGTTGTGGTCGGGATACTGTATCTTATAGTATGTGTCGCCGTTGATGTAATCGGTCAGGAAACGCACAGCCTGCATGTAGGGGAAGAGTGCAGCGGCGTATGGCAGATTCTCGATTTCAAGCGGTGTGAGGAATCCGCGTGCCGATGAGAGGTAACCCTCGGTGAAAGCACGGAAGATATCCATGTTGAACTCCACGCGGTTCAGATCCTTGTCGTCCTCGGCGCCGGTGTTGGCTCCTGTGCGCAGGAAATCGCCGTAGTCGGAGAATATGAAGCTCGGCATTACGGTGTCGAGGTCGATCACGCACAGTATGCGTCCATCCTCGTCAAACATCATGTTGTTCACCTTCGTGTCGCAGTGGCAGATGCGTTTGGGCAGCTTTCCCTCGCGGTGCAGGCGCTCAGCCTTGCACATCTCCTCGGCGCGGCTCTCGAGCTCGTCGAGCAGCGGCTGCACCTCCTTTACGCGTCCCACGGGATCGGCGGCTACCGCATCGTGCAGCTGCTTGAGGCGGAACTCCATGTTGTGGAAGTCCGGAATGCTCTCTTTAAGCGTGTCGGGGATGTCGACGAGCGATGCCTGGAAGCGTCCGAAAGCCTCGCCGGCGAAACGCGATGATTCGGGGTTGACAGCCTCGAGTGTATGCGCGCGGGGAATGAACACCATCATGCGCCAGTAGGAGTCGCCATCGAAGTAATATGTGCGGTCGGTATTGTCGCGCACAGGCAGGAAGCGAAGCACCTTTCGGTCAATATCATCCTCGCCCGCTGCCTCGAGTTTGCGGCGGATATGTGCCGTCACAGCCTGGATGTTGCGCTGAAGGGTCTCCACGTCGGTGAAGATGTTATGGTTGATGCGCTGCAGCACATAGTCGGGTGCAGTAGGCTCGGCGGTGCGTACGATGTAAGTGTCGTTGATCAGTCCGTTACCGAGCGGTTTCACGGTGTCGATTGTGCCCTCGGTTGCGAAATGGCTTACGATATCTTTGAAGTCTTTCATGTAATAATGCTGGTAGGTTATTAAATTTCCACAAATTTAGCGATATTTCCGCTATTATTCAGTGCTCGCGGTCGTAAAGTTATATTTTTCCGGAAAAAAATGACTAACTTTGAGGCAAGTTTGCGGCTTCTGCGTATGATCTGCCGCATGTACCGTAGAAAAAACATAGAATCAAACATACTTAAATCAATCATTATGAAACTGAACAACCTTTTTGGCGCGTTCATGCTCGGTGCAGCCCTCCTGACGGGCGCACAGACTGTTGCTGCGCAATCGTTGTCCCCCTCCACGAAGTGGCATTGGGACAAGGGTACAATTGTTGTCGATACACCTCAGCGTGAGGCAGGGCAGGAGAATGTGCTCGGTCTGACCGTTCCCAAGATGGACAAGGTGCGTGTCGCATTCGTAGGACTCGGAATGCGCGGTCCCGGTGCGGTAGAGCGTTTCACACACATCCCCGGT
Organism: uncultured Muribaculaceae bacterium; assembly: GCA_910587425.1. Lineage (GTDB taxonomy): Bacteria > Bacteroidota > Bacteroidia > Bacteroidales > Muribaculaceae > Paramuribaculum. The sequence continues at coordinate 63,939 of CAJUKU010000011.1, forward strand.
GTGGAGATCGTTGCTCTCTGCGACTATGAGCCCGCCCGCGCTGAGCGTTGCCAGAAGTACCTTAAGAATGCCGGACTCATGCCCGCCGCAGTTTATTCCGGCGAGAAAGGCTATGAGGAGCTTTGCAAGCGCGACGATATCGACCTCGTCTACGTAGCTACCGACTGGGATCACCACTTCCCCGTAGCTAAATGCGCGCTTGAGAATGGCAAGAACACCGCTATCGAGGTTCCCTCTGCTATGAACCTCGAGCAGTGCTGGGAGCTCATCAATCTTTCCGAGAAGAACCGCAAGCACTGCATGATCCTCGAGAACTGCTGCTACGACTGGTTTGAACTCGACGCTCTCAACATGGCTCAGCAGGGTGTGTTCGGCGAAGTGCTCCGCGCACAGGGTGCCTACATTCACAATCTCGATGATTTCTGGGGCTACTACTGGAGCAATCCCGAGACCGACCCCGACAAACTTGGCTGGCGCATGAAATATAACATGGAGAACCGCGGCGACCTCTACGCCACTCACGGACTCGGTCCGGTGGCTCAGGTGCTCGACATTCACCGTGGCGACCGCTTCACAACCCTCACCGCTATGGACACCAAGAGCGTTCACGGTAAGGAGTATGTTGAGGCTAAGACCGGCAAGGAGTGCAAGGAGTACCGCAACGGTGACCACACCACCACACTCATGCGCACCGCCAACGGCAAGGTCGTTGAGATCCAGCACAACGTGATGAATCCCCAGCCCTACAACCGTCTCTATCAGCTCACCGGCACCAAGGGCTTCGCTAACAAATACCCCACCGAAGGTCTTGCTATCGATGCTTCGCAGCTCAAGGCTACCGGCAATGCTCCTAAGGTAGATAACCTCTCATCTCACGGCTTCATGCCCAAGGAGGAGATGCAGGCGCTCCGCGAGAAATACCGTCACCCCATCATCAAGAAATATGGTGAGATGGCTGAGAAGGTTGGCGGACACGGCGGCATGGACTTCTTCATGGATGCACGTATGGTTTACTGCCTCCAGAACGGTCTTCCCCTCGATATGGATGTATACGACCTCGCAGAGTGGTGCTCGCTCGGTGAGCTCGGCGCTCTCTCGATGGACAACAATTCAGCTGCCGTGACATTCCCCGATTTCACACGTGGTCACTGGAACGACGTGAAGGGCTACAAGCACGCATGGGCACCTGAGGCTGAGGAGAAAGCAACTGAGGAGAAAGCTGACGCATTCACCGCAGCACAGAAGAAGGTCGTTGCCGACAACAACCTCTGGGCTCTCTACGACAAGGTGCAGCAGGCTGAGCCCAAGCAGCGCGCCAAGGCTCAGAAAGCCTACGACAAGGCTCTCGCCAAGGCTAAGGCACAGCTCGCCAAAGCTACAACTACCAAGAAGAAATAATATCGGGCTGGTGATCATGTCTGTCGGCTGAATTTGCCGACAGATATCCCCCTCCCGGAATAATACAAAACAAGACCTCCGCACATGTACGCCTGCAATGGCTGGATGTGCGGAGGTCTTGTTTTTAATGTCTTATTTTGCTGGCTGTCAGGAAAGCGAAGCGAGATATGAATGCTCGCTTATCCGCGTAATTACAGTTCATTAATAGGCAATAACCATCATTTTTATCAAGGTGTCGTATGACCGCCTTATCTGCTCTCTTTTCTCGGCGGTCACCTTGGGTGGATTCTGCATGCGTTCTTCAAATCTGCGCGCGTCTGTGCCGTACAATATTGGGGTCTCTTTAATAGGTCTTGCCATAAATAGATGCTTTTAGATTTCAAGAAGATATGAGATTTTCTTCACAAAGCATGAATTCTGTTGTAAAAAAGCGGCGTGCCACACAACCATAAACGGGTGGCACGCCGCTTTTGTGGTGTTATGCTCGTTGATTCCGGTCAGATCTCCGACGGGGCGTCAGGGTCGGTATACCATCGCGAGTACATGAGATAGTTGTGTGCGATGCGTTGGTTTATCTCGCGGCTCTGTGCCGGATCCACCGGCTTTACGAACTTAGCCGGGCAACCTGCCCAAAGCTCGTTGTCGCCGATCTTGGTGCGTGAGAGCACTACAGATCCTGCGGCTACAATCGCGCCTGATCCCACCTCGGCATCATCCATCACCACGGCGCCCATGCCTATGAGCGCCAGGTCGTGGATCTTTGCGCCATGTATCGTCACATTGTGACCGATGCTCACATCATCCCCGATCTCGATGGTCGATTTCTTATAGAGCGTGTGCAGCACAGATCCATCCTGGATATTCACGCGGTTGCCTATCCTGATGGAGTTGACGTCGCCGCGGAGCACCGCATTGAACCATACGCTGCATCCGCTGCCCATCTTCACGTCGCCCACCACGGTGGCGTTCTCGGCAAGAAATGTATCCTCGCCGATCTCGGGAGTGAAACCTCTGAGGGGTATTATGAGAGCCATGGCGTCAGCGTGTGAGTGTGGCGGTCTTCTCCTCAAGCCATGCAAGCTCCTCGCCGTTCAGGGCGGGGGAGAGGCGTTCGCGCACGGTCGTGTGGTAATTGTTCACCCACTCGATCTCCTCGTCGGTCATGATCGATGTGTCGAAGAGGCGCAGGTCGAACGGGAAGAGCGTCAGCACCTCGAAGCGGTAGAAGTCGCCGAACTCGGTTGTCATGGCGGGCACGGTGAGCACCAGGTTCTCGCAGCGGATGCCATGCTTGCCCGCGCGGTAGAGACCCGGTTCGTCAGATGTTATCATGCCCGGTTTGAGCGGCGTGGGGTTCTCGTTGAGGCGTATGCTCTGCGGACCCTCATGCACGTTGAGGAAGTGACCCACACCGTGACCGGTGCCGTGCAGATAGCTCAGCCCCTCTTTCCAAAGGTTTATGCGTGCGAGCGCGTCGAGCTGTGCGCCGCGGGTGCCGGCGGGGAATATGGCTGTGGCGAGCGCGATGTGACCCTTCATTACAAGGGTGAAATCCTTGCGCTGCTCGTCGGTCGTCTTGCCGAGTGTTATGGTGCGGGTTATGTCGGTGGTGCCGTCGAGATAGTTGGCGCCGGAGTCAACGAGAAGCAGATTGTCGGGGTGCAGTGTCACGCTTGTCTCGGGTGTGGCGGAATAGTGCACTATCGCTCCGTGAGGACCGAATCCGGCTATCGTGTCGAAGCTCTGGTCGAAATAGAGCGGCTGTGCCGAGCGGTGGCGGGTGAGTATCTCGGCTACATCAAGCTCGGTGATCTCGCGTCCCTCAGCCATAGCCTTCCCGATCTCCATGAAGCTCTTCACGAGGGCTACACCGTCGCGCTCCATGGCATGACGGACGCCTTCGACCTGAACGTCGTTCTTGCACCCCTTGAGCATAGCTACGGGCGATGTGCCGCGGCGGGCACGGTCGCCGAGTATTGCTATTACCGCGGTCGATGTCTGCGCAGGGCTGATGAGCACGGTGCGGTCGGCGGGAAGTTCGGCAAGTGCAGCCTTGACCTCGTTGTAGGGACGCACGGCGACGCCCGCTTTTGAGAGCTCGGCAGTTACCTCCGGTGTGAGTTTCTCAGGTGCGGTGAAAAGTGTCGATCCGGCGGGGCTGAGGTAGAGATATCCGGTGGCTACGGGATTTGATTCCACGTCGCGCGAGCGGATGTTGAGAGTCCATGCTATTTCGGCGAGATCGGATATGAACGCAGCCTCGGCGCCCTGGCTTGATGCGTCGGCAAGGATCTTGGCGATTTTCGATGCGGCATCCTCGCCCGCGTATTTCACATCATGGATGAAAATGGCTTCGAGCGGCAGGGCGGGGCGGTCGGTCCAGATGCGGTCGATGCTGTCGAAGTCGACGCGCAGATTGATTCCGCACGCTCCGAGAGCGCTCTGCATCTGCTCGGTGGCGGTGACGCTGAACAGCATGCCGTCAACCCCTACCGTATCACCTTTCTTGAGGTTTTGGCAGAGCCATTCGGTGATTTCGGGAACTTCAGGTTTCCCCTCCTCCATTACGCCGATTCCGGTGCCCTCAAGCTGGGCGGCAGCTTGGAGCCAGTAGCGTGAGTCAGCCCAGAGAAGTGCGTTGTCTAGTGTTACCACCAGTGCTCCGGCTGAGCCTGTGAATCCGCTCAGCCAGCGGCGCACCTGCCAGTGGTCGGCAAGATATTCGCTCTGGTGAGGATCGGTCTGGGGGATGATTACGGCATTTATGCCCGCGCCTCTCATGAGGTCGCGCAGGGCGGCTATGCGCCCGGTTATTTCAGTCTTCATTACGGTATGTAATCGATTAAAGTTTTATCGAGGTTTTCGGTCGACGCACGCTGCGCTGCGCGTCTGTGCGTACGCGTTGCGTCACCACAAACTTACTAAAATTTCCCCGAAAAGAAAAATTTTAGTTCTGCTGTATTTTGTAAATCGTTGCTATTTAGTTGTTTGTGTGATTTTGCCGCGCGGAGGGGCGAAAAAATAATTGTGGAATGTTTGGTGGAATCAAAAAGAGTGCGTAACTTTGCCGTCGCTTTTGAGCCGAAACACTTCGGCCAATAGCAACAATGATGCCTCTTTAGCTCAGTTGGCCAGAGCACGTGATTTGTAATCTCGGGGTCGTT
>CAJUKU010000012.1 GCA_910587425.1 uncultured Muribaculaceae bacterium
GCAGCGACGGGCTACCGTGTGGGGACAGCCACCACCCCTCACCCCCACTCCGCGCTTCGGAGATGCGCAACTTGGTTAACCCCACACGCGTAGACCGAGCGCAGCGACGGGCTACCGTGTGGGGACAGCCACCACCCCTCACCCCCACTCCGCGCATCGGAGATGCGCAACTTGATTAACCCCACACGAGACAGGGAGCGCGCAGCGCGACATGTCCGTGTGGGGATGTTGGGATCTCATCCTCGCTGGCGCTTCGGAGATGCGCAACTACACCACCCACAAAAAAAGCAGGGCAGCCTCGCGGCAGCCCTGCTCGGGTCCATTATTTTTTAGTATGGATGGCTGTATGAGCGCCGGAGCGCTCACAACAGTTTGTGTATTGACTGTTTACTGCGGACGTGTAGCAGCCCAGTTGGGAGTCTGCTCAACACCGAAGCCTGCATTGATCTCGCTATCCGGAATCGGGAGGATAACATCGGAAACCACAATATTCTTGAACATGTAGTTAACATTGGGAGCGTCGTAAGCGTAGAGGTTTGTGGTCTTGCCCCAGCGACGGAGATCCCAGAGACGGTGACCCTCCTGGAAGAGCTCGCGAGCGCGCTCGTCCTGGATGAAGCTCATGAGAGCGTCGGCAGTGCCGGGAAGATCATTTACAGAAGTGATGTCCTGGTTACGCTTTGCCACTGTGAAGAGAGCAGCCTTTGCGGTGTTAACATCGTTCTGCTTCACGGCAGCTTCAGCCTGGATGAGGAACATCTCGGGAGCGTTGATCAGATAGGTGGTCTGAACTGCGGGGTTACCGCCACGCACCTGGTCGAAGTTGCCGAAGCCGAACTTACCTCCACCGAAGATAGGAGTTGTAGCACCATAGGGCGCGTACTCTGTTCCACCCTCGACAGTCCAGTTGAATATGCTTGTGCGGATATCGTTCTCACCATAGAGCGACATCAGGTATGGGCTGGGTGAATAGTTGTAGGTGGTGTAAAGAGTACCGCAGGAGTTTGCGCTCCAGTTGGTCTTCACATCAAGAGCAAGATAGAAGAGGCTCTCCGAGTTGGAGTAAGTACTCTGATACAGAGCGTCGTAAGCAGCCTCTGTCGAAGCCACGCTGCTGATGCCGGCTGCTGAGAGAGCATTCTTAGCAGCGTCGGCAGCACCTGCCCAATCCTCGAGATAGAGCTTTGTGCGTGCCATCACACCGTAGACTGATGCAGGAGTGAACACAACCTTCTCGTTGCTCCACTCACCGGCAGCCTGGAAGGCTGTAAGCGATGCGTTGAGATCGCTGAGAATCTGTGTGTAGCACTCACCTACGCTGTTTCGCTTAACTTCGGCGAAAGCCTCAACCGGCTCGTTGACAACCACAACACCGAGCTCGTTGGAGAAGTCCTGACCATTCACCTTCACCTGATGACCGTAGATATTGGTCATGTATAGCATGGCGTAGGCGCGGAGGGCATGAGCCTCAGCCTTGTAGCGCTGCAACTCAGCAGCGTCGGCAGCATTAGCCTCAGGAAGAAGCTCATCGATAGCCTTAAGGATGCGCGCGGAGTTGTCGACAACCTTGTAACCATCCTGCCAGATGTAGCTGAGATAGATGTCGGTGTCGACGTATGTGCAGCTGTAGAGAGAATTGAAGTGATTTGTCTTGCCGTTCCAGTAGGTGATATCCGACATGATATCGCCGATATTGTTGGCGTAGTTGCCGGAGAAGTAGTACTGGCTCAGGCGGTAGTATGCACCGTTGAGTGCATAGCCTATGCTGGTCGGGGTTGACAGACCTGTATCGAGATCGACAGCATTGTAGATGTCGGTTTCGAGAAACTTGTCGCCGCATGAGGTGGCTCCTGCAGTGAGCATCACACCCGCCAGTGCTTTGATAAATATATTTTTCATAATTCAGTTTCGATTTTTGAGTGTTATATAGCCCGACGGATTAGAATGTCACCTGTACACCACCGGTGAACGTGAACACTGCGGGATACTGCCATGCGATCTGACCGTTGTCGTAAGTCTCGGGGTTGTAGCCGGTGAAATCGGATGCGGTCCAGGTGTGTACGTTGTCAAATGTAGTGTAGAAGCGAACCTTCTGCATGAACGCCTTGCGTGTCAGCTTGGTGGGGAGAGTGTAACCGAAAGTGATGTTGCTCAGGCGGAGATAGTTGCCGCTCATGAGCCAGCGCGAAGAGTTCGACATCGTGCTGTAGGGGTCGTTGTAGATGTACTGCGGATACATCGCGTTGGGATTCTCGGGAGTCCATGAGTTGTTGACAACGGTCTCGAGAGGAGTACGGAGCGACATGCCCCAGCCGGTGAATGAGTGACCGGTATCGTAAACCTTGCCACCGAGACGGTAGTTGAACTGCATAGAGAGATCGAAGCCGTAAGCGTTGGCGTTCACGCCGAATGCACCGAACACCTTAGCCTGGGGCTGACCGAGATAGCGCTTTGCAGCCTCGGTGAACACCTCTGTAGTCTCGTCGCCGGTCTCGTTCTTATAGTAGAGAGCCTTACCGTTCTCGGGGTTGACACCGGCATACTCAGGCATGTAGAATGTGTTGTAGGGGCGACCCTCCTCGATGATGTTCCAGGAGTTGATGATCGAGCCGTTGGCAAGCTTGATGACCTTGTTCTGGTTCCAGGTGATATTGGCGAAAAGGTTGATCGCTACATCGTCGGTGTAGAAAGCTGTGCCGTTAGCACCGAACTCTATACCACGGTTGCGCATCTTGCCGACGTTGCGGTACGAGCTGCCGAGACCGGTGGTGTACGAAATGGGCACCTGATAGAGTGCGTCGTGTGTCTCGTCGTTGTAGAAGTCGAAGGTGAAGTGAACGCGGTTGATGAGCGAAACGTCGAAACCTACGTCAAACTTCTTCGAGGTCTCCCATGTCAGATCGGGGTTGGAGATCTGTGAGGGAACCATACCTGGAGAACCTGCATAGTTGTAGCCTGTTGCATAGTAACCGCGGGCGGCATAAACCGAAGGAAGCGACTGGTTACCTACAGTACCGTAGCTCACACGGAGAGCGGCGTTGGTAAGGAAAGTGTTGCCCTTGAGGAATGCCTCCTCTGTGATGCGCCATTTGCCGCCGACCGACCAGAAGTTACCCCAGCGCTTGTTGGCACCGAACACGGAAGAACCGTCGCGGCGGAACGAAGCTGAGAAATAGTAACGGTTGTCGAAAGCATAGTGGAAATCACCGAAGTAAGAGGCGAGACGCGACTCGCTCTTATAGTACTCAGAGTCACCCCATGAACCGGCGGTAGCGAGGTCACGCATGCCCTGGTCGGCGAAGGGGAAGTCCTGACCGGAGTAGTACTCATACCAGTATGTGCGGCGCTGCATCTCCTGACCGAGGAGGATGTTGATGACGTGTTTCTCGTTGAAAGTATAATCCCAACCTACAGTGTTGGTCCATGTGAGAGTCGTGGTGCGCGAGTTGTACTGCTGACCGAGACCGTTGTAGTTCATACCCTGCGGGTTGTAGATTGCGCTCCAATATGAGTACTGACGCTGATCCATCATGTTCACACCGAAGTTGGTCTTTGCCCAGATACCATAGCCGAAATCGACACGGAGCCAGGGGTTGGCAACAAGAGTCTGGTTGTTGACCTTGTTGAAGTCACCGAGTTCCGGATCCATCACTGCAAGCGGGTTGTAGTTGATGGGATTGTACTTGCGGTCTGCACCCTCACCGATGTAGGGAGCGTCCATAGGAGTCATCGACGAAACGGCAGCAGTGAGAGGAGATGACATAGCGCCGGCTGTTGAGCTTGAGAAGCTCTGGTTGTCAGAGTAGCTATAGGAAGAGTTGACACCTACGCTGAGGAACTTATACTTGGTATCGAGGTTGATACGACCCGAGTAGCGTTTGTTGCCCGAACCGATCACGAGACCGTCGGCATCATTATAACCGAAGCTTGCGAAATAGTTGGTTGAACCGGTTGTACCGTTGAACGAGAGGTTGTAGTCTGCATAGTAAGCCTTGCGGGTGATCACATCGATCCAGTTGGTGTCGGTCACACCATCCCACTCATAGTTGTCGATCATTATATCACGGCAGTCCTCGTAGGAATATCCGGTACGTGCGGCGTAGCCTTTTGCAAAAAGATCAATGGTCTGCGCAGCGTTGGCATACTTCATGTTGTTGTTGGCTATCGAGGTGAAGCCCTGACGGGTCTCGAAAGTTACGTTGAGCTTCGACTGACCACCCTTCTTGGTGGTGATGACGATAACGCCGTTGGCAGCGCGCGAACCGTAGATAGCGGTAGCGGCAGCGTCCTTGAGGACGGTCACACTCTCGATGTCTGCAGGGTTGTAAGCCGACATCGGGTCGAAGTAGTTGTTGCTTGTGCCCATGTCGTCATAGTCGGAGTTCACGGGCACACCGTCGATCACGTAGAGAGGCTGCGAAGAGCTGCTGAGCGAGCCCATGCCGCGGACGTAAACGGAGCCCCACTGACCGGGAGCGCTTGTAGAGTTGTTGTACTGGAAACCTGTGACTGAGCCTTCGAGCGACTTCACGAAGTTGACATCGCTCTTGCGGTCAACAACGTCGCCGTCGACGACAGATGCAGCACCGGTGAACGCAGCCTTGCGGGTGGAACCGTAACCGGTCACGACTACCTCGTCGAGAACGGTCTCGTTGTTCTCCAGCACGATGTGGAGCACAGGCTTCACGTTTACCTCAACGGGATACATGCCCACGAAGGTGACTTGCAGCTTCTTGACGTCCACAGGGATGACAAGCTGGAAGTTACCGTCAACATCGGTCGATGTGCCGATTGTGGTGCCTTTTGCCTTGACTGTGGCGCCGGCGATAGGCTCATCGTCCTCCGCCGATACTACTGTACCGCGCACATTGATGGTCTGAGCCATCGATGTGAACGCCAGCAGCGTCACTGTCACAAGTAATAAAAACAGCTTTTTCATACTTAAGTGATATGTGTAAATAATGAATGAGTGTTCAGCTTCAATTTTCGTGCCGGGCTTCACTCCGGCGCGTAATCTCAGGGGGTTGCTTTCAGCCACCTCGGGATGCTTCATGCTGCCGGGCGACTATGCCACTGTGTTGTTTTTACATTCAGAAAGTCCGATGGCTCTCGCCAAGAACTTTTGCAATCTGACGTGAATTGGCTGCAAATATACGTCAAAACTTTTTAGCATTTATTAATATACCCCCCCCCCGTTAATATTTATTAACTTATTTAACATTTCAAATTTTAAAAATCCCGTGTTTTTAACAACTCTCCTGGAGTGATAGAGGCGCAGGTTGTAGAGGCGGAGGTATGGCGCAGCCTACCTCCGCCCCTACAACCGCCCCTCCCGCAACTTCCACATAACAAGAGATCCCGCACACCGGGTGGTGTGCGGGATCAGGTATCTGGCGACTGAAAATTATCAGGGGATCACTATGGTCTTGGTGGCACGCTGACCGGTGGTGCCGGTGGCGTTGACGATATAGACGCCTGCGGGAAGCGCCTGGGTGGAGAGCGTCAGCTCATCACCCGCGCCGGTTGCCGTGGCGGCTGACGCGCCGGCAAGCGTATGGAGTGTGACCGTCAGCCCGTTCTCGCCGGGGAGAGCAACACGGATCATGCCGGGCTGCTGGTCGATGAGCAGGCGGCGGTCGGCATCAGCACCGACGTTGGAGATAGCCGAAGGTTTGCCGAGCAGCGCGAGCATACCCTCGTAAGCCGAGATGCGACCTGCGCCCCACTGCTGGTGCTCCTTGGCATCGGCTGACACATGGGGCAGCATGTGGGTGGTGAGGAGCGTCTTCATGCGTGCCACATCCTTGGCGAGCGTCGGATCAGCCTCAAGCATGAGCGCCGCCACGCCGCTGACATAAGGGGTAGCCATCGACGTGCCCTGGCTCACATACCAGTAGTTCTCGCGGCTCTTGGTGCCAACGGTGCTCTCCACCTGCGCGGAGCAGGTCTTCACCTGGTCAGCCGAGAAATGATCGTCGATATAATATGTGCTGTAGCTCGACACCACACCCTCGCCGGGAGCGCAGAAATCGGGGAGCGAGCGACCGGCTGATGTGCCGTAGGAGGTGAAGTCGCTGACATACCCGACGCGCACATCCGGGCTGTTGTAGCCGTAGAAATTACCCGTGAGCGTAGGCCACTTGTCGCGGCTCACATAGCTGCCCACCACGATCACATTGTCACCGCAAGCCATACCGCTGATCGACTGCGACGGATTTCCGGGGTTCCACCCGGCGACACCGCGCGACGAGAAGCTCTGACCGTCCATGTAGAGCCAGCTGTTGATGCCCACGCCCGGATTGCCGGTGAACACCAGACCCGGCACAAGGTTGCTCTTGCCCGTAGCCTGCGTGAGCGAATACTGGATGTAGATATTGTAGCGATTGTTGTTGGCATTCACCTGCTTCTCCATATAAACGTCGGATGATGTGAACGCCGAGGCAAGGTTCGAGTCGTAAGTGTAGCCATTGGTTGGATTCTGCTCGGTAGTGAACGCTGCATAGTCGGCTGACGCATCAATCGAACGGCTGTAGGTGATCTTTCCGGTTGTTGTGTCGTAGATCACAAATTGCGCTGAAAAAGGCTGGCTGTTGTCGCCCCATGTATCTACCACGCCGCCGGTGCCGAGCGGTATGAAAGTCTTCACTTCAGGCGCGGCAGCCGAGAACTGATGCTGGATCGAAACGTTTGAAGCGCCGTCATTGCCCGCGGCTATGCATATTATCATCTCCTTGCCGAGTTCAGCGAGATAGCGGCAGAAATCGTCGGTGCCGTCGTGTGGACCCATTGTGGAGCCTACGGAGAGGTTGAAAACCGCCGGTTTTCCCTGGCTCTGCGCGTAGGTGAGCAGTTTGTCACCGGCAAGGAGAATGCAAGCGTCGTAGAGGCGTCCGCAACCGAGAGCGAGCGACGCCTCGGAGGCTATACCGTAGAACGGCACGTTAGCCTCGGCTACGTAGCATGAGCCGTTGTCGGCATCCTCTACAGCGACCGTTCCCTTGCCATTGTAGGAACCCGCCATTATGCCCGCCACGTGGGTGGCATGCGTGGCGTCGCGGCTGTCGGTGGTGAATCCGGCGATTGCCGAGGGCGAGGAGTATTCCGTCGGTACTGCATCATAATCAGAGTTCAACGACATAAGCCAGATGCGCTCTATGCGGCTTGTGCCGTCGGATTTCATGAAATTCACATGGTTGGCATCGAGACCGTTGTCCATCATTCCGGCGATCACGCCCGAACCACGGTAGTTCTTGTTCAGACCGTTGGCGGCATTGGCGCCGTTGATCACCCGGTTTGCCTCTGAAGCGGTGCGAGCCTTGTTCATCAGCGGACGCATCTCATTGCCGAACGTTACATTTCTGACCGCGGGAGTTGCCGCAAGCCGCTCCACGCCTCCGAGCGGGAGCTCCACGATAGCCATGTCGGCACGTGTGGCATGCACCTTCACCCCCTGCTGCTCCTCGAGAGCGTAAGGATCGGCGCCTTTCTCAAGCCTTACGATGGTGAGCACATTGGTGCCGACGGTGCACTCACCGGGAGCAGCATCTCCGGCACGCGACACGGCGACTGCCTCGTTGAGTATCCGCCTCCCGGCAGGATTGATTTTTGCTTGTGCGGAGGCACCTGTGATGCCTGCCGATGCCGCCACCACGGCGAGAATGAGTAGAAAACGTGACATAATCAAGTGAATGTGGTATAAAGATTTGAGAAATTTCAACGGATACGGGTAGATAGCACCGGATTGTCGATCGAGACAGGCTCGAGCGTAGCCGTCACATCCATCCCTGCCGAGGCGGGAAAGGCGACAGGCAGACGGCATGGCAACACTATGTCGCCGGTCTTTACGGTAGCATAGAGCGTGACCGCCGCGACGGTCTGTGCAGCGCGCAGCATCCCGGGAGTGACAGTAGCCGACATCTCGCCGCAGGTCACGGTGAGTGTCTGTCCGAGCACGTTCTCCTTATCATCAGCCGACAGCGGAATCCACTGACCGAGCGCCAGGCAGTTGTCGAAAAGCCCGGCAACAGAATGGGGAGCGTCATCATAACCCGCCGGTACGAGGCGCAGCGCAAGCGATATGCCGTCGATATAGCGGGTGGCGAATTTTTCAGCCACATCCTTGCCGAGCCTACCGATGCGCAGAGCGAGATAAAGACGCGCCTCCCATGCCTCTGCGAAATCGGGAAGAAACAGCGGGCGTCCGGCGGTGACGACAGCCGAGTCGGCTATCAGGTCAATGGCGGGCGGGATCGACACCGCATCGGCGGGCGTACGGCGGAAGGCTATGGTTTTCATTTGGCAAGGCAGTTATAGATCACTGCAAGATGCGCGTAGATCGATGTGTTCTCTATGACAATCCCCTCCGGAGCTCGCAGACGCGACGGAGTGAAGTTCCACAGCGCCTTTATGCCGTGGGCTATCAGCGTGTCGGCTACATGCTGGGCGGCATCGACAGGTACCGCCACTATGGCTATCTCTGCGCCAAGGCGCGAGCGCAGCTCACCGAAGCGCGCCATGTCATAGATCGGCACACCGGCAATGGTGTTTCCTACCAGCTCGGGTTTGATGTCGAAGCCCGCCACGATGTCGAGTCCGTAGCGCTGCAGTCCGGAATCGGCTATGAGCGCCGCTCCGAGCGAGCCCACGCCAATCATCACCGCATTATGCTCACGGTTGAAACCGAGGAAGCTGCTCAGGCGCTTCTCAAGCTCCTCCACCTCGTAGCCAATGCGCGTCTTCCCTTTTATATTTATAAAGGAGAGGTCCTTTGCTATCTGCGACGCATCTACATTGATCTCGCGCGAGATAGTGGTGGAACTTACATAGGCAACGCCGCGCGCCTTGAGCGTGCTCACGTAGGCGAGATACCACGGCAACCGCCGAAGGGCGGGCTCCGGTATCAACTCGCGCATGGCACGCGGTGCATCGGGTTGTGTGTTGTTGTTATCCATGATAAGAGAGTGTTTCAGAGACGCATCGGGTTACCTCCGGTGCGCAGTCTGCCGTTGCCCATCGAGTTGCGGTTGGTACGCGTGCCATCGTTGAGGGTTCCGGGAGCGATATATCCTTCATCCTGCTCCTCATCTTCTTCACGCTGCTCCGGCAGCTCGCCGGCTTTGGGCTTCGGCTTGTTTTTCTTTATTTCGAGGGGTTTCTGGCGGTCGACGGGCAGTTCGTTGACATCCCAGTTGACCACCGCATCCCAGTTTTTCTTAAGCGGTATCTTCTTATTATAATAATATGTGGCTTCGGGCTGGACGGAGTCGAGCAGCGAGCCGGTATCGTAAATGCCGTTGCCGTTTGCGTCGGTATACAAGCGCGCATAGTACGTGCCGGGGTTTATGAAGCGCAACTCGGCGGTATTGCCGTTGACCGGTGCCGACGCCACAGGCTTATCGGATGTATTCAGCAGTTCGACCATCGCAGGGATGGAGTCAAGTCCCGTGATGTTGAATTTCACAGTCGAATAATCGCTTGGTTTCTTCACCAGAAACTCCTGGACTATCGGCTTGTTCCACAGCCCGTAGATATTGGTGATGGCGAGCGAGTCGATCGTCAGTCGGTATTTCGCGCCCGGTTCCCACTCGTATTCTCCGGTGAAGAGCAGCTGACGCATCGTGTCAGGGCGTGCGATCACCGGCGGCTCAACTGGGATCCACAGCGTGTCGTCGAGCACTTCGAGATGCACTCCCCGCTGATCTATATCAAGTATAGGCTGCTGAGCGGTGAACACCAGCGGGCGGTTAAGCTCCTGCGAGTTACCGCCTGTCTTCATGAACTGCAGGAATTCGATAGCCGGAACACTGTCAGCCTCCTCATCCTTCTTCTTTTTCTTCTTCTCCTCTTTCTTTTTGGGGGAGCGGAAATTGAAGCGTAGCGTATCGGTGGTCCACGAAAGCTCGTCGAGAGTATCTGTGCGTAAATATCGTGTGGCGATCTCGAGCGAGTCGAGCGCTATCAGCGCCGTGTCGGTCAGCCAGTATTCAAGAGTGTCGAGCGTAGCCGAGGCATTCAGGCGCGACAGAGACCGCAGCTCACGACCTGCGAACGGTCCGCCGACGATGGTCAACTCAGGCAATGTGTCGGACGGCGCTCCCATATTCAGCACAATCCTATGCCGCTCCGGGCGCTCGTACTTGGAGAGATACTGCGCCTTGTAATTCTCGTTGAACCATGTGAGCAGCACATCGTTCGGTCCGAAACGCGTCACCTCATGCTCCACGATCGAGTCGGTGCCGTCTGACGCCTCGAGGGTGTCCGTGTGCATCACGCGCGACGATGTCGGGGTGACGGTTACGTCATAGAACGCCACATCCTCCGAGCGGTCCCAGTGATAGTCGCGGTTCTGGTCGTTGACGGCGAATATCCGGTATGTGCCCGGCGCGAGGTTACGGACTGTGAACTGCCCCAGCTGGTTAGTCTTCGTGATCCTCTCCATCGGCAGTGTGGTTATCGCCGTGTCGGAGAGATTGGAATACACCCCGACGAGCATTCCCTGCGCCGGTTCGAGAGTCGACGCCTCAAGCACCATGCCGGAGATCTGCAGTGAGTCGATCACGTCGCCCGTGGAGAACGCGAACGAGAATCCATCGATCTCATTACCCTCGTTGAGGTCGGATATGGCGTCGGAAAACTCTATTGAGTATGTTGTGTTCGGCTTCATGGTATCGCGCAACTCCACCACCACACGCCGCCCCATCGCGCTGATCTGCGGCATGATATTCTGCGCCGGCGAGATCACGACTTTGCTCATGGCGTCCTTGATCTGCACATTCTCGTCGAACTCTATGGTGATCTTGTTGCGGTCCACATTAAGCTGACCGGGAGAGGGCGTGCTGCGCACGAACAAGGGCGGATCCACATCGCGCGGACCACCCTCCGGACGCCCCATGCTGGCGCACGACCACAACCCCAGAGCCAGAACGGCTCCCGGGAGCAGACGCATCGGGTTGAGAAATCGTCGCATTACCGTTTGTCAAGTTAGTAAGTCATGGAAATTATTCCCATGGCTTACGTATAGGTGCGGACGTCAACCATCCGCGACACAAAGTTACAAAAATTATTCATTCTGCACTAAAAATCCCCCACCCTCTACCGGGGAAGCACATCAAAACACACAAAGTTAGCGACGCATAGAAGATGTCAGACCATTTTACTGACGTCAGCAAAATGGTAGACCGGCAATTAACCGCGGTTTTGATAATTTTTGCTAACGGGTGGGGGATATTCGCCCAAAGATGGCTAACTTTGCGCTTTAAACCTGACTTATGAAGCGATTTATCCTGCACATATTCGCCGCCCTGACCCTGCTCGCGGCATCAACAGCCAACGCACAGACCAACACTCTGCCCGTGCGCACCGTCGACGGGCAGCAGTACCATTATTATGAGGTAAAGGAGAAGGAGACCATCTACTCCATCAGCCGTCAGCTCGGCATCGACCGTGCATACATCGAGCGTTACAACCCCTCGGTAGCCGACGGACTGCGCGCCGGACAGGTGCTCTATTTCCCCGTTACCGCCGAGTCGCGGCAGTTGCAGCACACCGTAGCCGACAAAGAAACGCTCTACGGCATCGCGCACCGCTACGGCGTGACCGTAGACCAGCTGAAACTCTGGAATCCATCGGCTGCCGACGGCATACGTCCCGGACAGAAGCTGCTCGTCAGCGATCCCGGCAACGGCGCATCTCCCATCGCGTCCGTACAGACCGCAGCCCCGGCACCTGCCGTAGCCACCACGCCCGACGACACCCCGGCGCCCACCGGCACCATCCGCTACACCATCCACGACGGTGAGAGCCTCTACCGCATAGCCGTCAACCACGCCACTACCGTTGACCGCATACTTGCCCTCAACCCCGGACTTGACCGCAACAACTATCAGGCAGGAACCGAAATACTCATTCCCTCCTCAGCCACCACGGCAGCCGATGTTGCCGCGGCAGAACCCGTTCGCCCCGTCCGCAAGCCGGTCGAAGCAAGCACTATGCCGGTCAACCCGCCGATAGCGCCTGTCGAGGCTACTCCCGTCGCCACACCCGACACAACCGCCACCCCGGCGCAGATCAGCACCACCCCCTACCGGGTAGGCAAGCATGAGACATTCTACTCAATAGCACGCTCCAACGGAATAACCGTCGAGGAACTCGAGATGGCTAATCCCACGGTAGGAATACTTAAGGAGGGCATGGTGCTCAACATACCGCGTAAACAGGACGCAGCCGACGCCGGAGAAGCTACAGCAACCGGCTCGGAATATGGCGTCGAGACCGATCCCACAGCCGAAGCGTTCAGCCCCACGGAGGTGCGCATAGCCCTCATGTTGCCGCTCATGCTCAACAGCAGCGAACAGTCGAAGCAGGCACAGCTCTACACGGAGTTCTACAAGGGATTCCTGATGGCTGTCGACAGTATGCGTCAGTGTGGCGCGCCGATCCACATACAGGCATACGACACCGAAGCGTCATCGGCACGCATCGGCGAGATACTCGCCACGCCCGGTCTGGAGCAGAACAATGTCATAGTAGCCCCTGATTCCGAGGCACACCTGACGCAGATTGGCACATGGGCTGCCGCAAACGGCGTGGATGTGCTCAATCTGTTCGTGGTCAAGGATGAGACATTCAACACCAACCCGCACATGATGCAGGGCAACATCCCGCACACCGAGATGTATGCCAAGGCTGTCGACGGACTTACGCGCCGCTTCGCCGCCTACACCCCGGTGATACTCGAACGCAACGAAGGTCCCGACGACAAGGCGGAATACATCGCCGCACTACGCGCACGCCTCGATGCCGACGGCACACCCTACCGCGTGATACAGTTCGACGGCACACTGCGCGCCTCCGACCTCGACGCGCTCCCCACCGACGGCTCATACGCCTTTGTCCCCACGAGCGGCAAGCAGGCTGAGCTCAACCGCATCGCGCCCACACTTATCGAGTGGAGCCGCACGCTGACCGGCGCCGATCCGATACGCCTGTTCGGATATCCGGAATGGACCACATTCCGCGGCGAGACGCTTGTCAACATGCACAAACTCAACACCCTCGTCTACTCACGCTTCTACACCGTACCCGATGATCCCGCCGTACGCGATGTGGAGAACCGCTTCCAGAGCTGGTACGGCACTCCGATGCAGAATTTCGTGCCACGCCAGGGTCTGTTCGGATTCGACACCGGAATGTTCCTGATCAACGCTCTCGCACACCCCCGCACCGACGGATTCCTCCCCTATATGGGCGTGCAGAACGGATTCAGCTTCACCCGCCCCACCGCCGCATCCGGATGGGTCAACAACGAGCTATACTTCATCAATTTCCGTCCGAGCGGACTTATCGATAAGATCACTTTATGATCCGGATAACGCAAAAGGCACGCACAACCCTGCTCGCCATAGCGGCGCTGATCCTCACCGCTGCCTCAGCTACGGCACAGCGCACCGTGGAGCCGAAGGTCTATATCGGAGCCAAGGGTGGCGCCACATTCTCCAAGATGGATTTCAACCCTCATGCGCAGCAGACGCTGAAGCAGGGCTACACCATGGGCATCGCCGCACGCTACACGGAGGAGAAGATCTTCGGCATCATGGCTGAGCTGCTGTTTGAGCAGCGCGGTTGGAAAGAGGGATTCGACCCCGGGGTGAAATTCGACTACCGCCGCACATTCAACTACATCACCCTGCCGGTGATGACCCACATCTATTTCGGCAATGAGCGCCTGAAAGGGTTTGTCAATCTCGGGCCGTCGATCAGCTACATGTTCTCAAGCTCCATCACTTCCGATTTCGATTACCGCAACCCCGCGTCCGTGCCGGGATTCCCGATGCAATACCGCAACGTCGACCAGCTCACCATGGAGGTACACAACCGTTTCGACTACGGCATTTTCGGAGGTATCGGCATGGAGATAATCGCCAAGCGTCGCCACTGTTTCCTCATCGAGGGGCGCTATTACTTCGGACTCGGCAACGTGTTCAGCGCCCGCAAAAAGGATGTGTTCCAGGCATCGCGCAACATGACTATCTCAGCCGCCCTCACCTACCTGTTCCGCATCAAGTGAACCCCGCTCCTCGGGGATGTTTTGTTTGCGGGCTTCGCGATATTTTTATAACTTTGTGTGTCAAATAACATTTTAGCCCAACGATACTATGTCGGAAGAACCACTGAGCGAAGAACAGAATGCCATGCTTACGCGCGAGGAAACAGCGCTCAACTCCTATACAGAGGATGATATCCGTTCACTCGACTGGCTCACGCACCTGCGCGAGCGTCCCGGCATGTACATCGGAAAACTCGGCGACGGATCGAGCTTCGACGACGGCATCTACGTGCTCCTCAAGGAGGTAGCCGACAACGCCATAGACGAGTTCATCATGGGCAACGGCAAGCGCATAATCATCACCGTCAGCGAGTCGGAAGTGAGCGTGCGCGACTTCGGACGCGGCATTCCGCTCGGCGCGCTCGTCGACGTCACATCAAAGATCAACACCGGCGGTAAGTTCAAGGGCAGCAACGCATTCCATAAATCGGTCGGACTCAACGGCGTCGGCATAAAAGCCGCCAACGCGCTCTCCGAGAGCTTCACCGTCACAGCCGTGCGCGACGGCAAGAGCCGCACCGTGCGCTACACCCGCGGTAAACTTGTGGAGGACACCGACATTGTTGACTCCACCGAAGCCAACGGCACATTCGTCAGCTTCAAACCCGACCCTGACATCTTCCCCGGATATGCGTTCCGCGACGAGTTCGTCCGCCCGATGGTGAAAAACTACTCCTATCTGCATACCGGACTGACGCTGACACTCAACGGCGAGCGTTTTGTGTCGCGCAACGGACTGCTCGACCTGCTGCAGGACAACCTCACATACGATCCTCTCTACCCGATAATACACCTGAAGGGCGACGACATCGAGATCGCCCTGACCCATGCCAACTGTTACGGCGAGGAGTACTATTCGTTTGTCAACGGACAGTACACCGTGCTCGGCGGCACCCACCTGGCGGCGTTCAAGGAGGCTGTGTCGCGCACCATCAAGGAGTTCTCCAAAAACTCCTCGTTTGAGTTTTCCGACATTCGCAGCGGAATGGTGGCGGCGATCTCCGTGGGCGTCGATGAGCCGATGTTCGAGTCACAGACCAAGACCAAGCTCAGCTCACGCGTCATGAAGGAGGATGGCCCTACAGTGCAGAAATATGTGAGCGATTTCATAAGCACAGAGCTCGACAATTTCCTCCACCGCAACCTCGACACCGCCAACGCCATAATCCGCAAGGTGCAGGCTAACGAGAAAGAACGCAAGTCTATGGCTGGACTCACCAAGAAAGTGCGTGAGCAGGCTAAGAAAACCTCCGTCTACAACAAGAAACTCTACGACTGCCGCTATCACCTCTCCGACCAGCGTGGACCCGAAGACAAGAAGATGGCGTCGAGCATATTCCTTACCGAGGGCGACTCGGCGGCTGGATCGATCACAAAGATACGCGATGTCGAGACACAGGCGGTGTTCTCCCTACGCGGCAAGCCGAAAAACACCTTCGGCAAGACCAAGAAGATTGTCTACGAGAATGAGGAGTTCTATCTCCTGCAGGCTGCGCTCGACATAGAGGACGGACTCGACAAGCTCCGCTACAACAAGGTGATAATCGCCACTGATGCCGATGTCGACGGCATGCACATACGGTTGCTGCTCCTCACCTATTTCCTGCAGTTCTTCCCCGACCTGATCAAGGCAGGACACGTCTATATACTCCAGACACCGCTCTTCCGAGTGCGCAACAAGAAGACCGCGAAGCGCTCCGGACGCCGCCGCGCCAACGAGGACGCACCCGACGACACCTACTACTGCTACACCGACGAGGAGCGCATAGCCGCCATAGAGCGCCTGGGCGAGAATGCCGAGATCACACGATTCAAAGGTCTCGGCGAGATCTCACCCGAGGAATTCCAAGGATTCATAGGCAAGGATATACGCCTCGATCAGGTGAACATCCACAAAGCAGACTGCGTGAGCGACCTGCTCCGGTTCTACATGGGAGCCAACACCATGGAGCGTCAGAACTTTATCATCGACAATCTCGTTGTAGAGGACGACACCAACATCGACGCCAACCTCTGATCCTCACCCCGACATGACAACCGCATTATTCCCCGGCTCATTCGATCCTTTCACCATCGGGCATCTCGACATACTGCGCCGCGCGAGAGCGATATTCCCGCGTGTCGTCGTAAGCATCGGCATCAACACCGCCAAGACCTCGGCAGCCGATGCCGAAAGCCGCATAGAGGCGATACACCGTGCCACAGCCGGCATGGATGGTGTGGAGGTGATGACCTGGGAGGGGCTGACGGTCGATGCAGCCCACGCTGTAGGCGCCACCGTCATAGTGCGCGGCATACGCTCGTCAGCCGATTTCGAGTATGAGCGCCCTATAGCCGAGCTCAACCGGCGCATCAGCGGCATTGACACACTGTTTCTCCCCGCCGACCCCGCACTTGCGTCGATCAGCTCATCAGCCGTCCGCGAATTGCAGCGGTTCGGCTACGACACTAAAGAATTTTTACCCTGACAATGAAACATATATTCCAATTCATAGCGGCACTGGCTATCTGTGCCGCCGCCATTACAGGCGCGAAAGCGCAGGCACCGCAGTTTGACGACGTGCAGAAGCTCGCCGCAACCCGCCAGATAATCGAGCGGTTCTATGTCGACACCATCGACGGACACCACGTGACCGACGAGGCTATCCGCGCAATGCTCCGCGCGCTCGACCCCCACTCGACATACACCGACGCCGAGGAGACGCGCGCATTCACCGAGCCGCTCCAGGGCAATTTCTCCGGAATAGGCATACAGTTCAACATGCTCGACGACACGGTGCGCGTCATACAGACCGTAGCCGGCGGACCGTCGGAGAAAGTCGGCGTACTGCCGGGCGACCGCATAATGCTTGTCAACGACACAGCCGTCAGCGGCGTCAAGCTCCCCCAGAACGATGCCATGAAGGTGATGCGCGGACCGAAAGGCTCCGACGCGCTGCTGAAAGTGCTCCGCCGCGGCGTCGCCGACACTATCGAGTTCCGCGTGGTGCGCGACGACATACCCACCTACAGCGTCAGCTCAGCCTACATGGCTGATTCCGTGACCGGATTCATCAAAGTGACCCTCTTCAGCGAGACCACAGCCGACGAAGTGCGTCAGGCTGTGCTGAAACTCAAGAAGCAAGGTATGCGCGACCTGATCATCGACCTTGAGGACAACGGAGGAGGCATTCTCGGCGCCGCGGTCGAGATGGCGGGACTCTTCCTGCACAAGGACGACCTTATTGTTTACACCGAGGGACGCAACGCCCCCACGACACACTACCGCAACCAGTCGGAGGGTATCATGACCGACGGACGTCTTGTCGTAGCCGTCAACCAGTACTCCGCATCGGCAAGCGAGATCTTTGCCGGAGCTATGCAGGACAACGACCGTGGCGTCGTCGTCGGACGCCGCACTTTCGGCAAAGGACTCGTGCAGCGTCCCGTGCCGTTCCCCGACGGATCCATGATACGCCTCACCGTGCAACGCTACTATACCCCCTCCGGACGCTGCATACAGAAACCCTACACCGCCGGCGACGAGGATGAATACAATGCCGACATGATGCGCCGCTACCGTGGCGGAGAGTTTACCTCAGCCGACAGTGTGCATTTCGCCGACTCGCTCCGCTGCACCACCCTGAAACTCGGACGCACCGTCTACGGCGGTGGCGGCATAATGCCCGACATTTTCGTGCCTATCGACACCGCATATTTCTCGACATACTACCGCAACCTCGTGGCACGCTCCATCATACCCCGCTTCACAAACAACTACATCGACAACAACCGCCGCACCCTCAAAGCTGAATATCCTACCGAAGACGCCTTCATAAAGCGTTTCGAGG
Source organism: uncultured Muribaculaceae bacterium (assembly GCA_910587425.1). Taxonomy (GTDB): domain Bacteria; phylum Bacteroidota; class Bacteroidia; order Bacteroidales; family Muribaculaceae; genus Paramuribaculum. Next base: position 17,935 of record CAJUKU010000012.1, read on the forward strand.
TCACCGGCGCGATGCTCGACTCAATAACCGCCATGGCTGAGCGCGACGGGCTGCCGCTTGATTCTGCACAGTTCGCCACATCGCTCCCTGCAATCCGCTCGATCGTGAAAGGACTCATAGGGCGCGATCTGTTCGAGCAGTCAACCTACTACCGTGCCGTCAACCATCTCGATCCCATCTACCGCCGCTCGCTCGACCTCCTGCAGCAGCGCCAGGACTACACAACCATTCTCCCCGACTGACATCTGCCCCAACCGGGATAACACTATAAATCAAGCGGTGTGCCGAACGAATTTGGCACACCGCTTTTGTATCCTGTTGTATCCTGTCGGGAGGACGTTGTCAGAATGGTTCAGATGGTAGGAGCCGGAATGTCGATAGCGACGACCCAGATGAGCCGTTATGACAACGTCCTCCAAGTTGTTATATCTCGTGGACGCCGGGATCAACCGGCAACTCACGCACTATGCTGTGGTCGAGCGAGATCAGCGTCTCTGTTCCCGTCACACCGGAGATATTCTGGATCTTGCCGTTCAGAAGCTCCATCAGGTGCTCGTTGTCGCGCGCATATAGCTTGATCAGCATAGTGTAGGGACCGGTGGTGAAATGGCACTCCACCACCTCCGGAATCTTCTCCAGTTCCGGCACCACACGCTTGTACATCGCTCCACGCTCCAGATTCACCCCTATGTATGTGCATGTCCGGTAGCCCAACATCTTGGGGTTTACGTGATAGCCCGAACCGGTGATCACACCGAGCTCCGTCAGACGCTGCACGCGCTGATGAACCGCCGCACGGCTCACACCGCACTCCTGCGCGATCTCCTTCGACGGACGCCGGGCATTGTTTATTATTATCTCAAGAATCTTCTTGTCAAGACTGTCTATCCGTTCCATATACAATTTGCTTTGACCGGAAATGCGCGCCGGTGCCTTTACGGGAGCGGCAATTCCGCATGTTTCACTTGCAAAAATACACAAATTTCCGATCTTTGCCAACATTCTGCCATAAGCCGGTCAAAACGCGCCATAATAGAGTTCGGGAAGCACAAAATCCCCGGTTGAGCGCAATATCGACTGAGACAGTAATCCCTACAACCCTTTCAGTGCCTCCCAATCTATTTCGGGAGCTTCGCCTGTCGGCTCGCAGTGGAAGTTTGTACCCATAGGCACAGACTCGTTGAAAAAGCCGCCCATCTTCAGGTAAAATCGGTTGTCGCCTGTCTCACCCCCCTGATAGTCGAGGCGTACCTGCGCGCGCCCGGTGGCATCATGCGTGAAAGTGGCATCTGTAAGCCGTGTCCATTTGCCTTCTTTGCTACGTGCCCATTGATTGCCGAACAAAACCTTGCGTGACAGATATCCTTGATCCGGGTTGAAATTCTCAAGAAAGCTATGGGCATGTTTGTACCATGTGTCGGTCATTGGGCGCAGGAAGCTGGCTATCAATTTCCACTCCTTCTCATCCGTGGCATAGAAATAGGCGGTGTATGTAGTGTTGCCTTTGCCGTCAGGTCTTACCTGCATCAAAAACTTATATGCTTCGCCGGCTTTCCATGGATATTTAAGATAACTTTGTCCGCCGGACCCTTCATTCCCAAACTCGCCGATGTGCACATCCTTGCCCCTGCGCAACAGTCTGATCTTCTGGTCATCCGGTATATCTTTGGGATCCTGTGTGTCAAAAGGACTCCACACTGAGAACAGCACACGGCGCTCTGTCGGCGAGTTGAACTGCATCCCGAAATAGCCTTCGCCGAAGCCGGCTCCCATGTAGTAGCTGTGCATTGTCTCGCCCTCCTCAGGCACCGTCACTTCATTGTAGAACCATTCGGTATCCCCCTCGGGAAGCTTGTAGCCCATGTGGACAGACGGACCACGCCGACCCCAGTAGTCAGAAAAATCCTTCACATAATTGCTTTGTACGGCAACATTTTCTGCAATAATTTGCTTGATTTCGCCGAAGTCAGCACCTTTTTTGGATACACCCTGCATGTCAATCCGCACATATCCCGGCTGCTTTATATCGATCTTTCCTACCGGAACTTTTGTGAACTCATCCGAATGGAGGTTGACATTGAAGGTTTGCTCCCCGTAACTGACTTTAATTTCTGAGTTGCCTTTGGCATATAACGACAAATCAGCCTTTGTCGGTTCCTTAAGATAGAAGTAGACACTTATCACGCTTCCGGGATCAGTCCAATTTTCAAGCCCTTCCTCGGTGATTTGCGCGCCATCTTGCTGATTGGTCACGTACCCGTTGCCCGAAAGTCCTATGGCGATTTGCTCAGCCTGTACAGATGCAGATGCGCATACGCATGAGCATAGCAATAATGCGAGTGCGCATAACATATTTTTCATAACGAATGTCTTTGATTGATTTATTTATAATATTTCCATATCCCTTTGTTTATCAGCGTGCCGGGCATATAGGCGCCTTGATCAGGAAGCGATGTATCACCAACGGGAGACGCCTCGGTCAGCAGGCTTGACTGAAAAAACAAGTGCAAGTTATCAAAAACGACTCAAAACCGCAAGAAATAACCCTTAAAAAGATCCCGGCAAGCACGGCTGATTCACACGACTGTTTTTTTGAACCGCATCGTTGTGCGATCCGGATAATTATTCATATATTTGCGTAGCCGAAACATTGCGGCGCTGACAAATAACTATCGAAAGCATGAGCACGTCAACTACAGCCGAGAGCAAAGCAAAAGATGCAGCAACCGACAACAGCACAGCGACCCGACGCCATCCGGTGGCTATCACCATCGGGCGCCAGTTCGGCAGCGGCGGACGCGAGCTCGGCAAACGCCTTGCCGATGCGTTAGGCTTCAAATATTACGACAAGGAGCTGCTCAGCGAGGCGGCAAAACGTGCCGGCGTGAGCGAGGAGTTCTTCGAGCGTAACGACGAGCGCGTGCCATCATTCCTCAACGGACTCATATCTTTCGCATTCGGCATGGCTCCGACAAGCTATTATGCAGGGTCGACATCCATCTCCGACGACAGCCTCTACCGCGCGCAGAGCGATTTCATCCACTCGCTCGCCAACGAGGACTCATGCGTGATCGTCGGACGCTCAGCCGACTATGTGCTCCGCGATCACCCCGCGCTTGTCAACATTTTCGTCCATGCCTCGATCGACGACCGCATTGAGCGCATACTCCGCCGCGAGCCGGAACTGACGCGCGAAAAGGCGCGTGCCAAGGCTGAGAAGATCAACCGGCTCCGCGCCAATTACTATAATTTCTATACCGATAAGACATGGGGAGCAGCCGAGAGCTACGACCTCACATTCAACACATCGCTCATAAGCATGGATCAGATCGTCAGCCTTGTGAGCGAATATATCTCTATGCGTTTCCCCGGAGCAAGATGACTCCGGATGCATCACGACATTGTCACTCCGGTAGCTGCTGACGTGTGCGCGCCGGCGACATTGACACCATCTCCAGCAGCGAGTTGACAGCCGAAGCCACAAGCGCGATACCGGTTATGAGCACCACCGCCGAATTGAGCGTGCGCACGCTCGTGCAAAGCAGCACCACGCCGGCTACTATCATCAGCACCGGAATCACATAGAACCACATCGGGAGCACGATCGGCTTAGCCCAGAATCCGATCACTATGATGTGGAAAATTCCATACAATATCAGCAGTGCCGCGAATATGTAGGCAAGCAGCCCGACGAAAAATGTAGGCTGTATCAGCATCCATGCTCCGAGAGCCATAGCACCCACACTCGCCACTATCGACGCCGACGATGCCGAATAATTGATCTGACCGTCATCTTTCTTACGCACCATTGCCGATATAAGGCTATACAGACCGGGGATTACAAGCATCAGTCCCACGGCTACGACAATCCACGAAAGGATGTCGACACGGGCATGCCACACTATAAGGAGCACCCCCACCACAAACACGATGATAATCGTGAGCCAATTGTTGCCGGATTTCATAATTGACAAAACTTTAAAAGGTTTCACACAGGCACAGCCGGCAATACGTCGCCGGAAACTCATCTTCCGGCACTCCGTCCGGCATCCTGCCTGAGTAATATTATAACCCCTCCGGCATATATTTGTTCGCCCTCACCGGCGCAACCGGTCAATCCACTCCCGCAACAGTCTGTCGCGCATGAAAGCCGCCACGGCATCAGCCACATCCGAGGCTGATTCAGGCGCATCGGTCAACCGCACATCGGCGGCAGCCCAGACACCGATCTCAGCCGTCGGCAGCGGCGGCGCCGCACCGAATACAAGATGATCCACATACGGATTCACCCCACGCGCAGCCACCACATCAAGCACACGCACCCCTTTGACGCCCTCGCGCAGCATAATCGACATTATTTCCTGCGCCGGCAGCTTCACGCAGCTACCGTCAGGAGCGAACTCCACCGAATCGACAATAGCCACGGCGCGCTCAAGCCCCGCAGTATCCGCGGCAAGAAACAACCGGCATTTGGCATGCGGGGCGCTCCAGGCGAAACTGTCGCGGCACGCCGTGAAGCACTCCTCCATAGCATCCTGCGTGATCCGGCTCTCCACCGAGTCAGCGGTTATGAAGGCAACCATGAGATCGCGGCGTACGGCATCAGGGAGTCCGCTGTCTACACGTGCCGCATATCCTTCCTTGCGCGCCGCGTCGAGACGCAGCAGATACCCGGCGAGCATATAGCGTGCGGCGGCGGTGTCGACAGTGTCGGCGCCGAGCAGACGCCGCGCCTCCACCCGGTCGATCACCTCCGCTCCACGCCGCATCGGCAGCAGATCGTCGATAGACGGCTTTGCGCCGACCCATAGCGGACCGGCGCAAAGCGTAATTATCAGTATCGTTATAAGTCGGATCACAACCGCTTACTGGTGCGAAGCGCTGTAGTTGGGAGCCTCGCTCGTGATTGCTACATCGTGCGGATGGCTCTCGGCTACACCGGCATTGGTGATGCGGGTGAACTTCGCCGAGTGCAGTCCCTCGATATCCTTGGCACCGCAGTAGCCCATTCCGGCACGCAGACCTCCAAGCATCTGGTAGGTCACCTCGTAGAGCGAACCCTTGAAAGGCACGCGGGCGGCGATACCCTCCGGCACGAGTTTCTTCACATCGCTCTCGCCAGCCTGGAAGTAGCGGTCCTTCGAACCCTTCTCCATAGCCTCGAGCGAGCCCATGCCACGGTAAGCCTTATATTTACGTCCGTTGTAGATGATTGTCTCGCCGGGCGACTCCTCGACACCCGCGAGCATACCTCCGAGCATCACCGAATAAGCACCCGCTGCGAGAGCCTTCACGATATCGCCCGAATAGCGTATGCCACCGTCGGCGATCAGAGGCACGCCGGTGCCTGCGAGCGCCTTAGCCACATCGTAGACTGCCGAGAGCTGCGGAACACCCACACCGGCGATCACGCGCGTTGTGCAGATCGAGCCGGGACCGATGCCCACCTTCACACCGTCGGCACCGTTCTCCGCCAGATAGCGTGCGGCATCGCCGGTAGCGATGTTGCCCACCACTACATCAATCTGCGGATACTTCTCCTTCACGGCGCGGAGCACACCCACGACACCCTTCGAGTGACCATGCGCGGTATCGATCACGATCGCGTCGACACCCGCCTCAACCAGAGCGTCGACACGCTCCATGCTGTCGGCAGTCACGCCCACACCTGCGGCTACGCGCAGACGTCCGCGCGAATCCTTGCATGCGTTCGGCTTATCCTTAGCTTTCGTTATATCCTTGTATGTCACAAGTCCTATGAGCTTGCCGTCGTTGTCAACCACCGGCAGCTTCTCGATCTTGTGCTGCTGAAGAATCTGCGCAGCCTCCTCCAGGTTTGTGCTCTGGCGGGTGGTCACAAGATTCTCTTTCGTCATCACCTCATCGACAGGGCGGTTCAGGTCACGCTCGAAACGCAGATCGCGGTTCGTCACGATGCCCACGAGTTTCCCCTCGTCGTCCACCACAGGGATACCGCCGATATGATACTCCTCCATGATCGCGAGCGCCTGCGCCACGGTGCTGCCGCGCTTTATGGTCACCGGATCATAGATCATACCGTTCTCCGCACGCTTCACGGTGTGCACCTGGCGTGCCTGCTCGGCGATCGACATATTCTTGTGGATCACACCGATGCCGCCCTCGCGAGCTATCGCGATGGCAAGACGCGCCTCGGTAACCGTATCCATGGCTGCCGAAACGAGCGGTACATTCAACTCTATGTTGCGGGAAAACTTAGTGCGGAGATTCACTTCACGGGGCAAAACCTCCGAATAGGCGGGAATCAGGAGGACATCGTCAAACGTCAGTCCATCCATCTTTACTCGATCTGCAATAAACGACATACTTGGTTAGCTTTGTTTTTTATTGCACGCAAAGTTAATAATTTTTTCCCTCCTCCACCCCACCCCACCCCGATTTTTTGCGGATTTTTACGTTGCTGTCACTTGACAGGGCGCCGGATGGTCACTGACGCGTATTCTCAAGGGGGCGGTCACTCGTGCCCGAGGGGAGCTACCACGGCGGCGCGGCTGGCGTCGATCAGCTCGGCGAGATTATGCCCTTCGGCGGGCGGCAGGATCGGCTTATGGATGGTGAGCCGTATATGCCCGGGGCGCGGGAAGCGGCGGAAACGCGGCAGCACATGGAATGCGCCGTCGATCGTCAGCGGCACCACCGGAAGCGAGAACTCCATGGCGAGCGTGTAGGCGCCGCGCTTGAAGCGACGCACACTGCCGTCCCACGTGCGCGCACCCTCCGGAAACACTACCACCGACATGCCGCTGCTCAGCTGCGCTTCGGCACGCTCCATGGTGCGACGCAGACGCACGGGCGACGAGTTGTCGACATATATCTGTCCCGAGACTTCGCAGGCATAACCCACAAGCGGGATGCGCCGCAGCTCTTTCTTCATCATCCACCGGAACTGATGATGCAGCCATCCGTAGATGGTGAATATATCGTATGCCCCCTGATGGTTGGCTACAAACACATAGCTCGTGCGCGGGTCGATGTTCTCACGCCCCTCCACGCTCACCCTCACCCAGGCGAGCCAGCACATCAGCCGGCTCCACACTACCGGAGGATAATAGCCGCCCCAGCGCCCGGCGCCGAGCACCGACGCCACTATGGTGATCAGAGCTGTGACAACGGTAGCCACCAGCATGAGCGGCAGCATGATGAATATCTGGTAAATCCTGTAGAGCCACATAGTCGGAGAGCCGGGAGGTTAACAATTACTGCTGGTCGGTGGCGGCAAACTCCATCAGATAAGCCTTGATGAAGCCGTCGAGATCGCCGTCCATCACACCGCCAACGTCTGATGTCTGATGTCCGGTGCGGTGGTCTTTCACGCGGCGGTCGTCGAACACATAGCTGCGTATCTGCGAACCCCATTCGATCTTCATTTTCCCCGCCTCGATCTTAGCCTGCTCCTGCAAGCGGTGCTGCAGCTCCTTATCGTAGAGTATGGAGCGCAGCTGACGCATGGCGTTCTCCTTGTTCTTGGGTTGGTCACGCGTCTCGGTGTTCTCGATCAGGATCTCCTCCTTCTCGCCGGTGTAGGGGTCGGTGAACTGGTAGCGCAGGCGCACGCCCGACTCCACCTTGTTGACGTTCTGACCACCCGCGCCACCGGAGCGGAAGGTGTCCCATGAGAGCAGCGCCGGATCCACGCGCACCTCAATGGTATCATCTACGAGCGGAGTCACGAATACCGATGCGAACGAGGTCATGCGCTTGCCCTGCGCATTGTAGGGCGACACGCGCACCAAACGGTGCACACCGTTCTCGCTCTTAAGGTACCCGTAGGCGAAATCACCCTCCACATTTATCGTGCACGATTTGATGCCTGCCTCGTCCCCTTCGAGCAGGTTGGCGATCGAGGTCTTGTAGCCGTGAGCCTCACACCAGCGCAGGTACATGCGCATGAGCATCTGCGCCCAGTCCTGGCTCTCGGTGCCGCCGGCACCCGAATTTATCTTCAGTACCACGCCCAGCTTATCCTCCTCGCGGCGCAGCATATTGCGCAGCTCAAGGCGCTCGATCTTGTCGATCACCGACGCATAGATGGCGTCGAGCTCCTGCTCCTCCATCTCACCGTCCTTCACGAACTCGAAGGCGATCGTCAGCTCCTCGACAGCGTCGGCAACATCCTCGTAGCCGTCGATCCATGCCTGCAGATCCTTGATCTTCTTCATCTGAGCCTGCGCCTCCTTCGGGTGCTCCCAGAAGTCGGGCACATGGGTGCGCAGCTCCTCCTCCTCAACCTCAATGCGTTTTGAATCAATATCGAGATAGCGGGCGAGCGCGTCGCGGCGTTCGGCGGTTTCCTTAAGCTGTTCCTGCGTGATCATTATATATCGGTGTGATTTATGTTTCTCCTTACGGCGGCATGAGAGGAGCCGCCTGTCGTTCAAGGTGCAAAGTTAGCAAGATTTTCCGAAACCGCCGCCAACTCCCCCGACGTAAACCGCACAACCCATTCTATCCACACGTCACGCTTTCCACCCGCGGGATTGCCGACAGGGTGAACCGCTGCAGCAGATCCTCCGGAGTGCACGGTTCACCGGTCGGATTTATGCCGGCGAGTCTGCCGAGCATCCCTATTATCTCGCGCGCCGTGTAGCGGCTGCGGAGAGCGTCGAGAGCCATCTGCGGGTCACGCTTCGAGAGCCGCTGACCCGCGGCGTTGCACACCAGCGGCAGATGCACATACTCCGGAGGCTCATATCCGAGCACACGGTGCAGCGCGATCTGCTGTGCGGCGGAGCCGAGAAGATCACAGCCCCGCACCACCTCCGTCACACCCATCAGCGCGTCATCGACCACCACGGCGAGCTGATACGCCCACGCTCCGTCGGCGCGCCGCACCACATAGTCGCCGCACTCGCACTGCAGCGACACACGCTGCCGCCCGAAAACGCCGTCTGTAAATTCCACCTCCGGCTCATCGCCGACATACAGACGCACCGAGCTTCGTCCGTCGCCCCAATCCACCTGCCGCGGCAGCCCCTCCGGGCGGCAACGACCCGTGTAGAGCGTCCTGCCGTCCGACGCATGAGGCGCCTGCGTGGCATTGAGGTCGGCGCGCGTGCAACGGCAGGGGTACACAAGTCCTGCGTCACGCAGCCGTCCCAACGCCGCCTCATACAGCTCTCCGCGCCGCGACTGCGAGTACGGTCCCGCCTCACCACGGTCGGCAAGTCCCCCTTCATCCCAGTCGAGACCCAACCAGAGCAGATCCTCCTCGATCTGACGCGCATAGTCTGCCTTGGAGCGTTGCGGATCAAGATCCTCGATACGGAGTATCCAGTTTCCGCCGCGCGAGCGCACCGACAGCCACGACACAAGCGCTGTCAGCAGATTGCCTAAATGCATACGTCCAGTGGGCGACGGCGCGAACCGCCCCACCGGCACATGCGTAATGGTATTCATAACCTAAGAGCTTGTTTAAAAACAAATGTGAAAATCTCGGTCGAAAAGCTTGTGGCAGATTTTATCTTGAAACGAAGGAGCATAGTGAACTATGTGACTGAGTTGAAAGATAAAAGATGCCCAAGATTTTCGCTCTGAGGTAATTAATGCAAAATAAATTTCAATAATAAAGAGCTTTAATAACTGTGAAATCACTTTCGCCTCGGTGTCCCTTTGGTTGAATTTCTGTTATTCGTCGGTCACGATGCCCGCATCGCTTTCTCCTCATAACAAGAAATTTATCTCAAAGATACACCGCCGAGATATTCACATTTGTTATTAAACAAGCTCTAAAAAAATAGACCGGAGCCGGAAGCCGCCTTGCGAGTGCAGGGCTGCAACCGGCTCCGGTGCAAGCTGTATTGAAGGTTAAAAAGTTTCAGTGTCTGTTCACTTACCGCTCCACTTCAGATCACTTGTCGAGGTGCTCGTAGTGGAGAGTCAGAGTGGGCTGGTCGCACACCTCGGCAGGACCGAAGTACTGGATCGGGCCGGGGAACACGTATGCGGTGTTGATAGCCCAGTCGTCGCGCTTGGCGGCGAAGCGGCGGAAGGGGGTGCCGTCGAGACGCACGAGAGCCTTCTGGATCACAGGCTTCATCTCACCGTGGCGACGCTCCATGTTGAACATCATGGTGATGGGCACACCGCCGGCAAGCCACTGCACTGAGGGCTTGGTGAGATTGCGGAGGCTCGAGATGTAGCCGGTCACACCTGCGTTGATCAGGTTGGCGGCATTGTAGCCGAGAGCGTAGCAGTAGTCGGCGTCGAAGTTCGACGGAGCGGCGCAGCGACCCTCGTAGCCGAAGAAGTGGTGGAGCGCGGAGAACTTGCCGTCATACTGACCGGCCTTGCGCATCTCCTCCAGGCGGCGTCCTACCATCTCGCTGAGCAGTTTCTCTGTCTCGATGAGCGATACCTGTACGTTGCCGTGGGGGTCGCGGTCGAGTGTGAGCTGACGAGCCACACCCTCGGGGAGCGATGCGAATACCTCGGCGTTGGCTGCCGAGAGGTTGGCGAGCACAAACTCACGCTGCTCCGCTGCGCTCTTGCCGGCGAAGTCGGGAGTGCGGGCGAGAAGGTCGTTGAGCTCGGCGATGAGTGCCTTCATTGCGGGGATGAACTCGATAAGACCCTCGGGGATGAGCACTGTGCCGAAGTTGTTGCCATACTTGGCGCGGGCGGCAACGATGTCGGCGATGTTGTTCACCACATCCTGCAGGGTGAGGTTCTTAGCCTCTACCTCCTCGGAGATGATGCAGACGTTGGGCTGGGTCTGAAGGGCGCACTCGAGGGCGATGTGCGATGCTGAGCGACCCATCAGCTTGATGAAGTGCCAGTATTTCTTTGCCGAGAAGCAGTCGCGCTGGATATTGCCGATAAGCTCGGAATATACCTTTGTTGCGGTGTCGAAGCCGAACGAAGCCTCAACGACATCGTTCTTGAGGTCGCCGTCGATGGTCTTCGGGCACCCTATCACCTGCACACCTGCGCCGATGCTCTTGTAGTACTCGGCGAGGATAGCTGCATTGGTGTTGGAGTCGTCGCCGCCGATGATCACGAGAGCCGAGATGCCGAGTTCCTTGAGGATTTCAAGACCCTTGTCGAACTGCTCTTTCTTCTCGAGCTTCGTACGGCCGGAACCGATGATATCGAAACCGCCGGTGTTGCGGTACTCGTCGATGATGTCGGAAGTGAGGTCGATATATTTGTGGTCAACCAGTCCGCCGGGTCCCATGAGGAATCCGTAGAGACGGCTGTCCTTGTTGATCTTCTTGATGCCGTCGAAAAGACCGCAGATCACGTTATGTCCGCCGGGAGCCTGACCACCGGAGAGGATCACACCCACATTGATGGGCTTGCCCTGCACAGGGTTGGCGTTCTTCTCGAAACGGAGCTCGGGCAGACCGTAGGTGTTGGGGAAGAGCTTCTGGATCTCCTCCTGGTCGGCAACGGACTGTGTGGGAGCGCCCTCGACTGCCTTTACGGAGCCGGTGAGCGTCACGGGGAGCTTGGGTTGATAAGCCGCGCGGGCTATCTGCAATGCGCTTTTTTTCATAGACGTTATTATATTCTTTATTGTATTCTTTCAGTTACTTGTTTTATCAGAGTGTGTTGGTGCCCTCCACGAGCTTGCCCATCGCCCATACGGCGCGGAGATTCAGATCCTGGTCGAGGATCATGATGTCGGCATCCTTACCTTTGTAGAGCGAACCCTTGCGGTCGTAGACACCCATGATCTTGGCGGGGGTCTCCGAAGCCATGCGCACGGCATCCTCCACCGGAATGTCGGCGCGCTGCACGAGCGTGCGGATCAGGCGGTCCATCGTGGCTATCGAGCCGGCGAGCGCCGAGCGGTCGGAAAGCTTGCAGACACCGTCCTCGATGATCACGCGCGGATCGAAAGCCTCGGCATCCTCCGCACAGGCACAGGCAAGCGCGTCGGTGATCACACATGCACGCTCCACACCCTTGATCTTGTAGACCAGACGAAGGATTGTCGGGGGCACATGTATGCCGTCGGCAACGACCTCGACCGTCATGTCGTCGATCAGGTAGATGCTCTCCACAGTGCCCTCGTACTTGTACTCGCGGCGCTTGTGGAAACCGGGCATGGCGTTGTAGAAGTGTGTGGCGTGGGTGTAGCCCGACTCCCATGCCGAGCGTATGTCCTCAAATTCAGCCTGCGTGTGGGCTACGGATGCGAGCAGACCCTTACCGCTTATGTATTTGCCGAACTGCATCGCTCCCGGAAGCTCCGGAGCCGCATCCCAGCGCTTGATGCAGTCATACTTCTCCACGATAGGAATATACTCCTTCGGATCCGGATCCTTGATATACTCCGGCATCTGACCGCCAGCCATGGCACGGTTGAGGTAGTGACCCTCCAGATGAAGTCCGAGCACGGGGCTGCCCGGCTCTGCCATAAGGCGCGTGCAGGTCTCGGCGGCACGCTCGATCATCGGCACCGACGAACTTGAGAGCGTCGGGAAGATGCTCGTTGTACCATGCTTCATGTGGGTGTCGATAGCTTTGCGGAAAGCATCTTCAGTGCCCTCCATGAAGTCACGTCCGCCGCCGCCATGGCAATGGATCTCGACACCGCCTGGCACTACATACATCCCCTTGGCGTCGAAAAGCTCAGCGCCGATGACAGCAAGGTCGCAGTTCGTAACTTCAAGAATCTTGTCGTCACGCATCAGCACAGAGCCGTCCTTGAGCCATCCCTGAGGCGTGAGTATCTTCGCATTAATGATTTGAGTTAACATAGCTATTACTTTAAGCTGCAAATTTAACGAAGTTTTTTGAGTGTCCGCGCACTATTTTCCTATTTTTTCATGCAAAAAACGTAACTTTGCCGTATGAGAAAAGTTTTGGCACTTATCGTAGCCCTTCTGACACTGCTCCCAGCCGTCACCGCATCCGGGGCGAGAGGCATAGCCGACATACCCAACGTACAGATCGCCGACAGCACCCAGCTCGTATCCAACCCCGACGGAGTGCTCTCGCCTACGGCTGTGACACAGCTCAATTCCACCCTCCGCGCCCTCCGGTCAGCCACGACAGCCGAGGTAGTCGTGGTGGCGGTCGACGAGCTTGACACCGACGATATCGACCGTTTCGCCACCGACCTATTCACCTCATGGGGAATCGGAAAAAATGACAACGACAACGGTCTCCTCATACTCATCTCGCGCGGACAGCGGCGCGCAGTGCTCCGCACCGGCTACGGACTCGAGGGGGTGCTCCCCGACGCCATCTGCGGACGCATAATCCGCAACACCATGGCGCCGCATTTCTCCGAGGGCGATTACGACACCGGCACACTCGCCGCCGTAGCCGACGTGGCTCAACGCATCGGAGCGCCCGATGTCGCCGACGAAGTCCGCTCCGCGCATCCCGGCATCAACGTGCACCGCGACGATGACGAGTCTTTCGACGAGCTATGGACGTGGCTATGGAAATGGATGATTACCATGACCATGGTGGCACTTGCCATATATATCTTCGCCACAATGCGCACGCGCCGGATGCCAGCCCGCGAACGCTATATAGCCCTCGCCCCCTACAAGACCGTGCTGCTCGCGCTCTCAGCCGTAGGAATCGGGCTGCCGCTGCTTGTATGGCTGCTGATGCGCCGGAAGATGAACAGCGTGCGCAACGCTCCCCGCAAATGCCCCAACTGCGGCACCGGCATGAACAAACTCAATGAGGAGGAGGACAACCGTTACCTCACCCCCGCGCAGGATACCGAGGAGCGCATAAACTCCGTCGACTACGACGTATGGCTATGCCCCGAGTGCGGAGAAACCGACATAATACCGTTCATCAACCAATCATCATCCTATACCGTCTGTCCGCGATGCGGCTCGCGCGCATGCACCCTCACAGCCGACCGCGTGGTCGTGCAGCCCACCACCACTTCCAAAGGGCGCGGCGTCAAGGAGTACACATGCCGCAACTGCGGCAACCGCTCGCAGACCGTCTACGACATAGCCCGCCTTGCATCTGCCGCACCGATAATCATCGGCGGAATGGGTCATGGCGGTGGAGGCGGAGGCTTCGGTGGAGGCGGCTTCGGAGGCGGAATGACCGGTGGCGGTGGTGCCTCCGGAGGATGGTAACCGCAACTGAACAAGAATCGTAAACCGACCATACACGTGATAACACAGATACTCACCGAAACACATCTGCTCGGACTCGCCATAGGTCTCTGCACATTCCTCATCATCGGACTTTTCCACCCGGTAGTCATTAAATTCCACTACCGCTTCGGGACCGGCTGCTGGTGGTGGTTCCTGATCCTCGGCATAATCTGCATAGCCCTGTCGCTGTGGACCGACTCGATTTTCTGGGGGGCGATAGCAGGGGTCACAGGATTCTCCTCATTCTGGACCATAAAGGAGATATTCGACCAGGAGAAGCGCGTGGAGCGAGGATGGTTCCCCGCCAACCCGCGGCGCAGAAAGCGTGACGGGATTACCGCACGCGACGCCCGGTCTACCGACAATTGACATCAAAAATATCATTATCACATTTCATAAACCATGAGACGATTTCTTACATTCGCGCTGACAGCATCGATTGCCGTTGCCGCCTCCGCGCAGACATTTAAGGAATGGCAGAATGAGAAGATCAACGCCGTCAACCGCGCGCCGATGCATTCCGCCTACTTCGCTTACGAGAACGCCGACGCCGCTGCCAAAGCGGACCCGTCGCTCTCGTCGCGCTATCTTACCATGAACGGGCCCTGGAAATTCTTCTGGGTCAAGGATGCCGGAAGCCGACCCACCGACTTCTACCGCACGGACTTCAACGACCGCGGATGGGACACCATGCAGGTGCCCGGCGTATGGGAACTCAACGGCTACGGTGACCCGCTCTACGTCAACATCGGCTACGCCTGGCGCAACGATTACGAGAACAACCCGCCGATCGTGCCCACCGACAAAAACCACGTCGGATCTTACCGCCGCACATTCACAATCCCTGCCGACTGGGCTGGCAAAGACATCATCGCCCACTTCGGATCCGTCACATCCAACATCTACCTCTGGGTTAACGGAAAATTCGTGGGTTATGGCGAGGACAGCAAGCTTGAGCAGGAATTCGACCTCACGCCCTACCTCGTGCCCGGCAAGGAAAACCTCATCGCATTCCAGGTGTTCCGTTGGAATGACGGAACATACCTCGAGGACCAGGACTTCTTCCGCTATTCCGGTGTGGCACGCGACAGCTATCTCTACGCACGCGACAAGAAACGCATCGAGGATATCCGCGTCACCCCCGACCTTGACGCAAATTACACCGACGGATCGCTCCGCGTCGACGTCAAGCTGAAAGGATCGTCAGGCACGACACGCCTCACCCTCGCCGACGCACAGGGAAAGACTGTCGCAACCGGCAGCGTGCGCGGCAGCGGCTCGACAACCCTCAATGTCACCGCACCCGAGAAATGGTCGGCTGAGACTCCTTATCTATACACTCTCACCGCGCAGCTCGATGGCTCGAAAGAGGTGATTCCCGTCAACGTGGGCTTCCGCAAGATCGAGCTGAAGGGCGACCAGGTGCTCGTCAACGGCAAACCTGTTCTCTTCAAGGGTGCCGACCGCCACGAGCTCGACCCCGACGGTGGATATGTCGTCTCACCCGAACGCATGTTGCAGGATATCCGCATCATGAAGGAGAACAACATAAACGCCGTCCGCACATCGCACTACCCCAACGACAACGTATGGTACGACCTCTGCGACCGCTACGGTATCTATGTCGTGGCTGAGGCTAACCTCGAGAGCCACGGCATAGGCTACGGACCTGAGACACTCGCCAAGGTCGACTCCTGGAAGCAGGCACACCTCGAGCGCAACCGCCGCAATGTGGAGCGCAACTTCAACCACCCCTCGATCATATTCTGGTCGCTCGGCAACGAGGCTGGCGACGGACCCAACTTCGAGGCGGCTTACAAGATGATCAAGGAGATGGACTCATCGCGCCCCGTGCAGTACGAGCGTGCCGGCTACTCCGACCACACCGACATCTACTGCCCCATGTACGCCGGATATGAGAGCGTGGAGAAATACGGCAAACGCACCGACGTCACCAAGCCGATGATCCAGTGCGAGTACGCTCATGCCATGGGCAACTCCGAGGGTGGATTCAAGGAATACTGGGATCTCATCCGCCGTTACCCCAACCTCCAGGGAGGATTTATCTGGGACTTCGTCGACCAGTCACCCCGATGGAAAGGCAAGGACGGTGTCGAGATCTACGGCTACGGCGGCGACTTCAACCGCTTCGACGCATCCGACATCAATTTCTGCGACAACGGTCTAATAAGCCCCGACCGCGTTCCCAACCCGCACATGGCTGAGGTGCGCCGCGTCTACCAGAACATTTGGACATCGATAGCCGACACTGCCGCACGCAGATTCAACATCTACAACGAGAACTTCTTCCGCCCGCTCGACGACTACCGTCTCACATGGGAACTCGTCCGCGACGGTCAGACCGTGCGCTCAGGCATCATCGACGCCATCAAGGCTGACCCGCAGCAGACCGCATCCGTAACCATACCTTACGGCGAGATCACCCCCGGTGCCGAATGGCTCCTCAACGTCACCTACACCCTCCGCGAGGCTGATCCCCTCCTCCCCGCAGGATATGAGGTGGCACGCCAGCAGTTCCGCCTCACCGGTGCCACCGCGCCCGACATTACCATCGCCAACCGCGCAGCCACCAACACCAAGGCTATCCTGCCCGTGATCCACAATAACCAGACGAACTATCTGATCGTCACCGCGCCCGGCGTCGACATCGAGTTCAGCCGCGAGAACGGATTCATGAGCAAATACGAGGTGAACGGCACCGACTTCCTCGCCGAAGGAGCGCAGCTCACTCCCAACTTCTGGCGTGCACCGACCGACAACGATTTCGGAGCCAATCTGCAGAACCGCTACCGCGCATGGCACAAGCCCGAGATGAAGCTCGACACGCTCTATGCCGCAATGACACCCGAAGGACTCGTGAGCGTACATGCCGCGTACACCATGCCTGCTGTCAGCGCACGTCTCGCCATGACCTACGTCATCAACAACGCCGGACAGATCCTCGTCACCGAAAGCATGACCACAACCCCGGGAGCAAAGGTCAGCCCGATGTTCCGCTTCGGAATGCAGATGCCCATGCCCGAGAATTTTGACCGCATCAACTACTACGGACGCGGACCCGCCGAGAACTATGCCGACCGTCAGCAGAGCGCCGACCTCGGACTCTTCACACAGACCGTCGAAGATCAGTTCTACCCCTACATCCGCCCGCAGGAGACCGGCACAAAGACCGACATCCGCTTCTGGCGCCAGCTCAACCATGCAGGAACCGGACTGGAAGTCGTTGCCGCCAAACCGTTCTCAGCATCAGCCCTCAACTACACGATCGAGTCGCTCGACGAGGGACGCGCCAAAGTTCAGGGACACTCCCAGGAAGTAGCCAAGGCACCCCTCACCAACCTCTTGATCGACCTTGAGCAGATGGGACTCGGATGCATCGACAGCTGGGGAGCACTCCCGCGTAAGGAATACATCCTCAACTACGCCGACCGCACCTTCACCTTCCTCCTCTCCCCCATCGCCAACATCCACTGATAACCCTCAATCCCACATACCCGGCGGTGTGTCAAACGAGTTTTGACACACCGCCGTTTTATATACCGTTGGTAAGGCGTTGTCTGAATACTTGAACCCGCTTTTGCACAGAGGTAACACGATCCTACCACAATAAAGGCGCGGCAGCCACGTTATATCCTTATCATGCCGCCACGCCGAAGGCTTCACCATATCATACTGTCGCTCACGCTCTTGATCATCGCTACTGCAGCAAGAGCACAGACCGCGCCCGCCGACTCGCTTCCCCCGCCGGATGTGAGCCCCACCGCGCCACGCACGTATGAGGAGCTTTTCGCACCCCCGCGCCCGTTTGACCTCACCACACCCGCCAACGTGCAGACATCCGTCGAGTTCGATCCTGCGACGGGTTTTTACTACGTGCGCACGCGCGTGGGCGACAACGACGTCATAACACCCTACATCCTCACCCCGGCGCAATATGTGCAGTGGCGCAACCGCGAGATGTGGCGCACGCGCATGCGTGAGCTTAACGCCGCCACTTCGCGCGGCGAGGACCGCCAGCCGTTCAACGTCCTCGACATGAATTTCTCGCTCGGACCGCTTGAGAAGATCTTCGGACCCGGAGGCGTGCAGCTGCGCACCACCGGATCGGTGCAGATCACTACCGGAATAAAGTCCACAAAGACCGACAACCCCGCCCTCTCGCTCAACTCCCGCCGCAAGACGATGTTCGACTTCGACCAGAAGATACAGGCTACCGTCGAGGCATCCGTGGGCGACCGCATGAAGTTCAACATGAGCTACAACACCGACGCCACGTTCGACTTCGACTCCAAAAATCTCAAGTTGCGCTACGAGGGCACCGAGGACGATATCGTCAAGAGCATCGAGGCGGGCAATGTCAGCATGACCACCGGATCATCCCTGATCAGAGGCAGCTCCGCCCTTTTCGGCATCAAGAGCACACTACAGTTCGGACGTCTCACAGCCACGGCGCTCGTATCGCAACAGAACTCCGAGACCCGCTCCGTGAGCACTAAGGGAGGCGTGCAGACCACCCCCTTCCGCATCGCCGCCGACGAGTACGACCAGAACCGCCACTATTTCCTCTCACAGTTCTTCCGCGACAACTACGACCGCTTCGCATCACGCCTGCCGTTAGTATCATCAGGCGTCAACATCACCCGCATAGAGGTCTGGGTCACCAACAAGACCGGCAATTACAACCAGAGCCGCAACCTCGTGGCATTCATGGATCTCGGCGAGGCATCACATCTCGCCTCGACCCACTGGACGGTCAACCCCGCGCTGCAGAATCCCGCCAACGCCTCCAACAATCTCCTGTCCACCATCAAGACCGACTACCCCGGTGCACGAAACATCAACTCCGTCACCCAGGCGCTCGCACCCCTCGGGGCATTTGGCATCGAGGGTGGGCGCGACTACGAGAAAGTCGAGAGCGCCCGCTTGCTCCCCGCATCCGAGTACACTCTGAACGCCACCCTCGGCTATATCTCGCTCCGCTCGCGACTCAACGCCGACGAAGTGCTTGCCGTGGCATTTGAATACACCTACGGCGGACAGGTCTACCAAGTGGGCGAGTTTTCCGCCGACATCACCGAGACCGACCGTTCGCTCTACCTCAAGATGCTCAAATCCACAACTCAGGATCCGCGTCTCCCCATGTGGCGGCTGATGATGAAAAACGTCTACTCGCTCGATGCCTATCAGGTGGAACAGCAGAATTTCCGCCTCTACATCAAATACCTCTCCGACACCACCGGCACGGAGATCAACTACCTGCCCCTGCCACAGCTCAGCAACGTTCCGCTGCTGCAGGTCATGGGGCTTGACCGCATCGACTCCAACCAGGCGTCAAACCCCGACGGATTCTTCGACTTCATCGACGGCTACACCATACTCCCCTCATCCGGCAAAGTGATTTTCCCCGTCGCGGAGCCGTTCGGCGACAACCTGGAGCAGCGCATCGGCGATCCTGTCGCAGCCGCCCCGTTTGTCTACCACGAGCTATACGACTCCACGCTCACCGTGGCGCGACAGATAGCCGACAAGAACAAGTACGTCATCACCGGCGAATACCGCGCTTCGGCTGGCTCACAGATCCGCCTCGACGCCATGAACGTGCCACGCGGATCTGTCATCGTCACCGCCGGAGGCACGCAGCTCGTGGAGAACAGCGACTACACCGTCGACTATGCCATGGGTATAGTCACCATAACCAACCAGAGCATCATCGACTCCGGACAGAGCATACAGGTCACACTCGAGAACCAGTCGCTTTTCTCCACACAGCGCAAGACCCTCCTCGGACTCGACCTGAACTACCGCTTCAGTCCGTCGCTCAACGTCGGCGCCACCGTGCTCCATTATTCCGAAAAAGCGCTCACCGAGAAGGTCAACATCGGCAACGAAACCGTCAGCAACACCATGCTCGGCATGAACTTCGCCTACAATTCCGACGTGCCATGGATCAACACCCTTCTCAACAAGATCCCGACAGTCGACGCACAGGCACCGTCGCGGCTGTCGCTCGTCGGCGAGGTGGCGCGCCTCATCCCCGCGTCACAACCCACCGGATCCGACAAAGGCAGCTCATTCATCGACGACTTCGAATCATCGCAGACCGGCATCGACCTCCGATCACCCTACTCATGGTTTCTCGCATCCACACCATACGAGAACGGATCAAACGCCCTGTTCCCCGAAGCGGCGCTCACCGACAATCCCGATTACGGCAAGAACCGCGCGCTGCTCAACTGGTACACCATCGACAGGCTCTTCACACAGCGCAACTCATCCCTCTGCCCAGGATATATCCGTAGCGACCTCAAGCAGCTCTCCAACCCATACGTGCGTGAGGTCACATCGCGCGAGATTTTCCCCGACCGTCAGCTCACCTACGGCGAATCGTCGACCATACAGACCCTCAACCTCTCCTTCTACCCCACCGAGCGCGGACCCTACAACGTCGACGCCGACGATATCGATTCCGAGGGCAACCTCCTCTATCCCGAGCGGCGCTGGGGAGGCATCATGCGCCGTCTCGACAACACCAACTTCGAGCAGAACAATGTCGAGTATGTGCAGTTCTGGCTCATGAACCCCTTCCTCGACCCTGAGAACCCGAATTACGACGGAGGCGACCTCTACCTCAACTTCGGCGAGATCAGCGAGGACATTCTCAAGGATGGCATGAAATCCTACGAGAACGGCATCCCGATGGACGGCAACGACTCATACCTCCGCAACACCGTCTGGGGGCGCGTCAGCACGCAGAACTCACTCACCTATGCGTTCGACAACGACAAGACCGCACGCCCGCTCCAGGATGTCGGACTCGACGGACTCCCCAACAACGATGAGTTCTCATTCTCCACCTACTCCGACTATCTCGACCGCCTCCGCACACGCCTCCCGGCATCCACCGTCGACCGGATGCTCTCCGATCCGTTCTCCCCATTCAACGACCCTGCCGGCGACAATTACCATTTCTACCGGGGCTACGACTACGACGAGGAGCGGCTATCGATACTCGAGCGTTACAAACGCTACAACGGTGTGGAGGGCAACTCCCTCTCCCCCGACGATGCGCCGGAACCGCTCTACCAGTCGTCGCGCAACGTGCCCGATGTCGAGGACATAAACCAGGACAACACGCTCAACGAGTACGAGCGTTATTTCCAGTACAAGGTCTCTATCCGCCCCGCCGACCTTGAGGTAGGACGCAATTACATCACCGACAAGCAGGTGTCGCTCGTCAGCACACGCGACGGACAGGATGCCGAGGTCGAATGGTATCAGTTCAAGATCCCCCTCGCCGACTATGAGCGCATTGTCGGCTCTATCAGCGATTTCTCCACAATCCGCTTCATGCGCATGTTCATGACCGGGTTCAAGCAGCCGACACACCTCCGCTTCGCCACCCTCGAGCTGGTGCGCGGAGAGTGGCGCACCTACGACTACAACCTCAACTCGCGCGGCGACACCCCCGCCGAGGGACAGCTCGACGTCTCGGTTGTCAACATCGAGGAGAACTCCGGACGCACGCCGGTCAACTATCTCCTCCCACCCGGCGTGAGTCGCATTTCCGACCCCTCGCAGCAGCAGATCGTGCAGCTCAACGAGCAGTCGATGTCGCTCAAGGTCACCGGACTCGCGGCTGGCGATGCGCGCGCCGTCTACCGCAACACGCTCCACGATCTACGCAACTACCGCCGCCTGCAGATGTGGGTGCACGCCGAGCAGCTGATCGACGACCCCACCGCGCTCCGCAACGGCGAGACCTCGCTATTCATCCGCCTCGGCACCGACTTCAAAAATAATTTCTACGAGTACGAGATTCCGCTGACACTCACGCCTCACGGACGCTACGCCGACACCGGAGCCGACCGCGAGGTGGTCTGGCCTGTGCAGAACCGCCTCGACATACCGCTCCAGGTGCTCGTCGACACCAAGAAAGAGCGCAATGTTGAGCGCAACCGCGAGGATTCCGGCGTCGGATACGCCACTCTCTACTCCCGGCGCGACCCCGACGCCGAGGCTAACACCGTGGCGGTCATGGGTAATCCCTCGCTGTCCGACGTCAGGGTGATGATGATCGGCGTACGCAACCGCGCAGCTACCACTAAAGATGTCACCGTATGGGTCAACGAGCTAAAGGTCACCGACTTCGCTTCCGATGGCGGTTGGGCGGCGAAAGCCACCGCCAACCTCACCCTCTCCGACATAGGCACGCTCAATGTCGCCACACACATGGAGACCGCCGGATTCGGCGCCGTCGACCAGTCGCTCAACAACCGCCGCATGGACGATTACTCCCGCTTTGACTTCTCCATGCAGGTCGATGCCGGACGATTCCTGCCGAAGAAGGTGGCGCTACGGGCACCGGTCTTCTACTCCGTGAGCAAGGAGACAACCACGCCGAAATACAATCCGCTCGACAAGGATGTGCTGCTCAAGGACGCGCTCGACGATGCCCCCGACCGTGCCGCCCGCGACTCCATCCGCTCCTACGCCATTGAGCGCGCCACCGTCCGCTCGTTCAGCATCTCCGGACTCAACTTCGGCATACGCTCCAAGAACCCCATGCCATGGGATCCCGCCAACTTCACTTTCAATTTCTCATTCAACAAGCAGGCGAAATCCGACCCCACGACAGAATACGAGAACGCCAACGACTACCGCGGATCATTCCAGTACTCCTACTCGCCGCGCGTAGCTCCCCTCAAACCGTTCTCGCGGCTCTCCAAGTCGAAATTCGCAAAGGAATGGGAGTTCAACTGGCTCCCGCAGACCGTATCGTTCCTCACCACCATGTCGCGCTACTACTACGAGCAGCAGACACGCAGCGAGGTCGACGCCGGGGTGCAGCTCCCCGTGCAGGTCAGCAAGAACTTCCTCTGGGACCGTCAGCTCAACATCTCATGGTCGCTCACACGCTCGCTCGACTTCAACTTCACCTCCAACACCTCGGCGCGCATCGAAGAGCCTGTCGGAGCCGTCAACCGCAAGCTGTTCCCCGACCGCTACCGCGAGTGGCGCGACACCGTCATGCAGTCCATACTCCACCTCGGCACACCATGGGCTTACAGCCAGAATTTCACCGCCTCCTACAAGGCTCCGTTCGCATCGTTCAAGCCGATCGACTTCCTCAGCGCCACACTGAGCTACAACTCCTCCTACCGCTGGGACAGAGGAGCGACGATCGACGGTCTGAACATCGGCAACACCATAGCCAACCAGGCGGCATGGAACGTCGACGGGCGCATAGCATTCGAGTCGTTCTACAACAAGATACCCTACCTCAAGCGCGTCAACGACCGCTTCACCACCGCCACACGCCGACCTGAGAAACCGCAGCGCCGCAACAACAGGCGATTCAGCCGCATATATCCGCTCGCGCCCGACACCACGACACTCGTCACACACAACCTGCGCACACGCTCCGTACGCGTCACCGCAGTCGATGCCGTCAGCGGGCGCCTCCGCCGCATCGACACGCGCGTGGTCGACGACAACACCGTGGAGATACTCACCCATGGCGACGACAACCTGCGCATCACCGTGACAGAGCAGAAACAGAAAGAGCGCGTGAATTTCTGGACCGAGGCGGCGCAGTATGCCACACGCCTCGTCATGTCGCCACGCTCCGCATCCATACGCTACCGCTCCACACGCTCACTATCGCTGCCGCTATTCCTCCCCGATATCGGCAACGTGTTCGGACAGTCGCGCAGCTACGGACCGATGGCTCCCGGACTCGACTTCGCGTTCGGATTAGTGGGCGACGACTACGTTGACCGTGCTCTCGACCGCGGCTGGCTCATCACCGACAACGGGCAGACCTCGCCCGCGCTATCATCACGCACCTCCGAGTTCACCGTCGAGCTCAATCTCGAGCCGATCAAGGGACTGAAGATTGTCCTGATGGCAAACCGCACCGACAACCGCACCCGCTCCGTGCAGTTCATGTACCCCAACACCCCGACGTCGCTCTCCGGCAGCTTCACCATGACCCACTGTGCCCTCGCCACGGCACTCCGCGGATCATCCGCTGCCGACGGATATGCCTCCGATGCGTTCAACCGCTTCCTTGAGGCGATACCGCAGGTGCGCGACCGCCTTGAGCGCCAGTACCTCGCCTACAGCTACCCCACCGGAGGATTCATGGACGGAAATCCCCTCGCCGGAACCCCATTCAACCCCACTGTCGGCGCACTCCCGGCTACAGGCAGCGATGTGCTCATCCCCGCATTCCTCGCCGCATATACCGGAGGCAATCCGGCGTCGCAGTCGCTCAACCCGTTCCCCTCCCTCGCGTCACTCATCCCCAACTGGCGCATCACCTACGACGGTCTCGTGCGCATACCATTCCTCGCGCGTTTCGCCAAGGCATTCACACTCAGCCACGCCTACCAGTGCACATACTCCGTCGGCTCATACTCATCATACCTCAACTGGCAGTCGGTCAACGGCACGGAGCAGATGGGATTCACACTCGACGAGCTGTCGTCGCAGCCCATACCTTCGTCGGCTTACAACATCTCATCCGTGGCGCTCACCGAGCGTTTCGCGCCACTCATCGGGGCTGCGGTTACTCTCCACAACGACCTCACCCTCAACGCCGAATGGCGCAACACACGCACCCTGACACTCAACACCTCCGCCGGACAGGTGGTCGAATCCACTACCAATGGCATCACCGCCGGACTCGGCTACAAGATCATCGGATTCAACACCGTGCTGAAAATGCGCGGATCGCAGCAAGGCATCTCCAACGACCTCACCGTCAACGCCGACTTCTCATATCAGCTCAACCAGGCGCTGATACGCCGCATCGAGACCGCCTACACACAGGCTACCTCCGGAACACGCACCGTAGGACTAAACCTCGCCGCAAACTATATACTGTCGCGGCGCCTCACCCTCGGACTCTTCTTCGAGCACCACATCAACACCCCTATCGTGAGCACCAACGCCTACCCCGTCACCGACACCTCGTTCGGCGTCAACTTCAACCTCAACCTCGCCCGCTGATCCCCCCTCGCCACCCGACATCCACCTGACATCCACCCGACATCCACCCGATTTCCGCCCGATTTCCGCCCCAATATATCTTTTTCCAAAAAAATCGCCTCAAAATTTGGTTTATATCATAAACCGCATTAAATTTGCAACTGAAATCAGAACGGTAACGCGCGACCGTTCTTTTTTAAGACAACAACGGTTTATAATATAAACCAATTTACAAACTCTCAAACATTCCCAATATGGAAGACAGAAAACTCACGGAAAAAGAGAGCCTCGAAGTCATCACTTCGATGATTGCTCGCACAAAAGCCCGATACATCGGCAATGGAAACATCATGCTCCTATGGGGCTACCTTGTTACAATCATAGCCATCCTTGTCTGGGTGCTTCTTGCCACCACACATCACAATGCCTGGAACTGGCTTTGGTTTGCCATTCCTGCCATAGGGGTACCGGCATCGACAGTCATGGCTCGCAAAGAGCAACGGGTTAACGGTGTAACCACCTGCTTTGATAGAATAACATCACGCATGTGGACTCTTTTCGGAGTATCCGAGATCGCGCTGACCTTTGTTTGTCTTGCTTTTGCCTTAATCGGTGGCGTCAACTGCTGGTCTGCGATGTTGGTGTATTCGCTGATTCTCGCACCGGGTACCGAGATCGCTCAAGGTCTTGTCATCAAGGAAAACAGCCTTGTCGGCGGTGGCATAGCCGGCTTGATCATTGGAATCATAACTCTCTGTTGTGTCGCCGGAGGAATACCTCTTGTCGCCGACTGGTACATGCCATTGTTCCTCTTGGCATGGGTCTGCATGATGATTATTCCGGGGCATATCATCAACCGCAGAACTGAGAAACGATGAAAGAACTTGATCCGCTGTTGCACTCGCAGCTACGGCTTGCGGTAATGTCTATTCTGATGAATGTCGAGGAGGCGGATTTTGTCTTTCTCAAAGAAAAAACTGAGGCAACCGCAGGCAATCTCAGCGTACAGCTCGACAAACTTTCAACTGCCGGATATATCTCCATCGAGAAAGGATTTGTCGGCAAGAAAACCCGCACGGTCTGTCAGGCTACCCCGCTGGGGCGGAAAGCATTTGAAGAATATGTTGAGGCCCTTAAGGAATATCTGAATTTATGATCCTGTTCCGATGAGGACGAAACCCCACCGGAAGCAACATCCTCAAAAATTTTTCAAAAGAGCTGCATTCCATCATTTATTTGCTGGTGCAGCTCTTTTTTCCTACCTTTGTTGCAATCTTCACGGCAGAGACACATTTCAGTTTCAATTTATCACTTATCTGCCGCCGGAGATTAATAAACATAATCCAAACAACCTGTTTTTATGTCAGAATCTAAAAAGTTTTTGCTGCCGGAGAAAGACATCCCTACAGCATGGTTCAACATCATCCCGTCGATGCCCGTCAAGCCACGACCGATGCTCAACCCCGCCACGAAGCAGCCTATCACAGCTGAAGATCTCTACCCCCTCTTCTCCGAGGAGGCTTCGCGCCAGGAAGTGAACTATACCGACAACTGGATCACCATCCCGGAGCCGGTCAGGGATCTCTACAAGATATGGCGTCCTACTCCCCTCGTGCGTGCCCGCGGACTTGAGAAAGCTCTCGGCACCTCATCCCACATCTACTACAAGAACGAAAGCGTAAGCCCT
This sequence comes from uncultured Muribaculaceae bacterium, assembly GCA_910587425.1. Taxonomy (GTDB): domain Bacteria; phylum Bacteroidota; class Bacteroidia; order Bacteroidales; family Muribaculaceae; genus Paramuribaculum. The sequence goes on from CAJUKU010000012.1 coordinate 44,755, forward strand.
GTCGGCTCCCACAAGCTCAACTCCGCCATTCCACAGGCATACTACTGCAAGGAGCAGGGCGTCACTAACCTCACCACCGAGACCGGCGCCGGACAATGGGGAGCAGCACTCTCGCTCGCATCGCGCATGTTCGGGCTCGAACTCGCCGTATATATGGTAAAGGTGTCCTACAACCAGAAACCATACCGCCGCTCCATCATGCAGACCTACGGAGCCGAGGTCATCGCCTCGCCGAGCATGTCGACAAAAGCCGGACGAAAGATCATCACCGACACCCCCAACCATCAGGGATCGCTCGGCACCGCCATTTCCGAAGCCGTCGAGCTCGCCATGTCGACACCCAACTGCAAGTACGCCCTCGGATCTGTGCTCAACCATGTAGCGCTCCACCAGACAGTCATCGGACTCGAGGCTGAGAAACAGATGGAGATGGCGGGCGAATACCCCGACATCGTCATCGGATGCTTCGGCGGAGGCAGCAACTTCTCCGGAATCGCATTCCCCTTCATGCGCCACAACCTCAGCGGCGACCGCTCCACACGCTTCATAGCAGCCGAACCCGCATCATGCCCCAAACTCACACGCGGCGTCCTGCAGTACGACTTCGGCGACGAGTCAGGCTACACACCCCTCATCCCCATGTACACCCTCGGACACAACTTCCGCCCAGCCAACATACATGCCGGAGGACTCCGTTACCACGGTGCCGGTGCCGTCATCAGCCAGCTCAAGAGCGACGGACTGATGGATGCCGTCGACATCCCCCAGCTCGAATCATTTGAGGCGGCGACACTCTTTGCCAAGAGCGAGGGACTAATCCCCGCGCCCGAATCATCCCACGCAATCGCCGCAGCCATTCGCGAGGCACGCCGTGCCGACGAGGAGGGACGCCCCCGCACCATACTATTCAACCTCTCAGGTCACGGACTCATCGACATGACCGCCTACGACCGCTACCTTGCCGGCGACCTCGCCAACTACGAAGTCACCGACGAAGAAGTCGCCGCCAACACCTCCACCCTCGAGCCCCTCATCTGATCCCTCCCCTCTGATACCCTCGGCGGTGTGCCAAACGAGTTTTGGCACACCGCCGTCGTATTAGGATGGGATGGTGTCATCAGGCAGCTATCTTATTCGCCTTATTTGCCTTATTTGCCTTATCAACCCTCCCCCCCCACCAACATTTTGCACAAATAAAAAAGATTAACTAATTTTGCCACTGCATGAACACAACCGCAGAGACCTCACTTCGGGGCACAGCGGGAGGGAGCGTGCGAACCGGCGCTGTAGAGACAGACCGGTCACATACTGAAAACAAAAAGCGTTTACTCGACGCTCTTTCTTGGCTTGTTGAAACCTGGAAAACTTCAATCTCAGTCAAGGATGCAGCAAACGGTAGATGCCTATGTGGATATGTATATCTTCCGCCAGCGTGATGCGCGAGCATCGCACCGGCAGCAGTTGCATATTTGCGTGGGGCCTCTGCGTTTGCTCGTTCTACTGAGATGGGCAATTCCAGGGCCTCAACAAGCGGAACGAGCAATAAGTACGGCTCTCACGCTTTTTTTGTACCACCAAACCGCCAACGAGGAGAGTCCGACGGCTGCCTGTTACAACCATTAAAAAATCATGAGACAAACACTTATGAAACTTGGAATGACAGTCCTTTCATTCTTGATGGCACTGCCATCCATCGCATACGACTTCAAAGTCGACGGACTATATTACAAGATAGAAAGTGAAGAGGAAAATACTGTGATCCTCGCAAGACAAACAGACAACACCTATACTAATTCAATATATACCGGTGAAATCAGAATCCCATCAAAGGTAATCCATAATGATATTGAATATACGGTATCTGGGATTGATGAGCGTGCGTTCTACAAATCCGAAGTGACAAAAGTCATTATGCCAGAAAGCATTCTCTTTATCGGTCGAAGCGCATTTGAGGGATCTACACAAATGGAAACATGCGAAATGTCGCCTAATATTTCAGAAATCGGGAAGTTTGCTTTCGAAAACTGCACAAAACTGATGGAGATTGAAATCCCACAGAATGTATCGCAAATAAAACTTGGAACATTTTATAAGTGTGAATCTCTCTCCAAAATAATCATCCCCAAGAGCATTACAGAAATCGTATATTCCAGTGCAACTTATGCCGCAAGTGGTACCGGCGCGCTTGGCGTTACTCAAGGATATCCTTGCTTTGCTGAGTGTACAAATCTTAAGACCGTTATATTTGAAGATAGTGACCAACCAATAGATTTAGTAGATTTATGGACCGGATCCCCGTCTACATATGCTCTTTATGCCAATGAGATTTTTTATGGCTGTCCAATCGAAGAAGTCTACATAGGCAGAACACTGGGATATTCGACCAAGTCCGTTTTTCAAGATTTCAAAACTCTAACCAAGGTTTCATTCGGCAATCAATTGTCGAAGATTCAAGATTACGCATTCCAAAACTGCCCTAATATCACAAATATATGTATCCCGGACAATATCACTTCAATTGGCTTTGGTGCATTCGACAATTGCACGAAACTGACCGAGGTCTATATTGGCAATGGTGTGGAATCAATACCTTCTAATCTATTTGACGCATGTACCAATTTAAAAAATATATTCATAGGTAATAAACTACGAACAATAAAAAATGACGTATTCTCTAAATGTAGTAATTTGGAAAAGATCGTCATTTGCTCTAATGGAATAAAAGAGTTTGGGACACATAACGTTCCCAATAATGCAACATTCTATCTGCCCGAATACAATGACTTGTTTGCCGACTTTAAAGTCAATCTGATAACGACTGTGACTGGAGGCGCATTTGAATATTCAGGCAAAGAACCGACACTTTCAATGTCTCGTCCTCTGGAAAGTATTAATCTTACCGCAGACATAGATCCGGATTGCTTTAATGTCGGACACTATACCGATCCAATCACCATAACAGCATCATCGGGCAATGGCTGGCAGTCCAGTTTTAAAACTGCTGCCGATTTCTCCATTACGCCGGCGTCATTGACAGTCATTCCAAACAACGTTTCACGCCAATATGGCACGGACAATCCTGAATTTACCTGCTCATACTTCGGATTCAAGAACGATGAGACCGCGGAGGTATTGACCAAGCTACCTAAATTAGAGACCACGGCAACTGCCACAAGCCCGGTCGGCACATACCCGATCGTAGCTACCGGTGCAGAAGCTCAAAACTATTCATTCATATACGATAGAGGCACACTCACAATCACCAAAGCCGACCAACAGATAGACTGGACTCAGACATTTGAAGAGGCTAAAGTTGGCGATGTAATAAAATTGGAGGCATCAAGCACATCCGGTTTGCCTGTCAAATATTCCGTCACTGATGAAACCGTCGCATCCATATACTCAGAGAGCGGCACTCAATATGTAGAAATACTTAAGTCCGGCACACTCTACATCAATGCCACACAAGCCGGAAATGAAAACTATAATGAGGCGGAGAAAGTCAGCAAAAAGATAACAGTAACCCCCATAGAACCGGAAACTCCCGAGAATCCATCTCACCCCGAGAATCCTGACACGCCCGACACTCCCGGCAACCCCGAGAACCCGGACGATCCTGAAAAGCCTACTGATCCTGATAAGCCTGCGACACCCGAGAATCCGGATAACCCCGATAATCCCGAGGAGCCTGTCGATCCTGACAAACCGACAAACCCCGATCAGCCAACCGATCCTGATAAACCGACAGATCCTGAAAATCCTGCTAACCCTGACCAGCCCACGGATCCTGAGCAGCCGGAAAATCCGGGAGATGACGACAACACGGACAGCATCAACGATGTGGCGGGCGATGCCGGAATAAGTGTGTCAGCCGATGGCGGCATAATAGTGGTCAACGCCCCCGACAGCGTAAAGATCGAAGTGTACACCCTGACCGGAACACTTCTGCGCTCCACACACGACCACCGCATCGGTGGACTCGCGCGCGGCATCTACATAGTGCGCATCGCCACCCGCTCGTTCAAGATCGCACTCTGATCCCCTCCCCCATAACACCACCCGCGCATCAACGATACGCCACCTATACCCGCAGCCGCACCCCTCCCGGTGCGGCTACTTTTTTCCCCCCCACACGCAAATTTAGCCTCCCTGAGTACGGGGCGGAGACATATTTCAGCCCCAAAGCTGAAATTGTCTCCGTAGCACCCTCCCCCTTATCCCCCATCCGCCCCATTCGCCCTATTTGCCTTATTTGCCTTATCCGCCCTATTCCCCCACCCTCTCCACTTTTCATTTCTTTATGATTACTAAAGCATTATCCATAGTTGTAACAACGCCGTAACAGATTTAACTCTCGTTAACACAAATACTCTTGCGCTCAATCCGATCTGCCATAACTTTGCATCGTCAACCAACAGTTGATACAAATCCAAAACATCACACCAACCCGACAAAACCAAACGCATTATGGCAACCACAGATTTCCAGACACGTCTTATGAGCCTTCAGGCAAACATGCTCAACTTTGCATACATGCTCACAAGCAACCGCGACGATGCTCACGATCTGCTTCAGGATACGATGCTCAAAGCACTCGACAATGCCGACAAATATGTGGAGAACACCAACTTCAAAGGCTGGGTTTTCACCATCATGCGCAATCTCTTCATCAACAATTACCGCCGCGTGGTGCGTTCAGCCACCGTTATTGACCAGACCGAGGATCTCTATCAGCTCAACCTCTGCCAGGATTCAGGCATAACAAGCCCCGAAGGCACCTACTCCGTCCAGGAAATCACCGATGCCATCGCCGCTTTCCCTGAGAAATACCGCGTGCCGTTCACAATGCACGTCGCCGGCTACAAATACCACGAGATCGCCGAGGAGACAGGTCTCCCCATCGGCACCATCAAGAGCCGCATCTTCACCGCACGCCAGCAGCTCCAGACGCGCTTCGCCGACTACCGCTGACCCCCCTCCCCACAATATTGACACCCATACCCAACCGACATAAAACACACAAAACACAGCAGACGCCGGATCACGATTGATCCGGCGTCTGCCTATGTTATTATCAGTGTGGTCTGTGATTACTCTTCGTACTTCTTCACGATCACGGTGGCGTTATGGCCGCCGAAACCGAAGGCATTCGAGAGAGCCGCACGCACGGGACGCTGCTGAGCCTTGTTGAAGGTGAAGTTGAGTGAATAGTCGATATTCTCATCCTCGTCGCCCTCCTCATGGTTGATGGTCGGGGGCACGATATCCTCCTGCACAGCCTTGATGCTGAACATTGCCTCAAGAGCGCCGGTAGCACCGAGAAGGTGACCGGTCATCGACTTCGTGGAGCTGATGTTGAGCTTGTGTGCTGCCGGACCGAAGAGGTCAACGATAGCCTTGATCTCCGAAACGTCGCCCACGGGGGTCGATGTTCCGTGAACATTGATGTAGTCGATATCGTCCACTGTCATGCCGGCGTCGTCGAGCGCTGCCTGCATGGAGAGCTTCGCACCGAGACCCTCGGGATGAGTGGCGGTCAGGTGGTGGGCGTCAGCCGACATGCCGCCGCCTACTACCTCGGCGTAGATCTTAGCGCCGCGGGCTTTTGCATGCTCAAGTTCTTCGAGGATAAGCACTGCCGAACCCTCGCCCATCACGAAGCCGTCGCGGCTCTTGCTGAAGGGACGCGAAGCGGTCTCGGGGCTGTCGTTGCGTGTCGAGAGGGCGTGCATGGAGTTGAAGCCGCCAACACCTGCGGGGTAGATGGCTGCCTCCGCACCGCCGGTCACGAAAGCGTCGGCTTTGCCAAGACGGATGAGGTTGAAGGCATCGATAATTGCGTTGTTCGACGAGGCGCAGGCTGATACCACGCCGTAGTTGGGTCCGTGGTAGCCATATTCCATCGAGATGTGACCCGACGCGATGTCGGCGATCATCTTCGGAATGAAGAACGGGTTGTACTTCGGACCGTTCTCCTTGTTCATGGCATAATAGCCAGCCTCTTCTTCAAACGTGTGAAGTCCGCCTATTCCGGCGGCCACAATCACTCCCACGCGGTTGCGGTCGAGATTGCTTGCCTCCTCAAGTCCGCTGTCGGCAACGGCCTGACGGGCAGCCACGAGGGCATACTGTGCGTAGAGGTCGAGCTGACGCTCTTTTTTGCGGTCGAAGTGGTCGGAAGCTTTGAAGTCCTTCACTTCACACGCAAACTGTGTCTTGAATTTCGAGGCATCGAAATGTGTGATAGGTCCCGCGCCGCTCTTGCCGGCTTTGGCTGCCTCCCAGGTGGAGGCAACATCATTGCCAAGCGGAGTGATCGCGCCCAGACCGGTCACTACAACTCTCTTTAATTCCATTCTATTGCGTTTGGATGTGTGGTGGGTTTATTCGGCACGGCGGCTATCGCGGACGCTTCGGCTCTCTTATCTATGGCGCTCCACGTGAGAGCGCACGCCGTTATTGCTCCGGATGCCGCCGGCAGGGGGTAAGTGTGATCGCCCTTGGAGAGCGGTCGTTATTACTTGCCTTCCTCTGCTTCGATATAAGCGATAGCGTCGCCTACAGTAGCGATGCCCTGTGCCTTGTCTTCGGGGATGGTGATGTTGAACTCCTTCTCGAACTCCATGATGAGCTCTACGGTGTCAAGGCTGTCAGCGCCGAGATCCTGGGTGAAGTTTGCGGCGGGAGTAACTTCGTTCTCGTCTACGCCGAGCTTGTCGACGATGATAGCTTTAACGCGTGATGCTGTTTCAGACATTTCTTTAACGTTTTATGATTAGTAAATATTTTTCGCGGTGCAAAGTAAGCAATTATTACCCAAATTGTCAAACTTTTGGCGCAAAACTTACCGAAATCAACGCTTTTTTAAGGTTTCACCGCGCGTTTTGCCCACGCGGCCGAGCACCCACGCCACGGCGAAGTAGACCAGCGACAGCCCCCACAGCATTATGTAGGGCGTGCGCTCGTCGGCTATCGTGGCACCGAGCGAGTTGATCCGCACGAACCCCTCCACGCCCCAGGTCGCCGGGATGAAGTCGCCCACGAGCTGCCAGAAGCCGCCCATCGCATAGCGCGGCCAGGTCAGACCCGACAGGAACAGGAACACAACCGATGTCGCCACCACCACAAGCATCGAAGCCTCACGCTCGCTGATGAACACCGCCACACACTGACCGAGCATCGTCACCGCTACGATCATCGGCAGCAGGAACATCAGCTCATGCCAGATATTGCCTACATGCGGCAGCGAGAACATGCCCGGCACGATATGGATCACAAACAGCACCATCGGCGCATAGACTATCAGATAGCACAGGCACTTCCCTATCAGAGTAGCCGATACCGGAGCTGCGACCGAGAGCGGATCCACGCCACCACCGCGACGCCGCCGCTCAGCCACACCCCCCGCGAGCATACAGATGCCGAGCAGAAGCCCCTGGTGCAGTATCAGCACCAGCACGCCCGGCATGATGAACGAGGCGAAACCCTGCGTCGGGTCGCCGAGCATCAGCGAGTCAGTGCTGATCGTCGAGCCGTTCATATCCTGTAGCAGGAGTCCCGCCGCATCGATATCCTGCTGACGAAGCTCCTCGCCGAGCGCCAGCTGCACATCGGTCAGCGCGAACGCCGCCGTGCGGTAGCGCAGCAGGAGGCTCATATCGGCGAAGTATGTCACCACAGCCTGCTCGCCGCGCCCTATTTTCTTGGCATAGTCGGCGGGGATCTCCAGCGTGCCGAACACCTCCTTCGAATGCATCAGCCGCTGCGCCGCAGGCTTGTCGTCGACGTAAGCATACACCTCCAGCCCGTCGGTAGCGTTGATCATACGCGTCAGATGCCGGCTCTCCGCCGTGCGGCTATGATCTATCACCGCTATCGGCAGATTCTTTATCACCTCCGGGTTATATATTATGGTGTATGTCGCCGGATAGAGCAGCGGCAGCGCGAAGAAGAAAAGCATCGCACCCAGATCGTGCGTCAGGAGATAGAACTCCCGCCGCCACACCCGGAAGAGCGCCGCAAACCAGCCTATCGTCATGTCATATATTCTTTTCATCGCATCAAGGCACATAAACAGGGTTGAGACACCGTTTCTTCAGCCGTCCGAGCAACGGCAGCGGCAGCACCATGAACAACGCCAGAGCCGCGAAATAGAAACGGGCGTAATACATCGGCACGCCATTGAGCGCCAGATCCGTATAGATCAGGAAATAGTAGCGCACCGGCAGGATATAGCTGAATATCGCCACACCGCCGTACATGCTCTGCACCGGATACGAGTAGGCGGCGATCGAGAACGCGAGTATGCCGGTCAGCGACGCCAGTATCAGCGACAGGCGCAGATTCGGCAGCGCGCAGCATATCAGTACAGCGAACCCCTGGCAGCCGAGCACGAGCATCACCATCGCCAGCACCATCTGCCACGCCGGGCAGTTGAGCGGGAAGTGGCAGTAGCCGTAGAGCAGCGATTGGGTGAAAACGCCGATAGCCGTGAACAGCACCGCCTGCGGCAGCAGTTTGCCGAACAGCGCGGTGATCATCGAACCGCCGGAGACGCGCAGCCATTCCGGCGACGTGGCATGCTTGATCTCGCCACAGATGGTGAAACATGCGAGCAGCACCACCAACAGCGCTATCACTCCCGGCAGGAACGAGTTGCTCAGATACACCGAGTAGTTCATCCACGGATTTGCGAGCGGATTCTGCTGCACCACCACCGGCTGCAGCAGCGTGCCGGCGGCAGCCTCATCCACACCCATCGACGTCAGCGTAGTCACAGCCACGCCTCCGGCTGTTGTCACCGCCGTGGTCTTGAACCCCTTGAACACGAGCGTGCCCGGCACGAATATCGACAGGTTGGAGTAGAACGTCACCGTCGTGCCCGCACCGTTCAGGGCATTTTTCTGAAAGTCGCGGGGCAGCAGGAAAAAGCCGAACACCTCACCCTCGCGCACCTTGCGCAACGCTTCCGAGTAGCTCTCCACCTCCTGCGTCACATCCACAAGCTCCGACGCCGAGAGATTGCGGATCACACGCCGCGAGAGCGTCGAATGATCCTGATCCACAACCGCCGCAGGCACACGCAACGGCAGCCCCTCATGCATCAGGTTGAGGAAGAAGAAGTCGCAGAACAGCGGCAGGAACACCGCCACCCCGAAAAATGCAGGGCGCGAGCACAGGAGCCGCCATCCGTAGGCTATCGATTGCCGGAGTATTTTCCACATAAGTAAGTCGTGAAAATTATACTTTTGTCGTTTTTTTTCTGCGTAGCGCCATCAGAGGCGCCGGTTTCATTTCTTGTAGAGCACCGTCATGCCCGGGCGCAGGGCTGCGATCGAGTCTACCGGACGAGCCTTCACCTCGAAAGTGCGGCTGTCCCAGTCGCCGGTGGATTTCGTGGCGTGCCAGGTGGCGTACGAGCCGAGATCGCGCACGTAGAATATCTGCGCGTCGGTCTCCATCTTGTCGAGCGCCGGGATCATCACGCGTATTGTCTGACCGAGCTGCATATCGTTCAGAAGCTCCTCGCGCACATTGAAAGTCACCCACTTGTCCGACACCTTCAGCAGACTCATGATCGGAGCGCCGAGGCTCACGAGCTCACCCACCTCGGGGTAGATCTGGTCGATCTGACCGTCGCATGGTGCCGTGAGATACTGGTCTTCGAGAAGACTCTCGACCTCCATCACGCCGCCACGCGCCACGTTCACCATCGCCGACGCGCTCTCCTTATCCTCTTTCTGCGCGCCGTCGACAGCAAGGCTCAGCTGGCTCTGCGCAGCCTGCAGCGCGGCAGTCGAGGCATCGTAAGCCGCCTTTGCCTCATCACGCTTCTGCTCGGAGATCACCCCCTCCTTGAAGAGGTTCTCCATACGCTCGTAAGTCTTGCGGCTTATGGTTGCCGCAGCCTGTGCCTGAGCCACAAGGTCGCGCGCGGTCTGCACGATCTGCTTACGTGTTCCGGCGTCCACCTTGCGGTTCTGCGCCGCAGCGGCGGTCTCCATAGCCTCCGCCTGCATCAGTTTAGCCTCGGCGAGCGAGGAATGGATATGTACCAGCGTGTCACCGGCACGCACCATGTCACCCTCCTGCACGTAGAAATCCAACACGCGACCCGGGAGCTTGCCGGAGATGCGCACCGACGTCGCGTCTGCCTGACCTTCGATCAGTTCATCCGGACGGTTCATGAAACAGAACCCGATTATGGCGAGGGCTGCCGTAGCGACAATCACGACGGCAAGAGCCACGGCGAGAGCACGCGATTCGCGAGCCACTGCCTGTTTGTTGTCAATATTATCCATAGTTTTTGCTTCAGTTTTCTGATTCCACATTCGCGGCTGGACCACCCAGACGTCCGAGCACCTTCGAGAGATACACGTCGCAGAGATGCACGTCGATCATCGCGTCGATATTCTCCGAGTTCGCTTTCAGCCATGCTGTCTGCGCCTCCATCACATTGTCGGTTGTCATCACACCCTCGCGGAAGCCTAATGTTGCCTGGCGCAGGTTCTCGTTGGCTTTCGTCAGGTTGCTCACGGTCATCTGCCATGTCTTCACCGCCTCCTGCGCACGGAACGCGCTCTGGCTCACCTGCAGCGACACCATCTCGCGCGCGTCGGCAAGCTCAAGCTGAGCCACCTTTGCCTGCGACTGAGCCGCACGGTATTTGTTGTAGTTCCCGCCCCAGTGCCAGATCGGGATCGTGACCATCGCGCCCACGGAGAATGCGCCGTTGAAACGCTTGCTGAACCCGTCAAACATGTTCGGGTTGCTGAATGCGTAGCTTCCCACGAGCGCCACGTTCGGGAGCATCGACGACAGAGCCACCTTCGACTTCTGCTCGTAGATCTTAACCCCATATTCCAGGGCACGCAGATCGGGACGCTGCGAGTACACCTGCTCCATGTCGTAGCTCGTGGCGGGGAGTGTCGCCGGACATTCCGTCACCTCAACATCCTCATCCGCAAGAGCCATATATGTATCTACCGGAAGACCGCACACCTGTGCCAGAGCCATGCGCGAGAGCACCAGCCCGTTGTCCACCTTCGTCATATCTACCTTAGCCTGGTTCAGCTTCACGTCGACACTCAGCAGGTCGCTGCGTGTGGCGACACCCTGTCGCACCATAGCGTCGACATTGCCCTGCAGCGTGTCGAGAAGTTCCAGATAGCTCTTGGCGAGTTTCTGCTTAGCCTTCAGCGACACCACCTGCCAGTAGGCGGCATCCACGGCGTAGATCACATTCTCCACCTCGCTTGAGCGCAGCTCGCGCGCCGCCTGCTCGGCGAAGTGTGTCAGCTTGTTCATCGCCACGATCTTGCCACCCATATATATAGGCTGGGTAAGGGTCACGGCGCCGAAAAACACGTTATGGATATCATACGTCATCGCCTCCTTGGGGATGAGCGCCACAGTCTCAGGCACATACTGCCCGTCAGGTCCCTTCACCGGCTCACCCGTCATAGGGTTCTTCACCAGATTGAAGTCATACTTCTGTGTCTCCAGATTGAACGACTTTGTCGGCAGCAGCTGGTCCGAATCGAAGATGGATATGTTCTTCTGATTATACGTATAGCCACCGGCGAAGTCTATAGCCGGAAGATACGCCGCAAACGCCTCGCGGTTCTGGTAATGGGCTGCGTTGACCGCCTCATTACGCATAAGCAGCTGCTTGTTGCTACGCAGAGCCATCGCACGGCAGGAATCCAGGCTTACCGCAACATCCGGAGCCTGACCTGACACAACGGCTGCCGCCAGAAGCATCGCTGGCGCCAATATCGCTCTATTGATCCACATATCCATCAAATTATCTGAGTTTGCAGAGGCACGCGTCGCGTCCTCAGGGTTGAAACGTAAAGCTTATTATCTGTATGGTTAACTTTTCAGGCTATCATCGGCGGCATATACATCGATCGATAGCACACGCATCGGTCAGCGCCACATGTATCGCCAATTCGCCTACAAATATAACTCCATCCCTTCCAACATTGTTCTCGATTTCCCATTCCTCCCACTTTTTTCCAAAAAACGCCACTCGCCCCCCTCTCCTCCCTATTCGCCCCATTTGCCTTATTCTCCCTATCCTCCCCCTCCATCCAAAAAAATCACCGTCCCCTCCACCTCACCCCATGATATTTTAGTAACTTTGCCCACAAAATGAATAAACTCTATACTTATGGCAAATTGGTTTGAATGCAAAGTCAGATACGACAAGATGATGGAAAACGGTGTGGTTAAGAAAGTCAACGAACCATACCTCGTCGACGCGCTCTCATTCACAGAAGCTGAGTCACGCATCATCGAAGAACAGACACCATACATCTCCGGCGACTTCTCTGTCAGCGCCGTCAAGCGCACCAAGATCTCCGAGATTTTCTGGGACGACACCGCCGACAAATGGTATCTCGTGAAAGTGGCGTTCATCACCATCGATGAGAAGACCGCCGCCGAGAAAAAGACCTCGACACTAATACTCACCGCCGGCAACGACCTCAAAGGCGCCTACGACAATTTCATGGAAGGGATGAAAGGCACCATGGCGGATTTCGAGATACAATCCATCACCGAGACTCCGCTGATGGACGTCTACAAGGCTAAACTCACCAAGGACTGACCATGGATAATACCCATGACGGCAGCATCGCCGCACGCCTCCGGGGCGTGCGCGCATCCTTGCCGGAGAGGGTGCGCCTCGTGGCGGTATCGAAATTCCACCCCGTCGAGGCGCTCCGCGAGGCATACGACGCCGGGCAGCGCATCTTCGGCGAGAGCAGGGCGCAGGAGCTTGCGGCAAAGGCGGCTGTACTGCCCGACGACATAGAATGGCATTTCATCGGGCATCTGCAGACCAACAAGGTGCGCCCGGTCGTGGCTGCCGCAACCGTCATACAGAGCGTCGACTCACTCCGTCTGCTCCGTGCCATTGATGCCGAGGCGCGCCGCGCCGGCAGGTGCATCGACGTGCTGCTGCAGGTGCATGTCGCACGCGAGGAAACCAAATTCGGATTCGACCCCGACGAACTCCCCGCCGCAGCCACCGAGGCTCTGACACTCGACGGCGTGCGCGTCACCGGAATTATGGGCATGGCATCCAACACCGACGACACCGACCGTGTAGCCGACGATTTCCGCCGAATACGCGCCGCGTTCGACGATCTCGCCGCCGGAGCGATGGCGGCAAACGACAGTTTCCGCACCGTGAGCATGGGCATGAGCCACGACCGCGACATCGCCGTCAGCTGCGGATCCACAATGGTGCGCGTCGGAACCGACATATTCGGCGAGCGCGAATATTGACACACCCCGCTTTTGCCCCGCCGCGGGCGCACGGATCTGCCAAAAGCACTTTTTTTCAGCAACTGCGGCACATTATAATGAAATAATAGTTAACTTTACCGAATCAACCGGAAAAACGTATATCGAAACATAAATCAATACCAAATAATCGTATGAGCAACCAGACAAAACAATGGGGCGCGATCATAGTGATGATTGCCCTCTTTGCAATGATTGCCTTTGTGACAAACCTCTGTTCACCTATGGCTGTCATCGTGAAAAACCAGTTCGGAGCATCCAACCTCCAGTCACAGATCGGCAACTACGGCAACTTCATCGCATACCTCGTGATGGGTATCCCCGCCGGTATGCTGCTTAAGAAAGTAGGTTACAAACGCACAGCGCTCATTGCGCTCGTTGTCGGCATCGTCGGCATTTTCGTACAGTGGATGAGCGGATGGGAAAGCATGCCCGCAGGAGCTGCTTTCGGCGTATATCTCGTGGGAGCATTCATCGGCGGTCTCTGCATGTGCATGCTTAACACTGTTGTAAACCCCATGCTTAACATCCTCGGCGGAGGCGGAAACAAGGGCAACCAGCTCATCCAGATCGGTGGCGTGTTCAACAGCGCTGCTGCCGTTGCTGTCTACATCCTCATGGGTGCGCTCATCGGTGAGGCTGCTAAGGCTACAGTTGCCGACGCAACACCCGCGCTCTTCATCGCCATGGGCATCTTCATCGTCGCTTTCATTGTGATCCTCTTCACCAAAATCGACGAGCCCGAGCGCGCCGACCTCAAGGCTATCGAGGAGAAAAACCACGAGAAGAAGCTCGCCCCCGGTCAGAAAGACAAATACTCGGCATTCTCATTCCGCCACTTCCGTCTCGGCATCCTCGGCATCTTCCTTTATATGGGTATCGAGGTTGGTGTTCCCACCTATATCCTCCAGTATCTCACCGCACCGGTTAATCCCGTAGAGCCGGTAATGGCAGCCGGCATGGGCATGGAGGCAAGCATCGTAGGACTCATCGTTGCCGTTTACTGGCTGATGATGCTCATCGGACGATTCGTCGGCGGAGCCATCGGAGGCAAGGTATCCTCGAAGCAGATGATCACCGTGGCATCAACCGCAGCAATCATCCTCATCCTCTTCGGAATGTTCGCACCCACATCATGGCAGGTCAACATACCTGGCGTTGACTGGGGCACACTCACTGTCATCTGGGCACGCGTTCCTGTCGGAATCTTCGCATTCATCCTCGTGGGTCTCTGCACATCTGTAATGTGGGGTGGCATCTTCAACATGGCTGTCGAAGGTCTCGGCAAGTACACCGCAATCGCTTCCGGCGCATTCATGACGATGGTATTCGGTTGCGCAGTAATGGTAGCTATCCAGGCTCTCGTTGCCGACCTCACCGCTAACTACCTCATCAGCTACTTCGTGCCTCTCGCATGCGCTGTTTACCTCCTCTACTACGCGCTCATCGGCTCAAAGAACGTCAACACCGACATCCCCGTAGCCGACTGATCCCCGCACCCATAGCCCTAAAAGCTACTCAATAGCTACTCAATAGTCATTTAAAGCTATCCAATAGCTACTAAATAGCAACACAAAGCTATCCAACTCCCATAAGCAGTGGCTGTGCCCCTCCCGGCACAGCCACTGCTTCCTTTCCACCCTGAGCACAAGTCATCCCCCTGAGTACAGGTTATCCCCCAGAGTATGAGCTATCCCTCCCTGAGTACGGGTTACTCCCCCTGAGTACGGGTTATCCCTCCCTGAGTACGGGGCGGAGACATATTTCATCCTGAAAGGTGAAATTGTCTCCGTGGTAACTCCCCCCTCTATTCGCCCCATTAGCCTTATTTGCCCCATTAGCCTTATTTGCATTATTCCCCCTATCCTCCTTATCTCCTCCATTCCCGGTTGTCTGTGTTAGCATCCCACTCCGCGCGTCGGAGACGCGCAACTATGTTAACCCCACCCGAGTCAATGAGTGCCTTGCGCTCCATTGACCGTGTGGGGTCGTGGTGGGATGCTGTATTTCTGGCGCGTCGGAGATGCGCAACTTTCCACCCCAAATGGGGCGTTTCGCAGAGAAATCCCCCTCTCGCCCCCTTAACTTTGCTCCCGGTATTCGCACCGCGCATCGCGGAAAAGCGGATTGGTAGGACGGACCCGGTCATTCAACCCGGTAGACAATAACCCCCCGGCAACCCGTCCGCGGAATCCCGCAGCGTCTCAGGCAGGGAAGAGTCCCGCCGACTCCAAAGAGAACATTGACTTATTGACCGCCGTCGCACAGGAGTGTGCGCCGGATCAGGACACCATCCACCAAGGGCACAAGCATAGGGTGCAGAGGCACAGCTTGTAGGCGGAGGTTGTAGGGGCGGAGGTATGGCGCGAGCGTAGCCTACCTACGGTCAGCCTGCCCACACCAAACCCCACCTCTCTCCGAGCACCAGCCCACCCACCCTGAGTACGGGGCGGAGACATATTTTCAGCTCCCGCTGAAAATTGTCTCCGTGGTAACTTCCCCCTCCTCAGCTATTAGCCCTATTCGCCCTATTTGCCCTATCGGAATAGGCTTCCCGAATAGCAGGGATTTGTGGCAGAATGGTTCCGGCGGTAGGCGCCGGAGGGTGAGGCTGAGGGAGCGTACTGTCGTACGTGACCGATGCCGAATCCCTGCGGCAACGACCCGCCGGAGCCATTATCACACAAATCCATAAATTGTCCGAACCCATTTGCTGCTCCTCGTCACCAGGCAGGAAGCAATGGAGGGCGCCGGGAGCGCCGCAACCGCCACGTTATAGATCGGTCATCGTAGCGTGGCGTTTTTTTATCCCCCTCATCCGAACATTCCTCACACGCCCGCGTTATTAAAATATCAACGATCAACTATTATTTATGAAGGGAAAAGTCTTGTTATCGACGCTGGCGGCAGCAGTGTGCTTCCTACCTGCTGCCGCCACCGGGCAAAGGGATGGAAATGAAACTGACAACGTAGACCGGCTGATAAACCGGCTGACGACCGTGGGCTGTTATGCCGCTACGGTCGATTTCACTGTGGGGATGCCACAGCTTTCCGACGACGTCGTCTACACCATATCACTACGCCAAGGCGAGGCTACCGGCGACTCCCTTATGCCATGCACATACCTCATAGACTGGAGTCTGTCAGGCCCGCAGGGAGAATCTGAGGGTTTTTCCGCATATTTCAACGGTAATCACTACCGGTTTGCCGGCGAGCGGCTGCAGGAATACCATCTCGACTGGGATTCCGTGCCATTCATGCCCCGGCGCCTCGGAGGAATGCGTGGCGATGGCGTGCAGCGCACTGCTCAGTTTGTCACACTGCTCCCCGCCGTGATGGCTGACGAGCTCCGGCGCATGTCTGAAGATCCTGCATATACAATCACCTGCCGCCCCGACACACTTGTCGGCGGTCAGAAAGTCGATGCGATTATCACCGTCATGACTGCCGGCGGAGTCACATCCTCTGAAGGGGAATACCTTTTCGACAAAACCACCGGCATGCCACTCCGTGTGCACCTTGAGAACTCACCCGGCACCATAAGCGAACAGACCGTCGACGCCACATTCCGCGACACGAGCGACGGCTCCGCTGCATGTCCGCCAGTCACCGAGGAGACGCTCATCGCACTCTACCCGGAGGCTTTCGGCAGCTTCCGCACAAGCAACTTCCGCATAGAGAGTCTGCCCGGCAAACGTATGCCGTCATTCTCACTCCCCACACCGACAGGCGAACGGTTCACATATCAGACGGGCGATCCGTTGCCGCAGCCCGTGATGCTTGCGCTCTTGGAAACCTCCGGAGGATTCACCGCGCAGTTTATCGACGCCCTGCGCCAGGCTGCCGCCGAACTGCCGTTTGAAAGCCGTCTGCTCATGGCATTCACCGACACTAATCCCGACCGGATCGAGGAAACTGCCGGACAACTCACCCCCGGCGAGACTCTGCTCATGAGCGGACGCGGACTCGTGCGCGACTGCGGGGCGGCATCACTTCCGTCGCTTATAATAATCGATCGCGACGGGCTAGTGGCATCCGTAGTTGTAGGATTCAACAATAACCTCCGCTCCGACGTTATTCAGAAAATGCTTCTTTTACAATAACATTAAACACAACACGATATGCAGACAATCTTTTTCAAAGGTCAGCCTTGCCACACCTATGGCATGATGCCGGAAGTTGGCGAGGTAGCCCCATGTTTCCACCTCACAGGCGCTGGTCTCAATAAAGTGCAGTGCGGGGATTTCACCGGCAAACGCGTAGTCCTCAACATATTCCCCAGCCTTGACACCGAAGTGTGCGCTCGCAGCGTGCGCCGCTTCAACGAAGAGGCTTCAAAAGTCAAGGACACCGCCGTAATATGCGTATCCATGGATCTACCGTTCGCCATGAGCCGCTTCTGCACCCTCGAAGGTCTTGCGGATGTGATACCCGCCTCCGCTTTCCGCTCACCGATGTTCGGACAGCGCTACGGAGTGCAGCTCTGCGACGGTCCGCTCGCCGGACTCCTCGCACGTGCCGTCATTGTGCTCGATAAAGACCGCAAGGTCCTCTACCGTCAGCTTGTAGAGGAAATCACCGACGAGCCCGACTACGAAGCGGCAATCCGTGTCCTCGAAGGTAAATTCTGACCGAAACATAGAAAGCACCTTTTTCACCACACGATAATCCTTGAATGGCGGTGTGTTAAAATTCGTTTGGCACACCGCTGTCACACCCGGATGGCAGGAAGTTGTCAGAATGGTTCAGATGGTAGGAGCTGAGACTGAGGCTGATGGGAGCGTACTGTCGTACGTGACCGATGCCGAATGTCGAAAGCGACGACCCGGATGAGCCATTATGACAACTTCCTTCATGGTTGCATAATGATGCAATTTAGCCTAATTTTGCAGCCGTGAAAGTACATTTTTTCAATCCTGAGAATGATCTTGCCCTCGCCGCCGATACACGCCGGTACACTCCCCCGCGGGCTGCATTGGCTGTAAAACGCGCCGGCGCACTCCTGCCGCTATGGTGGGCTGACGACGATGATATTGTGCTCGCCGACGACTTCGACTCCGGCGAACTGCAACGCTTACGCGACTACGGGCTGAAAGCCACCGTAGCATCTGCCGTTCATACCGTAGATATAGACTCCGCGGAACCTTGGGGATGGAGCCGCGATGCGGTTCGGCAGCTGTCCGAAGCGGGTGTACCCGCAGATATTCTCCCGGGCGACACTACTCTTGAGCGCTACCGGATGCTGAGTCACCGGCGCACCGCCCTGCGTCTGCGTCAGATGCTCGGCGAGAGCGATGCCGACCTCCCCGTCGAGGCACACACTTCTGCCGAAGCAATGCAGGCGATCCGATCATTCGGGGGCGACGCCTACATCAAGCAGCCATGGTCTGGAAGCGGACGTGGAGTTTTCCACACCACGCAATTGTCAGCCGAGACACTCCGCCGTTATATCGAAGGGTTCCTGCGGGCGCAGGGAAGCGTGATGGTAGAACGCGCTCGCCCGAAGATCACCGACTTCGCGATGCTTTACCATGCGTCGGATTCAGGCACTGTCGATTTCCGGGGATATTCCGCCTTCTCGACCGATGCACGTGGGGCATATCAGGGCAACATTGTCGCTCCACAGACAGTTCTGCAGCAGATAATTGGTGTAGATGCACGGCATCTTGAGATTCCTGTCGCCGAAGCGCTCTCACAGATAATATCCGGCACAGGTTACAGCGGTTGGATAGGAGTCGACATGCTCACGTACAGCGCCCCCTCCGGAGAATTACTCATACAGCCCTCCGTAGAGATCAACTTCCGGCGCACTATGGGCGTCGCCGCGCTCGAGATCCGGCACCGGCTCGACACTCTGTCGGCTTGCGGTAAAAGAAAAGGCGCGGATCCGAGGGTTCCATCCCTTAATCCACGCCTCTTTAGATTTTTAGATTAGACTGTTCCTGCGTCAGTCAATGCGCAGTGTGAATCCTCCGCCGGGTGCAAGATGCACTTTCAACGGCTCCGCCGGCGTCACCTTCACCTGTGCATGACGGTGATCCTCGCCGTTACGGCGCGCGTTTACTCCGTCGGAGATGAGCACGCCCTGCTTCTCGGCAGTTATTATGTCGGAAAGATCCACCTCTATGTCGCGCGCTTCACCGTTTGTCATGCCGCCGATCCACCAACGGTCGCCCGAACGGCGTGCGGTCACGATATATTCACCTATCCGTCCGTCAAGTATGCGGGTTTCATCCCACACGGTCGGGATTGTTGCTATGAACTCCGTGCAGCACGGATTTGCATCGTAGTTCGATGGCGTGTCGCAAAGCATGTTGAAAGGCGAATCAAACACCACATACATCGCAAGCTGACGGCAACGCGTGCCCTGGCTCATAGGCAGCGAATACGACGCATGGTAATGCCCGCGCGAGGCATTGTGCATCGCCCCCTGCGTATAGTCGAGCGGACCCGCAACCTGACGGATGAACGGTATCTGCACATCGTATGTTATCTGGTCAAGCTCCGGACCCGACCACTTCATCTGCTCCAGACCGTTCACGCCCTCGAAATTCAGCACATTCGGATATGTGCGGTTCAGTCCCGCCGGCTTGTGCGTGCCGTGCAGATCGAGCACTAGACCATGGCGTGCTGCTGTTTCGGCAGCGCGATAGTTGAAATCAGTCATCAGCTGGTCATCACGGTCCATGAAGTCGACCTTGAAACCTTTCACACCCAGGTCAGAGTAATATTTGCACACAGCTTCCATATCACGCTCAAACGCATGATAACCTGCCCAAAGAATTATACCGACACCACGCTCTCTGCCATACTCCACAAGCTCACGGATATCGATCTCCGGCACCACTTTCATCAGGTCAGCCTCAAGATTCACAGCCCAACCTTCATCAAGGATCACATACTCTATGCCGTTGCGTCCCGCGAAATCTATATACGCTTTGTAAGTGTCATTATTAACACCTGTCGGGAAATCCACCCCGATCACATTCCAGTCGTTCCACCATTCCCAAGCGACTTTACCGGGACGGATCCATGAGGTATCAGCTACACGCGACGGCTCTGCAAGCAGATATGAAAGGTCGGTAGCGGCAAGTGCTGCATCATTGTCGACCACCACTGCTATGCGCCACGGCAGCGCGCGTGCCTTGGGGATGTCGGCGATGTAAGGATATGTCTCCTCCACAAGCATCTGCAAGCGGTTGTGTCCCCCCTGTTTTACACTTTTAGGCACCGGAGCGAATACAGCTGTAAGCGCACCCGGCATCACACCCGAAGCATTCAAGTACATTCCCGGATAGCTCTCCAAAGCCGATTCTGTTATGCACACCTTTATTCCATCCTCCGGCTCAACGACGAGCGGCAGGAACATCAGCCGGCGCGCATCGAGTGAATCGATCTCGGCGACTGTATACTTGTTTTCGAACGAATTGAAAAACTGCTGCTGGAAGCTCTTAGGCTCCGTCTTGTTCACATACGGTGCTGTTGCAACAGCATCGTGCGGAAATATATAGCTCACCAACTCATTGGCGATCTGCACCGGCTTCTTGCCGCTGTACACCCAACGGTGAGCCACACCATCATCGTATGCTCGCATCACGAGCTTCCACCCGTTCCCGGCAGGGATGGTCAACTCATTGTAGCGCTCCTCTATTGAACTCTTACGGTAAAAAGGCGAAGCCACCTTGCTGTCAACCGAGCGTCGTCCGGGGCGTGACGCCTTTACACCCTCACCTATCACCTTACCGCCGGCAAGCTGAAGTTTGAGTCCTGTGGTTGCGAAAGCCCTATGTCCGTCAAGATTGCAGACATAGCTGATCGAATCATTTACTGCTACACTCGCCTCAAGGCGTCCTGAAGGCGAAGTCAAGGTGTAGTCGGCAGCCGAAGCGTAAGTCACGCCGGTAAGCCACAAGCACAATGCACTGAAAGCCGATAAAAGCTGTTTCATGGTCAGGATATCAATAGTTAAGGGTACAAAAAAAGGGTAAGCTGACTACATCGCACCGCTACAACCCGTTACCGTTGCTTCGATCAAGACCTGGCGGAGTTGGCGGGGAGCTGGTCGTGTAGGACTTACCCGATGCAAAGTTACGCACAATTTCCGAATCTGCAAACATCCCGCCCCAAAACTTCCCAAATCTTGCACCCAAATCTCTCCGACCACCTTCAAAACCTGCTCCGTATCCTGCTCCAAAACCATGAGCTAAATCTCATTGTCTCCCTCTCTCGCTCCCTTCCTCTCAGGCACTATTAGCCCTATTAGGCGTATTAGCCTTATTTGCCTTATCCGCCCTATTGTGCCAAAAAAGAAGCCGCCGGTCCGTTGTGGACCGGCGGCTTCGTCTAAGGGGG
>CAJUKU010000013.1 GCA_910587425.1 uncultured Muribaculaceae bacterium
CGGCGCCGCTCCGTTCCCGAAAGCGAGTGCAAAGGTACACCCTTTTTCCACCCCCGCCAAACAATCGCACATTTTTCTCGCAAAAATCACGCAAAAACACGCCAAAACACCCCACACACATTATTAATATATAATATACCACTATATTTATCGGTGAGTCATCCGGCTCACTATACCTAAATGACATCAACCCCTCACCCTCCACGCACATACAGACACAACATGCTCCACCAAAACAATCCAAAACAAAACAATTTGCTTAGGAATGAGATTTTTTCGGCGTCAGTTGTATGTATATTCATTTTTTTATGTAACTTTGCGGCGTGGATTTATCATGCCCGAGACAAAAGTAACACCTTTGCCAACGACACAACGTGAATCACACACTTCAGCAACTAAAAATGGATAGTACAGAAATAAAAGTAATGTTCGCCGAGCCGGAGCACTCTGTTCATGCAGAGCGCATCTGCAATCTGATATATGAATCAGCGCTGCAGAGGGGCACAGGCATAGCCCGCCGCTCGCCGGAATACATCACCGCCAAAATCAACGGCGGCAAAGCTGTCGTGGCGCTCGACGGCGAGAAATTGGTTGGCTTCAGCTACATAGAATGCTGGGGACACGGTGATTTTGTAGCGACATCCGGACTTATAGTCGATCCCGAATATCGACATCTTGGACTCGCCGCAAGAATCAAGGAGCGTACGTTTGAGCTTGCCCGTATGCGTTTCCCATACGCTAAAATCTTCAGCATCACCACTTCCCTGCCGGTGATGAAACTCAACTCACGCATGGGCTACCGCCCTGTGACATTCTCGGAGCTAACCGACGACGAGGAGTTCTGGCAAGGATGCAAAGGATGCGTGAACTTCGACATACTGACGCGCAACAACCGTGGCATGTGCCTCTGCACAGGTATGCTTTTCGACCCAAAGGCTCCCGAGACAAAGGCTACAAAAGCCACACCATACATGATGCTCATACGCAACAAACTGAGCAAACTGTTTCATTTGAAGTAATCCTCAGCAGGAGCGCTTCCACACTTCCGGCAAAAAGCCCGAAGCGATTCAATCAACATCAAAACACAAGGAAAAATGGAGAACAAAAAAAAGGTATTGCTCGCGTTCAGCGGAGGACTGGACACATCGTTTGCAGTAAAATATCTGACCGAAGACCTCGGATATGAAGTACATACAGCCATAGCCAATACCGGAGGTTTCAGCGAAGAAGAGCTCGCTGTAATCGCCGACAAGGCAAACCGTCTCGGCGCGGCATCGCATGCCACCCTCGACGTCACTGACGACTATTACAACCGCAGCATACGCTTCATGATAGCCGGTAACGTGCTCCGCAACGGCACATATCCGATCAGCGTCAGCTCCGAACGCATATTCCAGGCACTTGCGATTATAGATTACGCCAAGAAAATCGGCGCCGACGCCGTGGCACACGGATCGACAGGCGCCGGCAATGATCAGGTGCGCTTCGACCTTACATTCCAGATCCTCGCTCCTGAAATTGAGATAATTACCCCCACGCGCGACATGACACTCACACGTGAGTACGAGATCGATTACCTCAAGAAGCATGGCTATGTGGCTGACTTCAAGAAGATGGAATACTCTATCAACAAAGGTCTGTGGGGCACGAGCATAGGTGGAAAAGAAACCCTGCACTCCGAGCAGACGCTTCCTGAAAGCGCCTACCCCTCGCAGGTCACCAAAACCGAGCCATCGACACTCACCATAGGTTTCAAGGATGGAGAGATCTGCTCCGTCGACGGCACTGAATACAAAAATCCCGTCGACGCCATCCGGAAGGTCGAGGAGATCGGATCAGCCTACGGAATAGGACGCGACATGCACATCGGCGACACGATAATCGGCATAAAAGGACGTGTCGGCTTTGAGGCTGCCGGACCTATCCTCATAATCGCCGCCCACAAGATGCTCGAGAAGCATACACTCACTAAGTGGCAGCAATACTGGAAAGACCAGGTCGGCACATGGTACGGAATGTTCCTTCATGAGGCACAGTATCTCGAACCGGTTATGCGCGACATCGAGGCTATGCTCATAAGCTCGCAGCGCAACGTCACCGGCACGGTCACCATCGAGCTCCGTCCGCTGTCATACACCCTCGTCGGTGTCGACTCTCCCTTCGACCTCATGAAGACCGATTTCGGCGAATACGGAGAGGTAAACCGAGCATGGAGTGCCGACGATGTCAAGGGATTCACCAAAATCCTCGGCAACCAGATGAAGATATACCACAACGTGCAACAGCGTAACGGTCGCGACGAATGAGTATCCGCGCAGGCATCATAGGAGGCGCCGGCTACACAGCCGGCGAACTCATACGCCTTCTGATCAACCATCCGGAGGTAGAGCTGTCGTTCGTGCACTCCACGAGCAACGCCGGAAACCACCTCAGCGACGTGCACACCGGGCTGCTTGGCGAAACCGACATGGTATTCTCCGACACCCACCCGCTTGATGAGATCGACACACTTTTCCTTTGCTCCGGTCATGGCGCAAGCCGCAAATTCTGGGAGAGCAATCCCCTGCCGGAACATCTGCAGGTGATAGATCTCGCACAGGATTTCCGCGACGAATCCGACGGTTACGTCTACGGACTCCCCGAGGTAAACCGCCGCCGCATTTCCGAAGCACGCCTTGTGGCAAATCCCGGATGCTTCGCCACCGCCGTACAGTTGTCGCTGCTGCCGCTCGCCGCCGCCGGAGAGATCAATTCCGATGTAAGCATAACAGGCGTGACCGGATCCACCGGAGCCGGGGTAAAGCCCGGTGCCACCACCCATTTCAGCTGGCGCACCGACAACATATCAGTCTACAAACCATTTGCCCATCAGCATCTCGCCGAGATCCGCCGCACGCTCACATCACTGCAGCCCGGCATGGAATCATCTATCGATTTTCTCCCCGTACGCGGCAACTTTGCCCGCGGCATATTCGCCATGACCTGGCTCCGCACTCCCCTCTCCGCCGAAACCGCACGCAATCTGTATGAGGAATACTACCGCGACGAGCCGTTCACCCACGTCGCTCCGGGCAGCATCGACCTCAAACAGGCTGTGAACACCAACAAAGCCATTATCGGCATTGATAAAATCGACGGAAAACTACTTATCACAACAGCCATCGACAACCTGCTCAAAGGAGCCTCAGGTCAGGCTGTGCAGAACCTGAACATCATGAACGGGCTTGACGAACGTACCGGACTACGGCTCAAGCCATCAGCATTCTGACCATGCAACTATTCGACGTCTATTCATTATACCCCATCGAACCGGTGCGCGGAAGTGGAAGTTACGTATACACCGCCGACGGCACGGAATATCTCGACCTTTACGGCGGTCATGCCGTGATCTCCATCGGTCATGCACATCCGGCGTATGTAAAAGCGATCTCCGATCAGGTTTCGCGCCTCGGATTCTACTCCAACTCTGTAGAGAACAGCCTGCAGCAGCAGCTCGCAGACAAACTCGGAAAAGCCTCCGGCTACGACGACTATTCGCTCTTTCTCTGCAACTCCGGTGCGGAAGCCAACGAGAACGCTATAAAACTCGCCTCGTTCCATACCGGACGCCGCCGCATCCTAGCATTCGGCAAAGCGTTTCACGGACGCACATCAGGAGCGGTCGCCGCCACCGACAACCCCAAGATCCAGTCACCGTTCAACGCTACCGACAATGTCGAGTTCGTTCCACTCGGCGATATCGATGCAGTAGAGCAAGCTCTCGCTACCGGCGAATTTGCCGCCGTGATCATCGAGGGGATACAAGGTGTGGCGGGAATCCACGAGCCCTCAGCCGAATTCATGAAGCAACTGCGTGATGCAACCCGTCGCCACGGCGTTGTAATGATAGCCGACGAGATACAGTCGGGCTACGGGCGCACCGGGCGTTTCTTCGCTCATCAGCACGCCGGCATCCGCCCTGATATCATCACGTGCGCCAAAGGCATAGCCAACGGATTCCCGATGGGTGCCGTCATAATATCACCTGAGTTCAAAGCCACCAAAGGAATGCTCGGCACTACCTTCGGAGGCAATCATCTCGCCTGTGCCGCCGCAATCGCCGTTCTCGACGTAATGGAGAGTGAAAAACTTGTCGACAACGCCGCGACCGTAGGCGAATGTCTTATCAGTCAGCTTAAGACAATACCTCAGATCAAGGAAGTCAGGGGACGCGGTCTCATGATTGGTGTCGAGATCGAGGGCGACGCAGCCGAACTCCGGCGCCGTTTGCTTTTCGATCACCACATATTCACCGGAGGTGCCGGGGCACACACAGTCCGGCTTCTTCCAGCACTCGGTCTTGGCATGGCAGAAGCAGAGCACTTCATAAACGAATTCAAAAAACTCCTCTAAAACACAGATACTGATGAGAAAATTCACCTCCGTTGCCGACATCGGCGATCTTCATTCAGCGATACGCGAAGCGTTGCAGGTCAAAGCCGACCGTTTCGCATGGGAAAAGCTCGGGCACAACCGCACGCTGCTGATGCTTTTCTTCAACTCAAGCCTCCGCACACGCCTGAGCACACAGAAAGCGGCAATGAATCTCGGAATGAATGTCATGGTGCTTGATGTCAACCAGGGAGCATGGAAACTCGAGACAGAGCGCGGAGTCATCATGGACGGCGACAAGGCTGAGCACCTTCTTGAGGCGATTCCGGTGATGGGAAGCTACTGCGACATCATCGGCATACGCTCATTTGCCGGACTTGCCGACCGCGACGCCGATTACAGCGAGCGTGTCGTAGAGCAGTTCATCCGCTATTCCGGCAGACCTGTATTCAGCATGGAGGCGGCTACAGGTCACCCGCTGCAGGCATTTGCCGACGTCATCACCATCGAGGAGCACAAGACCAAAGAGCGCCCGAAAGTGGTTCTGACATGGGCGCCGCACCCTCGGGCACTTCCCCAGGCTGTACCGAATTCATTTGTAGAGTGGACAGTAGCCGCCGGTTACGATGTAGTGATAGCAAATCCCGAAGGCTACGATCTCGACCCGCGCTTCACACGCGGCGCACGCCTCACCCACGATCAGGATGAAGCATTCCGTGGCGCCGACTTCATATACGCAAAAAACTGGAGCGTGGCACAGCCTGACAACTATGGTAAAGTGCTTTGCACCGACCGCTCATGGACAGTCGACTCACGCAAGATGGCTCTGACCGACAATGCATTCTTCATGCACTGCCTCCCAGTGCGACGCAACATGATCGTCACCGACGATGTCATTGAGTCCGACAGAAGCCTTGTGATACCGGAAGCCGCCAACCGCGAGATTTCTGCACAGACCGTTATAAAACGAATGCTCGAAGCGCTATGAGCACCGATTTTCCCACTGCCCAGCTGAAAGTAATCAAAATAGGAGGCAACGTAGTCGACAATCCCGAGGCGCTCACCCGCTTCGCGCTTGATTTCACACGCCTCGAAGGTCCGAAACTCCTCGTTCACGGAGGTGGCAAGGAAGCAACCAGACTTAGTCAGGCTCTCGGCATACCCACCCAGATGATCGACGGTCGCCGCGTGACCGACCGTGCCACGCTCGATGTCGTCACCATGGTCTACGCCGGATTGGTCAACAAGCGCGTCGTCGCTCTGCTCCAGAGTCTTGGAGTCAATGCCATGGGACTTTCCGGAGCCGATGCCAACGCGATACGCGCCACTCGCCGCAATCCTGTGCCTATCGACTATGGTTATGTGGGCGATATCAGTGCCGCAGGAGTCAATGCACCGGTCATAAAGCATCTCACACAGGCTGGCATAACCCCAGTGTTCTGCGCCATCACCCACGACGGCGACGGCACACTGTTGAACTGCAATGCCGACTCCGTGGCATCGGCGATAGCGAAAGGGTGCGCATCAGTCATGGACGTCGAACTCATCTATTGCTTTGAGAAAGACGGCGTGCTGACTGATATCGACCGCCCCGACAGCCTCATCCCGCACGTCACCCCCGAGGTATTTGCAGATTTGCGCGCCAAAGGCGTAGTCAGTGCCGGAATGATACCTAAACTGCAGAACGCACTTGAGGCTATCAGCTGCGGCGTCAAATCCGTAACCATAAAAAATGCCGCCAATCTGCTAAGCGACCGCGGCACGGTCATTACCGCATGAGCACACCGGACACCGAAAGCGCCATCCGTCTGTTGGAGCATCTGATAGCCACACCATCCATCAGCCGCGAAGAGAATGCGACAGCCGACATCCTTGAATCGTGGCTGAATGAACATGGATGTGAGCCGCATCGCGTCGACAACTGCGTCTGGGCACTCGCCCCCGGTTTCGACCCGTCGCGCCCCACGTTGATGCTCAACTCTCATCACGACACAGTCCGGGCGGCTGCATCCTGGACCCGCGATCCGTTCACACCCACCCGCGAAGGTGACCGCATCTACGGTCTTGGATCGAACGATGCAGGAGCTTCCGTCGTATCCCTCGCCACCACATTCCGCCACATGCGCAATGAGCCTCTACCATTCAACCTGCTACTTGCGCTGACTGCTGAGGAAGAGGTCATGGGGGAGCATGGTATGCGTGGATTCCTGCCACACATGGAGCAGCAGGGCATAAGAATCGACATGGCTATTGTAGGCGAACCCACCTCACTGCAGCCGGCGGTAGCCGAACGCGGACTGATCGTGCTCGACTGCGTGGCGCACGGCAAGAGCGGACATGCCGCACGCAATGAGGGTGTCAACGCGCTTTACATCGCACTCGACGACATAGCCCGGCTGCGGCAGTTCGGATTCCAGCGGATTTCCCCCACGCTCGGACCGATAAAGATCAGTGTCACCCAGATCGAGGCGGGTCGTCAGCACAATGTCGTGCCCGACGAATGCCGCTTTGTGGTCGACGTCCGCACTACCGATGCCTACACCAACGAGGAAACTGCGGAAATCCTCAATGCCGCGCTGCAATCCGACGGCCGTCCGCGCAGCACACGCGTGCGTGCCTCCGTGATCCCCTCCGACCACCCTCTTGTGGTCGCTGCCACATCGCTGGGAGGGACACCATACGTATCACCAACAACATCCGACATGGCACTCATGCCCTTCCCTTCGCTCAAGATCGGACCTGGCGAGTCGGCGCGAAGCCATTCTGCCGACGAGTTCATCACCACCGGCGAGATTGCCGACGGAATCGGACTATACACACGCCTGTTGCACAATATACGCCTCTGACCGCGCGTTCTATACCCGCCGGCAGACAGACATCATGAACACAAACCACCACAACGACTGATATGAAACTTTGGAGCAAGGGTTTCGAACCCGACAAGATGATAGAGGAATTCACCGTAGGCAATGACCGCGAGCTCGACATGCGCCTGGCGCAATACGACGTCGAAGGATCCATGGCGCACATCCGCATGCTTGAGAGCATCGGACTGCTCCAGCCCGACGAGCTGCACAAGTTGCTCGAAGCACTTGAGCAGATACTCGGCGAGATACGCCGCGGTGAGTTCACCATCGAGCCCGGCATCGAGGATGTGCACTCGCAGGTGGAATTCCTGCTTACGCAGCGCCTCGGCGACATAGGCAAGAAAATCCACTCCGGACGCTCACGCAACGACCAGGTGCTCGTCGACCTGAAACTGTTCATGCGCGCCGAACTCCGCTCCATCGCTGCCGACGTGAAGACACTGTTCGACACCCTCCAGAAGCTTTCAGAAGAGCATCGCGACACCCTCATGCCCGGCTATACGCATCTGCAGGTAGCAATGCCATCGTCGTTCGGACTATGGTTCGGAGCCTACGCCGAGGCTCTTGTCGACGATGTCGAGCTCCTTGCAGCCGCCTACCGTATCGCCGACCAGAATCCCCTCGGATCAGCCGCCGGCTATGGCTCCTCATTCCCTCTCGACAGAGAGATGACCACCCGCCTGCTCCATTTCCGCACACTGCACTACAATGTGGTGGCTGCACAGATGAGCCGTGGTAAGACTGAGCGCGCCGCATCAATGGCTATCGCCGCAATAGCCTCCACACTCGGACACCTTGCCATGGATGTCTGCATGTGGATGTGCCAGAACTTCGGATTCGTATCATTTCCCGACGAGCTTACCACCGGATCGTCAATCATGCCGCACAAGAAGAATCCCGACGTATTCGAGATCATGCGCGGAAAATGCAACCGCCTGCAGGCTGTGCCCAACGAGATCGCATTGCTCACGGCAAATCTACCCCTCGGTTACAACCGCGACCTGCAGCTGCTGAAAGACATCATCTTCCCCGCCACCGCCGAACTCCGCTCATGCCTGCGCATGGCTGACTTCATGCTCCACCACATCCGCGTGCGCAAGGACATAATCGACAACCCGCGCTACGACTATCTGTTCACCGTCGAGGAGGTTAACCGCCGCACACTCGGCGGAATGCCGTTCCGCGAGGCTTACCGCACTGTAGGCATGGAAGTGCAGAACGGCACTTATAAGCCGAACAAGGAGGTGCACCACACCCACGCCGGCAGTATCGGGCGCCTCTGCAATGCCGAGATAGCCCTGAAGATGCAGCAGGCTATCGATCCGCTGATCTCATCCGCCGAATAACCCTGACGTGAGCTATACCCGCACATACACAACGATATTTCATGGATAAAGAAGAACTCAAAGAACATAAGGAGCACTTCCTCAGCCTGCTCCGCTCAACATCAATACCCGATGTCGAACTCCTTATCGAGGATCTCGAGCATGCAGGGTTTTTCACCTCGCCCGCATCGATGAAGAATCATCTGTGCTATGAGGGAGGGCTGATGATCCATTCGCTTAACGTCTACGAAGCAGCCATAAAGCTCCGCAACGCATTCAAGGAGACCCGCCCCGACGTATTCGAGCGCATTTCTGACGAGAGTATCATCATAGCCGCACTGCTCCACGACGTATGCAAGGCTGGTTCATACTTCCGCAAGCGCAACGCACAGATGGAGTTCGGACAGGCAGAGTACGGCACAGATTACGGACGCATACCTATAGGTCATGGCGAGAAATCAACCGTCATGCTCCTGCGCATGGGACTCGACCTGCGCGACGATGAGATCTGCGCAATCCGTTGGCACATGGGAGCATGGAGCGTAGCCGCCGGCGACTCCGAGGAGCGCGCCCAATTCCGCCGCGCTCAGGAACTTTACCCCCTTGTCACACTGATACAACTCGCCGACACTGCCGCGGCACAGATATTGGAGAGAAAGTACGAGACAATAAATTCATAACTTCACAAACACCTTGTTGCGGTACATCACCAGAAGGATAAAGTACAACACAAGGAAATTGCCGAAAGTCAGCCAGCATGGATAGAAATCCCCGAGATACGGCTGCAACCCGAAGCTTACCGACTGTACTATCGAACGGAAATTGATCACCTCTCCGAGCACATACGCCGTGATCGCATTCATTCCGTAGATCTTGAGCCATCCGAGCCATCCAAGCCACCCGCGGCAATCGATCAGATAGTAGAACAGCGCCATCAGCAGGAAGCAATAGCCTCCCGACAGCAACGTCATGCTGCCGCTCCAGATCCGTTTGACAACCGGAGTCTCATAGCTCCACAACCACGCCGTCAGGACAAGCGCGAGACCGATTACTGCGAGACGCCCGGCAGCACGCACACGCGCCGTCCCCGCCGACTTCATTATCTGACCCGCAAAAGCGCCGAGCATCACAGTGACACCGAACACCAGCGAGGTAAACACCCACGTATATGTGGGATCCCCGCGGAAGCGCCCGAGCACCGCCTCATCTATGACATTTGCAAGATTCCCCTTCGGCGAGAAATCCCCCCAGAGCGACATCGGCAGCGAATATGCCGCGAGGAGCACCACTGTGGCTATTATCTGCCAGCGCAGATTGCAATGCAGCAATATCACGGCACCGATAAGATAACCGGCAGCGATTGCCTGTAGAGTATTGGTGTAGATATAGATATGCTCCGGATCAAATGCGAGCAGATTCCCCTGCACTACCATACCTATCAGGAACAGCAGCACACAGCGCCTGAACACGCGCCAGTAAACCTTCGATTTCGCACCGTTACGGTATTTGGAGAACGAGAACGGCATCGCAGCGCCAGCCATGAACAGAAACAGAGGCATGATTATGTCCCAGAAACGGAACCCCTCCCACACCTCATGATCAAGCTGAAAAAGCAGCCACGCTGCCGCCGGAGAGTCTATCCGGCTCAGTACTGAAACCAGCACCGGCTGAAGAAAAACGAGCAGGAAAAGATCGAGTCCCCGCAGAATATCAAGCGACTCAAGGCGCTTAGCTTGCCGTCCGTCGGATGTGCTGTCTATTGCCATTACCTGTAAATTAGTCTGTTGGTATTAATTGGTGGTATTATATTGCACATGAATAGTAATGCATTGCCAAAGATACTGCGAAAAATGGTGATCGGCAAGCCGGTTTTTAGGAAAATTCACTAAATTTGCGCATCGTTGATTTAACACAGGAATATGATTACTCTCGGAGTGACACACGTATAACCTTGCACACATCATATCACCTTAATATTAACCAATCTGTTTATTTATGAAAATCAGACAACTAATTGTCCTTGCGGCGATCTTGCTGACCGGTCTCGCAGCAGCGGCACAGTCGGCATCGCCCAACTATCTGCACATCTATACCAATGGATCCTGGGTTGTGCTCGACCTTGACAAGGTAGACCGCCTCGAGTTCAACGCCAGCAATATGGTGGCTAAGGACAAGAACAACGCCGAGGTAGGCACATACCCCCGTACTACCCTACAGACCATCTACGTCGATGAGTCAAAGACCACA
Source organism: uncultured Muribaculaceae bacterium (assembly GCA_910587425.1). Classification (GTDB taxonomy): domain Bacteria; phylum Bacteroidota; class Bacteroidia; order Bacteroidales; family Muribaculaceae; genus Paramuribaculum. The sequence goes on from CAJUKU010000013.1 coordinate 10,811, forward strand.
GCTATCACCGGCATTGCCGATGAAACAGCCGCAGCCGCAGCTTTCACCTACGATCCCGCTACACGCACAGCCACTATGAATGCCGACGGCAATTTCACTATCTACAGCGTCAGCGGCACCATGCTCCTCAACATCCCGCAGGTAAAGAAAGGGGAGACCGTCGACATGCAGTCAATCACACCGGGAGTCGTCATCCTCCGCTCCGGCAGATACTCTCTGAAAGTGGCTATCAACTGATTCATTAACCTTTTGAAGACTACCGCATGAAAAAACTTCTACTCACAATATCCGCCATTCTTGTAACTCTCTCCGCATTCGCATTCCCGAAGGCTTTCTATGTAAAAAAAGGAGATACATTCCTTAAATACAATTTCGGTGTGGCTGGCGACCTCCAGTTCAGCAAGGATGGGAAGACACTAACAGTCACCGGTTACGACCAGGCGATACTTCTCGACGAGATCGACTACATCACCTTTACCGCACCTGTCGATGCCAATGCACTTACCCCGACAGCCCAGAAAGAGAAACTCGTTGCCGTGGGCGAGGAGGTCAACTCGATGGTCGACATGAGCCTCCATGCAGACATGATACGCCTCATCGATTCATTCGTGCGCGAATATGACCGCGATCCTGACGGTGAATACGGATACCACTCCGCACCGGCAGGTTTCTACATAGATCCCAAATACTGGGATGTGCACAATGCATTCACCGATCTCGTTGAAGGAGCCGAGCAAGCCATAAAGCTCAACGCCGCCGGATCACGCTCAATGCGCACGGCGGCAGTGGATCTATACAAGCTCTCCGACTACTTCGGCATTTTCTATGCCGACCGTCAGAAAGAGGAGTGGATCCGTAAGGGCGACGCCGATTATCTTGAGATACAGTTCACATCAATTGATGGCAAGGACAACTATGCCGTGCGTCTCGAAGGTACAACCGAAGGCACCGGATGGCTCACACCCGATGTCGAGATACTTTTCCCCAACCGCATGGATATAACATTCAGCGCCAACGGCAAAACTATCTGCACCAGCACCATCAGCACCACACTCGTACAGGAACAGAGCATCGACATGGCGCTCAACCTCAGCTCCAACGGAATTGTGGTCAACAACAAGCTTCACATCACAAACGATTCCATAAAGGACAATGTATTAGTGACGATCGGTGGCAAGCACCTGACCACCGTAAAAAGCGAACTCCTCGGACGCAACCTTCTCAAGTATGATGTGATGCACGACGCGCTCATTAAAGCCACACATCACCATGACGAGAACGGCAAATGCATCGACGGCGACATATCCGCCCTCTATCCCCACTTCATCCGCGCAAAAGCTGATGTCGATATCATCGGCAAGCTCCAGATCAAGAGCAATTTCTCCGGCCTCTCTAAGGTTGCTCCCCGCCTCATGGCAGAAACCGATATCTACGACTACATTTATAAGAATAGCAACGAGATATATACCACCGGAAAAATCCTGTCTGACAAGGACGGACAGATTGTCGTGACACACGAATCGGTTGATACTGTTCAGGCTGGCATTGATGTGCTCAACGACTATTTCGACGCCTCTTTCTACTACGACAACGACAACAAACTCCAGGGATATCTCACATGGGATATATATGAGGACTCTTGGGAATCCTATTCCTACGACCCCGAATACCCCGATGATACCGACTATTTCGGATATATAATCATGGACGGGCACCTCGTACGCGTTCGTCATGATTATGATATGGTATACAACGAAGAGAAAGGTGAATGGGAGAACAAATGGAAAGACTGGACTTACGACGTAAGTGTATACAATCCCGAAACCGAGAGCTACGATTATGAATCCATAGCCGTGAATGCCGACGACGTGATACATCCCGAGACCGTCACAGAGATGTCTTACGAGGCTCGTCCTCTTCTCACATTCCCCGACCAGACATCATTTGCGATCAATACCTTCTTTGACAAACTTTCGTTCAAGAAACTAATCGACGACGTGAACGAAATTGTTGACTCATATTTCTCCATTACAGGAGCAGCACGCTGATATTATTGACAACTGACGCAAAAACTTCCGTTTGCCGGTTGATCACACTGGCAATCACGATAACTCTGTCTGTCGGCACGATGCAGTCATCTGCATCGGAGCCGGCGGACACTGTTATTACCCAAAGGGAACTCGACGAGATCATCGTGCGCACACCAACCGTCAGGCGATTGATGCGCGCCACACCCGACGGTGCGCTGACCATTAACCCGCGGATCTCCACCGACCTCCCCTCATTCCTATCCTCCGGCGATCCGGTAGCGGCATTGCGTGCGCTACCCTCAGTCGCCACATCCAACGACCTCAGCGCGGCGCTCTGCATCGAAGGAGCCGGAAACGAGGCTAACCTCTTCGAGACTGACGGCATCCGAATCGTCAATCCAATGCACATGCTCGGATTCTACAGTGCATTCAATCCCGCCTACTACCACGACATCACATTCCGCCCATCCCGACATCCGGCATCCACGCCATCACTTACCGGCGGGTATATATCCGCACAAAGCCTGTCGACTTTTCCCGACAGCACATTCTCCGCAAGCATTACCTCCGGATTGATTGAAAGCCATGGCGCACTTAGACTCCCTGTCGGTAAAAACTGGAGCATAGCCGCAGCCGCGCGCCACACATACCTCAACCTGCTCTTCCCTGACATACTTACCGTCGGATCATCACGTCTGAAATACGGATTTACCGACCTCAACGCATCCGTGACCGGACGCATCGGTCAGCATACCATCACCGGAAACATATTCGCCAACCACGACGACATGCGGCTGAAAAACCGCAACGACGGAGCCAAGGATGGCGACTTCGGCTGGCGCAACATCGCCGGAGGGATCGGGTGGGCTTACCGCGACATGGACGCGACGGTGTCACTGACCAGATATTCCAATTCCTTCATGATGGCTGAGGGTGGACGCGCCATCGACCTTCCTTCCTCACTCACGCAGGCTACCGCAAGATTCCATATCGGGATAAACCGCCTGGATCTGTCGGCGGAGTCAAACTACCGCTACACCTCCGGACAGCATAACCGCGACAACGCGACGGCATCATCAGCCAGCTCACTCGCAATACATTCCGGCGAACATAGTGCAGCAGCCACATGGCACTACCAGCATGCCGACAGGCTGGAGATCGATGCCGGACTTCGGCTCACACTCTACCACACCCCGGGCTTCACAACCGTTTCGCCACAACCGCGTGTCGACATCCGCTACTCACTCCGGCAACCATCCTACATCTACCTCTCCTTAGGGCGATACACCCGTTTCGACCGTCTCATCGAGGAGTCTTCAACAGGACTCCCCGCCGATTTCTGGACCTGCGCCGACAACAACGTCCGCCCCCTCACCGCATATTCCCTCCACGCAGGAATCGGCGGCTACATCACCCCCGCAGGAATCTCATGGACGGTCGGGGCATACGGCAGACTCAACAGCAACATCTACGAATTTGCAGGCTCGATACTCGACCTCGCATCAAGCGGCTATAACCCTGTCGACCACCTGCTGCATGGCGACGGCTACGCTTTCGGTCTGTCGGCTATGGCTATGCGGCAGACCGGCGCCGTGCGCGGACGCATAGCATACAATATCGGCACCGCGCGCAATCATCTCGACGGTCGAGGCAGTGGGACATACCCTGCCGCCCACGACCGCACACACGACCTGAACATCTCGCTCGCATGGACACCCATTTCTTCCTTGACCCTGGCACTCAACTTCATATATGCCACCGGCACCCCTTACACACGCGAGAAATACGGCTATATGATCGGCGAGAACCTGATCTGCGAATACTTTCCACACAACTCCTCGCGGCTACCCGACTACAGGCGCATGGACATAGCCGCCACATGGCTCATACACTCGTCACCGCAGCTGAATCAACGGCTGCAGCTGTCGGTATATAACGTGCTCGGGCTGCGCAACACCCTGTTCAGCTACACCACATACTCCACCGACAACGGCATAGAGCGGCTCAGCTCTGTGATGAATACCATAATACCCTCCCTCGCCTACACAATTGAATTCTGACCATGCATAGAATACTCCGGTTCATACATATCGCAGCTGTCGCTCTGCTCTATTTTGCGGCTATAGGCTGCAGCAACGACAACGAAAGCATCGGCACGGTCACACCGCTCGTCATAGAGGGGTGGATCGAGGAGGGACAGCCACCCGTAGTAATCGTGACACGCGCGGTAGATCTCACCGTCCCATCACCGTCATTGGACAACTCAATCGAGAAATGGTGCCGCGTGACAATCTATGACGGCGATACCCCTTACATCCTCACCGGAACCATGAACCATGACTATACTCCTGCATTCATCTACACCACATCACGCCTTAAAGGCGCTGTGGGACACACTTACCGCCTAACGGTCGAGACCGACACGGAGACCGCCACTGCGACATCCACAATGCCTGCGGCACCCAGACTTATGCCACTTGAGGCTGAACGCACCAACGACTGCGACACACTATACCGACTTCATGCCTACATCGAGGATATTGACCCGACGGCGCACTACCGCTTTTTCTCCCGCTCACACAGCGTTGAATCCCGCTTTTACGGCACATTTCTCGGCACATTCACCGGATCCGAATACGACAGCGCGAAAGGTTGGGATATCACCCGTGGGTTCCACTCCGGATACACCGGCACTGAGTTCCAGCACTATTATCAGGCAGGCGAGCGGGTGACAGTCCGTCTCTGCTCCATGGAGCCTGAGATATATCAGTTCTGGCGCATCTACGACAGCAACGTCTCACTGTCGCAGAATCTCTTCTTCACATTCGCCGAAAACTGCCCCGGAAATATCGACGGTGCACTCGGTTACTGGGCGGCATACGGAACCACCACACGCACCATCACCCTGCCCCGCTGACCGCCAGCCGCTCCACACTTAAGAAGCAGCATTTGCAGCCGCCACGCTCCGGATTTCCAAAAAAGCAGACGGAAATTGCCCGTAATTCAAAAAAAATTCCGATATTTGCGCTTGCAAAATCCGGATTTTGCCCCTTCGGAGCCACAATCCATTTGCAACACAGCGAGTTATCTCGCGCCAACGAACACTGAATAATCAACCATCATCATTAACCCCTTCAACTGCGTAAACAATGCCCAGCGGAAAGAAAAGAAAAGGCCACAAGATGGCGACTCACAAGCGCAAGAAACGTCTCAGAAAGAACCGTCACAAGAAGAAATAATCTTCAACTCTGAGACAACCACTGCAAGCATACGAAGGACAAACTTGACGCGGCTCCTCTCCGGAGCAACTGCTCCGAGTTTGTTCTTTGTGTATCGGAGCGAGACGGCATGACAGTCTGCCCCCGACGTTGCAGCGGATCAGTACCATGGCACACGCCGCGTAATGCGTGCCTGATGCCGATAAATACCCCAGTAAACCGGAAAAATGCAAAGCGAACTTATTGTCGACGTACAGCCCAAGGAAGTGTCGATAGCACTTCTCGAGGACTCGAGGCTGGTCTCCCTGCAAAAGGAGTCCAGAAACATCGCCTACGCCGTCGGCGACATATACCTGGCTAAGGTCAAGAAACTCATGCCGGGGCTCAACGCCGCTTTCGTCAACGTAGGCTACGAAAAGGACGCTTTCCTCCATTACCTGGATCTTGGCTCACAATTTGCCTCCTACTCCTCGTTCCTGCAGTCGCTGCTGACCGACCGCAAGCACACACCATCCGTCAGCAAGATGAAACTCCTGCCCGACATCGACAAGCACGGCACCATCACCGATCAGTTGCAGCCCGGACAGGAACTGATGGTACAGATCGTCAAGGAACCGATATCATCCAAAGGACCACGCCTCACCACCGAGATCACGCTCACCGGACGCTACATGGTTCTGATACCCTTCGGCGACAAGATATCCATCTCACAGAAAATCAAGACCACAGAGGAGAAGCTACGCCTCCGTCAGCTCATCGAATCCATCCGTCCGAAAAACTTCAGCGTCATAATCCGCACATCAGCCGAAGGCAAGCGCGTCGCCGAGCTCAACCACGAGCTCAAGACACTGCTCCAGTGCTGGGAGGACACCGTGCAGCGCGCACAGCGCGCCACAGCACCCGCGCTTATTTTCGAGGAGGAGAGCCGCATTGTCGGAGTGCTCCGCGACATCTTCAGCCCGACGTTCGAAAGCATACAGGTCAACGATCCCGAAATCTACTCGCAGATACGGAAATACGTCAGCCTAATAGCACCCGAACGCGCCGAGATTGTCCACCTCTACGACAAGCCCGAACCGATATTCGACCATTTCAACATCACCCGTCAGGTCAAATCGTCGTTCGGCAAGACAGTCTCATTCAAGAGCGGAGCATACATCATCATAGAGCACACAGAGGCACTCCATGTGATAGACGTCAACAGCGGCAACCGGTCGAAAGCCGCCAACGACCAGGAGACAAACGCACTCGAGGTCAACATGCGTGCCGCCGACGAGATCGCACGCCAGCTGCGCCTGCGCGACATGGGAGGAATCATCGTCATCGATTTCATCGACATGGCTAAGGCAGAGCACCGACAGAAACTCTACGAGCACATGCGCGAAGTGATGGCTACCGACCGTGCGCGCCACAACATCCTCCCCCTGAGCAAATTCGGACTGATGCAGATCACGCGCCAGCGTGTCCGCCCCGCGCTCGACATCGTCACAGCCGAGGAGTGTCCGTCATGCTACGGAAAAGGGAAGATACAGCCCTCGCTGCTCTTCACCGACACGCTGCACGAGAAACTCGACTATCTCGTCAACTCACTCAATGCCACCGGATTCATCATGTACGTCCACCCCTACGTCGACGCCTACCTGAAGAAAGGACTGATATCGGTCTACCGGAAATGGCGAATCGAATTCAACCGTCGCTTCCGCATCATGCCCGACCAGTCGCTCGCATATCTGCAGTACCGCGTCATAGGCGCCGACGGAGCGGAAATCGACCTCAAGGAGGAGAAAGACGTTGACTCCTCAGCAACAAAAAACAAAAACAAAGCCAAGAACCGTGGTAAGGAGGACTGATCAGTCCATCCCCACCAATCCCCTACACGTAGCGGTGTGTCAAAATTCGTTTGGCACACCGCTGTTGTATCCGGATGGTAGGGTGCAGGAATGAAAAAAATTGCTTACCTTTGCACTTTGATTGCGTCGCGCGCGTGAGTGCACGCGTACATGCGCTTTGCAATCACCAATCAATCATTTGATAACCAACACCCATAAAGCGTGGAAACCAAATACATTTTTGTGACCGGAGGAGTTGTCTCCTCGCTCGGAAAAGGCATTATCTCCGCATCGCTCGCATGTCTGCTCAAGGCGCGCGGGTTTCGCGTGACTATCCAGAAGTTCGACCCGTACATCAACATCGACCCCGGAACGCTGAACCCCTACGAACACGGCGAATGCTACGTGACCGACGACGGGCATGAGGCGGACCTCGACCTCGGACACTACGAGCGTTTCACAAACGTGCGCACATCACGCGCTAACAACGTCACCACCGGACGAATCTATCAGAGCGTCATCGACAAGGAGCGCCGTGGCGACTACCTCGGCAAGACCGTTCAGATCATACCGCACGTAACTGACGAGATCAAGCGCAACGTGAAGCTCCTCGGCAAGACCGGCGAGTATGACTACATCATAACCGAGATCGGCGGAACCGTTGGCGATATCGAGTCGCTCCCCTACCTCGAGAGCGTCCGTCAGCTCCGTTGGGAACTGGGCGACAACTCGCTCTGCATCCACCTAACCTACGTGCCCTTCCTCAAAGCCGCAAAAGAGCTTAAGACAAAACCCACCCAGCACTCCGTAAAGCAGCTGCAGGAGGTGGGAATTCAACCCGACATACTCGTGCTCCGTACCGAGAAGGACATCCCGGTTGCGATGCGACGCAAGATAGCACAGTTCTGCAACGTAGCACCCGACGCCGTAATACAGTCGATCGACTGCGCATCGATCTACGAAGTGCCCATGCGCATGCATGACCAACATCTCGACGAGATCGTGCTCCGCAAGACCGGAGTAGGCGTGCAGGGCGAACCCGACATGCACCTCTGGCAGCACTTCCTCGACAAGATGCACGCCGCCACCGAGGAGGTCAACATCGGACTCGTCGGCAAATACGTGGAGCTGCAGGATGCCTACAAATCCATCAGCGAGGCGCTCTTTCATGCCGCCACCTATAACGACCGTCGCCTGAACCTCAAGTATATCCACAGCGAGAAGCTCAACCCCGCCAATGTCGACGAACAGCTTGCGGGAATGGACGGCATCATCATAGCCCCCGGATTCGGGCAGCGTGGCATCGAGGGTAAGTTTGTAGCTCTCAAATGGTGCCGCGAGCACGACGTGCCCACATTCGGCATCTGCCTCGGCATGCAGTGCATGGTGATCGAATACGCCCGCGACGTTCTCGGACTACCCGAGGCTAACAGCACCGAGATGAACACCACCACTCCCGACAATGTGATCGACCTCATGGAGGAGCAGAAGAGCATAAGCAACATGGGTGGAACAATGCGTCTCGGAGCTTACGACTGCCATCTCGTGCCCGGATCAACTGCCGCAAAGGCTTACGGCACCGACCACGTCAAGGAACGTCACCGCCACCGCTTCGAGTTCAACAACGACTATCGTCAGCGTTTCGAGGAAGCCGGAATGCGTTGCGTAGGCGAGAACCCCGCCACACACCTCGTCGAGGTTGTCGAACTCCCCGACAAGCGCTGGTTTGTCGGCACGCAGTACCACCCCGAGTACTCATCGACAGTCCTCAACCCACATCCCCTCTTCCTCGACTTCATGCGCGCCGCCGTGGCTTACCATGAAGAGAAGAATATCGAAAAGTTCGCCGAAAAATAAACCAACGGACCAATGGATAAGAACACAATTCTCGGCATGCTCCTCATGGGCGCCGTATTGCTCGGATTCATGTGGCTAAACCAGCCCTCGGAAGAGCAACTCCGCCAGCAGCGTGAACGTGCCGAACAATTAGCCGAAGAGCAGCGCCAGAAGGACACTGACACCGCCGGCGTACTGACACCCGACTCTGTAAGCCCATCTGAAATCACCGTGATAGCCAACACGGTTCGCCAGCTCGGCACACAAGATTCAACCGACAACTCATACCGCCTCGTCGCTGCCGGGACTATCATCAATCTCGGCACCGACGGCAACATCACCGGAACCGTCGATACCGGCAATGGCACCGTACAGCTCGGCGTCCTCCTTGCGAAAGGTCACCCCGGAATCGACAACGCACAGGCTTCGGCGGCTATCGCAAAACTCCGCGACGCCCTCGCGGCGGCGGCACGCTACCGCGGCTTCGCACGCTTCCTCAACGGAACTGAGAAGACCGTAACCCTCTCAAACAACGACATCACTCTCGACATTTCCAACAAGGGAGCGATGATCAGCCGCGCGGCTCTCAAGGACTACCAGCGCTTCGACTCCACCGCCGTGACCCTAATGGAGCCCGTCACCGATGGCTACAGCTTTACGCTCATGACCGCCAACCAGCGTCTCGACACCCGCGAGTTCTTCTTCACCCCCACTGAGGTTTCCGACACATCAGTCACCATGAGCCTCGACCTCGGCGACGGTGCGCGTTGGTCGCTGCGCTACACACTCCCCGCCGAAGGATTCGTGGCTCGCATGGAGGTGATCCAGCAGGGCATGGAGAACATAATCCCCGCCAACGTAGCGTCGATGGACTTCAACTGGAACCAGACCATGGCACGCAACGAGGCTGGACGCGTATTCGAGGAACGCAACAGCGGACTCTACTACATGTTTGCCAACGGCGACGTAGAGCATCTCAGCGAGTCCAAGAACGAGAGCAAGGAGGTGACAGAGCGCGTCAAATGGCTCGGTTACAAGAACCAGTTCTTCTCGGCTGTCATCATCCCCGACCAATATTTCACTACAGCCGAACTCAAGTCGCAGGTGCTTGAGGATAACCCAACCCACCTCAAGAATCTTGAGACACGTGCAACGATGGAGTACTCCTCCACACTCGCACATCCGGCGGCATTCACCCTCTTCCTTGGCCCGAACTCCTATCCCCTCCTCTCCGGACTTCAGGATGAGATCGCTCCCGGACAGAATCTCCACCTCACGAACCTCATTCCTCTCGGATGGGCTCTGTTCCGCTGGATCAACACGCTCATCGTCATACCGGTATTCTCATTCCTCGGTAGCTTCATAAGCAACTACGGAATCATAATCCTCATCCTGACGATATTCATCAAGGTGATCCTCTTCCCCTTCACCTACAAGAGCTACATGTCGCAGGCACGCATGCGTGTGCTCGCGCCCGAGGTCAAGGAGATCAACGACCGCTGGCCCGGCAACGAAAATGCCATGAAGCGTCAGCAGGAGACCATGGCTCTTTACAGCCGCGCAGGAGCCAACCCCATGTCGGGATGCCTCCCCATGCTGCTGCAGATGCCTATACTCATCGCGATGTTCAACTTTTTCCCCTCGGCTATTGAACTCCGCGGTCAGCATTTCCTCTGGGCTAAGGATCTCTCCGCTCCCGATGCCATAGTGTCGTGGACCACACACATACCATTCATCTCCGGCACATTCGGCAACCATATAAGCCTCTTCTGTCTGCTCATGACGGTGGTCAACATCATCTACACCCGCATCAGCATGCAGTCGCAGCCCGGAGGCAACTCCATGCCCGGCATGAAAATAATGATGTATCTCATGCCGGTTATGTTCCTCGTGTTCTTCAACAATTATGCAGCCGGACTTAGCTACTACTACTTCCTCTCGCTGCTCATCACAATCGTGCAGACCTACGTGTTCCGCCGCGTGGTCAGCGAGGAGTCGGTGCGAGCAAAGATGCAGGAGAACGCCAAGAAACCACGCAAGAAGAGCAAATGGATGGAACGCCTCGAAGAGGCACAGCGGCAGCAGCAGGCTATGCTGCGCGAACAGCAGCGCCAGCGCGAGAAAGCCGGCAAGCGCCGCCGCTGAGAAATCAGAGGTCATCGCCAACGAAACACGTCACTTAACTAAACACCACATACAATATGTTGACACCGAAACTTCAGGATGCGCTCAACGCACAGATCAACGCCGAATTCTGGTCGGCATACCTCTATCTCGCAATGTCAATGCACTTCAAGGCTGAAGGACGCGACGGAGTAGCTAACTGGTTCAAGATCCAGTTTCAGGAAGAGCAGGCTCACGCCGAGATCTTCATGAACTATGTGAACCAGCGTGGCGGACGCGTGGTTCTCGCGCCCATCGATGCCGTTCCCACCACATGGGAATCCCCCCTCGCAGCATTCGAGGCTACCCTCGAGCACGAGCAGAAAGTCACCGCACTCATCAACTCCCTTTTCGCCACCGCAGAGGCTGAGCACGACTACGCCACACGCGACCGCCTCGCATGGTTCGTCAGCGAGCAGGTTGAGGAGGAAGACAACTGCCGCCAGCTCATCGACAAATTCAAGCTCATCGGCGATAACGGAATGGGTCTGTACATGCTTGACCAGGAACTCGGTCAGCGCACCTACACCGCCCCCTCCATCCTCAGCACCGAGTGACTGTGATTTCCGTAACAGAATTATCAATGGGTGTGCCATCGCTGACACACCCATTGTTATAGATACCGTGCAACAGACAGTCCGTCTCATAGCCCTCCGCACAGTCACCTACTCCGACTCACGCGCGATACTCACGGCTTACAGCCGCGAGTACGGACGCATGTCATTTCTGATCCCTGCCGGAGCAGGACGCGAGGCGACACGCCGGCGCAGCATACTGCAGCCGCTTGCACTCGTGGAATGCATAGCCAATACACGCCCTGCCAACGACATCAGCCGTATGTCTGAACCACGCCCGCTGCTGCCGCTCCACAATATCCGGGCTAATCCGATACGCGCCGCAATAGCCACATTCATAGCCGAGCTGCTGAGCGCCGCCCTGCGCGAAAGCCAGCCCGACCCGGCGCTGTTCGACTATCTCGCCACAGCCATACCGCTCCTCGACACTCTTCCACCCGGCAACATCCCCAACTATCACATCTGCTTCATCTACCACCTCGGCGAGGTGCTCGGCATCTCACCCGACACCGAAACCTACCGTCCAGGAGCTATCTTTGACTTCCGCGACGGTATTTTCCGCCTGACCCCACCACCACACACCGACATACTCACACCGCAGGCATCCGAGGTGCTTCACACTATATCGCGCATCACATTCGCCAACATGCACCGCTTCCTGCTCACACGCACTCAGCGCGCCGAGATAATAGCGGCTATGCTGCGCTACATTTCCATCCACCACACACCACTACCCGAATTGCGATCGCTCCCTGTGCTGCACATGCTTTTCGACTGACTTATTTGGTGCATACCACAAAAAGCCTTACATTTGCAATACCAAGAAAAACTGATTGTATGACACACCGTTTTATCCTTAATGAAGTTTCCTACTTCGGACCCGGCTCACGCCGCGAACTTCCGGAAGTAATCGCCCGCCTGGGCAAAAAGAAGGCACTCGTAGTCACCGACAAGGGACTCATCCAGTTCGGAGTGGCAAAACAGGTCACCGACATACTCGACGAGGCATCGCTCCCCTACGAAATTTTCGCTGAAGTCAAGCCAAACCCGACGGTAAGCAACGTAAAAGCCGGAATTGAAGCGTTCAAAGCCGCCGCAGCCGATTATCTCATCGCTATCGGTGGCGGATCGGCAATGGACACAGCCAAAGCTATCGGCATCGTGATCAACAACCCTGAGTTTGACGACATAGTATCACTCGAGGGGTGCGCCCCCACACGCAACAAGAGCGTGCCCATGATCGCACTCCCCACAACCGCTGGAACCGCCGCTGAGACAACGATTAATTATGTGATCATCGACGAGCAGAAACAGAAGAAGATGGTATGCGTCGACCCCAACGACATTCCCGCCGTTGCTATCATCGACGCCGAACTGATGTACTCCCTCCCCCGCGGACTCACAGCCGCTACCGGAATGGATGCGCTGACCCACGCCATCGAAGGCTTCATAACCAAAGGCGCATGGGCTATGAGCGACATGTTCGAGCTTGAGGCTATACGCATGATCAGCCACCACCTCCCCACAGCAGTCGAGGAACCGAAGAACGTTGCCGCACGCGACGGCATGGCTGTTGCACAGTACATCGCCGGAATGGCATTCTCCAATGTCGGGCTCGGACTCGTTCACGGCATGGCACACCCGATGGGCTCGCTGTTCGACGTTCCCCACGGCGTGGCAAACGCGCTGCTCCTCCCCACCATCATGGAGTTCAACCGCCCGGCGGCTATGCACAAATATCCGCAGATAGCACAGGCTATGGGAGTCGATATCTCCGGAATGACCGACGAGCAGGCAGCCATAGCAGCTGTTGAGGCTGTTCGCGACCTCGCCATACGCGTCGGGATTCCACAGCATCTCACCGAGCTCGGCATCACTGAGACCGACATTCCGGCACTTGCCGATCAGGCGCTCGCCGATGTCTGCACCCCAGGCAACCCGCGCGACGTCACCCTTGACGATATTGTAGCTCTCTACCGCTCCGTGCTCTGATCCCTAAAAGTATAATATAATGAGGCGGTGTGTCAGAACTCACATGACACACCGCCTTTTCTTTCTATCTAATATCGCTATAAAAATCTCTTTCTCTCACCTCTATCTCATCGAGGCTACCGACCGTCGCCGTCGGCGCAGTCAGCATACCATACGGATCGAACAGTATTGCATCCCACCCGGCACACAACGCGCCCTCGATATCTGTTGCAGGATTATCACCGATCATCACGCATCGCGACGGATCCGTCACCCCCGCACGCCCCATGGCGTAGCAGTACAGACGCGCATCAGGCTTATTCACCCCGATATCATCCGAAAGCACTGTCAGATCAATATATGGTGTCAGCCCGGCGACATCCATCTTCCGGTATTGCACCTCCTTGAAACCGTTGCTGAGCACCCCGCACCGCAATCCGGCACCGCGCAGACGCTCTAAAAGAGCCAACGCACCCGGCACAAGACGCTTCTGCTGCGCCAACAGATCGAGATATGCCGGATCAAGCGCGGGAGCAAGCCTCCGAGCCTCATCCTCAGCCATACCCGCCTCCATAAGAGGATTCAGGAAACGGTGCAGACGCAGCGTGTCGCGTGTGATCTCGGCACGGTTGTAAGCCGCCCACAGCCGGTGGTTATGATCCTCATACGCCTTTGTCCACTCCTCAGCCGAATCCCAGAGACCCGACAGCTGAGGCGTCGAGGCATGAAGCCCGGCAAGCGCCGCACGCGAATTGGCACGGAAATCTATCAGCGTGTCGTCCAGATCTATCCAGACGATATCAAAAAGTGATGAATCAATCAGTGGCTGTCGCACGGTCTTCTATCTTTTTAAGTGAACGCACCACGCGCACAGTCACCGGGAGCACCGCGCATTCGTAGGCAGTCTTGAGTAAAGTCTGTGTCACGATCAGCGAGATAATCTCCCGGGCGGGAAGCACACCGGCAAACGCTACCGGAAAGAATATGATACTGTCCGTACCCTCACCCCACAGCGTAGAGACGATCGCACGCACCGAGAATCGGCGTCCGTCAGGCGAGGCGGCTTTCATGCGAGCCATCACCCAGGCATTGACAAGCGAGCCGCACAGGAACGCCGTGAAACTTGCCGCAAGAATGCGCGGCACGGCGCCGAATATCATAGCCATAGCCTCCTGACCCGTCCACGACTCAGCGCCGGGCAGAATAATACCTATCTGCAGCAACAGCGAGACAAACAGGTTGGCGGCAAACCCGAGCAGGATCACCATCCGCGCACGGCTGAAGCCGTAAAGCTCCACGATGCAGTCGTTTATTATGTAGGAGATCGGAAAAACCACAACCCCGGCGGTAATCGTCAGCGGGCCGAGCGGCACCGTCTTTATCTCCATCAGGTTGGATACAATGAGGCACACGCAGAAAGTCAGCGTGAGCAGCAGAAAAGTCAAGGAATAGTTACGTTGCATTGTTCTTGTTTTTTTGACGAGGTTTCAAGCACTCGTTTGGTTTCGTAATTGTAGGTACCGACGTACACGTCGCACCCGGATGCCGCCGACGGTCAGCGCTGACGGAGACGTGAGTATATGTAATCCGTCAGCAGATTTATCGCCACCGAATTGTTACCACCCTGCGGAACTATCAGGTCGGCAAACCGCTTCGACGGTGCGATATACTGCTCATGCATCGGCTTAAGCACATCCTGGTAGCGGTCTATTACCATCTGCGGTGTGCGGCCGCGGGATATGCAGTCACGCGAGATAACGCGGATCAGTCGGTCATCGGCATCCGCATCGACAAACACACGCACATCCATCATGTCACGCAGTTCCGGCTGCGAAAGCACGAGTATACCCTCCACGATCACCACATCGCGCGGAGCCACCGTTATGGTCTCCTTGCAGCGTGTGCAGGTAAGATAGTCGTATGTGGGCATCTCAACGCTGTTGCCGGCGCGGAGCTGACGGATATGTTCCTCCAGAAGAGTCCACTCTATAGCGGCAGGCTCGTCAAAATTGATTTTCTGACGATCCTCCGGCGGCACATGGCTCGAATCCTTATAATAATTGTCCTGCGGCATGACCGCCACCTCCCCCGCCGGAAGGCTGGAGATTATCTTATCTACAACTGTGGTTTTTCCGGAGCCTGTGCCCCCGGCTATGCCGATAATTATCATTGTCTCGCGTTTTACTCTGCAAAAGTACAAAAATACGAGCAAAACCGATGCGAAACGCCCCGCCGTTAACTCATTTTGTACAACGCATCCTTAAAAATCCCCCAAAACAGACACCGGACAGCCGCCGCTTTGGCAGCCGTCCGGTGCGTTTTTGTTTGTTATCGTGCTACGTCAGCCTGCATAGGCTGCGCCGGTCACTTCTGCTCGCAGTTGCAACCGCAGCCTACGGTTGCTTTCACTTTCTTCTTGAACTCCTCAAACTGAGGTGCGAACTCACTGAAGATCGCCGCATCAGGATTCTTCTTCAGGACATGATGCATGAAACGCATCGCAAGGACGAACTCCTTGGCATGTTTATCCTTTGCGAAGAGACCTGCCTGACGGGTTCTCTCCACCATCGCAGCGATATCATGATGACCGCCGAAGTTAAAGTTGAGCACTTCCGACATCTTGCCGTCCTTAGCCTCAACCATATTCACGTAGTATGATTTTTTATCAGCCATAGTTGTGTGTTTTTATAAGTTTGTCTTTTATCGTGTCTGTAGGAACAACAAACTCAACACCCCTCGGTTCACAAACAAATGCTAATTTTCCCTACCGAAACCTACCGCACCAGGCGCATCGCAACGATTACGTATCACGCGTGCAGGATTACCACCAATGATCACATCAGGCTCAAAATCATGTGTCACGACAGCTCCGGCTGCCACAACAGTTCCGGAAGCTACCGAACGACCGGCAGTGATGATCGCTCTCTGACCAATCCATACATTATCACCGATCCTTACCGGACGGCCAGAGCTTTTACCCTGAAGATATATAGGAACTTCCGGATCTGAATAATTATGGTTGTCACCGAACACAAGTACCTCCGGAGCCATCAGTACACCATTGCCGATTCTGATATCATGCGGCAAATGGCACTCCGCACCGATACCGCTGTTATCACCTATCTCTACACCTGACCCATTGCCGAAATATGCCTTGCGGTTTATTGTAAGCACCTTACCACATCGGCGGAATATTCTGCGGCAAAGCATGATACGGAATGCATTGGCAACACCCCCGACTACCGGGAAATACGAATCCGGCAGATAATAGCCTACACCATAGTACAATATCAAAGCAATTTTCCGTAATATCATAATTATGAATATTTTTTTCAACAATCATTTTTGCAAAATTAAGAAATAGTTCGCAAAACCGCCTATAACTGCAAAGGTGTAGCAGTTCGCATATCATTTATCGCAATATATGCCGGATTCTCACGTTTATTCTCTACCGGAAAAATACAAACGCGAACATGCGGCTGCTGATTGTCACAAATATGTACCCGTCGCCGGAACATCCGGCTTATGGTATCTTCATCAAGGAACAGCTTGATGCGATAACCAGCACCGCCCACGACATCAAGATCGACATCTACGTCATCGATGCATCGGAAAGCCGTATGGCGTACATGCGTTCTATCTCCGCCGTCCATGCAATGCTCCGCAGCGGCAAATACGATATCGTACACGTACATTATGGATTGTCCGGTTTGTTCCTGCTCCGTGACCGCCCCGGAATTCCGGTTGTGCTCACACTCCATGGCGGTGATATCCTGCCGGAACAGAACAAACGCATACAGGTGGCTCTCACGCATAGGATACTGCGCCGGGTCGACGCGTCAGTTACCCTCAATAAGCGCATGAGCATGATGGCATCACGCTATTGCCGCAATATTGTCGAGATCCCGTGCGGAACCGACATGGATCTTTTCACACCTGCCGTCAATAACCGCCACTATCCCAGCTGCGGCGATCCGCTAACAATAATCTTCCCCTCCTCACGTCATCGCATTGTAAAAAACTATCCTCTGTTCCACGCGGCGGTTGAAGAGTACAGGAATAGATTTGGAGTC
This sequence comes from uncultured Muribaculaceae bacterium, assembly GCA_910587425.1. GTDB lineage: Bacteria > Bacteroidota > Bacteroidia > Bacteroidales > Muribaculaceae > Paramuribaculum. The sequence goes on from CAJUKU010000013.1 coordinate 28,506, forward strand.
GCAATCAAAGAGGTGGAACTTGACGGACTTACACGTCGACAGACCGTAAGAGCCATGCAGACTGCCGACCTGATGCTTCTCACATCCATATCCGAAGGGTCACCACAGGTAGTGAAAGAAGCTATGGCATGTCGCCTGCCGGTAGTGGCGACTCCTGTCGGTGATGTCGCGACACTACTCGATGGAGTGAGCCGGTGCAGAGTCGCAGGAAGTCATGACCCGCAGCTGCTTGCCACACTGATGCATGAAGCGCTGTACGACCCTGCAGGATACGACTCACGCGACAGATTGCAACAGTTGCAGCTCGACGCGGATAGCGTGTCGCGCCGCATAATATCGCTTTACCGCACATTAACCGCCAGAACGCCGCAATGAACAAGCCCGCACCAGTCAGAATACTTAACGCTCAGATACTGCCGTTGACCTCAAAACAATTACTCGAGAATCTGCATGACGGACTGCTCGTCACCCCGAATATAGATCACCTCATGATTCTCGAGCATGACGATGAGTTCCGGCGCTGTTACAGCGAAGCGGAATGGGTGGTTTGCGACAGCCGTATAATATATTTCTGCAGCCAGCTGCTCAGCAAACCGTTGCCTGAAGCCATACCCGGCAGCAGTTTTTTCACTGCTTATTACACCTACCACCGCAACGATCCCGGATGCAGGATATTTCTTCTTGGAGCAGCCCCGGGGATTGCCGCCGAGGCACGTCGCCGCATCAACCTGAGCGTCGGGCGCGAGATAATAGTAGGTGAATATTCCCCTGTGAAGGGATTCGAGCACGATCCCGAGGAATCGGAGAGGATGATACGCGCCATAGCGGTATCAGAGGCTACAGTCGTGGCTGTGGGATTGGGGGCACCGAAACAGGAAAAGTGGATAGTGGCACACCGCCACAGGCTACCGGATGTGCACTTATGGATGGCTATAGGCGCAACAATCGACTTTGAAGCCGGGAACGTCCGCCGCGCACCGTTGATAATGCAACGCCTCGGACTCGAATGGCTATACCGGTTCACACAGGAACCTCGCCGGCTTTTCCGCCGCTATTTCATCAACGACATCCGCTTCTTTCCGCTGTTTATCTGGCGTCATTTGATCCGGAGGCGATAACCACTACCAGACGCTCGCGATCCAAACCATCTGCAATCTTATCGAAATCGTCACGAGAGAGTGCTCCCGAAGCCATGACCAATACAGTCACGGCATTCTCCCGAGCAAGCACCGGTGCCACCTCACAGATCGCGCCACCGTCAGGCACCACTGTCATAACACGATTCCCGGAGTTGACACATGCTTTGACGCGTGACGAATAACCGGCAGAAAGCATCAGATCGTTCGACGGCAGATCATCTATGATATCCACATTGAGCTGCGCGCGCCTGAGCGACTTGATAAGTTCATCGACAGCCCCGTCGCATCCTTCAGTCAATCTGGCTACCGCTATCACATCCGATTTATCCATAGCTGTCAGAGCAGCACGCACTCGGTTCGCATCTCCGGTATTTCCACTGCGCATCACTATTGTGTTCCGCTCAAGTCCTGATCTACGCGTATCCATCGGATCATCTATTGTATTGCCGCGCCGCATAAGCAGCAGCGCAAGCCCTATACAGCACACCAACGCAAGAAAAACTCCTGCACACGCAGCCATGAGAGATTTAGCCGACGATACTTTCACGTCAGTATGTGCCGGATCAATAACGAAACCGAGCGAGGACTCCGAGTTCAGACGCAATAGCGCGCTCTCGCGCTTCTCCACGAGCAACACATACAGTTCGTTCTGTATCAGATTGTCGCGCGACAGCTTGACGTACTCACGCTCATATTTCGGCAACCGTCCGAGCTGTGCATCCATCTGTCCCACTATCCCCGTGCGCTCATTTATGATCCTGCGTGCCGACTCGAGAGTCTGGGTGATGCTCGTGATCACCGCATTGCGCATATCCACTATACGCTCCTCTGCCACATGCAGGGCATGGTTGCCCGGTTTCGCCGAACGCCTCAGCTCGGCAAGGAGCATCAGCTGCTCATTGTAAGTGGTTACCATCGGATTTCCATCCGAATCACCACCTCCGGGAGTGGAATAAGCCGGAAGCAACGCTCCGGGATTATCCTCCAGCGATTTCAGCACCTGCTCGCAGTAGATCAGCTGCGCCCGGGCATTCAGAAGCTCCTCATGCGCCGACAGCGAGGTTTCCAACAGAATCGGAGCCTCATTCTCGATACTCACGAAATGGCTCTCCGTCTTGAACTGCTCTATCTTTTTCTCGCTCTCGCTGATCTCTGCAAAAATCTGGTTTATGCGTTCATTGAGGAAATCCACCTCCGTGCGGGCGAGCTTATGTTTGCGCTCCACACGCTTTGAGTTATACTCATCAAGCAGTGCGTCAAGAATCGCACGGTCACGCGCCGGACAACTGCTCGACAGTTCCAGACTGATACCGTCCGACACCTTATCGCTTGAATCTATAGTAAGCTGACGTGAAAGCTGGTCGGCAACCATTTCATAACTCTTGACAGAAAATTTCACCATCGCGTCAGCCGTCGCAGAATACTTATCAGTGGTCACCACCGACAGCTGACCGAAACGCGTATCGATGGTAGCAGGCAGAGTGACGTTCTTCTCCTCGGCATATACCGTCTTGAAAATTCTCCCGCGGAACACTTTTATATCCGCCTTCCCGTCATGCAGACGTACCGACACACGGAAAGCATTTTTCGGCAACAACGTATCACCTAAAACCGACGGCACCACCAGACGAACCGGAGAGTCATCCCATAGAGTGAGTGACCGCAACCCTGTTCTTTCGCTGGCGCTGACATTCAGCTTCAGCCGCTTCACAGTCCGTATGAGCACATCGTGCGAATCTACCAACAGCAATTCATTGTCGACTTTTGCCGAACCGAAGCCACCTATGGAGAATGTGCGCATCATCATACCCATTGCACCACCGGCACGCTGAGGCATATCCGACGATTCATCCTCGATAAGCACCGTCGCCTCGGTCGTGTATTCAGGAGCCCGCGACAACGCATACAGCACAGACAGCCCTGCGATTACGACAAAAACACTGCTGAAAAGCACTTTGTGGCGTCTGATCACACGGAAGAATCTGCGGAGATCTATTTCGTTGTTATCTGTCATAGCTTTATATCACTTATCATCTAATAATCCTATCGTTTTACGGCTATCGGCTCGGGGCACCCGTCACCGGATTCTTTTGCACACCCGTTATACACCGGCGCACAAATCATGCCTATTATCATCATGCATATCAATCCCGGACACTGTACGAAAGTAGTGCTCGCTATGCCCTCTATCAAAAGGAACACTATCAGCGACCACGCAGCACGATATTGTACCGCTGCATCAGCCACACCCGAGTGGAGCACTTTCTTTAGCATACCCACCACGTAAATCCAGAAATATACGAACAACGCAACACCTGCGATACCGAATTGCGCGAGTGATGGATAAAATGCGTCGCAGATGAATTCCGGCATCTGAGGCGAGATTCCGTACACTTTATCTATCTGGTAATCATGATACACACCGGAATAAGGCTCTACAGAGGCATTTGAACCGAAAGAGGCGAGTCCGCTACCGAAAGGTATATGATCCATAAAGATCAGACCGCTCGTGGCATACATTACCGGACGGGCATACGAGCTGAGCAATTCAGGGTCGAAATGATCTGAGGTACCGTTTACAAAATAATAATTGAACTTTGACCACCCCACTTTTATCACAATAAGCACTACGGCTGTGAAAATCGCCAGCGAGCGGGCGCCATACCGTTTCACCATGCCCGGACGGTAACACAGTAGCATGAACAGCGTGAACACTACCGTGCCATAATACTTCGACCGTGTGCACACAAGTCCGCTGAGCACAAACACGACCGTGAGGATCAGATCTTTTTGCGGCACCGTCCCATCCTGACGCACGCTGCATATATAATACACCATAGCGCTGATGAATATGGTTATACCTACATGCGCTATATGTTTTATCACAAGCCTCATTATCGCATCACCCGCAAAGAAACATGCAAGCGCCACCACTATGTTTGCCACGGCGATAATCCGCAGCCACCACCGGTCAGCCGGCGTCAGTTTCGGGGCTATTGCAAGGGCTGCGCACATCGGCACGAATGGCTTAAGCTGTATTATCCAGTCGATAGCCACAGCCTTGGGAGTGTTGTAATGAACCATCGTGACCGAGTAGATGGCATAGAACGTCATCACACCCATCACCACCCACAGCAGCTTGTAGCGCCGCCAGTTTCCGTTGACAAGACAGTCGAACATGGCACACCCGGCGAGCACCAGTGTAGCAAGCTCGTCGACCGCCGTCAGCCACTTCACCGAAGGGATGATCAGCGCGAAGACCGCTATCAGCGTCAGTATGCAGATTCTGTCAGTCCGGATCATCCGATCAAGGCTATCAGTTCACCACAAGCGCTATCACCAGAGAGGCTATCACCGATACCGCGCTTACCACTGTCGATATCACCGATAGCTTGAACGAATTGTTTGTATTGTAGCGGGCATTCGACTCACGCACGCTGTTTGGCTCCACTATCACCACATCATTCTGCCGCAGATAGTAGCATGGCGACGACGTCACCGACGCATCGCGCAGGTCAAGACGCGTATAGGTGATACTATCGCCCACCTCGCGTATCACAAGAACATTGTCGCGGCGACCGTACTCGTTCATGTCGCCCGCAGCGGCGAGAGCGTCGAATATCGAGAAACGCTCAGTGGTTATCTGCACGCTCTTGGGAGCACGCACCTCGCCCATCACATTCACCTTAAAATTCAAGAGTTTAACTTTCACCTGGGGATCTTTCACTCGCTCGGCTATACGGTCTGTGAGCAATCGTTTCAATTCCGAAGTCGTCATTCCGGCTACCTTTATCGCTCCGAGCACCGGAAAATGTATGTAGCCCTCGCTATCCACCATATACGTCTGCTGCGTCTGGTTGGACATGATGCTCGCATTGCCTCCCGACACATACGTGGCATTGACCGACGGCAGGTTATACTCCGCCGTAGCAGTGGGCACCACCGACGTCACCACGATTTCAAGTTCATCCTGCGGGGCAAGACGCACGGAGTAGTCCGACACCGGCAGAGTGCCCGACTGAGATTCCGAAATGCTCTGCATATACGATAGCTGCCGCGAGCTGCGGCACGAACCGAGGAGGATAATTGCGATTATGGCAAGAGCCATTCTCAAGGCTATATTCATGAAATGCTTTTGTGTGATGATTCTCTCCGGTGCCCTGCGCACACGGTGCAAAGATAAAACGATGCGCAATGTCTAATATTGCCCCCGCGGCATTTTTTTACCCCCACAGCTACGCAGATTGCGAAATTGTGAGTAATTTTGCAAGTCAACTGAATGATCTTAATAGATAATTATGATAAATAAAATCGAGAGTCTTAAGGCTGAGATCGCTGCGCTGACCGCATCGTCGGCAGCCGAAGCCGAACAGCTACGCATTAAATATCTGAGCAAGAAAGGTGAAGTTACACAGCTCTTCACCGAGTTCAAGACCCTCCCCGCCGAACAGAAACGCGAACTCGGCGCACGCCTTAACGAGCTTAAGAACTTCGCCACCGAACGCATCAACACACTTAAGGAAGCAGCCGGCGACAACGTGGCTGACGCCGACCTCATCGACCTAAGCCGCACACCGGCTCCGATGCCACTCGGCACACGCCACCCCATAACTCTCGTCCGCGACAAGATCGTCTCTATCTTCTCACGCCTCGGCTTCACCATCGCCGAGGGACCGGAGATCGAGGATGACTGGCATGTGTTCTCATCACTCAACTTCGCCGCCGATCATCCCGCGCGCGACATGCAGGACACATTCTTCATCAACCGCACACCCGACGTGCTCCTCCGCACACACACCTCATCGGTGCAGACCCGCGTCATGGAGCACACACAGCCCCCGATCCGCATTATCTGCCCCGGACGCGTATACCGCAACGAAGCCATTTCCGCACGCGCCCACTGCTTCTTCCATCAGGTCGAGGCGCTTTATGTCGACGAGAACGTATCGTTCGCCGACCTCCGCCAGACGCTGCTCTACTTCGCCCGCGAAATGTTCGGACCACAGACCGAAATACGCCTCCGCCCGAGCTACTTCCCGTTCACCGAACCATCAGCCGAGATGGATATCTCCTGCAACCTCTGCGGAGGCAAGGGATGCTCGTTCTGCAAACACACCGGATGGGTGGAGATACTCGGATGCGGAATGGTCGACCCCAACGTGCTCGAAGCATGCGGCATCGACAGCAAGCGCTACAGCGGTTTCGCCCTCGGCATGGGGGTGGAGCGCATCACCAATCTTAAATATCAGGTCAAGGATCTCCGCATGTTCTCGGAGAACGACGTCCGCTTCCTCGAAGAGTTCACAGCCGCACGATGACCGTAAAGCAACGCTACGAAGGTGTCATAGAGTGGTTCGGACAGAACATGCCCGATCCACGCACGGAACTGCACTACGACTCTCCGTTCCACCTGCTCATAGCGGTCATACTCTCGGCGCAGTGCACCGACAAGCGCATCAATCTTGTCACGCCACCGCTGTTCGAGGCATACCCCACGCCGGCACACCTCGCCGCTGCGACACCCGACGAGCTGTTCCCCTACATCAGTTCGGTATCATACCCCAACAACAAGACGCGCAGCCTGATCGGAATGGCACGCACGCTCGTCGAGAACTTCGGCGGCGAAGTCCCTTCCGACATCGACTCCCTGCTCACCATACCCGGCGTAGGACGCAAGACGGCTAACGTGATACTTTCCGTAGTGTTCAACAAAGCCGCTATGGCGGTCGACACCCACGTGTTCCGCGTCAGCGAGCGCATCGGTCTGACCACCGGAAGCCGCACACCGCTCGAGACCGAGCGCGCCCTCGTGCGCCACATTCCGGAGGAACTGATAGCACGCGCCCACCACTGGCTGATACTCCACGGACGCTACGTCTGCAAGGCACGCCGCCCCGATTGCCTCAACTGCGGGCTGCAACCCTACTGCAGCTACTGGCAGCGCGAATCCAAAGACTGACCCAACCACTGCGACATTTCAAAGCACAAAATAAAGACGGTGTGTCAAAATTCGTTTGGCACACCGTCTCTGTATCATGATGGGAGGCTGTTCTTGCGTGGAGAACCCATGGCAACAGTTACTTCTTTATGGTGTTTGAGTTTTGGTTGTACGCCTTTGCAACGCATTTCCATTCGCCGTTGAGTTTGAGTAGGAGCAGAAAGTCTGTGAAGTCGATGCGTCCACCCCAACCTTCTTCAAGAACACGCACGACAGCAACGGTTTCCTCAACAGCGAGGACATCTATGCGTGCTTTGAAATTCTCTCCGGCAGCCACAGTGTCCACATTGTGATAGAACTGCTCGATTGAGCCGTGCTCCAGAGTACCATCAAGCATTCCGAACAGCACAGCATCATCTGTAAACAGAGTCTTTGCATATTCGCTGTTGCCCTCGGCAACACTCCTCACAAATTTCTCAGCGGCTTTTGCCACCGCCTCGTATTCTTTGAGTTCGTCTCTCATATAGTATTTATTTTTAGCATTTTTACAGCTGCAAAGTTAGTATCACATTTTATCCATATCAAGTACTGAAAAAATTTTCATATCCCGAATAATTTTTCCGTATTCTGATTATCAGCAATATTGATTAACTTAGCAGTCTGGATTAAACGAATTTATTTGCAATGGCATACGAAAAGAAGATCCCCGTAGACCTGGATTGTCCGCTCAGGCTAACTATGAGCCTGATAGAGTCGAAGTGGAAATCGTGTATACTCGACGAACTCCGCAGCGGTTCACCTATGCGTCCGAGCGAGATTCACAAATGCTTGCCTGAAGCGGCGCCCCGCGTCCTTGACATTCAGCTGAAAGAGATGGTGGAGGATGGTCTGGTTACTAAAACTATCTTCCCTGAACTGCCTCCGCGTTCGGAATATCATATAACAGAACTCGGCAAATCTCTGCTCCCGATCATTGACGCCATGCTCAAATGGGGCGAAGACCACTTTGATTTTTTTGAGAAGAAATATAATTCATCTAAAAGACATACCGTATGACAAAATTCAGCATATTGAAATCGCTGCTTGAGGCTAACAGGTCAGTGCGCAGATTTGATGCAGCCCGTGAGATTCCGGTAGAGATTCTGGAAAATCTCGTTGCCCTGACCCGCTTATGCGCTTCCGGACGTAATCTCCAGCCATTACGCTACAGGATCGTCACAGATCCTGCCGAGCGTGATCGCCTGTTTCCTGCGCTTGCATGGGCAGGATATTATAAAGACTGGAATGGCCCGGCTGAATCGGAACGTCCGGTAGCCTACCTTGTACAGTGCCTTGATACAGAACTCTGTTCAAATTGCCTTTGCGATGATGGATTACAACTCGAAGCGATAACTTTGGGTGCTACAGCTATGGGCATCTCCGGCTGTATTATAAAGGCTTTCAACAAACAGACAGTAATCGACGCGCTAAATTTGCCGCCACGATATGAGCCACGATATGTTCTCCCCCTGGGCTATGCCGCCGAGACTGTACAGATTGTGAATGTGCCTGACGATGGTGACATCAGATACTTCAGAGACGAAAATTCAACCCAATGTGTCCCCAAGCGATCATTGGCAGACCTATTGATCTAAGCAGAACTACAGGTTGATATAAGAAAAGTTGCCTGCCTGAGAGATTTATCGCCTGACGATAGTGCGGGTCTGGGTTATCACGATATCCACCGGCACATCGTGCGGTTCGGCATCAATCTCATCCACAAGTTGGAAATCATAACCCACGCCCACTTTCACCGCAGCCGACGAGGATAGCAGACGGTCATAATATCCACGCCCGCGCCCCACACGGTTGCCGTTGCGGTCATACGCCACCGCCGGAACAATTATCATCTCTATCTGCTCCACCGGAACCGTCTCAGTTCCGTCAGGCTCCTCGATATGAAATGATCCGAGATGCAGCCGCGAACGGTCGTAAGGCAGTATGTCAAGATTCACGCCATTGACACGTGGCAGGAAAAACCGCTTCCGCGTGCCCCATTTGTCAAGGAATGAATGGGTCGACAGCTCGTCAGGGAGTGAATGATAGACAAGTATTTTGTCAGCGAGCATGAATGCCGCGAGCGCCTCGAGCCGTGCGAACACGCTTTCAGCCGCCGAACAGCGCTCCTCGTCGTTCAGCAGGCATTTGCGAGCCTTGACATTACGTCGGATATCTTCTTTTTTCATCAGCGATGATCAATTGTCTGTAACATCTGAATCCTCCTCGCTTATGATATTCAGAGGCTCCGGCACTGCATCCTCCTCACCCGTGACAGCCTCCACTGTGCGGAGCACCATCGGGTCTGTAAGGTTCTGCACCTGGAAGAGTGCCGCCTGACCGAGAATATCGCTTGCGATGAGCGACTTCAGTTGTCTAACAATCAGATCACGTGAAATGTTTATGTAATACCACCGGGGAGCAATGCCCGCATTCTGCTGAGCATATCCTACAAACTGCACGAGCAGCTGGTCATCCTGCGGAAGCAGTTCGAGCAACTGCTTGAAATCGCCCGCAGCCTCAAGCTCCTCGCGGTGCGAGTCGGCGTATGCGAATGCAAACCGGTGGAGCATTCCGGCATTAAACACCTTAATATAATAAGTGGTCACTCCGAGCGTATCATTCGGCACATATATGTCGGGCATGATACCGCCGCCACCGTACACCTGACGTCCGCCGATCGTCGTGAACACCTGGGTGGTGTCGAGCTTCACGCTGTCGGCATGGAAACTCTCACCATGCAGGAAGCGGTCGGCTATCTCCATTTGGTAGCTTTCCGGCGAGCCAGGGGTGTATGCTTTCTGTATGCATCGTCCCGAGGGGGTGTAGTAGCGAGCCACTGTCAGACGGATCGCGCTGCTGTCCGACAGCTCTATCTGATTCTGCACCAATCCCTTGCCGAAAGAGCGTCGACCCACTACCATACCACGGTCATTATCCTGTATGGCACCGGCGAAAATCTCGCTCGCGCTCGCCGATCCCTCGTCGATTATCACCGCGAGCTGTTCCTGCTGGAAACCGCCAGAACCGTCGGCACCCACACGCTGCGAGGAGTGCGGGGTGCGCCCACGAGTGCTCACGATCGGCGCACCGGCAGGCAGGAACTCATTTGCCATAAGTATCGCCGGCTCCATGAAGCCACCCGTATTTCCACGCAGGTCTATAATGAAACGAGTCGCACCCTCGCCGCGCAGAAGCACTATCGAGTTCAGGAACTCCGAGTAGGTGGAGCGCCCGAACTTGTTGACACGCACATATCCCGTACCGGGTGCCACCATATAGGAGGCGTCGATCGATGTCACGGGAATATCGCCACGCGTCACCTCAAACGTCAGCAGATCCGATGCCGTAGCGCGCTTCACGCCGAGCTTCACGGAGGTACCCTTCGGACCTTTCAGCCTCGACCTTATAGCCTCCGAATCGATTTTCTTACCTGCTATTATGGAGTCGTCGACAGTCACTATACGGTCGCCCGCAAGCATACCCACCTTCTCGGCAGGACCGCCCGATACCACCTCCACAACCGTAGCTGTATCAGTAAGCATGTTGAACACCACACCTATACCGCCGAACGAGCCTTCGAGCACCTGATTGGTCGATTCAAGCTCCGACGCAGGTATATATGTAGTGTGCGGATCAAGTTTTGCGAGTATATCAGGAATGCTGAGCTCCAATATGCTGTCAGGATCCACCTGGTCGACATACTCGGAGTTGATGAGCGTCATTATGTCGCTCACCTTCTGCTGCACAGGCGACGTGGCGAGAGGGGCACCCGAACGGTGCCCGACGAACATTCCTATTATGAACGCCACAGCCAGAGCCAGAGGCATCCAGACAGCGGCACTGCGGAAATTGGGTTTCATAGTCGATTGTTTCTCTTACGTAGGCGCACCGGTTACAGGCGACGGTGCGATGAGAGTCCGATATTGTTTGATTGGTTTGGTCCGGTTATGTTTCAGTCTATATCAGGGATATGCACCACCTCTATGCCGGCACGCTCAAGCAGATCTATGCCGTCGCTCAGCCGGTATAGCTCGTGGAACACCACACGCTCTATGCCTGCCTGAATGATCAGTTTCGAGCACTCAAGGCATGGCGACGCCGTGACGTAAAGCGTTGATCCGTCGCTCGAATTATTGCTCCGCGCCACTTTAGTGATAGCGTTTGCCTCGGCATGGAGCACATAAGGCTTGGTCGCGCCATCCGCATCCTCGCAGATATTCTCGAAACCGGCGGGCGTACCATTGAATCCGTCAGAGATGATCATTTGATCCTTGACGAGAATTGCTCCCACACGGCGGCGCTGGCAGTAGGAATTTTCTGCCCAGATGCACGCCATCCGCAGATAGCGCTTGTCAAGCTCAAGGCGCTTGGTGGATTTTGACATACAGATGATGATAAATTATTGCAAAGTTACACAATTCTCGCCAAATCCACACATCTACCCGCCGGAAAACCGAAAACAATGATCAAAGGCGGATTTTTAAGGCGCGGGATCCTGCGATAACTATGTATGTGCCGGGTGTAAGACCGGTTATGCGATGCTCGCCGGTTTTACGCACACAGGTTCCGCTCAGCGTATAGATCTGAACAGAGGTTGCTTCCGGTGCATTCACCACTATCGCATCACCTTCCGTCGAGACACTTACCGCTCCATCAGCATCGACACCTGTAATTCCCGAGGGCGAATCAGGCTCCTCCGAATCATCCGGATCTTCCGGTTCTACAGGCTCCGACGGCTCCACAGGTTCCGTTGGCTCATCAGGCACATCAGGATCCTCAGGAGTCACCGGTTCAGAGGGCTCTTCCGGTTCAAAAGGTTCGTCAGGCTCAACAGGGGTTACCGGTTCCTCAGGATCCACCGGATCTTCAGGAGTCACAGGTTCTTCCGGTTCCGATGGATCAACAGGATCTGTCGGTTCCTCCGGATCAGTCGGTTCAGAAGGCTCTGTGGGCACAGTGGGTTCATCAGGATCGGTCGGATCCACCGGGTCTGTCGGCTGCTCAGGATCTGTTGGTTCTTCGGGATCGGTAGGCTCCTCCCGATCTGTCGGTTCCTCTGGATCTACAGGTTCTTCCGGATCCGCCTCAAACAGGAAACGGCTCCACACCTCATGCTCCTTGTATGCCGGCTTACCCTCGTCAGGCACTTGCAGCGTCACCGATCCGTAAGCCGATTCATCGAAGCTGTCGTCACCCACAGCAGGCGGTTCAACAGCTGCAATCGACAGAGTTTCAAGCGCCTCACATCCGACGAATGCCTCCGCTCCAACAGTCGTCACCGACGGAAGTTTCACAGACTCAAGAGCCTCACATTTTTTAAAGAACTCATCGCCTATCTCTTCGATCCCCTCAGGAATAGCCATGCTTGTCAGCGACTTACAGCGCAGAAACACGCCTCCGCCGATCTCAGTCAGCCCTTCGGGCAGTACAAGCTCCTCAAGCGCCTCGCAGACGCCGAAAGCATAATGCCCTATCGAAGTGACACTCTCCGGAATCTCAAGACTTTTCAGAACGCCACACTCATAAAATGCACCGTCGCCTATACGTGTAATAGTTGACGGGAGGAAAACCTGACTCAACGCCCAGCAGCCTGCGAACAGGTAATCGCCGACCGATGTCACTTTCTCACCTAACGTGGCTATACGCAACTCCGTTTGTAGCAGGAACGGAGGATAATCATTTGAATACGTCAGATTGCGCCCGATTGTGACACTGTACAGCGAGCGCGATATGTCCTTTCCGAACACCTGCATGCCGAAAGCAAGCGGCTCATCGCAATCATCAATCTGAAGCACGCGCAGAGCGGGGCACTCAGAGAATGCATAATCATCTATAGCGGTCACGCCAGCCGGAATAGTCACCGACCTCAGCGAACTGCATCCTGCGAAAGCGCTGTTGCCGATCGATGTCACATTCTGCCCGATTGTCAGACTCGCCAGCTTGTCCTGATCCCGGAAAGGCGAATTATTACCCGGATATGTTATGTCACGACCGAGATCCAGAGTCTCAAGAACATTGCTGCCGTCAAAGACTGATGCGCCGAACTGCAGCGGCTCCGCAGAGCTTATTATCTTGACATCGCGGAGATTACCACAACTTTTGAATGCCTGCTGACCAATCTCCGTCACCGATGCCGGTATAGAAAGCCACGTCAGGGAAGCACAGCCCGAGAACGCACTCGCGCCAATGGTCTTCAGGCGCGTCGGCAACATCATCTCATTTAGCTTCACGCACTGGTAGAAAGCCGATTTTCCGATTGATGTGAGACTCGAAGGAAGAGCCACCGAGCCAAGCGACGAGCACTGCGAGAATGCGTTATCGCCGATCGACGTCACGCCACGACCGATAGTCACCGACTTCAGCGAAGCGCATTCGGCAAAGACCTTGCCGGCAATCTCAGTCACACCCGATGGTAAAGATATCTCCTGCAGATTCCGGCACTTATTAAACGCGCCCTCACCTATGGCAGTAATCCCCGTCCCCAACTCCACGCTTTCAAGAGCATTGCAACCGGTGAACGCATATGCTCCGATGCTCTGAACCGAACGCGGCAGCTCAACCGCACGTATGCGAAGTTTCTCAGCGAAAGCATAATCGCCGATAGCCTTAAGATCCGATGGAAGCTCCACACTCTCGAGCAGCGCCATACCGTAGCTCCAATATCCTCCGAGTGTGTTGGCAGCGGTCGTATAGCTCACCCCATCCTTACTGTAATAAGCGTCGCCGCCACTGAATATCGACACCTCACTGAGGTCAAGCGACCTGACCGAGGGAAACGAGCTGTTGAGCGTCGCGATATCAGATCCGTTGATATAACCCCTGAGTTTCAGCGTCGTCACATTTGCCACAAAATCACTGCTGATCACCCCCTCCAAGCCTCCGGGACGTAGCACATCGATAGTGCGCGACTGCTGCTCCGTGTCATCACCCATTATATACTTGAAACCGGTCCACACTCTCTTATACTGGGCGACTGCCGATGCCGGCACCTCGACCAGGGCATTATTGTAAGCCGTAGTATTGAACGAGTTTGAGGAAAGCGTGGGAGGAGTCGCGCGGAGCACCTTTATAGTCAGCAGATCAAAGCAGTTCAGAAACATCGATTCTGGTATCCTGCTCATCCCTTCGCCTATGGTAAGTTCACGTATTATCGACTGGCGGAAAGGCGAATAGCCGCTATCAACATTACGCCCTATATAAAGCGACGTCAATGTACTGCCGTAGAACAGACCGGTACTTGAACCGTTCACCGTCTGCGTGCCAAGGCTTATCGGACTATCCGAGTCCTCGAACTTGATTTCTGACAAAGGGCACTCGTCGAACGCATCGTTACCTATTTTCAGAACCGATGCAGGCACTATAAGTGATGTCAGCCGATAGCATCCGGAAAAAGCACGGTCGCCCACTGCTGTGACCTCATATTCAGCCTCCCCTGCATTCACGGTTGCCGGAATCGACAGTTCTCCCGTTGGAGCGTTCGTGAAATATCCCGTCAATGTGCATGTGCCGTCGGCATTTGTCTCAAACTTAAGTCCACCTGAAACTATCGTCTCAGCCATAGCAAACACACCTGTCAGCATTGCTGCGACTAAAGTCAAAGCGCGTATCATATCTTGAAATTCTGGTTCAATACACTTACAATCACGCCCGGACAGCAAAACCGTCATTAGGCTCTGCAGCCGGCGCCACTATTTCTTTTGCAAAATTAAACATAATCCCAAACACGGCAAAAACAATCGCCCCAACATGTTAAAATGTGTACAACCTCACGGCAAATGCTGCGGAATGGCTACTTTTGCAGTTTGAATGCCACGCGGAGAAGCCCTACAGGAATCTTCCGGAGCCTCCCGCCACTCAACGATAATAAACCACACAATCATGATAAACCGAAAGATCATTATGACTACACTGACCGGATCGGCAGTTGCCCTCACAGGCGCTATCGCCACCGGCTGCGCATCGCAGGGTAAGATTGAATACCCCGAGGCACCACAGGAACCGGGTCTCACCGAAGTACGTTCGGGAGTGGAATTCGCCGACCCCTACCGTCCGCTCGAGAACGACACCGCCGAGGCTACCCTCGAATGGGTTAAGGCTGAGAACCGCGTCACTCAGGACTACCTCTCACGCATACCCTTCCGCGATGCCGTCCGCTCACGCCTCACCGACCTCAACAACTACCGCAAGGAAGGGCTGATGTCAAAACATCGCGACGGCAAATATTACTTCTACGTCAACGACGGACTGCAGAACCAGAGCGTGCTCTACCGCAGCGACTCCATAGGCGGCGAGGCAGAGATTTTCCTCGACCCCAACACATTGTCCGACGACGGCACCGTGGCACTCACCGGACTGACATTCTCCAACGACGGACGCCATGCGGCATATACCATCTCACGCAACGGATCCGACTGGACAGAGATCTACGTCATGGACATGAACACCAAGGAGCTGCTCCCCGACCACATCGAATGGGCTAAGTTCACTGATGCCGCATGGGATGGCGACGGTTTCTACTACAGCGCATACCCCCGCCCCGAAGCCGGCAAGGAGTTCTCGAACGCCAACGAGAACCATCAGATCTACTACCACCGCCTCGGCACACCGCAGAGCGACGACCGCCTCGTCTATGAGGATCCCGCACACCCGCTCCACTTCCACACCGCCTACGTTCCCGACAATGAGCGCTATCTGTTTGTTGTCGGCGGAGGCGAGGGTGTCGGAGCATCCTATATGGTAAAAGATCTCAAGAAAGGTGGCGATTGGACTGTCATAGAGCCCTCGCAGGATTTCGACATCAATCTCGTCGATGTGAAGGATGACAAATTCTATTTCATCTCCCGCGCCGACGCCCCCAAAGGCAGACTCATGGTGGCTGACGCCCGCAATCCGCAGCGTGCCAACTGGAAAGAGATAATTCCAGAGCGCGACGACGCTGTGCTCACCGGCGTACAGTTTGCCGGCGACCGCCTGATCGTCAATTACGAGAAAGACGCATCCGACCGCGTGTATGTCTATGAGCCCGACGGCAAACTCGTGACCGAGCTGCAGCTCCCCACTTTCGGCAGTGCTGCTATCTCCTCCTCCAAGGACAACGACGAAGTATATTATGCGTTCAGCTCATTCACCTATCCCTCAGCTATCTACTCCTACGATCTCAAGACCGGCGAGAGCACATTCTTGAAAGAGGCTGAGATCAAGGGACTCAATCTCGACGATTACGTGACCGAGCAGGTATGGTACCGCTCAGCCGCCCCCGACAGCGCCATGATACCAATGTTCATCACCTACAAGAAAGGTCTTGAGAAAAACGGCTCCAACCCTGTCTACCTCTATGGTTACGGCGGCTTCAACATCTCGCTCACGCCCGGATTCAGCCCCTCGCGCATGCTCTGGCTCGAAAACGGTGGCATATATGCACAGGCAAGCCTCCGCGGTGGATCGGAATACGGCGAGGAGTGGCACCAGGCAGGCACCAAGATGCAGAAGCTCAATGTGTTCAACGACTTCATCGGCGCAGCCGAATACCTTATCAACGAAGGGTGGTCAAGCCCTGAGAAAATGGCTATCGTGGGAGGCAGCAACGGCGGTCTGCTCGTAGGAGCTACCACAAACCTGCGCCCCGACCTGTTCCGCGTGGCTATCCCCGAGGTTGGTGTCATGGACATGATGCGCTACCACCTCTTCACCATCGGCTGGAACTGGGCTTCCGACTATGGCACGAGCGACGACTCCGAGGAGATGGCTCGCTACCTGCTCAGCTACTCACCCGCACACAACGTACGCAACGACGGCACACCGTATCCCGCCATACTCGTCACCACAGCCGACCATGACGACCGCGTCGTGCCCGCCCACTCGTTCAAGTACGCCGCTGCCCTGCAGGCTGCCGACACCGGCGACGCACCCAAGCTCATACGCATCGACAGCAATGCCGGCCATGGCGGCGGCAAGCCCATGAGCAAGGTGATCGATGAGAACGCCGACATCTACTCGTTCATTTTCTACAACATGGGCATCACACCCAAGAAATGAATTCCCGCGCGATAAAGCATATAGGCATGGCGGCGGCTCTATCAGCCGCCGCCATGCTCACATCCTGCTTCACCGGTGTGGAGAGCACGCCGAAGATCACGGCGGGCGATGTCAAGCGGGCGAACGTACGCACCTCGCCTGAAAGCACATTCCTTGCCGACATATCAGGCGAACCCGCCTCAAAATGGGCTATAGGCAAACAGTTCTACGTGACTGACACCAAGATCAACTCCGTTTTCGGCACACCATCCGCACAGACCGGTGATCTCACAGGCACTATGCTGACCTATACCGGCTCCGAGCCTGTAACCACTATCGTGGGTGATCCGGCAACCGATTTCATATTCACCGACAGATCCGGCAACCGTCTGCGCTACCGGTCGGTCGACGCTACGCGCAGCGACACCGCGAGTTTCGACGTTCCCTTCACCATACAGATGAGTGTGGTCGAGGAGGTGGCGCGCAGACTCAACGGAAAACGCTACTATGTGCTGACACCGATATGGTACGACCGCGACGGACAGAGCTACACCGGGCGCAAGTTCATACCTGTCGAGGTAGCCGCTGTCGCACCCGGCAACAATGTGTACCCTCTGAGCCTGCTACTTCGCACCGACGATGGAGCGGCATTCATACTTTTCATGTCGGTCGGCTCCAACCTGCGCGCCCCCAGAGGATTTGCCACCCTGTTCTCATTCACCGATCCACGCGAGAAATATCCGCAGATCTCCGACGAGACCTGGGCGAACATTATCCGTGGACGTGTAGCGCTCGGCATGACACGCGCCGAATGCCGCCTTGCACTCGGCACACCCGACGACGTCATACACCGCAACGACCATAATTATCTCTACGAGCGGTGGAACTACGACAACGGAGTGTATCTCGTGTTCCGCGACGACATTCTTGAGAATTACCGCTACTGAGCCGCACGATGTCTGAAACCGACCTCACGATAACGCCTGAATCCGTCACTCTGACATTTCTCGGCACCGGCACCTCGCACGGCATACCGCAGTTGCGCTGTGGATGCAGAGTGTGCCGGTCAACCGATCCTGCCGACACACGCCGCCGCTCGTCAGCACTTGTGAGCGTCGGCGGTAAGAACCTGCTTATCGACTGCGGACCTGACTTCCGCGAGCAGATGCTCCGCGTCGGATCGCCCGACATCGACGCCGTGCTGCTCACACATGAGCATTACGACCATACCGGTGGGCTCGACGATCTGCGCCTCTACTCACCGGAAGAAGGGACACTTCCGGTATATTGCCGCAGCGACGTCGCACGACACCTCCACGAGCGTCTGCCTTACTGCTTCGGACACATCGACTACCCCGGCGTACCGCGCCTGTCTACAGAGATCATAGGCGACGAGCCTTTTATGGCTGCCGGAATACAGGTGACGCCGCTACCCGTCATGCACGGCAAGCTACCGATCACTGGATTCCTGATCGGCAACATGGCTTACGTCACCGACTGCAAGACCATGCCGGAAAGCACAGCAGGTCTGATACGCGACAATGCGGCAACGCTCGTCATCAACGCGCTCCGCCACAAGGAGCACCCCATGCACATGAACCTAACCGAGGCTCTGCACGTTATAGAAGTGACTGCACCGGAGAAAGCCTACCTGACGCATATCTGCCACGAACTGGGGTTGCAGAAAGAGCTTGACACCACACTTCCGGAAGGTATCCGGGCGGCTACCGACTTCCTCTGCATACGCACCTGAACGCCATTGCACGGGGATCAGCCGCGGCAACGATGTAGTCATTGCGACATAAGCTAACATTAAAAACACACTACATCATGATTCAAGTAACCTATCTCGACCATAGCGGCTTCACCGTCGAACTCCACGACGCCGTACTGGTATTTGACTATTACCGCGACCCCTCGCATGCACTCCACAAACTCCTCGAGCACCACCCTGACAAAGCCGTGGTATTTTTCGTAAGCCACAACCATACCGACCATTACAATCCCGGAATATTTGAGATCGCGCAGAACCACCGTCGCGTCTACGTGGTCAGCAACGATGTGCCCGCACAAAACATCCCCACGACAGCCGAAGTCGCCGGAATGAGCGCCGGCGATGTCATTGACCGTCTCCCCGGCGACATTACCGTCAAGGCATACGGTTCGACCGACAAAGGCGTAAGTTTCCTCGTCACCCTCCCCGACGGACACAAGATCTTCCATGCCGGCGATCTCAACGATTGGCACTGGCAGGATGAGTCGACAGTGCGCGAGGCGCAGAAAGCCGATGCCGACTTCGACAAGATACTCTACCGGATAAAAGAGGAGAACCCCGAAGTTTACGTAGCGATGTACCCCGTAGATTCACGACAGGGAAGCGACTACGCACGCGGCGCACGCAAGTTCCTGCAGGCGGTGAAGGTTGCCAACTTCTTCCCCATGCACTTCAACGGAAGATACGAGGAAGCATGCGACTTCGCATCCTACGCCCCCGAAGGCACATCCACCCAATTCCATTGCCTGCACAAACCCGGCTCCACCACCGACCTCCCCTGCTGATCCCCTCCCCAGAAGCAGCACCACTACTGAAACACCATACCAGACACAGCATCACCGCTGAAACAATACCATCCCTAAAACAGCATCACCGCTGAAACAGTACCTTCCCTAAAACAGCACCACCGCTGAAACAATACCACGACCGTGGGCGTGCCTCTCCAAGCACCCCACGGTCGTTTATATTTAGTATCACGAAGAAAGCATTCGCATACCTTATTTATTTTTATCATGATTTATTTTTATCATGCGATTTGAAAACGACACATATTGTCGCTTTCTGTTGTTAACTTTGCCGCATGAAACAAAATATGGGGCGTCTCATACGCTATATCCTGATAATAAACCGTCTATCCGGGACAAGCAGATATGTCTCAGCCGACGAACTTGTGGATTACCTCAATCTACAGATAGAGTTACGCGGTTACAATGCCGGAATTAGCCTCCGCACCTTACAACGCGATTTCAAGGATATCGCAGAGATGTTTGATATAATAATAAGTAATCATCGTGGCTATGGATATCACATTGCCGACCGGCTTGAGTATCCTACGTATGATTATGAGCAGCTGCTGTTGAATTTTGACCTTCTGACATCTGTAAGTAAGGATTCGCAAAATGGGAACTACATTCTGCCTGAGCACCACCGCCCGCGCGGAAGCGAACATTTGCCTCTCCTGATTGACGCTATCAAGACTCGCCGGGAGGTTACATTTGAATACACTATGGTACGCAACGATGACAACATTATATCCCGTCAGGTAAAGCCGTACTTTCTTAAAGAGTCATTAGGACTATGGTATCTCGTGGCACTTGACGGAAAGGATCGGCTTAGATGCTTCGGAATTGACAGAATATCAAACCTTGCGATCACGGACAATCATTTCAAAAGGAATAAGGAGGTCAATGCGTCAGACCTCTTCAAAAACAGCTACGGTATATGGGATGACCCTACAGTCCCGGTTGAGGAGATTGAGCTGTCATACTCTCCTCTTGATGGTAAATTTCTCAAAGCCATGCCCCTGCACAGTTCACAGATAATACTTGTGGATAATCCCTATGAGTTCAGAATAAAAGTGAAACTCAGAATCACCAATGATTTTGTAATGGCACTTCTCGCAAGAAGCAACTCACTCACCGTAATAAGCCCGTTATCATTGAAAATGAGGATAAGAGACATCTACGAAAGAGCACTGCAACGAAATAAATAACATCTATAATGAAAAGTTTCTCATCACTGGTTCATGGCGCATTGTTCCCATCCACAAGAGTATATCACGATGCCAATGGCAACTACAAGGGATACAGCACCGATATCACTCCGATTCTACTTATCATAGGTCGAGTCCGTGGCATTCTTCTTTGGCTATACGTCATTCTTACCCCATTGCTCGCACCGGTATATTTCATTGTGGCGCATTGGTTCTGCCGCAAATACGATGCCGATTTTATGCGTGAAGATCCTGACGGTTGGCAAAAGGATAAACACCAGATACTTAGAAACCACCGCAATATACTGATAGGATGGATTATCTTCATGATATGGGGGTATTGTGTCGACTGGGGACAGAACTCATCCACTGCATATTATAAGGGTCCTTACAAACCACAGACAGAATACACCGGGGATCCATACAATCACAAAGACCCATACAGATAACACTGCCATTACAAATAAAATAAGACCACATACAGTTACGTTACTATACTTACCAAAACAAAAACTCAATCTTATGGCAAACAAAAATATCAAAACAGTCTTCACAGCTGATGAACTTCGACAGATTATAGCTCTTGTGCGTGAAAAAGAGATCGCCGACGAAAGCAGACAAAAAACCATCCGAGCCAAACTCAGACGATTAGGTTTACATTGGCGAGAAGTCGGTAACGGTGAATACAGTGTAGATAATCTACGACTTCTTTTTGAAACCGGTGTACTCTCACTTGACGAAAGCACGTTAGAAAACGGTTCTGCACAAGCAGCTGTAGATATGCCTCAAGCAGCTATGGAGCTGTCTGCAGTAAAGACCAAGACAGAAATGCCCATTAAAGTAAACGGCAGACCATCTTCCAGAGAGAACTCTGACGAGCATTACGTGATAAATCTCTGCGACGAGATTCTTAAGTCCAAGGCTTCCCGACAGCATCGATTTGACTTCCTGAAAGGCGACACAGGACATCTGTTACCTGTCGACGCGTACTATAGCGACCGTAAACTGGTCATCGAATATTATGAGATACAACACACACAGGATGTCCCATTTTTTGACAACAAAAAGACTGCAAGTGGCGTATCTCGCGGCGAACAACGTAGAATTTACGACGAACGCCGTCAGAAGCTCCTCCCTGAAAACGGAATAAAGCTCGTCATAATATCTTATTCTGATTTCGGAACCTCTAAGAAAATAAACCGCGACAAGACCCGTGATCTCGAAATCGTTAAAAAAATACTGACTCAGCATGACGTTTTAATCTGACTATAGCTCTCAAATAGCCACGCCACTCATAGCCGCAGTTTTAACAGTATCATTTCACGACGTTTTCAAATTTCAGACAAAAAAGGCTGCAGGTTTGGAGGCGCACGGAAGTTTTATTAAATTTGCGATATATAAGTAACATACTGATCTACCAACATGTCGCAGCTACTCTACCCCATAGGAATACAGACCTTCTCAGAGATACGTGAGGGCGGATATGTTTATGTCGATAAGACAGACTACATACACCGGCTGATAACAACAGGTAAGTTTTACTTCCTCAGCCGTCCTCGCAGATTCGGCAAGTCGCTGCTCCTCTCCACCATAGAATCGTATTTCCAGGGGCGCAGAGATCTTTTCGAGGGGCTCGCGATCAGCAATTACCCACATGACTGGACGCCGTGCCCCGTACTGCACCTCGACTTCACAGGAACTAACTACGACTCGCCTGACAGCCTTAAGATTCATCTCAACCATTTCCTCACAGGCTGGGAGCGTCAGTTCGGGATTGAGAAGCAGGATCAGAGCATCGGCTTGCGTTTCAAGCGAGTACTGGAGGAAGCCCATGCAAAAACCGGGGAGAGGGTAGTGCTGCTGATCGACGAGTACGACAAGGCACTGCTTGAGACTGTCGACCGCCGCGATCTGCAGGACCAATATAGGAGTGACTTGCGGGCTTTCTACAGCAATCTCAAGAGTCAGGATCTGCACATCCGCTTCGCCATGCTTACAGGAGTCACCAAGTTCGGACACCTGAGCATTTTCAGTGATCTAAACAACCTGCAGGACATATCGCTCGACGAGCAGTACAGCGGAATCTGCGGAGTCACAACCGACGAGCTGCACCAATATTTCCACCCCGGAGTGGAGGAACTCGCACGCGATTGGGAGATCACAACCGACGAAGCATACGGGAAACTCAAACAGAGCTACGACGGATATCACTTCTCGGCAAAACGCCGTGAGGATGTCTACAATCCGTTCAGCCTGCTCAACTGCCTGAGCAAACGGATGTTCGGCGACTACTGGTTCAAGACCGGGACACCAACGTTCCTGATCAAGATGATACGCGACATGGGGTTACCGTTGCAGGATCTCTCACAGCACCAGACATATCTCACATCGCTCACCGACGTGTCTTTCGACCTGGGGGATCCCATACCGGTGCTGTACCAGAGCGGATATCTCACAATCAAGGATTTCGACCCCGAGTTCAAGACCGTGACCCTCGGTTTCCCCAACACCGAGGTCGAGAATGGCTTTTTCAACCAGCTCCTGCCTTTCTACACATCACTGAAAAGCAACTCGGCATTCGAGATCACACGCTTCGTGAAGGATGCGCGCGAGGGGCGGGCAGAAGATTTCATGCAGCGCATGCAGAGTCTGTTCGCCGATTTCCAGTACGATGCCTTCGACCTGCGCCGCCTCGAGCAGCACTATCAGGACGTACTGTTCATCCTGGTGAAGCTTATGGGGTTATACACCCGTATAGAATACCGTACAGCCTCCGGACGTATCGACATGGTGATAATGACACCCGGCTACATCTACGTAATGGAGTTCAAGCTCGACCGTACTGCAGAGGAGGCGCTCGCACAGATCGACTCGAAAGGCTACATGCTGCCGTTCCGTGCCGACGGACGCCGATTGATAAAGATCGGTGCCAACTTCTCCACCCAGCTCCGGGGAATCGACAGTTGGATCATAAAGGAGGAGTGACAGCTGATTCTTTAACTATGCCGTCATTATTCAAAAGAGTTATTGTCTTAAATTTGAATAAAACGGTGGCGGGATTTTGTCGAACCGTGTGAATTTAGTAACTTAGCGTGCTGCATGGCTGACATGGTTTTATAACCGCAAGCGAAAAAAAATCGCACGCCGCAAAAACCTTTTCACCCACTTCCGGCGTTATATAGTAGACGCATGGTGAGCGCCATACCGGAAAACTCGAAAGCTCCCAGCCGTCAACGTAAGATAAACCTGTTAATAACCAACTATAACCCATTGTTCGACATGAAACCATTAAACATCGTTCTCGCTGTCATCAGCGGTGCTATCGCAGGTGCCGCAGTAGGTCTGCTCTTTGCCCCTGAAAAAGGTGAGACAACCCGCGATGAGATAGTGAAATACCTCAAGGAAAAAGGCATCAAGCTCAAAAAGAGCAAGATCGAGGAGCTCGCCGACGAAATCGCCGACGAAATCAAGGGTTAAAAACCGCGATACCGGTCTCCAGACCGACACCTGACACAAATTCTTCAAAACACTAAACACGACACTACAAATGAGCAACCTCAGCATACTGTACGCATTTGTCGGCGGAGCTATCGTCGGCACAGCCGCCGCCATGCTGCTCGCCCCGGAAAAGGGCGAAGTGACACGCCGCAAGATCAAGGAGATCCTTCAGAAGAAAGGCATACTCTGCTCCGACAATGAAATCGACGCACTCGTAGAGCAACTCACGAACGAGATCGACGACTGATCGCGACACTCTGCCACACTGATTGAAACGCTGTCACAGCGTGCACAAAAAGATTGCGCTGCCGGCGCGACATCCCGCTCCACAGCCTGATGCCGCCGGTCGCGCAACAGGTGCATGATGCCATCCGGTCACAACTCACGGCAACAACACATCACACAACCAGTCAAAACAACCAACACACACATCGCATAATATGGCTGACAACAGTCACGTCTACGAACATCTCTGGCAAGAATTCCAAAAATTCTTCCGTCTCAATATAGAATACGCCAAACTTACGGCTGCCGAAAAAGTGACGATGCTGCTCACAGCTGCGGCAGTATCGATCGGTGCATTCATGCTCGGAATAATATTTTTCTTCTTCCTCTCGCTCGCTATCGCCCACTGGCTCTCCGAAGCGATATCGCTCGCATGGGCATACGCCTGCATGAGTTTCTTCTACCTGCTGCTAATCGGACTATTGTTCCTCTTGAGAAAGCCGTTGATACTTAACCCCGTGTCGCGCTTTGTAAGCCGGCTGTTCCTATCCTGACTTCCGCATCATGAAAGAAAACGAAAACAATAACGCCACCGTTACCGAGCCGAAATGGCGCGGTTACAGCATCGACGAACTCCGCTACCGCCGGGCGTTCACGATGGCACGTCTTGAGATCGCAAAGGAACGGCTCACCACCACATCACGACGCCTGTACGGCGGCTACGGTATGCCGGCGACGTCCGGAATAGTAGGGAAACTCTTCGGAAGCCTGAACTACGTAGATTACGCAGTGCTCGCGTTCCGCCTCGGAAAGAGAGTCTACTCCCTATTCAGGCACTGACACGACAGACTCCCCCGCCCCCTCTCTCCTCACTCCTCCCATTTCCTCCTCGCACCCGACCAATCATCACATCATCTTGCTGCAATGAACGACTATATTGAGGTGCGCATCGATGCGACACCCTGCTCTGAAGATATAACCGACATCGCCGCCGCAATGCTCGCCGATGCCGGTTATGAGACATTCGTACCCGACGCAAACGGACTTACCGCATACGTCCGCAAGGAGAAATACTCTGCCGAAGCGTTGCAATCCGCACTCGACGCCGTGCCGATTCCCGCCGCTTTCACAACCACCGCAACTGAGATCGAGGGGCGCGACTGGAATCAGGAGTGGGAGAAGAATTATTTCAAACCCATTGTCATAGCCGGACGCTGCGTGATCCACAGCTCATTCCACACCGACATACCGAAGTGTGAATACGACATAGCGATCGACCCGAAAATGGCATTCGGCACCGGACACCATGCCACGACATCACAGATGGCTATGCGGCTGCTCGACAACGACATCAACGGAATGCATGTGATCGACATGGGTACCGGCACCGGGATCCTGGCGATTCTCGCAGCCATGCGCGGTGCCGCGAAAGTAGATGCCGTGGAAATCGACCCCGCAGCCTACGTCAACGCAATCGAGAATGTCCAGATCAACGGCGTCGCATCAACTATAAACCTGCATGAGGGTGACGTGAAATGTATCAGCGGCATAGACAATGCCGACATGCTGCTCGCAAACATAAACCGCAACATAATACTTGCCGACATGCATGCCTATGCGGCAGCCCTGCGTCAAGGCGGCAGGATGATGCTCAGCGGATTCTACACCGACGACGTCGACATGATCCGCGCCGAAGCCGAACGCTGCGGAATGAGATTTGACGACGCGACCGAACTCGACCGTTGGGCGTGCGTGGTACTCACCAAACAATCATGAACATGATGAGACAAAAGGCAATAGCGCTCCTCCTGGCAATAATGGCGGCAATCGTGCCCGGTGCAATTCATGCGCAGACACCCTCACACTTCGTGTGGGGTGCCGACCTCGGCGGAGGAATAGATCTGTCGTCGCACGACATGTCGACACTCAATCTCGACGCATACTTCGGCTACCGCGGAGGCATCGTCGACGCGCTCGGTGTCGGTGCGGCGATCAACATGATGGTCAACAACAGCAACCGTGCATTCCCGGTCTACGCCCTCTTCCGGTCAAGCTTCCGGACCGCGCCATCGCTCTGCTTTTTCGACCTCCGCGGAGGGATAGTGTTCAACAACCTCTCCGACAATACCACCCGTTCCGGACTATACCTGTCGCCCGGCATCGGTGTCAATCTCGCACGTGGCAAAAACTTCCGCAGCTATCTCACACTGTCGTACGTATATAACGGCATGCAACCATACGAGAGTCCGGAGGGCTACAACGACATTGACGGACTGCATCAGGCATGCGTGCGTATCGGAGTGGCATTCTGAATACTTCCGGGCTGTTAAAAATAGCTGCACGAAGCATTGCAGCACGTGGCAAAATTGTTACCTTTGCATAACCACCCGGTTCACGACCCGGTGAGTACGGTTTTTTAAAACGACAACGCCATGCAGCAAGTAAAGCCAAAAAAAGCTCTCGGGCAACATTTTCTAACCGATCTCGACGTGGCTCGCCGCATAGCCGCCACACTCGACGGCTACAAGCAGCTACCCGTCATTGAAGTCGGTCCCGGAATGGGTGTACTGACACAGTTCCTGCTCGAAGAAGGGCATGATGTGACAGTTGTGGAGATCGACGGCGAAAGCGTCGAATACCTACGCCGCAATTTCCCGCAGCTCGGCGAAAGGATACTTGACTGCGACTTCCTTAAGACAGACCTCGACACCATAGTCGACACTCCGGGGCAGATATGCGTCATAGGCAACTACCCATACAACATATCCTCGCAGATATTCTTCCATGTGCTCGACTACCGCGACCGAGTGGTCTGCTGTTCAGGAATGCTACAGAAAGAAGTTGCCGAGCGTCTTGCCGCCGGTCCAGGCACAAAAGCGCGCGGCATACTCAGCGTCCTGCTCCAGGCATGGTATGATATCGAATACCTCTTCACCGTCGATCCGGATGTATTCAACCCACCGCCAAAAGTGAAAAGCGGAGTAATACGCATGACCCGCAACAGCGTGACCGATCTCGGATGCGACGAGCGCCTCTTCAAGACTATCGTCAAGACATCATTCGGACAGCGCCGCAAGACTCTCCGCAACTCGCTCCGCGGACTATGCGGCGGCGCCACCCTCCCCGACGATCCCATATTCTCCCTCCGTCCCGAACAGCTGTCAGTGCAGCAGTTCATCGAACTGACCCTGTTGATAACATCACTCCGCGGCGATTCCGCACGATAAGCCCATGAAGGAGTACACACACGAATACCTCGAGCACATCCGCGGTATCATCGAACGCCGCGATGAAGACGCCGCACGCGCAGAGCTTGCCGATCTTCACCCCGCCGATATCGCAGAACTGTATCAGGAACTCGACCTCGAGGAAGCGGAATTCCTATACAAACTGCTTGACGACGATCTCGCCGCCGACGTGCTCATGGAGCTTGACGAGGACGACCGGCGCAAACTCCTCAGCAACATGCCTGCAGAGGAGATCGCCAAGCAGTTCATCGACCACCTCGACACTGACGACGCCGTCGACATCATACAGGAACTCGACGAGGAGGACCGTGACAAGATCCTCTCGCACATCGACGACGTGGAGCAGGCGGGCGACATCATCGACCTGCTGAAATACGACGAGGACACCGCCGGCGGTCTCATGGGCACCGAGATGATCGTGGTCAACGAGAACTGGAGCATGCCCGAATGCATCAAGCAGATGCGCATGCAGGCGGAGGAGATGGACGAGATCTACTACGTCTACGTGGTCGACAACGACTACCGTCTCCGCGGAATTCTCCCCCTCAAAACCCTGCTGACCCACCCTTCCGTCTCCAAAATCAAACATGTCATGGAGGAGAACCCCGCATCGGTCAAGGATGACACACCGATCGATGAAGTGGCGCTCGACTTCCAGAAATACGACCTCGTAGCTATGCCGGTCGTCGACAGCATCGGGCGTCTCGTCGGACGTATAACCGTCGACGACGTGATGGATCAGGTGCGCGAGTCTACCGAACGTGACTATCAGCTCGCATCAGGTCTCTCCAGCGACGTCGAGACCGACGACACCCTCTTCACCCAGACCAAGGCGCGTCTTCCCTGGCTTCTTGTCGGAATGCTCGGCGGCATAGGCAACTCACTCATACTCGGCAATTTCGAAGCCGGACTCACAGTCGACCCCACACTCGCCCTCTTCATCCCGCTCATCGGTGGCACCGGCGGAAATGTCGGCACACAGTCCTCGGCTATCGTCGTGCAGGGACTTGCCAACGGCTCGCTCGATATACGCAATTCCGGTCGGCAGCTCGTCAAGGAACTCGGCGTCGGACTCATCAACGGCTGCATAATCTCGTTCCTCGTCTTTGTCTACAACTTCTTCAAGCTCGGAGCCGCGCATCACACCACCACTATCTCCGTATCACTCTCGCTCATGTCGGTGGTGATCTTTGCCTCTGTGTTCGGCACATTCGTGCCCCTCACGCTCGAGAAACTGAAGATCGACCCCGCGCTTGCCACCGGTCCCTTCATCTCCATCACCAACGACATCATCGGCATGCTCATCTACATGCTCATCAGCACCGCACTGCTCACCACCTTTGCCCTCTGATGGACAACCGTTACACAACAGCCGTAGTCATCACCTCAACCTACCCTTTTGGGGGAGGTACCGAACCTGTGTTCATCGACCCCGACGTAAGGGCTCTTGCCAAAAGATTCAGTGAGGTGATAATAGTGCCGAGCCGAAACAAAGGCGACAAAATCTACACGCAACCCCTGCCGCCCAACGTGCGCATCGATTATTTTTGGCGCGATAACCCCGACAACTGCCGCGACCCGTTCCGGCTGATCCGTTTCGCACCGGCAGCCATGCTCCGGTCACGCTTCTGGAAAGAACCGTACAAAATCAGGACAATAACATTCTCGGTCAAAGCTCACGCCTTTGCGCGCGCACTCCGAAAGTGGATCCGTTCAAACGGAATCGACACCTCACGCACATTGTTCATAAGCAACTGGTTCAACTACGTCGCAGCCGCGCCTATGCTGCTGCGACGCTCCGGCATCAGAATGGTTGCGATCGACCATGGACGTACCTCATCACGATATCCATACAGGGCATTAGCTATGCGCCGCAAGGCATCCGGCAAGCTCACCGCTCTCTACGCCGTCAGCCACAGCCGCCGCCGAGAAATCTGCGAAGAGATCGGAATCACGCCCGACAGAGTGCGGATACGCTATCTCGGCTGTCTCGACAATCATGACCCCGCACCGGCCGACGCCTGTGGCGCAACCGTATTCATCACCGTCTGCCGCATGGAGCACCCCAAAAGGATCGCACAGATGCGCAGTTTCATGGTAGCGCTCGCCGTGGCGCGCACGACTCCCGTAAGATGGATCGTAGCCGGCGAGGGAGCACTGAAGAACGAACTCGATCCCGCCGGAGAGAAGCCCACCAACCTTATCATCGAACACCTCGGTGGACTCACCAACGACGAAGTGCACCACATCTACAATACGCGCCACATCGACTGGGCTATACTGCTGTCCGACAGCGAGGGAGGCACGCCAATAGCCTTATGCGAGGCTATAATGCACGGCGTTCCCATTGTGGCAAACGATGCCGGAGGGATAAGTGAGATTGTCGACGATGAGTGCGGACTGCTCCTCCCCTACGCACCCACTACCGAAGAATTCGTAAGAGGAATTGCACCGATGCTCGACAGTCGCATTCGCACTGAAAACCTGCGCCGGGGAGCACGCTCCAGATGGGAAGCGGAATTCGATGCATCGCGCCGGCGCCCGCAATGGGTGAATGAACTTATCGAACTATGATACCGGAGATAACCGTCATCGTCCTGACCTACAATCAGGAGCAGACCATTGCGAGAGCCATCGACAGCGTACTCGCGCAATCCTGCGTCCCAAGTTATGAGATACTCATAGGCGATGATGCCTCTTCCGATTCCACGCGCGAGATCTGTCTAGACTTTGCCGCTCGCTATCCCGACATAATACGCCTAATGCCCTCCGCGCCACGCAAAGGGGTTGTGAAAAACTACTTCCAATGCCTTGAGGCAGCGCGCGGTAGATTCATCACCGACTGTGCCGGCGACGATTACTGGAGCCACCCACACAAACTGCAACTGGAATATGAGGCACTGACAGCGAATCCTGACGTATCGATAGCATTCGGCGGCTACGGACATTCCGCGCTACCCGGTACCGGCAAAATAGACAGCCGCAGTTTACTCATTGATCAACTGACTTCATCCGGCTATCCCCCGGTATTTCTCTCCGCATCCATGTACCGGCGCGATGATGCGCTGAAACTCATGCATGACAACAGGGATCTTGTACGCAACCACGCTTTCGGATGCGAGGATCTGCCACTGATCTGCGCACTGTTGAACGCCGGGGTAGCCTATTCAATCGGCACCGATACCGTTCATTACACTACAGACAATATAAGCATCACACGCCAACCCGACCCGGCAGTGCAAGCACGCCGCGTCGCCATCGATCTCCGGATGCACCTGACGCTTGCACGTGCCTATAACATAGAAGACAGACTACTGATACAATTTTGCCGCAAAACACTCCGTTATATAGCTGCAAAGGCGCGCCGCGCGCCACGCTGCCAAAGGAAAACGCTGAGGGCAATTTTCGACGAAGTCCGTGCAGAGACACCACGCGGGTCTATGACACTTCCGACGATACTGCACCGATTCCTTCCATGAACTACGTAAACGACCATGCATGGATAAAAACACTGCAATCGTAATAGTCCCGGTCTATAATCGCCGACATCTTATTTGCCGATGCCTTGACAGCATAAAAGAGCAGGGCTACAGCGCTCTGCAACTCATAGTTGTCGACAATGCCTCGACCGACGACACAGCCACAGTGGTCAGAGAATGGATTAACCGCAATCCTGTTTGGAAATATCCCGCCAGACTCCTAACCGAAAACCGCCGGGGAGCCGCTGCCGCACGTCAGCACGGTGTCCAGTGGGTCGCCTCACTCGGAATGCCCATGGATTCTGTCATATTCTTCTTCGATTCTGACGACACAATGGAACCGGAACTGGTCAGGCGTGCAATGAACGAATTCAAAACCGATCCGGCGACCGACATCCTATGTTGGTGTGCAAGGCGACACCGTCTTGACGGGCGGATCAGCCTATCAAAGTCCAATCCGGTCAATCCCGGAATCGAACACCACATAGTACATGCTTTCCTGTCCACCGCACGCTATGCTTCCCGGCTCGGATTCTTCCTCACGACAGGAGGGTGGAATCGGGAGGCAAAGGTCTGGGATGACTGGGAACTTGGCGTGCGCATAATGCTGCGCTCGCCACGCATAAAGGTTATCAATGAGGTATGGGTCAACGTTTTTTCACAGGTTGACTCAATAACAGGAATGAATTTCTCATCCAAGGCTGGGAAATGGGAAGAGACAACCGATCTGATCTCAAAATCGATAGCATTATCCGGCAGAAAAGACCGAATGCATCTTGAACGTGCTGTATGTTACCGACGTGCCATTCTCGCCGCAAAATATAATATCGAAGGTCGACGCGATCTTGCAACTGACCTGATGCTCCATACGCTACGCTCGCCTGTGCTCTCCAGGATGCACCGGAATGTACTCCGTGCGGCTTACCATCACACACGGCTCGGACTGCGTGGAGCATACACATTGTGTACAATCCGAGGTAAATTGCTCTAACAAAAACTGCCCGTGACTCCACGACAATACCCTCACTTATCCACCGCTACATTCTCTAATACACCTGAAGACTCACCATCATCATGAGCGACACCAATGCAATAGTTATCGTACCGGTATACAACCGCGCGCACCTCATAGAACGATGCCTCGACAGCATAATGGCTCAGGACTATCCCGAAATGCAACTTGTGATTGTCGACAATGCCTCGACCGACGCCACACCACAGGTTATAAGCGAGTGGATCACCCGTAATTCAGCAGCTAAACGCCCCATAAAGTTCCTATGCGAGCCTCGTAGAGGTGCAGCCGTAGCACGGCAACATGGAGTGGAATGGGTCATACAATCCGGATTCGCGGAATCTTCCGTACTATTTTTCTTTGATTCCGACGATACCATGGGCGATGGTCTCATCCGTAGGGCTATGACTGAGTTCAATGCCGACGCCGGTACCGATATCGTGTGTTGGAGAATAAAATCCCACCTTTCCGATGGATCCGTGTTGTCAACAAAACCGAATACGGAGCACCCGGGGATAGTGCATCATATCATGCATAGCTTTCTTTCCACACAGCGATACGCTTCACGGCTCGGATTCTTCAACACTACAGGAGGATGGAATCCATCAGTGATGGTGTGGGACGACTATGAGCTCGGGTTACGCATCATGCTCCGGTCTCCACGCATAAAAGTCGTCAATGAGACGCTGGTCAACGTATATCCTCAGGTAGAGTCCATAACAGGCGTTGACTTCTCATCAAAATCAGGACAATGGGAAGAAATCATGGATCTAATGTCGGAGACAATAGAACGGTCGGGCAGACCGGACCGCAATCATCTCGAAAATGCCATCTGTTACCGCCGCATCATTCTTGCCGCTCAATACCACATCGAGGGACATCGTGACCTCGCCATGGATCTTTTTCACACAACAATCAAGTCTCCAACCCTGTCACTATTCCACAGGATCGTGCTCAGAAACGCCTTTCTGCATGCTCGCCTCGGACTGCGGGGTGCCTATACATTGTGTAATATCAGCGGAAAACTGCTCTGAGTTCTGAACAACAGGCACAAAAAAATGGATTTCTGTGCTCACGCATGGAAACCCATCACCTTGTTGTCTTTCCTTATAGCGCTTCAGGATGGGCTTGAACCAACGACCCCCTGATTAACAGTCAGGTGCTCTAACCAACTGAGCTACTGAAGCTTTTTATAAAAACCAACTATCGCGCTTCAGGATGGGCTTGAACCAACGACCCCCTGATTAACAGTCAGGTGCTC
>CAJUKU010000014.1 GCA_910587425.1 uncultured Muribaculaceae bacterium
ATTAAAAATCAATCATATAACTGACAAAAATTAATTTTTGTCATCTACTAAAAAAAATAATTAAATCTTTATTTATATGCTTTTTTCTGTAACTTTGTGACATTGAGATGCGATGCAGCTATTGCACAAATACTGTATCACGCTCACCAGAAAAATGAAAACCTGTAATCGGCGTTATGCTCAGAACATAAATCTATAGGTATAAGTCACAATATTGATATATAACCGTATTTAATATGAAATCATATAAAATTTTACCAATCGCTATACTAACTATTCTACTATCCTGTTGCGGTAAAAAAGATAAGGAAAACTCTGCTATTGTAGAAAAGTCAAGCATAACGGAGTCTGGAATGTCGAAACTCTCGGAGTATGTAGAATCAATCAAGGTAGTTCCTCTTGAAACTAATGACTCCATACTTATCGGTCAGATTGACGCAATAAAGGTTCGGGGATCACAAATTTATGTGCTATCTGCACAAAAGCTCTACCACTTTGATTCCGCCGGTAATTTTGTCGGGCTATTAAATCTTGTCGGTCCCGCCCCCGGCGAAGTCAAGTATCTTACAGATTTCGATATTGCCGACGGATATTGTTATGTCATGGCAACTGACAAAATAATCATCCGCAATCTTAATATGCCCACCGATTTTCGTGAAATTTCTCCTCTACAAAGCGGAGGTACAATCCGTAAAATTGATGAAGGAATAATCGCGTCATTCGAACGTCCTTTCCCGAATGGGAACAGCGTTATGCTTTTTGCAGAATCTGGTGATACGATATGCAGCATGGTCAGCATCGGTGACTATCAGAGCCGTCCCAAAACCGTTGATTTTATTGAGTACAGGAATGGGGAATACTTGCATTATTCCAGTGGGAATGATATTGATGTGATTATACCTGCTGATAAGCGGTCTTACAAAATGACATTTGTTGAGAATGATGACGCAGCAAGCACAAAAGAGATCAACGAAGCAAAAAGACGATCTGATGTCAATGGGGAAATCATTGTGGGAATGGCACACTCCAAGAGTCATCTTTTGTTGTTGGGTTTAAACAAAGATAAAATACACTTTTATTTATATGACAGAAATACAGGTCTAACTAAAACGTTTGATGATTCCATAGAAGATGACATTTCTGGTATCGCGGACATACAGCAGAATATGATGTTAGGCATGATTGGCTTTAACGAGAGTGATAACGATTACTTCATTTCTGTCATCGACCCAAACACAACATACCAATATATAACCGATAAGCCCAATAAATTTTCTGATTCATATCAGCCTCTTAATGGTATGGATTCTGACGCCAATCCAGCGATCATATTTATTAAATTTAAGTAATTTATTCATGGGGTCAGTGAAATAAAAGCAAGTGCATGCCTTATTCTTTGCTTATAGCCGTGTAAAGTACACAATGTTAATCCTGTAACGTGAGCTACCATTTAGTTGAATTCTGCTATCGGCAAATTAACTAATAGTTCTGGCTAACTCTCGTTTTTCCACCGCCCACTCTCAACACGCCCACTCTCTGACCCTAAACCTGTCGATTCCACTAGTCAGCCAACCTCTCTATATACTCACCCTTCTCAGATAGAAGCACATTCACGGAGGTAGGCTGCGCCATACCTCCGCCCCCACAACCTCCGCCTCACCCACGCTCTGAAAACCTGCGCCTCTTGCCATAAAAGTTCCGTGTCGTTCTTTCTGTTCCGTGCCTGTTGCGACAGCAACAAAAGAGTTCTGTGTTGCAGTCTCTTTCCACCTCTGTATAGCTGACAAATAAAAGACTTGCAACACAGAACTTTCAGCCATCGCATAGCGATGCCACCACAGGAACAGACAGAACAACACAGAACACCATCCGGATGGTAAATAAGAACTGTACCGAGCAACTGATCACGAGGCGCCTAATACAATACCACTGAGCAAAAGGCGAGGAGCGCGAGGTGATGCGAGGGATTGAAATTTTGTTTTGGAAATTTTCACAAAAGTTGGTAATTTTGCAACGAATACCGCCATGCCGGAACCATCCATAGCGGCTACACATTAATATATCAGTATGAATACCATTCTTCAACATATACAGTTTCTGGTGATGCATCACGACTGCGTGGTGCTTCCCCGGTTCGGCGCGCTGATAGCCCACCGTGTCGCTGCACGCATCGAAGATGGATTGTTCATGCCACCGACACGCACGCTCGCCTTCAACCCCGCCGTGAGCCATAACGACGGTATGCTTGCCGCATCCGTGGCACGCCGCGAGGGTATAGGCTATCAGGCAGCTGTCGCGACTGTGGATTCCGCCATCGACGAGATGATGCGGGTCTATGATGTAGCCGGAGAGGTTAACCTGCCGCGTATCGGGCGCTTCTACCGCGACTCGCAGGGGGCTATGCAGTTCCAACCGTGCGCCGATGCCACCTCGGTTGCCGCCGCATCGTTCGTCGGACTGCCGACGGTAACTCTCCTCCCTGCATTTACTGCAGATACGGAAACGGCAGACGATACGGACTCCGTACGCGTGCTCCGCATCACACCGTTGCGCCGCTTTGGACGTGTCGCCGCCTCTGTCGCTGTGCTGCTCGCACTCGGCACCGTGCTGTCGACACCAGTACTGATCGACCGTAGCTCACGCCAGTTCGCCTCGATAGGCGCACCGTCGGTTACCATTCCGGAACCCACGCCTGTGCCCGAAGCCTCCGGTGCGCTGTTCATAACCGCCCCCGACGCCGGCTTCTCGACAGCCGAACCGACTGCGGCATTCCGCATGAACCGTGCCGACCGTTACTTCCTTATAGTATCGTCGCACGCCACCGCTGCCGAGGCTGACCGCTACATGACGAAGCGCCCCACGGAGCAACTGAGTGTGCTTGAGAGCGACGGACGTTTCCGCGTCTACGCCGCCACCGGCACAAGCGTCGCCGAGGCTCGCACACGCATGGACGATCCCGCATTCAGCGCCATACACCCCGACGGATGGGTGTACCGCCGCCGTTGATCCCTCACTCTGTCAACCCAAACACCTCTATCCTCATCTTCATACCAAAACCCTGCTATGCACTCATTCCACGATCTGATCATCAACCGCCGGAGCATACGTAGCTACACGGCAGAGCCACTTACACCCGAACAGGTGCAGACCATCCTCGAAGCCGCACTGATGGCGCCGACGTCGAAAAACTCACGCTCCTGGCAGTTCGTATGCGTCGACGACCGCGACATGCTGACACGCCTTGCCGATTGCAAACAGGCAGGTGCCGTGCCTGTAGGGCGTTGCGCGCTCGCCGTCGTGGTGTGCGGCGACCCCTCGGCAAGCGATGCCTGGGTAGAGGATGCCTCCATCGCCGCCACATTCATGCAGCTCCAGGCTGCCGACCTCGGACTGGGGAGCTGCTGGGTGCAGATGCGCGGCAGATTCGCCGCCGACGGCACCCCCTCGGAGCAATGCGTAGCCGAACTCCTCGGAATACCCGAACAGTATCCGGTGCTGTGCATAATCACTATCGGGCACCCCGATGAGCAGCGTCGCCCGCTTGATCCGGCAAAGGCTCTGTGGGAGAAGGTTCATATCGGCAACTGGAGAGTGACCGAATGAAAAACTGTGTACTGATAGGCTCGGGCAATGTCGCCTGGTCGCTTGCCCCGGCGCTGCAGGATGCCGGCTACAACGTCAGCCAGGTGTGGAGCCGCAACCCGTATCACGCAGCCGAACTCGCAGCAGAGGTCGGCGCCGACGCCATAATAGACCTCGCCGAGATACGCCATGACGCCGACATATACATCATAACCGTGACCGACGACGGCATAGCATCGCTCGCCAGCCGTCTCACCGCACGCGACGGACTATGGGTGCACACCTCCGGCTCGGTAAACGCCGACGCCCTAAGCCCCATCACCGACACATACGGTGTGCTATATCCGCTACAGACGTTCACGAAGGGGCGCGTGACAGAGCTGTCGGACGTTCCGGTCTACATTGAGGCTGCCGATCCGGCTACACTCGAACGAATCCGCGAGGTCGCCTCGGCGATCAGCTCGCGCGTGCGCTGTGCCGACAGCCGGCAGCGGCGCCGCATCCACGCAGCCGCAGTATTCGCCTGCAACTTCACCAACCACCTATGGGCGATAGCCGACCGTCTACTGCGCCAGACCGGCGACGGCCTCTCCGTGCTATACCCACTGATCACCGAGACCACGCGCAAGGCTATGGAGATGCCTCCACTGGACGCACAGACCGGCCCCGCACGGCGCGGCGACAAACGGATCGTCTCGGCACACATCCACGCGCTTGACGCCGACGACGCGCGCGTCTATGCCGCCATATCCGAGAGCATAATGAAAACATATACAGCCGATGAGCGCGATTGATTTCAACCTTAGCCAAATCCGCGGCGTGGTATTCGATGTCGACGGCGTTCTCTCTCCGTCAACCATTCCGATGGATGCCGATGGGCATCCCCTGCGCATGGTAAACATCAAGGATGGATACGCACTGCAGCTTGCCGTGAAACGCGGGCTGAAGATCGCCATAATAACCGGCGCCGACTCCTCGGCAATCGAGGTGCGCTACCGCGCGCTCGGCATAACCGATATATTCACCAAAGCATCGCGCAAGATCCCCCTTCTGAAAGGCTGGCTCAGCGACAATGGGCTGATTCCGGAGGAGATAGCATACGTGGGCGACGACATACCCGACTATGAGGCTATGACCCATGTCGGATTACCGGTCGCCCCCGCCGACGCCGCGCCGGAGATAAAACAGATAGCTCGCTACATATCCCCCGTGGCGGGAGGTTACGGAGTGGCGCGCGACCTGCTCGAGCAACTGCTGCGCGACCGCGGCGAGTGGATGACCGACCATCACGCATTCGGCTGGTAAACGACATAGCCATGAACAACCCGCTCGACAACCTGAACCGATATGATATAGTGCTCGCGAGCGCATCGCCACGCCGCCGCGAGTTGCTGGGAATGCTCGATATCCCGTTCACCATAGCTCCCGGCATTGATGTTGACGAATCATACCCTTCGGATCTCACCCCCGAACGCATTCCGGAATATCTTGCGCTAAAGAAAAGCGCGGCATACACATCATCATTGCCCGCCGGAACACTCTGCATCACTGCTGACACTATCGTGCTTCTCGGCGAAGAGGTGCTTGGCAAGCCTACCGGCGAAGCCGACGCACGCCGTATGCTCCACAGACTGTCAGGACGCACACAGCGCGTTGTCACGGGAGTAGCCGTGGCGGCTATAGGCGAGCGCGGCGCCACGGTGCGTACGGAGAGTTTTTCGGCAGTCAGCGAAGTCGAGTTTTCCGAGCTCACGGATGAGGAGATCGACTATTACGTGACCCGCTACACCCCGCTCGACAAAGCCGGGGCATACGGCATACAGGAATGGATCGGAGCGGCGGCTATACGCGGCATCCGCGGAAGTTTCTACAACGTCATGGGGCTCCCCCTCCACCGCCTCTACTCTCTTCTCCGCACTTTTTAACCTCCCACACACCACCCACCCCATAAGCGCCGCATTTCAAATCGGTTTTAGAGTGTGTTTATCGAAAAAAATCGTAACTTTGCATTGTGGGACGATTATTGGCAATAGACTACGGACAGCGGCGGTGCGGAATCGCCGCCACTGACACGCTGCAAATTACGGCACAGCCTGTTGCGACGCTTTCACAGGGCGAACTGCTGCGGTGGATACAGGAGTATATCTCACGCGAGACTGTCGACAAAATCATAGTCGGATATCCGCGCGACATGCACGGCAATGACTCCGACTCCATGCGCTTCATCACTCCCGCCCTTGGAAGACTTCGCAAGGCTCTCCCCGGCATGGAAATAGTCATGTGGGACGAACGTTTCACCTCCGTACTCGCCCACCGTGCCATGCTTGAAGCCGGAATGACCCGCACACAGCGGCGCGACAAGGAAGCCGTTGACCGCATGGCTGCCGTTATCATCCTCAACAGTTATTTGGACAGTAAGAAATGAAACTACCAGTATATCTCTACGGGCACCCGGTGCTCAGAAAAACCTCCGACGATCTGCAGCCGGACTATCCGGAACTGAAGAGCCTGATCGACGACATGTTTGAAACCATGTATGCCTCCGACGGCGTAGGACTCGCCGCGCCCCAGATCGGCAAAAACATCCGCCTGGTGGTGATCGATGCCGATCCTGTGGGAGAAAATTTCCCCGAATGCGCGGGGCGCAAGTTCACCCTCATAAATCCGGAGATCGAAATACTTGACGGCGAACGCATAAGTCGCTCGGAAGGATGCCTTTCACTCCCTGGGCTCTCGGAAAACGTCAGCCGCACGGAGCATATACGCCTCCGTTGGCTTGATGCCGACTTCACCCCGCATGAGGAGGAGATCTCAGGATTTCTCGCGCGCATCGTGCAACACGAGTGCGACCACCTCGAAGGGAAGCTCTACATCGACCATGTCAGCCCGATACGCCGACAGCTCATCAAGAGCAAGCTCAACAACATCATAGCCGGACGCACCACATGCGACTATCCCGTGCGCTACGCCCCGAAACGCAAATAACCGGTTTACTGACAGAATACATCCACCATCCGACACATGGCAGACGACAAGAAAGTAATATTCTCAATGGTAGGCGTCAGCAAGACCTATCCGCCGCAGAAGCAGGTGCTCAAAAACATCTACCTCTCATTTTTCTACGGCGCAAAAATCGGTATCATCGGTCTGAACGGCTCCGGAAAATCATCGCTTCTGAAAATCATCGCCGGGCTTGACAAAAGCTACCAGGGTGAGGTGGTCTGGGCACCGGGCTACTCTGTAGGCTATCTGGAGCAGGATCCGAAGCTCGACCCTGACAAGACTGTAATAGAGGTTGTCCGCGAGGGCGTGCAGCCCATAATGGATATGCTCGCCGAGTTCGACAAGGTAAATGAGGGGTTCGCTGATCCCGACGCCGACTTCGACGCACTGCTCGCCCGCCAGGCTGAACTTCAGGACGCACTCGACGCCGCCGACGCCTGGAACATCGATTCCAAGCTCGAGCGCGCCATGGACGCACTGCAGTGTCCGCCCGACGACCAGAAAGTCAGCACGCTCTCCGGTGGCGAGCGCCGCCGCGTGGCACTGATACGCCTCCTCCTCCAGCAGCCCGACGTGCTGCTGCTCGACGAGCCGACCAACCATCTCGACGCCGAGTCGATCGACTGGCTGGAGCAGCATCTGCAGCAATATCCCGGCACCGTCATCGCCATCACCCACGACCGTTACTTCCTTGACCATGTGGCAGGCTGGATCCTTGAGCTTGACCGCGGCGAGGGTATTCCATGGAAGGGCAACTATTCATCATGGCTCGACCAGAAGACCAAGCGCATGGCGCAGGAAGAGAAGCAGGCGAGCAAACGCCGCAAGACACTCGAGCGCGAGCTCGAATGGGTGCGCATGGCTCCCAAAGCACGTCAGGCTAAGGGAAAGGCACGCCTTTCAAGCTACGACAAACTTCTCAATGAAGACCAGAAAGCACGCGAGGAGCGTCTTGAGATATACATTCCAAACGGTCCCCGCCTCGGCAACAAGGTGATCGAGGCGCAGGGACTCGCCAAGGCGTTCGGCAAAAAACAGCTGTTCAACGACCTCAGCTTCTCCCTCCCCCCGAACGGAATCGTAGGCGTCATCGGACCGAACGGCGCCGGCAAGACAACCCTGTTCCGCCTCATCATGGGTCAGGAGCAGCCCGATGCAGGATCATTCGAGGTGGGCGAGACAGTGAAAGTGGCATACGTCGACCAGACGCACCACGATCTTCTTCCCGACAAATCCGTTTACGAGGTGATCTCACAGGGTGTGGAGAGCTTCCGCATGGGAGGAAGGGATGTAAACGCACGTGCCTACCTCTCCAAATTCAACTTCTCCGGAGCAGACCAGGAAAAGAAAATCGGAGTGCTCTCCGGTGGCGAACGCAACCGACTCCATCTCGCTATGGCGCTTAAGGAGGAGGGCAACGTGCTGCTGCTCGACGAGCCGACCAACGATATCGACGTAAACACACTGCGCGCTCTTGAGGAGGGTCTCGACGACTTCGCCGGATGCGCCGTGGTTGTCAGCCACGACCGCTGGTTCCTCGACCGTATCTGCACGCACATTCTGTCGTTTGAGGGCGACGGGAAAGTGGTGTTCTATGCCGGATCATACTCCGACTATGAGGAGTATAAGCGCGCTCAGAACGGAGGCAAGGAGCCCCCGCGCCGCCGCTACCGCAAGCTCATGGATTGATTGCCCTGAGCGGTGCGAACAATTCACCCTATTGAAACGTTATAACTATTACTACATACTTAAAACCTAAAACTGATAGCTCATGGAATTTCTGACTCAGGAAAAACTCGTGATCGTTGGTGCAGCCGGCATGATCGGCTCCAACATGGCACAGACAGCGCTCATGATGCGCCTCACCCCCAACCTCTGCATCTACGATCCCTACGGACCCGCACTTGAGGGCGTATACGAAGAGCTCCGCCACTGCGCATTCGAGGGTGTGAACCTCACCTATACCACTGACGTTGCTGAAGCTCTCCGCGGTGCAAAATATATCGTCAACTCTGGAGGTGCCGCTCGTAAAGCCGGCATGACCCGCGAGGATCTTCTCAAAGGCAACGCACAGATCGCCGAGCAGTTCGGTAAGGACGTGAAGACCTACTGCCCCGATGTGAAGCACATCGTGATCATCTTCAACCCCGCCGACATCACCGGTCTTATCACACTCCTTTACTCAGGTCTGAAGCCCTCACAGGTTACTACCCTCGCCGCTCTCGACAGCACACGTCTCCGCAGCGAGCTCGCCAAGTTCTTCAAGATTTCTCCCGACGAAGTGAAGAATCCCCGCACATTCGGCGGTCACGGCGAGCAAATGGCAGTATTCGCATCGACAGCAACTGTCGACGGCAAGCCCCTCACCGAGCTCATCGGCACCGAAGCTCTCCCCGACGGAGAATGGGAGGCACTCAAAGTGCGCGTAATCCAGGGTGGTAAGAACATCATCGATCTCCGCGGCCGTTCATCATTCCAGAGCCCCGCTTACGTATCTATCGAGATGATCGCAGCAGCCATGGGCGGCAAACCTTTCACCTGGCCTGCAGGATGCTATGTGAACAACGACCACTTCCAGCACATCATGATGGCTATGGAGACCACCATCGACGCAAACGGCGTGACCGTACGCGAGCCTAAGGGCACACCTGCCGAGGAAGCAGCCCTCGAGGAAAGCTACAAGCACCTCTGCCACCTCCGCGACGAGGTTATCGAGATGGGCGTGCTCCCCGCTATCGACAAGTGGCATGACCTCAACCCCAACATCCGCTGATCGGAAATGACATCATCCGCCCGTTGCAGCTGAGACACATTTCCACACTGCACAAGGCGACATAAACAAGGCGACGCGTCAGAAATGATGCGTCGCCTTGATTTTTATGATGTAACTGGATCTTAAGATACTTTTACTACTTATTCACGTATTGTAGCTATCATAAGGACAGGATTGGCGTCGTCCGATATCGTGTCGGCAATTTCCTTGAGCTTCCCGTGCAATCGCCCCTTGTCGTTCAGACGTTGCAGACCCTCAACAGAAATGATATCGATAAACGTATTTTCCGGCAGATCATGTCCCCAACCTTCAGCCAACAGATTTGATGCAGTGACATCCATGTCACGGTTCAATATTCCACCTTCGAACATCTTTCCCTCCTTACGGTCATATATCAGACTTCTGATCTCCGAGATGTCATCTTTTCCAACCTCCTCCTCACCAACTGTTCTGATTGCTCTAATTACTACATACCGATCGGTAAGATATGCCACCGACGACAGGAAACGTCCGTCATTGACACCTTTACCATTACCGTGGCGATCCATTATCACATCCAGCCCTGACGGAGAACCTTCATAAACTTCCGGAGTCACATAATCCGAGACGACGACACGGCCGCCCGTCTTGAGCATGGGAGCTACCGGTATAGACGACGCTATTGCATGCGCCCCTTCTATGCGGACGCGTGAATTGGAAGCCGGATCATCTATCTGGATTCCCGCAAGCGTACGCGCACCGGTCTTCAGATCTATGAAATAATAATTCCCTTTCAGACTGTCAGCAATATAGCTCTTGCTCGCTTCATAGTGCGCCAGGAGTCTGTCGGAATCATACAGATAGAGCTGGCTTGCCGTTGCATAGTCAGGCTTCGGAATGAACCGCACCCAATATCCGTCAAAGTCATAGACCTTGAAACCGGACACATCCTCCACATAGATCAGCATATTGTCAAAATCAACCGGAGAGTTCGCCAAAATCTGATATTCATGCGGTCCGGCACCATGGCTTGAAACCTTGCTTATGTAACGTCCGTCGGAGTCGTATACCAACACCTGACGCCCCATGCCATCCTTTACGATTATATATCCGTCACGGATGCTGATCCCACCCGGATAATTCATCACACACCTACTGTCAGTCTCAAGCGGTACATACCGGATATCAGCAAAATCCTGCAGGTACACATCTTTTTCCGGGCACTTCGCCGACAGATCAATCGTCATCACCTCGCGCTGCGTCCGTTCGTAATCCACAGGCACTTCCGATGATGCCGACGGAGCCTTGCCACAGGCTGATGCAATCATGAGGGTCACCACCCCGGTAATTACCGGCGATAACACCCACTGCTTCCTTTCGTCTCTGATTTTCATGGTACTACATCTTAGTATTGTATATTGACATATCTCACGCCAATATGGTCATTCGGGATAGATTACAAAAATACAATAAAACCACCGCTTCAACAAATATTTAGAACTTACCAATGGACGTTTGATCATCTTTGCAGCTAACGCACGAAAAAATGAGCGGCAAAGCAGGTCTATTTGCGGCTTTTTGCCTAATTTTGCAACATGTCAACGACTATAGACAACAGCCACAGGGCGGCGGTTGAGCGCGCCTCCACAATAAAGCGTGTCGCGGAGATACTTTCCGACATCGACTC
Source organism: uncultured Muribaculaceae bacterium (assembly GCA_910587425.1). Taxonomy (GTDB): domain Bacteria; phylum Bacteroidota; class Bacteroidia; order Bacteroidales; family Muribaculaceae; genus Paramuribaculum. Next base: position 11,025 of record CAJUKU010000014.1, read on the forward strand.
GCTGCCCGTCGTGGCACGGCAAGGTGCGCCGCTCCCATCTCAGGCAAGAGTCCGGGAGATAGTAGCATTATGCCGCCGGCTGTTGTTCCCCGGCTTTTTCGGCGATGGCGCATTGACCCGCGACAACGCCGTATACCACATGGGGGTCGACGCGGAAGCGCTTCTTGATGTCGCCACCGAGCAGATTGCCGCCGCGCTGCGCTTCGACAACTGCGCCACCGAGGAGTGTCTGACAGAATGTGCCGCGAAAAGAGCCATACGTCTGCTCGAGTCACTACCGGCAATGCGCCATGTGCTGCAGATGGATGTCGACGCCACATTCGACGGCGATCCTGCCGCCACCTCGCGTGCCGAGGTTATATTTTCCTACCCCGGATTCCGCGCAACCGTCAGCCACCGCATAGCCCACCAGCTGTGCATGCTCGAAGTGCCGGTTTTACCGCGCATGATTGCCGAGATGGCGCACAACGAGACCGGAATCGATATCCACCCGGCGGCATCAATCGGCGAAGGGCTCATGATCGACCACGGTACCGGAGTTGTCGTTGGAGCCACAGCGATCATAGGAAGAAATGTGAAGCTCTATCAGGGTGTGACACTCGGTGCCCGCAGTTTCGTGCGCGATGCCGACCACAACCCGGTCAAGGGATTGCCACGCCATCCGGTGGTAGGCGACAATGTGGTGATCTACAGCAACACCACCGTGCTCGGGCGCATCACTATAGGAGCAGGAGCCGTAATCGGCGGCAACCTCTGGGTTACGGAAAGCGTGGCGCCGGGTGAACGCCTCGTACAGGCGGCGCCCGACAATATCATTCGTGTAAACAACAAACCACAACCATAAAAATGGATTCCGACAAACAGTTTCAGATGGTAGCCAAGACATTCCACGGATTGGAAGATGTCCTGGCAGAGGAATTACGCGCACTTGGCGCAGAAAATGTAGAGCCCGGGCGCCGCATGGTGTCGTTCGAGGGCGACCTGGAGATGCTCTACCGCGCCAACATGTGCTGCCGCACAGCCCTGCGTATACTCAAACCCATCTATAAATTCATCGCCCATGATTCCGACGAACTCTATGAGATGACCAAGGAGTTTGACTGGACCACAGTGCTCTCGCTCGACAAGACATTCTCTATCGACACCGTGAGCAACAGCGATGAATTCACCCACTCACGGTTCGTCACCTACCGCGTAAAGGATGCCATAGTCGACTTCTTCAAGGACCGTTTCGGTCCGGACAAGCGTCCCGGCGTACGTCTGCAGGATGCTGATGTGGCAATCAATGTGCATATCGACTCCGACCGCGTCACGCTGTCGCTCGACTCATCGGGCGAGTCGCTACACCGCCGCGGCTACCGTGTGGCTCAGACCGAGGCTCCGATCAATGAGGTGCTTGCTGCCGGAATCATCCTAAAGAGCGGATGGCGCGGCGACTGCCCGCTGGTCGATCCTATGTGCGGATCCGGCACATTCCTGATCGAAGCGGCACTGATCGGCGCCGGCATAATGCCGGGTATATACCGCCGGCGTTTCGCATTCGAGGCATGGCCTGACTTCGATCCTGACCTGTTCGACAGCATCTATAATGACGACAGCGCAGAGCGCGAGTTCACCCACAAGATTTACGGCGCCGACCTATCACCTAAAGCTGTCGCCATAGCGCGCGAGAACATCAAGCAGGCTGGCGTAGGCAAATATATCGACCTTGAGGTTAAAAACCTTTCGTCATGGGAAGAGGCTCCAGCCGACGGCATACTGATCACTAACCCGCCCTATGGAGAGCGCATAGGCTCACCCGATATGGAAGGTCTTTATAAACTGATAGGTCAGAAGCTCAAGCATGTATTCACCGGCTATCACGCATGGATCATAGGCTACCACGAGGAGTATTTCCAGAAAATAGGACTCTCTCCGTCATTGCGTGAGACGCTCTATAACGGAGCACTCGAATGCGAGCTGCGCGAATACATAATATTCGACGGCGATTACAATTCATTCCGCCGCGCCGGAGGCTCTATCCGCCACGGAGGGGATGAAGAAGAGCCTGTGCGCCAGCGCAAGGCACCGCGCCGCCTGTCGGACAGCGAGTGGCGCGACGATGCCCGCCGCAAGGGATTCGGAGGTAAAGAGCACAAGGGACGCAACGACCGCTCTTTCAGAGACCGCGACCGCAATAATTCCGACCGTAGCGAACGCCGCTTCGACCGAAAGTCTGATCGCCGTGGAGACAAGTCTGAATGGTCCGACAGACCGGAGCGCCGCACAGATCGCAAATTTGATCGCGGTGACCGTCAGGAGCGCCGTTTCGACCGTGATGAACGGAAATTTGATCGCAGTGACCGCAAATTTGACCGCGGAGACCGTCAGGAACGCCGTTTCGACCGCGACGAACGCCCGCGGCGTGAAGAGAGCGAGAACCCGCTCGCAGCACGCCGTAATGCCGAACTGCTGCGGATGGTACGCGACAAGCGCCCCACCATCGCACCTCCGGAAGGGGAGCCGACCAATGTGGTGATGCGCCGCCGTGGTTGGAAGAAAAACTGACAGAATCCAAACATAATTAACCGAAAACGTAACGCAATCAATCATATCACCTGCTCATGAACGTAATTCTGCTCGGAAGCGGCGGCCGTGAATCGGCGCTCGCTTGGAAATTCAGCCAAAGCACCCTGCTCGGAAAACTGTACATAGCCCCCGGAAACGGAGGCACATCGCAGTACGGCACGAATATCGACATCCGTCCGACTGACTTCGAGGCACTACTGACATTCGCACGCAACCACGATGTGGAGCTCATTGTCGCCGGCAACGAGGATCCGCTCGTAGCCGGGCTCTATGATTACTTCCAGGGGTCAGGCATACGCGTATGCGGTCCGTCGCAGGCTGGCGCCCAGCTTGAGGGAAGTAAGGATTTCGCCAAACGCTTCATGGAGGCGAACGGCATTCCCACCGCACGTTACCGTTCGTTCACCGCAGCCAACATTGAGGAGGGTTATGAATTTCTCGGCGAACTGAATCCCCCATACGTGCTCAAGGCTGACGGACTTGCGGCAGGAAAGGGAGTGCTGATCATCGACAACCTCGACGAAGCACGCAAGGCGCTTGGTGAGATGCTCGGCGGAATGTTCGGTAAATCATCGGCTACCGTAGTAATCGAGGAATTCCTCAGCGGAATCGAGTGCTCCGTGTTCGTGCTTACCGATGGCAACGGAGGATACCGCATTCTCCCCGTCGCTAAGGATTACAAACGCATAGGCGAAGGCGACACCGGTCTGAATACCGGAGGAATGGGAGCCGTAAGCCCTGTGCCTTTCGCCGATGAGGAATTCATGGGCAAAGTCACAACAAGAATAATCGAACCCACCATACGCGGACTGCGCGAGCAGGGCATAACCTACCGCGGCTTCATATTCCTCGGGCTGATCAACGTCGGAGGCGAACCGATGGTCATCGAATACAACGTGCGTATGGGCGACCCCGAGACCGAGGCTGTCATGCTCCGTATCGATTCAGACCTGCTCGCACTTGCCGACGCCGCAGCACGCGGATCGCTCGGCGATCTGCCGCTCGACATAAATCCGGCGACAGCAGTCACGGTCATGATGGTATCGGAAGGCTATCCCGGCTCATACCCGAAAGGGCGCGTCATCACCGGACTTGACGGCGTGGAAGACAGCATACCTTTCCATGCAGGAACAAAACTGAACGACGACGGAACGCTCGTAACATCAGGCGGACGCGTTATCAGCGTAAGCTCGCTCGGCGATTCCATAGCCGATGCGCTCGCCAAGAGCTACGCCGCAATCGCCCGCATAGAATTCGAGGGGAAATACTCCCGCCGCGACATAGGTCGTGATCTTATGGCGCTCGAACAGAAGTGACACCCTCGGAGAGACGGATCACACGTGTGCTAAAGTCGCGCGGAATAGCGTGGCTTCTCATTCTGTTGTCCATACTTGCCTCGCGGATCGCTATGGGGCATGTGCAAAGCCCTACGCCCGGCTCACCGGGATTATGGCTTACAGGACCTGACAGATGGATCTCCGACCCGGCTCTGTCGTGGATCATAAGCGTTGCGGCAAGCTGCGCCATTGGCTTTATGATGGCACTTGTCAACAGAGTGTTCAACCTGCTGCGCACCGTATCGGTAGCTTTCGTCGGCTATTTCATGGTCATGCAGGCGGCAACCCCGACAGCATTGACTGGCTTCGACGGCGGCGAACTGCTCGCCATGATGGCTCTTGTCGGCATGGCTCTCCTATATTCCGTCTATCAGGAGCCGCGGATAACACAGCGGATATTCCTGCTGTTCTTTCTTCTCGCGGCAGGGAGCGTGGTGGAGTACGGATTCGCCCTCTATATTCCCGTATTCCTGCTCGGCTGCTACCAGATGCGTGTGCTTGTACCGCGCGTGGTGATTGCCGCCGTGGTAGGGTTGATTACCCCAGTGTGGATCCTATGGGGATTCGGCGTGATCGATCCTACCCGCATAATAATCCCCGCGATGCCCGATCCTGCCTCGATATTCAGCCGCCCCGAGGCTATACCTCAGGCGGTAAGTGTCGGGCTGACACTCATAGCAGGGCTATATTTCGGCAGCGCAAACACTATCAAGGTGATTGCGCTGAATGCCCGCAGCCGCGCATTCAACGGACTGCTCAGCGCCATCGGCGTCTTCACCGGGCTGCTCTGCATTCTTGACTTCACAAATGTAGCGTTCTACGTAACCCTCCTCAACGCCTGCACCGCAATGCAGGCAGGTCTGTATATGAAACTCTACGCCACCCGCCGCGCCTATGCGCCGGTGCTTGCAGTGCTCGCATGCTATGTGGCGGTATTTATCTGGCACACATGGTTAATATAATTATAGAGGAGTGCATCCCTTACATCCGCGGGGTGCTCGAGCCGGTGGCGAATGTCACATACCTGCCGGCAAGCGGGATAACGCATGATGCGATGATGGATGCCGATGCGCTCGTCACACGGACAAGAACGCGGGTCGACGCGGCACTACTCGCCGGCACCCGCTGCCGTTTTGTCGCCACAGCCACCATAGGCACAGACCACATCGACCTTGAGTGGTGCCGCGAGAATGGAGTGACCGTCGTCAACGCACCCGGCTGCAACGCACCGGCGGTAGCACAATATGTCCTCTCATCCATAATGCACTGCCGCCCGGAGCTACCATCCGCGCTCACCCTTGGCATAGTAGGCGTAGGTCATGTAGGCTCGATCGTAGCACGTTGGGCTGAAGGACTCGGAATGCGCACATTACTATGCGATCCTCCGCGGGCACGCAGGGAAGGATCGGCAAAGTTCACGTCGCTCGCTGATCTCGCTGCAAACTCCGACATAATCACCTTCCATACCCCGCTGACCAGAAACGGCACCGATCCGACATTTCACCTGTGTGACGCCTCACTGCTCGCAGCCATGCGCAAGCGCCCGATGATAATAAACGCTGCACGTGGTGCGGTTGTCGACAACAATGCGCTTCTCCAGGCACTGCGCGATAACCTCATAAGTGATACGGCAATCGACTGTTGGGAACATGAACCGGACATAAACCTCGCGCTGCTCGGAAAATCACTCGTCGCCACACCGCATATCGCCGGTTATTCACGGCAGGGCAAGATACGCGCCACCCGAATGGCGGTAGATGCACTGACACAGTTCTTCGGCTTCCCGCCGGGGAAGTGGGACAACGAGAATCTTGAAGTACCGCAAACAGTGACTGCAATGCAGATCGTAGAATCCTACGATCCGGCAACCGATTCACTCCGTCTTCGTCTTGATCCCCGCGGATTTGAACGACAGCGCAATCATTACCGCCTTCGCGAGGAACCGCTGTGACCCCGCTGAGTAATCAATACCGAACAATCCAATCTCCATAAAGTTACAAGTATATAAGCCATACAGAATATGAATCCCACTGACCACGTGACAGATACAATACGCTACATTGGCGTTGACGATAACGACATCCAGCTCTTCGAGAACCAGTATCCGGTGCCGAAAGGCATATCCTACAACTCATATCTGGTGCATGGATCGGAAGCATCGATGATATTCGATACTGTCGACTCCCGACGCCTTGATTCGTGGAAAGAGCTTGTGGAAACCGCCGTAAAGGAGGATGGACGCGAGCCTGCATACATTGTCATGCTCCATGCCGAGCCTGACCATACAGGAGGCATAGTCTGGGCATTGCAACGTTTCGGTGAGATACGCCTTGTGGCATCGCAGATGTGCCTCAACATGCTCGCGCAGTTCTACGGAGAGGGGATACCCGCCGACCGCACCATTCCGGTGAAAGAGGGATCGGTAATAGATCTCGGTGACCGCACGCTTACCTTCCACACGGCATCAATGATCCACTGGCCGGAAGTGATGGTGGCGGTCGACTCAAAGGATGAGGTGCTGTTTTCAGCCGATGCATTCGGGCGCTTCGGCAGCCTCGGCTACGGGGATGACAGCTGGGACGCGGAGGCTCGCCGCTATTACACCAATATCGTCGGCAAATACGGCTCACAAGTGCAAAACCTGCTGAAAAAACTTTCCGCGGATAAAATAAGTATCATTGCCTCCCTCCATGGCCCGGTGCTCCGCGACAATCTGCAACATTACGGCAGTCTATACAATCTTTGGAGCAGCTACACACCCGAACTCCCCGACGGTGTATTGATAGCATACGCATCGATCTACGGAGGCACCGAGCGCGTCGCCCTACGTGCCGCCGACATGCTGCGTGAGCGTGGAGTCGAGGTAGCAATCATCGACCTCTGCCGCCAGGACGCGTCGGAGGCTGTCAGCCAGGCATTCCGCATGGGGAGAATGCTTCTTGCATCCGTAACCTACGATGCCGGACTCTTCCCGGCGATGAACAACTTCCTCTACCGCATAGCCTCCAAGGGTTTGCGTGGACGCCGCGTGGCTCTCATTGAGAACGGCACATGGTCGCCCATAGCTGCCAAAGCGATGCGCCAGCAGCTTGAGGCTATGAAAGATATGGAAGTGGTCGAACCGGCAGTGACGGTGCGTAGCGCCGCCGCGCCATCAACCGACGAGGCTCTGCAAGCCCTGATCGATGCCCTTATGGCTTGATTGACAACAGCTCCTCTACCATCGGCATAGCCGCGGTTGCTGTCTGGTCGGGACGCACCGGGGTGACTGATACATACTCCCGGTCAAGCCAGTATAGATCGGTAGCCGTATTCTCCGGTTCCTCATTTATGTAATGTCCGGTGAGCATATAGAACGGCTTGCCTGATGGCGAGGTGTACTCTTTATACTCCTCAGTCCATCGTCCGCGGGCTGCGGTTGTCACCTTGATCCCTTTCGGGCGGCACTTCGCAGGGATATTGACGTTCAGACACACCTCCTCCGGCAGTCCGCTGCGCATCACTGCCTCAACAATCGAGCGGACAAAAGGAGTTGTCTCCGAGAAGTCCGCATCGATAGAGTGATGCAGCAGCGAGAAGCCTATCGACGGAATGCCATACATGCACCCTTCTATCACAGCACCCATCGTGCCGGAATATATCACTGAATTACCGGAATTCGAGCCATGGTTTATGCCCGACAGCAACAGGTCAGGCTTGCGCGGCATTACGGCATGCAATCCGAGCTTCACGCAGTCGACCGGAGTGCCGTCGATAGAATAGACACGTGCATCCCCCTCATCATCATGCCGATGTATCCGCAGCGGCATGTCGACAGTGATTGCCGACGCCTGTCCCGACTGTTGGCAGGAGGGAGCCACAGCCACAACATCGCCAAACTCCGCCACACAACGGATCAGATGCCTCAGACCCGGAGCTGTGTAACTGTCATCGTTAGTCACCATTATCAACGCACGCTCTTTCATATCGCAGTATATTTTGAAGTTTCTTTGTTTAGCAAGCCTTGAAAAACTTGTCTCACTCATGAGAATTTTCCACTTCACGCTTACACAATGCAAATATACGCCATTTCTCCAAATCACATGAAACGCACGGCTTCGATATCAACATCCCATGAAAAATTTGCGAGATTCACGGCAATGACGTATTTTTGTAATCATTAACCCCATAGAGCTGATAAATCATGAGAAGCAAATATAACCGCGTGCTGCTGAAACTCAGTGGCGAATCACTTGCCGGAGCCAAGGGCACAGGTATCGATACCGTGCGGCTCAATCAATATGCCGAGCAGATCCGCGACATTGTAGCGCAGGGCGTGCAGGTGGCTATCGTAATCGGCGGCGGCAACATATTCCGTGGACTTTCAGGGGCGGCTAAAGGGCTCGACCGTGTGAAAGGTGACCAGATGGGCATGCTCGCCACGGTGATCAACTCCCTGGCGCTCAGCTCGGCGCTTGAAGCCGTAGGACAGCCTGCACAGGTATTCACCGCTGTCAATATGTTCCCGATCGGAGAGCATTACAGCAAGTGGCGTGCTATCGAGGCTCTGAATGACGGACGTGTGGCTATCATGGCTGGAGGCACAGGCAACCCGTTCTTCACCACCGACACCGGTTCGGCGCTGCGTGGCATCGAGGTTGAGGCTGACGTGATGCTCAAGGGAACCCGCGTGGACGGCATCTACACCGCCGACCCGGAGAAAGATCCCACCGCGACAAAATTCACCGAGATCAGCTATGACGAGGTTTACACCCGCGGACTCAAAGTGATGGATCTCACTGCTACGGCACTCTGCAAGGAGAATGGACTCCCGATAGTGGTGTTCGACATGGACACTCCCGGAAATCTTGCGCGCGTGATAGCAGGTGAACCGATCGGCACATTGGTGTACTGATTCAGAAACAAATAAAATCTACCATATATGGAACCAAAAGATTATCTTGCTCCCGCCGAGGAGAAAATGGAACTCGCGGTGGCTTACCTTGACGAGTCGCTCGCGCACATCCGTGCCGGCAAAGCCAATCCGAAAATCATCGACGGCATACGTGTGGAGTATTATGGCAGCGCAGTGCCTATCTCACAGGTGGCTAACGTCTCTGTGCCCGATGCACGCACAATCGCGATCACTCCGTGGGAAAAGCCGATGTTCAAGGAGATTGAGAAAGCTATCATCAACTCCGAGCTCGGTGTGACCCCTGAGAACAACGGCGAAGTGATCCGCCTCTGCATCCCGCCGCTCACAGAGGAGCGCCGCCGCCAGCTGGTGAAACAGTCGAAGGCTGAGGCTGAACAGGCAAAAGTATCTGTTCGTAACGCACGCCGTGATGCTATCGACGCGCTTAAGAAAGCTGTAAAGCAGGGTATGCCTGAGGATGTCGAGAAAGATGCAGAGAGCGACGTTCAGAAACTCCACGACAAATTCCTGAAGAAGATCGACGAGATTTTCGCCGCTAAGGAGCGCGAGATCCTTACTGTCTGATCTGCACCCGACCGTACTGACTCAGTTGGAAACGCGGATTAATCCCGCTCACAGCTGACCCAATTCCACACCGACTGCCACACGCTCTATGATAGCGTCGCGGCGGTCGGTGTCCGGTTTATAGTCACCTTTGAGATTCACACCGAACAGCCTTCCGAAGGTCTGCCAGAATCCTGCACGGAAGGAGCCGAGGAAAGCTTTTATTATATTGTAGCTCGACTGGTTTGTCTCACGCTTGATGAGCTTTATCAGCATCTGTGCCTGCGATTTTGAGAACCGCTTGAGCACCGGCTTGTACTGCTTGAACACCTCCCCCTCCATACGCTTCAGATGCTCCTCACGCTCTTTCTGCGTCGGGAAAGTCTCGATATATTCGTATGTCTCGATCAGTGTGGCGCATATCAGCTTCGCATAAGGGAGCGTTTTCTTCACGTCGCGCACCGTGCGCCAGTAGAACTCCTCCTCTTTCTTGTTCTTGAACTTCAGCGGCGGGAACACCGTGACATCATGCAGCACGATCATTTTCACCGTGTCGCCGTCGATCTCAGTCCAATAGTAGCCGCGCGGACCGGTAAAACGACCGCTTGGAGGAGCAGGCACCCCTTCGGGCAATCCGTCGGTAAGGTAGTGCGTACCGTCCGAATCGTCAGACAATGCCTGAGCGGCTACAGGCATTCCCGCAGCCGCAAGTGTCATAAGTATTATAAGGAGGAGAAGTCGGTTCATTATTCGTTTTCAGTTGTGTGTTGTCCGTCTATAATAACGCGCGCAGAACGAAAAAGTTACATCAGCAGGCTTTTGGATCGGTATCGGCATCATGCGGCGTCGGCGGGTAATCGATCGTATAATGCAGCCCGCGCGACTCATGCCGCTCCTTAGCCTGACGCATTATCAGATAGCCCACATTGATTATATTGCGGAGCTCGCACAGTTCGCGCGATGCCTTGGAGCATTTGAACAGCCGCTCGGTCTCCTCATAGAGGATATCCAGACGGTTCCACGCACGGTCAAGTCGCAGATTGCTGCGGACTATCCCCACGTATGCGCTCATGATCTGCCCAACCTCACGCGCGCTTTGCGTGATGAGCACCATCTCCTCCGGATGCGACGTGCCCTCATCGTTCCATACCGGCACATCCTCCCGGAGGTCATATCCATGCGCCACCTCGGCGGCATGGCGTGCCGCGGCATCGGCATATACCACAGCCTCGATCAGCGAGTTGCTTGCAAGACGGTTGCCGCCATGTAGTCCGGTGCATGAGCACTCACCCACGGCATACAGACGCCGTATCGACGACTCGGCATTGCGGTCCACCACAATGCCTCCGCAAAGATAGTGTGCAGCAGGAGCCACCGGTATGTAATCGCGTGTTATGTCGATACCGAGACTCATGCACTTCGCGTAAATATTCGGGAAATGCCGGCGTGTCTCCTCCGGATCCTTATGAGTCACGTCGAGATACACATGGTCATCGCCATGCAGCTTCATCTCACTGTCGATGGCACGCGCCACAATATCGCGCGGAGCGAGCGACAGGCGTGGATCGTACTTCTGCATGAACTCCTCGCCGCGAAGATTGCGGAGCACACCTCCATAACCCCTCATCGCTTCTGTGATCAGGAACGAAGGGCGGTCGCCGGGATGATAAAGAGCCGTAGGGTGGAACTGTATGAATTCCATGTCGGCTACCGTACCCTTGGCACGGTAGACCATGGCTATGCCGTCGCCGGTAGCCACCAAGGGATTGGTTGTGGTAGTGTAAACGGCTCCTGCACCGCCGGTAGCCATCACCGTGACGCGCGACAGGAATGTGTCCACTTGACCTGTAGCCTCATCGAGGATATAGGCTCCGTAGCAAGTGATATCGGGAGTGCGGCGCGTCACTATGCGTCCCAGATGATGCTGCGTGATAATCTCTATGGCAAAATGATGCTCGAACACATCGATATCGGGCGAGCGGCGCACCTGGCGGATAAGGCTCTGCTGGATCTCATAGCCGGTATTGTCGGCATGGTGCAGGATGCGGAATTCCGAGTGTCCTCCCTCACGGTGGAGGTCGAAGTCACCGTCAGCCTTGCGGTCGAAGTCCACGCCCCAGTCAAGAAGCTGCCGGATCTGGTCGGGCGCACCCTCGACTACTTTCCGCACCGCCTCCGGATCGCTCAGCCAGTCGCCGGCTACCATCGTATCATGTATATGTTTGTCGAAATCGTCGACCGCGGTGTCGGTGACAGAGGCAACACCACCTTGCGCAAGAGCTGTGTTAGCCTCATCGAGCACAGTCTTGCATATAAGGGCTACGCGCCCCTTTCCCGCCATTTTCAAGGCAAAACTCATGCCTGCAATGCCGGAACCTATCACCAGATAATCGTATTTGCGTACCATTGCTTGGTTTGCTTAGAGAAATATGGAGGCTGACATCCGCACCGCCGCTACGCATTGGCTTCGTTCGCCCCGCGTGCAACCGGCATCAGCCAACCGCCTGAATAGCCGCCGCAAATTTACAAAACATCCACCACCCCACAAAAAATAACTGAACGGTCACCAACAAACAATCGCCACAAATATCAACACACCCATAAAAACACCATCCTCGCCTGATGTCATGAGACATGGCAAGGATGGTGGATTGTTACGAAGTGAAGTGCAGGGCTTACCCCGATTGGTAGCGAGATAGAACCGTTATTTGTTTACCCAGCTGAATTCTGTGTCGAATTTACGCCCGTCACTAAAAGTTTCGATCATTGTATTCACGTATCCATCGGAATCCAGTTCATATTCCCACTGATATTCATCAGCTTCAAGTGATCCGTGATACCCCCTGCTGGTTCTTATGCATCTTTGCACAAGATGTATCGGCATTGTGCCAAAAAAGCCTTGCATAACCAGTATTGGATCCAGATCATCATACAGGAAAGAATCCGACTGGTGGAAAGCATTGACACCACCGAAATCATTCGATGAGGCATAGGAGTAAACCAGCTTGATCTCATGGTCAGACTCCATTTCGGTTATGTCACCGTTCTCCCAGGTGAAAGTTACAACTTCGCTGCTGTATTCCCACTTTACAAGCCGATTATCAGCATACTCGAACTTCCAACCCTCATCGTCTTCTACTATCAGACCATTTTTCAGTTTGTAGATACGATCGCCGTATTTATCCGTTACGACAATCTGGTTTTCTGTGTAGGTGTAGGTATCGTCACCTGCTGCCTGAATCTTCCCGTCGGATCCCCACACGATTCCCGTACTTTCCCCACGATTCAGCGATAGTTCGCCTGTGATTTTCACGAGTTGTTTCTCCACTTTCGGTTTGTCGGGTTCGTCATCATTGTTGCAGGAGCTGATGCCGACCAGGATAAAAGCCAATGCCAATCCGATTAAGGTCTTTTCTATTTTCATCCCTAATGTTTTTGTATCCTTCTAACTCTCCGGGAAGGATTGATACACAAAAAAAGCGTGAGAGTCTGTACCTGTTGCTCGTCCTACCTTCTGGGCATGTGGCTTAGCCTTACTCTGTCGAACGAGCAACGCAGAAGCCCACGCCGATATATGCAGTCAATCCAACGACACCCTTCACAGGACATCGGATTGGATTGATTTTCACATATCCACAAGGCATCTACAGTTGCTTCATTCTTGACAGAGTATTGAAATTGCCACATTTCAGAAGGTCAAGAATCAAGCGTCATGTAAACGCTTTTATAAAATGTCTTGGCAAGCCAAACGGCGAGCCGGTAACTGCAAACCCACCCGCATCACCCATGACATGGCTTCTGCGAACTGTCTGCGCTGCAAAATTACATATTATTTTAATATCGCAAACATTTTTTCATATTAAAATACCTCGTCATCACCATTCTTATACAGTGAACACTACAGATAAAGCGAGGTGGAGAGGTAGCGCTCGCCGGAGTCGGGGAGAATCACTACGATGCGCTTGCCAGCATTGGCGGGGAGTTGCGCGAGTCGGCCGGCAGCGGCGAGTGCGGCGCCTGAGCTGATCCCCGCCAATACCCCTTCAAGTTGTGGCAGCATGCGGGCTGCCTCCATAGCTTCCGGAGTGGTGACTGACATCACGCGGTCGACTACCGAAGCATCGTAAGTCGCCGGCACGAAGCCCGCACCGATACCCTGTATGCCGTGCGCGCCCGGCTCGCCCCCCTCGAGTACGGGGGATTCCGCAGGCTCAACAGCCACTACCTCCACGCCCGGACAATATTCCTTCAGATAACGCCCGGTGCCGCTGACTGTCCCTCCGGTGCCTACTGCCGATACAAATATGTCGACCTTGCCTCCGGTAGCCTCAGCGATTTCAGGACCTGTGGTGGCGTAATGTGCGGCGGGATTAGCCGGGTTGGTGAACTGACCGAGTATTACCGCCCCGGGGGTGGTATCGCGGATACGCTCTGCCTCCGCTATCGCGCCTTTCATGCCATCCTTCCCGGGAGTGAGCACAATCGTGGCACCGAGAGCCGAAAGCAACCGCCGCCGCTCCATGCTCATTGTCTCGGGCATGGTAAGCACGGCATGATAACCACGCGCAGCTGCTATGAGCGCTATGCCTACGCCGGTATTGCCACTTGTAGGCTCAACAATCGTTCCGCCGGGGTGCAAAACTCCACGGTTTTCGGCATCGGATATCATTGCGGCGGCTACGCGATCCTTGACACTTCCGCCGGGATTGCGCGACTCAACCTTAGCCAAAATTTCCGCAACAGCACCGCACTGTTTCTCAAACTTGTGCAGTCTGACCAACGGCGTGCCGCCGATCACATCCAAGGGGGATTCAAATACATTTCTCATCATGTGGTGAATTTGTAATAACTAAATTATATATAGACTCATAACGCGCCACGCACCATTTTAGTTTACGGATCCACCACCATAAGTTACAGAAATTTTAACCCTCCGGAAAATTTGCGGGAGTAAAAAAGAATGCCTACCTTTGTGGTCAGAAACGAACATAGCGACAGACTATTCAGGCGCTCCCATAGTGGTGCGCCAACTTTTTGGGGTCTCGCCCGCGATACGGGCCGGGATTCTAATTTTTTTCTTACCATAAGAATCAGTACAGACAGAATCTCATATAGAATATTCACTTGATTAAAAACAAAACAACGAAATATGGCTATCACATTCATGACAAAAGAGGGCTATAAGAAAAAGATGGAGGAGATCGCCTACCTGGAATCGGTAGAGCGTCCCCGCATCTCCGCCGCTATCGGCGAAGCCCGCGACAAAGGCGACCTGTCGGAGAACTCCGAATACGACGCCGCCAAAGAGGCACAGGGCATGCTTGAGATGAAGATCTCGCAGCTCAAGGATCTTGTGGCAAACGCCCGCATCATCGACGAAAGCACACTCAACCATGAGGAGGTGCAGATACTTAACCGCGTGAAGATCAAAAACGTGGCAAACGGCATGGTGATGGAGTACACCATCGTTGCCGACTCCGAAGCCGACCTCAAGGAGAAAAAGATCGGTTCAAGCACACCCATCGCACAGGGACTGCTCGGACATAAGCTCGGCGAACAGGTTGAGATTAAGGTTCCCGCCGGACTCATGAAGTTCGAGATCGTGGAAATCAACTTCTAATAACACTCACTCAGATATGGCTTCCATATTTTCCCGAATCGTGGCTGGCGAGATACCATGCTACAAGGTGGCGGAAGATGACCGCCATTTCGCTTTCCTTGACATCAATCCGGTAGCCAAGGGGCATACACTGGTGATACCGAAGCGAGAGATGAGCTACATCTTCGACCTTCCGGAGGATGAATACGTGGCTTTACAGCTTTTCGCACGCAAGGTCGCCGCAGCCATGCAGCGCGCCGTGCCCTGCACACGCATAGGCGAGGCTGTGATCGGACTGGAAGTGCCCCACACCCACATTCACCTCGTGCCCATAACTACCGAAGCTGACATGAACTTCTCTCATAAGCTGTCGCTCCCGGCAGAAGAGATGGAGGCTATAGCAGCCGCCATCGCCGCAGAGGTTAAATAACCATCGAAAACACAACAATCACTACCGGCGGGTGTGCCACAAGTGGCACACCCGCCATTTTTATCCATGCAACCCAAAGCCGGCAAATCGGATTTGTATGAACTTTCATCGTAAAATTCATCCCCTCCACATATTTATATTATAAAAAAGCACTAAATTTGCGGCGGAAAATTTAAAATATTCTTCACATACCGGAAAAACATCGCCCCCTATCCGGCGGGGCACAATAAAAACCAATCGAGAGCTATGACAGAAGATACAAGCGTTAAGACGCTCGAAAAAGTTGTGGTGCGTTTCTCTGGCGACTCCGGCGACGGAATGCAGCTCGTGGGAAACATATTCACAAACGTATCAGCCGGGATAGGCAACCAGGTTTCCACATTCCCCGACTATCCTGCCGAGATACGCGCCCCGCAGGGCTCACTCGGAGGCGTTTCAGGTTTCCAGGTCAGCGTGGGCACTAATGTCCACACACCCGGCGACGCATGCGACGTTCTTGTCGCGATGAACCCCGCCGCACTCAAACAGAACTGCCGCTACGTGAAAGATGGCGGAGTGATAATTGTCGATATCGACTCCTTCAAGGAAGCCGACCTGCGCAAGGCGCTTTTCGCTACCGACGACCCATTCACCGAGCTTGGCATCCGCGCCCAGGTGCTCGAAGTGCCTGTGACCGCGCTCACCAAGGAAGCGCTTGCCGACAGCGGTCTCGACAACAAGTCAGTGCTTAAATGTCGCAATATTTTCTGCCTCGGACTCGTCTGCTGGCTCTTTGACCGCCCGCTTGAGAGCGCCCTGCACTTCCTCCGCAAGAAATTCGCGAAAAAGCCCGCTATCTACGAGGCTAACGCTAAAGTGATCAATGCCGGCTATAACTACGGTCATAATATCCATGCCTCCGTCTCAACCTACCGCATAGAGTCGGAACCGGCACGTCCGGGCGTCTACACCGATATCAACGGCAACACCGCCACAGCCTGGGGTCTCATCATGGCTTCGGAGAAGAGCGGACGCCCCCTGTTCCTGGGGAGCTACCCCATCACTCCTGCCACCGACATACTGCATGAGCTTGCAAAGCGTAAGGATGTCGGCGTGAAAGCGGTGCAGATGGAGGATGAGATCGCCGGAGTATGTTCGGCTATCGGCGCATCGTTCGCAGGCAACCTTGCCGTGACATCAACTTCCGGTCCCGGACTCGCACTGAAAAGCGAGGGCATAGGTCTCGCCGTAATCGCTGAGCTGCCGCTGGTGGTGATCGACGTGCAGCGTGGCGGACCATCGACCGGTCTCCCCACAAAGACCGAGCAGACCGACCTCATGCAGGCGCTCTACGGACGCAACGGCGAGAGTCCTGTCGCTGTAGTGGCACCCGCCACACCCACCGACTGTTTCACCATGGCGTTCGAAGCTTCACGCATAGCCATAGAGCACATGACACCGGTAATACTCCTCACCGACGCATTCATCGGCAACGGATCATCGGCATGGCGTATTCCCGACTCCGACGAGTACCCGGAGATCCGTCCGCCCTACATCACCCCCGAGCATGCCGCCGAGATCAGCTGGCGCCCATACACACGCCGCGAGGACAACAAGGTGCGCTACTGGGCGATACCCGGAACCCCCGGACTGACACACCGCCTCGGAGGTCTTGAAAAAGATTTTACCACAGGTGCCATATCGACCGATCCTGTAAACCATGAGAAGATGGTCTACACACGCCGCGAGAAGATCGCCCGCATAGCCGACGACATCCCCGGACTTGAGATCATCGGTTCAGGTGATGCCGACACCCTCCTGCTCGGATGGGGCGGCACATACGGACATCTCCGCACCGCCGCACACGAGCTTTGCTGCGAGGGTGTGAAAGTGGATTTCACACATTTCCGCTACATCAACCCTCTCCCCGCGAATACCGCCGAAGTGCTCCGCCGATACAAGAGAGTTATCGTTGCCGAGCTCAATACCGGTCAGTTTGCCGATTATCTCCAAGCTCAATTCCCCGACGTCGACATCCGCCGCATAAACAAAGTGCAAGGTCAGCCATTCATGGTGCGCGAGGTGGTGGATGGTGTCAAAGCTATCATCAACAAGTAACAGTCACTTACCATGGAACAGAATAACAACGCCTACACAGCAGCCGATTACAAGAGCGACCAGCCCGTGCGCTGGTGTCCCGGCTGCGGCGACCATGCCATACTCAACTCACTCCACAAAGCCATGGCTACCGTAGGGGTGCCCCCGCATCTGACAGCCGTTATCTCAGGTATCGGATGCTCATCGCGCCTCCCCTACTACATGAACACCTACGGCTTCCACACTATCCACGGACGTGCTGCAGCTATCGCTACCGGCTTCAAGGTGGCAAACCCGCAGATGACCGTATGGCAGATATCAGGCGATGGCGACGGTCTCGCCATCGGCGGCAACCATTTCATCCACGCCGTGCGACGCAACATCGACATAAACATGATGCTGCTCAACAACAAGATCTACGGTCTGACCAAAGGACAGTATTCGCCCACATCCGCACGCGGCTTCGTGAGTAAATCATCTCCTTACGGCACTGTCGAGGATCCTTTCATTCCTGCTGAGCTCGTGTTCGGCGCGCGCGGCAACTTCTTCGCCCGCACCATCGACGTCGAGCTTCAGATCTCACAGGAGGTTCTCGTTGCAGCCGCACGCCACAAGGGAGCTTCAGTAGTTGAGATCCTGCAGAACTGCGTGATCTACAACAACGGTATCCACAACTTCATAACCGACCGCGAACATCGTGCCGAGCGCACCATCCACCTCGTGCATGGCGAGAAAATGCTGTTCGGCAAGGATAAGGAGCGTGGACTCGTCCGCGACGGCTTCCTGCTCAAGGCAGTGGAGATCGGAAAGGACGGGTATACCATCGATGATGTGCTCGTGCATGACGCTCGCACACCCAGCAACTTCCTGCACCAGCAGCTTGCCATGATGGACGGCACGGATCTCCCGCTCGCCATCGGCGTGATACGCGATGTGGATTCACTGACCTACAACGATGAGGTTGAGCGTCAGGTTGCCGAGGTGAAATCATCGAAAGGCTTTGACTCACTGCGCGAGATGATCCTCGCCGGCGAGACCTGGGAAGTAAAGTGATCTGAAAACCATTCGCATTCCCCGATTGTTTCAACTAAACACACCCAAAACAGACAATTATGAGAATCCGCAACATCATCCTGCCGCTTGCGGCTGTCCTGGTGGTGACCACCGGTTGCACCAGCAACAAGAAATATGCGGCGCTGCAGGGACGTTACGACGACCTCACGCGCGAGTATAACGAGACAAAGGTCGAGCTTGCCAAATCGCAGGCTAACGCATCGAGTCTCGAGCAGCTTCTCGCCGAGGCACGCCGCAATAACGACGACCTCAAGCGCAACTACGAGTCGATCCAGGGATCGCTCAACCAGAGCCTGCTGCAGAACCAGCAGGGAAGCATCAACATCTCCAAGCTCGTCGACGAGATCAATGCTTCCAACCAGTACATCAAGCAGCTCGTGCAGGCTAAGTCGAAGAGCGACTCACTCAACATGGTGCTCACCAACAACCTCACCCGCTCGCTCTCTCGCGATGAGCTCAAGGAGGTCGACGTCAAGGTGCTGAAGGGAGTTGTCTACATCTCTCTAGCCGACAACATGCTCTTCAAGTCCGGAAGCTACGAGGTCAACTCGCGCGCCATGGAGACACTCAGCAAGATCGCCAAGATCATCAAGGATTACGGCGACTACGACGTGCTCGTGGAAGGCAATACCGACGATGTGCCCATCTCGCGCACAAACATCCGCAACAACTGGGATCTATCGACGCTCCGTGCATCATCGATCGTACAAGTGCTCCAGAACGATTTCGGCGTGAACGCATCGCGCCTAACCGCTGCCGGACGTGGCGAGTATAACCCCATCGCCGACAACACCACCGAACTCGGACGTCAGCGCAACCGCCGCACCGAGATTATCGTCACCCCGAAACTCGACCAGTTCCTCGACCTGATCGACAAGGCACCCGACACTGACGACTCTGCCGCATCCGGAATCTGATCCGCCAACGGCGACATCATAACCTGCAGGGGTTGTGCTGAATCAGGCACAACCCCTGCTGCTTTTATCAATCATACCGCGCCGCGTTCAGAAAGCTGCTCTACTTAACATCCATTCAGACACACCGGCTATGATTTTTCAGCCAAAAGGTGTAACTTTGCAATCATGAAGCGAATGATCTCTTTTCTCGCCGCGGCGACACTGATCGCGGCTGTATCGACAGCCCAGGAAATGGGCTACAGATTCAAGAACGATGAAGCCAAGGAGCGCGGATACAACTCCATAAACCGCGCCACAGCCGAGGCGCATATAGGATTCCTTGCATCCGACGAACTGCAGGGACGTGAGGCTGGATACCCCTCCGGACAGGTTGCCGCGGCATATATCGAGGCTAATCTCCGCGCCATGGGACTCGAAGCGTGGGACGGCAAGAGCTACCGGCAACCGTTCGACGCCTACCGCGCGGAGCGACAGAAGCGGGCGCGCTACACCGTGCACCCCGACTCGATAGAGAAACTGCGCACACAGGTGCACCAGCGGCTGAAGCTCACCAATGTCATGGCACGTATCGAAGGACGCAATCCTGACGAGGTTGTGATCATCGGCGCCCACTTCGACCATCTCGGCGTAGATCCGCTTCTGGAAGGGGATCAGATATATAACGGCGCTGACGACAATGCCTCGGGCGTAGCCGCCGCGCTGCAGATAGCCCGCGCTTTCGCCGAGAGCGGGGTGAAACCGGAGCGCACCATAATATTCGCATTCTGGGACGGCGAGGAGAAAGGTCTGCTCGGCTCCGAGCATTTCATGCTCAACTGGAGCGATCCGTCAAAAATCAAGGGTTACCTGAACTTCGACATGATCGGACGCAACAACAATGAGGAGAATCCGGAACATGTGGTCTATTTCTATACCGAGGCACACCCTGCGTTCGAGCAGTGGCTGCGTGACGATATCGCCGCACGCAAACTGCGGCTCAAACCCGATTACCACGCCTGGGACCGTCCTATCGGCGGCGGCGACAACGGATCGTTCGCACTGCGCGACGTGCCTGTGATCTGGTACCATACCGACGGTCATCCCGACTACCACATGCCCTCCGATCACGCCGACCGTATCAACTGGGAGAAAACCGTAGACATAACGCGTGCGGCTTATCTCAATCTATGGAATCTCGCTAACGAAAAAACTTACTGAATGAAACTTGCAATAATAGGCTACGGAAAAATGGGGCACGCCATAGAGCGCATCGCCCGCGAGCGTGGTCATGAGATAGTGGCGATCATCGACGCCGACAACATCATCGACATCAACACACCGGAATTCCGGTCGGCTGACGTCGCCATAGAGTTCACCACACCCAAGACAGCGCCGGAAAACATCATCCGTGCATTCTCACAGGGTGTACCCGTGGTGTGCGGCACCACCGGATGGACACGTCGCCTCCCCGACATGGAGATGATGTGCGACCGCGGACAGGGCACACTGCTGTGGTCGTCGAACTTCAGCCTTGGAGTGAACATATTCTTCGCCGTCAACCGCTGCCTCGCATCGCTGATGCAAGGCTTCCCTCAATATACCCCTGAGATGAAGGAGGTGCACCACATCCACAAGCTCGATCACCCGAGCGGCACCGCAATAACCCTCGCAGAAGGGATTGAGGCTAAGTGCCGGCGCATCGCCGCATGGACAGAAGAGGAGGCGGAGGCAGCACCCGACCGAATGCTCATACGCCACGAGCGCGAGGGGGAAGTGCCCGGCACACACACCATCACCTGGGACTCTCCTGTCGATACCATCACCATCGAACACCGCGCCAAGTCGCGCGAGGGCTTTGCGCTGGGCGCCGTTGTCGCAGCCGAGTGGCTGAAGGGACGCCGAGGCTTCCAAACCATGGACAAGATGATGAACTCACTTGTGGCTGACGCTGCAATTCTCGATCTCCTGCGATGACACAGAACGACTCCAACACCACAAATACAGGCGCCGCACAGGGAACGACGAAACTCTCAGCCGCCGACGATTTCCGTCGCCGTCTCAGCGAGGTTCGCCCCACACGCTGGGTGCGCTTCGCGATAGTATCTGTCATATACCTCGCCTGGGTAGCCTGGATGGGCAACTGGTGGCTTACGCTCGTCCTCATACTGCTGTTCGACATCTACATCACCGGATATATCCCGTTCACATGGTGGAAGAAGAGCAAAAGCTCCGTCACGCGAACAGTCATGGGGTGGGTCGACGCTATCGTGTACGCCCTGATCCTTGTCTACTTTGTATTCGCTTTCGTCGGGCAGAACTACCAGATACCCTCATCATCGCTTGAGAAATCGCTGCTCGTCGGCGATTACCTTGTGGTTGACAAGATGGCTTACGGACCGCGCGTTCCGCAGACTCCGCTCCATTTTCCGCTCGTTCAGAACACCTTGCCTATCATCAACACCAAAAGCTATATCGACACTCCGCAACTCAAATACCACCGCCTTAAAGGCTACAGCGAGATCAAGCGCGGCGACATTGTGGTGTTCAATTTCCCTGCGGGCGATACCGTTGCGGTAAAGGTACAGAACCCTGATTACTACACGCTGCTGAAGCTCTACGGACGTGATGCAGTGCAAGGAAATCCCGACAGTTTCGGCGATATAATATACCGCCCGGTAGACCGCCGCGAGAATTATGTGAAGCGCTGTGTCGGGCTTCCCGGAGAGACTATAGCCATCGACAAAGGGGTTATATCGATCGACGGCGTAGCGCAGCCGCAGCCTGCCGACGCGCAGTTCAACTACTATATACAGACACCACGGCAGTTGACTGATGCCGACTGGGAACGTATCGGAGTATCGGTCGACGACCGCCATGAGATAGCCGTAACGGCAGCCGACAGCGTCAATGTTCGCGCCCTCGGGTTCACCATCAACCCTGACGGCACCGTACCACCGATCTACTTCACTCCTCTGACCGATGCGATGCGCAAAATTATAGCTGACGAGTTTCCCGGCTCACGCACGATGCAGCAGGTTGCCCCCGGCGGAGAGTTCCTCTTCCCCGACGGAGTGTCGGAGGGCTGGACACGCGCCGAGTACGGACCGCTATGGATCCCCGCGAAAGGAGCCACAATCGAACTTACGCCCGAGAACTGGGCTATCTACAACCGCGCGATACGCAACTACGAAGGTCACGCGGACGCATATATCGACAGCAACGGCACAGTCTACATCGACGGCAAACCGGCAAAGGATTATACCTTCCAGATGGACTATTACTTCATGATGGGCGACAACCGCGACAACTCGCTCGACTCCCGATACTGGGGATTCGTGCCGGAGGATCACATTGTAGGGCGTCCGGTAATGGTACTTGTCTCGTTCGATAAGGACAAAGGTCTGTTTGACGGAAAGATACGCTGGAACCGGATATTCAAGAACGCCAATCCGTGAACATGGCTGCCGCATCACCACTACCGCTCCTTCCCGACACGCATATAATACTCCCACCACAGTTGCTGCCGCATTCTGCGGTATATGCGCTTATTGCGGCGGTAGGGAGCGTCACGGTCGACTGCGCGATGCGGTTCGACAAACGCTTCAAGCAAGCCCACCGCTATACGATAGCCGATACGCGCGGACAGCTGCGCCTCACGCTGCCGATTTGCAAACCGCACGGCAGACCGGGGGCGCTATGGAGCGACGTCAGCATATCGGATCACGACGGATGGTGGACGCTCCACCGTACGGCATGGGCATCGGCATACGGACGCACACCATATTACGAATTCTACGCCGATGACTTCGAGCCGCTTTTCGCACCGGTCAACGAGGGGGAGGTGGCTTTGCACGAATATATCCGCCTTGCCGATTCCACCGTTAGACGGCTTGCCATGATAACGACACCGGTACATTACCGCACGGATCCCGCTGAGCCTATCGCGCCCGATGCAATAGATCTCCGGCGCATAAGCGTGGAGATGCCCGCGCTGCCCTATTGGCAGGTGCGCGGCGAGACACTCGGCTTCATTCCTGAGCTGAGCGTCATAGATATGCTTTTCAATTTGGGTCCGGAAATGCTTCCGGCATTATTAGAGCGAGTTGAGCACTCGCAGCTCATCAAGCACCTCGAAGCGGGATAGATGCCGGCGGCGCTTTAGCGTTCCCGCAAACTCATGGGCGACGCTCTGCACCCCGCGGTGATTGAACACACGAAAAAGCTGTGTGTACGTGCGGTCGAACATCTCACGGCATTCATCCTCATCAAGCCCGCAAGCCGATGCCCCTTCCTGAGCGGCACGCTCTATGAGCACACGACGTACTTCAGGTGCCACCATAGCCGAATCGAGAACCATACGCCGGCACATTGCATTTGAGATCATCATTGCCACCGACAGACCGAAATTCTGGTATAGCGTGCGCCACACCACAGAGGCGGAAATCTGCGGATTGCCTGAAAAATAGAAATCATCGGTAAGTTCCATCATCTCGCCGGCTGGAGCATCGACCGACACCGACGACAGCATCTTGTCACCGTTGAACACCAATAGTCCTATAGTCATTCCCGCAGCGCCGTAACATTTGTCGTCCTCATTGCGGTATTTCAGTTCATTTTCCATTTCGGTTATATTATACTTGTATAACAATAATGGGTTCCGGGAGTTTAGTCGGGTTACCGTTTGATAAGGAACACCTGCGTTGGGAAATGGTCGGAGTAGCCGCCGAGAAAACGTCCGCCGGCATAAGTGCGCCACGGCAGACCACGGTATTTCTCCTCCGTCTGTTTCAGGAACTCTATATCCATTATTTCGGCACCTACGTAACGCAGCCCTGAATCACCATCCTCAAGCAGAGTGCCGCTCAGAAGTATCTGGTCAAACAGATTCCATGCACCGCGAAATGTCAGTGTTCCTTTACCGTTTTCAAGTATTCTCCACCAGGGGTTATAGAAACCGGCACCGCACTTCACCTCTTTCTCATCGGCACGCGCTCCGACAACCTCAGCTACCGACCGGTTCTGAGGATCATCGTTAAGATCGCCCATTATGATTATACCCTGCCGGGGATTCAACGCGAGCAGCGAGTCCGCAATATGACGCGTGAGCAAGGCTGCAGCTACACGCATAGGCTCCGATTCCTCCTGTCCGCCAAGGCGCGAGGGCCAATGGTTGATGATTACACTTAGTGAATCACCGTCAAGAAGACCGGTCACGCACATCTGGTCGCGCGTGAGGAAATCAGGATTGTCTGTCAATACGAGCCTATGATTCCGCACGCTCAGCACCTCATACTGCTCAGGGTCGTAGAGCAGAGCTACATCTATACCACGCAGATCAGGCGAATCATGGTGCACAAATTGTAATCTGCGGTTGCGGAGCGGAGCCGCATCGACAAGATCCTGCACGACTGAGGCGTTCTCTACCTCCGCGATACCCACGATCGCCGGACCACCCGGTGTCGCATCCGTAACCATGTTGGCGATTGCATTCGCCAGATTATTGACCTTTATATTATACTTTTCGGAATCCCACTGACGCTTACCGGCAGGGGAAAATTCCAGATCCCATCTGCCGTTTGAGTTGATGGTGTCAAAAAGGTTTTCCAGATTGTAGAATGCCACGCCGTACGTCTTTCGACACCGGCTGATACTATCTTCCGCAGTGGCACTCAGAGCAATAATTGCCGCTGCAAGCAACAGGTATATTTTTTTCATCGTCTGCAAAACTCTCCGCGGCTCGGGCTGACGGCTAAATTGCCGCACCTTCCACCTACCGCGGAATCATAATGCAAACTTAGCAAAAATTTACCGCATCCCCGCATCCTCCCTCCACAAATTTATCCAATCCGTCAGAAGCCCTGCTTAAAGAAAAAATCGCCTCGAACAAAATTAGGCGCACAAAAGTTCCTATATATGTAGACTTATTCATATCTTTGCGACAATGTTCAATAACTATATGGATAAACCACTATTCAAACTCGTTGTCCTCCGTGAAGCTGAGGATTTCATCAACAGCTTATCTCCGCCTGTAATCCGCAAGATGTTCTATAATATCGACAAGGTTTATGGAGGAGTAAGAGATCCGGAACTATTCAAGAAACTTGGAGACACCGATATATGGGAATTCCGCACCTCATGGATGGGTATGGCATACCGGTTATTCGCCTTTTGGGACAAGGACGGCGAAACCCTTGTTGTTGCAACCCATGGTCTTGTTAAGAAAACTCAAAAGACCCCGAAACAAGAGATTCTAAAAGCGCAAGCTATAAGAAAAGAATATTTTAATAATAAGGAGTAATAAATAATACAGAATATATGAAAGTTACAACCTTTGAAGAATTGAAAAACCGCCACCTCGGCAAAATAGGAACTCCTGAACGCGACGCTTACGAAGCGGAAGTGAGAGAAGCTATACAAACATACCACATCGGAGAGGCGATCAAAGCCGCACGTAGAGAGCGAAATATGACGCAAGATCAATTGGCGGAACTTATGGGTGTGAAAAAAGCACAAGTGAGCCGTATCGAACGGGGCGACAACCCTACGCTCCACACCATCACAAGAGCCTTCAACGCACTCGGAATGACTGTTTCACTCACTTGCGGGAATATGCATATCGCGCTCAGCTGATTGGTATATTCATTTAAAGAGAAAAAATAGATTTCCAACCGAAGACATCAAGGTCGGTTGGAAATCTATTCTTATATGTCATCAGGTATCTAAAGGACAACAATATGCCTTATGGATCAATAATATGTTGGCTATATGGTGCGTAGAGATCAGACTCCCGGAGTTTCCGAGGGACCGCCCTGGATGAATTCGTCGACGGTAACGTCAAACTCTATATCATCAAACAGCACGGCGGGATTATTGATCGTTATGTTGTAACGGTACGTATAGCCAGCTTTCCATTCGCTGACTGTTGATGATGTCAGCGGATATAATATCCGTCCATGCGCTCCGTTATCGGCGAGCAGATAGTCAGGCGTAGTCTTGGAGGGGAAAAGCTTATTACCGGTTGCCGTGTCGAAAATCTCACAATCAAGAGCTATGTATGCCCCGGTAAAACCTTGCGTCGACTCGTCATAGGCAAGACGCGGAAGCTCCTGAGGAATATAGAATGTTGCATCGCTACCGTACGATTTATCCTCCGACAGAAGTGTCGGTACCGCGTTCAGCGTATGCGGAGTGCCTGTGCCAGGACATGTAAACAGCGGAATCTCTTCCGGTTCCGTGGCATCGTGCCATATTCCGATGACATCATTGCCCGCCGAAGTCGTGGCACGCGGATAGAAGAACGAAGCAAGCGTGCAGACACTGCCAAGCTCAAGAGAGTGCACCTTTATCTGCAGACCCTCGTTTGTGGTCGACAGCAGCACCTCTACCTTAGCAAGCGCATGGCGGAAATTCAGAAGAACCGGCGCACCACTCTGCACCTCGTTATAGTTGACAGCATACAGCAGATCGACATCTCCGGGATTCTTGAACCCCTTTATGCTTGCCGTGCCGGTGCCACCCCCTGTTATATCGGGAGACCCTGCGATATTAGGACTCACGGCGTAGAAATTGACCGGAGTGTTAGGCCAGTATGCAGCCGGCGAGTATGTCCATGCCGAGCCTTCACGCGTCACATCGACATTATCCATGATCTTCTTTCCACCCGAATATGCCGTGACGGAGAATTTGTCGATGGTAGCTGTCGTGGTTACGTCAGCACGCGAAGTATGTGGGGCGACAGCCGAGAAACGTATCAGTCCGGGATCATTTATCTCCGGATTGAGGCTGTTTTCCTCGCTTGAACAAGCCGTCAATGCCAAGGCGGCGATAGCGGCGGCTGTATAGCCGCACTGATGTAAGTGGTGTCGTGTCATAGTGCTTTATGTCTTGTCGGTAAGGTAATGAGAGTTGTCATATTTCATTCGGCGATATCAATCACCTATGTTTATCACGATGGTTTTCCACGCATCGACCGTGACATTGAATGCGCCGCCGGCATCGCCGGGTGCAGGCAGTGTCAGACCGGTCAAACGAAGCCATACATTCATAGGATCGGGAGCAGAATCAGCCTGATCGGTCACATCGAATTCATAACTCAGGCGCTGTCCGTCAGTTAGCCACACATACAGCGACAGAACGCACTTCGCCTCCGCACCCTCAGGTCGACCGAATGTCAGGAGATTTCCCTCGACATAGTTTTCCGACGATGGCGCCGCATCGCAGGGGTGTGTCACAGCCGTAGCGCTGCGTCTTTGCGTAGAGAGATTCACACCCGAAGCCATGCCGCTGAGCGATGCGCTCATGTGCGCCACGCCATCCAGTCCGACCACATCCTCAATCGTGAATCTGTAATGACACACCACCGGCGCAGGATGCGTCGGCAGAAGCATTAGGTCTGAGTGCACGTAGGGGTTTGATCCGCCATCGGTATCGATGTATGTTATCTCCTGCCATCCAAGTTTCACTTCCGGTATGGCACAGCTCCACAACATATCCGGACTGAGGGTCACAGCCTCACCGGGAGATGTTGCTCGTGCCGGCTGCTGACCGGAAGATTCCGCATCATCGCTGTCGGAACCATCGGTAAGTGAAGCCGGCAGAGTGGTGGCGGTCAGTCCAGTGTAGCTATTCTCCTGCTCAAACAGTATGCGTTGAGTGTCATCGTTATAGGTGATGAAAGCGTAGTCGGATATCGGGATCTTTACCTCGCCGCCGTCGCGTCCGGCGAAGTCAAATCGCCATGGAGCATCGCCGTTAGCCGGGAAAAAGCAGCACGCCATCCCCTCGGGCTGCGCATCAGGAGCGAGCACCCAATGGTTTTCGACCTCAAGCGGGGTGAGATAGTTGCTGCATTCGGTCAGTCCCTCGTTGATACACGACTGTGTCAGCGCGGCTGTCAGAATGAGACCTGTGGATAGTGATGTGACGATTGGGCGGTTTGGCATGCCGGATTTGTGGTTATGAGGTTTGGGATGTTATCTATTGTTAATAACATCCCTCCACATATAAAGTTCCGGCAAATTCTACTATTCCCGGTAATACACGCGCTTTACACGCGTGGATACAGAGGTCAGCACCTCGTATGGTATCGTACCGAGAGTTTCGGCGATACGGCTCACGGGTATATTCTCACCGAAGATCTCAACGCGGTCGCCCGGCTGCGTATCGCCGGCATCGGTCACATCTATCATGCAGGCATCCATGCATATATTACCCACCGTCGGGCAGAGGTGTCCGTTGATCCACACATGCATTGCGCCATTACCCAGATGACGGTTTATACCGTCGGCATACCCGATCGGGATAGTGGCTATACGCGAGCGGCGCGACAACACACCGCGGCATCCATAGCCTATCGTCGTGCCGGCTTGCCACTCACGGATTGATATGATCACAGTGCGCAGTGACGATACAGGTCGCAGCAGAGGCTCCTCCGGGCCCTCCACTGGGGTGATACCGTACAGACCGACACCGAGACGCACCAGATCGTGCTGATGCTCCGTGTAGCGGGCTATTCCCGCGGTATTGAGGATATGCCGCTGTATATGGTGGTTGAAATGGCGCTGCACCGCATCACACATGCGGTTGAACAGCGTAAGCTGCGAGCGTGTATAGTCGTCGAGATTCGGGCAGTCGGCAGTAGCAAGATGACTGAACAGCGATGCCGGACTTACCGCTTTCTGATGGCGCAGTATCTCCACAAGCTCGTCAAGATCACTCTCCACAAAACCCACACGATGCATACCGGTATCGAGCTTGATATGTATCGGGAAGTCGGTTATGCCATATTTCTCCGCATGGCGGATCACATCGTGAAGCAGCTCGAAGCTATAAATCTCCGGCTCAAGTTTATAGGCGAATATTGTATTGTAATTGTCAACACGGGGATTCATCACCATGATCGGCATTGTGATACCCGCATCGCGCAGTTCCACACCCTCGTCGGCTACGGCTACAGCAAGATATGCCGCCCCCTGCGATTGCAAGGTCTTGCCGATCTCCAGGGCACCCGCACCATAAGCCGAAGCCTTGACCATGCAGACAATACCGGTCTCCGGACGCAGCATAGAGCGGTAGGCGTTGAAATTATGCACGACCGCATCAAGATTCACCTCAAGGATACTCTCATGCTGACGTGCCTGCAACGTTTCCGCTATAAGCTCAAAATGGAAACGCGGCGACCCTTTGATCAATATCAGCTCATTCTCGAAATCCGACGCAGTTACTTCACCGAGAAACGCTGTTGTAGAGGGGAAGAAGCGTGAATCGGCGGTAAAATAACGTGAATGTGCCGAAATCTCCTCACCAACACCTATCACACGCGCGATACCACGGCGGCGCAACAGTTCAGCCACCTCGCGGTAGAGTTTGTCGGGTGGCAGGGTCTCGTGCATCACGTCGGAGAGAATTATCGTGGTTGTGCGGCGCGACGTGCGGCGGCGTGCCATGAAATCGAGTGCCGGAGCAAGCGAATTGAGGTCAGATGTGTATGCGTCGTAAATAACCAGACAGTTGTTCACACCCTCTTTCACCTCCATGCGCGTACCTACGGCTGCAAGCTGCGACATGCGTGCCGCCGTAACATCAGCCGGACGGTTGAGATATAGCATCACCGCAAGGCAGTGGATAGCGTTCTGTATATCTCGCTCCTGTGTGAACGGAACTGTTACGGAACCATCGCGGCGCAGATAGGAATATCTTATCTCCGTCGACTCTCCCCGGGTCTCGACCGCGGATATGAACAGCGGACGGTCAGGATCGGTCATCGACCATGCTATCTCCTTGGCGGGTATGCACGCTTCGTTGACCGCATCGGAGATCACGCGGTCATCGCCGTTGTATATTATGCAGTCGCAGTCGCGCATCAACAGTATCTTCTCGCTGCACTTCTCCCGGAGCGAGTGGAAGCCGTCGGCATGCTCCGGACCTATATTGGTTATTATACCGACAGTAGGACGCACTATCGGCTGTAGTGTGGTCATCTCATCGGGCTGCGATATTCCTGCCTCGAGTATGGCAAGCTGCGTATCGCTGTCGATCTCCCACACCGACAGCGGGACGCCGATCTGCGAGTTATAGCTGCGCGGCGACCGCACGATGTTGAAATCCGAGGCGAGCAACTGATACAGCCACTCTTTGACAGTGGTCTTACCACGTGAGCCGGTTATCCCTATCACCGGAATGTCGAAGCGCGACCTGTGGTAGCGCCCTATCTGCTGCAGCGCACGGGTAACATCCGGAACTATCAGTATGATCGCATCGGTAGCGTCAGCCATCTCGGCAGGCATGTGCTCGGCGACAAAACACCGCACCCCACGCTCATATAGTGGCCGGATATACCGGTGACCGTCGTTAGTGCGTGTACGTATGGCAAAAAACAGCGACTCCTCGGGCACCGTCAGCGAGCGGCTGTCCGTAAGAAGGATGCTTATCGACGGATCCGCTTCAGGCTGCCGCCCCATGCGTGCCTTTATGATCGAAGCTATGGTACTGACGGGATAATTCATGACTTACTGATATTGTTGGTATTGATATAGGGATATTTGACAAGCAACCGGCTGAGCAGATCGTCAGTGTCCGCACGGAACTTACCGGCGATATCATCAGGCGTGTTAGGGTTTATG
This sequence comes from uncultured Muribaculaceae bacterium, assembly GCA_910587425.1. GTDB lineage: Bacteria > Bacteroidota > Bacteroidia > Bacteroidales > Muribaculaceae > Paramuribaculum. The sequence goes on from CAJUKU010000014.1 coordinate 42,084, forward strand.
GTGTGACGCAGGCGTCGGCTCAGTTGTCGGCATTCGGCGGCGGCTGTCCGTGCCGCACCGGTGAGGCATGTCTCGCAGAAACGCGAGTAGACATAATCTACCGCCTGTTGCGACGGATGCCGCATGTCAGCATCGTAGAAACGGTAATCGCGCAGATCATCCATTATAAGCTCATACGACGGGAAATAATGAATCTCCGGATACCGCTCCACAACCTCATCCGTGGCGAGAAGCAATGTGGATTTGCTGAGATTATTGCCGTGCAATCCGTCCGCGGCATGGCGCACAGGACTCACCGTCAGGACTATCCGGGGGAAAAGACCGGCAGCATATAGCGTTTCCGCAATGGTACTTATAGCATCCGCCACTTCACCGACATCAAGGCGCGAACGCACGAAATCCGTAGCAGGAAGCTTATGGCAGTTAGCGACAACACGCGCAGATCCGCGGTGAGTGAACACCCATGCGGTGCCGAGTGTGATTATAAGCACCTTTGCCTCGTGCAACGACTGCGAGGCATGCTCCAGGATACCGTTGAGAAGATGACAAGTCTCCTCACGGCTGCCGCGGGCATAAAGCGTTCCCGCGTCAAGAGAGCGCCACAGTCCCTGATGCTCGAAAAGCTCATCAGCAGTGAACGCATTCCCCTCGATCAGTCTCTCCAACGTCCGGCAGATCGACACCGGATTGAACATCGGACCGAAAGGATTGGCGCTCACATTGAACAGATCCTCCGACAGGCGCGAAGCCACATTATCGGCGAAACAGGAACCGATACAGAATATGCCGTCGCTATGCTCTATAAATTGCGGTGATTCGGCTGCTGAAGGATGCCACTCGGTCCGGAATTCCATCTGTTTTCGGTTATTTAAGGGTTGTGGATGTGACACGGAACTCTGTGCGCCGGTTTATCTGGTCGGCAGCCTCACGGTCCTCATCTGATAAAGTATCGACAAACTCCTCGTCGAGCAGCGTGCCCTCCGGAAATTGCGGGTAGAGCCTTGCCACGCGCTTTGTCACGCGTTTCGGCTGTGATTTACCGTAGCCTTTCCACGTGAGCCGTTCTGCAGGTATGCCTGCCGCTATCAGATAGTCGACCACAGCTTTTGCACGGCGGTCAGACAGGCGCAGATTGTATTCCTCCGTGCCCACGCGGTCAGTGTGCGATGACATCTCGACCGAGACATCCGGATTCTCCCTGAGTGTGGTGACAAGTGAGTCGAGCGCGCCGCATGATTCCGGACGCAACGTGGCGCGGTCGAAGTCATAGAATATGTTCTCGACCACGTTAGGCTCCGTAAGCGATGCGAGTATAAAGTCAACCTCATAGGAAGCATCGGCTTCCGTCGTGTCGGAGGTGAATTCCTGACGGGCGTTCATGTAGCCCTTGGCTCCGGCGAGCATCACATAGCTAACGCCACGCTCGAGCGGGAAAGAGAATGAGCCGTCGTCGCGTGTCACAGTGCGTCTGTTAGTCCCGTCGCGCCCCACGATACGTATGGATGCGCCCGCAAGCGGCTCCTCCTCAGTATCGGTCACATAGCCCGAAATGCTTATCTGCAGGTCAGGCAGCTCGAAACTGTAGATATGGTCATAGCCGCGTGCATCACCTCTGTTGGAGCTGAAGAAACCCTCCTCACGGTCAGGCATGAAGGTTATGGAGAAGTCATCACCCTCCGAATTGACAGGCGATCCCATGTTCTGAACATCCCATGCTCCGTCGGGTGTCAGACGTGCACGGAAAATATCAAGTGCCCCCATACCGGGATGACCGTCGGATGCGAAGTATATGAGCGAATCGGTGCGCACGGTCGGAAACATCTCGCGTCCGGGGGTATTTATGACCGGTCCGAGGTTTTCCGGGTGTGCGTCGGAAGCGTTCAGGTTTATACGCCAGATATCTGTCTCTCCGAAGCTTCCGGGACGATCGCTGACAAAGTATAGCCATTCGCCGTCGGGAGATACCGACGGATGTGCGTAATTATGCAGTGTGTCGTCGAGAATCTCAAGTTTGTGCGGCTCCGACCACTCGGCATCGGCACGCTGCGACACCCAGATCTCCGTGTTGACATCCGATGACACCGGACGGCGTGCGCGGGTCAGATACATGCGCGAACCGTCGCGGCTGAATGCGGGTGTGCCCTCGTCGGCATCAGTGTTAAGCTCACCTCCGGCTGGCTCCGGGCGCTGCCATCGCCCCTGCTCATCCTTGGTCATCACCCATATATCGGCGCGCTTCTGCGCATTCACCTCGCTATGTTGCGTGCCTGTAGCCTTCTCGTTGGTAGTGGTGAAATACAACTTGTCGGATCCCGCAAGAACCGGAGCATAGTCCGAACGGCGCGAATTGGCAAGACGGTCACGGCGCACCTTGTATCTTGTAGGCTCAGCCTTGAGACGCTGAGCGAGACGTGCGCCACGCAGACCCTCCCGCGCCTCATTGTTACGCTGATCGAGCATGAGGTATTGCTCGTAGGCAGCCACCGCGTCGGCATATTTACCGGAGGCATGCAGGTTGCGCGCCAGACGCAACTGTGCGGTAGTGTCGGGATACCCGTAGCGCAAAGCATTGCGGAAATCAGCGGCGGCACGGCTGTAGCGGGCGATCTTCTCATCAGCGAGACCCATCTTGAACGCGACTTCACCACGTTGCAACCGCTGCGATGGTTTCTTGAGCTTGTTGTAGAGCTTACGGTATGTTGCGGAGGCGGCAGCATATTCCCCACGCTCCATCTGGGCATCGGCTACAGCCATCTTCGGTCCGCGGCACCCGTTGGCGAGCACTGCGAGCAGTATGATTGCCAATATGTTGATTACTCGGTTTCTCATGTATCTATAACGCGATGCCTCTGCCGGTTATTGCACGCCCGGCTCCAAGGATTCGTCAGGCATACAGCTCAATTGCCGGAAGATAAGGATGGCGGTAACTACCGTTGCAAGAGCGTCGGAAATCGGGAACGCGCGCCACACGCCCTCCAGTCCCCAGATATTGGGAAGAAGCAGCAACAGGGGGATAAGGAACAGTGCCTGTCGTGTCAGACTCAGGAATATCGAACGTCCTGCCTTACCGATCGATTGGAAGAAAGTCGTGCTTATAATCTGGAAGCCTACTACCGCAAACGCGAGCATGGCATTGGTGAACGCATTATGCACCACCTCAATCAGCTGCGCGTCAGTGGTAAATGCACGCGCGATCAGACGCGATCCGAACATTCCTACCACAAAACCGGCGGCGGTGATACATGTAGCCCAGCTAACGGCGAGCCAATACACACGCTTCAGACGGTGAATGTGACCCGCTCCGTAGTTATATCCGACAATAGGCTGCATGCCTTGGCATATTCCTACCACCACCATGCACAGAAGCGATGTGAATGTGGTGAAGATACCTGCTGCAGCAACCGCATTGTCACTTCCATAGCGGTACAGCGCGTTATTGACTATGACATTTATGGCGCTTCCGGCAAGATTCACGAGCGCCGGAGCGGCACCTATGGCGATGATGCCGACAATCACGCGCCAACGCAACCTGTATATGCCGTGCGTGAAGCGAAGCGTGGTGCCACGCCGCGCAAAGTGTGCGAGAACAAACAGAAGCGAGCATGTCATCGAAATGTCAGTCGCTATCGCCGCTCCCTTGATCCCCCAGCCGAACACGAATATGAATATAGGATCGAGCACCACATTGAGTCCCGCTCCGATAAACATGGTCAGCATCGCCCGTGTGGGATAGCCCGACGAGCGCATGACATTGTTCAGATTGAACATCACGTTCATAACAAGCATGCCGGGAAGTATGTAGAGCACCAGATCACGCGCGTACGGAAGTGATGCGTCGCTTGCGCCGAAAGCGCGCAGTATGTCATCTATGAAAATCGCGAATACCGATAGGTAGACAACCGCATTCAGTATGGTTATGACAAGCGAATTGCCGAGCACCTGCTCCGCGCCGCGGTGATCGCCCGCACCGAGAAGTATAGATACTCTCGCCGCCGCGCCGGCACCGATAAGCACGCCTATCGCCGCCGAAAGATTCATGACCGGGAAAGTTATGGCAAGTCCGGCGATAGCTTCCGTGCCTACGCCCTGACCGATGAATATACGGTCAACGACGTTGTAGAGCGACATGACGAGCATACCAACCACAGCCGGCAGACTGTAGTCCCACAGCAGACGTGCCAGTCCGCCCGTGGCGAGACGGCGCAGTTTTTCCTGATCTCCGCTATTGTTCATTTCGTATTCCTTGGAGTATTGCCCGCATGTTGCGAGAGTATCGGGAGGGAAAGGTTGTAGCGCAATGTGAGCACTCGCAGTCCTATGATAGTTATAGCGCAGAACAGCTGCTGCGCCCATGGCGCCCCTCCCGCTTCGAGGATAAGCCAGTAGACGACCGTACCGGCGAGACATGCCGTGGCATATATATCCTTGCGGAACACCAGCGGCTCTTCATTTATGAGGATGTCGCGGAGCACACCACCGAACGCACCTGTTATTATGCCCATCACAGCAGCCACCCACATCGGGTAATCTATGGCGAGAGTCTTCTGTATGCCTATCACACAGAAAAGTGCCAGACCGAGGCTGTCGAAAATGAACAGCATCCGGTCGCGGCTCACGAGCATGCTACGGAACACTATAACGGCGATAAGAGCCAGACCGGTCACACCGAGATACCACCACGTCTGCATCCAGAACACCGGAATGTCGAGCAGCACATCACGCAACGTGCCCCCTCCAATGGCAGTGACAAGTCCGACGGTATATGCACCGAACCAGTCGAAATTTTTAGTCGCGGCAAGACGGATGCCGGAGATTGCCGCCGCCACCGTGCCGATCATCTCGATTATGAAGAGAAAAGTCGTTTCCATTACCGGGAAGTATTTGGATTGACCGAATGCAAATCAATAAGAAGAGACTCCAAAGAACTGATCCGCGACGGATGCTCGGCAGCATCTTCGGCGGCAGTCCACCCGCGTCCTTTGATCCACGCCGTCCGACAGCCTATTGATTCCGCCGGAAGAATATCCTTACTCAGACTATCGCCCACTACCAGCACCTGCTCCGGTGCGAGAGGTGCCCCGGAGGTAAACTCCGCGAGAGCCTCGACACCAAGACGGAATATCTGAGGATCCGGCTTCCGTACGCCCACCACTGCACTCTCTATCACGCTGCGGAAATAACGGTCGAGGCGGAAGTCGGCGAGAACACTCGCTATGTTGCCGTAGAAATTGCTAACGAGCACCATCGGATAACGCTCCGAAAGTGCCTCAAGAACATGCCGTGCCTCTCCAACCGCATTCAGAGCCGCATCATAACAATATCCGGCGAGCTTTTCGGGGAGATCGTCAAGAGCCTCTGCGGAAAGTATCTTGTTATCGACCAGCCATGACAGCTCGGCGCGCATCTTGGCAATCATCAGCGCATGGAAATTGTCTGTCGGTTTAACCACAGGATTAGTGGCAAGATAACGCTCACCGTAGACGTAAGCCTCACGGAAAGCCTCTTCAGGCAATATCGCACCCGCTGCGGAATAAGCGTCACGGATTATATGGCTCCAGTGGTCGCCACGACTGTCTATCGTACCGCCGTAGTCGAATATTATGCCACGGATCCCGGCAAGTATGCTGTTTGAATCAGTATTTCCCATCGTTCAGTTCCGTAGTGAAGCGCCGGCAGATGCTTTCATGTCTGCACACCATATATATCAGCAGCACATTGAGCACTGTAAGCTCGAAAGCGAAGTACAGCCAGGGCATACGCAGGAATAGTGCCGTGAACAGCGCTATGGTACGCCAGTTGAACGAAAGTATGTTGGTGTACTTCATCAGCGGCAGCGAAGCCTGGCGGAAATCCTCGCGAAACGCCGCGGGGAGCTGTCCGTCGCTCCAACGTCGCTGTATGGCTGCGCGGAGACGCTGCATGGAGCGTGCGAACACCTCCTGATTTGCCGTATAGTTGGCGTAGACATAGAGAGTTATCTTTGTCCAGAAATTTCCCCGCCATGGCAGAGAGCGGTTGCGTGCGCGCAGTTCGTCGCAGGTGTCGAGCTCAGAGCCATCCGTACCTTTAAGGAAGTACAAGTGAAACTGACGGTAATAGTCAGCCATCGCAGCCTGCTTGGCGTGGCAGATTCCGGTCACAACGGCGATCACCCATATCAGCCATGGATGCCCCATGAAAAATGTCGAGGTCACGTTCTCACGCAGACAGATAGCCACATAGATGGTAAGGAACCAGATGTCTCCGCAAAGACCGTCAAGTATACGCCCGATGCGGGAGTACTGATGCGTCATGCGGGCAAGCTGTCCGTCGGCACTGTCAAATGAATTCGCCCATATAAGCAGCAGCATACCGGTAATGTTGAGCCATATATTGTTGAAGTAGAACAACACACCGGCGGCTATGCCAAGGAATATGCCGGCAATGGTAATGGCATTCGGACCGATACCGAGCCGCGCGGCAAGCGTTGCCCACGCATAGCCGATCGGACGGTAGAAAGCCAGATCGATATGCTCCTCGGTATCCAGCGATTTCAGCGACTGGCGATATGAACTTTTAGCTTTGAGCGACATGACGTTGCAATCTATTTGTTTGAGCGTAGGGCATAGGTGCGCTCACGCAGGAATTTGCCCAGTTCCTCCGGCGAGCCTTTGTGCTGAGCCTGTTCCTCAACCGAAATAGGCTGCCCGACAGAGATGTGCATTGTGGATCCGACCTTACGGAACACCTCGGCAGGCAGACGCAGCGAGCGTGCCGGCCAGCAGGCATGACCGAGGAAATTACACCACCAGCTGTTGCCGCCGTGGAAAAAGATCGGTATCACCGGAACTCCGGCACGGTAGATAAGCTGAAGCACGGAGTCCTGCCAGGGACGATCCTCAAGCCGTCCGTGCCAGTCGGTCTTGCTCATCGCGCCGGCAGGGAAGAATCCCACCGGCTGACCATCCTTGAGCTGACGGATCACCTGACGGATACCGTTGACCGAAACAGCACGCTTTGCGGGATCGTTGGATGCCCATGCGTCGACCGCAATGAAGTTCGGGCGCATCGCCGTGATCTGGTTGAGCATCATGTTGACCATCACCTTGAATTGCGGACGCCGTGAGCCTATGAGATGTATGAGTGCGATTCCATCGAGTGCGCCGTAGGGATGATTGCTGACGGTAATGAACGCTCCTTCCGGAAGATTATCCAGAACCTCCTGACCATCGATGCGGAGCTTTATCTTAAACTCCTCGAGGAGCAGACGGCGTGTAAATTCCGGTCCGGGTGTATCGCAGCATTTGGCATGCACCGCATTGACTTTATCTACCGAAAGAAAATGCAGCAGCCAGTTGACGAGCTTCGGATGACCGTCAAGACGCGGCACCATGCGGCGTATATCATCGTAGTTCAGTACATCGGGACGTATTTCGTAATCAGGAGTATCCATAAGTGATTATATGTTAGGAATTAGGGGTGATGTAGGCGGCATAACGCTCCATGAACCTCCGCATGCCCGGCAGCCGCATGATAGCATACTCAAACAGCAGATAGCCGGCGATAGCGCAGATAATTCCGCCGATCACATCTATTATATAATGGTGAGAGGTGTAGACCGCAGTTGTCCATATCCCGGCAGTCACCACCGCAAGCACAATCCTCCATGCCGCCGGAGTGGGATAGCGCATGGCATATATGAAAGCCACGAGCGTATAGGCAGAGTGCAGTGAGGGAAGCGCGGCAAAGACGTTGGCATTACGGGCATAGAGCGCATCGAAGATACCGAGTCCGGTCATCGCATCGAAAGCCCCCAGTCCCGCTACCGAGCCCGGAGTACCGGGCACTGCGGTGAACCCATGCTCCGCTACGTACCATGGGGGTGCAGCAGGATGAATGTAATAGCCTGCAAAACCTATCAGATTCACAAGCAGAAACACAATGGCAAAGTGCAGATAGGGCATTCTTCTGCCGCTGAAATACTGCCAGAGTCCGAAGATTATGGGGAGCGGCACCCAGCAGAGGTAGAATATGCCGCCGAGGAAATTAGCTATGCGGTTGGTATGCAAGGCGAAAAACTCATTCGGGGTGAGCCGCCCCGCAATTGTTTCGATACCGAAAAGGCTCTTTTCCGCAGTGTACAGTCCGATTGTATCGACAGGATTCACCTCATAGTTCGGGAGCAGGTTCATCCAGTCATAACTGATGCCGAACAGGAAAAACGGCGCGAGAGCCACGATCAGACGCCGTGTGGCAGGGGTCACGAAGAAGAGCGCAGCGACAAGTATGGCAAGCACAAGGTGCTCGCCACGGAAACCTATGTAGAGTGCCGTCACGCCAAGCCACAGGGCGAGCGCGGCGACACAGATCACCGCCTCGGTGCGCTGTGGCAATTTGCCGGTATGTCGTCGTGTGGCTGAGGTCATTTGCGGGTATTCAGAGCCTTGCGGCAGTGGTTGATACGTGCGAATGCGGTAAGGTTGGCAAACACGGCGATAACTCCCATAGCTACAATGAGGATCATGTCGGGGTCGAATGCGCGCAATCCGCACTGACCTGCGATGCCTGTCGCAAGTGTGGCGAGCGATGTTACCACAACACGCTCAGGGCGCTGCATGAATCCGATCTTGCACTCTATGTCGAGTCCCTCGGCACGTGCACGCACATAACTTACCATGATGCTGCCTATGAGCGCCACGAAAGCGATCACCGCACCGAAGAAGTAGCCGGTCTGTATCAGATAGTAGGCGATGCCGCCGAGCGTCACGAGCTCGCAGTAGCGGTCGAGCACACTGTCGTACATGGCACCGAATGTCGATGCCATGCCACCGAGACGTGCCACCTGCCCGTCGAGCATGTCGAAGAGCGAGAATCCTATTATAAGCGCACCGGCAAGAGTCACGAGCGAGTAGTGCAGCACGCCCGTGTGGGTGAACTCATATCCAGCCATCACTATCACCACGGCGGCAGCTATATTGCCGAGAAAACCGATGGTCGTGACAGCGTTAGGTGTGAATCCCAGACGGATCAGCAGATGAACAAACGGATTGATCACGCGGTATATCCCTTGCTGAAGCGAGTCGCGTTGCTGCTTTGATTTCTCTTTTATGTTCATTTGTATAATTTTTTGTCAGGAGTGTTTGAACCGGAGCAGATCCATGATCCCTTCGGCTGTCCGGTCAAAACGCGTAGGGCGGTAAACGAAATATCGCTGCAGGACGAAGTTCCAGAACCATGATACCATGAGGCTCACGAACAGACGTGCGGCAGCATAGTAGCCGTCGGGCTTGAAGCCGATGGTCTCAAGCCAGTGCCAGCCGTCGATGAGCGAATATATCGCCTGCGTACCGGCGGAGTTGAGGAATATACTTCCCATCCAGACCATGAAATACTTGACAATCACCGCACGCCAGCTGACGCCCTGGGCATGGAATGTGAACTTATAGTTGATGATACAGTTCACTATGCCACCGGCGAATGCTCCCACTGCGGTAGAGAGCCAGGGGGCGAGCCCGCACCAGGCGAACAGGGCGAAACCGAGTCCCAGGTCAACCCACGAAGCTGTCTGGGAGGAGACTATGGAACGCAGGAAGGTGAAGAGCAGCGAGTCGCTGTTCATCACCTTGTTCACCGCCCGTTGCGTGAGAGAGCTGTGATCGGCTGTATTATTTTCAGGAGTAGTATCGTTTGGCTGTCCTGTGGATGTCATAGAATGAAATAGTTTAGGACGACAAGAATAACCACGGCGTAGATGCCCGACAGAATATCATCAGCCATCATTCCGTAGCCACGCGGCAGACGTTCCATCGAGCGTATGCCCAACGGCTTGAATATGTCGAAAAAGCGGAATAGCGCGAGTGAGACAAGAATCTCCCACCAGGGACAGAAGGGTGCCACAGGCAGCAGTGATATCCATTGACCGACAGTCTCGTCAACACATGCCACCACGGGATCCTTACCCCAGTAGCGCTCGCTGACGGAACTCGCCCATGTCCCGGCTATGGTCACAACCACTATAGCTATCGCAGTGACTATGAGAGTTGTCGCAGCCGACGCCCATAGGTAAAGCGGAAGCCATACTATTATTGCGAAGATTGCTCCCCACGTGCCGGGCGCGAGGGGGAGAAAGCCGAAGCCGAGCGAGGTGGCTATCAGGCGTGGAAGCAGCGGGAACCGCTCGTCGGTAATCGGATGCAGTCGGGAGTGGTTCATCGGCTTGTGGTATTGGATGATTCGTTGTATTGCTTGATCTGCGCGAGGATTGCGCGGGCGATATGCGGCGCAGCCTGCGTGCGGCAAGGCGCGAAACTGGGCCAGTCGTTGAAGTCTATGATACGGATCTCACCTTCGGGCGGGATTATGCAGTCGCCTCCGTAGATTTTCACATCGAGCACGTCAGCCGCCTGACGGCACATCTCCTTGAGCCTCTCGGTGTCGAACGCCGTCCCTTGCTCCTTGCCGTTTATAGCCTCCATGCCGTACTTGCTGTGGTGATCCATGAAGGGGTAGAACCAGTAGAAGAACGATGAGCCGGCGATGCCGTAGAACTTTATGAGGTCACCCTCGAGATGACGGTTTATGACGGCACGCTTGATGCCACGCAGAAAATACTCCTGAAGCACCTCCTGCGCCTCTTCCGGATGCCTCACATGGCTCACATCCTCACGGTGCATCGTGTGGTAATCGCCACGCTTGATCCAGCAGCGGGTGTAGCCGGCGCTGACGAGACGGTCGCGCACAGCCTCGTTGGTGCTTACGATAAGACTTTCAGGATACGGGATGTTGCTGCCCACAAGTATGCGGGTCATACGCTCGCGCGTGCAGTTCTCTATACCATATCCGGAGTTGATCACCAGGCATCCGTCATCCTCTTTCCTCTGCAGGATCTCGAGCGAGCGGTGCTCACGGCACATATTGACGATGATGCGCTCGCTGACCTTCCCGGCTATAAGCTCATCCTCGCTGTAGATGTTCACCTCGCATCCGCGTTTGCGCAACTGCTCGGCGACGATGTTGAGTATCGCCGTGTCATTGCCTATGTGATTGGGGGAGAACGCTCCCGAACGCTTGATTGCTGCTATCTTGATTTCAGCCATGTTATATCACGGTTGTGTTGTGGGGTTTGATGCGGAGAGGAGCTGCCGTGCGGCTTCTATGTCGGCGGCATGGTCCACATCGATTATTTTGGTCATGGCGCAGGCTTCGACACGCAACCCTGCGACGAGCAGAGAGCGCTGGTAGTCACGCATTCGTGTCACGCCGCAGTCACAGCAGCGTCGTGCAAGACTCAGTGCCGCCTCATCGAGACCGTAGATACCGCCGGAGATGTAGCGGGCACCGGAAGCGGGCGGCGTGTCGGTGAACGCGGTCACACGCATATGCAGATCGGTATCGACATACAGCGGCTTCTCGTCGTCGATGAAGTCGGTCACACCCATCAGGGCATCGACATCTCGCGCGCGTGCGAAAGAATCGGCATAGGCGGCAAATTCATCAGGACGGAATATGGTGTCGACAGTCGTGGCTATCACCTTGCCCTGCAACCCTTCGGTTACGGCGGCAAGACTGTGGAGCGAACCGGGGGTGGTACGGATCACAAGGCGCAACGGCACCGTGGCGCTCAGCGAGCGCAGATAATCTGCCACCTGCGTCATCTGCTCGTTGACGATCACGCTTATCGATGCCGGATCCTGCGCCGCCATGACATCGATCAGTCGCCGGATCATCGGGCGCCCGTCGAGATCCACCAGCGGCTTTGGGACTGCAACCCCCTCCTGCACCATCCGGGAGCCTTCACCTGCGGCAATGATTGCGAAGTGTAGCGACATGGTCAGGCGTCGTCGGATGATTTTGTGAGGTCAAGCACGACATTGTCGCTCTTGTTTTTCTCTACATACTGGCGGCGCAGCGGATTGGCATGCGAGGCGTCGTAGCGCTCACGGTTGCGTGCCACATCAATAGCCATATAGATGGCTTGACGCATGGAATCGGGCGATGCCACACCCTGACCGGCGATGTCGAAAGCCGTGCCATGGTCAGGCGACGTGCGCACGAACGGCAGACCGGCAGTGAAATTCACGCCGCAGTCCATCGCCAGCGTCTTGAACGGCGTGAGCCCCTGGTCATGATACATGGCGAGCACACCGTCAAATTTCTTATACAGCTCGTTGCCGAAAAATCCGTCTGAGGCATACGGTCCGAAACAGTTTATGCGAGCGTTCTGGGCATCGGCGATCGCAGGAGCTATGGCGTCAGCCTCCTCGGTGCCGAGCATTCCCTGCTCGCCGGCATGAGGATTGAGCGACAGCACAGCTATGCGCGGGCGGCTGAGTCCGAAATCGCGACGCAGCGAGGAGTCAAACTGCTTGATTTTATCTAGCACACTGGCGCGCGTTATAGCCTCCGGCACCTGCGACAGAGGCAGGTGCGTGGTCACGAGAGCCAGGCGCAGTCCGTCGGGCACACACATTATCATCAGCGGACGCGCACCATCGCCTGCCGCTGCGGCAAGAAATTCCGTGTGTCCGGGATAAGGGAACTCGTCGGAATGTATGGAGTGCTTGCTGATCGGTGCGGTGACAAGAAGATCGATACCGCCGTTTTTCAGGTCATCGACAGCACGCTCAAGAGCCACGCGGGCGGCGGCTCCGGCTATAGGCGACTCAAAACCGGGCTCGACCTTGGTGTCTTCCGCCACGACATTGATTATATTATACTGCTCATCGCGGGCATCGGCGGCATCACGCACCTGATTGAGCGGAATCCCCGGCACACCGAGAGCCTTCCGGTAGTATGCGGCGATCTTTGCCGACCCATATATCACGGGCGTGCACAGTTCGAGTATGCGGTTATCCTCTAATGCTTTCATTATCACCTCATAGCCCACACCATTGATGTCGCCGTGAGTGATTCCGACCCGAGGTTTTCTATCGAGATTCATTGAAGCGGAATAGCTTTAAAATGATTGGTCAAAAAATCAATCGGCTAAGTTAGCACTTTTTTCCCAACCTCCTGCAATTCCACCCCAAATATTATTCATCCCCAATCCAAAGGAACGAAAAAGAAACACAAAGGGACATTATCATAGGAGACGCTATCCAAACTTATCATTGCTGATGGTTACAGATAAGCCATATTTCTTAATACGAACCATATCTTGCCAAGCCGCAAGGTAAGACTCCTTCATATTAAGAAATCCCAGGCACAACCCACGGGAGTCTTTACGTATGTCAATCTTTTCCAAACCATTGTAACCTGCACAGCAACCCTCAAGGATCACATAAACAAGTTCTGACTGGCAATCTACACTCTCTACACAAAAGTCACACTTTACACTTCCGCACTCTAATATATTTTCACGTATGAAATTAAGTTTATCTATTGCCTTTGTCGCATATCTCTCATACAACATGGATGCAGCATACATAGATTCATTATCAGAAAACACGCTATCCAGATAAATCATCCTCGCCGTTTTGTAAAGACCCATCAGCTCTCCCTTTTCGTACCCACTGAAATCATAAGATTTATCCAATCTCTCAATCAGACGTTCTACTTCATTCAGACTATTTTCGTCTGTCACTTCTATTTGGACTGGGAATCCACGGTAGATTTCAACATTCATCGACGTACTCGATTTTGATTTCATGATCGTATTCAGTTACCATCACAAGCCATTTCATTGGGAAACTGCACTCATCAAGCATGGAGAGACCGGAGCATGCTGGGACAGCATGGGAGGCATAAAACAGTGCCGAAA
>CAJUKU010000015.1 GCA_910587425.1 uncultured Muribaculaceae bacterium
CAACGACCCCCTGATTAACAGTCAGGTGCTCTAACCAACTGAGCTACTGAAGCAGGATGCACTTTCAGGCGCCTCAGCGCCGAATTGCGATGCAAAAGTAGGCACTTTTTGCGAACCGTGCAAGAGTTTCACAAAAAAACTTTCGTTTTCTTCGCCACTTCCGCTTCATTTCGCATTCAATCCGCCACGAGACCACAGCGATACCATGAATAAAAATTGGCAAAAAATATCTTACCCGCGGCATCGCTCAAACTCTAAATTATGCTTAACTTTGCAGAAATTTTAAACGATATTATTCTTTTATGGATCTGAGCTGGCTGGTTTCACTCATTGGTCCCGGCAACACCAACCTGGCGAGCACACTCGTGCTCTACTCGTTTGTCATAGCTGCCGGCGTCTATCTGGGCAAACTTAAAATCGCGGGCGTGTCGCTGGGCGTCACATTCGTACTCTTCGTAGGCATACTCATGGGACACTTCGGATACACCGTCAATGCCGAAGTGCTGAAGTTCATCCGTGAGTTCGGACTTATACTGTTCATTTTCTCGATAGGCATACAGGTAGGTCCCGGTTTCTTCTCATCGTTCAAGAAAGGGGGCATGCGCCTCAACGGACTCGCCGTGCTCGCCATAGCACTCAACGTGGCGATTGTGCTTGCCATATTCTATATCGACGGCAACACAAGCATCTACGCGCTCGTCGGTGTCATGTCGGGTGCCGTGACCAACACCCCCGGTCTTGCCGCCGCACAGCAGACCGCCGACAGCGTGGAGGCGATCAACACCATGTCGATGGGTTATGCCGCCGCCTATCCCCTCGGCGTCTGCGGCATCATCGGAGCGATGTTCCTCATCAAAGCGCTCTTTAAGATCAAGACCGACCGCGAAATAGCATCAGTGGAGGACGCCAACAATGCCTCCCTCCACAAGCCCAATATCATATCCGTCGAGGTGACGAATCCGCTCATCGACGGCAAGACGCTCTTCCAGATCCACGACATCATTCAGACAGACTTCGTGATTTCCAGGCTCCTCCACGACGGCACTATAATCATTCCTACCTCCAAGACCGAGGTTCACCAGGGCGACAAACTGTATGTCGTCATTTCGACCAGCGACGTGGAGCGTTTCGAGGCTGTCATCGGTCCGCAGATAGAGATGGACTGGGAGTGGACACAGAAAGAGGTCGTATCGCGCCGCATACTCATCACCAAGAGCGAATACAACGGCGTGGAGCTCGGCTCGCTGCGCCTCCACTCGGCATACAAGGTGAATGCCACCCGCGTAAACCGTGCCGGCGTCGACCTGCTCGCCTCACCCGGACTGCGCATACAGATGGGCGACCGCCTCACTGTCGTTGGCGACATCAACGACATCTCACGCCTCGCCGACAAACTCGGCAACTCCATGAAGCGCCTCAACGAGCCGAACATGATCACGATTTTCGTCGGCATCCTGTTCGGTATCATCCTCGGCTCCATCGACATAGGCTTCGGCATGAAGCTCGGACTCGCCGGCGGTCCCCTCGTGATCGCCATACTGCTGAGCCGCTTCGGCTACAAGTTCCACCTTGTCACCTACACATCATCGTCGGCATCGCTGCTCATGCGCGAGCTCGGCATCTGCCTCTTCCTTGCATCCGTAGGCATCAGCTCTGGAGCAGGCTTTGCTGAGACCGTCTTCAATACCACCGGCATGTGGTGGGTGATCTGGGGCTTTATAATCACATTCGTGCCTCTCGTTGTCGTTGGATGCATAGCGCGCGGTGTCTACAAGATCAACTTCCTGTCGATCATGGGACTCATGTCGGGCGGATATACCGACCCGCCGGCACTTGCCTACGCCACCGGCTCGACCGGCAGCGACGTTCCCGCTGTAGCCTACTCGACCGTCTATCCTCTCACAATGTTCCTGCGCGTCGTAGCCGCCCAAGGCATAATCCTCGCCTTCATGTAAGAGAACATAGAGTCACCCCACATAAAGCATTGCCCCGGCATCATGGTCATGACGCCGGGGCAAGTTGTTTTCTTACAGCAGAGTTCTGACTACGCGGTCACTTCATGTCAGATTTCGTATCATCGATGAATTCCCGGATCTTAGCCTCAAGCTGATCCGCCTGATGAACACCGTAGCCGCGCCATCCAGCCTCACCGTTCTTGAACATGATCAGCGTAGGAACGGACTGGATACGATATGCGGCGGAAAGCTCCGGGTTGCGGTCTACATCTATCTTGATGATATTTACCGCATCGCCAAACTTTGCTTTTACCTGTTCAAGGATCGGTCCCTGCACCTTGCACGGACCGCACCACGTGGCGAAGAAGTCAACCAGCGTAGGAGTCGAGCTCTTGATAATATCGTTAAATTCACTCATAGTAATAAGTTTTATGTTGTTTCAGCAAAATCCGTCATCTGAAGGCAGCGGAACTTTCCGCAGTCTGTAGATATAACACTCCTTCCACACTAAAAGTTCCACCCCGGCACCATCTATTAAATATGAACTGATCAAACCCTCCGCAGGAATCACCATATATTTGGAAGCCACAATAACTTTTCATAAATTTGCACTATACAATATCATAACACCCGGCTATGGCGCAGCTACTTTATCCAATCGGAATACAGACCTTCTCCAAAATCAGAGAGGCCGGTTTCGTGTACGTCGACAAAACGGAATATATCCATCGTCTTGTCAGCACAAGTCAGTATGTATTCCTCAGCCGTCCTCGAAGGTTCGGCAAGTCGCTGCTGCTCTCCACCATAGAATCATATTTCCAGGGGCGCAGAGAGCTTTTCGAGGGGCTCGCGATCAGCAATTACCAACAGGACTGGACGCCCTGCCCCGTACTGTACCTCGACTTCACCGGAACAAACTACGACTCGCCAGACAGCCTGAAGATTCACCTCAACCATTTCCTCACAGGCTGGGAGCGTCAGTTCGGGATAGAGAAGCAGGATCAGAGCATCGGATTGCGTTTCAAGCGGGTACTGGAGGAAGCCCATGCAAAAACCGGGGAGAGGGTAGTGCTGCTGATCGACGAGTACGATAAGGCACTGCTTGAGACTGTCGACCGACGCGATCTGCAGGAACAATACAGGAGTGACCTGCGGGCGTTCTACAGCAATCTCAAGAGTCAGGATCTGCATATCCGCTTCGCCATGCTTACCGGAGTCACCAAGTTCGGACACCTGAGCATTTTCAGCGACCTCAACAACCTGCAGGATATATCGCTCGACGAGCAGTACAGCGGAATCTGCGGGGTCACAACCGACGAACTGCACCAATATTTCCACCCCGGAGTGGAGGAACTCGCACGCGATTGGGAGATCACAACCGACGAAGCATACGGGAAACTCAAACAGAGCTACGACGGATATCACTTCTCGGCAAAACGCCGTGAGGATGTCTACAATCCGTTCAGCCTGCTCAA
The DNA here is from genome assembly GCA_910587425.1 of uncultured Muribaculaceae bacterium. Classification (GTDB taxonomy): domain Bacteria; phylum Bacteroidota; class Bacteroidia; order Bacteroidales; family Muribaculaceae; genus Paramuribaculum. The sequence goes on from CAJUKU010000015.1 coordinate 3,431, forward strand.
CTGCCTGAGCAAACGGATGTTCGGCGACTACTGGTTCAAGACCGGGACACCAACGTTCCTGATCAAGATGATACGCGACATGGGGTTACCGTTGCAGGATCTCTCACAGCACCAGACATATCTCACATCGCTCACCGACGTGTCTTTCGACCTGGGGGATCCCATACCGGTGCTGTACCAGAGCGGATATCTCACAATCAAGGATTTCGACCCCGAGTTCAAGACCGTGACCCTCGGTTTCCCCAACACCGAGGTCGAGAATGGCTTTTTCAACCAGCTCCTGCCTTTCTACACATCACTGAAAAGCAACTCGGCATTCGAGATCACACGCTTCGTGAAGGATGCGCGCGAGGGGCGGGCAGAAGATTTCATGCAGCGCATGCAGAGTCTGTTCGCCGATTTCCAGTACGATGCCTTCGACCTGCGCCGCCTCGAGCAGCACTATCAGGACGTACTGTTCATCCTGGTGAAGCTTATGGGGTTATACACCCGTATAGAATACCGTACAGCCTCCGGACGTATCGACATGGTGATAATGACACCCGGCTACATCTACGTAATGGAGTTCAAGCTCGACCGTACTGCAGAGGAGGCGCTCGCACAGATCGACTCGAAAGGCTACATGCTGCCGTTCCGTGCCGACGGACGCCGATTGATAAAGATCGGTGCCAACTTCTCCACCCAGCTCCGGGGAATCGACAGTTGGATCATAGAGGAGGAGTGACAGCCGACTACCCGCATTAAGTTGTGACCGAATGGGGCGTTTCGCATAGGGATGGGGGTTAGGCGGGAGTAACTTTGCGGTATGTTCTTCAACGCCGAGATAACCGACCCTCACCACCACGCTTTCCAGCGGTGGCTGCGACGCCCGCTCAACCAGCGGCAGACGCGCGTCATAGCCCTGCTCGAGATGCTTCGCCGCAACCCCGGTGAGGAACCGCGGCTGTATATCCACGACGACGGATCCACGCCCGAGGACAACATCCCGCAACTGCTTGCCGATTACATCAGTTGGCGTCACTACTGCTCGCGCCGGGAGAACACGCCACAATCATTGATAATAGCCCGTACCACCGCACGTGCGGCAGCGTTAGGAGGTGAGGCGCGCTGTTTTCATTACGGTGCGCTCAGGGCTGTCACCAACTGGCGTGGCACAAACTTCGCCCACCTCCTGGTGGTCGACGCCGACAGGACTCCCCTTCCCGACTTCTCGGAGGAGGCTATACTCTATAACTTCCCGAGCGCCGTGCATCAGTTCCTGCAGATACCTTGCATAGCGCAATGCTGCAACTACCATTCCGTCGTTGTCGTGCACGGCAACGCACGCCGATGGTCCACGCAGTTTTCCCTGAAGTTTTTCGACACGGCGTCCGATGCCTCCACACGCTACGTAGCACTGGCTCTCCAGCCACTCCCCGCACACCTGATGCGCCGGAACCGCATCAAGCCGTTCCGCCTCGGCAACAATCCTTTCCGCCTCAGCATACTGAGCGTCAAAGGAAAACGCCGGGAGTACTCCAACCAACAGCGCAAAGCGCGTCGCCGTCGCGGCTCCATGGCTGCCGCAGCCGTACGGCTCACGCCGCGGTTCAACGTAATCGTCACAAGCGCTCCTTCAATTCATTATCAGCCGGAATATTGCAAAATCAGTGCAATCTTGAAGCATCAGATCGCCACAACCGCACCCCGAGCCCGCCCATCGCCCGCTGCAGCATGAATCTCCCGATCCGGGCGGGGTTTTGCCGCGGTTCTCTTGGTGAATTGACCGATAGTGGTTAACTTTGCAGAACAATAGCATCATAATGGCTTCTATGAATTTCCGCGGAATGGGAGTGGCACTCATCACCCCCTTCCGGCAAGACAAGACAGTGGATTGGGACGCATTGGCGCGTCTGCTTGACTATCAGATAAAAAGTGGCGTGGACTACATGGTGGTACTCGGCACTACCGCCGAAACTCCGGCACTGACAGAGGAGGAGCGTCGCCAGGTGCGACAGTTTGTTGTCGAACGCGTGGCGGGGCGTGTACCCCTTGTAGTAGGATGTGGCGGTAACAACACGGCAGCTGTTGTAAAAGAAGCTGCTGCAATAAACCCTGATGAGTTTGCCGCCATACTATCAGTAGTCCCCTACTACAACAAGCCATCGCAGGAAGGCATCTACCAGCATTACGCTGCAATAGCCAAGGCATCGACTGTTCCGGTGATCCTCTACAACGTACCGGGGCGCACGGGAGTCAACATGACCGCCGAAACCACATTGCGTCTCGCATCCGAATTCCCCAACATTGTCGCCATTAAGGAGGCGTCCGGCAACATAAGCCAGATGGATGATATCATCAAGAACAAGCCTGCCGATTTCTGCGTGATATCCGGCGATGACGGCATAACTTTCCCGCTTATAACCCTCGGAGCTGTGGGAGTAATCTCGGTGATCGGAAATGCTTTCCCCCGCGAGTTTTCAAAAATGGTTCGTCTGGCTCTCGCCGGCGATTATGAGCGTGCGCGGACTATCCACCACCAGTTCACGGAGCTTTTCAGCCTACTGTTTGTCGACGGCAACCCCGCGGGAGTGAAATGCCTGCTCCACGCCATGGGATTCATCGAGAACGAACTGCGTCTGCCGCTCGTGCCGACACGCATAACGACATACGAGAAGATACGCCGTGTGCTCGACACACTCAACTGAGCGACGGCACAAAAACAGACAACATACACTCTTAAATTTAAAACCAACTGATAACGAAACAATGTCACAGGCTAACATTCCACCGTTGAAATTCCGCCCCATCCTCAAAAGCGTGGTGTGGGGAGGTGAGAAAATAGCTCCTTTCAAGGGGATAACCACCGAACAGACCAAGATCGGCGAAAGCTGGGAAATATCCGGAGTGCCCGGAAACGAATCTATTGTCGACAACGGACCTGATGCAGGAAAGACACTCACAGAGATGATCGACCTATATGGTGCCGACATCGTAGGTGAGAAAAATATAGAGAAATACGGAGACATGTTCCCGCTGCTTGTGAAAATCATAGATGCCGCTGGCGACCTTTCACTCCAGGTTCACCCCGATGACGAGCTTGCACGCAAACGCCACAACTCACTCGGCAAGACTGAGATGTGGTATATCGTCGACACCGAGCCGGGAGCGAAGATCTGCTCAGGACTCGCACAGGAGATAACGCCCGACGATTATGTGAAACGCGTGGCTGACAACACCCTAATGGAAGTAGTGGCACACCACGACGCACATCCCGGCGACGTATTCTTCCTCCCTGCCGGCAGAATCCATGCCATCGGCGCAGGCAACCTGCTCGTCGAGGTACAGGAGACCAGCGACATCACATACCGCATATATGACTACGGACGTGTGGACGCCAAAACAGGAAAGACACGCCAGCTGCACACCGAGGAGGCTAAAGATGCCATCGACTATACCGTATACCCATCATACGTCACAAAACCGGAGGCTCCTATCGACGGACTCCAGGAACTCGTGCGCTGCTCGCACTTCTACGTTTATCTCATAACCATCGAGGGTGAGAAAAGCTTCTTCCCGATCCATGGCGGTTTCTCGGCTATCACATGCGTGGAGGGTGAACTGACATTTACCGACGACCGCAGCAATTCCGTCAGCGTTCATCGCGGAGAGAGCATCCTCATCCCGGCTATGGCAAAGAGCTTCACAGCTACCGGAAAAGGACGCTATGTAGCAGCCTTCAACTAATTAGGATGTGCCATAACGGCTCATCTGGGTCGTCGCTTTCGACATTCGGCATCGGTCACGTACAACAGTACGCTCCCTCAGCCTCAGTCTCAGCTCCTACCAGCTGAACCATTCTGACAACATCCTACCATCCGGATACAACATCGGTGTGCCAGACACGTTTTGACACACTGTTCCAACTCTGATCATAAATCGCCTGCCACAGCCACTATCATCCTCTCGGGATCAAGATAAGTGGCTGCAAGGCGTGCTATCTTCCCAGCCGTGATACCGCGCGCCGCCGCCATACGCCGGTCGAAGTAATCTGCCGGCAGATGCGCCGTCAGGAGCGTGATATAGAAATCCAAAACCGAGAAAGGAGTCTCGGCGGCTTCAAGCAGAGATGTGAATTCCGAGTGTGCCATCCGCTGCATCTCCAGTTCTGTAGGCGACTCATCGGCAAGTCTGCGCAGCTCGCGCCGGATTGAGTCGATCACATTGTGCACGTTAGCGTTGTCACACTGTGTCTGTATGTTCACAACACCACCCTCGGCATAACCGAGCAGTTGCGAACCGATGCCATACGTCAGCCCCTCCTCCTCACGGATAGATGACTGCAACCGGCTACCGAAATACCCACCGAGAGCGCTCACGGCAAGCCGCAGGTCAAGATAGTCAGGATTATCGCGCCCGATCGTCGGTATCGTCACAGCTATCGCCGCCTGACTGGTGCCGGGCATACGCTCGGTATGCCATAGCTCTGACGAAGGATTGAACGGATGCATCTGCAACCCTCTCTTCTTGCTCTCCGGCACTGGCACTGCGCCAAAAGTACGGTTGATGTCGTCGATCAGTTCAGGTGTCACCGTTCCGGTAAGGAACAGATGCATCCGGTCCGGACGTACAAAACGCTGCCGGAATGCCGCGATCTGACGCCTTGTGGCATGCATGACTGCCTCATCGGTAATCTCACGGGAGAGCGGATGACCCTCACCGAAGGTAGCTCGCGCCGAGAGCGCCGAAGCGCGGTAATCGACCTTCTCCTGACGCAGACGCGCCGCAGCCGACAGTCTGCGCCTGATAGTGCGCAGCTCAACCGGAGGCAATGTCGCATTGAATATGGTATCGACCATTATCGGGAGAACGTCGTGAAACCGCTCGGGCAACGCCCGCAACTGCGTGCGCGTATGATGGCTCAGCGCCGATGCAGCGAGGGCAGCTCCATTATAATCGATTGCTGTCGCAATGGCACCGGCATCCATCGAGGGCGTTCCTTCCGTCTGCACAGCGGCGGCAATAGCGGGAATGACCGGCGACGAAGCATCGGCAGTGCCACCTTCGCATATCGCAGTCAGACGGCTTATCGAAGCCTCACGACTGTCGAGCACAATCAGCGGCATGCCGTTGTCAAGAATTATCTGACGAGGTTTGGCGAGCGTGAAGTCACCAATACCGTGAAGTTTCGGTGGCGTTTTTCGATTCATAGTTTTGATTGTGAGTAGAGAATGCGAGCCGCTTCAAGATCGGCGGGAGTATCGACCGACAATGAGCGTTTATCTGTCACTGCAATGCGTATACGGTAGCCGGCAGACAGCCACCGCAGTTGTTCGAGGCGCTCCGCCTCCTCCAGAGGTGACGGCGGCAACGCGACAAGCTCACGAAGTGTCGACGCACGGTAAGCGTAAAGACCTATGTGGGTATAGAACGTTGCCCTTTCGAGCCATTGGCGCCATTCGACATCGCGCACATACGGGATTATAGACCGGCTGAAATAGAGTGCGTTGAAACCGGCATCAAACACCACTTTAGGCGTATCGGGCGAAAACAGAGCCTCGAAACCCAGACCGGGATCAAAACGCGTTGCGAGCGTGGCTATCGCCGTGTCGGGATTATTGAAACACTCCATCAGGAGTTGGAGGTGCTCCGCGTCAAGAAATGGCTCATCGCCCTGGATGTTGACAACGACATCGGAATCCGAAGCGATCAATGCCGAGACCTCGGCACACCGGTCGGTGCCGCTTCTGTGAGTGGTTGCGGTCATAACCACATTGCCGCCGAAAGCCTTGACAGCATCGGCTATGCGCTCATCATCGGTGGCGACAGTGACTTGGGGCAGAACCGTAGCGGCACGCGTATAGACATGCTCGATCAATGTCTTGTCGCCAATACGCGCCAAAGGCTTACCCGGCAAGCGGGTAGAGGCATAGCGCGCTGGGATAATTCCGATGAAACGGGTCATGAGATTGTATGTTTTGACTGCGTGTCAACTATTTCGGATAGAGCGGAGAATATCGAGCGCTTCGGCACGATGCACGTCGATCAGCTCAGTGAAATGGGCATCGCTGTTTACCAGTATGGTCACGCCGGCATCGGCAAGACGCTTCCAATGGCGCCGGTCAGGCGAGAATCGCCCCGCCTGATGAAACGCCTTGGTGTTAATCTCCACAGCCACACCGCTGTCGATAATCGCACCGGTGACGCGGTCTGTCAGATCGACATACCACCGCTCATCCTCAATGCCGGGACAACATGCCGAGGCATTAAGTCCTACCTTGTCGTAGTGACCCAATATGTCGAAGCCTCCCGCACGCACCATATCCTCGATACGCGAATAATATAATTCGACCACATGGCGGAGATCCCCTCCGAAATGAGCGTCGAGCTTGCGCGCGAACGATTGCGGATTTCCGTCGATATCGACCATGCCATCATTGCCGGGAAGGAAATGCACAGATCCTATGGTGTAGTCCAGACCAAGTCCGGCGAAATATGGATGTGCAGGTCCCCAGTCGTCACCGAGGTAATCAACCTCCATTCCGGCATACAGATTGAGGCGTCCGGCATATAACGACCGGAGCCGCGCGACCTCGGCAAGGTATTCCGGCACCTGTATTGCCGGCATATTGCATGGAGATTCGACAGGAATAGGCGAATGGGGAGTGAAACCGTAATGTTCCATTCCGGCAGCGGCAGCAGCGGCGGCAAATTCCGCCATTGTGTTGCGTCCGTCGCAGAACTGCGTGTGCGAATGGAAGTTATATCGGTCAGTCGACCGTGATATCAGGGCAAAGTCGATCATCGGCACGTGGTAAGCGTTGAACTTTGATTGCAAACAGTGCTGCGAATAGTGTCGCGACAACTATTCCGGCAGCCACAGCTATGAAAATGTCAAGCCCGAACCCTTCGGGACGCGGCGCGAAAAGAATGTAGCTGACGCTGACCGCCGTCATGAACATAGCCGGAAGAAGCGTTATGATGTATGGTTTGCCGTGACGCGCCATATATACTGTCACCGCCCATAGGGTGAATACGGCGAGCGTCTGGTTTGACCATGCGAAATAGCGCCAAAGCACCGTGAAATCCACCATCATCAGCCCGAGCACCGCCGCAAAAATAGGGAGCGAGATGGCGAGTCGGCGCCAGAAAGTGTGCTGGCGCATGTGCAGGAAATCAGCCACGATCAGGCGGGCACTGCGAAGCGCCGTGTCGCCGGTGGATATCGGAGCGGCAACGACCCCGAGGAGCGCGAGTATGCCGCCAGCCGTACCGAGCCATGTAAACGAGATATCCTTCACGAGCGCTCCTGCACTGTTGCCGTGCTCAGCCATATAGACTGTGAGCTGCTCGTAGCTGCCGGTGAACGCGATTGCAGCAGCCGCCCATACGAGAGCGACTATACCCTCAGCCACCATGGCGCCGTAGAACACCGGACGCGCGAGCTTCTCGTTAGTCAGGCAGCGCGCCATCATAGGACTCTGTGTGGCATGGAATCCGGATATGGCTCCACATGCGATGCTGACAAACATCATGGGGAACAGCGGGTGCGTTCCGGCATCAGGGTAACGCGACGACAGTCCGTCGGCAAATCCATCCGGGATGCTTACCGGCCCGAAAATCAGGTAGACGAGCAGACCGACAGCCATGAAGAGGAGAGCGAAGCCGAATATGGGGTAAAGACGTCCGATCAGCTTGTCGACAGGCAGAAGAGTGGCAAGGATATAGTAGCCGAGGATCACCACAATCCACACCGTGCGGTCGAGCCACGACGGAGTCATGCCCGCTATAATATCAGCCGGGTTGAGCACAAACACAGCTCCCACAAGCACAAGCAGCAGCACGGAGAAAGCGCGCATGATCTGCTTGACTGTCATGCCGAGCTCGTTGCCGACAATCTCGGGCAGCGAAGCACCGTTCATGCGTATGGAGATCACGCCGGATATGAAATCATGGACAGCACCGGCGAAAATCGTGCCGAACACGATCCACAGAAATGCCGCCGGACCGAACATCACACCCATTATGGCGCCGAAAATCGGACCGAGACCGGCTATGTTGAGAAACTGGATGAGGAACACACGCCATACGGGCATCGGAGTGTAATCGACTCCGTCAGCCATTGTCAGAGCTGGCATCGGACGGCGCGAATCGGTAGCCATCACGCGATCCACGAGAGTGCCGTAGATGAAATAGCCTCCAATCAGTACGGCGAGCGCTATGAGAAACGATACCATCGCCGAATCATTCGTTTGCAGCCGAACCTGCGGGATTTACAATCATCTGGCGCATATTGGTGTCAGCCTGCACGTTTTTCATCCGGTAGTAATCCATCACTCCGAGATTGCCGGTGGCGAATGCCTGCGCCATGGCGCGGGGCAACTCAGCCTCAGCCTCTATGACCTTTGCGCGAGCCTCCTGCGCCTTAGCCTTCATCTCCTGCTCGAGAGCGATAGCCATTGCACGGCGTTCCTCAGCCTTAGCCTGTGCGATATTCTTGTCAGCCTGAGCCTGATCGATCTGAAGGGCGGCACCGATGTTCTTACCTATGTCGATGTCGGCGATGTCGATCGACAGAATCTCGAATGCCGTGCCGCTGTCGAGACCCTTGCGGAGCACAAGCTTGGATATGCTGTCGGGATTCTCAAGCACCTGCTTATGGCTTTCGGAAGAACCGATGGAGGAGACTATACCCTCGCCCACACGGGCAAGAACAGTGTCCTCACCGGCACCGCCGACGAGCTGACGGATGTTGGCACGCACAGTCACGCGCGCCTTGGCTATAAGCTGGATTCCATCCTTTGCGACAGCGGTAACAGGAGGGGTGTCGATCACCTTCGGGTTAACGCTCATCTGCACCGCCTGGAACACATCGCGTCCGGCGAGGTCGATCGCCGTAGCCATCTTGAAGCCGAGATCGATATTAGCCTTTGAAGCCGACACGAGAGCATGAACCACCTTCTCGACATCGCCTCCGGCGAGATAGTGCGCCTCGAGATCATCGCGGGTCACGTCGGAAAGTCCCGCCTTGTGCGCCTCGATCATAGCCTGGACGATAGTGTTGACAGGCACTTTACGAATGCGCATCAGCATAAGCTGGATCAGAGATATGCGCACGCCGCTCACGCGCGCCGAGATCCATAGGAAGAGCGGTACATAATAGAAGAAAACGCATAGCAGTATCAGTACCACTACACCGAGGATTACGATAGTCAGTTCCATTTCCAAAGCAAGATTTATGGTGATGTATTATTCTGTATTCCGATTATTACGCAGAATTCTGTTTATGTAGCGAAGTCACGCCGGAGGCTCAGTTGCACTCGGCTGATATAACCTCATTGCGGAGCCGGGCTGCATTGCGCCGCAGATTGGACTCCTCGCTTTCCGCCTGACGGATGGAAGCGGCAAGGGTTGTGTCGGATTTATAGTCTTTGCGGAGCTGATCAAGGCGCTTGGTGCAGCTTTCGAGATTGCGCAGCGCATCGACATAGCGGTTCATAAGCGAGCGCGCCTGCTGCGAATGCAGTTGCGACGACGCTGTCACTACCCTACCGTCGGGGAGAGAGAGACGCACAGAGGGCACCGCCACCGGTTTCGGCTGCGACAGAGCCTCGTTTATGCGGTCGAAAACAGCGGTACGCTCATCACCCGACTGCTGAGTGACGGCTACAGAGGTGAGGAGTGCGAACTGAGGCAGCGACGGAGTGTCGACCGGATAGTTTATGCGCAGTTCCTGCGGGACGAATATGTAGATTGTTATCGAGTCATCGAGGCGATTGCGGTCAGTAGCCCACCATCCGGCACCTGTAGCCTCGTCGACCGCCATCATATAATCATCATACGGTGAGTTATAGGGCATTCCAACATTCTGCGGCTGCAGGAACTGCTCGCCATCGAAACGCGACAGGAATATATCGTAACCGCCGAGAGAGTTCTCGCCGTCATTCGCAAAATAAAGCGTCACGCCATCAGGCATAAGGAACGGATAGTTTGCATCGGCACCCTCGCCGAGAGCATCGCCCAGCGGGCGCGGTTCTTCCCACGATCCGTCATCGAGGCGGAATGTCTGCACAAGGCGGAAGTTCTCATTGGCGTCGGGGGCAGCCCAGATCATACGGTCGGCAGCCGGTGTGACATATACCGCGGTCGGCTCGGCAGCCTCCATTCCCTGCGGCAACGCATCAACAGAACGCAGCGAACCAGCCTCGCGCGAAAGTCGGTAGGCACGCAGAAAATCCTCTTTATCGACAGCGATGGAATCAACCACCACGATCTTCTCCACACGGTCGAGCATGTTGCGAGCCGCATCTATACGACCACGCAACGCCTCCACCTCGGCAGCGAGCGGATCCGCCTTCTTGCGAGCCTTCTTCAGCGCCGCCTCGTATTTGTCGAGCAGTTCCTCTGCATCGTCAAAGCGGTACTCCATAAAAGCGATCTCAGCTTCAGCAACCTTCGATTCGGAGGTGCCCTTAGCCAGATGAGCAAGTGCCGATTTGTAATTCCCGGTGCGCATGTAAGCCACACCGAGTTTATGCTGCAGCGCAGCGTCGCGCGGCTTCGCATCGACCGCCGCTTTCAATCCGGGTATCGCATCGGCGTAATCCCCTTGTCCGAAAGCCGCTTCGGCATCGGCGAGCGACTGTGCACTAACCATAACCGAGCCTATGATAAATATGATGAAAAAACAGATCTGTTTCATACCCCAAAGTTAATGATAATTTCCGATAATGCCAAAACAAACGTGCGCGTGTGCGCGAAGCATCCAGACAGAACGCCCACGGCTCTCATATGAAATCAGGTCTTCTGCCGATGGCGATATGCAGATGGATTCATTCCCATGATCTTACTGAACAGGCGAGAGAAGTAATAAGGATCCGAGATGCCCGTCTTATGGCAAATCGCATTTATCTTCATTGGAGTAGCATCGAGCAATTCACAGGCATGCTTGATTTTAAGCAGATTGAAATATGACAGAGGAGAGTGTCCGGTGCGAGCCTTGAATGATGACGAGAGGTAGGAACGTGACAGTCCGGAATAATCGGAAAGGTCGTCAAGAGTAAGGGCACGCTCAAGATTCTCTGTCATGAAGTGTATTGTCTCCCTTATGACATCCTCATCGTTCTTCAAGGATCCTGCATGGCGGTATTCTTTCAGATAGCGCAGGGATCCTATGTAGTGATGGAAAAGCGACATGGCATATCGCAGGTTCTCAGTGCTAAAACCGGCATCAAGGGTGGTGTATATTTCCTCAAACAGGTTTATACGGTCCCTTATCCTGGAGTCATTCCCGGGATCGATCTCATGCGGAACTGATGTTTCCGGGGAATATTCGTCAGCAAGTGAGCCACTGAAGTGAATCCAGTATATTGTCCATGGATGATCGGAATTTGTGGCGTATGAATGGGGACACGCAGGTGGAAGTATGAAATAGGTATTGGATTTGATCTCATGACGGCGGTTGTTTACCTCAAACCAGCCCTCACCATCCGTAGCGTATATAAGCACATACTCTCCTATCGGATCGGTGCGCTCCCTAAAATGCCCATAAGCATGTGGATAATAACCGATATCCGTGATATGAAGAGTTGAGAGCACCGGGTCTGCGCTCATCAGATCAATGATCATTTTAGGCAGGACAATGGAGCGTTGTCCGCTGAATCCGTCACGTCGTCTCATACTTTTTACTAAAATCAGACACCATGCTTCACATTACTGTGAAAACCATCCGGCAAATTTAATTCAAAAAAAGTAATATTGTCCATCCGTTTTTGTTTAAAATTTCATTTCCACAGATAAATGATGAGCGTAATTTTGCGTCAGAAAATAAAACATACTCCATGACTTCACAAATATCACGTAGATTTATCTACTTCATCTGCTGCGTGTCGGCACTGGGAGGGCTCCTTTTTGGATATGACTGGGTGGTGATAGGTGGCGCGAAACCATTCTATGAGGCCTACTTCAATATCTCAGACAATCCATCCATGCAGGGACTCGCCATGAGCATAGCCATCGCCGGATGCCTGCTTGGCGCAATGGTGGCAGGTCTGTTCGCTGACAGATTCGGCAGAAAGCCCCTGATGATCTTCTCGGCAGCCGTCTTTCTTGTATCCGCATGGCTGACCGGCGCCGTCGACAGATTCATACCTTTTCTAATAGCCCGTTTCATCGGAGGTGTGGCGATTGGAGTCGCTTCGGGGCTATCGCCGATGTATATTGCCGAAGTCTCTCCATCGAGAATGAGGGGCAAGATGGTGTCGGTAAATCAGCTTACCATAGTGATCGGGATTCTGCTTGCCCAGATAGTAAACTGGTTGATCGCCGCACCGGTCGACGTGTCGTCCGGTGCGACATTCGTCGAATCATGGAATTGTCAGCGCGGGTGGAGATACATGTTCTGGGCGGAGGCTTATCCAGCACTTGCATTTCTTCTACTTGTGGTTTTTATTCCGGAAAGTCCGCGTTGGCTTATGATGAAAACGCGCGTCGAGGATGCACGGAAAGTTTTCTCAAACATCGGAGGGATGGAATATGCCGCAACAGAGATCAAGGCGATCGAGGCGGCAGAAAAGCGGAGTGACAGCAAAGGCTCATTACAGCTGCTTTTCCGCAAACCATATCTGGCGCTGATCATAACGGGAATAATCATTGCGGTTTTCCAGCAATGGTGTGGCACAAATGTAATTTTCAATTATGCCCAGGAGATTTTCTCCAATGCGGGATATGATCTTGGCGAGATGCTTTTCAATATAGTGCTCACAGGAGTGACCAACGTTATCTTCACAATCGTGGCGCTATATGCAGTCGACAGGCTTGGCAGAAAATCGCTGATGCTTATTGGATCCGGTGGACTTTTTGCCATATATCTTCTACTGGGAGGATGTTATTATCTCCAGGTTTCAGGAGTATTCATGGTAGTTCTGGTCATGCTCGCCATCGCCTGCTATGCCATGACTTTAGGCCCGGTGACATGGGTGCTCCTCGCCGAGATCTTTCCGAACAATGTGAGAGGGATGGCTGTGGCGGTGTGCACATTCGCACTTTGGACAGGATGTTTCACACTCACTTATACATTTCCCCTTCTGAACGCCGGGCTCGGCAGCGACGGTACATTCTGGCTATATTCCGCCATCTGTCTTTCGGGATTCGTCTATTTCAAGCGGGTGCTTCGCGAGACCCGTGGTAAATCGCTTGAACAGATAGAGCGTGAATTATTGAAAAACTGACAAAAAACAACGATAACAGATAAATAATTATAACAGGTATGGTTAAAGCTTGGAAAGAGGATGTGGTCATCCCCACGTATGAGATCGGAGCTCCTGAGAAGAATCCTATATTTCTTGAGAAGAGGGTCTATCAGGGTTCATCAGGCGCAGTTTACCCCTATCCGGTTGTGGAAACCATAGCAGATGAGAAGGTAGACCGCACATGGAAAGCCATTTTCCTGGAGAACGAATATATCAAGGTTATGGTACTCCCGGAACTTGGCGGGCGCATACAGATGGCATACGACAAGATCCGCAAGCGTCATTTCGTATATTACAATCATGTGATAAAGCCTGCAATGGTAGGACTTACAGGTCCGTGGATCTCAGGCGGCATCGAGTTCAACTGGCCCCAGCACCATCGTCCTTCCACATATCTTCCGGTTGATTCCACGATCGAGGAGAACGCCGACGGCTCCGTAACAGTATGGGTGAGCGAACTGGAGAGAATGACCCATCAGAAAGGTATGGCCGGTTTCACATTGCGCCCTGGATGTGCCTGCCTGGAAATAAAGGGCGCGCTCTACAATCCCACCGATGTGCCACAGACATTCCTCTGGTGGGCAAATCCGGCGGTAGCTGTAAATGATCACTACCGGTCAGTGTTCCCACCCGATATAAATGCGGTCTTTGATCATGGCAAACGCGCCGTATCAACTTTCCCGATCGCAACGGGCACATATTACAAGATGGATTATTCATCGGGAGTGGATATCGCCAACTACAAGAATATATTTGTCCCTACAAGCTACATGGGAGTCAACTCAAAATATGACTTCGAGGGGGGATATGAATTTGACACGCAGGCAGGGATGCTTCACGTAGCCAACCATCATGTCAGCCCCGGAAAGAAACAATGGACATGGGGCAATGGAGATTTCGGCAGAGCGTGGGACAGAAACCTCACTGACGATGACGGTCCCTATATCGAGCTCATGGCTGGTGTATTTACTGAAAACCAACCTGATTTCTCATGGCTAATGCCTTATGAGGAGAAGGAGTTCAAACAGTATTTCATACCCTACAGAGAGCTGGGAGTCGTGAAAAACGCCTCTCGCGACCTGCTCATGAATATCGAAGAAGCAGGAGATGGAAAGATAAAGCTCATGCTGTTTGCCACCCGAAAACTGAATATCAGGATTGAACTTGAAGACAAGGAACGGAACTCACTATGGAAAAGTTCGCAAGAGATCTCTCCGGAGAATGTATCATGTCAGGAGATAAACCTTGACGGGTATGGACTTTGTGACCTCTCGCTCATGATCCATGACAACGAGGGGAAAAAGATCATGAGCTGGGAGATGGAGCCGGATCAGATCCTCCCCATTCCCGACTCAGCTGAGGCAGCCTTGCAACCTACAGAGGTCAAGACAAATGAGCAACTGTATCTAACCGGACTCCATCTTGAACAATACCGTCATGCCACATTCTCACCTCTTGACTACTACGAGGAGGCACTCCGCAGAGATCCTGACGATTACCGGTGCAACAATGCGATGGGATTATGGTACCTAAGAAAATGCCGTTTCGATCTCGCCGAACAATATCTCACCAAGGCTGTCAAGACACTGACCAGACGCAATCCGAATCCTTACGACGGGGAACCGCTGTACAATCTTGGACTGGCACTGAAATATCAGGGAAGACTTGACGAAGCTTACGACAGATTTTACAAATCGACCTGGAACGGAGCGTGGCAGGATGCCGGATTTCTGGCTTGTGCACGGATCTCCACCATACAGGGACGTCATGAGGATGCACTTTACGAAACCGAACGCTCACTACGCCGGAACCTTCACAACCATAAAGCGAGAACCTTGCGCGCAGCCCTGCTCTCCATTACCGGGAATGATGAAGAAGCGGTGGCATTATGCGACGAGTCTCTCGCCATTGACCGGTTCAATTTCGGATCTCTTCTCGTGAAATACGCCATAACCAGGGATGAGCAAGTGAAAACGCTCCTTGTGGAGCTCATGCACGGCTCCTCACACAATTATGACGAAGTAGGAATAGAGTTCTGTGACAGCGGTCTCTATGATCTTGCATTGCTCACATGGGATATTGCCCATGAGGCGGGATCAATGTCAGTGATCGCCAATTACTACCGTGGTTATTGCCTGCTGTGCGCGGGCAAGCCTGAAGGGGCAGACGCAGCATTCAAGGCGGGAGCCGCAGCGGATCCCGATTTCGTATTCCCCAATTCCACATATTCGGCGATCGTCCTGTCGACAGCCGCAGCCATGAATCCTACGGACGGGAACGCACGTCACTTCCTCGGCAATCTTTATTATGACAAACGCCAGTATGATCTCGCGATAAGATACTGGGAGGAGGCATCGGAAATACTCACCTGCTATCCGACCGTGTGGCGAAATCTCGCACTCGCTTACTTCAACAAGAGAGGGGATGCCGCCAAATCACTTGATTGCATGGAGAAGGCTTTCTCACTTGACACCACAGACGGTCGTGTACTTATGGAGCTTGATCAACTCTACAAGAGACTGAACCGGACTTTCGACATGAGATTGGCTAATCTTCAGAAATATCCGAATCTTGTCGCAGGACGTGATGACCTCATACTTGAGGAGATAACTCTCCTCAATCAGACAGGCAAGTGGAGAGAAGCCATGGAGAAGCTTGACAGCCACATATTCCACCCATGGGAAGGCGGAGAGGGAAAGATATCCTTCCAATACCAGTATTCGAGAGTGGAACTTGCCAAAGAAGCTATCAGAGAGGGAAAGATTGATGCCGCAGCAGAATTGCTCGAACAGTGCCTTGTCTACCCGCATAATCTCGGGGAGGGGAAACTCTACGGCGCCCAGGAAAATGATTTCTATTACCTTCTCGGAGTGTGCCACGCCATCAAAGGTGACAGACAGAAAGCAGAGGAATGCTGGAGAAAGGCTACCGTTGGTCCGGAGGATCCCGCTCCGGCGCTCTACTACAATGATGCCCGACCGGATAAAATATTTTATGCCGGCATGGCATTCCGTGCGCTGGGCGATGAAAACAAGGCGCGCTCATATTTCAACCGCCTTGTGAATTATGGCAGACAGCATTATCACAACAAGGTCAAGATTGATTATTTCGCAGTGTCGCTCCCTGATCTGCTCATCTGGGATGGAGACCTTGATCTGCGTAACAGAATCCATTGTCTGTATATGCTCGCTCTCGGAGAACTGGGACTTGGACAGACAGAAAAGGGAATGGCTCATCTTTCGGAGGCGGAACACCTTGATCCAGGCAATATGGGCATAATGGCTACCAGAAGTTTCATCTCAAACATCATGGGATCATGAGACAGATTACAGAGCTGAGATACATCGGTGCGCTGTTTCTGATGCTTCTGTGCTGGCAATCAGTGGCATCTTCACCGAAGGATAGGATTGACCTTTCCGGGGAGTGGGATGTAATCATCCACGGAGAGGGTAAGGATGGTAAAATAATGCTTCCCGGCACTCTCGATATGGCTGGGTACGGTGTGGAGGTTGATACCCTTGCTTTGTCGAAAGACGAGCAGTTCCGCAGGCTGACCCGGCGACATTCCTATATAGGACCGGCGACATATAGCCGCAGTGTGGTGATCACAGAGGAGATGGCAGGGAAACCGCTTGAACTGTCGTTGGAGAGAGTGATATGGAACAGCAAGGCTTCTATAGGAGGCAAGGCATTTGACAATGAGGAAGTGAGCCTTATCGCGCCACACCGGCACATCCTCCGGGAAGGTCTCCCAGCCGGAGAGTATCGGCTTGAGATCGTGGTGGATAATAGCCGGAGATACGATATATCCGCAGGCAACCTCGACCATTGCTACACAAACGATACCCAGACAATCTGGAACGGCATTCTTGGGGAAATATCACTGAGAATGATTCCTCCGACAGATCTGTCGAGGGTGGAAATCTATCCTTCGTATTCTCTTGACTCATTAAGGATAGATGCATACGTCAGAAATTCCACATCCAGCCTCCGGAAAGAGAAAGTGAGTTTCTCAATCGGAAGAATCAGGAAAACCGTCAAGGAACGTCTGCATCCCGGCGAGAACAAGATCTCTATCGTGCTCCCGGCAGAAGGTCTTGCCAGATGGAACGAGTTCAATCCCGTGATGCATGAAGTCAATGTCGCCGTGGGGCAGGAGTCGAAAGACTATAGATTTGGCATTCGCTCTGTAGACAATAAGAATGGTTTGAGAGTTAACGGTATTCCGGTCTTCCTCCGCGGCACGCTTGAGTGTTGCGTATTCCCCCTCACGGGCACTCCACCTACCGACCGCAAAGGTTGGATAAATACCTTCAGTAAAGCCAGGGAGTGGGGACTCAATCACCTTAGATTCCATTCATGGTGTCCTCCGGAGGCAGCATTTCAGGTTGCAGACTCACTGGGATTCTATCTGCAGGTGGAACTTCCCGTATGGTCGCTCAATATAGGTGATGATGCGGAAGCCGAATCGTTTCTCAGAGATGAGTTTGAGCGTATAGTTGAGAACTATGGTAATCACCCCTCACTTTGCCTGTTGAGCGTGGGAAATGAGCTCCAGCACGACTTCAATTGGCTCAATGAGACAGTGGCACTGATGAAAAAGAGGGATCCACGCCGTCTGTACACCACGACCTCCTTCACATTCGAGAACGGACATGGTGGTCATCCAGAGCCGGAGGATCAGTTTTATGTGACACAATGGACCGACAATGGCTGGGTACGTGGTCAGGGAGTGTTTGAGACAGAACGCCCTGCATTCAATAAGAACTATGACTCCTCTCTTAAGGGAGTTGACGTGCCGTTGATCTCGCATGAGATAGGTCAGTATGCGGTCTATCCCCACATGACGGAGATAGAGAAATATACTGGCGTGCTGAATCCTCTTAATTTCAAGAATATCAGACATGATCTTCAAAAGAAAGGTCTGCTCGGCGAAAGCGAAGCCATGACTATGGCGTCGTGCAACCTTGCCGCCATCCTCTACAAGGAGGAGATTGAGAGGGCTTTGAAGACAAAAGGGATGTCAGGCTTCCAGTTGCTTGGGCTGCAGGACTTTCCCGGACAAGGAACTGCGCTTGTCGGTCTGGCAGATGCATTCTGGGATAACAAAGGAGCAGTCTCAGAAGGGTGGTTCAGGGAATTTTGTTCACCGGTGGTGCCACTGCTTGATTTCGACAGTGCTATCTATGGAGCTGACGATGAGTTTGAAGGGAAGATAATGATCGTGAATTACACCGACAAGCCTATTCATAACGGGGATATGTCATGGAGTCTTACCATTGAAGACAGCGGTCAGATTCTTGCCTCCGGCAAGGTAAGTTATCCGGAAATCCCGGCGGGAGCCTCTGTCAATACCAGGGGATTCAGAACTTCATTGACAGATGTCGGACGGTCAGCGGCGGTGATTGCGCGACTTTCAATGCCTGATGGCAGTAGCAACAGTTAGAGAATACATGTTTATCCCAAGACAGAAGCACGGTCGGGCAAAGCTGTCGTGACCCGTTCTCCATCCGAGGCGCTTGAGGCTTTGTCGGCAGGAAGGGATGTGCTGCTCGCCCCTTCGCCCGACAGTATAAGCGGACTGCAAAGCAAATTTCTTCCGGTGTTCTGGAGTCCGGTCCATTTCCCGAAACAAGCGGGTACCATGGGCATCATGTGCGATCCGGAGCACCCGGCACTCTCAGGTTTTCCCAACAATGGCCATTCCGACTGGCAGTGGTGGTCATCAGCAAGAAATGCCAAGGTGATCGACATGGATTCCGTGGCAGGGGGAGAAGCGATAGTCAGGGTCATAGATAATTTTGTGAACAACCGCAAGCTGGCTTATATTTTTGAGGCAAAATGCGGCAACGGACGTCTGCTATTCAGCGCGATAGATCTTCTCAATCCTGATCTTGACACTCCCGACATAAAGGCGTTTAGAGCATCGCTTATAGATTATGTCAATTCCCCATCATTCAACCCCGCCGGCACAATCACCGAAGAGAGTCTGACGAACCTGACAATTCCAGTTAAGAAATCAGTAGCTGACACAGCCATCTCCATCTATGAATGAGACTTACGTCAGCTCTGGTCTATAGATGATCATGTCAATGCTATCAGAGCATGTCAACCTGTTTTTGATTTGCCCATTTTGTGAATCTTAAGTATCTTTGCCGGTACTAAAAGAATCCCTAATGAGCATGAAAAACAGAGCGTCATCAATCACCGCACACGGCATGATCGCCGCGACATTATCTATCATGGCGGCATGCAGCCACTCCGCTCAACAGACCGGCAACGATCTTGAGTTTCCTGATATAGATGTCTCGGAAAACTATCCGCAGGAAACAACATATATACAGGACATAGGCGAGATTGAGTACATACCTCTGGAGCTTACTGACAGCTCAATGCTCGGCACGCCAACGATTACGATGACAGCCAAGCATTTCCTGACGAGCAACTCGGAGGGGAACGTAATTGTATACAACCGTGACGGCAACCTGCGTAACACTTTCAACCATAAAGGACAATCAGGAACAGAATACACATACATCGACCAGCTGCTCACTGATCCGGAAAGTGAGGAGGTCTATGTGGTTGACAAGATGATGTCGCGCGTACAGAAATATGACCTCGATGGCAGATTCCTCGGCACCATTGCGATTCCCGGCAACCTGTTCCAAGATCTGTTTTACCTCAAGGATGGGACGCTGCTCAGCATTGACCGAAAGAATGTAGCCGATGAAGATCTCCGGAAGCAATATGGGGTCAACGAGACACCCTATCTGATAATTGACGACTCAGGGCAACCCACCCAGCTCCCTTACCGCCTCAAAGATCCTGTGAGCGATCTGCTGATGTACTCATCCGGTAATTCGGCGGCAGGAATTTCGCTATGGGTCGCCCCTGCAGCCCGAATCGGCAGTCAGGTAATAATATCGGAAGCCTCGGAGGATACGATATATGCCATTTCCGACGCAACCCGCACACCAATACTCGCGAAGCACAACACGCACCCGGCGAATGGCTCACCGACGCTAACCGCTATCGACGGAATCAACACAAGATTCGTGCTGATCTATGCCTTGGAGAAGGAGATAGACATGAACCGCATGTCGGCACCGGAACCGGCGATGTTCATATATGACCACAAGAACCCCGGATGGAAAAGGACAACCCTTGCAAACAGAGACATCACCGATGATGCGGCACAGAAAACCCGTCCGCGGTACCGGTTATCAGCCTCCAACCATGCACTCGCCGACGGATATATGGCTCAGGTATTGTCAGCGGAAACGCTGTGCGAACTAAGGGACAACGGGTCACTGACAGGAGCGCTGTCGGAAGCGGCAGCCGACCTCAACGAAGACAGCAACCCGGTGCTGATGCTCGTGCGGCTGAAAGAGTGACGCCGCCGGAATATATCCGCAAAACACAAAAAATCGAGGAATCATAAAAAATCCATCTGTCACATATCATGAAAAAACAGACTCTTATATTTTTCGCACTACTGATTGCAAGCATGACTATGCACGCAGAGAATTATGTAAACGTTCCTGCGGTAGACCTTGGCAAGGAGTATCCTACCGACAGACTGTCGCTTAACCAGGTTGCTGAGGTGACATTCATACCTCTTGAGACTACAGACAACAGCCTGATAAAGGAGTACAGCCATATCACCATTAATTCAGACAAGATCGTGGTCTCTGACCATTCACAAGGACAGATATTCATATTTGACAGAAACGGCAAATTCATCAATAAAGTCGCACGCAAGGGGTTAGGACCGGAGGAATATCAAGCCATATCCTTATCCTGCGTGGATTTTGATGCAAACCGTATCTATATATGGGATTACAACACTTTGGGTCGTGTGAAAATCTATGACTTTTCGGGAAAGTATATCAAACAGCTTAATATCGGGAGATTGCCATGGCCCGACCAAATGTATGTTTTCGACCGGTCACACCTGATAATCCACTGCGACCAAAACAATCTATCGAACACAAAGCCTGGTGCACAACCCTATTTTCTCATAAACACCGAAACGGGTAAAGCGTCGCCGCTGAACCTGAGGATCGACAAACCTTTGTCGAACCAATATGGACAGCGGGATGGAAGCGGTGCGGTAAAGTCACTGCAGCTTATTCCTATATATCCAATGATTAAATCAGGCGGAAATGTCATAATCTCCGATTTCTCGCTAACTCCTGTCTATCAAGAAGAGAACGGTAAACTCATGCCGATACTGAAGCGTAACGGCACAGGTGACTTAGGCAACGGAAGGGCAAGGCTGTCGTCGGTACAAAACATCTCGGACCGGTTCATAATACTACGCACCACAGACACCGCACTCAATAAGAATTCCGGCAAGTTTGATGTGTCAGACCCACAAATCCTCTGTTATGACCGCAAGAACAAATCACTAAAAACCGTCGATGTTTTCAGTGAAGACCTGAATCACGATGTCGCAATAGATTCGTGGAATATGGATCTGCCCGCCAACACTTCAGCGGCAATAATCCCAACCATGGCGCTCGAGAAATGGCATGAGTCCGGCAAACTTTCGGAAAAAGCCGAGGCTATCTATTCGACCATGGATGAAGATTCAAACTGGCTGCTGATGGTGATAGAATTCAAGTGACATGGAGAAGCGGGGCGCGCACTGACTGGGGGAAAAGGAGCGTGTGCACGATATAACAAAAGCGAAGCGGTCTGTCATCCCGACAGACCGCTTAGTTTAACCTTAAATCTAATACCATGAAAAAACACAGTGCAAATATAGTAATTATACACTTACAACGCGGTGGGGTTAAGGTTGTTCAGGCTTTCAGTGGTTTTAACAGAGATTAACACTTGGCAGAATCTATTGTATGTCGCAAAGTAGTAACTTTACGCTCGAATTATTCCGTCACCGAGTGTCTCATAAATCCTGACAGCGAAAGCGTTCACACATAGGAGACCGGAGGCGGAGAAATCAAGCCCGCAAGGCGCTGACACAAAGTCCAATCATTTCACAGGGAAGTCATGACCCCAGGGTCAAGGCTGCCAAATAAAAAATTTCAAAACAATGCCTGTTAAAATACTGGTGATCGATGACGAGGAGGCTCTGTGCGAGATCCTCAAGTTCAACCTTGAGAAAGACGGTTACGACGTAACCACCGCCTACAGCGCCGAGGAAGCATTGACACTTGACCTGTCATCGTTCTCCCTGATGATAGTAGATATCATGATGGAGCGTCTGAGCGGTTTCGATTTTGCAAAACGAGTGCGTGTGAACGCAGCTACGGAGTTCACCCCCATAATATTCTGCTCCGCCCTATCGGGTGAGGATGATACGGTAATGGGTCTGAACATCGGTGCCGACGATTATATCACCAAGCCTTTCGTGATCTCCGAAGTTCTGGCGAGAGTGCGCGCAGTGCTACGCCGCAGCCAGCCGAAGAGTCCCTGGGGAAGCCTTCGTCCGAGCAACAGCGTCTATGAGCCTGATGTAGTGTTCGAGAACCTGCGGATAGATCAGAACGAGAAGCTGTGCTATCTGAACAACGAGCCAGCCAACCTGACAAAAACGGAGCTTGACATCCTCCTGTTCCTGCTCCAGCACCGTAACCGCATCTACTCCCGCGAGGAGATCATCCGCCACGTGTGGTCGAGCGATGTTGTGGTGACCAACCGCACCATCGACACCAACATAGCCCGCCTGCGCAAGAAGATAGGACAATACGGCAACAATATTGTGACCCGCCTGGGCTTCGGTTATGGCTTCCAAGAGACGGTTTAGTTACCGGTGGCGCATCTTCGTGCCGATGCTCGGCATGATGCTCGGCATCATCGGTGTGCTCGTATTCTTCCAGTACAAGCGCGAATCCACCTACCGGCATACGGAGGTCGTGCAGCAGCTCGACTTCATCAACT
Organism: uncultured Muribaculaceae bacterium; assembly: GCA_910587425.1. Classification (GTDB taxonomy): domain Bacteria; phylum Bacteroidota; class Bacteroidia; order Bacteroidales; family Muribaculaceae; genus Paramuribaculum. The sequence continues at coordinate 26,563 of CAJUKU010000015.1, forward strand.
CGCGTATAGTCAATGCCTATCAGCGTGGTGTAGAGTTGCGTCCGTTTCTCAACTTCATCACGAGCTATTACGACGGTTCGGATTTAGAGGGCATATCCGTTAATGTATATTCATCGGACGGTCAACTGCTTTATAACGTCGGTCTGCCGATCCTGCAGGATTTTCCGGAAGTGACCCGCCAGGAGGAATACAAGGCTGCGATAGCCAACGGCAGCGGCATGGAAAAACGCATTGTCGGCGGCAAGCCACATATATTCTTAGGCACGGCAAGCCCCGACGGGGAGATCTTCGTGCACACTTCAATGCCGTACACCACTCCCCTGCTCGACATGCTTGCCATCAATCCGGATTTCTGGAGGACTGTCGCCATATTGATCGTAGCGACAGTGTTCGGTTGCATATTCTCGACCCGCTACCTTGTGCGCAACATCAGGTTGCTACAGGCTTTCGCCGACCGCGCGGCGCGCAACGAGGGGGTGTTTGACGCCGACAAGTTTCCGCATGACGAGCTTGGCGACATATCGCGTCAGATAGTAAAGATCTACCATGATAAGGATGAAGCCGTGCACCGCTCGGAGAAGGAGCACAAGATCGCACTTCATGCCGTGGAGGAGAAATCGCGCCTGAAACGCGAGCTCACAAACAACATCAATCATGAGCTGAAGACACCCATTGGGGTGATAAAGGGCTATCTTGACACTATTGCTTCGAATCCCGATATGGACGCGGCGACACGCGACAGGTTCATCGCACGGTCGCGCGAGAACGTGGACCGCCTGTGCAGCCTTCTGAGCGATGTGTCGGCGATGACCCGTCTGGAAGAGGGCGCAGGTAACGTGCCGGTGACCGGGGTGGATTTCCACGACCTCGTATTCACAATCGAGAACGACCTCACCGCATCAGGCATGGCGGGAAACATGGCGTTCAATTACAACCTGCCGCTCGACTGCATAGTGAAAGGAAATGGCACACTGCTCGTAGGCATGGTGTCGAACCTGATCAAAAACGCCGCGCAGCACTCTCACGGCACCGAGATGGGTCTGCGCCTGATCGTGGAGTCGGAGAAATATTACACTTTCAGCTTCTACGACAACGGCACCGGTGTAGAACCACAGCACCTGCCCCATCTTTTCGAACGTTTCTACCGCATCGATGCAGGCCGTTCACGCAAAGTGGGCGGCACCGGTCTCGGACTGCCAATCGTGAAAAATACCGTCGAGGCACTCGGTGGCACGATCACCGCCCGCAACCGTTCGGAGGGTGGACTTGAATTCCTGTTCACACTCGAGAAATGGCGCGGACGCCAATGATCATTACGGAGACGAGCGGTCGACATGCAGCCGCAATGCCGTTGACCGATAGAGCACAAACGCCACATGACATGGCGAAAAAGCTATTCGATGTTAAAAAAAGTGTGTGTAGGACTCTGAAAATCCGTTAATTTTATCCTATCTTTGCAACGCTATGCAGAGGCAGGAACGCCCGACGCGAGGCAATCAACACATAACCAGTCAAAAACCCTATGAGTTATAGCTTTTTAGACTTTCTTGGCCTCTTAGGCGCCGTAGGTCTGTTCCTATACGGAATGAAAGTGATGAGCGAGGGCCTGCAGAAAGCCGCAGGCGACCGCCTCCGAAACATCCTCGGAGCCATGACGCGCAACCGCTTCACCGGCACACTCACCGGTTTCTTCATCACCGCTATGATCCAGAGCTCTTCCGCGAGCACTGTCATGGTGGTGAGTTTCGTTAATGCGGGTCTGATGTCGCTGGCACAGTCGATGGCTGTGATCATGGGTGCTAATGTGGGTACGACGTTCACCGCCTGGGTGATCTCGCTGTTCGGCTTCACGGTCAACATCTCCTCATTCGTTCTTCCGCTGATCGGTCTCTCGATTCCACTGCTGTTCACAAAGAAAAGCCGCAACAAGAGCATAGGCGAGTTCCTGATAGGCTTCGCGTTCCTGTTCATGGGCCTCGACATGATCAGCAAATATGTCCCGGATCTGCAGAGCAACCCAGAGATGTTCGCATTCCTGGAGCATTATGCCTCGATGGGCTACGGTTCTGTGCTTATATTCGTGGCTGTAGGCATATTGCTGACCATGGTCATACAGTCGTCGGCAGCTACATTCGCAATAACTCTTATAATGTGCAGCAAGGGTTGGATCGACTTCGACCTGTCGTGCGCGCTCGTATTAGGCAGCAATATAGGCACCACAATTACCCCGATCCTCGCCTCCATGAGCGGAAATGTGGCTGCAAAGCGTACGGCTATGGGGCATCTGCTTTTCAACCTGCTCGGCACTGTATGGGTACTGTGCCTGTACTATCCGTTCGTAAATCTCAACGTATGGCTTACGGAAGCGCTCGGACAGGGTAATCCTGAAGCACTGTCAGCCTACGTGAACCATATCGAGGCAACTCAGCCTGAAATATACAACCACCTGTTTGACAACTCTCTGCCTGCCGGACACGATGTACTTGTACGGATTGGGGTGATGCAGCAGAGCGTGTCTTTCGGTCTTGCCATATTCCATACCGTATTCAACCTCATCAATCTCAGCATAATGATATGGATGACCGGTCTCTATGTGCGCATAGTGGAGCGCCTAGTGCCCGCGAAGCACAAGGAGGACGAGGAATTCCAGCTGAAATTCATCTCCGGCGGTCTCTTGAACGCCTCTGAGCTCAACATAGCCCAGGCTGAGAAAGAGATCGCGGTATTCGCCGAACGTGTGCAGCGTATGATAGGCATGGCGAAGAGCCTCGTGCACACCAAGGAGGACTCGGAGGATTTCACCAACCAGTTCTCGCGCCTTGAGAAGTATGAGGATATCTCTGACCGGATGGAACTCGAGATAGCGCATTATCTCAACCGCTGCTCGGAGGGACGTCTATCGAATGAAGGTAAGATGAAGATAGCGGCGATGCTACGCATAGTGAGCGAGATTGAGAGCATAGCCGACTGTTGTGCCGGCGCCGGCAAGATACTTGTGCGCAAACAGCAGAGCAGCGTGAAGTTCAACAACGAGATATACACAAACATCGACACGATGTTCGGCTATGTAGAGTCGGCTATGACCAATATGGTACAGTTGCTCGGCAACATGGAGCATGTGCGCGAGCAGGAGATCATAGTAAGCTACAACAAGGAACGCGAGATAAACAATCTGCGTAACCAGCTGCGCACTGCGAACATCGAGAATATCAATTCGAAGCACTACGAATATCAGGCGGGCATATACTACATGGACCTGATATCCGACCTTGAAAAGACCGGCGACTATATAATAAATGTGGTCGACGCCATCCGTGAGCAAGTTAGGAAGCAGACAGCATAAATACATTAATAGTCGTGAACTGGGGCGTCGAGAGAATGAGCGCCCTCTCCGTAAGCGCATATTATTGTGGTTATTTATGACAATATTAAAATTCTGTCACAATTTAACCACAATATTGTTACCGATAATGCGCATACCGGAAATTTAGTTACATTTGCAATTGAAAATCCGTGTCACGCAAGCAATGTGACACCCTGAGACCAAAACCGATCCTAAAGGGATTGCCCATCAGACGGAAGTTGCGCAGACAGCACGACAACCGCGAGATACCCCGGGGCAGCCCCATCCTCCAGGCACCCTACGCCGCCACCGGAATGCACTGTGTGCGCAAAAGCATCTCCGGCTGACAGCGAAGCCAATCGCCACCCGACCTCCTTCACGACCCATTTTCAAACTCTTCACATTATGCCCACACCCCTTGACGCATCATCAGGTACACGGCAGGAACGGCTTCTGATAGTCGATTCCGACAACATGATGTGTGAACTGCTGCAATACAAGTTCGAGAACGAGGGGTTTCGTACCGACATCTCTAACGACGGCAAGACAGCCCTGACTTTTCCGCTTGCTGACTACAACATGATGCTTGTCGACCTTATGGATGCGGAATTCAACGGTCTGCGCTTTGCCCGTGCTATCCGCGAGAACCCCTCGACAAGCAGCATCCCCCTGATCTTCATATCCGCCAAAGCTACGGAGGATGACATAGTGAACGGACTGGATGCCGGCGCTGACGACTACATACCGAAGCCTTTCTCCTCGCGCGAGCTCGTGGCACGCGTGCGCAGCGTGTTGCGCCGCCGTCGCATGATGTCGGCACGCCGCATGAGCAACGTGATGCGCTACCAGGGTCTGAGCATAGATTTCGGCACCGGTATCGTAGAGCTCGATGGATCACCTATCTCACTGACCAGAACAGAATATCTGATCCTCGCCATGTTCATGCGCCACCGCAACCAATTCTTCGAGCGGTCGGAGATTCAGCATGAGGCTTGGGAGGAGGACAATATCTCGGAGCGTGCCGTAGATACCAACATATCGCGTCTGCGCAAGAAGCTTGGCGAGTACGGCAAGTGCATAGTGAACCGGCAGGGGTTCGGCTACGGCTTCATCTGTCAGGATTAAGCGCTGCATGGCACTCATTCCATTCAACATCATTCACATAATATCATGTCGGCTCTTACCAATCCACTTCCGTCATGCTTCACCAAAGGTGTGAACGAGGCGGGCTGCGATGAAGCGGGACGCGGCTGTCTCGCCGGTCCGGTGACCGCTGCCGCCGTGATACTCCCTGACGACTTCTCCCATCCATGGATCAATGACTCCAAGCAACTCACAGAGAAGCGCCGCGAGGAGCTGCGCGGTGTTATAGAGCGGGAGGCTGTAGCATGGGCGGTGGTGCATGTGGATAATGAGGAGATCGACCGGATCAACATACTCCAGGCATCGATAACGGCTATGCACCGCGCTCTCGACGCGCTCAGCGTGCGCCCCGGTGCGGTGATAGTCGACGGTAACAAATTCCGCCAGTATGCCGATCTGCCATGCCGCACGTTCGTGAAGGGTGACGGCAGATTTGCCAACATCGCCGCAGCATCGATCCTTGCCAAAACACACCGCGACGAGCTGATGACACGTCTCCACGGTCAGTATCCCGCATACGGATGGGACGTCAACAAAGGGTATCCGACAAAAGCACACCGTGCGGCTATTGAGGCATACGGCGCCACTCCCCTGCACCGCACGACATTCAGGCTACTCGACCCGCAGCTGACACTGTTCTGAGGGAACCGTGCCTCGCCCTTTTCGCGCGCTTTTCCTACAATAATCAAGGCGTGGGATATTCTCCTAAAAAATCGTAACTTTGCAGGTTGAAACCTGAAAGCGTCACCGAGACTTGACCGGCAGGTGGTGCTCAGGATTGTTGCAGACCGTGAGATGACACTCGGATTGTACGACATAGCAATGCATGCAGGGCGTGGAGCGATCACCGCCTTAGGGCGACTGCACCCTGACCGCAACGCGGGGAAGTTCAAGCGATTCTGCCGCGGACAGATCACAGCGAGCGAGGCGGTGGAAGCCGCAATGCAGCGGTTGACGGAAGGATTGCCGACTGTGTGGGTGCACTGCGCATCGCTGGGGGAATATGGCATCGCGCGACCTATAATCGCAGAGCTTCGCCGTCGCCGGGCGTGCAACGTAGTGCTGACGTTCTTCTCCCCTACCGGCTACGAGGCACTGCACCGCAGAATGGACGCGGGGGAGAAAGTGGATGCCGACGCGGTACTGTATCTTCCACTCGACACACGCAAGAACGCCCGCCGTTTCCTTGATGCGGTAAAGCCGGTATGCGCCCTGTTCATGGTGTCGGAATTCTGGCACAATTACCTGAATGAACTGAACAGGCGCGGGATCCCGACGATGCTTGTATCGGCAATAATCAGACGCGACAGCGCCTTGATGCGTCCGTACGGCGGGATATACCGGCAATCGGCACGATGCTTCAGCCGGATCTTCGCACTCGACGAGCCGAGCGTGGAGCGCCTGAGACAATCGGGCGTGACAACGGCGTCGGTCAACGGTGATCCGCTGTTTGACAATGCCGTAATTGTAGCTTCGACACCATGGAACAATGATGCTCTGGAGCGTTTTGCTGCCGGACGCGAGGTATTCATTGCAGGAAGCCTGCATCATGACGCTGACCTCGACCTTTTAGCCGGATTGGCGGAAAAGCATCCGGAGCTGCCTATGATAATAGTCCCGCACGAGATCACCCCGACCATGCTCGATGCCGTAGACCGCCGGATAACCGGACGCACACTGCGCCTGTCGGCGATAGATGCTGACACGGATCTGACCGGAGTGCGCGGTATCGTGGTCGACAACGTGGGGCAGCTCGCCTATCTGTACCGTCTGGGACGGTGGGCATACGTAGGCGGAGGATTCACCCGACTGCTGCACAGCGTGATAGAGCCGGTAGTCTACGGGCTTCCGGTCGCATTCGGCCCTAAAACCGGGCGGAAGGTCACTCCGGCACAGCTCATAGCTGAAGGTATCGGCGCACGGTTGACGGATGCCGGTGAGCTGACCGCATGGTTTGAATCGCTTAACGGCGACACCGCACGCCTGAACAGCATTGCGGATTCGGCGAAGAAGTATGTGGCACGCAATAGCGGAGCGACGGCACGCGTGGTCGACGCGGTTGTTGAAGCCATAGAGAATCACAAAGCGGAGATGCCATGATGAAAGAACGGTTGCAATATGCCCTGTACCGGGTGGGATTCACCGCACTGGCGCTACTGCCGCTGAGTGTTCTCTACGTGCTTAGCTCAGGGCTGCGCTGGGTGTTCGAGCGCGTGCTGCGATACCGCCGCGAGGTGATCCGCACCAATCTTGAGCGAGTATTCCCAGAGTTGGATGCAGAGGAGCGTCGTGCCATAGAGCATGATTTCTACTGCCAGCTTGCCGACAACTTCGTGGAGACGGCAAAGCTGCTGCATATCAGCGATAAGGAGGTAAGCCGGCGCATAAGCGTGCATGGCACTGAGATGGTCGAGGCACTTGCACGCGAGGGGCATCCTATAATAGTGTACTTAGGGCATTACGGCAACTGGGAATGGGTGCCGGCGTCGGTGCGTACGCTCGCTGTGCCGGAATTCAAGTCGCAGGTTTACAAGCCACTCCGCGACAAGGCATTCGACCGGCTTATGTTGCGCGTACGCTCACGCTTCGGCACTGTCTCGATCGAGCAGGAGCGCGTGTTTCGCACGCTTGTGGGGATAGCACGCGACGGCAAGCAACCGCTGTGCGGCTTCATAGCCGACCAACGCTCAAACTCACGCGTGGCACACCACAAGACAGTATTCCTCGGGCAGCCTACGCATTTCAATCCGGGAGGCGAGCAGATCGGCGACCGCATAAATGCCGCCTACGTGTATCTCGACGTGGAGAAACCACGGCGCGGACACTACATATTCACTTTCAAGCGGATTGTGCCGCCGGCTGACAGCACCGGCACAGATTCCCCCTACACCCGCGAGTATCTGCGGATGCTCGAGACTACCATACGACGCCGACCTGGATTATGGCTATGGTCGCACCGCCGGTGGAAATGGGAGTGGGAGGAACAGGCTGCGGCAGACTCCAAAAACAGAAATATAGAACAACCTGACAAACAAGAATAATACAGAGATTATGAAAATACTATGCGTCATACCGGCACGCGCCGAATCGACACGCTTCTTCGAGAAACCCCTCGCCCTGATCCTGGGCAAACCGATGATCCAGCGGGTATATGAGCACTGCAAGGAGGTAGAACTCTTCTACGATGTGATAGTAGCCACCGACAGCGAGAAAATCAAGGCTGCCGCCGAAGCGTTCGGCGCACGCGTGATGATGACCCGCTCAGACCATGATACCGCCACTGAGCGCCTCTACGAGGTGTCGACGCGTGAGGAGGCAGATCTTTACGTGATGGTCAACGGCGACGAGCCGCTTCTCACCCGCGATGCCATCGTCCAGTGCATCCCTGACGGACTTAAGCCCGGCGATTTCTTCGTCAGCAACCTCATGACCGATTTCTCCAACCCCGTGGAGGTTGTGGACGCGACGAACCTCAAGATCGTCACCGCAGCCGACGACCGCTGCCTGTTCATATCCCGCTCGCCGATACCTTATCCCAAAGGAGCGATGGACTATGTGTTCCACAAATTTGTCGGCGTGGGAGCATTCACCCGCAAGGCACTCGACTTTTACCACAACACGCCGCGCGGTCCGATCGAGAAGATCGAGGAGAACGACTCGTTCCGCTTCCTCGAGAATCACATGCCCATATATTACTACAACTGCCACTGCAAGAGCCTGAGCGTGGACAACCGCAAGGATATCGCAGGTGTCGAGGCATATCTGCGCGAGAAGGGAGAGGCTTAAGCGGTGAGTGTGGAGCGGCTTCTGATATTACGTCTTTCGGCGCTTGGCGATGTCGCCATGACCATACCTGTGATCTACTCGCTTGCCGAGCAGCATCCGGATGTGGAGATCACGTTTGTGACCCGCCCATTCTTCGCGCGTCTGCTGATCAACGCGCCAGCCAACCTGCGGGTATTCGCCGCCGATCTCAAGGGTAGACACCGCGGTGCGCGCGGACTGCTGAGGCTAATGCACGAACTGTCGGCACTGCGCCCGACCGCCGTAGCCGACCTGCATAATCTTCCGCGCACGTGGGTCATCGATACGTGGTTCAGGATGCGTGGCATCAAGGTGCGTATGGTCGACAAAGCCCGCAGCAAGCGCAAAAAAGCGCTCCGCAACAAGACAGAGCAGAAGCCTTTCACAGAACGCTACCGTGATGTGCTCGGGGAACTGGGATATGATGTACGGCTGACGTTCAAGTCACTGTATGAACACGTGCCCGCTCAGCCTCCGGTCGATCCAGGAAGCCGTGCGGTCGGCATCGCCTCATTCGCACGCTATGCCAACAAGACCTACCCTCCGGAAATGATGCGTCAGGTGGCTGCGGCTCTTGCCGCGGAAGGGATCGACGTTTACCTTTTCGGCGGAGGCGGGAAAGAGGCTGAGGTACTTTCCGGCTGGGAGAAAGACTCCCCGCGGATCCATTGCGTGGCGGGAACGTTCGCCATAGAGCAGGAGCTTGCGCTCATGAACCGGCTGCGGCTTATGGTGAGCATGGACTCCGCCAATCAGCATCTTGCCTCGATAGCCGGGACACGGGTGGTGAGCATCTGGGGAAGCACGACACCGGAGTGCGGCTTCATGCCATACGGACAGAGCCGGGAGAATGCCGTGTGCCACCGGATAGAGTGCCAGCCATGTTCAGTGGCGGGCACTCCGCAATGTCCGCTGGGGCACATGAAATGCCTGCGCGAGATCAACCCTAAAGAGATTGTAGACAAAGTATTATCAAACATAAGTTAAGAGTTAGCCATGGCAACTATCCGTTCGATAGCTTTCGACGCAAAACGCGCATTGTTCAACCACACAGGTCTGGGCAATTACAGCCGCTATGCCATAGAGACGATGCAGCGCGCCTATCCGGAAGCGGAGCTGTCGCTCTACACCCGCAAGATCCACCGCCGGCAGATGCATCCGTGGCTGAAACGGCTCAATATGCCACGACTTGTGACTCCAGACCGCGGCACACTCCTCCCGGCACTGTGGCGCCACTGGCGCGGCATGACCGGAGCACTGCGCCGCGACCGCCCCGACGTGTATCACGGTCTGAGCAACGAGTTGCCCTTCGACATACGCCGCGCAGGAATCCCAACGGTGGTTACGATACATGACCTGATATTCCGGCGCATACCGGAAAATTATACCGCCATCGACCGCTGGCTCTACAATCTGAAATTCCGCTCGGCGGCACGCAATGCCACGCGCATAATAGCCATAAGCGAGCGTACGAAAGCCGATATAATCGAGCTATACGGAATAGATCCGGCAAAAATCGACGTGATATATCAGGGAGTCAATCCGATATTCCATCAGCCTGTAAGCGAGGAGACCCGCGAGGAGGTGCGCCAGAAATACGGACTGCCGGAGCGATATATCGTGATGGTAGGCACACTCGAGCAGCGCAAGAACCAGCTGATAGCCATAGAGGCACTGCCGGAGATCGACAAGGATGTGACACTGGTCATAGTCGGTCATGCACGCAACAAATATGGCGAGCAGGTGAAGCGACGGATCGAGGAGCTGGGACTCCAACAGCGCGTGAAGATGTTGCGTGGTGTGCCTACAGAGCATCTTCCGGCGCTTTATGCCATGGCTGAGATCGCCGCCTATCCATCGCGCTACGAAGGGTTCGGACTTCCGGTAGTGGAATCACTCTCGACCGGCACACCAGTCATAGCCGCCACAGGCTCATGCCTGGAGGAAGCGGGTGGGAAAGGAGCGGTATACATAGACCCGGACTCCCCCACCGACTTCGCGCATCACGCCAACCTCCTGCTCGCCGACCCGGCTCTGCGGCGCAGCATGGCTGCGGCAGGACTAAGCCACATAAGCAGGTTTGACGATGCCGGATTCGCTCGGAACGTTATGGAAACATACCACCGCGCCATAGAGGACTTCAACAGAACCAACGGAATAAACGAGTCATGACAGACGCCCCGCTTTTCTCGATTTTCATCCCGACATGGAATAACCTGCCGTTTCTGAAACTGTGCGTCGAGAGCATACGGCGCAATTCGGCTTACAGGCATGAGATACTTGTGTTTGTCAACGACGGCTCGGACGGCACCCTCGAGTGGGTGCGGGAGCAAGGACTGAAATACCGCCACTCGCCACACAACGTCGGCGTCTGCTGGGCTATGAACGCGCTGCGCCCGCTGATGAGCACGGAATATGTGGCATTTGTCAACGATGACATGTACATGCTGCCGGGCTGGGACAAGCCGCTATGGGAATCGATCAGCCGGTGCGGCGGAAACCGCAGATGGTTTTTCGCATCGACGATAATAGAACCTGACGCACGCGACCGCAGCTATATATCAGCCGATTTCGGACGCACGCCCGAGGAGTTCAGCGAACAGGCACTACTCGAAGCCGCGCCCTCATTCAACCGCGCCGACTGGCATGGAGCATCAAAACCGCCGACGGTAGTGCACCGCGACATGTGGGATCTCGTCGGTGGCTACAGCATAGAGTACTCTCCGGGGCTCGGTTCGGATCCTGATTTCAACGCCAAGCTATGGCTTGCCGGAGTGCGCGACTTCATCGGCATCGGCTCGAGTCTTGTGTATCATTTCAAAAGCGTATCGGTCGACCGTGTAGTGAAAAATGACGGCAACATACAGTTCCTGCGCAAATGGGGACTGACGATCCGTGCGTTCCGCCAGACGATGCTCAACACTGACGAACCCGCATCCGAACCGCTCAGGACAGACAGCCGCAAGCTCCGCAACGAGAAGCTGAGGAGCGCGATAAAGAAACTGCTGACGGTGTGGAAAAATCCTGACGCACCAACCCTCTGGGATTCAAAGCCGGGCGACATCACCGCATCGGTTGACAAGAAGTAAACCATCAAATCAGGTATTGGAAATGACTGGAGTGATATCACTGACCGCCGCATATTTCTGCGTAGCCACACTATATTTTCTGCTGATACAGAAACCGCTGTTCGGAATGGTCAACAGCGTAACCGCTGGAGAGCGTATAAAATGGAGTGATATAGTGAAAGTGTACCGTCACGGTATAGTGTCGGACTTCATCATAGCCTCCTACGTCACAGCAATACCGGTATTAACCGCGATGCTGCGTGCGGAGATAACGGGGATCAACCTGCAGGTGGTCATGAGCGTGTATAACGCCGTGATAGCATTATGCATCGGACTGATAACCATAGCCGACACCGTGCTCTACCGCTTCTGGCAATACAAGCTCGACACCTCGGCACTCGCGTATCTGCGCACTCCCAAGGAGGCGTTCGCCTCGGTTCCGGCATGGCAGACAGCAGGTGGATTTCTTGCCGCAATCCTTGCGGGAGCGATATTTTTTGCCGCCGCGCAGTGGGCTGTCGCCGTAACCCTACCGATATTCCCCATATCGACGCCTCAGCTATGGGAACTGATATCGACACCGTTTGTTGCTATTCTGCTCCTGGGGATCCTGTTCGTGCTGATCAGAGGGCTCAAGATACGCCCGTATAACCCGAGCATAGTGTATTTCAGCAGCATACCGTTTCTGAATCACTGGGCGCTCAATCCTGCGTACAACCTCATATACTCACTGACGACACGCGATGAATTCCGCGGAAAATTCCGTCATTTCAGCGACGAGGAGTGCCGCAGCATCGTAGAGCCACTGTTCCCCACTTCAGGAAACACACAACGCAAGCTGCTGCGCACTGACCGTCCCAATGTACTACTGATCATCTGGGAAAGTTGCGGAGAAGAGTTCGTCGAGAGCCTTGGAGGTCGTAAAGGCGTGACACCGAATCTCGACCGCATAGCTGCCGAGGGTGTCAGCTTCAGCCGCTGCACCTCGACAAGTTTCCGTACCGACCGTGGACTTGTAGGCATCATCAGCGGTTATCTCGGTCAGCCGACCACTTCGGTGATACGCTACACGCGTAAGCTGCCGAATCTTCCGGCATTTCCGCGCCGGCTCAAGGAGCAGGGATACCGCACTACGGCTGTACATGGCGGCGAGCTGTCGCTGATGCACATCTCGGACTATCTGCTCGCCTCGGGTCATGACCGCCTCGTGAGCCTGCCCGACCTCCCTCACAAACGCAAGGATGTGCCGACCGGGAAATGGGGCGTGCACGACGGATGGATGTTCGACATGCTGCTCGACGACATAAAGAAAGAGACCGCCGCGGGCGGAAACTGGATGATGACGTTCCAGACACTCAGCTCGCATGAGCCGTTTGATGTGCCTTACAACAAACTGGAGAACCCGGTGGACAACTCGTTCGCCTACGTCGATGAAGCGCTCGGACATTTCATAGACACGCTGAAAGAGACCCCGGCATGGGATAATCTTCTCGTGGCGATAGTAGCCGACCACGGCTACAACGCCCCCGGAGCGGTGGTCGACAGGCAGCGTTACGCCCACATACCGTTAGTGTTCACCGGTGGAGCCGTAAAGGAACCGGCTATAATCGACACACCGATGAGCCAGACCGACCTTGCCGCCACACTCCTCGGACAGCTAGGCATGAGACATGATGAATTCATATTCAGCCGCGACGTGCTTGCCGACAGCTACACATATCCGTTCACTTTCCACAGCTACATAAACGGCTTCATGTACACCGACTCGACCGGAATGACCGATTTCGACAATGTAGCCGACGCGGCAGTGAAAGGCGCCGACGCCGAGCGTGAGCGCAAAGGGCGCGCTATTCTACAATATCTTTATGACGATATAAGCAAACGATGAACCGACTGACAAAAGATATATTCAGTTGCAATGCCGTGCGGCTTGCGATCAACATACTGACGGTGTATGTGTGCTACTTCGTGTGCCGCGTAGCCTTTCTTGCCGAGAACTGGGCTATATTCGAGCAGGGGATGACCCTGCCGACGCTGCTTAAGGTGATGCGCGGCGGAGTGCTGTTCGACAACTCCGCCATATTCTACACCAACGCCCTGGTGATACTGCTGTACCTGCTGCCGCTTGCCGCCAAAGAGCGCGGGTGGTACTGGAACATGACCCGTTGGATATATGTGGTGATCAACTCACTGTGCGTACTGCTCAACCTCGGCGACTCGGCATTCTTCGAGTTCCGCAAGCACCGGACATCGCTCGCAGTGTTCTCGGAGTTCAAGGGGGAGGACAATATCGGCGGAATAGTGGGTGTGGAGCTTGTGAATCACTGGTATTTCGTGCTGCTGTTCGCAGGTCTGACCGCTCTGCTGTGGTGCCTGTATCTGAAACCCGCCACGCCCACACGTCCACGTCTCCGCTATTACCTTACGCAGTCGATTTCGCTGCTGCTGTTCGTACCGGTGACCCTGTTCGCGATGCGCGGAAACACCTTTTTCAGTGCCACCCGCCCGATAGCCGTAAGTTTCGCGCACAACTATGCCGACGAGCCTGTGCAGACCGGGATCGTGCTCAACACACCATTCTCGATAATACGTAGCGTTAACCATGTGCCGAAGGAGACACCGGTATTTTTCGCCACACAGGAGGAGCTGGATGCCGTATATTCGCCGGTGCATTATCCGGCAGATTCGGTGCAACCGAACCACAAGAATATCGTCATACTGATCGTTGAGAGCTTCGCAGCGGAATTTGTAGGAGGGTTGAACCGGGATCTCGACGGAGGCACGTACCGCGGATACACCCCATTCTTCGACGAGATGCTTGAGAAAGGCACATGGTTCGACCAGTCGTTTGCCAACACTTACTACTCTATAGATGCGCCGCCGGCAGTGCTTGCATCGATTCCGCGAATGGACACACCATTCGTATTGTCGCCTTATTCGCTCAACCATATCGGCTCGATAGCGTCGGAGACAGCTAAGGCGGGATATACCACGGCGTTCTTCCACGGAGCCGACAACCAGTCGCTCGGCATCAATGCATTCGTGACCTCCGTGGGGTTTGAGAACTATTACGGCAAGGACGAGTATCTTGCCGACAAGCGTTTCGGCGGCATGGATGACTTCGACGGCAAGTGGGGAATCTGGGATGAGCCGTTCCTGCAGTATTTCAACACAAAACTGTCGGAGATGCCGGAACCGTTCATGGCGAGCGTATTCACGCTGTCGTCGCACCATCCGTTCAAGATACCGGAGCAGTACCGCGACACATTCCCCGACGAGGGTCTGCACCAGTTGCACAAGTGCATCCGCTATACCGACCACTCGCTGCGTCGGTTCTTCGAGAGCGCGAGCCAGCAGCCATGGTATGACCACACAGTATTTGTGATAACGGCTGACCATTCCAGCTCAAAGCGCACACACGACATATACTTCACATCCGTAGGTGATTTCCGCATTCCGATACTTATCTACGACCCGTCGGGAGAGATTGCTCCCGGTCGCCGCCCCGGTATCATACAGCAGATCGACATAATGCCGACGTTGCTGAACCACATAGGGTATGACCGTCCTTACGTGGCATTCGGCAAGGATGCGCTGAACACGCCTGCCGAGGAGAGCTGGGCGTTCAACTGGGATCTTTGCCCGCAGTATCTGCAGGGGGATTATGTGCTGCGTGGCGACGGCACAAAGGTGACCGATATCTTTGACTACGTGCATGATCCGCTACTGGAGCACAACCTGATAGATACGTTCCCCGACTCGCTGCGCCAGCCTATGACCGACCGCATGAACGCCTTCATTCAGGCGTATATGCAGCGGATGAAGACCGACACCGCACATTTATGAGGGTTTGTCATAACGGCTCATCTGGGTCGTCGCTTTCGACATTCGGCATCGGTCACGTACAACAGTACGCTCCCTCAGCCTCAGTCTCAGCTCCTACCAGCTGAACCATTCTGACAGAACCCTCCCATCCGGATACAACAGCAGTGTGTTTACACACCTCCACCCACACTAATATAAGCAAAAACATGATAGCGAACAACCTCACGCCAAGCCAGCCGATACATCCCGGCGAGATGATCAAAGATGAGATTGAATACCGCGGCATATCACAGAAAGAACTTGCAGCGGAGATCGGCATTCCGGCTTCAGTTCTCAATGCTGTTCTGAACGGGAAACGTGCAGTCACCACTGAATATGCTCTCCTTTTTGAAGCTGCACTTGGCATCGATGCCGCAATATGGATAAAAATGCAGTCAGCTTACAATCTGCAAACTGCAAAATCCAACCCCACTTTTATGGAAAGATTGAGCCGTGTACACAGGATTGCAGCTGTGCTATAGCTTGAATCCATAATTTCGTAATAGGGAAAATGATTAAAAAGCGTGAAAGGGAAGGGAGTTGTGTGTGAAAACAGGAGCTGTTAACGGGAAAATTTGTAAATTTGCGGCTTAATAACCAATCATGCAAACAAGACTCATGCAGCTCTCAACACTGACAGCAATATCGCCGGTTGACGGTCGCTACCGCAACAAATGCGAGCGCCTTGCCGACTACTTCTCGGAATATGCCCTGATCCGCTACCGCGTGCGCGTGGAGGTGGAGTATTTCATAGCCCTCTGCCGCATACCTCTGCCCCAGCTCAAAGGGGTGGATGCCGCAAAATTCGACGCCCTGCGCGAGATATACCGTCACTTCACCGTAGCCGACGCAGAGCGCATCAAGGAGATCGAGAACACGACCAACCACGACGTGAAAGCTGTGGAATACTTCCTAAAAGAGCGTTTTGATGCTCTCGGTCTGCAGGATTTCAAAGAATTCATCCACTTCGGACTCACATCGCAGGATATCAACAACACCTCGGTGCCCCTCTCGATCCGCGAGGCTCTTGACGAGGCTTACCTGCCGATGCTACGCAAGCTCAACGACCGGCTTGACACTCTCGCCCGCGAATGGGAGAATGTGCCGATGCTGGCGCGCACACACGGTCAGCCGGCGTCGCCCACACTGCTCGGCAAGGAGATCGGCGTATTCGCCTACCGTCTGCGCACCCAGCTCAAGCAGCTCGAGGCTGTGCCTGTGAGCGGTAAGTTCGGTGGTGCTACAGGCAACTTCAACGCCCACCTGATCGCATTCCCCGGCATAGACTGGCGCACATTCGGAGCAAAATTCCTCAAGGAGAGTCTCGGCATAGAGCGTGAGGAGCTGACAACGCAGATCTCGAACTACGACAATCTCGCAGCGCTCTTCGATGCCATGCGCCGCGTGAACACAATCATAATCGACCTTGACCGCGACATCTGGCAGTATGTGTCGATGGAATACTTCAAGCAGCGCATCAAGGAGGGCGAGGTTGGCTCGTCGGCTATGCCGCACAAGGTGAATCCTATCGATTTCGAGAACTCCGAGGGCAATCTCGGCATAGCCGACGCACTGCTCGGACACCTTGCCTCAAAGCTGCCTATTTCACGCCTGCAACGCGACCTCACGGACTCAACGGTGCTCCGCAACGTCGGCGTGCCGATGGCGCATGTGATGATCGCCGTGGCAAGCACCCTGAAAGGTCTTGACAAACTGATACTCAACGAAGATGCAATCCGCGCCGACCTCGACGACATGTGGAGTGTCGTCGCTGAGGCGATACAGACAATACTACGCCGCGAGGGTTATCCCCATCCTTACGAGACGCTCAAGCAGCTCACCCGCGTGAACTCGAAGGTGACAGCCAAGAGCATAGCCGACTTCATAGACACACTCAATGTGAGCGATGCCGTGAAGGAGGAGCTGAAACGGATCACCCCCCACGGATATACCGGATACGGGCTCATCGACTGATCCCGCGTCCATCACACACTTCACCCAAGTTAGACAAAGACAATGAATGCACGACGCATATTTTTCGCCCTTGCGGCACTCGCTTCATCAGTGATCGCCTTAGCCCAGAACAACATCGCCGAGGAGGTGGCGTGGGTTGTGGGCGACCAGCCGATCTGGAAGTCAGAAATCGAGGAGCAGTACAACAACCTCATGTATGAGAAGCAGACCATCCAGGGTGATCCCTACTGCGTCATTCCGGAAATGCTTGCCGTGGAGAAACTCTATCTCCACCAGGCAGACATAGACACTGTGGAGGTCTCCGACGCTATGGTACAGGCTGAGGTCGACGCCCGACTCAACCAGTATGTGGCTATGCTCGGCAGCAAGGAGAAAATGGAGGAGTATTTCCGCAAGCCTATGGCTGAGATGCGCTCGCAGATGACCGATATGGTGCGCAACAACTACCGTGTGCGCGAGGTGCAGCGGTCGCTCACCAAGGGTCTGAAAGTCACCCCCTCGGATGTGCGCCGCTATTTCGACCGCCTGCCGGAGGACAGCATTCCCTACGTTCCGCTGCAGGTAGAGGTGCAGATCATCACGATCAATCCCCGCATTCCGCGTCAGGAGATAGAGGATGTCAAGGCGCGTCTGCGCGACTATTCAGACCGCGTGACCAAAGGGGAATCGGAGTTCTCGACTCTCGCGGTGCTCTACTCGGAGGACCCCGGCACAGCAGTGCGCGGCGGCGAGACCGGTTTCATGGGCCGCGGACGACTCGATCCGGAGTATGCCGCCGTGGCTTTCAACCTCAACGACCCGAAAAAGGTGTCGAAGATTGTGGAGAGCGAATACGGCTACCACATCATCCAGCTCATAGAGAAGCGCGGCGACCGCATAAACACCCGCCACATACTGCTGCGCCCGAAAGTGTCGGCTAACGACCTTGCCGATGCCACACACCGACTTGACTCGCTGCGTACTGACATCGTGGTCAACAAGCGCGTGAATTTCGAGGAGGTGGTGCCCTACGTCAGCCAGGACAAGGACACCCGCGCCAACCGCGGCATGATGGTGAACAGCGAGAACGGTACCACACGCTTCGCCATGTCGGAGCTTCCGCAGGAGATCGCCCTTAAAGTCAATGACCTGCAGCCCGGCGACATCTCAGAGGCGTTCGTCATGATGGATCCGAAACTCAACCGCGAGGTGGTGGCGATAGTGAAGCTGACATCGCGCATTGAGGGGCATAAGGCAAATCTTTCCGATGACTACCAGACCATCAAAGGGATGTATGAGGAATCGGAACAGAACCGTATGATCGAGGAGTGGCTCTCGAAGAAGATCGCACAGACCTACATCCGCATCGAGGACGGGTGGCGCGACTGCGAGTTCACCCACAAGGGGTGGATCAAGGAGAAAGCCTCTGACAAATAATCACGCCGCACCCACCAAACCGCCACAAAGCGACAATGCCTGACAGAAAACCATCGGCACGCACACGCCGCCTCGCCCTGGCGGCGATAGCGGCTGTGACCGCACCTCTGTGGCTCACGGCATCGCTCGCGCCGCGTCCGTCGGGGCAGATCCCGAAACCGGTGATCGATACGGCACAGGTCGACATCAAGCCGATGATTCCTGCCGCCGACCGCTATCAGGAGGGGAAGGTGTTTCTGGAGCATGCCGACAAGTGGACCTACGAGGAGCAGCCGGGGCTGCCGCCGGAGAAACAGTATCAGGTGCTCGTGGGGAATGTTGAGTTCCGCAAGAACGACATGTTCATGTACTGCGACAGCGCCCACTTCTATGAGAACTCCAACTCATTCGACGCGTTCCGCAACGTGCGGATGGAACAGGGCGACACGCTTTTCGTATACGCCGACGAGCTGAACTACGACGGACCGTCGGAGCTCGCGGTGCTATATGCCGATTTCGGCAAGAAAGTGAGACTTATAAACCGCGACGTGGAGCTTAAGACCGACGTGTTCAACTACTCGCTCGCCGACAATGTGGGATATTACGAGGTGGGCGGTGAGCTCACAGACAAGGAGAACCGGCTGACATCGCAGGCGGGTGAATATCATCCTGACTCGAAAGACGCCTATTTCTACTTCAACGTGCGGCTGACGAGCCTTAACGGCACAGACACACTGCACATGGCGACCGACTCGCTCGAATACAACACGGACACCCATGTCGCCAAACTCATCGCGGAGACGGTGATAACCTCAGCCGACGGCGAGATACTGTCGTCGTCGGGCAACTACAACACGCTCACCGGCATAGCCGACCTATACGACCGATCGCTCGTGATAACCAACAGAGGCAATACGCTGACGGGCGACACGCTGTTCTACGACCGCGACCGGGGCATCGGCGAAGCGTTCGGCAACATGTCGCTGACCGATTCGGCGCGGCAAAGCTCTGTGCATGGCGACTATGGATTTTACAACGACGCTGTCGACAGCGCATTCGTGACAGGGCGCGCACTGATGAAGGAGTACTCAACCGGCGACACATTATACATGCACGGCGACACCATCTACGCATATCTTGACCGTGTGGATTCGACGCGGGTGACCAACGTGTACCGCCGCGTGCGTTTCTACCGCTCCGACATGCAGGGAATCTGCGACTCGCTCAGCGCCACGGAGCGCGACTCGATAATGCGCATGTTCCATCATCCGGTAGTGTGGAGCGGACAGCGGCAGGTGTTCGGCAATGTTATCCATGTGCACATCAACGACTCTACGGTCGACTGGGCAGAGCTTCCGCAATTCGCTTTCGTGGCTGAACATATCGACGAGGACTGCTACCAGCAGATGAGTTCCAACAAGATGATGATATGGTTCAATGACTCAACGATCGATCATCTGTATGCCGAGGGAACTGTCAAGATAATCACCTTCCCGATGGAGAACGACTCGACATACAACAAGTATGCCTACGTGGAAAGCTCGGAGATGGATGCTTTCTTCGCCAACAACGACATAGAGAGCGTGCATTTCCGTCCGTCGACCACCTCGAAGATCGTGCCGCTCTATCTTGCCAAGAAAAACAGCTACTTCCTGGAGCGTTTCAAATGGTATGAGCCGATGCGCCCGAAGAATCCTGCCGACGTGTTCGTGATACCGCTCGAGATGGAGGCTCTTATGCGCGAGGCACCGCCGGCGCCGGAGATCACCGGCGAGGAGAACAAGGTGCGCCGCCGTCTGCTCGGCACCCAAAAGAAAGAGGAGGACACTCCCGACGAGCCGTAAGCGCATGGCACACCATTGAGCGAGCAAGAAGTTATCAACACCCTGTAAATAACTTCCTTTGCACGTGACGCCGCAAACCCGTAACTTTGCAGCCTGAAAACACTCTCTGACACACTATGAGCGACGTAATCCGACTCTTGCCCGACTCCGTAGCCAACCAGATAGCCGCAGGTGAAGTGATCCAGCGGCCAGCCTCTGTAGTGAAGGAACTGGTGGAAAACGCAGTCGATGCCGGCGCCGACGACATACAGATTATAGTGCGCGACGCCGGGCGCACCCTCATCCAGGTGATCGACAACGGTTGCGGAATGAGCGACACCGATGCCCGCATTGCCTTCGAGCGCCACGCGACATCAAAGATCTCACAGGCTGCCGATCTGTTCGCACTTCACACCATGGGGTTCCGCGGCGAGGCTCTTGCCTCGATAGCTGCCGTGGCACGCATAGACCTGCGCACAATGCTGCATGGGGCGAGCATAGGCACGCGTCTGATCATAAACGGATCGCGCGTGGAGAGCCAGGAGCCGGAGGCATGCGCTCCGGGCAGTAACCTGATGGTGAAGAGCCTGTTTTTCAACGTGCCCGCAAGGCGTAAGTTTCTGAAAAAAGATTCTGTGGAGCTCGCCAATATCATGCGGGAGTTCGAACGTCTGGCACTCGTGAACCCGACTGTGGAGTTTACGATTGTCAGCAACGACTCCACGCTCCACAAACTGATGCGCGGCTCGCTGAAACAGCGCATAGTCGAGCTGTTCGGCAAATCGCTCGACAAGCAGCTGCTGCCGATCGAGACAGAGACATCGATCGTGAAGATATCGGGATTCATCGGACTGCCGCAGCATGCACGGCGCCGAAATGCCCTGCAATATTTCTTTGTGAACGGCAGAAACATGCGCCATCCGTATTTCCACAAGGCGATCATGACCTGCTACGAGCAGCTGCTCCCCGCCGACATGCAGCCCAACTACTTCGTGAATTTCACGGTGGATCCGCAGACTATCGATGTCAATATCCACCCTACGAAGCATGAGATCAAGTTTGAGGACGAACAGGCGGTATGGCAGATTCTTGTAGCCGCCGTCAAGGAGTCGCTCGGCAGATTCAATGCTATGCCCGGCATCGACTTCGACTCGACGGACGCACCTGAGATACCGGTGTTCAATCCGAATGCGTCAGCCGACCACAGCCTCGAACTCGATGCCAACTACAACCCGTTCGCTGAGGCTCCGACAGACTTCGCCGGAGGCGAAAGCACAGGACACGCGGCGCCTGACCACAGCTTCAGCCGCCAGCAGCAGCCACGCAACGACATGCGCCATGCCGCCACCGACTGGGAGCGGCTGTATGAGGAGTTTGCGAAGCCATCCCCGGAACCGGCTACCGCCGTCAGCATGAGCCGCCTGAACATAGCTGATGCCGCCGACGAAGCCGACGCGATAGCCCACCCGTCTATATTCGACAGCGTGCCGGAACAGGACACCGCATTTTCGCTACATGAGGAAGGCTCTGCGATGACCATGCAGCTGAAGGACAAATACATCCTCACCCCATCGCGATCTGGGCTTATGATCATAGACCAGCACCGGGCGCATCTGCGCATACTGTTCGAGCGATATATGGAGATGACTGAGCACCAGGCATTTGCCTCGCAGAGCGTGATGTTTCCGGAGGTGGTGCGGCTTTCACCCGCACAGAATGCCGTGCTGTCGATAATAGCGCCGCAAGTGCAGGAAGTAGGGTTTGACATATCATATCTCGGCGACAATTCCTGGAGCCTCAACGGCGCGCCTGCCGTGCTCGGAGAGGTAAATCCTGTCGACACGCTACTCCGCATCATAGATGATGAGACGGAGGGTGGAGAGAAACCTGCCGACGGACTGCGCCGCCGCATAGCGCTGTCGCTCGCCCGTGCCGCCGCCGTAAAAGCGGGGACACATCTGACTCCCGGCGAGATGGACCGCATACTCAGCGACCTGTTCAAACTCACTTCGCCCAACTATACTCCTGACGGACAGCTGATAATCGCGATACTGTCGCACACCGACATCTCGGCGATGTTTGCTTGATAATCTCTTTTGAGAGAGACCGCTTTAGCGACTGCCATAGACCGCTTTGTGGCTTGTCATCAGCAGATTAAGCATTATAGGCGGTGAAAGGTTTGGCAAAATGGCAAAATATGCCTAACTTTGCAGTGCAGATCCGCGCGTGTGGCGTAATTGGTAGCCGCGTTAGACTTAGGATCTAATGTCTTCGGACGTAAGGGTTCGAGTCCCTTCATGCGCACGAGTTGACCAAAGAGGAATTTCCGCAAGGATTTTCCTCTTTTTCTCGTTTATAACTTTCTGTAATCTTGCGTATTGTCGCAAGGGCTGCATTCTCGCTTAAGGTTCGATAATTGTCTATAGCCTTGTCCCACAAAATACCGTCAGGAAACAACAGATTCTGTATTTTCTGAGCGGATACAAGGTCTGTATCTCGCCACATACTTGCTAAATGACAGCACATTACAACGACTTCATTTATGCGCTTGTCGAGGTTCGATAAATCTTTGCCATACTTTGACAATTCAAGCGTGATACGGTCAATATCTTCTTGTAAAGTCTCGACAGTCATTGCATATACATCCTCATAAATATCACCCATCCCATAACGGACTTTACACTTCTTCAGTTTGTTGGTGCGTTCAGCCAGTTGTTTCTTCAAAATGTTCGCATTTGTCAGCCTCTCGCTTTGATTCTCGCCGAGAAGTTCCGACACAACGTCATGTACCATTCCAACCAATGGTTGTGGAATGTCGTATTGACTTAATAACTCCTCATACTTCCCATGAAGTTTCTTTGCCGAAATGTTGGTCTTGCATCCCTTGCAATTACACTTATAGTAATCAATCTTCTTTTTCTTTACCGTGTATGCGGTCAGTGGAGTCAAATCTTCGGAACACATGACATGACGTTTCAACGGAAACTGAGGCGTTTCCTTCCGATGCTTGTAAATGCCAGTGCGTCCACTCAAAATCTCCTGCACTTTCAGAAAATCAGTATAACTTACAATCGGCGGCTGATTGCCGTCTATAATCTCATAATTCAACATCTTGTGTCGGATTTTCCCAGCATAGAACACGTTTGTCAGAATCTTGTGAATCTTCTGCTTTGTCAATACCATCCCATAGGGTTTCAACATTTCAATAATCTGATGATTTGCCAGCCCCTGCAATTTCCACTGGAAAGCCTTTTTGATAAGTAAACCGTCATCATTGATTGAGAATGTTCGGTTCACACTCTTCCCCTGCTTGTCATAGCCTAACGGCACACCGCCACAATATACACCGCTTTTCAGACAGTTTATACGTCCGTTTGTAAACTTGTCGGTTCTGTTTGCGTTATCCCATTCAGCCATGCAGAGTTTCATCTGCAACATCAACCGTTGGTTATGGTCGCTTGTCTTTAATCCAGTCGTTGCCTCGACAATCTCAACACCGATACCGAGCAATTGACTGAACATTGTTATTCCTTGACCTGCATTTCTTGAAAATCGGTCTATCTGCGACACAATCACACATTTGACACTCTTATCTTTCTTTATCACATCCATCATTTCCTTGATGAATTTCCCTGGTGTCTTGGCAGACTCATGACTGCCTCCGAAATATCCGTTGGTGGCAACGGTATATCCATTGTTTCTTGCATATTCATCACAACAATTCTTCTGATAAAGGAGGCTTCCACCATTATCCTCCTGATGCTTTGTCGATACTCTCGTCCATATCACACATTTCTCCATAATATTAGTTTTTATTGGTTTATAATCTCAATACCTATCCCTACGAGTGATTTCACATAGCAAATCACCGCTTCAATTTCTTCTTTAGTCAGGTCGTATCTTTTAATCAACTCATTATAGTCTGACATTTAGTTTCACAAAATAAAGTCCACTTTTGCAAGTGGTTATTCGCTTTTAAGCCTCCTCTGCTCTGTTCGGAACACAGAGGACTTCTGTTCGGCAGGATTAGCTTAAACCTCTAATCATCATTACTATCTCATCCACTCATATTCAACTTGTTTCAATGTTCTTTTGGTCAGTATGTCTGACGGTATGTTACAAATATACTATATAGTAACCAAACTGACGTGGATTTTTGTTAAATATTTTTAACTTTTATTCCTCGACCGCCCTCTGTTTCCAGCTTTCGCACGAAGAATACCTTGTCGGATGACACACTTTTCGTTCTGCATCGCCCCCAAGCGTCCGAGGTTGTTCTTGACCTTGAAATAACTGAACCCAAGAGAATCCTCATCAAAATCCTCATACAGACTTGCTATGCTGCCATAATAGTAGTGGTCACCACCTATCTGCAGGTGAATGACCTTGCGTTCTTGTTTCTTATCCATAGTGACTGCAAAGGTAGTTAAAATTTATGCTTGAATTTAATATATGAACTACTTTAGAATTCTTTAGCACTAAATGTTTTACCTATAGTAAATATATGCCTAAATTTGCGACGTTACAAAGACTAATATTAAATATTTGCTCTCACCCGAGTGTACTTTCAGTTACAATTTGTATATTTGCACCCAAATAACTAAATATCAAACAGCCTATGTAACATAGTCAGACAAAAGACATCTAAATAAAAAGCGTTAGCTTTATTCAATGTTTCGGAAAATCGCCAATTAGAAGAAACAACCATTGAGTAGAAGTTAATGCTCACGGTATATCCGTGGGCTTTTACTCGTATATGGTTGTAAGGTGTTTGGCGATACCTCCGAAACGTAGACGAAGCGAAAAGTCCACGTTTTTTATTGTCTACCCTCAGCAATGGACTTCACAGAGTTAACAATAATCCAATCATAAAAGACAATGAAAAAGTATATTTATCTTTTCTTCATGGCTTTTTTTGCCACAATGTCACTCACTCTGACTGGAAAAACCGGAGCAGACTGGGACAGTGCGCCGGAGCAGACTGGGACACTTT
>CAJUKU010000016.1 GCA_910587425.1 uncultured Muribaculaceae bacterium
GACCCTCAACGGTTTTCAAGACCGCCGCAATCGACCACTCTGCCATCTCTCCTTTTGCGTCGGCAAAGTTAGCTCTTTTTTTTGAGTGGTGCAATAGTCTTTGGTCACATTTCTGATTTTTTTGATATTTCTTCGAATTCTTCGAGTTGATTCATTCAAACAGAATCGTTCCAATCGGATTCTTCAGATGTGGGGATTCGTCATGTAAAGAGGCGGTGGGGTTTTGCCGTAGAGGGGGGCGGTGGAGCGGATAAAAGTATGTTGAAAAGAAATCGGACCGTGTCTCACGACAAAGTCCGATCAAAACATGTTGTAAAGTGTATATAGGGATGTGATTACATTAAGTTCGAATCAACATAGTGCTTGTGCAGTATGTGATTCGGCACAAAAGTATATTATAATTTGGCGGAAAGCAAGTGTTTTGGCAAAATGTTGCCAAAAGGTGACGTTTTTTAACCTTTTGCGAGTCGCAAAAGGCGTTTTGCGTAGTTATAGCTTGCTTTGCCATGATGTTTTTGCGGCGTGGGGTTGAGAGTTGTCGCTGGTTGTTTTCTGTTGTTTCAGTATAGTTATTTGCTCAGGGTTGTTACCAAAGCGGTGGGTGAGGGGAGAGGTTGTGAGGGTGAGATGAGAGGGGTTTTGAGAGTTGTTGTATAAAACTGTAAGTTCTGAGAGTCTGTGTAAGTTTTATGTAGGGTTGGATTTTTGTCTTTATCTATGCTTTATCGTTTTTTTTGATGTGAGAGAATCAGTTTTCGACGGATTGCATATCCACGAGACGTGAGTAGTACCCGTTGAGTTTAAGCAGTTCATCGTGTGTGCCTCGCTCTACTATGCGTCCGCGGTGCAGCACGCAGATCTGTGTGGCATGGCGGATGGTTGCCAAGCGGTGGGCTATAACGAGTGTCGTGCGGTTGTGCATAAGTCGCTCGAGAGCTTGCTGTACGAGCAGTTCGGACTCGGAGTCGAGTGCCGAAGTAGCCTCGTCGAGTATAAGTATCGGAGGGTTCTTAAGTATTGCACGCGCGATGCTGATGCGCTGGCGCTGACCGCCGGATAGCCGGCAGCCGCGGTCGCCGATATATGTGTCATAGCCATGCTCGGATTCGATGATGAATTCGTGTGCGTTGGCTATGCGGGCGGCTTCCTGCACCTGCTCGAGTGTGGCATCGGGGACTCCGAACGCTATGTTGTTGAAAAATGTGTCGTTGAACAGTATCGCGTCTTGGTTGACATTGCCCATGAGCGAGCGCAGGTCATGTACGCGCAGGTCGCGTATGTCAATACCGTCGACCGTTATCGAGCCATGCTGTATGTCGTAGAATCGTGGCAGAAGATCGGCGAGTGTGGACTTGCCGCTGCCACTCTGTCCGACGAGTGCCACTGTCTCTCCGGGGCGTATCGTTATGTCGATTCCTTCCACAACCTGGTGCTTGCCGTCGTAGCTGAACGCGACATCTTTATAGCTGACCTCACCGCCTTTACGTTCCGGGAGTGGAGTAGGATTTGCCGGATCGGCTATGGGGTTGACCGCTTCGAGTATCTTGTCGATACGTTGCATGGATGCAAGACCTTTCTGTACGGCATACATCGCTTTCGACAGATCTTTTGCGGGATTTATGATGCTGTAGAAAATCACGAGGTAGTAGATGAACATCGGGGCATCTATGCCGGAATGTCCGGTGATT
Source organism: uncultured Muribaculaceae bacterium (assembly GCA_910587425.1). GTDB lineage: Bacteria > Bacteroidota > Bacteroidia > Bacteroidales > Muribaculaceae > Paramuribaculum. The sequence goes on from CAJUKU010000016.1 coordinate 1,689, forward strand.
ATCAGAGATCCACCGAACCATAGCACAATGGCTATGGTGACTGTGCCGAGAAATTCACTCATCGGGTGTGCGAGCGACTGACGGCGCGCCACGCGGTTTGACAACTCGAAATTGCGCTGTGTTTCGGCATGGAAACGGCGTTCAACCTTTGATTCGGCATTGAATGCCTTGATTATCCGTAAGCCTCCGATAGTTTCCTCGATGTTGCTGAGTATCACGCCCCATTGGTTCTGGAGGTCGAGTGATGTACGCTTTAGGCTTTTGCCTACGCGCCCCATGAAAGTACCCGCCACGGGGAGCAGTACGAGCACAAACAGTGTCAGCTGCCAGCTTATCGCTATCATTATGGCAAGGCAGACAATGATCATCACGGGATTCTTGAAGATCATATCAAGCGATGCCATGACGGAGTTCTCCACCTCGGCTACATCGCCGCTCATGCGGGCAAGGACGTCGCCTTTACGCTCGTTGGTGAAAAATCCTATCGGGAGTGATACTATTTTATCGTATAGAGTGTTGCGGATATCGCGCACTATGCCCGAACGGAGCGGTATTATGAAATATGATCCGAGATATGAAGCTCCGGTCTTGAGAGCGGTCATCACCACAAGGAGCGCTCCGAGCAACGCGAGCGTAGCCGATGATCCCCATGCGTCAATCGCAAGTTGGGTGACATAATAGAAATTGTTGGTAGCTACATCGGCAAGATGCGTGATGCTTACGCCGCTCATAGGAATGTATTCGTATCCACGCTCGCGGATCTCGAATAGCATCTCAAGAATGGGCATTATGACGGCAAATGAGAATATGGTCAGGAGAGCGGCGAGGAGATTGCTCACCATGCTAAGCACGAGATATTTCTTATACGGGGGCACGTAGCGCCTCAGTAGCTTCCAGAATTGGTCCATATCGGCTGCAAAGGTAGTGATTTTGCGCGAGAGTGCAACGCCCGGTGCGGGTTTTCATGAAGTTTTCCTGCACTTGCCGGCTGCGACTACCTGTCTGTGGATGGTTGCGGCAGGCTCAGTTGTGCGGGAATTGTATGGTGAATGTTGTGGTCGGGCGGGGTGCTCCGGGAGTGTCATTATCTGTGAGATCCTGTGAATTGCTCTCGGTTGCAAGCGAGAATGTGGCTGAATGGCGTCTCAGTATCTCAGCCACAAACATAAGCCCGAGTCCGCGCCCTCCGGGTTTTGTGGAGAAGAACGGCGAGAAGATATGTCCTACGGCGTCAGGCGATATTCCGGGGCCGTCGTCGGATATGGTCAGCGTGCGTGAATGTTTTGTAGCGGTCACAGTTATATCAATATGTGAATCCGGGCGGTTCGCTATGCTTTCCAACGCGTTCTTGAATACATTCACGATCACTTGCTCGATAAGCACCGGATCGGCACTTATCTCCACCGGCTCGTCGGGCAGCGAGCATCGGAGCGTGATGTTCTGTGTGATCAGTGATTCAAGGAACGGTCGGAGCGCCACAATGGTATGGTTTATGTCGACTTTCCTGAGAGACGGTGCGGGGATTTTCACCACATTGGCATAAGAGGTGATGAAATTGCTCAGCGAGTGGCACCTGTCTGTGCAGCTTTCGAGTGTCGCAACTACATCGGAAGTCGTCGGATCCGGCTGCATTATATCCCTTATGGTCTGGAGTATGGAATTGACCCCGGCGAGTGTGTTGTTCACCTCGTGGGCTATGATGCGGATCACCTTGCCGTATGCAGTCTTCTCAGCCTCGATCACTTCGTTGGTAAGCGGTTCGGCGAATATGTATGGCCGGGCGAATCCTGATTCCATGAACGACAAGTGTGAGCATCGGATTATATCAGTATCACTGAGACGGAATGTGTGGGTGCTCTCCTGTGGCAGATTTGCGAGGCAGCGGGCGAGCTCGGAGCGGTGGCGTATGTCAGCCATTGTTTTTCCGGCAAGCTCTTCGGATGTCATGTCGGCGAGGAGATGCCGCATAGCCGGATTGACATCTGCAATGCGCCCGTCGAAGTCGAGCACAGCTATGCCTATCGGCGATGCCTCTATGAGTTTCTGGAGAAAGTGATTCTGCTCATGAAGCTTCATACGCTCGCTTTTCAACTGATCCATCATGTTGTTGAACATCCTGACAAGATGATCAGCATCAATTTGTCCGACCGGAGCAAGGCGGCTCGAGAAATCCTGTGCCAGCAGCAGATCCATACCGGTAGATATGGTGTGGAACGGGCGCACAAGACTGAAAAACAGCCATGCGAGAATCGCGATAGGTATCAAGATTACTATAGCTATAATCCATGCGGGCAGTGTGTGCAGCCAACCATTGAGTTCGGGAAAACATACCACTGCGATAAGGAGCAGCACGCACAACACGAGATAACGGAAAACGTTGATAGCTTTCATGTGACTGACATATGTGTCAAGGGTTGCTTAGTCCGAATTTCTGCATGCGGCGGTAAAGCGACTGTCGCGTTATGCCGAGAGCCGATGCCGCCATGCTCAGGTTTCCGCCTGAAGAGTCGATTGCACCTATGATGGCGCGCCGCTCCAGTTCATCGAGTGTCAGCCCGCTGTCGGTAGCAAGTGCGCGTGCAGCTCCCGGTAGCGGTATGCTGTCGGGCGCCACAACCTTAAAGTCGTTGGCAGTCAGTCGCTCGCAGCCTCCCACAATAATAGCGCGCTCCACCAGGTTGCGGAGTTCGCGTATATTTCCGGGATATGGTTGTGATGCGAGCCATGTCATTGCATCGGCGCTTATCGTAGGGCGTTGCGTGCGTTCGCGGGTGGCGTATGCATCGGCAAAATGATTGACAAGGAGTGGTATGTCCTCACGCCGTTCGCGCAGTGGTGGCAGACGCAGAGTTATCAGGTTAATTCGGTAATAAAGGTCTTCACGAAATGTGCCGTCGGCAACCATAGCCTCAAGGTGTGCGTTAGTGGCGCAGACCACACGGACGTCAGCTTTCCGCGGGCGGCTCTCGCCGAGCGGCTCGAATGTGCGTTCCTGTAGCACGCGCAGAAGTTTCACCTGCGACGGCTGGTCAAGGTCGGCGATCTCATCAAGGAAGATAGTGCCACCCTCGGCAGTCTCAAAGCGCCCTTTGCGTGCGGCGACAGCACCTGTGAACGCGCCTTTTGTGTGTCCGAACATCTCGCTCTCGAACAGCGAGCGGGGAACACCACCGAGATTGACAGCGACAAACTCGCCTGCGCGACGGCGGCTGTTGATATGCAGAGCACGCGCGATAAGTTCCTTGCCTGTGCCGTTCTCGCCGAGTATTAGCACGGAAGCGTCGGTCGGTGCCACACGCCGTACTTTTTGCAACACCGATTCGAGAGCGGGGGAGTTGCCTATAATTTCTGAACGGTCGAAGTCGTCGGTCTGGTCATTGGCATCGTCGGGCGACAGTTTTGTAGCTGTGGCAACGCGGCGCAGCAGATCGGTATTGTCCCACGGCTTTGTGATAAAGTCGAACGCTCCCGACTGCATCCCCTCTACAGCGAGAGGAATGCTGCCCCATGCCGTGATGAGTATCACCGGAGTATCCGGCTGGAACACCTTGCATTTGCGCAGCAGTTCTATTCCCTCTTCTCCACTTACCGAGAGAGTGAAATTCATGTCGAGCATGATCAGGCTCAGACGTGTGCGGCGGACCTCGGCGAGCACTTCACCGGGGGTCGATACGGCTTTCACATCATATCCGGCGCGTTTGAGCAGCAGTGATAGCGATAGGCGCACGCTGTCGTCATCATCGGCAATGAGTATCATAGATCGTCTGGAATAGTTTTTTATTCTACAAAATTACTATTATAATCCGGAGATACCAAAAGTGGGCGTGCCGTTCATTTTTGCCACGCCCACTTTGTCTGCCGGTATTCTGTTTATCGTGTATGGCTGGGTCACTCTGCCGCGAGAGCGCGTGCCGGATCGGTACGCATGGCGCGACGAGCCGGAATCCAGATACCGAGCACTATCATCACAGCCATTAGCAGGAATGTGATGGCGATCTCAAGCAGCAGACGTCCCGGTGCCAGATATACGCCATACATGTGTGTGTTAAGTTCATAGTGTGCAAGTACCGTGTCGATCAGCGCCGCTGGTATGGTGGCGAGCAGGAGTATGCCGAGTCCCTCGCCGATAAGTCGGGATGATATGTGCCGCCGGCGTGCGCCGAAAGTTTTGCGGATGGCAATCTCGCTGACGCGTTGCTGAGTGCGGAACCAGAATGTGCCGAATACCCCGAGGAAAATGCTGAGCAACAGGAAGCCTATGCACACACCCCAGTTGCGGAGGTGCAGCCGGTCGTCGCGTTCATAATCGTCAGCGAAGTCGGCATAAGTGTTGATTTCATCGAAGGTGACGTTGTAGGCTTTGTAGAGCTTGTCGGCATTTTCGTAGATATCATCTATAAATGCTTTCTCACGTCCGGGATGAACACGCACGTTGAGTGTGTATCCTGAGCGGGTGCTGTCGAGCAGCGATATGTATTTCGCAGAATTGCTCACCCCCTTGAAGCGGCTCATTGAGTTCAGATACGGTATCACCGCCCCGACGCGCACTGTGCGTGTGGTGTCGTTGTTGACATAAAACTCGCAGCCACGGAGCGATCGAGGGGTGCGGTTGGAGCGCACTACAGCCGATTCTGACATCAGTATCTCGCCACGGAGTAATATCTCGCCGAGTTCTTCAGGTGTCTCGCCATCAATACCGTGTATGTCGAACACTTTCAGGTTTTCGGGAGTCATCTCCACCTTGTAGAGCCGGTAATTGACATCATCCGGACGGTCGTCAGTATTCTCACCTCTTGCTTCACCTATGCGGAGTGTATCGCCCTGCTGAGGGTATGCCTCGACCATCGAGGTTATTGACCAAGATCCGTCAAACGGTTGTCCGCCTCCGGTGGCTGATCCAGCCGCAATCACATCCGGGTGGTTGCTGATACGGCTGAGCAGTGTATTTACCCCTTTTGCCCAGTGCTGCCAATAGTTAAGACCGTCATCAAGCTGAACATACTCCGGACTTGCCTCAGGTATAGAAGTGAAATCCATGTGTATGGTCGATGTGGTGTCAAATCCTTGCGGCTCGAGTCGCTTTGCGGTCGCTACAGTGATGAAATCCACGGCATACCAAAGCACTACGCTGACAATAAGCAGCTCTACGCCAAGCCATAGGTTTGACCGCCACTCGTTGGAGATCTGTCGGAAAAGTTTTCGTTTCATCGTTCGTTGCCGTTAATAGCGTTTACAGTGTTGATGCGTGATGCGTGTATAGCCGGTATGCCTGCGCTCAGGAAATTCAGAATGAAGCAGAATATGAGTGCCAGAATGAATGTCGACCAGTGGAACATGGCTGATATATCGGCAATCGGTGCTGTTTCCATTGACTGAAACATCGACTTGCTGTCGGCGAATACCAGTGGCGCGAACAGGTAGGCGAACGCGAGGCTGAACGCGAGTCCAAGGATTCCTCCGATCAGCGTTATGACAAGGTTTTCAGTAAGAATCGATCTAATGATTCTGCCGCGTGGCGCTCCGAAAGCCCTGCGTACGCCTATCTCAGCCTTGCGGTGGCGCAGACGGCTCTGTGTCATTCCGGCGAGGTTGACAGCCGGAATAATCAGCAGGATCAGGTAGAGGATATAACGCCGTTTGCGTTCACCTTTCACGTCAGGCTCAGATCCCCACTCGGTATCAATAGCCATCTGTTCCTGATCGAACGGATGGTAAAGGGTGTTTATCTCAAACTCGGCGCTTGAGAGGCGTGTGTTTATCTCAGCGACACGCCTATCGGTAGCATCTTTCACCTGACTGTTGGTGCTGGAGCGGTCTACAAGGGCTGCGGCGCAATATCCTCCGGTGAACCCGTTAGGTCCGTCGTCGGGCTTGTCGGGTTTGTATGGGGTCCATATCTGCGCGAATGCTTCGGTAGCGAGCGGGCTGACATCGCCCACCACACCGATCACTGTATATGGCGTACGGTTTACCCAGAGCTCCTTGCCTACGGCTTGTTCAGGTGATGTCCAGTAACGACGGGCTATGCCACGGGTTATGACCACGTTCTTATCGCCGTTGGCGCACATGACGGAGTCGTACGGGTGCCCTGCGATGAAATTATGGGCGAAGACGCGCCAGTAGGTTGGATCGGTCTGGCGTAATGAAGTGCGCAACTGTGGTGTGCCCTTCACGCCGACCGGAACCGTGGCAATGCCTCCATAAGTGGTGTATAGCTCCACCCCCTCCAGATTGTCAAATATCTGTGAGATTGCGTGGCTTGACAGGCGCGATGCCATAGCCCATCCGTTTTCACCGGTTCCTTTCACCTGGAGGTTTTCCAGGTAAAGCATCCGGTCGCGGTTCGGCTCTTGTCCGAATGATTCTGTCTTGACCTGCTGCATCATCACCACAATCATGATCAGGAATATGGCGAGTGCAGTGCCGGCAATGGTGACAGTAGCTATGACAGGCTGCGATTTTAGTTCGTTGAATATCTGTTTCATCGAATGTCGTTGATAGTTGCTTGCTAAGGTTATTCATCAGCGAGCGCACGCGCGGGATCAACCTTCATGGCGCGGTTTGCAGGGAACCATATTCCGCCTATGATCATGATAGCCAGCAGGATGAATGTGGCAGCTACAGTCGCGATGAAACGGCCTATCTCAAAGTAGCCGTAGTAATCGGCGTTAAGCTCGTAATGGGTTAAGAGCCAGTCGCCGAGCACAGCCAACGGGGTGACTGCGACCAGAATTATAAGTCCCTCGGATATGAGGCGGCGGAAAACCGAAACGTTTGATGCACCGTTAACCTTGCGGACAGCAATCTCGCTGACACGTTGCTGTGTGCGGAACCAGAATGTGCCGAGCAGTCCGAGGAACACGCTGACAAGCATGAACACCATGCATGCGATGAATTTGCGGATCTCGACCATTCCCTCATGATCAGACTCGATGCGGACAGTATCGTAGCTCTTCACATTAGAGATATAGGTGTTGCCCGAGCGGTAGAGCCGTTCAATGTCGGCTTTGAAGTTGGCAATGAAATCTACGTCGGCTTCCGGACGGACGCGTACGCTTATCGTTTTACCCTCGAGTATGTCGGTGGTGGATTCGTCGATAGGGATGAATACGCTTATCGGGAGTCCGGATTCTATACTTGTGCGTTTTATAGGCTTCAACAATCCGCCGATAGTGTAGCTGTTGATAGAATCACCCCAGAAATGGAAGCTGCGGCCAACCAGATCCTCTGCGCCAATTGTGGCTCTGTTGGCATGGCTGTTGCCATAGCCGTTGAATCCGGGTTTGAACTCAGTAAGAAGCAATTTACCCTCCCGGAGCAGATCCTGCAGCTGCTCAATGCTGATATCAGCACGGGCTGATTCATAGCCCACCACCGACGGATGGTTGGGGGTCATGGCGCGTCGGTAGACGTTTACTTCAAGCGAGTCATATTCAGACCATATTGATGTACCATAATAGCTTTGAGAATATGGTTCAGCCTGATACGACAGGCTCGCATCGACCACCTCCGGGCGTTGACGAATGGCTGCGAGGAGACGCCTCAGCTCGGTGGCGGCAATCTCATTCTCGTCCTCACCTTCGGCAGGTGCGATATAGCGTGGGCTTGATGGACCTGTGCGCTTGAACTCCATGCGGTAGACATGCTCGGTGTTGAATCCGGTTGTCTGAAGGCGTGTGGCGCATGCGGTATATAGGAAATCAGCGATGTACCATACGATTATGCTTACAATCAGCAGTTCTATGGCAAGCCAGAGGTTCGGATGCCATTCGTTGACGGTCTGTCGGAAAAGTTTGCGTTTCATGATGCTGGGTGGACTTAACGGTTGGACGACAGTATAGCCTCAACAGGATTGACGCGTGAAGCGCGCCATGCGGGAATACCTGTCGAGAGAAGGTTGAGGATGAAGCAGAACAGTACTGCGTAGGCAAACATGGACCAGTTGAGCAGCGATGAGAAACCTACGGTGGCGACTGCGGTCACATTGCTGAATACCATGAATGATCCTCCGGTATAGATAGCGTCGAAAAGTGTCGATCCGAAGATTATGCATGCGAGAAGTCCGATAAGGCTGCCTATGAGTGTGATGAAGAAGTTTTCGATGAGTATGTCGAGCATCACTTTTGTCCTTGTGCATCCGAATGCCCGGCGTACGCCGATCTCGCTTACACGGCGGCGCAGACGGCTGCGTGTCATTGAGCTGAGATTGATGGCAGGAATCAGGAGCAGGATGGCGTAGACGATCAGCCGCTGGCTGCGGTCGTGTGCCAGATCGGGACGGCGTCCGCTGTAGTGGAGTGTCTCGGCTTCCTGGGCATATGGCGCGCCCTCGATGTTAAAGGAGAACTCCTCATCTTCGGGATGACGCGAGATTATGATATCCACACGGCGGCTCACCTCGTCATAGATTTTCTGGAAATCGTCAGCCGACCGTGCCTTTATGGCAAGCTGCTTCTTACCGAGTCCAACCGAGGTCCAGAAATCGGTAGGATCCTCTTCGGCGAGCGGAATCCAGATCTGGGCGAATACCTTGTCCGTTACCGGGCTGACATCCGCCACAACAGCCACGATGGTGTACGTGACATCGTCGAGCGTGATCTCCTTGCCGACCGCAGCCTCTGGCGATTCGGCTACCTCGCGCGCAGTGCTCTCGGAGATCACAGCCTTATTGAGATGTGAATTCACATCGGCTTCGTTATATGGATGTCCGGCGATGAAGCGGAAATTGTAGGTGTCGAAAAATCCTGCATCAGTCTGCCGGACATTCGCATCAAAAGCCGGGCGACCTACCGCCGATACTACCGATGAGTTTATGTAGTTATCCATTATGGCGACAGATTCCGTTCCGGGAAGATCCTCCCCGAGCTCTTTTGCCACGGCAGCTGACAGCGCATAGTTGCCGGAGCTCTGACCTTTTGAGAAAAAGGCTCCGGAGACGTACAGCATGCGGTCGCGGTCTGATTCGGGAGCTATGGAGATCAGCTTGACCTGTTGCAGCATCACCACAACCATAATCAGGAATATGGCGAGTGCGGTGCCTATGATGGTCACGGCGGCTATCACGGGCTGCGATTTCAGTTCGTAGACAATCTGTTTCATGATCGGTTTATGATATTAGAGGTCAGTTTTTCACTATCCTGTCGATATCGGCGTCGATGCCGGTGCCGCGTTCGTAATCCCAAAGTGTGAGCGAGCGTAGCTGGTAGAAGTAATACCAGTATTGGTAGAGTTCGTTGACGTATGTCTGTCGGCTCTCATCCTTCTTCACCTGCGAGTCGTTGAGGTCGAGGGTGGATATTCTTCCGATGAGATATGTCTCCACGTTGGTGTCATATCGGCGCTGGGCGATTTCAGATGCCTTGTCGGCTATGGCAAGCTGCTCCATCTGGTTGCAGAAGCGCTCAACGAGCACAAACAGATCCTGCGAGAAGTTCATAGTCTCCTGGCGCAGACGGCTCTCAACCACCTGACGGTTGCTCTCGGCGACTTTCACTTTACCTCTGCGCTTGCCCCAGTCGAGAATCGGGATGCTGAATCCTATCTCGACGACCTGATTGTCCTTCAGGTTGTTGTAGGCTGATCCGAATGTATGGTCGGTGCCGGTGTAGCCAACCTGCGCGAAGAGTGAGATCTGGCGGAGGTTGCCTTTAGCCTTAGCGACCTCATAGTCAGCCTCAAGCTGACGGCGGCGCAGGTTTTTCGCAAACTTATTGTTGGCGAGCGCGCGGTCGAGCGCGTCGGCGTATGTTATGTCGATCGTCGGTATGTGCGACGGAATGTCGGGCACGATCTCCACAGCCTCGTCGATATCGAGGAACGAGCGGAGCGTGAACATGTGGCTGCGCAGGTTGCTCTGGTAGTCGGTGTATGTCGAGCGTGCATTGAGGAGGTTCAGCTCCATCTGCAGCAGGTCGTTCTCGCTGATCTGTCCCATTGCGCGCTTCTCCTTCGCCACTTCGTAAAGGCGCGTGGCATTGTCGAGGTTCTGCTGTGCGATCTCGAGATTCTCGTTAGCCATGAGCAGATTGAAGTAATATCCTATGGCATTCATCGCCACGGTCTCGGTGTCCGACAGGAACTTTGCCTTAGCCTCGGCATAGCGCACAGGCTCGATCTTGCGGTCCCATTTCACGGTGTTAACTCCGAATATGGGCTGATTGAGTGTCAGTGCTACAGGAATAGACATGAAGCGGTTGTACTTGTCGCCGTCGAGCTGCCTGTAGAAATCGAGCGAGGTGTTGAGCGAGAGTGATCCGCCCGTTAGCCAGATGTTCTGCGTCATGGCGAGTTCGCCGGTCATCTGCAGATAATTGTTTCTGACGAACGTGTATGATCCCTCGGAATCCATATATGCGCTGTACTGCTTGCGGTAGGCAGGCACGGTGGCGTTGAATGTCAGTTCGGGGAGCAATTCGGCGCGGTATGTACGGTATTCCCAGTATGCCGTGCGGAGTTCGTTGAGTGCGACAGCAGCGTCGACGCTGCGTGAGCGTGCGCGGATGATTGCCTCATCGAGGGTGAGACGCAGTGTGTCCTGCGCCGTCACCGTCAATGAAACAAAGAGGCAAATGATAGTAATTAATCGCATTTCGGGGTATGATCTGTGTTAATGAAAAAGAGAGGAGAATGAGTAATGGCTTATGAAAGCATCAGAAATTGTGTTTAAGTGTCATTCGTTGGCGAGCGCTACGGCGGCGTTGACTTTCATGGCGCGGCGTGCGGGGAACCAGATGCCGAGCACCACCATGAGAGTCATGAGCAGGAAGGCAATGCCCGCGCAGATGAACAGGCGTCCCCATCCGAAGTATCCGTCAGCCCATGTGGCGATCTCGTGCGTCGCGAGGAAGTAATCCGTAATCAGTGCAGGCACGGTGGCGATGCAGAGGAGGATTACGCCTTCTGTGACCAGACGGCGGAACACAGAGGAGTCGGTGGCACCGTTGACCTTGCGCAATGCAATCTCACGCACACGCTGCTGGGTGCGGAACCAGAAGATACCCAACAGTCCGAGGAATATGTTGAGCAGCAGGAACGACATTCCGGTCACGTAGTTACGGATCTGGCTGGTGTTGAATGTGTGGTAGTTGCGGCGTATGTCGTCAAACGATTGCACGTTGGTGAGCAGATAGTTGCCTACATGGAACTGCGACTGCGCCTCCTCCATCAGCTGGTCAACAATGCCTTTGTCCATGTCTGGACGCACTCGGATACATAGCTCTTTCATGAACAGTAGGCTTTCGTTGCCGGCGACTGCAGGACCTACCAGTACTGCTACATCCCAGGTGGAGTAGTCATCGTAACGCATCGGTTTCAGAGCTGTGCCGGCAGTGAAGAGAGTGCTGTCGTCTGGAAAATGGATATCGTTTCTGTCTATTTCCGACATTCTCGGACCTGCGGAGCCGAGCTTCGAGCCATTGCGGAAGAAATTGTCAGTGAATAGAAATTTTCCTTCTTCAAGCTGACGAGCCAGTTCATCGGGAGTTTCTCCATCGATTCCCTCATAACGGAACACCTTGACAAAGTCGGGTGTGGCTAACCGCTGTAATCCATTGGCGATGATGGTGTCGGTCTGAAGAGTGATGTATGAATTGCTGCCGTTGTAGTGGTAGGATGAGGCTGAGTAGCTGACAGCTTCGACTTCCGGACGGCGGCGCAACCGCTCCATGATCTCGAGTTTATCGGCGATCTTGTCATCATCTGTGCGTCCTTCAACGTACAGCGGACTCTTGTCAGTCACCTCATATAGCGATAAAAGATAGCAATGGTCAGTGTTGAAACCGCGGTCGCGGTTGTAGATTGATGCGGTTGCATAGAAGTAATCGACTATGTACCACAGCACGACGCTTACGATGATGAATTCCATCACAACCCAGAGGTTGGAGCGCCACTCGTTGAGCATCTGTTTCAAAAGTTTGCGATTCATGGGTAATGTGGATTAGTGTGTGGAACCGAAAAGTGAGTTGACTATGCTCTGACGCGACGCGCGCCATGCGGGCAATCCGCTGCAGAGCAGGTTGATCACGAAACAGAAGCCTATAGCCCAGGCGAATGTCGACCAATGGAGCAGTACGTCCATGCCTACTTTCGGTGCAATGGTCGATGTAGTCATCATGGTCGAGAACAGCATGGGACCGCACAACAATGCGAATACTATGCAAAGCGCAAGACCTACGGCACCTGCTATGAGTGTCGTCACCAGATTCTCGCCGAGCAGCGAGCTGATTATGCGCCAGGTCGACGCTCCGTATGCACGGCGCACGGCAATCTCCTCCATCCGTCGGCGCATGCGGCTCTGTGTCATCGCGCTCAGGTTGATGGCGGGCACGATCAGAAGTATCAGGAATACGATCATGCGGTCCTTGCGGTTCTTCTCAAGATCAGGTTCCATGTTTACCCAATGTGCCACGGCATCTTTCTCCTGTGTATAGGGACGGTTTCGCCAGATTATCTCCATTCTCTTGCTCTCGCGCAACTGCGAGTTGAGAGCCTCGCCTACGCGTGAGATCTCATCGCGTATCGCATCGAAGTCGGATGCGGAGCGGGCAAGGATTGTGGCGTTAAGCATGCCCAGCTCACTGTTCCAAGTGTTTTCCTGAAGACCGGTGGATGTGAACGGAATCCATATCTGTCCGTAAGCGTGGTCGGCAAGTGTGGAGACCTCGTCAACCACTCCGGCAACGGTGTATGGAGCAGTGTTGAGCAGAAATTCACGTCCTGCGGCATCGGTGGTGCCGAACAGATCGCGTGCCACGCTTCGGGTGATGACAGCTTTAGGCAGTCCGGATTCAAAATCGGCTTCCGTGTAAGGGGCACCGTTGATGAAATGGAGGTTGAATACATCGAAGAATCGATGGTCGGTCTGCTGCACATCAAATTGATACATACGCTCGTTGGGAGTATTTGCCGACATCGCCTCTGTCCCGGCGGAATATGCTGTGACATTTTCCGGGATCTTCAACGGCAATAACAGTGATTCAAATGCACCGTAGCTTAAGTATGCATTGGATTCGTTGTTATCGCCGTCTACGTAATGTATGCTCATGCCGCGCCAGTGGAGCATGCGGTCGCGTGCGCTTTCGGGGGCGAACGGCACCACCTTGACCTGCTGGAGCATCACCACAACCATTATCAGGAATATGGCGAGAGCGGTGCCTATGATGCTCACTCCGCTTACCACCGGTTGTGATTTCAGTTCGTATATTATCTGTTTCATGGATGTTTGTTTGGAAGTTTTGTCACTCGTCGGCGAGTGCTTGAGAGGGGTTTACCTTCATGGCACGGCTTGCGGGGAACCAGATGCCGCAGATAATCATGAGTGCCAGCAGTGCGAAAGCAAGGGCGGCACACAGCACGAACTGCCATGTCGGGAATGAGTCGGTGAATGTAAGTATGAGCAGGTCGAAGTGTTTCAGCAGCCAGTCGCACAGGATTGCAACCGGAGTCACAGCCACGAGTAATGTGAGTCCCTCACCCATCAGGCGCCGGAATATATCGAGATCTGTAGCACCGTTGACCTTGCGCACGGCAATCTCTCCGACGCGTTGCTGCGTGCGGAACCAGAATGTGCCGAGAAGCCCGAGGAATATGCTGAGCATCAGGAATCCGACGCAGGCAAGACGTGTGTAGACAAGCTCGCGTTGGGGCGCCTGTACCATCTGCCGTTGGTATTCGATAGGTTTGAGATCATTGGCATAGACGTTGTTTATCGTCAGATAGTTGCCCATCTTGCTGTCGATCCACTCCTCGAACTCGCGTGTTTTCTCAGGATCCACGCGTACGGTGAGCTCATTGACCCAGTCCGGATGACATCCGCCGTTCTCATCCACCGACCGCCAGAATATGGTAGGCTTGTTAGCAGGTTCGTAGTCATTGCGCTTCTGCGGAACTACCACCACGATCTCACATGTCGCTGAATCGCTGCCGTTGTAAAGATACGCCCAGTCATCAGCCATGCGTTCGGGAGTGTCGTAGCTGAGTCCATTTCCGTTTTCGAACACATTGGAGGTTATCAGCATCTTGTCTTGACGCAGCTGTTCGGCAAGTTCTGCCGGGCTCTCGCCGTTGTAGCCATGGATCTGCATGACCTCCATGTAGGACGGCGACACACGCTTGTTGTTGCATATTGTCCAATGGATGGAGTCGAGTTTCTCCTTATAGGCGAGTCTTACCCCCATTCCGCTGAAATTGTAGGTGTACGGTATCGCGGAAAATGACATTGCCACAGCTTGTGCTCCCGGGGCTTCCTTTAGACGGTTGTATAACGCGTAGAAATCCTCTTTCAGTTCTTCCTCACCGCCGCGGTCGGCAATGAACCTTGGTGAATCATCTGCTATCACGTTGAATCCAACCTGATAGACGCCTGTGACATCATATCCAGGCGATACTGTCAGGCACGACAACGTTGACACCACGGTGACCAGCACATACCACAGCACAACGCTGACTATCATCAGTTCGACAGCGAGCCAGAGGTTTGACCGCCATTCGTTGAATATCTGCGATGTAAGTTTTCTTTTCATTGTCTTGCTTAACGGTTAATTCCTCCGAGAGCCTCCACCGGATTGAGACGTGACGCGCGCCATGCGGGGATTCCGGAGCTGAGTATATTGAGAAAGAAACAGAACAGTATGGCGAAGCCGAGGGTCGACCAGCTTATGAGCATTGAGGCATCAAGCATAGCGCCGGTGGAGAGTGATCCGTAGGTTGCGGTTGTCATAGAGCAGTATATCCATGCGAACACCACGCTCAGCAACAGTCCGATGACGCCTCCGATCAGGGTGACTATCATGTTCTCGCCGATAATGTCGAGTATGACTCTCGAACGGGTGCAGCCGAATGCACGGCGAACGCCCACCTCGCTGACACGCCGGCGCAGACGGCTCTGTGTCATGGATGAGAGATTGATCGCAGGAATGATCAGCAGCACCAGATAGATGCCATACCGCTGGCGGCGTGAAGTCGTCGGGTCAGGTGTGGTGTTTGATCCGTGGGGCTCCAGTTTCTGCTCGATGGTAAATGGCTGGTCATGGTAGACGATCTCGAAGTTATCGGCGCGCTTCAGTGTGCTCAATGCCTCGATACGTCGCTGTATCTCAGCCTTTATATCCGCCACATCGGCTCCGGATTCCCTCAGCAGGTAAGCCTGGAAAGGTCCGCCTTCGGGTGGCCCGTAGGTCTGGTTCTGGCGTCCGGTGTTCATGTATGGTATGAACACCTGTGAGTAGGCATTCCAGGCAAGTGTGGATACATCCTTCACCACACCCGCTACGGTGTATGGCTTCTGGCTTATGAAAATCTCACGTCCGGTGGCATCCGATGTGCCGTAAAGGGTGCGTGCGATATTTTCGGTTATCACTGCCACCGGCAGTCCGGCTTCCGAAGCTGCATTGTCGAACGGCTTTCCGGATACAAAACGGAAGTCGAAAATATCGAAGAATGCATCATCGACGTAGCGTATGTCGATACTGTACGGGCGTGAGCCAGGTACCTGGACATCCGTACGGTCGTCGCCCATGATTGCGTAGCTTATACGCTCCACTCCCGGCAGGTCGCTGTAAAGCTCCTTGATGTAGTGGAGTGAGGTCGACATCGATTGCTCGTTGCCCTCCTGATCGTTAATTCCTTTCAGGTGTACGAACTCGCCGAAGAGCAGACGGTCACGGTTGCTTTCCGGAGCGAAGGGTGTGGTGCTTACGCTCTGGAGCATGACCACGACCATTATCATGAATACTGCCAAGGCAGTACCTATGATAGTGACCGCACCGATCAGCGGTTGGGATTTCAGTTCTGATATAATCCTGTTCATCAATCAGTGATTCAAGATTTTTCTTGTTTTAATTGGTTCAGCCTACCTGGCGTCCGTCGAAGAAACGTATGATTCGGTCGGTCTGCTTAGCCTGTTCCTCATTGTGCGTCACCATGACGATGGTGCGTCCGTCTTCCTTGTTGAGGCGGTGGAGGAGATCCATTACTTCGGCACCCATCTTTGAGTCGAGGTTACCGGTCGGCTCGTCGGCAAGGATTATCTCGGGGTTGCCGACAATCGCACGTGCAACGGCTACACGCTGGCACTGACCGCCGGAGAGCTGCGAGGGCATGTGGCGCAGACGGTGTGAGAGTCCTACGCGCTCAAGCACTTCGCGCACGAGGCGTTTGCGCTCCGATTCGCTGACTCCGCTACGGTAGATGAGGGGGAGTTCGACGTTGTCCATCACGTTGAGCGAGGGGATGAGGTGGAACGACTGGAACACGAAACCGAGGTTGGCGTTGCGGAATGCGGCGAGCTGGCTGTCCTTCATCTTGCCGGTGGTAGTTCCGTTTATGTCGACTGTACCTGATGTCGGGGTATCGAGAAGACCTATGATGTTGAGCAGAGTGGACTTACCGCAACCGGAGGGTCCCATGATCGACACGAATTCACCTTTCTGTATCTCGAGGTTAACGTTTTCAAGCGCGAGAGTCTCGATCTCGTTTGTACGGTACACTTTGTTGATCTCTTTGAGTGTGATGATGCTCATGATTCAGTATTGTTTTATGGTTTTTATATTTTTATGTATGTTGTTGCTCTGTGTATGAAAATCATCCCGGTTCTGGTTCTGTCCGGTGGATTATTTCTTTTCGTTTATTTTGAGTTTGTTGGAGTTCGTGTAGTTCGACATGTCGCTGATCACGACGCGGTCGCCGGTGGAGAGTCCTTTCACCACCTCTACGAATTCGTAGTTGCTGTCGCCCAGTGTGACGGGCCGCTTTTCAAGCTCATTATCGGATGTGAGGACAAACATCTGGTATTCGCCGGGACCTTTGAAATATGATCCGTTGGGGATGCGCACTGCGTCGTCCTTGATGTCGCACATCACGAACACGTCGGTCTTGAGTCCGGAGCGGAGGCGGTCGTTGTCGTCATTGTCGAGCATCACGGTGAAAGCTATGACGCCGTTCTTCGACAGGGGGGTGACGTTGCTTACATGTCCGTCGAGCTTCACACGACCGATGCGCACCACAGCGCGTGATCCTACGGCGACGCGGTCACCGTAGCTGTCGGCGATCTCGGCGTTGACCTTGAAGTGGGAGAGGTCGGAGATCACCGCTACCTTCTCGCCCATCGACACCTGCTTACCGATCTCATTATTAACATAGGTGAGGGTTGCGGCACGGGGGGAGAGTATGCGTGCGTCATCGAGCATGCGCTGCTTCTCGGCGAATGATTTCTGGAATATGTCGAGCTCGAGCGCTTTCATCTGCATCTCAGCCTCGCGGACACCACGCTCGTTCTCCAGCTGCTGGCGCAGCTGCTCGAGTTCGAGCTTACCGGTATTGTAGGCGAGCTCAGCCTCACGCACACGGTCGCCGGTGCCTGATCCAAGGCTGTCGAGACGGCGTTCGTTAGCCACCTCCACGCGCTTGCGGTTCACATCCATCTCCTTGACTTTTATATTCATCTCAAGGTTGGTCAGGTATGTGTGGTTGTTGAGGCGTGTCTGTTCCATGCCGAGGGCAAGGCGTCGTCCTTCGTCGCGGGCATTGTCGACATCAGTCTGTGCCGACTGCAGGTCGAGCAGGAGCAGCGGTGTGCCCTGGTTCACACTGTCGCCCTCGCGGCGGTAGACCTCTACGATCTTTGTGGCGATCGGTGAGTTGATGATCTCTTCAAATGCGGGCACAACACGTCCGGATGCGTTGACCGATGTCTCAATCGTGCCTTTGTCGGCTGAGGCGATGATGATGTCGGCGGCATTGACACTTTTGCGCATTGTGGATAGCAGCACTATCACCACAGCTATTACGGCAGCCGCGGCTATGCCCCATTTGATAAAACGCCGGCGCCGTTCGCCAGCCAGCACTTCTTTTGGTATCTCTCTGTCCATACGTATGTCTGTTATTTCTCTTTTTGTTTATACGGTTTATGTATCGCCGGAAATAAAAATGTGATGATACATGCCACTCCGGCTCGCTGTATATATCTGCATAAAGCGTGCCAAAAATGCCAATTGCTGTATATCAGGATGTTGTGGTTTTGGTCAGTGTCCGTTTTCGGACACTTTGATGCCCATAAACGTACACCGGACACAAAAAGAGGATACAGCAGCGGTGTGCCAAACAAATTTTGACACACCGCTCTGGCAGGAAAGAGTACGACGGTACAGGGATTTTGATGAACTATCATCTGCCCGGTTTCAAACCCATATATAAAAATACCGGGCTAAGCAGGCAACAAGGTCGTATAGTAATCATTCGTATCGTATAGCTTCAATAGGATCAAGGTTGGACGCCTTTTGTGCGGGATACCATCCGAAGAATATTCCGGTGACGGTGCAGACCGCAAACGAGAGCACTACGGAGTAGATCTGTATGTAGACCGGCCAGTTGGCTATAACAGTCACGAGCCAGGAGGCTATGACGCCGACGAGGATTCCTATCACTCCGCCGGTGACGCTGATTATCACCGCTTCGATAAGGAATTGCGAGAGTATGTCGATTCCTCTTGCTCCGATCGACATGCGCAGACCGATCTCGCGGGTGCGTTCGGTCACCGAGACATACATTATGTTCATGATGCCTATGCCGCCTACAAGGAGTGATATTCCGGCGATACAGGCGAGTAGCACGGTCATCATGTCGGAGGTGGAATTCATCATCTGGCTCAGTTCCTGTTGCGAACGGATCTCGAAATCATTGTCGGCATCCTCTTTCAGGCGGTGATTTGCGCGCAGCACGGCTGTTATGCCGTCGATCGTCGCCTCGGTCTGTGCCTCGTCGACAGCACTGGCAAAAAGTCCCTGCAGGTAGTCGATTGCAAGTATGCGCTTCATCACAGTGGTGTATGGAGCGAGCACTACGTCGTCCTGATCCTGACCCATGGAGTTTGTACCTTTCGATTCGAGCACTCCGATTACCGTCATAGGTATCTTACCGAAGCGGACAACGCGTCCGATAGGATCCTCGCCGTTTGTAAAGAGATTGTCGACCACGGTTTTTCCGAGTATGCAGACTTTTGCCGCCGACTTTATATCCTGGTCAGTGAATATCGTGCCGTCCTTGATCTTCAGTTTGCGGATATCTAGATAGTCGGGTGTCACTCCGTAGATGCTCGACGGGTAGTTGTTGTTGCCGTTGACGAACTGTCCGGCGGAATTTACCGACGGTGAGATAGCGGCGACACCCGGCAGATTCTGTAACGCCTCGTAATCCTCTATCTTTATGGTCTGCATGTCGTCGGCGCTCTGACGCACGCCTCCACGCTGCATGTTGCCCGGGTGGATCATAATCATGTTTGATCCCATCTCGGATATCTGCGCCTTTATGCTGTTTTTTGATCCCTGTCCGATGGCAAGCATGGTTATCACCGAAGCGACACCTATTATTATGCCGAGCATTGTCAGGAAGCAGCGCAGCTTATTGTTGTTGAGCGCTTTCAGGGCTATTTTGAAAAGATTGGCTAATTTCATGTCAGTCGTTGTCGGTGGGTAGTGCCTCGAACGCCTCGCGTGCTGAGGCTGGTGATGGATTTACGGTGTCGGATACCACTTTGCCGTCGCGGAGCACGATGTTGCGTGAGGAGTACATGGCGAGTTCCGGGTTGTGTGTTACGAATATTATGGTTCTTCCACGGCTATGAAGCTCCTGAAACAGCGTGAGGATGCTGAACGAGGTGCGTGTGTCGAGGTTTCCGGTAGCCTCGTCGGCAAGTATGATCACTGGATCGTTGACGAGCGCGCGTGCGATTGCCACACGCTGCTGCTGACCGCCCGACATCTGGTTGCTCTTGTGGTACAACCGGTCATGCAACCCCACAGCCTCAAGTGCCTTGACCGCTTTCTCGCGCCGTTCGCGTGCCGAGACGGCTGAGTTGTAAAGCAGCGGCAGCTCTACGTTTTCAATAGATGTGGTTTTCGGCAGGAGGTTGTAGTTCTGAAACACAAACCCGATCTTGCGGTTGCGCGTGATGGCACGCTGGTTCTTGCTCATGGACTGTACCAACACTCCGTCGAGCATGTACTCGCCAGATGTCGGTGTGTCAAGGCATCCGAGTATGTTGAGGAGTGTTGATTTTCCGGATCCCGACGTACCCATGATCGTGACAAACTCACCTTCGGCGATTGAGAACGAGACCCCACGCAGAGCCTTGACCCGCTCTCCGCCGACCATAAACTCGCGGCGCAGTTTATCCACACGGATTATTTCTTTGCCTTCCATCGCACTTACTTCTTATTGTTGCGTTTCGGAGGCTGCGGGGCAAACGGGCTGCGCTGTGCACCATCGCCGTTTCCGGGTGCTGCTGCGGCAGCAGAGTAGCCTACGGCAACTGTCGCGCCGTCAGTAAGTCCGCTCACGATCTGCGTGCGGATTCCGTTGCTCTCGCCGATTTTTACGATCGTAGGTACGAGCGACTGACCGTCGACCGCCCATACATAGCGCTCGTCCTTGCCGAGCTTGCTACGGTCAGCCTCGCCTGTAGGACGCGGGAGTTTCTCATCGGCAGGCTCGTTCTCAGGCTCGAATTTGAATGCCTGGGCGGGCAGTAGCAGCAGATTCTGCTCGCGTATCACGTAGATGGTAAGATTGGCTGTTAGTCCAGGTATGAGTTTGTGCTCCGGATTGGCGGCAGCCACGACTACTTCGTAGGTGGTGACATTGCTCTCAGTGGTCGGGTTAAGGCGCACTTGCGTCACTTTTCCCTCGAAAAGGTCGTCGGGATAGGCGTCGACTGAGAATGTAACATCCTGACCCACTTTCACGCGTCCTATATCGGCTTCGTCGACATTGCCGATCACCTGCATGTTGTCAAGATCGGCTATGGTGTAGAGGTTTGCCACGTTCATGCTTGATACGACTGTCTGACCCACTTCCACCTCGCGTGATATGACGATGCCGTCGATCGGTGAGTATATCTCCGCGTAATTGAGGTTTTTGGCTGCGCGCACACGGTCGGCTACAGCTTTGTCGTAAGCGGTCTTCGATACCTGCAGATCTTTCTCCGATGTCTGGAATTCATAATCACTGATGAGCTTCTTGTCATGGAGTGCCTTGTCGCGGTTGTAGTTTGTAAGATTATACTCGTATGTCAGACGTGCGGACTCAACATTGGCTTCAGCGCTGTTCAGTTCCGACTGGAGAAGTGTTTTTTCGATCTCGGCTATGAGCTGACCTTTTGTCACCTCGGAATTGAAGTCGACATATAGTTTGTCAATGATTCCGGTCACTTGTGTACCGACATCTACTGTCGTCACAGATTCAACCTCACCGGTTGCGGTGACGGTTTCTGTAAGTTCGCCCCTCTCGGCTTTTACTGTCTCGAGTTGTATCGCGGGCTGCTTGCCGCAGGAATGCAGTATGATTCCTGCGAGTGCTACGGTTGTTAATACGGATATTTTCATGAATCAGGGTAATGTGATCGTTGATGTGCGGTAAAATTCAATCATTTTCTGTCCGAGCATAGCCATATACTTGGCTTGCAGCAGAGAGTGCTGTGCCTCTACAAGATTGTTGTGGGCGGTCATCAGTTCGACAGGATTGACGAGTCCGAGGCTGAATTTCTCATTCGTGAGCTCATTGGAGAGTTGTGCGGATGTGAGCTGCTCGGCAGCGGCTGTGTAACGCGACTGTGAGGATCGGGTGTCTATGAACCAGTTCTCCACAATCTGGGCGAGCTCTGTCTGGCGTTGGTCGATATCGAGTTGCGCGTCGAGCTTCTGCACCTTGGCTCTCGCTACGGCTGATTTTGTCTGCTTATTGTTGAAAATCGGTACCGAGAGTGTTAGTCCTATAGATTCGTTGAGATTCTGTTTCATAGCCGTTCCGAAACCGATGCCGGGTGCGCCGTAGCCTGTTCCCACACCGGCATTGAGCGAAAGCCGCGGGCGACCGGATGCCTTTGCGATAGCTATGTCGAGATCCGAACCGTCGATCTCAAGTTGCAGCCCCTGGAGGCGCAGGTCGGTGGCTGTGGCAAGCCGGTAACTCTCGTTCATGTCGGGGAGCTGCGCGAGCACTTGCTCGGCTGTCCACTCAACATCCTGCAGCTCGATATCGGTGTCTATGCCGAGTTCAAGAAGTTTCTTAAGCTCCATCCGCCGGGTGTCGTATGTCCCGCGGGCATTGACGAGATTGTAGCGGTCCTGTTCGTACTGGGCGTTAAGCTGTGCATAGTCTACCGACGATATGCGTCCCGCTTCCATCAGTCCGCGTGCGCGTTCAGCCTGTGCCTCGCTCAGCTTGACTGCCTCCTCATATATGCCGATTGATTCCTTGGCATAGAGGATGTTGAAATATACCTGCAGCAGGTCAGTCTCTATGGTGCGCATGATGTCACCGGTGTTGAGGCGGTCGATCTGTGTCTGCAGGCGGTTGCGCTTTATGGTGTTCTCGCGCTCGCCGCCATTCCAGACAGTCCATCCGGCGTTAAGTCCGTAATTGCTGCTGTAGCTGTTTTTGTTTCCGTCGGCAAATGGTGTGTTTGTGTAACCGTGTGTGGTAGCGAAGTCGAGTGTCGGTTGCCACTGGGCTTTCGCTTCCTCAAGATTGATCGACGATGTTTCCTCGCTCAGTATTGATTTGCGCAGCGAGATGTTGTGGCTGCGGGCATAGTCGACACAGTCGCCGTAGCTCCAGGTCTCGGCTCCCGCCACAGGCGCCATGCAGGCTATCAGGAGTGCGGTGATTATTTGTTGGTTGTTCATGAGTTTGTAGGAGAACTGTTATTTCTTCTGCAAACTTATATATAATAAGTGCCTGCTGTGAAATGTATTCAACCAACAGGCACAATTCTTCAATGAATCCCTTACGGTTCACTCTTTTCTTGCTGCGCCACCTATCGAGCGTGTGGCAAGATACTGTTGCAGTTTTGGCTTGTAACTGTCGCCAACAGGGAGATATGTGTCAGCGTCCATAACTATCCTTGCACGTTCGATCTGCAGCACATGGTTCATATTGACGATATATGACCGGTGTATCTGAAGGAAATCCCCTGACAGTCTGCCGAGTATAGTAGCGAACGAGCTCAGTGTGAGCAGTGGCGACGGCGACGAGGTCGTGAATATCTGCAGGTATTCGCCATATCCCTTTATGTATCGGATGTCTGTCAGATTTACACGTACATACCGGTGGTCGACCTTGATGAATATTGATCCAGAATCGTTGACCGTCTGTGCGGTGCCTGTCGATGTCTCCTGATCATGCGTGGTTACTTCGGAATGCATCATGCGGTAGCGGTCAAGCACTTTTCCGGCAGCACGCTGGAAATCTGTGAAGTTGTAAGGTTTCAGCAGGTAGTCGACGGCTGAATAGCGGTAGCTTTCGGCTGCATAGTCGGAGTAGGCAGTGATGAATACAACCAGAGGCTGTTGCGTCAGTGCGCTCACCATCTCCATGCCGTTTATGTCAGGCATGTTTATATCGGTGAATATTACGTCGACCTCAGTCCCCAATGCCATGGTCTCCAATGCCTCGACTCCGTTGGAGTATGCTCCGGCAAGTTGCAGGAATGGAGTCTTTTCCACATAGCTGCGGAGCTTTTCGAGTGCTATCGGCTCGTCGTCAATTATTATGGTGCGGAGTTTCATAGACAGGTATCGTGAGGTTGACATTATATGCTTCCGGTGTGATTTCTGTCTCAAGCGTGTGGTTTTCGCCATATATGAGATCGAGGCGCTGCCGTACATTGCTCAGACCTATTCCGGGAGTATGGTTGGCTGGTGCCGGATGATTGCTGTTTAAGCAGTGAAATTCAACAGTGTTTTCACTGATATTTATGCTCACACTGACAAATGACTCCTCTCGGTAGGAGATGCCATGCTTGAATGCATTCTCAATGAACACAAGGAAAATAAGCGGTGGTACGAGTACTCCGGCGGTCTGGTGTGCATCCGGGAACCGGCTGGTTATCGCGACTTTGTCTTCCGGATACCGCTGCCGCATCAGCCGCAGGTAATTCTGTAGGAAATCTATCTCGGATGCAAGCGGAATACGTGTCTGCCCGCTCTCATATAGCATGTATCGCATCAGCCGCGACATGTCGATCACCATTTCCTGTGCCTTCGCGGGGTCTATCTCGATCATGCCGTGTATGTTGTTGAGCATGTTCATGTAGAAATGGGGATTAATCTGTGCTTTTAGATAGCTCAGACGCGATTCCGCACCGGCTTTCATCAGTCTCTCGCGTTCAAGACGGTCGTCTATCCGTTGGAACAGCAGGGCGATTATCAGGTTGGTTCCGATTATCAGGAGTGTGAAAACGAAATCGAGAAACAGTGGCAGGGGTATCGGGTGGTGTGGTGCCGGAGGCATGAAGCGGGGTGCCGGGCGTGCGGCAACCTCATGGATGAAATGTGCATACTGATATCCCCACACGGCAGCGAGCGCCAGAAGGGTGCATAAGAAATAAGCGCTGATCCGGTTACGGAACAGCAGTCGTGGTATCAGAACCCAGTTATGGAGGCAGAATAGCGCAGCCAGCGGAAGAAGAGTCAGGGCTATGCGGCAGAGCATGCGCAGGTCGGGGAGCGGGGCAAGGCTCTCCATGCTTCGCTGGCGCATGAACCCGACAGCCATCAGGGCTATGACAAGAAGCCATAGCCCGAGATAGGTCAGTGTCTCGTAATGTCGGGAGCGTGTAAGTTTCATGCACGCAAAGTAAACGTGATTGCACCGCCGGTGCAAATGTGTTCAACGAACCGGTAGGAAAATCCTATGAAACGCGCGTCTCAGACCAATCTTGGCGAGTCGGCACGCAAACCGCGGATGAACTCCGGTGCTCCCATGCGCCGTTTACCCTGTGCCTGTACGTCGATGATCTGCAGCCGTCCATGTCCGTCGCCACATGATACAGTCATATTGCCTCCGGCATCAGTGATGATGCTGCCAGGTTCAAGAGCATCACCAGAGTCCGGGAGTATGCAGGTAGTGAAAATCTTGAGCTGTAAAGGGTCACTGCCTCCGGCATGCAGTTCTGTCCATGCCGCCGGGTATGGTGATAGTCCACGCACGAGGTTGTGTATACGCATCGGGGGCATTGTCCAGTCTATGCGGCATGTGTCCTTGAATATCTTCGGTGCCGGTGTAGGCTGCTCATCAGTGATGGCGCTTTGCGGAAGCGTGCGCAGTGTTCCGTCGCAGATGGCGCGGATGGTGCGCAGAGTCAGTTTGGCTCCGAGATGCATGAGACGGTCATGAAGTGTGCCAACAGTGTCGTCGGGCAGGATTTCAACTGCCTCACGGTCGATAATGTCGCCGGTGTCGATCTCCTGACGCAGGAAGAATGTAGTCACTCCTGTGCGGTCGTCACCATTGATTATAGCCCAGTTGATGGGCGCTGCACCACGGTAGCGGGGTAGCAGCGAGGCGTGAAGGTTGAACGTGCCGAGGCGTGGCATCTGCCAGACGGCTGCGGGGAGCATCCTGAAGGCTATCACCACAAAAAGATCGGCGTCAAGCTCACGCAGGCGTTCCAGAAACGCCTCATCTTTGAGCTTGACCGGCTGCAGGAGCTCTATGCCGCGGGATAATGCAAACTCCTTGACAGGTGATTGAAACATGCGGTGACCGCGCCCGGCGGGTTTGTCGGGCATGGTCACCACTGCTTTAACGTTACACCCGGCGTCGATAATGGCGCTGAGGCTCTCGACGGCGAATTCGGGGGTGCCGAAAAATATAATGCTTAGCTTTTCTATAGGGATCATTCAGATACACTTACGGTGGGCTCGGCAGCGGCTGCATCAAGCTGCGCGAGGGCGAATGAGTAGGCGCCGATGGAGATGGCGTGCGATGCGCCGATACGGGAGATAGTGACGCCGATACGCTTCATGGGATCGTAGACCACCTCCTTGTCAGTGCCGTAGACTTTGATCGTGCGTGCTTCTCCAAGAGCGAATTCCTCGAACTCTTTCGGATCGTCAAGGTCGAACACACGCATCTGCAGGCGGTGGGTCACCACGCCCGGAATGGAGCAGAGTGTTGAGCGCATCTCGCGGAGCAGAGCCGGCATGAAGAATTCACGCGCACCGGTCAGTCCTCCACCGATGACGATAAGTCCGTCGGTCAGCTGTGCAGCTGTGGCGATGGCATCGCCAGCCACTTCACCGAATTCCTCGAATGCACGGCGTGCGGCATTCATGTTGCCGGGGCGTTTTCCGGCGGCGATATCGCAGATATCCTTAGGCTCAAGTGTAAGATCGTCAACGCCCGACTGCTCGGCGTAAACGCGTTTGATAGCACGGATGGCAACACCTTCCTCAACGTACAGTTCGGGGCGAAGTTTATGGCGGAGGCAGAATGTCTCCACGCACGAGTTGTCACCACGGTTGAGATGATTGTCGACAACCATGCCGATTCCGAAACCTGTGCCGAATGTGTAGCCGAGCAGGTTGTGATAACGCTTTGCGCTTCCTGATGCCTCAAGACGTGAATTGATTTCAGGGAGTGCGCCGCCGATAGCCTCGCCATAGGCGAACAGGTCGCCGTCGTTGTTGATGAATACCGGTAGCCCGAAACGCTCCTCCAGCATTGGACCGAGAGCGACACCGTCGCGGAACGAGGGGAAGTTTGGCAGGTATCCTCCGATGATGCCGTTGGGATAGTCGGCAGGACCAGGGAAAGCAAAACTTATGGCAACCGGCTTTGCGTCAAGACGGTTGATGATCTGTGTGAAACCTTCAACAATCGTGGCAAGACACTTGTCAAGATCCTGTGCATTTGAGGGGAGTGTGATCGGGTCACAGATGAATTTATTAGACTGCATGGCGCCGAACACCAGATTGGTTCCTCCGGCGTCGAGCGTGATTACAACTCGTTTGTCGAATTTGTACATGTCGGTATTACATTAAACAGGTAAGTTTCTTAGATTCATGCGCCGGAATGGCAGCGGAGCCATGAGCGTATCAAGGGCAAAGTTACAAAAATCTTCCGATGATGATGCCGCAAAAGCCGAAAAATGTGTAAATTTGTGGTCATGAAGCCGATATCCAACCCGTTCTCACATCCGATATACGTGATGCCGAAGCCTGTAGGCTCGGCATGCAATATGGCTTGCACCTACTGCTACTATCTCGAGAAGAAGCGCTATTATCCGGATGCCACCAGGCAGATGATGAGTGAGTCCACTCTGGAGGAGTTTATCCGCCAGTATATAGCGGCACAGACCACTCCGGAGGTGATGTTCACGTGGCATGGGGGGGAGGCTACCATGCGTCAGGTCGATTTCTACCGTAAGGCTGTGGAGATTCAGAAGCGTTACGCAGGGGGGAGGCGGATAGAGAACTGTCTGCAGACCAATGCCACGCTGCTCAATGACGAATGGTGCCGTTTCCTTCGGCAGGAGGAGTGGCTTGTAGGTGTGTCGATAGATGGACCGGAGGAATTCCATAACGAGTACAGGCGTACACCTGCCGGCAAGCCGTCGTTCCGTAACGTGATGCGTGGCATACAGCTGCTGCAACGTCATGGCGTGGAATGGAATGCACTTGCGGTTGTCAACGACTACAATGCGGATTACCCTGTAGAGTTCTATCGGTTTTTTAAAGAGATAGGTTGCCGTTTCATACAGTTCACACCTGTTGTGGAGCGGTTGAAGCCGGACCGGATGCTCGCGGATGTGGCGAGTGGCGGCGAGATGGCTGATTTCTCTGTCACGCCTGAACAGTGGGGCAGTTTTCTGACCGGTGTTTTCGATGAGTGGCGGCGGGAGGATGTCGGCAAAGTGTTCGTGCAGATATTTGACGCTACCCTCGCCAATTGGGTAGGTGCCGAGCCGGGGGTATGCTCACTTGCGCCAACATGCGGACATGCTGCAGCGATGGAATGGAACGGTGATGTATATTCCTGTGACCATTTCGTTTTCCCTGCCTACAAGTTGGGCAACATACACGATTCTACCATTATTGAAATGATGGGATCTGACCGCCAGTTGAAATTCGGAGCCGCCAAGCGCGACTCACTTCCGCGTCAGTGCCGTGCATGCCGGTGGCTCTCGCTCTGCAACGGAGAGTGCCCGCGCAACCGCTTCGCAGTGACAGCCGACGGTGAGCCGGGACTGAACTATCTCTGCGAGGGTTACAGAACGTTTTTCAAGCATTCGGCACCATATTTTGAATTTATGGCGCGCGAACTGCAGGCGGGTCGCCCGCCGGCTAATGTCAACGGTCTTCTACTTTGATTGTTAACTTTACAATTGTATCTGATATATGAACTTTATACTCAATGTCATCTGGGTGGTGTTCGGCGGTCTTATGATTGCCTTGGAATATATCATATCGAGCATCACCATGATGATCACCATTATAGGTATTCCATTCGGGTTGCAGACTCTTAAACTTGCCGGACTGGCTCTTTGGCCGTTTGGCACTCGGATTGTCAACAATGGTTTCCCTTCGGGATGCCTCGCAGGTCTTATGAATGTGATATGGTGGATTGTCGGCGGGATTCCGATTGCATTGACACATCTGCTGTGGGGTGTGGTTTTCTGCATAACAATCGTGGGTATACCTTTCGGAATGCAGCATTTCAAGCTCATGCGTCTTGCCCTGTTTCCTTTCGGCAATAGCATCGGTAGCTGAGACATTTTCAGATCCGTATGGCGTCCATCAAGACCAATATACTGCTGAACGGGATCAATACAGCAACAAGTCTGCTGTTCCCGATGATCACGTTCCCCTACGCCGCGCGTATATTGCTCCCTGATGGCATCGGAACCATAAATTTTCTCAGTGGAATAGTAGGTTACATAGTTCTGTTCACGAGTCTGGGCATACCACTGTATGCGGTAAAGGAGATAGCACGGAGCCGCGACTTGAAAGTAGAACGCGACAGGATAGCGTTGGAGATATTGCTGCTGAGCGCGTTGTTGTGCACTGCCGGCTATCTGATGGTATGGTGTCTTGGAGAGTTTGTGCCAAAGATTCATGAGTATTCCACGCTGTTTTATATCTTGAGCCTAAGTATATTGTTTACGGCTATAGGAGCGGACTGGTTCTATCAGGGGATTGAGGACTTCAAGTTTCTAACCATCAGGGCTATTGTCGTAAGGATACTGTCGGCTGCGGCACTGTTTATATTTGTGCGCTCGAGAGCGGATCTCGCATACTATGCTATGGTGATAGTCGGCGGTACAGTCGGGAATAACCTCATTAATTTCATTCATCTCCGCAAGCATCTGTCTTTACGGCTCATAAGGTTTGGCGACCTTGACCTGATGCGGCATCTGCGACCTATATTCGCCGTGTTTCTGCTCTATGCGGCGATGAGCATATATATCTATCTGAATTCCACTATGCTTGGTTTCATATCGGGCGATGAGGCTGTGGGATATTTCACGGCTGGGGTGCGCATTCCGCAGATCGGCATAACAATAATAAACTCTATGGCTACTGTATTTTTGCCACGATGCGCGAATCTTGTGGGGAAGGGGGATGAAGCGCAGTTTGCTGATGTAGTCGGCAGATCCATTCAGGCGACACTGTTCATCTCCATTCCTATGGTTGTGGGAATGTGTGTGCTGTCGGCTCCGCTCATAGCAGTGTTCTGCGGTCCGGCTTATGATGCCTCCGTACGTGTTCTTGTCCTTTATGCGCCATCCGTTATTCTTATCGGGGTCAACAGTATCCTTGGCTCACAGATTCTGTATCCGAAGGGGCATGTGTCGATCATGATATGGAGTATGGTAGCGGGGCTTATAGTGAATGCGGCGCTCAATGCAATTCTTATCCCTCGCTATGGAGCCAGCGGTTCCGCTCTATCGACATTATCAGCCGAGGTCATAATGCTTATAATACTCTTCACGGCTGGCAGCCGGTACTTCCCGTTCAGAATAAGCGAGGTGAACTGGTTCGCATATCTGATTCCGGCGGTAATAATGGGACTTGTCGTATATGTGTTGTCCAATCTTGGATTGTCTGATGTGTGGCATCTTGTGTCAGGCGTCATTGCCGGTGTGCTGATTTATATGCTTATTCTTATAGTGCGCCGTGATCAGATGGCATCCATATTCATGGATTTTCTTCGTCGTAAATCATAAATGGTGCGGAAATGGCGGACTTTGCAGACGATAAATTTCCGGTGTAGAAAGATGTTGTGCCTTAGTTGATTATGCCGTAAGTGTGATCCTTTGATCAGACCTGTATAGCAATTAGGGGGTATGAAAATCCGTGAATTTTCACTAAATTTGCACCGCAGTTCACAAAGAGCCGCTTCTGAATGATAAGGAAAACAAGCATAATCGGCTATATGCCGACTGTTATGAACTATGCGTTCAAGGAGAGCTGGAAAAGCACTCAATAAATAATGCGAGGATCGGCAATGGCGGTCGTGATGACTGCAGCCGGTTACATGAGTCTACATGGTAACAGGAGATTACCGTGGCAGCGCTGAGGTCGTTTGAAACGACCTGTTTCTGACAATATTCCAATCACACATATTAATTAGATGAACAATTACGTATTGCTCACAGGGCTGCTGTCGGCGGTTCTGTCGGGCGGAGGAGTGTGCGCATGGGGTTCGGAGCCTCGGGTGCTGACTCTCGACGAGATTTTCAGCTCGGCGGAGGCTAATAGCGCACAGATGCGTCCCTTGTTTACCGCCGAGGATGCAGCCTCGAAGGAAATCTCAGTAGCCCGTACCGGGCGTCTGCCTGAGATAAATCTCCGTATGTCGGTAAGTTATATAGGCGACGGATTCATAACAAACCGCGATTTTTCAGGCTATGAGAAAGCTCCGATTCCGCATCTCGGCACCGGGCTTGGACTGAGCGTGGAGCAGCCGGTATATACCGGAGGCGCAGTCACCGCAGCCGTACAGATGGCTGAGCTGAAATCGACCGCGGCACGTTATGCCACCGATTTTCAGCGTGATAATATCCGGTTCAGATTGACGGGATTTTATCTTGATCTTTACAAATATCATAATCTGGAGCGGGTAGTTGAGAAGAATGTCGCACAGGCACGTCAGGTGCTCGCTGAGATGCAGGCGCGGTATGAACAAGGCACAGCGTTGCAGAACGATATCACGCGATATGAGTTGCTTGTATCGAATCTTGAGCTTGAGCTTGTCAGGATACGCAATACCCGCACCATTCTCAATGACAACCTGGTGACAACAGCCGGACTCGCAGAAGGAACCGTCGTGGCGCCTGATACGACCATTTTGGCACGGTCGCTCCCGACAGATGGTG
The DNA here is from genome assembly GCA_910587425.1 of uncultured Muribaculaceae bacterium. Lineage (GTDB taxonomy): Bacteria > Bacteroidota > Bacteroidia > Bacteroidales > Muribaculaceae > Paramuribaculum. The sequence continues at coordinate 32,842 of CAJUKU010000016.1, forward strand.
AAGGGTGGTGGCAGAGCGAGGCTCGCACGAACGCTCCGTCGATTAAGCTCGCATCGACTGACGTTGAGCTGAGCCGCAAAGCGGAGCGTCTTGTTAAGGCTGATCTGTTGCCTAAGATCGGGCTGCAGGCGGCTTGGACAATGGACGGACCGATTCTTGTTGAGATTCCCCCGATAAATCGTAATCTCAGCTATTGGTATGTAGGGGTAGGCGTAAGCTACAATCTGTCATCACTTTTCAAGAGCAACCGAAAACTCACTGCTACAAAACTCGCCACACGCAAGGCTGCGGAGGAACTTGTGGCTGCCAATGAAAATGTGGAACTTGCTGTGCGTGGCGACTATATCCGTTATCTTGAGGCATACGAAGAGCTGAAGACCCAGCAGAAAAGTGTGGAGCTTGCCGAACGCAACTATCGTACAACTTCCACCCGTTATTCAGCCGACATGGCTCTTATTACCGACATGCTCGATGCGGCTAACTCGAAACTTGACGCCGAGCAGCGGCTTGTCAACGCGCGCATCAACATCATCTATTATTATTACAAACTATTATTTACATCCGGAAAAATATGAAACATCGTACTAAAAAGATAATATCCTATCTGGTGACTCTTGCCGTGATAATCGTTGCGGCAATATGGGTGGGCGGCAAATTCATCCATCTTGGCGACGTGGAGTTTACCGACAACGCACAGGTGCAGCAGCAGATTGTGCCTGTCAACAGCCGCGTGCAGGGGTATATAAAAGAGATCCGCTTCAAGGAGTATAAACAGGTGCGCAAGGGAGATACGCTTGTGATAATAGATGATGCCGATATGCGTCTGCGCGTCGCGCAGGCTCAGGCTGATTACCAGAATGCACTTGCCGGTCGCGATGTCGCCGACAGGTCGGTCGGTGTAGCTTCGGCAAATGTCGCGGTCAGTGAGGCATCGATAGCCGAGGCGAAAGTTGTTATGGACAATGCCGCGACCGATTTTGCCCGCTATGAGAAACTCCTGAGCCAGGATGCGGTAACACGTCAGCAGTATGATGCTGTAAAAACTGACTATGAGGCGAAAAAGGCACGCTACGATATGCTCGCCAGACAGCGTTCGGCTACGACATCGGTCGTTTCCGAGACACGTCAGCGCATGGCTCAGAGCGATGCCGGGGTGGAGCTTGCAAAGGCGCTGCTCGCTTCTGCTGAACTGAATCTTTCATATACAGTGATCGTAGCTCCATGCGATGGTTATACCTCACGCAAGGAGATACAGGTGGGACAGCTTGTGCAACCCGGACAGACGCTTCTTGATGTGGTTGATTCAGCAGATCTGTGGATTACCGCCAATTACAAGGAAACACAACTGCATCACATAGAGCCGGGGGCTGCAGCAGAGGTGAAAGTCGATGCCATTCCCGGAGTGGTCTTCAACGCTGAGGTCGTGGCGATCTCTAAAGCTACAGGTGCGAGCCTGTCGCTGTTGCCACAGGATAATTCGGCGGGTAATTTCGTGAAAGTGCGTCAACGCGTGCCTGTGCGTCTTGAACTGACCGCCGACAACGATGCCGATGCCGTCGCACGTCTGCGTGCCGGCATGAACGTGGAATGTGAAGTAAAGTACTGATATGGGTGATTGGCATGGACCACAGGGTCCATTTGATATACCTGATGTTCCGGACTATGTGCCCCGAAGGCTTAAGCCATGGATATTCATCCTGTTTGTGCTCATAGTGCAGTTCTCGGGAGGCGTGTATCTCGCTGCTGCCACCGATATGGTAGGCACTACGGCTCTCATGCAGGAGGATATTCTGATGGCGGGGTATGCCTCGCTGATAGGGATGTCGATAAATTTCTGCGTGATGTTCCGTCTGAAATTCCGTTTCTCTAACAGGGTGAGTCTGCTTGCATGTGCTATGGTGCTACTCATCGCCACAGTGATCTGTGCCCATACCACCAATGTGGCTCTGCTCGTAGGCACCTGTTTCGTGGCGGGATGGTTCAGGATGTGGGCTACATTCGCATGCAACTCCACTATCCAGCTATGGCTCACGCCTAAGCGCGATATGGCGGTGTTTTTCTGTTATGTCTATCTGGTGGTCGACGGCGTAATACAGCTTTCCGGACTCGGAACCATCTATACCGCTTTTTTCTCGCAGTGGGAGTATATGCACTGGATCATGGCGGGCTTACTTGCGCTCATGATGGTACTTGTTATGGTGCTTGTCAAACCGTTCAGAGGCATGCCTCAGATACCCCTTCTCGGCATAGACTGGATCGGCGCGGGCTTATGGAGCGTATTCATGCTTTGTTTTACCTTTGTCTGCGTCTATGGCAACTATTTCGACTGGTGGGAGGCTCAGGAGATTGTCTGGGCTATGGTGCTCGGGATTGTATGCGCGCTTATAAACCTGTGGCGCGCAACCTTCCTGCATCATCCCTACATAACATTCCAGGCGCTTACCAACCGGAATGTAGTGCGTGCCACATTGGTCTACATGGTTTTCTTCACACTGCTTGCCACGGAGCATGTGTTCGAGCATAGCTATGCAGCCGCGATACTCGGTTTTGATGAGACAAATCTGATCGATCTGAACTGGTATGTGCTGGTCGGGATTATCGTGGGATGCTGGTTTACCTGGCGCACGTTTGCTTTGCGTAAGTGGCGTTACAAGACTATGACTGCCATAGGTTTTGCTCTCGCTGCTGTTTATCTTGCATATTTCTATTTCATGATCGACTATGGTGTGGAGAAGGAGATGCTTTTCATTCCACTCTTCACACGCGGCTGCGCTTCGGTGATCATATCGATAGTTTTCCTGACATCTATCGTGCAGAGCGGTCTGCATTTCTTTGTGTTTCCGCAAGCGCTGACGGTGAATGGTTTCACAGGAGCGGTTATGGGTGCGACGTTCGGACCGGCTGTGGTGGGGGAGTTGCTGCGTCATGTCATGGCGCGTAATGCCGCGAACCTGTCGGCGGCTCTGACAGATTTCAATCCTGATGCCGTCCATATACCTTTGGGACAGCTTTACGGCATGGTGCAGCAGCAGGCGCTCGTGGTATCTATGAAGGAGATCTACGGGATGCTTCTGATTGTTGCGCTTGTAGTGCTTACGACTATCCTCGTCAGCTACGGACCGTTGCGTCCTGCGGCTATATTCCCAAAATGGCGTACGATCCGTCGTCTTTTCCGCAAGGAGATGCGTGCTGGTGAACTGCATAAAGTCTGAGGTTGTCGTTTAACAAGCTCTAAGGCTGTCGCCGTCACATGATATTTGCAGCAATGCGGCTTTACCATCATGGCAGAGCCGCATTGCTGCAAATATACTTGTTACGGTAACAGGGGAGGTATGTAGGGTCAGTTTTCGGTGACTGACACGATTGTGCCGTCGAAGAGGTTGACGATGCGTCGTGCGTAAGCGGCATCGTGTTTGGAATGTGTGACCATTACGATTGTCGTTCCTCCGCGGTTGAGTTCGATAAGGAGTTCCATGACCTCCTTGCCGTTTGTAGAGTCAAGGTTGCCCGTTGGCTCGTCGGCAAGTATTATCTGAGGATCGGTGATGACTGCCCGTGCTATTGCCACGCGTTGCTGCTGACCTCCGGAAAGCTGCTGCGGACGGTGATGCGCGCGGTGTCCGATGTTCATGCGCTCAAGCGCTTCTTTGACGCGGCGTTTGCGCTCTTCGCGCGGAATGCCGAGGTAGGTGAGCGGAAGCTCAACGTTCTGTTCTACGGTAAGTTCGTCGATGAGGTTGAAGTTCTGGAACACGAAACCTATGCGACCTTTGCGCAGTGAGGTGCGATCCTTCTCTTTCATGCCGGCGACTTCGCGGTCACCGAGCATATAGCTTCCGGCTGTGGGATTGTCGAGCAGTCCCATGATGTTTAGCAGGGTCGATTTGCCGCAGCCGGAGGGACCCATTATGGCGACGAACTCGCCGGGTGAGATATGCAGGTTTATGTTGTTGAGGGCGAGAGTCTCAACTTCTGATGTGCGGAATTTTTTCTCGAGATTCTTTATGGTAATCATGACTGTATTGTCTGTTGTTTAGATGTTATTATTCGGCGCGTAGGCTTTCGGTCGGGTTGTCGTTGGCGCGCATCCGGGTGAAGATTACGGCGAGCACTACTATGAAGATGAGCGTGAGCAGTCCGGCAAGTATGAACCGTGCGGTTATGCCGTCGATTGTCATACTGAATTGGTCTAACCACTGACGCCCGAAATATATTGCCAACAGGGTTCCAAGCGTGACTGAGGGCAGTGCGACTATAAGGATCGAGCGTGTTATCAGATCTATGATAGATCCTGTCGAGGCTCCATTGACCTTGCGTATGGCTATCTCGCGGCTGCGGCGGCGCATCTCGTCAGTAAGATAGCCGGTAAGCCCGATAGCGCAGATGAATATCATGATGACCGCTGCGATAGATACCATGGTGCGGAAAAGTTTCACGTCGACATAAAATGAGTCATATCGCTTGCGCAGGTTTATCACGCGGATGTTCTCTGCCGGGTATAGTTTCAGTATCTCCTTGATGAGGCGGATCTCGTTTGCATCGGTAGGTTCGCTGATCCGCAGCGTCAGCCAACTCAGGGCATTGAGGGTCGTGAGAGCCACAAAGGGTTTCTGCGGGTTGTAGTAGTTGTCGCACAGGAAGTCGCGGATAACTCCCGTAACAGTGGCGGTTCCATAGTCATAGTTGAATGTTTTTCCTATTGCGTCACTCTCTCTCCACCCCATCTGGCGCACGAACTCTTCATTGACTATCACTTCCAGGAGTTCTTCTGATGCCGGTGCCGGTATTCTGCCTTCCTTGACCGTCATCCCCATGACATCTGCGTAGTTCGGGCTCCAGTCGTCGTAGCGTGTGGAGAACTTCAGGTTTCCTTCGTTGTCGCGCACGAAAGCTCCGCTATAGCCGTAGGTCGGGTAATAGGAGGATGCCGCTACGCCCTCTACGTATGGAAGACGGCTGTAGGAATCCATGACAGCATCACACTCCTCCTTGCTGTTGCCATGGAAAGATACGATTATTGCTCCATCGGGATTATAGCCTAACGGGGTGTTGACGAGACAATCGTACTGCGCTGAGACGATAGTAAGGATGCCGCTTACAAGAGCTACACCTGCGAACTCGATGAATAGCAACGTGTGCTTCCATGCGTGCTGACGCCCGGAGAAACGCTTGAACACCTGCTGCACCGATATGCGGCTGAATGTGACTGCGGGGATTGTTGCAGCAAGCAGGAATGTGAGGGTGACAACGGCGACGATGACCCACAGGCGATCCATGTTGATGTATTCCACGAAGTAATCATAAATGCTGTCCTGTGCCCAGAGCTTGCAGAAATGTATGCAGAGCACAGCTACGACCACTCCCATTACCACTATGATAAGTGTCTCCAACAGGAACATGCGGAATACTGACTGTGAGGTGGCGCCTGCGCATTTCAGCACGCCGATGGCTTTGGATCGGCGGGGGAGTGCGGAGATGCTTAGGAGCACGTAGTTGAGTGCGGTGACAATAAGTATTCCGGCACCGAGGATTGACAATGTTATCGTGATCTGACGCACGCTGCTGTAGTTGCGGTATGTATCGCGCAGGGGGGCTGCCCATGCTTCAAGCTTTGAGCTTTCGGTGTCGGGTGCGTTTGCCTTGATGATCTGTTTGATTTTGGCATTGAGTGTCTCAAGGTCAGTGCCGGGTTTCACGCGGATGTAGGTGAACCAGCTGTCACCTCCTCTCCATCCGGTGAACTGTTCGGATGGAACGACTGTCGGCATTGAGATTGCATAGTCGGCGCGTATGGTGGTTTCATCTCCCCAGCCTCGGTAGACTCCGGCAATATTAAGCTGCGCGCCCTGGTCGCCGTAGAAGAGTGTTTTTCCAAGTGGTGATTCGCCACCGAAGTATTTGTCGGCAATCTTATCGGAGATGTATATATTTCCCGGCATGGCGAGACCGAGCGGGTTGCCCTCGATCACATCGACCCCCATCGTGCGGAAAAACAGTGAGTCGGCGATTATGCCCGAACCCTCTATCACTGTTTCTCCGTTCTTGAGCATCACGCTGTATGGACGTTGTATGGCAGATGCTTCAATATACTCGGGGATGCCGTTGAGGATGCCTCCGGCGATGGCACCGACGCACATCTGTGATGCGCCGAGTTTCTTGTCGTTGATCTCAAACTCTTCCCATATCTGGTAGAGATGGTCGGTGTCGCCGAAGCAGCTGTCGATGGAGTTGTCGTAGGCGACACGGACAAACAGCAGTCCGCTCATAGCAAGTCCAAGCCCTATGGATAGGACTTTGATCGCCGTGACGAGCATTGACTGCCGCATGTGTTGGAAAATGTAATTGAAATGTGTCATTGCATGATTTATGTTTTATAGATAATATGTGCAGAAACCGTGCCAAATAGGTATTTGTGCTGATAATTAGGGCGTTGGCTTTTGGCGGCGTATCGCATGGTGTCAAAATAATTTACACACATGTCAAAGAATCATACAAAAAAGGCGGTGCGTCAAAACTTGCTTGACACACCGTCTCATTGTAACCGGAAGGGAAGGTGACACACCCTCTCCGTTTCAAAGCGGATGGCTGTATATCGCCTACGTAGAATAGTTATAATTTGAAGCTAACGATTGCGCAATTTGTGCTGCCGGGAGTGGCGTCTGATGAGGCGTCGGTATTCTCCTCACTTACGATTCCGTACCAGACACCATCTTTTCCGAATAGTTGATCGGTTATGATCGTGCGGTTGTCGGGCGACTGTACTGTCAGGCTGCTCGGTTTTTGAAGCTCTTCATATCTGTTGCGGTATATCAGTCTGCCGTCGCTCAGATCGTATATGTCGGAATTTTTCACTCCGTTGTGCATGGTGGTGGCAAGGAGTTTTCCACCGGTCATCTGTATGTCGCGCACGAGCATGTATGGCTTCAATATCTCCAGTTCACTCTCGCCCGACGACATTATGCGCATCATTATCTCCTGGTCGGTCTCAGGCGTTATGGTATATTCGCCACGTGAGAGCACCGCGATCGGTTGAAGTGTGGATGGTGCCACGGCATAAAGCGTGTCGGCAACCATGAAGATACCTTGTTCCCCGGCATTCGCCCAGAGGATGGAGAAGTTGCCACCGCTGAATCCCGGCAGGTCAATTGAATCAGTCGGTGCGAAGTTACCGTCGTACTGACGTATGTTCAGACCTTCAGGACCAGGGACTGCAACATTTATGCAGGTTTCTGCGCTTCCGGTAGGCTCGATCTGCATCATGATCGGCTCGCGTTCGGTGGTGGATATCAGCGATCCGTCGGTAAGGGAGTATCTGTTCACTACCGGACGGTCAAAGTCAGGAACGATCACGCTTTGGTTTTTGCGGTCGATGAATGCGCTGAATATGCGCCGGTATTCTCCGGGACCTTGACCCATGTGGTTTATCTCCCCAAGATATTTTCCGTCGTTGAGATTGAACATTACGAGTCGCGATGTTTGGAAATTGTCTTCAAAGAGCACCACGGTGTCACCGACCACATCAAGAATCTTTGCCTTTGAGAAAAAGGCGGCGGTTGAATCGGATGAGAGCTGCGTGTAGTTGAAATCGGCAACTTTTAGCGGGGCAGAAGTCTCGGTATCGTGGTTTGCAGCGAGATTGATGACTGGTGTTTTATCAGACGTTGTGCTGTCTGACGAGCAAGATGTCGTAAGAATCGATGCAATACCGCAGGTTAATGCCGCGCAAGCTGTTGTGAGAACATGGCTGACCGGACGTCGGTTGATCTTCATGTTTATAAGTATGTTTGGTTTGTATTTGTGATGAGTCAATGTATTACTATACTACAAAGGTACATTATTTCTATGGCAGGATTTGTTTTTTTTGTTAAAAATTGTGAAATTTCCAATTTCCGGTGAATTGGCTGACATTAATGAGCCCTCTGTGGCAATGCCACACCGTTTCCAATGTTTACATGCACATGTGTTAGTTCGTTAGTTTATTCGTTAAGTAAGTAAGCAAGTTGGTTGGTTGGTTGGTTGGTTGGTTGGTTGGTTGGTTGGTTGGGTCGTTTTTTTGAGAGACTCTCTCAATTATTACCTACAAATTTTGTATTACCGCTAATTATATCTTCTTATAAATAGTGCCTTCCTGTGGATCTTTGATGTTTTGCGAACTTAGTATTCTTACGGATTGTCTCTTTCTGCGATTTTAGCCATTTCCTTAATTAAGTGCTCATCATAATAGTGTCTTTCTGAAATTTTAGGCGGCGTATAGGTGTAATCAGTGTGCGAACTTTTGTCTACTAGTTTTGTCAGCTTATGAACTTTGGCTCTCCAATAGTTTAGTCAGTTTGCGAGTTATTGGTATATTGGGCATTTATCATGTTTCCAATCCTATCAGTTGAAACGGTAGTCTTAACGTCATCTAAAACATGACGAATGCTTCTTGCAGAAAATCAGAAACTTGCATAAATGAGGGAATGAAAATTATAAAATATTTTGAAAAAACAGGTGGAAAAATTTGGTCAGTAACAAAACTAATCGTAACTTTGCATCGCAAAACCAAACAAGGTGCCATAGCTCAGTTGGTAGAGCAAAGGACTGAAAATCCTTGTGTCCCCGGTTCGATTCCTGGTGGCACCACGAACCCAAATTTTAGGAGAAGATAAAACACTGAATATCAATGATATTCGGTGTTTTTCTCATTTTAGGGGTAGCGCAGAATGCGGAAAAATGATGAAATCGGCAGGTGTAGATTTGGTGGAGATAAATATTACACCGACTTGCTCCACCAGTTGTTATCATACCAAACTGATATTCCGCATTTTACATCATTTTGCCTTGATGGTGAATGTCGCTCATTTCGAGTGAACATTAACAAGAAGATTGACATGGAGGGTGAATTTTTCGAGAAAAAGTCGAGTGGCGAAAATGAGTCGCAGGTGTAAATCCAGTGTTACACCGAATAGAGCGAACAATTTACACCTATACGGCGTTTATAGATTATGATTCAGCACGTTACAAGATATACTTCTCGGGATTTACTTACACCAAGTCATCAAACACCAACACAAGGTAAAAACTATGAGAAGTAAAGACTCATTCCGTGTGGCATTCTTTCTTCGGCGCAACGTCCTGAAAAATGGCGAGTCGCCTGTCTTTATGCGCATCACGGTAAACGGCCAACGCGCCGAAAACAACATCCAAAAGAGTATTCTATCGAATCTCTGGAACCAAGCAAAGGAACGTGCCACAGGCACGAGCCGGACTGCCAATGACCTTAACAAGTTCATTGAGGAAGCGAGAATTAAGGTTCACGCCATCGTTACCGAACTCCAGCAGGAGAATGAACCGGTGACAGCGATTGTCGTGCAGCAGCGTTTCTATGGCATCAATCCAAAAAAGAAAAAGGAGAAAACAATCCTTGAAGTGATACAGGCTCACAATGACGAGGCTGAAACACTCATCGGCAAGGATTACACCAAGACTACCGTCTATCGTTATAAGTCGATGAAACGATACCTCGAAGAGATGATCAAGAAGAACTATGAGGTTGATGACCTCCCCCTCTCCGAGTTCACCGGCGAAGTAATCCGTGCCTACGAAGTATTCCTGAAGACCGAAAAAGACCTCTGCCAGAATACCCTCATACGCTATATGAAGGCGTTGAAAAAGATAACCAACCGTTGCATCGCCAACGACTGGATAAAGAAAGACCCCTTTGTCGGCATTAAGTTCAAAGAGGTTCCGACTGAACCGGACTTCCTCACCATAGAGGAACTCAACAGAATCTATGAATGTGAGCCGGGATGCAAGCGACTGGAGGTTGTCCGGGATATGTTCCTGATGTCAGCCTTTACCGGCCTGGCATTCTCGGATGTGTCACAGTTGACCGCCGAGCACATTGTCCGCGACAATGCGGGCAACCTGTGGATTCGCAAACATCGGCAGAAGACTCGCCAAATCAGCAATATTCCTTTGCTGGATATTCCGGCTGCAATCCTCAAAAAATATGAGGGGAATAAAAAGGCAGCCCAAAAAGGCGTTCTCCTTCCTGTCCCTGCCAATCAAGTGATGAACCGCTATCTCAAAGAGATTGCCACAATCTGCAAGATTGACAAGTATCTCACCACCCATGTGGCCCGTCATACATACGCCACTGTATGTCTGTCGCAGGGTGTAAGCCTGAAAAACGTGTCGAAAATGCTCGGTCACGCGAGTGTCAAGATGACTGAGCACTACGCCCGGGTGCTTGACACCTCAATTCTTCGTGAGATGAACGAGATACGAGACGCCATGAATTTCAGCAATCTGGGACAACAGGCAAAGGCTGAATAATCCCCCAAATAACAACTTGAACCCCGGCAATCAAAAGTTGTCGGGGTTCTTGTCATTTCAATGGGGGAATGTAGTTCTCTCTCATAAGGTCTTCAATTTCATTCTCGGCATATAATATTTTTCCGCCGACTGAATAAAATCCGATATAACCTTTTGCACGATAATTGGCAAGCGTACGCTTCTCAATGCAGAGTCTCTTGGCAAGCTCGGTATCAGTTATATATCTTACACCATTAAACATCGGACGCGACATATCCGCAAGGGTCTGTGTGTTTTCTTTTATGACATCTATCAGACCGAAAAGAGCCTTACGCTCCTCTTTAGTCTGCAATTCAGTCCTCATATTGAACCCTTTTATCTAATAGTCGCCCAATCTCTGATGCCGGATAATATACTTTGCCATCTATTGTGGTATAACCGATTTGTCCATCGGAGCGCAGTGTCTGCATAGACCGGGCATTACGTCGTAATATTGCTTGTGCGGTCTCATTATCAATCCATTCCTCTGCTACATGGCGGTGTAAGCGAGATATGGATGTTTCCAGAGCCTTGCGGCAATTTTGCAGAGCTTCAATCATCGCATTATAAAGAGAGCGTTCAATTGTAATATATTCCGAACTCAATTCTACTTTATAATAATGCGTGCTTCTCAGCAGGCAAGAGTTAAGAATGGCGGCGGCATATCAACCGCCGCCATTTTGGTGCTGACTATGAAAAGTCAGCGGGTTGTGAGGTCAGACCGCAGGACGGTATGCCTCCGCATCAGTACCCAGAACATGGGTCGGCTGATAATTGGCGTCCAGAGCCAGCACCGAGGAGAATCTCTGACCTTCTTCAATCTGAAGGCCCTTTACCTCGGAAGTGTAGAAGAACGTCAGCAACTGACGTGTAAGTTCAGGAGTGAGCCTGCGGCCGAGATATGTATCGGCAATGCGATAGTTGCATTCGGCACAGCAGATACTGTGATTGTTGTGGTATATGGCGTGGGCACCACATACAGGGCAGACAGTCCCTGCATAATCACTGTCAATGAGTTTGCCGTTGAGCATTTCGGCTGTGAAGGAATAGAGCCAATCGCCAAAATCAGCGATGCACTGCTTACCGGTGCCGATTCCGGCTGCAAGCGAATTGGCATCAAACTGGAATGCCACAAGGTTGGCTCCGGGATAGAGACGACCGATATTGTCCATAATATCCTCCGCGGTCTCGGAGAGGAATATCATACCCTCGCACTCCTTTACGAGCTGCTTGCCGATGAGAGACGAGATAACGCTGCCAAAATCATCGCCTTTCACTTTGAAGGGCATTTTTGTGTCGGTAAACTCCTTCACGAGAGTTGAGAGAACTGAGGTCAGATCGTATGTGATGACCGGAGAGGGTGCAATTTCCCTGATGACCACTTCTATGAACGGTTCTCCGCAAAGCGATGTCCCAAGAGGAGCGTTCTGCACCCGAGATGCAGAAAGGGTGTGCGCGAAGTCGATACCTCCGGTTGAATAGGAGATTTTGCCGGTGGTGATACATTCAGAGCGATTTGCCGCGGTTTTACGCTCGCGTATGAGCTGATAAAGTCGGTTTTCGGCGCGGCTCATACTTGCCACGGGATTGGCGATGGTTGTGATGGATGCCTTATGGGTGTAGGGGGAAGTGATTAGTCTCCTGTTGAACAGGCTTCGGGCTGTGGTCATTGTGCGACCCGGAAGGAGATGAAGTTTGCGGAAGGCTTCGATCTGGAGTGTGGTTGTGCTGAACAGCTGAGTAGGTTTGTCGTCGAGACTGACTTCCATCTCCACGGGTAGCATCGAAGGGAAATTGAGCGATTTCAGGGCGGTTTCCGCTTCTTCGATGGTGTTCCACGACTGCTCGCTCATCATGCCCATCCCGGTGCCGGGATTGAGGCAGAGTTTGAAAGTTGATGCGGAACGGAACGAATCGTCAATGTGCTCGTCAATAGCACGAAGGAAGTCGAGGACGATTACCTCATTTCTCGTGAGGTTGATGTCGGGGAAACCGATAAGGTGGAGTGCATTGTTGAAGTTGTAGTTGAAAGCTGACTCCATTGCCATGCTTACCAGACCCGTTTGTGCGAGTCGGTGAAGTTTACGGCCCGATTCACGAGAAGTGAACGATGAAACGACGTCAGAGCGGCGTAGGCTGTGGAGCCACATGCGGGAGGTCTTCTGCCCCACATTGAAGTGGCGGCACAGATTGTCGAAACGAGCCTGAGCATCGGCTCCGCTTTCGGAGGCGAATACCACTTCGCTTGCTGCGAGGATGGCTTTGCGCACTGTTCCCTCGAAACCTCGCTGGCACTTACGGCGGTTCTGTCGCAGATTGTAGGTCGAGGGGATGTAGGGCAATTTGCCCAAAGTGTTGATGTTGAGTTTACGGGGTGTCAGGAAATCCTGCGGTACTGCAATTACAGTTAGGTCGTCGCTGTTGAAGATACCGGATATTTTGCCGGGGGGCGCGTTGAACGCTTTGGCAATAGCCTTAGCTGCGCGGGGGTTCTCGGTGATAATTACCATTTAATAAAATTTGAATTTTAGTGAGTAATATGGCGGGGAGTCATAGGACTCCGAGGCTACCCGCCGTTAATTATGATATTTGGATAAAGTGGTTGGACATCAGAGTTTGGGCCCTTTGGGCTTTTTCTTTGGAGCCTCCTGAGGTTCCGACTTCTTCTGCTGGGTTTTCTGTTGTTGGTTTTTCGGCTCTGTCTGACCCATATCCAGCTTGTCGGTTACATTCTTGGTGGCTTCATTGGTTTTGCCCTGAAGGTTGATTGCCGCCTGTACCTTGCTTGCATCAGCGAATCCGACAACCTTGCCGTTTTCCATGACACCGAAACAGCTCTCAGGCATCTTCTTCTCCTTATTGAACTGGAGATAGACCATGTAGTCCTTCCCTTCGACATTGAGGACTCCGACCTCAACATTGTTTCCGGCAAGATATTCACTTTGCTTGTGTTCGTCCATCGGGATTCGGTACCACTGTTTGAGTCGCTTCGGGTTACCCTCTGCATCAGTGAAGTTATACACTTTTTTCTTCGCGGTGGACTCAGATTGCCCAGTTGCTTCATTCTGAGAGACGTTCTCTTTCTGTTTCAGAGAAGTCATGTTTATGAGTCCGAGGTCGCGGCGGTCGATGCTGTACCGCAGGTCGGCTTTGAAGTGGCGGCCGTCTTTTGTGATGATTTCTCTGTCTCGCAGAGTCCCGCCATTTTTAAGCTGCATCACTTCCTTGATGTCAAGCTCGATATTGCAGATTTTATTCTTGACATATACATCCTTATACGGGATGCTCAGGATTTCGTTGGTGAGCTTGTCAAGATGAACAATGCTCGGCTCCTTTTCGCCGGTTTTGGGATTGACAAGTTCTACTGTATGGGAGATTGCTCCGTCTTTGAGTAACTCGGCTTTATCTTCCTCGGTAAACGAGTAACCGTTGTAGGTCTTGTCAAGTTGAGGCTCAACCTTTTTGATGTGGGGTGAGAGTGTGATGCTCCCATCGGGATTATGCTTGAACGTAAGACGAGCTTCAAGCTCCTGTTTTTCACCGTCGATGGTCGTCGTAAGTTTTACCAGACCGGGAGATTTGTGATTATAGAGCATATCGGTCAGCTGCTTCTGCTCTTCAAGTTCGTGGCGGGTGATACCCCATTCTTTTTCGATGCGCTCCCAATCCACTTTGTTGGGATCGACCTTTGAATACTTTTTGTTTTCAACGGAAACGCCTGAGGATTCTTTGACTTCCTGCGCGTAAGTATCGGTCTTCACCGCGTAAGGGTCAAGCATCTGTTTGTTAGCCTCGGGATCTTCAAGCAGAGCCGCAAGTGCCCGACCTTCCTTGTCAAAGTCTCCGGCAGCAACTTTGAAAAGACCGAATATCGAAGGATTCTTAGCCTGTCGAATGAAGTTAGACATAAACGCCTCAAGCGGATTCTGCCCTTTGCTGAACTTAACGAGGTCGCTCAGCGATGCCGATTTCACATCGGCCATTTTTGGCGAGCCGTCAGGATTCTGACCGGTCACCGCACCGATTTGCCCTGTCTCGTTATTACGGGCAATCAGCACATTGGGTTCTTCTTGGTTGTTTTCCATAGAAAAAACTTGGATTAAAAATGTTAATTATTTCCCTCACGGGATTTTATTCTCTCTTTTCCGACAAGAACGAAATTCCTGTCGATAAAATCATCGAAACTTCTTTGGGTCACAAATTTCAGATTCCCAACTTTCGCTGTATATATTTCAAGTAAACCGGCCTCTGCATATCTGAGGAATGTTCGGGACTTGACACGGAAAGCCTCCGTAAGGGTTTCGAGCGGAATAATGGGTTCTCCTTTGAATGTGAGAGAAAGTTTCGGAGCTTCCTTTTGTATGGCGATGAGAGCGTCTGCGCCGGTAAGGAAGTCGGGGTCGGTATTCAACCGTCTGCCCCTACTCATTCAGGTGGTGGTTTTGGGTTACACATGATTCTTTATGATTATGTTGTCACCGGGAATGTCCGCGGTTTCGATAATCATAACTGCATGGTTTGGAATTTGGCTCAAAAAAAATTCAAAAAAGTTGTAATTGACTGATTTAAGGAATGATAGTTAGAATTTGGCACAATTTACCAATATTCATCGAATCAGCAAATCTTTCCGAATCGGCAAAATTTTCAGGTGTTACATTGGGGTAGAATGGTTCATTTGAATGTGATAAATCTGATTTGCCCATCCTCACGGACAGAAAAATAGCGTATAGGCTTTTTCGATTTTCTGCTGGCTCTGGACGGGCCAATAATCCATCGTTGTTGCCTATACGCTATGCTTGAAGCATAGCATAAGATGCAACGTGAGTTGGATTATCTCGTAAATTGTCCAGATTTACAGAAAAGCTCGCGTAATCTTATGTTATCCTAATATCGGAATGCGATCAACTCTTTAATCGCTGTATGTCTGATTTCAAGTACAAAATTAACAAATTTTTCTGAATCAGACACTCACTTTTTGTGCAATCTTGTTACCTTCAGCGTCAAGACTATATTTTTTTCGCTTATTGTTAAGAGTTCTATCGCACATGCCAAGCAGGACAGCCGCATCTTTAAGTGTAGGGGTTGACCTTATGGCGAATACAATCCTTGATTCTTCGTCAAGCCCGAACATTGACAAAGCCGTGCTTACTTTGAAATCCGTATAGCAATCATTTTGAAGATTGCTGATTGTGATACGTCCCGTAGTTGAGACAGCAGCACATTGAGTAACCGTATTTCTGAGCTCTCTTGCATTTAGCGGCCAGCTATATCCTTTCAGCATATCGAGTGCGCCGGGTGTCATTTGGCATACAGGCAGATTGTGAATCTCCGCAAATTGTTGGAGAAAAAATCGTGCAAGAGGCTCTACATCCTCCGGGTTCTCATGCAGTGATGGTATAAGGACGGTCGTTGTAGCCGCATTATGCATTAGTGCACAGTTAATCGTACCATCAGCAATTTTCTCCCTGATTGATACATCTGCCGTTGCTATGATTCTCACATCGTATCTTCCGGATTCAATCTCAGACATTATCAGAGACTGTCCCCGAGGGCAAAATGAATGGAGATTTTTAATTACGATAATTCCGGCATTTGCTTTCTCGAAGCAGGAACGGATATGATACGCGGGGCATGGAACTTCGCTGAGTGTCTCCGTCACAAAATCAGGATAGTTGATAATAACCAGCGGCTTGTCTGCTCTATTGCTCTTGCTGTGAATATATCGGGCGAAGCGTTCTTTTCCAAGGCCGGGTTCGCCGATAATCAAAACATTTGCATCCAACTTTGCGATACGGTTAAGACACTCCATTACATTTATAAATGCAGCACCTCTTCTGGGATATGGAGTTGAACGGTCGTATGAACAGCCTTTTCGAGGTAGATAACGATTGACCTTGAGTAATAACTCCTTGTCAAAGGTTTGCTGTTGCACATAATCAATGGCTTTGTGACCATTCATAGCTCTACAAACATCCACGGAGGATAGATTGACTCCAAAGACAATTACAGGATGATTGATTCGAGCTTCACGCAGTGCAATGATAAACTCTGGAGCTTCATTGCAATCCTTGTCGCCAATTCTGTAATTTGCGAGGATGAGAGAGCCGAATGGCAGCTTTTTAGCCTGTTCTATTCCGGCCTTCATTGATGTTGCCGAGACAGGATCATGACCTCCCTTACGGAGGATCGCACCTGCCTCTTGGTAGTCTCCCGGACCACCTACGATTAAAATTTTCGCCATAGGCATGTAAGTTTGGGGTGAATTTTATGATATAAAATGTCTCGTTAGACATATTAACAATTTATAAGTACGTTTAGATGATTGGTGGCGAACTTTTTATCTAAGTTAACAATCTGTCTAATTACAATCGAAGATGTGTGCCTCTATACATTGACGCAGGCTCCGCAACCATTGATTTTTTTGAGTCACTTGACTGTGACGGAGTGTCCATACTGTTGACCTCCTTGTTTTCCTCGCCGTCCTGTTCCTCTTTCTTCGGAGCGAGTTGAGCGGTAATCTTACGGTCAAGGGCGGCAAGGTCTGACTTGAGTTGCTTCAACTCACTTTCCTTGCCCCAGACTTTGGCAACGATGCCTTCAAGTATCGGGACATCGGCTTTCATCTTGGCGGTGCGCTCCTCATACTGGGCCACAATACCGGGAATCTTCTCCAGTGCGTTGACAAAGTTCATGCAGGCGGCGTGGGTGTCGCTCATGGCGATGAAGCCGTTGTTGAACTTGTATTTGTAGTTGCCTTCAACGACAAAGCGGTTCTGAATGGTCTCCTTGCCGTCAACAAGGTTACGCTCCGAGATGATGCTGATGGGGAATCCATATACCTCTCCGACACGCTTGTACTGTCCGTGAGTATCGGTTTTTTGAACAAGCCCTTGCAGGTAAACTCCCATATTCTGCTCATCCTTATACTTGCAGTCGTCAAGCGAAAGATTATTGACGGGGTTGCCGTTGTTATCTCTCTGAGCTACTGCACTGAACTTGGCATAATCCTCCTTCATGCGATTGATAACAGCCTCGTTGTTGGTTATATCGTGGCTGATGGTCTGGAGCCTGAATCTTGAATCTCCGATGCCCTTGTTGAAGGATTTACGTTCACTCTCCAACGCGGCTATGCGCTTTTCGAGTTTCGCTTTCTCCAACAGGTCGGTATTGCCCGACAGGATAGCCATATATTCCGAGAAGTTCATGCCGTTATTTTCGTCCATCGAACCCTCGTCAATAGTTCTGGCTCCCATAGCACCGGATTTCAACTGTGCGATAAAGGTAGCCTTGCAATGAAGAAGATTGAACTTGTAGGAATCCAGAGACTTTTCCACAGCATATATTATGACATCGACCTTGTTGTCGGCATACAGTTTGGCAATCTCGTTACCGGCTCGTATGGCACGACCTTCACGCTGTTCAAGATCGCTCGGTCGCCAAGGACATTCAAGTTCATGTACCGCAACCGCTCTGCGCTGGGCGTTTACGCCTGTGCCGAGCATTGTTGTCGAACCGAACAGGACACGTACATCACCGCTGTTCATAGCCTCGATAACGGCCTTTCGGCTACGTTCCGACTTACATTCCTGAATGAAGCGGATTTCATGTGCCGGAATACCATAGTCCTCAACCAATTTACGTTTGATTTCGGAATAGACATTCCATTCGCCCGGCTTATATGTCCCCAAATCGCTGAAAACAAACTGAGTGCCTTTCTGAGCATCATACTTGTGATAGTATTCCGCAATCATCTTGGCACAGTGGCTCGCCTTGTTATTGGGATCATCTCCATAAGAGGGGTCAACAAGCCTGAGGTCAAGAGCCATCTTGCGGGCATAGTCTGTGGCAATGAGCATCTTCGCCTTCTCTTCTGTATCAGACAGCGGAGCACGTCCGAGAATAGTGGCGTCGCCACTCTCTGCAAAGTGCATCAGTTTCTGTATAAATTCCTCCTGCTGCGCCGTAGGTGGAATATTATGAAGAATCTCATGTTTCTCCGGACGGTCAACACCAACATCTTCCGCTGTGCGATAGTCCGTAATCTCATTATAAAATGCCGCCAACTCGGGCACTTTGATAAAATAGCGGAAACGCTCTTTCTGAATCAGATTGTTGGTGACGGAGAACTCGAAGTCGGTGGTCTTCTTAGCGAAGATGGCCGCCCAAGCATCAAAACTGCGAATCTCCTGACGTTCAAGCTCGTTAGGGCGCAGATACTTGAACAGCAGATACAACTCCGTAAGCGAGTTGCTGATTGTCGTACCTGACAGGAATGTGGCTCCGAGGTCTTTGCCCGTCCGCTCCTGAATGGTGCGGATTGCATAGAGAAGATTGAGGGAGCGTTGACTGCCGTCGGCATTGCCCAGACCTGCCACACGTGAGTGACGGGTATTGAACATCAGATTCTTGTAGTTCTGTGATAAATCCGGAATTTTGGATTTGTCGCATTATCAGAACTTTTATG
>CAJUKU010000017.1 GCA_910587425.1 uncultured Muribaculaceae bacterium
ACCGCCCCCTTAGACGAAGCCGCCGGTCCACAACGGACCGGCGGCTTCTTTTTTTTGGCGCCGATTGGGAGGGAAGGGTAGATAAGCCAAATAAGGCTAATATTGCGAATAAGGCTAATAAGATAATCGGTAGATCAATAGGAAGATAAAATGTCGTTGATGTATTCGGCGACGGAGTCGGCGTTGTTGGGGCCGATTATTGTTTCGGCGCGGTCGAGTACGTGCGGCTGGGCATTTGCCACTGCTACAGCGTGGTCGGCGACACTCATCATCGACAGGTCGTTCAGGTTGTCGCCGAATACGGTGATCTCTGTTGCGCCGATACGTTCGCCAAGGTTGCGTATAGCGTTTGCTTTTGAGACGTTCGGTGCAAGTATTTCGAGCAATGCCGCGTCAGGATTATAGTTGTCGGGATAGAATGATACTGCGAGATCTGTGTTCCGGCGGAGTTCATCTGCAGCTTGCTCAAGCCGATCATATTCGCCCATGGCAAATATAAGCATATTATTCTCGAAACCAGTCCTCAATCCTTCCGGTGTGTTGATGTGAAAGCGCTTGAGCTGTAGTCCAAGCCTATCATCGATGAATTTCTGTTCACGGGGCGTAATATCACCGTTTATGTAGACATCGAGGGTTGAGTCCGGAGCAAGCGTGTAGATAAACGGTGTGATTCCATATTTACGGCACGTTGATATGGCTATTTCTGATGATGCCGTGCTGATAGGGTGTATGTCGACGCAGATGCGATGACGACGATCCCACATGGCTGCCCCGGTCATGACTATTGCCGGCAGTCGGGTGAATGTGTGCTGCAGCAGCCTGTCAACAGTGGCTGGCGTCCGCGCTGTGGCTACTGTAATCATGGCGCCACGATGTGACAGGTCGGAGATTATATGCGCTGTACGCCTTGATACTTTAGCATCGTTTGTCAGTAATGTGCCGTCGAGGTCAGTGACAAATAGGTGGCGGCAGGCGTCGTCGGGCAACATGTCATTAGCCATTCTGAGCATATACTTTATTACAGTTTACGTTTATTCTTACGGGGTGAGTTATGTGTCAGCTCTGGGAATTTTTTGTCTTATCGTTCACATTGATCTTTATGGGAATACTGAACAGAAAACGCGCACCGTCGGTGTAGCTTTCATCAACCCACACCTTCCCCTTAAGCAGACGTGCGACGAGGCGGCATATATGCAGTCCCAATCCGGTTCCCTGTGAGCTGCTGTCGAGCTTTTCGTAGCGTTCGAAAATCTGCTCTGCTTTTCCGGCAGGAATACCGGGTCCGGTATCGGTTACGGAGAATACCACGCGCTGGGTGTCGTCATCTACGGTATATGCGAGCGTGACAGTTCCCTCGGTGGTGAATTTCGCGGCATTCTGAAGCAGGTTGATGAGCACCTGCTCCACGCGTCGCCTGTCAGTATATACATTTATGTCGGGCGACGTCTCATCAAACTGCATGGTTACTCCCGGTTGGATACGTAATGCAATACTCTCAGTTGCGAGGTGGCAGATCTCCTGAAGACGCACTGTGCGGCAATTGAGCGTAGCGTGCCCTCCCTCTATCTCCGCCATACTTAGCGCGTCGTTGACGAGCGATTGAACAAGGTCTATGTTTAATGTGACAATGTCGGAATAGCGGTCAAGATACCGGCGCTTGTCATCGTCGACACTATCAACAATCATCTGCGAGAATCCTGATATGGCGTTAAGCGGTTCGCGTATCTCGTGGATAATGTTGGTTATGAAATCTGTTTTCGTTCGGTTGGCGTTTTTAGCGGCATCGCGTGCTTCGGTAAGATTTGCGCGTATGGTTTTCAGTTCATCGCGTTCGCGGCGCAGATCATTATTTGACGTTGACAGGTTTGCCGATAGTTGCCTCTGCCGCCGGTACTGGAGGAAGATGAACAGTGCGAGCGCGAGCATAAGCAACGTCGCTATAAGTACGATCATTATCACTTTCCTGTGAGTGAGTATGCGTGCCTGCTGTGCGGTAATGTCAAGTTCTGATTTCTGTTGTCTGAGTCTTGACACCTCATACAGCAGGTGCATGTCGAGATAGTTGTCGTTGGTCAGTGATTCTATGTTTTTCTCCAGCTGCTGGTTGTACAGTTCTGTCGCCGTATCATAAGTCTGCTTGTCGCCGAGTGCCTTCGCTGCCTCACGCGCATAGCGATACATACGCGTCGGGTGGAGCGTCATAACCGGTGGATCATCCGTTAGGTATGGCTTGATTAGCGGTAGCGCGCGGTCATACTGCCCGGTGGCATAGAAGTAATATATATGTGCGAGATTGTTAGCCTCGAGGTCGGCGGCGACATCAGGGTCGTTATTCGCAAGGTGAAGTATACGGTTGTAGTATGCCTTTATTTCCCGTTCAGAGAGTGCGGGATAGTTGAGCAGCATCCTGCGGTAGCAGGAGTATCGGTTAGTGTCGTAATTGATGAATTCGCGTCCTTCGGCACGGTATCCTTCGATAAGCCGGTCTATTGTCAGCAGCAGATTCTTATCTGCTTCAACCGCCCGGTCATACATGAATCCGTCGGTATAAGTCTGGGCACAACGGGTATAATATAAGTTTCGCAGAGCGGTCATTCCTTCCGGCAATTCCGAGATTTCTGTCTGTAGGGTGTGCAGGAAATGATTGAGCATTTCTCCTTTTGTGTCATGACCGAGGAACACGCAGATGTTAAACAGTTGCTCTATGCGTCCCATCTGTGTTTTCGCAGGCGCATTATAGAAGTTGTCGAGCACTTCCTGCAGGCGTTCACGGCGTTCGTCGTATGAAGATGTCTGAGCCTGCGTAGTCATGCGCATTATCCGTATGAAGGTTATTGTTTCATCGCGGTCATCAGACTGTGGCAATTTGTAGGCTTCATTCTCTATAAGCTCTTGTATTGAGTCATGCCGAAGATAAACGATGCCATTTTTCTCAGCAGTTCAGCCTGTTCTGTGACATTGCCCATCCTTTTTGCAACGGGATATATCACCCGGTTCAGCATAGCTTTGTCCTGACGTGATCCGAGGTCGTACAGATCATATAGTAGCGGCAGGCTGTCGGCGGGAGTTTTAGCTGTTTTCAGCAGCACGTATAAGCTATCAGTTGCTCTAAGATCAGACTCAGGGGTCGCAATGCATACCATTGCAGCGGCATATATAGCGGCTATAATGGTTATAAGGAGTCTTTTCACATGCATCTTTCTGATTGGTTTGGTTCTTTAGACAGATGCAAATATATTATCTTTTTAATTATGGTGCAAATTTTTGCCTTGAAAAAAGATTGTGTGTCGAAAGCAAGAGAGGGCAAATATGGCAAATACGGCGGATAAGGCAAATAGGGTGCATCAGAGCGAGAGGGGTGGATAGGATGCCTTTGCTATGAGGGGATATTAAATATCAGTGGGTGTGACCGAGCCGGCACACCCACTGATAAGTGCTCGCTGTGCGAGCCGCTAAGATTTATGCATGTTTCAGATGGAAATAGAGGAGCGTCTGACTGGAATCCCGTATTCATCGTTGAGCCAGACCGCCAGTTTGTCGGCAACACTTTTATCGAAATATGGAGAAAGCGTGGCGTTTCTGATCATCTTCTGAGGATCGACATCTATCAGAACATGATCTTTATGTACTGCTTCCGGTTCCGGCACTTCTATAAAGGTGTTGTTGTCTGTCTCCTGTATGTGGCACAGATAGAATCTTATCTCACGCTCATCCCGGTAGGCTGGTTGCTTGATGAATAATCTGTCGGAGGCTGTCAGACTTGGCGTGTCAGGAATGTACGTGATATTGCCAAACAGACAATCCATGTTAAGATTAATGAATGCAGATTGCATATGCCTGATTGAAGATTCAACCCTTACCCCGATTCGTTGGGCATAATTATCCCACATGAATATATTCTCAGATTCCTGATGTGTCCAACATGATGCAGGTAGCAAAGCATAGCCGGAGTGTTCCTCCGACTTATGCTTTACATTTTCCGACTGCTGTTGCAGTATCGTGATTTGTGTGGGTATGTTTTCACCGACAGCCTGAATGGGAAACAGTGCATTGAGTGCTATTACCTTTTCCATCTTATCAGCAAATGATTGGCGGAGACTCACATGATATTTCTTGCTTTCGAGCATTGTCAGGAAATAATCCAAAGGGATATACTGATAAACTGACTTGTCAGGATCCAAATGGTTCCGTGCGTAAAACATACTTATTAATTTTAATAGCTGTACCCAAATGCTTGTTTATATTTATCTTCTGTCCCTTTCAAGACTATTTCAGCTTGAAATATCTCTTTACATTCATCTATCTGATCATCTGACCATGAGTAGTCTCCGGCACTACTGGAACTATAAACATATACATTTTTTGCTTTAAGATTCCAACCCTTATCGTTATTGTAATAGCCTTTCTTGTATTGGGTAAAGAAATATTTACTTATATATAGGTTCTCAGTGATAACATTCTCAAAAGGGGGTTGCTGAGAAAATGGAGAGAGAATAACACATCCTAAATCTTTTAATGAGGTACAGTTCCGGAGAGCTGCCATACCAATGGTTCGATCTATACTTAATGTCTCAAGACTGCTACATCCATCAAGACCATAATCTCTAACATTTTCAACATGATTTGGCTTTTCACCCGTAAGATTGATGTACTTTAAAGAACTGCATCCTTGAAACCATGCTGTGCCAATTGTGTTTAGGGTGAAGACAGTAATGGATTCCAATGATCTGCAATTTCTGAAAATGGCAGTCCCCATACTTACAACTCTTGTTGAGAAATTTTTTAGGTTTGAACATCCATCAAAAACGCTGTCTTTGAGTTCATACAGATCATCGGCGGTGAATTCCTCGAGACTGCTGCAGCCTTTGAATGCAGAATTGTTGAGAACATGCATTTCTTCAGGAATAGTGATCTTTTTAATTGAGGAACAATTCATGAAAACACCCTTCTCCAAGGTATATCCTATAGATGAGGGGAGTTTATCGGAAAAGAGTTCCAATGAGTGGCAGTCGGCAAAAGCGTATTCTCCCAGTTTTGTGATAGAGTTTGGGATTTGTATGAACTCAAGCTTTTCACATGAGTTGAAAGCATTTTTGCTAATCTCACTCAATCCATTGTATAATTGTATGTTGGTTAAGTTAGTGCAACCATGGAAAGCACTCTCCTCGATTTTTGTAACGGTCTCAGGGATATTTATTGATTTAAGTTCTTTACATTGGTAGAAAGCTTTTTTCTCCACGAGAGTGATGGGATATGTGATCTTGTCCAGTATTATGGATTTCGGTATTGAGGCTTTACCATCTAATCTGTTCTGAAGTCCATCCTTGTTAGCACCTGACACGATGACCTGTGTGTTAGCGTAGTCTACTTTGTATGTGATGTAGTTCAGTGAAAACTCGGAATCGTAGCTTCCGGGAATCCACTCGAACGGAACGCCTGACGAGGTTGTACCATCAGTGTTGATTGTGACAACTGTGTTTTCGATTTCCACAGCACCGGGGTTGTCGGGATCATCACCGTTTTTATCGCAGGCGGCGAAAATCAACGGGATTGTTGCGAGAAGGTGAAGTAAGTATCTCTTCATGATTCAATGGCATTGACAACTCCTCTGTCAATGGTTGGTTAAAGAGAAAAGCGTAGGAGTCTGTACTTGTCGCCGTCCCACTTATCGAGGCTTCTCGCATTGCCCTTAGTCGTCGGACGGCAACACCAGAAGCCCACGCTCATATGTAATCCATATAGCCACGAACCATTGGATCATGACAATGATAGATATAAACATATCCACGTGCGTCAGATGCTGCCTTATCCTTGACGACTAATTGAAATTTTGCGAGAATTCCGATAAGTCAAGAATAAGCGCGTTGTAACGCTTTTATGTAGTTTTGCTTACCCTCCCCTTGATCCCCTTGCCGGGGCTTCTGGAAACGGTTTGCGAGGCAAAGTTATTTATTTTTGATATATTTTCCAAATTTTGAATATAAATAGCTTATAGAAAGCATTTTGTTGTGGTTATATGATTTTGTGGAGGGGAGATATTATATATCAGTGGGTGTGACCGGTCCGGCACACCCACTGATATATAGTGCTTTTAGAAGAAAATGTTTGTATGCTGCGTGACTTGCGTTTAGTCTTTGAGCTTGAGCGATATAAATGCAGGGTTGGCGTCTTCGTCGCCTGTCAGTTCAGCCATGAAATCAGAGTCGGTCACAAGATAGAGGGTAGAGCCATCGACGCATGCCGTAATGCTGCATGGGTAGGTCGTTCCGTCGATCTCTATGGGGAAACTGATGCTGCCGTTATTGAGGTTGCGAGTGCCGCTGTTGGAATATACGAGCGAACCGTCTGCCCGGTCGTAGAACTGCAACCATGCTTTTTCACCCATGTAAGAATTTACCATAAGATATTTTCCGACAGGGAATGTGAAGAAATACAGGCACTGTGCACCTTTTTCTTTCATGTCTTCGAGGCTCGTGTACTCTTTTGGCTTGCTGTAAGTTCCGCAGTCAATGCGTGCTATCGGCACGAGATCTTCGGCTTCGGGGTCTATAGCCATCAGCGTGTCGCCTTGCATGACACCCACAAAAGATGAGGAGCGGCTGAAGTCTACAATTTCTGTCACTGGTAATCCGTCAGACATTCTGTAACGGCGCGAAACGGCAGTAGTCGACAATTGTTTAACGGGTTTCCATTGTGTATCGTAGATGTATATTGTCTGCGGTTGGTCGAATTCCTTCATCATGGCTGCCCAATAACCTCCGGGCAGCGGGGCGATCTCGCGCAGCGAATCGAGCTCATGCCGCACTAAAAAATCTCCCGCTTGGGTATAGACATTCACCCCGCATGAGTGGACTGTGTTCCAATTGCCGTCAGCGCCTACATACGTGTAGGGCGACAGCCATGAATAATCGCCGGGTCCTTGACCGATGTGGCTGAACGAGTGTATGCAGCGCCCATCTGCCTCGTCGAAGGTCATCATGCTCCCTTTGTTAGTCAGCATCAGACATCCGTTGTGCACGCCTCTCAGAGCTACACCGTCGCTGGCTGTGGGTGGCAAAAGCATTGAAGAGTCGGTGAGGGCAGGTTGCACTACGAATCGAGCCTCGGCACGATCTAAGCCCGTGGGCTGAGCCTCTATTTGTTTCTCAAGGTCGATGTTGATTAAAGATGTTTCAGACGGACGGTCGCTATGAGAGCATCCTGCGAGTAAAATAGCAACGGTGCCTATTGCTGCAAGAGTGAATTTGTTCATGATATTGTGGTTGTTAATCAGGCTGTAAAATTAGTTTTCTTTTAACTCACTTCCAAATGTTATGATGCATTTTCTTTGCGGGCTCTTTATAAAGGATATGTAGGGACTGTTTTGTCGGTGGTTTTGGGGCAGTGAGTAGAGTTGGATATGGCAAATATGGGCAGAGAAAGCGGATTAGTTGTGTGGGGGATGGAGAGTGCGATGAGGCAATGGAGGGTGTATGAAAATAGCCGTGGGTGTGTCCGGCTGGAACGCACCCACGGCATAGTGATGGTTTGATAGTCTGACAGGATCAGAGGTTCAGGATCGAGGTTACGCTCTTCTTGTCGCGGTGGTAGATGCGTGCGCGTACCTGTTTCACGCCTGTAGCAGGGAGGGGTTCCTTGTAGAGGGGCGAGTCGAGTGTGGGCTCTGATCCGTCGAGTGTGTAATGGATCTGTGCTCCGGGATATGGTGAGTTCATGCGGATCTTGCCATCAACCACCTTGATGCCGGGTTGACGCATGTGGAAGTTCACACCATTGCGCTGCAGATAAGGTATCTCAACGCGGTCGAGCACGAGGTTGAACTGCGGATGTGTATAGGTAGTGTCGGAGTTCCATGCGCGTTCAGCCATGCCGAGCATTTTCGGGAAGAGATAGTGCTCCATCCATTCGGGTGTGAACACAGTCTCGCTCCAGAGCTGTCCCTGCACACCTACGATTTTTCCTCCGGGGATCTGAGGTGAGATCTTTGAGGGGTAGGTGTCGAGCGAGTTGAACTCGTCGGTAACGCGTGCCCACCACAGTCCGTGTTCCTCGGGATGCGCGCTGTAGAGCTGATCGAAATAGTAGCCTTCGGCTGAGGAGATGAGCACGGGTATTCCAAGTTCCTGTGCCTCGACTGCAGGAAGTTTGCCCCCCTTCTTGTCAGGCCAGGTAACCCACAGGTTGATGAAACCAACCTGGGGAGCAATTGCGCGTGCAACCTCAGGATTCTTGCCGAGCGCTATTTCCTGCCATCCGGCGAGATTGAGTCCGCGTTTGGTAAGATTGTCAGCCATTGATTTCACCCAGTATGCGTGGAGATCGCTTTCGGTAGCCATGCCATGCTCTTTCATGAACTTCTGTGCTGAGGGTGATCCGCTCCATGCACCGTGGGGCACCTCGTCGCCACCGATATGTATTGTCTCAAGCGGCACGCCAGCTTCGCGATACATCGCTATGATCTCATCGAACACCTTGTCCATGAACTTGTACGGTCCGGGCAGCGCGGGATTGATCACGTTGTCGGAGAAATCCTGAGCTGAGCGATAGACCGATGTGTCGCCATCCTCGCGGAGCCGGTATGTGGCGTCACCTGTGCGTTTGTAGCGCGCTTCCATAGCCTTGACGGCGGCGCGAGCGTGTCCGGGAGTCTCGATTTCCGGAATAACGGCTATGCCGAGCGAGTCGGCGTAGCGCAGGAAGTCGATAAACTCCTGGCGGGTGTAGTAGCCGTTGGCATTGTTACCTTCGGTAGTGGGGTAACCGTCGCCATTGTAAATCTGGGCGAGGAAATCAGCCTCGTCGAGTGTGTAACCACGGCGTGCGCCTACTTCGGTGAGTTCCGGAAGTCCGGGTATTTCCAGACGCCATCCCTCGTCGTCGATGAAATGGAACTGCAGACGGTTCATGCGGTAGTCAGCCATGAGGTTGAGGAATTTCTTCATCTGGTCGAGGGTCTGGAAATTGCGTGCCACATCGATCATCATGCCGCGGTAGCCATAGTCAGGCCAGTCCTTGATGGTAGCAGCCGGAAGTTTGCCTCCATTTATATCGAGCAGACGTGCGAGTGTACGCTCCGCAGTGCGTATTGCATCGTCAGAAGCTCCGCTGATTTTTACCCCTTTGGGTGATATCTCAAGCGAGTAGTATTCCGG
This sequence comes from uncultured Muribaculaceae bacterium, assembly GCA_910587425.1. Lineage (GTDB taxonomy): Bacteria > Bacteroidota > Bacteroidia > Bacteroidales > Muribaculaceae > Paramuribaculum. The sequence continues at coordinate 9,153 of CAJUKU010000017.1, forward strand.
ATTGTCGTTTTTGACGATCTTGGTTGTGACCGGTCCATTGCCATTGTATGTGCCTTTACCGGCTTTGACGCTCTTGAAAGAGGGGATGATGTCGTAGGGGGTAGGCACAGCCTCGGTTACGAGAGCCTCGTTAATATCGTAGAACTTGTCGCCGTAGGGCATACGATCCTTTCCGGGCAGTGTCCATTGTTCCGGGCGGTCTGTCCCGCGAAGGCGTGAGAAGTTGACTTGGAACGGTTTTCCGTCGCGGTCGATGCCATGCACGCCATCCGGTCCGAAACTGTAGATGTTCAATGATCCTGCAGCTACGATATCGATCACCACTGAGTCGCGTCCTTCGGCGAAGCGTGGCGACTCGATGTAGTAATAGCCGGGGATGATGCGCACGACGGTGTCGGCAGGATTTGCCGTGCGCATGCGCTTTTTGTCGAACTGGTTGAATGCGAGGCGATGAAGCCGTGTCATGTCACCGCTTACGATAAAACGCTGCACATACTCAGGCTTACCGTCAGCATCGAGGCGATTGATCTGGTTCTGCCATTTCACGTCGATATCGGCGGCACTGGCTGTCATTCCGACAGTCGCTACAGCAGCGATCATGGTCTTTAAGATGTTCATAAGGTGATTGTTGAAAGTTTCTAAGGCAAAGTTAATGGTTTTATGCGGGAATTGCAAGTCGTGCAGATCGGTAATGTTCTGTCAGTGGTGTGGGAGCAGGCGGCGGAGGTTGCGGCGGGTGATTATCCGCGTGTTGAGAAAAGTGACAATGTAACCGGTGCAAAGTGCGGCTATCAGTGATCCCTCGCGCACCCCTTCGATGCGCTGTGTGAGCAACAGGGAGAGGAGTATCGCCGTGGTTACGAGCGATACGTCGAACCAGACTTTGAATTTTCCGAACTCGCGGTGGGTGTTCTCTGAGGCGTAGCGCACGAAGGCTTCTGCGCTCATCATCACCACGTGCGGCTTGATCTCGAGCACTACGCCGAGCGCCTGCACGATACATCCGGCAAGTAGCAGAAGTATGGAGTGTGTGTAGCTGGCGGGCACGACTCCGGCGGTAAGAGCCATGTTGATATCGATGAATGCCGAGAAGATGAAAGAGAATGGTATCTGGAGCAGGATTTCAATCTGGTCGCGCCGTGTGCGTCGCTTTCTTATGAGCCAGAACTGACCTGCGATCAGGAGCATGTTGATTATGAAAGTGCAGGTGCCGAGTGTGAGCGGCGTGTTCAGAGAGATGACATAGTTTATGCTTGATATCGGCGTAGTGCCGAGTGTGGAGCGGACGATAAGCACGATGCCGGCTGCAAGGAGGTAGAGACCGAGTGTGAATACTATATAACGAAGTGCGAGACCGCGCATCCGCGTGGTAAATAATACGGTTGATAATGATGTCATGTTTCTCTTGCTTTTGCTTTGCAAAGTTAGAGATTTTTAGCGTTGATGGCAAATATCAGTAGGATGCGGAGCTGTCGTACGAAAACAAAGGCGGTGTGCCAAAGAAATATGACACACCGCCAGGTGATAAGGTATGATCAGGGAAGATTATTCGATATTGGCGCGTGATGCGGCAACGGCTTTCCATGCGAGCACGGCGAGCACTGCACCGGCGAGGGGACCTACAACCATGATCCAGAAGTCACCCCACGCATCGGGTGAGAAGAGCGCCGGACCAAAGCTGCGTGCAGGGTTGACCGAGCAGTTGTCAACGGGAATTCCGACGATATTCACCAGGCCGAGAGCGAGACCTATCGCAGCTCCTGCGAATTTACCGAAACCGCGTTTTGGATCGGTCGCACCGAGGATGACCATGACGAAGAAGAACGTGAACAGGATCTCCATGAGAAGTGCCATGCCGGGTGTGGCTCCGGTCTGGAGCACGTTGGTGGCAAGGATGTTTGAGCCTGTTATGCCTCCGAAGTTGAATCCGGGCGCCATGTTGACAAACCAGTAGAGGAATCCGGCACCGACAGCGGCGCCTATAAGCTGTGAGATCACATAGCCTACAAAATCGCGTCCGCTCATGCCTCCGTTAAGCCATACGGCAAACGAAACTGCGGGGTTGACATGGCAGCCGGAGATATTTCCGATACAGTAGCAGAGTCCGAAAAGCACGAGACCGAAGCAGAGTCCGATTCCGAGAACGCCGATCTGTGGTCCGGCGAGCACTGCGCTACCGCAGGCAAGCAGTACGAGGAACATTGTGCCGAATCCTTCGGCGAGAAATTTTTTCATAAGTGCATAAATTATTTAGTGAACGTGTCTGCGTGGATATGTATGGTTAACGTAAGCCGTTTGCTTTTTATTGCGCGCACGACTGATATAATCGAAACGCACGGAATGTCGGAAAAGTTTTGTAAATTCGCGGAATGCAAGAGATAAAGATCGAAAGGCTCGACGATAGCCGTGTGGCAATGTTCGCCTCGCTTACCGACGCTCAGCTTCGCAATCGCGCCGATTCGGATGCAGGGATAATCATGGCGGAGAGCCCTAAGGTGATAAGGGTGGCTCTCGACGCCGGATTCACGCCCCGCGCCATGTTGTGCGAGAGCAGGCATCTGACCGGCGACGCCGCCGACATAATTAGCCGCCTCGGAGAGGATGTGCCGGTATATACGGGCGATCGCGAAGTGCTTGCCGGTCTGACCGGCTACACTCTTACGCGTGGCGTACTATGTGCGCTCAGCCGTCCGTCGGAGCCGTCGGCTGAAGTCGTGACATCCGGCGCGCGGCGTGTGGCGGTGATCGACGGTGTGTGCGACACGACAAACATCGGATCAATATTCCGTTCGGCTGCCGCGTTGGGTATCGACGCAGTGCTTCTGACGCGTACCTCGTGCGATCCATGGAACAGGCGCTCGGTGCGCGTCTCCATGGGCTCTGTATTCCTGATCCCATGGGCTTGGGTGGATGATCCTGTCGACGATCTTCGTCGCCTCGGATTCACTACCGCTGCAATGGCACTTACCGACCGCTCGGTGCCTATAGACTCGCCGGAGCTGACGAGCTGTGATCGGATAGCCCTGATTCTCGGCACGGAGGGTGAGGGGTTGGCAGAGGATGTGATCAGCCGTGCCGATGTGACCACACGCATTCCGATGCACCATGGTGTCGACTCGCTGAATGTCGCCACGGCGGCAGCAATAGCTTTCTGGCAGGTGTGCAAATCATGAAAAAACTCAATGAATAAAATATCAATGGAAAAATTTTTTGCTTTAGGTGTGGCTCTTGTGTGTGCTTCTGCACAAGCCTCGCCTCTGATAGTGGAGAGTTTCGACTATTACGGTCCGTATGCCGTTCAGACGCCGCTGATGGTCGATTCGCTTGATGTCAACTCAAATCACTACGCTGCGAAGAGTCTGCTCAAACAGCCGTTGCAGAAACGCGCGGCAAGCGCTGCTGCGAAGCGTGTAAGCGGACCGTTAGCTCCGACCAGCGACGCTGCGGCTATGCACATGCTCGCGTTCACCATACAGGCACCCGGATTCTCGAAGCCTACCCTTAAGGTGGAAGGACTGAAAGAGTATGCGGTGACAGTAGATGGTGAGGACGCCGGCGAGACGCTGACATTGCGTCCGGGTTCACACCGTGTGGCGATAAAATATCTCTCGGAGCCGGGCACCGCCGATTCGCTGCGTGTAAGCCTCGAGGGTGATCCTGCATTGAGCATCCGTGAGGATGGACGCCGCAGTTATACGCTGAACGATGTGCAGCATGGTCCGCGTCTCGGCAGGACAGAGGTGTCGCCGACCGGACGCTACATGATCACCGGCTACACAAACACTGCTAAAGGTGGTGCAGTGACGTCGCTCAACCGCCTGTACGATACCCGCACCGGACGGACTCTGCTCACTACCACCGACCGGATTTCGTGGATGCCCCGAAGCGACCGTTACTATACCTACCGCCAGGGTGTCGACGGACTGCGCATAACAGTGACCGATCCTGCCGATGGCTCGGAGACAGTGCTTGCCGAGGGACTTCCGGAGGGATATCCGGTGATAATGCCTGACGAAAAGCGTCTACTGATCATCGGCACACAGGAGGGACCGAAAGAGGATCCGCAGGTATATCAGGTACTTGAACCAGAGGATCGTCAGCCGGGCTGGCGCAACCGCCAGACGCTCGCAGTGTATGACACCACGACGGGCACCCTGCGTCCGCTCACACATGGTCACCGCGCGATCTCGATGCTTGATATAGCTCCCGACTCTAAGCATGTGCTGCTGAGCGTGCGCCAGAGCCGTCTGGAGGAGCGTCCCACTACACTAAATACAATCATATCGCTGAATATCGACGATATGACTGCCGATACGATTGTTGCCGATGATGGATTTATCGGCGGGGCGTGCTATGCTCCCGGTCATGGAGTTATTGTCAGCGGTTCGCCCGAGGCTCTCGGTGGAATCGGCAAGAACCTGCCCGCAGACCGCGTGCCGAGCATGATCGATACGCAGCTTTACTTTGTGGACGCTAACCGGAAGGTGACTCCGCTCACCCGTACATTTGACCCGAATGTGACCGATTTCCAATGGTGTGAGGCTGACGGCATGCTGTATCTCACAGCCGAGAACCGCGACTGCATAAGCCTTTACCGCCTGAATCCCGCTAACGGAAAGATCCAGCAGATAGCTACAGGTGAAGATATCGTGAAAAGCTTCTCCGCTCCTGTCCAGGGGCGCACCGGTGCTTTCACCGCACAGAGCATGGATAACCCCGATCGTCTGTACACCATCGACCTGCGGACTCTGCGCACCACGATGCTCGATGAGCCTCAGCGCGAGATGCTTGCCGATGTCGATTTCGGCAGTGTCGAGGGTTGGAGTTTCGTAAACTCCAGAGGTGACAGCATCCATGGGCGTTTCTATCTGCCGCCGAATTTCGATGCGTCGAAGAAATACCCGATGATCGTGAACTACTATGGCGGCTGCAGCCCAACATCGCGTAACTTCGAGAGCCGCTACCCGCATCATGCCTATGCCGCGCAGGGATATGTGGTGTATGTCGTGGAGCCGAGCGGAGCCACAGGCTTCGGTCAGGAATTCTCGTCGCGCCACGTGAGCACAGCCGGACAGGGTGTCGCCGACGATATTATCGAGGGTACGCGCCGCTTCTGCGAGGAACATCCTTATGTCGACGCGAGCAAGATCGGATGTATCGGTGCTTCCTACGGTGGCTTCATGACTCAGTATCTTCAGACCGTCACTGATCTGTTTGCAGCGGCGATATCACATGCGGGCATAAGCGACCATACGAGCTACTGGGGCGAGGGTTACTGGGGTTACTCCTATAGTGAGGTGTCGATGGGCGCCGACTACCCCTGGAGCAAGCCAGACCTGTACGTGAAGCAGAGCCCGCTGTTCCGTGCCGACAAGATACACACTCCGCTGCTGTTCCTGCACGGCGACAAGGATAACAATGTGCCGGTGGGCGAGAGCATACAGATGTTTACCGCGCTCAAGCTGCTCGGACGTGAGACTGCTTTTGTCGCTGTCGCTGATCAGGACCACCACATCCTTGACTATGACAAGCGCCGCAAATGGCAGGATACGATCGATGCCTGGTTTGCAAAATACCTCAAGGGTGATCCGACATGGTGGGATACGCTATATCCTCTGAAGCAATTGTGATCGAATAAGGCTGTGCCATAGATCAACATAAGGCAATAAAAAAGCAGGAGCTGCGCCAATTGTGGTGCGGCTCCTGCCGGTTTTTATAGGGTTGAATCAGGGGATGGTGACAGTGGCTGAGAGCGGACGCTCGGCGGATGATTGTCCCACGGCGATTATGTAGCGTCCTGGAGCGACGCGCCAGTCACCCGACTCGGTGTCGTAGTAACGGAAGGCACGTGCGTCGAGCGGAATGCTTACACGCTGTCTCTCGCCGGGGTTCAGCTGAATGCGATTGAAGCCTTTGAGCTCTTTCTCCGGGCGTTCTACCGGTGAATCCGGTGCGCTTACATACAGCTGGGCTATTTCGGCTCCAGCACGGTCACCGGTATTGGTGATGGTGAATTCCGCCACTCCGACGGGATTCTGCGGGTCGGAAGTGTCGGTCAGACGCACTTTAAGACCGGAGTAGGCGAATGTTGTGTAGCTCAATCCGTGTCCGAACGGGAACAGAGGCTTCTTCCCCGATCGGTCGTAACCACGGTAGCCGGTGAATATTCCCTCGCGGTAGTATATCTTACGTTCGTGGCGGGTCTCATCATAGTAGCCATGTGACGGCGAATCGGCGGAACTGCGCTCTATGGTGAACGTGAGTTTCGCGGAGGGATTGACAGCTCCGGCAATGATCTCGCCTAATGCCGTGCCCCCTTCCTGACCGGGGTAAAGCGCATGGATTATGGCGGGAGTCGAGTCAGCCCACCGGCTCATGTCGACGGCTCCGCCGGCATGTACAACAACGGCTGTTGTCTGCGGATGGATTGCGAGCATGCGCTCTATTAGTTCATCCTGACCGTAGGGGAGTCCGAACGGGCGGTCACGACCTTCAAGCTCTATGGATCCGTCCATTCCGACACAGCAGATCACGGCATCGGCACTGCGGGCTATACGCTCGGCTTCGGAGAAATCTACGTCGGATCCGTAGGCATAACCTACCCGGATCTCAGCCGGAGTGGAGCGGCGGTTTGCGTATTCCACACGTATCGGAAGCGATAGTCCTGCTGTGACGGGGATCTCAGCTTGTCCGAAGTAGAAACTTGATGAACCGGAGCCGTCGATGACGAGACGGTCGTCGACCCATACGCGGACAGCACCCTGTGTGTCGGCAAACAGTATCAGTGTGTCGTTGCGTTCGGCGGGGATAGAGCCGTTCCACTCTATGCGGTAGGTGTCGGTGAGTCCGTCTACACCGCGCGGTGTGGCACCCCACTGGTTGTTTATTCGTGTGTCGGTTGCGGTTGATATCGGTGTGCGGTCTGATTCATTGGCGAAGTAGGCTACGGAAAGTCCCGGGTTGCCGTCGGGGGTGATGAAACGTGACTGCGCGAATGCCTGACGCTTGAAGCGCGGAGAGATTCCTTCGGCATAGAGTATGCGTGCGGCGGGGAATGCGGCGCGTATGCCGTCGAGGTCGGTGACCAAGTGCCATGGATTCACCTTTGAGCTTCCGCCTCCGCCGTAGACAATGGCATCGTTGGCGAATACACGGTCATTGATGAATGCGGGGCTGGCTGTCGGTCCGACTACGGCGATGGTGCGTATCTCCTGCTTCAGGGGGAGCATCCCGTCGCGGTTGGCGAGGAGTATTATACCCTGGCGCGCCGCTTCGAGTGCGGCTTTGAAGCGCGCGGGGTCATAGACAGGTATGCTGTCGACGAGCTGCGGGCGGTCGAAAAATCCCATCCGAAAACATGGGGTTAGTATATGGCGCACCTTCATGTCGATCACTGAGTCGGTTATGGTGCCGTCGGCGAGGAGGGGGAGTAGCTGCTGCCGCGTGAGGAATGAGTTTGATCCCATCTCCATGTCTACGCCATGGGCGAGCGAGCCGAGTGTGGATTCCGTCGCACCCCAGTCAGACATGTGCATGCCGTCGAAATGCCACACCTTGTGGAGCAGGCTGTCGATGAGCGGGCTCTCGGAGCAGTGCACGCCGTTGAGCAGGTTGTAGCCCGACATGACAGCCTGCACGCCATGACGTGTGATCAGCTCCTCGAACGGCAGCATATAGATCTCGCGAAGTGTGCGTATGTCGGCTTCGGTCGATACGCTGTAACGGTCAAATTCCTGGTCATTGCCAGCCATGTGTTTCACGACAGGGAGCACTCCGCGCTGTTGCACCCGTGATGCGAATGCGCCAGCCATTTCGGCTGTCAGGTACGGATCTTCACCGAAGTACTCGAAGTTGCGTGCTCCGCGAGAGTTGCGGTAGATGTTCACGCCGGGCGCGAGCATGAGGTGGATGCCGCGCGAGCGCCATTCGTCGGCGAACGCGTCGGCAGTGGTTTCGGCAAGGTCACGGTTCCAAGAAGATGCGAGCGAGAGCGACGACGGGAATGCCACGGCGCGTCCGAAGAGTCCCCACGACGCGATGCCGAGCGGTCCGTCAGCCATCTTGAATGCTGGGATGCCGAGACGTTCGATGGGGTGGATAAAGAAGTCGTTGTAGCCCGACAGGAGGTCGATTTTCTCCTCGGTGGTCAGTGCCGCGGTGAGGTCGGCAGCACGTTCGGCGGGTGATGCGCCGGGATCGAGATATAGCGGCGTGGTAGCCGATGCTGCCGCAGCCGATGCGGCAATTATTGCAGCCAATAAGCGATTATGGAACATTTTTGTTATTGAAATGGTTACTATAGTAAGAGTGTGTCGGGATCTGACGTTTCCAACACACCCTAAAGTTACAAAAACAGTGACATGCCGCCAAGCCGCAGCATGAAATTTAGAAAATTTAATCACTTTTAGAGCAATCGGCAGGGAATTTTGCCTGCTCAATTGTTGTAACTATTGAACAAGAGAAAGGATAGCGGATGATATTCGCAACCCGACTAACATCCCTCGTCCCTAATGATCGGGTAGTGATACCGGGCTTTAGGGCTCTCATAAATAAATAGTTGAAACGTGAGAGGAGGAACCGCACATAGCGTGCGGCTCCTCCTTTTCGTGTTTCTATCGGGTTGTCGGCGTTGTGAGCCGGACCGACGGTATTGTGTTATTTCTTTGATGTCTGCGAGAGCATCTCCTTGACGGCGGCGCGCAGCTGTGCGTCATCGCCGGCGAGCTGCTGCTCAGGTGTGTTGTAGATCAGTATGTCGGGGTTGAGCTGCTGGTTCTCCAGATAGTTGCCGTCCATGTCGCGCATACCGGTCTGAGGCACGCCGAACACGATCGACGGGTCGATCTGGCTTTCCCACCAGACGGCGGTCATTGTGCCGGGTACGGGTGCGCCGATGAGTTTGCCGAGTCCGAGCGTCTTGTATGTCCAGGGGAATCCGTGGGCGTTGGAGTAGTTGTCCTCACACATGAGCACGCACGAGGGCTTCGTCCAACGGTTGAACGGATCTGAGCCTACATACTGTCCGCGGGGGGTGAAGCGAGCGAATTCCTTGCCGGAGAGGAGTATGGCGAGGTCTTCGTGGAGCCATCCGCCGCCGTTGTGGCGTGTATCGATGATCACGGCGTCGCAGTTGCGGTATTTTCCGAGCAGGTCGGAGAATGTGCTGCGGAAGCTGGGCGAGTCCATACCCTTTACGTGGATGTAGCCGATGCGTCCATCCGAAAGTTTCTCGACAGTAGCGCGGTTGCGGTCGATCCAGCGGCGGTAGAGCAGTTCGTTCTGCTGTCCGGCGCTGACGGGGACTACTGTCTGCTCGAACTGCTTGCCGTCGGTGCCGCGCACGCTCAGGCGCACTTTCTTGCCGGCTTTGTCGGCGAGCAGCGGGAAGTAGTCGGCACCTGCCTTGATGGGCTTGCCGTCGATCTGCTCGATGATGCATCCTGCGGTGATGCGGCTGTCGGCTTTGGTGAGCGGACCGCGTGCTATCACCTCGGCGATGCGCAGACCGTCGCCTGTGTATGTCTCGTCGTAGAATGCTCCGAGCTGTGCGGTGGCGGGAGCGTAGGATGCGGCATAGTAGCGAGCGCCGGTGTGCGAGCCGTTGAGTTCACCGAGCATCTCGCCGAGCATTTCGGCGAAGTCGTAGTTATTGTTGATATGGGGGAGGAAGCGGGCGTATGCGTCGTGATAGCCTTTCCAGTCAATACCGTGGATGTCGGGATCGTAGAATTTGTCCTTGACCTGTCGCCATGCGTGGTTGAACATATACTCGCGCTCCTCGGCGGGACGGTAGTTGAATTCGGCGTCGAACGCTATGTCCTTGGTCTTGGCATCGGCGAGAGTCACCTCGGCGAGTCCGCCGCCACGGAGTATGTACGCTTTGTCGCCATCCTTAGAGAGGGTGAGGTTGCTGCCTACGCCGGAGAGCACTTTGCGTGTCGATCCCTCCTTGAGGTCGTGCTCCCACAGGTCGTAACCGCTTTCGAATGCGGCACCGTAATAGAGCTTGTCGCCTTTTTTGCTGAGCACAGCATCGCCGAGGTGCGATGAGTTCGGTGTGAGGCGCATGACGCGGTCCTGACGGTCGGCGAGGTCGAATTTCAGAGGTTTCACAGCGTCATCTTTCTTGGCGTCCTCTTTCTTGTCTGATTTCTTTGATTTCTTATCTTTCTTAGCTGACTTGGCGTCGTCGCCGTCGGTTTTCTCGCTCTCTTCAAGCAGCGCGAGTTCCTCCTTCGAGAGACGGAAACGATCCCAGGCGTCGGCGTCGAAGAACATTATGTAGGTGTCGCCTTCCGCACCCCAGCTGCCGTGGCTGCGGTAGCCGGCACGGTCGCTCTCCCAGATCATGGCTTTTCCGTCGAGCACCCATTTGGGATTTCCGTCGGAGTAGCCGCTCTCGGTGAGGTTGACGACTTTACCTGATCCGTCGGCGGGCACGAGCGCGATGTCGCGGTTGTTCCATCCTCCGGTACCGATATAATCGGCGAGGAACCAACGGCTGTCGGGAGACCAGCGATAGGTCACGTCGCCGTCGGTGTAAGAGTAGTTGTACTTGCCGTCGAGCACGGTGCGCACTTTCTTTGTGGCGAGGTTTATGACACGGAGCGTGGTGCGGTCCTCAAGAAATGCCACCTCCTTGCCGTCGGGCGAGAAGTAGGGTTGGAATGATGTCGCCTCGCCGGTCACGAGCGGTTCCTCGATGATCTCGGCGGCGTATGTGAAGAGTTTGTCCTCTTCGCGCTTGATGGAGGCGCGGTAGATTCCCCAGGTGTCGCCGCGCTCGGCTGAGTAGACGAGCGAGCGTCCGTCGGGGCTGAAGTCGATGTCGCGCTCCTGCTGCGGCGTGTCGGTGATGCGTCGTGTGGTCTTGTACTCCACGGATGTCACGTATACGTCGCCATGCATTATGAATGCTACCTCCTTGCCAGAAGGTGATACGGCGATATCGGTAGCACCTGAGGAGCGGTGCTGCACCTGGAGCGGTTTCTCGAGCTCGTCGGCTATGATGCTTACGGCTACACGCTTCGGCTCTGCGCCATCACGGAGTGTGTAGAGCTCGCCGTTGAATGAGTAGGCGAGTGTGCCGTCAGCCGCTGCCGAGAGAAAACGTACCGGATGGGTGGTGTGGCGGGTTACCTGCTGCGCTTTCGACGCGTCGCCGCCTGGTGCGCGGTAGACGTTGAAACTGCCGTCGCGCTCGCTGAGGAAGTAGAACGTCTTGCCATCGGGTGCCCACACGGGGTTGCGGTCCTCGCCGTTGTAGTCGGTGAGTTTGCGGAATCCTGTGCGTCCGCCGGCATCCGCACGCCAGATGTCGCGTGCTATCGACGATGTGTGGTGCTTGCGCCAGGGATCCTCATAGCCTTTCTTGTCGTTGTAGAGCAGTGAGCCGTCGTTGGGGTTTACTGCGATGTGGTTCATGGCGAGCGAGGTGTACAGCTCGGGGCGGGAGTGTCCGTCGGGCTTCACGCGGTAGGTCTGCGGAAACTGTGCGGAGGGGAACTGCACGTCGTTGCGGTCGGGCATCACCGTGGCGGTGAAGAGCAGCGACCCGTCGGGCAGGAATGCCGCCGGAGTCTCGGCACCCGAGTTGGAGGTGATGCGCAGCGGCGTGCCTCCGGTTGCGGGAACGACGAATATGTCCAAGCTTCCGAGGCGGTCGGATGCGAATGCTATCCGGCTGCCGTCGGTGCTCCACACCGGATTGGTGTCGTAGGCAGGGTTTGTGGTTATCTGCCGGGCTGTACCTCCGGCTGCGGGGACTGTGAATATATCGCCCTTGTAGGTGAAAGCGATAGTCTTGCCGTCGGGCGATATAGCCGGATATCGGAGCCATAGCGGCGTGTCGGCAGCGGCAGACGTTGCGGCAGCCAGAGATATTGCTGCGGCAACAAGCACTTGTTTTTTCATCAGAGTTCTTAGATGGTTAGAAAGCACAAAAGTACTTATTTTTATTCATCGGGGCAAACGCTCCGACCCTACAACCTCCGCTTCTGCAAGAGCAGGATATAAAAAAATTGGTCCGCCCTCCGGCGGACCAATCTGGAAAGACTCCAAGCTTATTTAGAAAATGTACAAAATACGTCTTGGTTTAATCAGCGCACGGCTACCTTGACGGCGGTGCCGTCGGCGAGACGCACGATGTAGATGCCTGCGCGCAGACCCTCCGGACGCACGCGGCGACCTGTCAGGTCGAATACCATAGAGCCTTCAGGAGCCACGATGCAGTCACCCTCAACGGTCACTTTCGCTGCGCCGTCGGCTGCGATGCCGTCGATAGCGTCGGTGTCGTCGTCAGGATCGCTAGGATCAGTAGGATCGGTGGGCTCAGTAGGATCCTTCGGATCTTCGGGATCTGTGGGATCGGTCGGGTCGGTAGGCTCGGTGGTAGCGGGATCGACTGTGATGTTCTCAGCTACCTCATCTCCGATGGTCTTGCCCTGCTCTTCGAGATAAGCCACGACGGTGATAGCCTTGTCGGTGTCGAACTCAACATAGTTCTTGCCGCCGGCAACCTGGTATTCGTCGAATGTGGCGCCATCGTTCTTGGAGTAGTAGATCACGGCTCCGTCGGCGTTGAAGTGCTTCGTGTCGGCAACCTCGATGCGGACGGTGGTATTGCCGGGGGCGCGTGTGGCGGTGATCGTCAGGTCGCCCGAGCGTACGCTGATAGCCTCGCTTACTGCGGCGCCGAAGCGGTCCTTGCCCTCCTCCTTGAGGATAGCCTTGACGGTGCATGCCTCCTCAAGTTCGAGCGGAGCTGTGTAGAGCTGCGAGTCGGCTGTCGGCTCGCTGCCGTCGGTGGTGTAGCGCACCTCATACTTGCCGGCGAAGTCGATCGCCTCATGGCGAAGTGTCACCTCGGTATATCCTGCCTTGGGAGCGAAGTCTATAGCCGCGCTGCCACTGATGGTCTCGCGGACGATCTCCATGGTGGCGACAGGGCTCATCGACATATCCTCACCCTGGGCGCGTGCGGCTACGGTTGTGGTGGTCTTGATGACTACCGGCTTGGTGTCGTCGTATGCGGTCCAGGTGTTGCCGCCGTCGGTCGAATACTCGATCGTGGCTGTCGCCTCATCGCATGCGATGCTTACGGTGACATCCTCGATAGTCACAGCCTTGCCATCCTCCACAGACTCAGCACCGCTGACAGTGATCACAGGAGTGGGAGTCTGACTACGGAGCTCAACGCTTGTAGCCCAGATCTCGTGAGTGTAGAGTCCGCCTGTTATCGGTTCGTCGGCGAGTGCCATGACATTCTTGGGATTGACAACCACGAGAGGATCGCCGGTATACGGATCGACACGCTGGAACACGTAGCCTCTCACGATATAGTCGGCATCGGGGTCGTCGGAGAGTGTCGAGGGATCCCATCCGAGGTGGATAGTGAGCGGGAGCTTGAATGTGCCGCCATTGGGGTTGGCGATCTCAGCGACATAGCTATTGCCTTCCTTGCTGATCTTAGCACCAACCGCTTTCACTGCTTTCTGGTTGATGTCGGCTATAGCCTCGGTTCCTGTGAGAACAACAGGCGCAGGCTCGGCTATCTCAGTCTCGGGTATAACTACAGTGATAGGCACATTGGCGTTGTCGATTCTCGACCAGTTGACGCGGTAGTATTGTCCTTTGATGCGGGGCGAGAGTGTGAGTTCGCCAATATGCGTTCCGGTTACGACATCCTCAGTCAGTTCCTCGTCAAATGTCACGTAGGCACTGATTATATGTGTGCCGTCGGTAAGTGCCATAGTCTTGGTCGTCGGGTTTACACCGAGCACTCGGAGAGTTCCGTTGTAGTGGTTGTAGCTCTCGGTGTTCTCCTCGCTGATAATTTCAGCGAGTGTAGCAGTTTTGAGACCAACCCGCTTTATATAAGCGACACCGCTCGGCTTTATTGCCGCTTTGCCGGGTGTACAGCTCTCTGCATAGAGAAAGCTGCTTTCGTTTACTTTCTCAAAAGTAGCGGGGTCGAACTTTTTCAGAGGTACATTCTCCAGCAGAGCCTTGCGCTCGTCGTCAGTCAGTGTAGAGGGATCCTCCGGAAGATTCTCGATTTCCGAGAGAGGAAGCATCTTGTAGGAGATGTTGTACACCTCGGTTGCGTCATAATAACCGCCGTCATAAGAATTGTTCTTGGGGTTATATGTGAATCCGGGAACGAAATATGAATGGAACTCACTCTTTGATGAACCTTTTTTCTTGTCCCAGTAAGCATAGATGCGGATCTGGTCATTGATCACGGGAACCTGCTCAAATGCTATGACATCAAGAGTCTGCACGTCACCTTCAGTCTTGAGGAAGCCTGAAACCACGAACTCGGCGGTTGTTGTGCCGTCGGTCAGCGCGGCATCTATGAGCGCTTTGTCGGCATCTGCACGGGCGGCTGTGGTTGTCCAGTCGAGTGTCACCGGAGTCTTGATGCGGAGCTGATATGCGTAATCGTTAGCGGTATCGCCTGTTCGTGTGATCTTCACTCCGTTCACCTTCACGAGATTCTCCGTACCGGCAAACTCCTGGTCGGCATAATAGGAATCATGCTCCTGATGCTCGCAGACGTCGAGCACCTTGTCATAGCCACCCTCGAGGCTGATCACCTCAACGGCGAGAGCCCCGTCGGCTGCACGCATAACCAATCCGGTCACTGTGAACTCCGCTCCGGCTGTGGCACCGTCGATAGCGGCTTTGTCGGAAACAATCTTATCGTCAGCAGAGAGATAGTTCCATGCAAGGATATTGTCGGAAGTACCGATCTTGTAGGTTCCGGCAGCGATGTTGACATCAGTGAACTTCACGAGCTTGTTGAGATCAGCCTCGGTGATTGTCTCCACATTTTCGGGCACTACCAGCTGGTCGATAACCTCCGCCATGCGTGGTTCGGATGTCTGTTGATATTTCTTGTATGCGTCGAAGAGGTCTTCGGTACCTGTTGCGTCGAGCATCCAGTTGCCGTTGGCATCGGGAGCAACGCGAGCCACAAGCTGCCTTATTGCATCACCCTGAGCAATACTGTTGTATACCCTATGCGAAGTATAGTCGTAGTATGTGTGTGTGACATGGAATACATAATTGACTGCGATATTGTTGATTTTAGCTGTCGAGGTTTCAAGCCATCCGCCGTCAGCCTTTACAAGGATGTAATCGTTGCTGCCCTCCATGTCGGTACCGGTAGGTTCCTGAGGGTTGGAGTCAAGGCTGTTTGACGACGACATGCCGTCGGGAATATCGCGGACAAGGATATACTTATCATAGATACCGGCAACAACGATCTTGCCATAGAAGCCTGATACCTGCTTACCGATGGTTACAAAAGGCTCGTCGGTTACTTCGGCGGGATTCTTGTCAGCGTATTCCTCGCGCAGTCCGGCGATGGTCTCTGTGGTGAATCCGGCAGCGACCTTGTCGTAGATTCTAAACGTGACAGGCTCTGCGACATCCAGCACGTCGCTTGTAGCCGCCCCCTTATGGAGTATCAGCGAGAGATTCGCCACGCCGTCGACCCATGTGATAGCGCTTGATGCGATCTCGGCGATCTTTGTTGAGGTGCTCAGTGTGAGCGAAGTTTTCTTATTCTCATTGTTGAGGTCGCAGAGGAAATATTGGAATGTACCCGATGTATTGGGATTGATGATCTTGAACTGGATCTTGCCTGAGAGGAGTGTCACATCGACAGAGACATCCACATCATCGTCTGCCGGCTCATGGGCTGTCGCGTCGACCACAACGGTGTTCTTGGTCTCATCCTCATCGTCGACCACCAGCGGGAGCATCGATGCGAGCACATAGGTGGGGGTGAGGTAGTAGCCATCTGTCTCGTTGTATTCGACGATGCCGTAGAGTGTATATTCACTGCCAGCTGCAGGAGCAGGGTTTAGACTTCTGGTGATGAATGTCTTCACCTTTGCTTCGGTACCGTCGGATTTGGTAAACAGATAGTCGTTGCCGCTCTTCTCCTTGTAGGTGAGATGCTGTATTCTAACATAGGCTCCCCAGGCGTCCTTTGAAGGCTCTGTGATGAAATCAGGATAGTTCTCAAGGATCGTGGTCAAGCCGCTGCGGGTCTTTGCCTCGGCATCGGTCGATGCCACGAATGTCTTGTCGGCAAATGTCGAGTAGTCGTAGGTTGTCTCCGCCTTCTGGTCGATCACGCGGATCTCGGGGTGTCCGTCATTGTAGTGGAACACTCCGATTATCGCAGCCTCGCCGAGATATTTACGGGTTGTGGTGCTGAACGAATAGGAAGACAGATAGATGGGGTTGTTCGTCGTGGTAAGCGATGTATTGGTGAATATGGTGTACTTGAACGGATTGCCGTGGATGTCTCGTGCATATGTGTGGTACATATATCCGTTTGCAGCACTGTTGTGGTCAAGATCCAAGCCAGCGATACCATATGAACTATTCTGAATCGGGTTGACGAGGCAGTTGATAGCCACGAGTTTGCCGTCATTCTCCGGCTTGTTGAGTGCCTTGACATCGTCGAACAGTGTTACGCCGAGCGGTTCGAAGCTATAGGTGTTCAGTGCACCTTCGACCTCGCCTTTGGAGTATTCGCCTATAGTGAGTACGTTGAGCACGCATTTCTGGTCGATCTTGATGGCGTTACCCTCACTGATCTTCGTAGCTTTCGACTTGTCGAAGCTGTCGGCGGTGAGAGCCTCGTCGCTGATTATGTAGTAGAACGAGTGCTTGAGATACTGGTCGGCTGCCGATTTCGGGGTTAGTGATGTCGATGCAAGGTACTTGTAGACACCGTCGATAAGGTAGGAGCGTTCAGCGCCTGTGCCGAGTTCTGGAGTGCCGGTTGCCGGAGTGGGGATCTCGTCAGTGCTTGCCTCGACATCGACGGCAGCAATGAAGATTGCCGGATTATCATTGGTGTTTTGCGACATAGCTGCTGTTGTCACAGTCAAGTCGTAAAGTGCTGTAGTTGTAGGTCTCGGACCAATTTCTATCCAGCCGTTATTACCTGTAGATGATACTCCCGTCTCATAGATAGCTTTGAAAATATGATCCGGAGTTTTGGCGGAAGTACTGATTGCAGGCATTGAGATGCTGCCTCCTTCAAATGTTATACCGGTGCGGTTTAGATTGGTTATATTTATATAGTTCCAGCTATAGCCGGAGACTGTTCCGATGGTGACTGTACCTGTTTGTCCCTTGACAGCCATGGAGTAGGTTTTTGCATCTGCATATTTCTCAGGGTCAAGATACATGCGGAAACGCGAGCCTGGGTAGATTCCGAGACCTTTCGCAGTATAAAGTGACATCGCGGTAGCTGTGGTGATACCGGAATTGTCTACCTCGATGATGACATCGCCGATCTTAGCTTTTTCCACAGTCTGGGCATCCGCTTTTGCAATTGTCTTGTTCGCTGAGACGGTTTCGAACTGCGATGTGGCGGGATTGTAATATTGGAAACTGCTTGCTGTTGTGATGTTGTTGCCGGTGCTTTCTGTTACAAAAGGTTTCTCGTCGAAGTACTCGACATCTATGCTTGCGATGTTGAACACAGCATTATCGCAATAAACATATGATGGCTTGGTTGTGGATTTCGATGATAACGGGATTGGTGCGATGGCTGACTGCGCCACTGGAGTGGTCTTCACTATAAACCCTTCTGTTGTTCCAAACGACTCGTTAGAGGTAATCACAATATTTACCAAACCATCAACGACTTCACGAGTCATTGTAGCATTCGGATTGACATTAGTCTGTGCATAAGAATCCATTTTTGTGGAGTTCTGTATATTGTAACCAAGTTTTGCCGAATTGAAGTTCCACTGCGTGCTATACGTGGGATCCTGTTCAGATGGAAGTCCCGTGTGGATAATAAGCTTCTTGATTCGTTTTCCAGGCACAGTGAACCTCATGCCGACGCCGGCATATACGTTCAGACCGGCAGCCTTGATATTGTCGTCTAATTTCAATTCGGGCACATACTGGGTGGAGTATGCCCACCGTTGCGAATAGCATTTTCCATTATAGAAGTATTGCCCTGATGGACGGTCATCGCTGTAATCGAAATCGATATTGATTGTTCCGTCTGTAATCTGTCCAAAACCGAAAGATGCCGTCTGTTCAGCGGTTGGAGTTACAGCCGTTATATCCACATTCCACTTTGCTGCTTCTTCTGAGTCTTTTGCCGGAAGATTTACCAGCGGTGAATCAGTAAGAACTGTTTGTGCCAAAGGCATCGCGTTAGTAGTTGTGGTATAATAATCGACGACGCCGGTCATCTGCTTTCCGAGCTGCAGGGTCGGATTGGTGTCGCCCCAACCGGTTAGCTTCATGCTGGCGGTCTTGACCTCCTGTGCTTGCGACATATGCGGGGAAATGACACACAGCGTGAGGGCGGCAAACTTTAGTAAAAGTTTCTTCATTCCTGTATACGTTTGTTAGTAAAATTGTGGTATTTGAGGGGTGAGAGGGAGGAGGATGGGTAGGGCAGGAATGGCACGCGGTGGAGTAGACATTAAGGTTCGGGCATAAAAAAGCCGTGTGACCAACGCGCCATAGCCTGAAAGGTAAAGGTGCGTGGTCTCACGGAGGCGACCCATTGAGGGGATCCTCGCGCGTTGCCGCAATCAGCTGATAATCAGCATATTTACGGGGGGGGGTAAAATTTGAATCATCCTGTACACTTAAAAATAATGTAGTTGTTTATTAGCAGGGGGCGCGGCGGATATGTACGCGCTTGGCGCAAAAGTAGTAAAGTGTTGTGAATAAATCTGCGCCGCCGCGCAAAATTTAACAGAATTGTAACATTGAGGCTGTCTGCAGTGCTTTTTGCGAGGTGGAGCTTGCTGGGGAGTGGAGGCTGTGGTTGTAGCCTCACAAGCATCCCTACAAGCAGAGCCTCTGCAAGCCGCTATTTCCGCCAGAAGCCGGGGGTGAAGAGAAGGAGGACAGTGAAGAGCTCGAGGCGTCCGATGAGCATGAGTAGCGACAGCACCCATTTGCCGATGTCGGGGATCGCCTCATAGCTTTCGCCATAGCCGGTGACACCCGATCCGAGTCCGGTGTTGCTTATGCAGCTGAACGACGAGAAGAACGAGTCGACAAGAGGGATATTGAATGCCGTAAGCACTATGCCGCCCACCATGATGATCATCACGTACAGGCAGAGGAACGCTATGACCTTGTTGACGATGTCGGGCGGAATGACCTTGTCGTTGACGCGCACGCTGAGTATTGCCGAGGGGTGGAGCGAGCGGTACAGCTCGTTGCGGGTATTTTTCAGCAGATAGATCAGGCGGTCGATCTTAGCGCCGCCGCTTGTAGATCCGGCACATGCGCCGAAGAACATGAGCATGAAGAGTATGGCGAGCACAAATGTGCCCCAATTCTCGAAGTTGCTTACGGTGAGTCCGGTGGATGTGATGGTCGATATGATCTGAAACAGTGGATCGAGCGTGACGGCGGATATGGATGTCGCCTGATCGCGGCGGATGATCGCGATGAGGAACAGCACGTAAGCCGCGAGGATTATGCGTATATACGTCTTGAACACGTCGTTGCGCCAGAAGCAGCGCAGATCGCCGCGCGAGGCTTTGAACAGCAGTCCGAAGTTGACGCCGCCGAGAAACATGAATATGGTTATGACAATGCCGATGTAGGTGGAGTGCCATGCACCCACGGAGTCGTCGCGTGTGGAGAATCCTCCGGTCGATATTGAGGAGAAAGCGTGGCAGAGAGCATCGAAGAGATCCATAGGTCCGATCCACAGCAGCAGTGTGAGTACGGCGGTGAGTACGAAATATATAGCCCACAGTCCTTTGGCGGTCTGCGAGATGCGCGGGCGGATCTTGTCGTGGGTGATGCCGGTCACCTCGGCGTTGAACATCTGCATGCCGCCCGAATGGTTGAGCATCGGTATCACGGCGAGGGTGAACAGAATGATTCCCATGCCTCCGATCCACTGCATGAGGCAGCGCCAGAGGAGTATGCCGTGCGAGAGGTGCTCGACCGTCGGCAGCACCGTGGCTCCGGTGGTGGTGAAGCCGGACATCGCCTCGAAGAAAGCATCGCTGACATCGAGCGGTGTGGAGCATATCATGAACGGAATCATGCCGAAGAGGGAGAACACGATCCATACGGAAGCGGTGAGGAGGAATCCCTCGCGCTTGCCCATGTCGGAGCGTGATGAGCGCACCCCGAATGTCATGCAAGCGCCGGTGCCCGCGGTTATGGCGGCGGTTATGGCGAAGCTCATTGCATCTGACTCGGAGTAGATCAGCGATGTCAGCGCGGGGATGAGCAGGAACACAGCCTCGATCATGAGGAGCCAGCCCACGACGCGTGCTATTATGGCGAAGTTGATGAGTGGACGGGTCTTGCTCATTGTCCGAATAGGCGTTCGATTTTATGTATCGCTCCGCTGAGGCAGAATACGACCACGTGGTCGCCGGGCTGTATGACGGTGTTACCGTTTACGAGCATTCCGTGTCCGTCGCGTATCAGTCCGGCGATGGTCATGTCGCGCGACAGTCCGAGATCTTTCACAGGTCCGCGTGTTATCTTGGATTTCGGCTTCACCTCGATCTCGGCAACATCGGCGTCGGCAAGCGCCATGAATTTCGACGATGCGGCGTCGGCGTCGAGAAGCAGCTGGAAGATATTGGACGAAGCGAGCAGTTTCTTGTTGATCACGGTGCCGATGTTTAGGTTTTCGGCTGATGATATGAACTGCAGGTCCTCGACCTCGGCAATGGTCTTGCGCACGCCGTGCTCCTTGGCTGTGACAGATGCGAGTATGTTTGTCTCCGAGCTGTCGGTGAGCGCTATGAATGCATCCATGTCGTCGATGCCCTCCTCGACAAGTGTGTCAAGGTCGCGTGCGTCGGCATTGATGATGCGTGCGTCGGGGCACCGTTCACAGAGCTTGTTGCAGCGTGCACGGTCGATGTCGATGATCTTGAAGCGGTAGCGGTCGGCAGCCATTGCGGTGAGCCTTACGGCTATGCGGCTACCGCCCATGATGAGCACCTTGCGGATCTCCTGCTGCGTCTTGCCGCAGATGTCGCGTATGGCATCGATGTGCGGGCGCGTGGTGGTGAAATAGAGTATGTCGTTGGTCTCTATCCGGTCGTCGCCGCGCGGGATGATAGTGGTGTGCGCGCGTTTGATCGCCGCGACGTGAAACGCATGCTCCTGCATGGCGAGCTGTTTGAGCTGCATGCCGCGCAGGCGTGCGTTCTCGCGGATCTTCACCCCTATGACAAGCAGCTCGCCGTCGTGGATCTCGAACCATGTGCGCACCCAAGTGCGACGCAGGGAGGTGAGTATTTCGGCAGCGGCGAGGTATTCGGGGTAGATGAGCTTGTCGACACCCATGCGGAGGAAGTACTCGGAGTGCTCCGTCTCCATGAACTCGTAGTTGTCGATTCGCGCTACAGTGCGTTTCGCTCCGAGACTCTTGGCTATGGAGCTGGCTATGACGTTTGTAGTCTCAAATGGGGTTACGGCTATGAACAGGTCGCAACGCTCCACTCCGGCATCGCGGAGCACGTTGAACGATGTCGGCGAGCCGCGTTTGGTCATCAGATTGTAGTTGGCATCGATGACGGCAAGGCGGTCGGCGTCGTTGTCGACAAGCGTTATGTCCTGCTCCTCGCGCGAGAGGAGTTTGGCGAGGTGCGAGCCTACTTCACCGGCTCCGACTATGACGATTTTCATTTGTTGGCGGTTTTGGCGTTGCGGGCGGCATCGGTGATGGCACGGGTTATCGCGGGTGTGTCGATGCCGCAGAGGGTGTGGAGCTGTGCCGGCGTGCCTTGCGGTATGAACCTGTCGGGAATGCCGAGCCGCGTGACGGGGATGTTGTTGTAACCGCGTGCGGCGAGCCATTCGAGCACGGCGCTGCCGAGTCCGCCGTCAGTCGTTCCGTCCTCGACGGTGACTATCGGTCGCCCGCTTTGCGCCGCTTCGGTGAGAATGGTGTCGTCGAGCGGCTTGAGGAATATCATGTCGCAGTGTGTGGTGCTGATCCCTTGTGCGGCAGCCTCGCGCACTGCTTCGGCGGCTTCGTATGCCACAGGTCCAATGGTCAGGAGTGTTACGTCCGCGCCCTCCGAAAGGCGGCGTCCGCGCCCTACGGGGAGTTCGCTCGCGGCGGTGCCTGAATCGTGGGCGGTGCCGCGCGGATAGCGTATCGCCCATGGTCCGCGGCGTGAGTCGGATTGTGATGTCAGGAGCAGCGACCGGAGTGTGTCGGCGTCGGCGGGCGAGGCTACGGTCATGCCGGGTATAACGCGGAGATATGCGAGATCGAGCACGCCGTGGTGTGTCACTCCATCCTCGCCGACGAGCCCGGCGCGGTCTATGCAGAATGTCACCGGAAGGCTCTGCACGGCTACATCGTGGATTATATTGTCGTAGGCGCGCTGCAGGAATGCCGAGTAGATCGCCACGTACGGGAGCATTCCGTCCTTGGCGAGTCCGCCGGCAAATGTTACGGCATGTCCTTCGGAGATCCCGACGTCAAACGTGCGCTGCGGGAACTCCTTCTGCAGCATCGAGATGGATGTGCCGGAGGGCATGGCGGCGGTTATGCCGCATATCCTTGGATTGGTGCGGGCAAGCTCTACAAGCTCGCTGCCGAACACATCCTGAAATTTCGGCTTTGCGGGTGTCGTTTCGCCTGTGATCCGTTTGCCAGTCTGCGGATTGAAGCGTCCGGGGGCATGCCATACCGACGGATCAGCCTCGGCGGGTGCATAACCTTTTCCTTTGGTGGTGCATAGGTGCAGGATGCGCGGACCGGTTATATCCTTGATGTCGTTGAGCACGCGGATGAGACGGGGCAGATCATGACCGTCGAACGGTCCGAAGTAGCGTATGTTCAGCCCCTCGAATATATTCTGCTCCTTGGTGAAGAATGATTTCAGGCTGTTGTTGAGCCGGATCACCCGACCCTTGTTGCGGTCGTTGAAGAGGTGCAGCTTGCGCAGCAGCCGGTAGAGCCGGTAGCGGAAGCTGTTGTAGCCTTTGGATGCGGTGAGGTGGGCGAGGTATGAGTTCAGCGAACCGGTGTTGCGGTCGATCGACATGTCGTTGTCGTTGAGCACAATCAGCAGGTTGTTAGCCGAGTTCGCGGCATTGTTGAGCCCTTCGAATGCGAGTCCACCCCCTATTGATGCGTCACCGATGACGGCTACCACATTCCGGCGCTCACCTTTGATCGCCGCTGCCGTAGCCATACCGAGTGCGGCGGATATGGAGTTGGAAGCGTGTCCGGCAGTGAATGTGTCGTACTCGCTCTCGTCAGGATTCGGGAATCCGCTGAGACCTCCGAGTTTACGGTTGGTGTGGAAGCGGGCGGCGCGTCCGGTGAGCAGTTTGTGTCCGTAAGCCTGATGTCCTACGTCCCAGACTATGCGGTCGTATGGGGTATTGAACACGTAGTGGAGCGCTACGGTCAACTCGACCGCGCCCATGCTTGAGGCGAAGTGTCCGGGGTTGGAGGAGAGCGAATCTATGAGAAAATGCCTTATGTCGGTGCAGACGTCGGTCAGCTTTTCGACAGGGAGCCGCCGCAGGTCGTCGGGTGAGTTTATGGCGCTGAGCAGCGGGTATAGCTTTGCGTCAGGCTCACGCCGGGTGTCGTCGGGAGGCACCGGTAGCATGTTATTTTCTGTCTCGCACATATTTTTTATAAAGAGGGACAAACACCACCACTCCCGACGCCACCACCCAGAAGAGTGTGCGCAGCGTGAACGGTTGCGTGGCTATCATCAGCACACACAGCACCGCCCAGAGCAGGGCGATGAAAACAAGACGCACGATCTGACCGCCTGTGAGTTTCATGATAGGGTTATGTTTGTCATTTCAACGGCAAAGTTAATAAGTATTCGCGTGAAAATGAAATCCCGCAGGCGCAACTTTTGCCGTTGTCGGCGCCACTCTATATAATATATGTGTATGTATTGGAATGATATTGTGAATTAATTAAGGAATTTTTTCCGCAATTCGGATAAAGTTTGTAAATTTGCCGCAAGTTATAAAGCAACATCAAGAACATCATCTTTATGGAAAATCGAAAACTGAAGATAAGAGACCTGACGATGCGCGACGGACAGCAGTCGCTCTTTGCCACCCGCATGAGTCAGCAGACCATCGACCGCCTCCTGCCGCTCTACGAAGATGCCGGCTTCTATATCATGGAGGTGTGGGGCGGTGCAGTGCCCGACTCCGTCATGCGCTACCTCGGCGAATCGCCCTGGGATCGTCTGCGCCGTGCCAGCGAGGCTATGAAGGGCAAATCACTGCTCTCGGCGCTGTCGCGTGGTCGCAACCTGTTCGGCTATGTGCCTTATCCCAACAGTGTGCTCGAGGGATTCTATAAAGAGGCTATCGACAACGGACTGAACGTGATGCGCATATTTGATGCTCTCAACGATATCGACAACGTGCGCGACTCCATAGGCATGATCAACCGCCTGGGCGGAATAGCCGATGGCGCTGTGTGCTACACTGTTGATCCGAAAGAGGAACCCCGTCAGGAGGGAGGATTCGGTGCACGTCTGAAAAAACTGTTCGGCGGTGCCCCGAAAGAGCCCGAAAAGATATTTACCGACGATTACTTCGTCAGCAAGGCTATGGAGATGGAGGCGCTCGGAGCCAAGATCATCACGCTCAAGGATATGGCTGGACTTGTCAACCCGCTCCGCGCTGCGTCGATCATATCGAAGCTTAAGAAGAACGTCAAGGCTGACGTGGACTTCCACACCCACTGCACTCCGGGCTATGGTCTCGCTTCGTCAGTCATGGCTATGATTCATGGTGTAGATATCCTCGATACAAACATCTGGTGGTTCGGCGGTGGCTCGGCAGCTCCGGCAATCGAGCTTATCTACGTGTTCGCACAGCGTCTCGGCATAGAGGTGGATGTGAACATGGAGGCTGTGGGACGCATCCGCAAGGAGCTTCTCGGTGCACGCAAGGAGCTTGCGGCGTTCGATCTTGTCAAGGAGATGCCTATCGAGTTCGACCCGCTCACCGACACTATTCCCGATCATATCAGCCGCCAGTTTGATCTCGCCATCGAGGCTGGACGTGCCGGCAACGAGGAGGCTATGCTCGACGCTTGCCACGCTATCGAGGATTATTTCCGTTTCCCGAAGCCCAACGAGCTTGTCAAGAATGCCGAGGTTCCGGGTGGAATGTACAGCAACATGGTCGCGCAGCTCAAGTCGCTTAAGGCTGACGATGTGCTCGACGAGGCTATGGCGCTCATCCCTAAGGTGCGCCGCGATGCCGGACTTGTGCCTCTCGTGACCCCTACAAGCCAGATCGTTGGCAGTCAGGCTGTGTTCCTCGCTCTTGACCGCAAGAAAGGCAATCCCGACTACTCCAACACTTCCAATCAGTTCATGTCGCTCATCAAGGGTGAATATGGTCATACGCCTGTGGCGATAGATCCGGAGTTCCGCCGGCAAATCACCGGTGATCCCACCGAGCATCCTTACGATGTCAGCGCATACCGCGCTCCCGAGAATCCTGTTCTCGACGAGTTCGGCGGTGTCAAACTCGCAGCTAACAATGAGGAGTACCTGCTGCTTCAGCTTCTCCCCTCCGTGGCTAACGGCTTCCTGCGCAACAAGCGCCAGCAGGAGTTCAATGCTGCGCAGGAGGCTGCCGCAGCTGCCGCTCCCAAGGAGGAGGAACAGCCCAAGCAGGCTGAGGAGCCTATCACCGGCGAGGTGCTTTCAGGACCGATGCCTGGCACAATCATTGAGATTGATGTTAAGCCCGGCGATAAGGTGAAGAAGGGTCAGCGTCTGCTCGTCTACGAGTCGATGAAGATGGAGAACGACGTGGAGGCTGAGCACGATGCGGTGATCAAACGCATATTCGTGACCAACGGACAGCGTTTCGGTGCCGACGAGCCTCTGATTGAGTTCGCCGACTGATAATCATGCCGGTTATAGAGCCGGTGTGATGCAACGCGGAAAAATTATAGTCCAAACTATTGCGCGAAATCCGGGAAATCGCTAACTTTGTCCCCGCAAAAGTTCCGCATGTGCGGAGCCGAGCATTCGGGGCGTAGCGCAGTCCGGTAGCGCACCTGGTTTGGGACCAGGTGGTCGCAGGTTCGAATCCTGTCACCCCGACAGCACAAACAACAAGTGCGGCGTGCCGATTCCGGCACGCCGCACTTGTTATTTACCCCCTATGTATTTTACGTCATGAATAGAAGGGTATCTTTTATTTTAATTTTGCTATGGATAGAATCATGTCTGGTTGCGTATCCATAACGTGCGATTCGTCAATAGTGTCATTGGCGTGGCGATATGATAAATAATATCCGTCTATAAAGTTGTAAGTGTTGACGCTGCTGCCTGTGCGAGGATCCTTGATCTTGATATATTCAGACAATAAGGTGTTCTTGTCTGTCCTTATTAATCCGTTTCCCGTAGATGTCAGAAATGCAGCAGGGAGTTCCACGATCTGCATGTAAGGAATGTGCCTCTGTACCTTTTTGATGAGATGGAAACGTGGCTCGATACTGTTTGTCGCGGGCTCATATCTGAAAAGTGTATCGCAGTTTGTAGAGCCGAAAGTGTGATGTCGGCAGTCTCTCGATGTGTAGGGGAGGGCGTTTATCGTACCATGCTCATCTGTCCATGCTGTCAGGCTGCTCCTGCCGGTGTATCTTATGTCGCTGATGCCGTTGTTGTCGAATCTTATATTTGCACAGCAGTAGAGTTCCCGGAAATTGCCGATTGGAAGCTTGAACGCTGTAATTGACCCATCGGAGTTCGCAATCAGGAATGGTACAGCCATGTCCAGAAGCACAAATCCGGAGTGTATGCCAGCTGGAAGATTATACCGGTCGATGCGTCCGCCGGAGTGTGCAGTGAACAAGCAATTATGCTCCTCATCAATCAGAATGTCGGTGATTCTACTGTCGGATTGCAGATTCAGGTCAATCTGTCGATAAGGTTTATCACGGCTTATCAGATACGCCTCATAGCCACCTGAGGTGACAATGGCGATATATTTATCTGATATGGCATGTCTTGTCGGTGTGCCGTGCAGAGTGACCGGATAATTGCATACGGAATCGATCATCTCATCGATGCTGACGGCGACAGCGGTGGTGTCTGTCGGATAGTCAGCGCAAAGGAATGGCATGGACTCCACTTCTTTGTCGGAACAAGCCTGCAGCGATATGGTGATTATTGTGGCATGTATTAATTTCGATGCGTTCATCCGACGGTGTTCAGTCTTTGAATTTCGCAATCATCAGTATGGGGTTTGACTCCGGGTCGGCTTTCTCTACAATACTTTTTAGCGGATCCTCAAGGTTGTCGTTTTCAAGGTATTTCAGAAGCATTTCCAGAGATAGAGGTCTGCAGTATATGCCGGAAGGTGCCTGCACGCTCTGGTTGTTGATGTCTCTGTGGTAGGTCTTGTCGGTCAGGAATGGAAATGATGCGTCGTACTTCTTAAGTTCGCCGGTCGAAAGGTCATATATGTAAGAATAACCCTTTGTCTGATCAAACTCAACATTGTCAGGAGTCACGTCAAGTATCCGTATATATTCGAGGAACAGATATTTTCCAAGTGCAGCCTTTATGGTTACAATATCGGGTATCTGTCTTGATCGGTCAACGTTTGTCATGGTGACCAAGGGCGTGCATACACCTCCGGATATGTCAAAAATTGTGTCTGATGAAAGGTCGAGGGCTATCGTCCGTGAGTTATCAGCTACAAGAGGATAAGCTGTTATTTGAACTTTCCGGATATAAGTGTCGCCTTTCCATTGCATTGAGTTGCCTATGGGATTGTCGATTCTTAGCGGCAGCTTTGTTACGGCTCCTGTGGTTTTGTTGATGGTCACATATCGGTACGGCTCGTTTTCTTCGCCATCCTGACGTATCATGAGATTGGCATAATCGTGAGCTATGAGCGTGGAGTCGTCATAATTGTAGAAATTCTCATATTTTCCCGGTTGTGCTAATTCAAACTTATCAATGAATTTCCCGTCAAGATTATACTTATATATCTTGTTTCCGGCTAATGAATAAACGAAAATCTCCTTGTTGCGCAGATCGACGGCAGTATTGGAGAGAAAGGGATATTCCTCCGGACCCTCACCCCGGCGGCTTACTTTGCTCAAGTACTGTCCCTGTCGGTCGAAGATGAAAACCGCCTTCTGCTTCAAATCAGCGACGGCAATCAGGCTGTCACCGATGGTTATGTTGCCAATCAGACCTATAAGGCATGAATCGTTGGTCTCCAGTGGGATATATGAGATATCAGCTATTTCCGGCAGATCAAGTTTCTGATAAGGAAACTCCTCGTTCCAGTCGATCGATGGGAGATTGACGGCGACCTCTTTGTCTGACTTATGTGCGCACGAAAAGAATATAGCCGACAGACATATCGCAGTGAAAGCTCGGCTGATCAGGGATAATGATGAATTGTATGGCATGGTATCGGTGATTGACGGGTATAAGTAATTTTGCTACCTGCAAATGTACAAATTTTTTCTGCAACGTATCTTTTGTAGGGTCTATTTCTGGATTATTGTGGGTGATTTTGCCGCTCACAGAATCTGCGGGCGCGTGTGCGTCTTGGGAATTGGCGAATTTTTGTGTAACTTTGCGAAAATATCTATAATATCGGAGGTGGCGTGCCACCTGCCGATTATTGGAAAGAAAACCGGTAAGCATAGAAAAAGATGACCATAAACGAGCGGCAGGACCGCATAATAGAGGATTTCGATGGGGTCGACGACTGGATGGACCGCTATGCCATGATCATAGATCTTGGCAATGAGCTTCCGCCGATTGATCCGAAATACAAGACTCCGCAGCATCTCATCGAGGGATGCCAGAGCCGCGTGTGGCTTGCGGCATCCCTCAATGCTGAGGGGCGCGTGGAGTATACAGCCGATTCCGATGCAATAATAGTGAAGGGCATAATAGCGCTGCTGATCGATGTGCTCAACGACCAGCCGCCGGCTGATATCGCTGCCGCCGATCTGTATTTCATTGACCGCATAGGTCTTGCTGAGAACCTTTCGCCCACGCGTTCCAACGGTTTGCTTGCCATGGTGCGGCAGATGAAGCTTTACGCCGTCGCTTTCCAGGCGAAACTTGATGCGGAGAAGTGAGTCAAGCTCTGATAAAAAGATCATAGAATAAACCAATACAAATAAATCACATGTTCAAAAACCAACCTGCGGGATTGTATGTGCTCTCGCTTGCCAACACCGGCGAGCGTTTCGGCTATTACACCATGCTCGCCATTTTCCTGTTGTTCTTGCAGGCGAAGTTCGGTTTTGACTCGACAGTGTCAGGTCAGATTTACGCCATCTTCCTTGCCCTCGTGTATTTCATGCCGCTTATAGGCGGATTCGTAGCCGATAAATGGAGCTTCTCGAAGTGTGTCGTCACCGGTATCTTCGTGATGTTCTTCGGCTATCTCGTCATGGCTATTCCCACGCCTATCCGCGAGACATCTTCGCTGCTGATCCTGTTCGGCGCCCTCACGCTCATAGCCATAGGCACCGGTCTGTTCAAGGGCAACCTTCAGGTGATGGTGGGCGACCTCTACAACTCGCCGAAATATGCATCGCAGCGCGACAACGCGTTCTCACTCTTCTACATGGCTATCAACCTTGGCTCAATGGTGGCTCCTTTTGCCGCCACGAAGATGGTGAGCATCGCTCTTGAAAAAGCCGGCTTCAGCTATTCAGCCGAGCTCCCCGCGCTCTGCAACGCCTATCTTACCGATGGCAGCGGCAGTGAAGCTATCATGAATGCCGCACAGACCGCAGGCATGACTGTCGGCAATGTTGCTGATTTCGCTACGGATTACCTCAACGCGCTTACCAACGGCTACAGCCTCGGCTTCAGCGTGGCTTGCTTCTCGCTTGTGGTCAGCTTCCTGATCTACCTGCTCGGTCGCCGCACTTTCGCGCATATAATCGGCAACAAGAAGGAGGATGCCGGAAAGACAGCCGCCGTTCAGGCTGGACCGGAGCTTTCGCCCGCACAGACCAAACAGCGCGTGGTGGCTCTGATGCTTGTGTTCTCTGTGGTGATATTCTTCTGGATGGTGTTCCACCAGAATGGTGCTACGCTCACTGAGTTTGCCAAGAGCTGCACAGCTCCCGAGGCTATCGGCTGGACACGTATCGGCTTTAACGTCGGCGCGCTGTTCACAATCGCTGCCGGTGTGTGGGCTATCTTCGTAGCTTTCCAGAGCAAGGGTACTGGTCGTATCGTATCGCTTGTGGTTCTCGCTGCTGCAGCCGTGGGCATCTATTTCTTCTATCAGTACACTCCTGATGTTGTCGACGGCATACAGCCGCAGCAGTATCAGCAGTTCAACCCCTTCTACGTTGTGGCTCTCACCCCCGTGTCGCTGGCTCTCTTCGGCTGGCTCGCCCGCAAGAAGAAAGAACCGTCGGCTCCGCGCAAGATCGGCTACGGTATGATCATGGCTGGTGTCGCTTATGGCGTTATGGTGATCGGTTCGCTCTCGATAGTAGGCACCACAGGATCTGTCACCCCCAACTGGCTTATCTCTACCTATCTGCTGCTCACATTCGCCGAGCTGCTGCTCTCGCCGATGGGCATATCGTTCGTGTCGAAGGTCGCTCCTCCCAAGCTTAAGGGTGCGATGATGGGCGGATGGTTTGCCGCGACAGCAATAGGCAACTATCTTGTTTCGATACCTATGCTCCTGTGGGGTAAGATCGACACATGGCTCGTATGGGCGATCCTCATTGTGATCTGTCTTATCTCGGCAGGATTCATCTTCGCAGTGATGAAGAAACTTGAGGCTGCCACATCAGATGCACCGGCTGCCGATGCCGACGCTCTCGAGACTGTAGAGGACGAGGCTATCTGATCTACAGTATAGTATAAACTGATATCGATCCCGGATAGGCTGCACGAACAATGCGCCGTCCGGGATTGTTTTTTATACAGTACATTAATATAAAAGCGTTTGAAAGATGATCCAATACATACACCCACAGCTATGCGCATGGTTACTCATAATAGGTGCCGTCGGTGCCACTATACTCGCCGGAGCGTTGATCGATAGATTTTATCTGCGCCGTCGCGCCCTTGCGGTAAGGAGGGAGTGCCGTCGCGACTGATTGATGAATGGATCGGCGATGTTTTTATATGCGTGTAATACAGCATTATATTCGGTTGCTGATAAAAAATATTGAAAATGATGTTGCGTTATCAAAAATATTGCCTAACTTTGTGCCCGCTAACACAAGCGCTCGGGGTGTAGCACAGTTGGCAGCGCGCCACGTTCGGGACGTGGAGGTCGGAAGTTCGAGTCTTCTCACCCCGACTCAATCAGAGGCATGGGCTCCTATGGTGCCTGACGCCTCTTTTACTTTTTTCAAGGTATTCCGTCGGTCCGTGCGGTGAATCCATCGGATCACGGTAAAGAACTTACTTAACGATGAATGCAGATTTAGACTGGAGTAACCTATCGTTTGGTTACATTCCCACGGATTACAACGTACGCTGCCGCTATGCCGACGGCAAATGGGGTGAAATCGAGGTTTCGCAATCCGAGACCATCACCATGCACATGGCAGCCACCGCGCTACACTACGGACAGGAAATTTTTGAGGGACTGAAAGCCTTCCGTGGCAAGGATGGCAAGATCCGCATATTCCGCCTCGAGGAGAATGCGCGCCGCATCCGCCAGTCGGCTGAGGGCATAAAGATGCAGCCTGTGCCTGAGGAACTTTTCCGTGAGATGGTCATAAAGGTTGTGGAGCTCAACGCCCGTTTCGTACCTCCTTACGGTAGCGGGGCATCACTCTATATCCGCCCCATAGAGCTCGGTATGAGCGCCCAGATCGGCGTGCATCCCGCTTCGGAGTATCTTTTCATGATCATGGTCACCCCCGTGGGTCCCTATTTCAAGGAGGGATTCAAGCCTACCAATATCTGCATAATGCGCGAGTTTGACCGCGTGGCTCCCAAAGGCACCGGTCGTTGGAAAGTGGGCGGCAACTACGCCGCAAGCCTTGAGGCTGGAGAGCGTGCACATGAGCTCGGCTACAGCGCGGTGCTCTATCTCGATCCGCGCGAGAAGCGCTACCTCGACGAGTGTGGCCCCGCCAACTTCTTCGCTATCAAGCAGGGCACGTACATTACCCCTGCTTCCGAATCTATTCTCCCCTCGATAACCAACAAGAGCCTCATGCAGCTCGCCCGCGATATGGGTATAGCAGTTGAGGAGCGACATATACCGCTTGAGGAGCTTGCCGAGATCGACGAAGCTGCGGCGTGCGGCACAGCTGCCGTAGCATCACCGGTAGCCGAGATACACGACCTCGACACCGGCGTGCATTACGTGATCGCCAAGGATCATCAGCCCGGACCGATCACCACGCAGCTCTACAACAAGCTGCGCGCCGTGCAGCTCGGCGAAGAGGAGGATATCCATGGCTGGAACACCATAGTTGAGGGCTGAAGCAATGCTCCATTGGCTTGAAATAATAAATGAACAATATCCCGCAGGCACCCCCCTGCGGGATATTTATATGCGTCACTGTTGTGCGGTGGCGTCGCTCGCCACAGAGATCGCGTGGCGCAGACAGCTGCCTATTGATTCCGACCTTATCAGCGATGCCGCTATGCTTCATGATGTGGGAATCGTCAGATGCGACGCTCCCGGCATTCACTGCCACGGCACACACCCTTACATCTGTCACGGATATCTCGGTGCCGACATGCTCCGTGCCGCAGGTGTGCCGGAGGAGATTGCGCGTGTGGCGGAAACCCATACCGGCAGCGGACTGACACCGGAAGATATCACCTTGCAGTCATTACCGTTGCCAGCCGGACGTGATTACATGCCCCGCACGCAGCTTGAACGGCTGATATGCTACGCCGATAAGTTTTACTCCAAGAGCGGCACCATGCAGCGCAAGCCGTTCGACGTCGTACGTCGTTCAATGGCGGCGCATGGCGATGCCGCCCTCGCGCGTTTCGATCAGTTCGCCTCAGAATTCGGCAGAGTAGACTGATCTCACGCGCATTAAGATATACACATATACATAAAACATCAGAGGCTATGTCACCATGTGGTGTCATAGCCTCTGATACTATAGTGGGGAATTATTCGTCGGATTATTCGGCGTTATTGTCGCGACGGGAACGGTCACCGTGGTCACGGCGCGGACGGTCGTTGTTGTCGCGGCGTGGACGGTCACCATCGCGACGCGGGCGGTCGCTGTCACGGCGGGGACGTTCGCCGCGGGGTGCGCGCTCCCGCTCTACGTAGCCTTCTGGCTTGGGCTGGAGGGCACGCATTGAGAGGCGGAACTTGCCGGTCTTCTTGTCGATCTCGATGAGCTTCACCTCCACGGTGTCGCCCTCCTTGAGTCCGCTTGCCTCCATGTCGTCAAGACGGTTCCAGGAGATCTCGGAGATGTGGAGCAGACCGTCGCGGTTAGGCATGAATTCAACGAATGCGCCGAAGTCAAGGATCGAGCGAACTTTGCCGGTGTAGACCTTGCCCTCTTCGGGGAGTTCCACGATGGCGTTGATCATCTCGAGAGCCTTGTCGATCGAGGGCTTGTTGGCGGCAGCGATTTCGATGTAGCCACCTTCGTCGATCTCGTCGATCGATACGGTTGCACCGCTTGCCTCCTGGATGCCCTGGATCACCTTTCCGCCCGGGCCTATCACAGCACCGATAAGCTCCTTCGGTATGAGCATGGTGACGATGCGCGGAACGTGAGGCTTGTAGTCCTCGCGGGGAGCGGGTATTGTCTTGTTGATGATGTCGAGGATGTGGAGGCGTCCGTCGCGAGCCTGGAGGAGTGCGCGCTCAAGAATCTCGTATGAGAGTCCGTCGCACTTAATATCCATCTGTGTCGCAGTGATACCGTCGCATGTTCCGGTCACCTTGAAGTCCATGTCGCCGAGGTGGTCCTCATCGCCGAGGATGTCGGAGAGCACGGCGTACTTCGAGCCGTCGGCGTCAGTGATCAGACCCATGGCTATGCCGCTCACGGGCTTCTTCATCTTTACGCCAGCGTCGAGAAGTGCGAGAGTGCCTGCGCAGACAGTAGCCATCGATGATGATCCGTTGCTCTCGAGAATGTCGCTGACAATGCGGCATACGTAGGGGAAATCATCGGGGAACATGCGCTTGAGGGCGCGATGTGCAAGATTGCCGTGACCCACTTCGCGACGACCTACGCCACGCACGGGCTTAGCCTCGCCGGTTGAGAAGGGGGGGAAGTTGTAGTGAAGGAGGAAACGCTCGCGACCCTGGTTGATGACGTCGTCGACAATCTTCTCGTCGAGCTTCGTGCCGAGGGTTACTGTGGAGAGCGACTGGGTCTCGCCACGGGTGAACACGGCTGATCCGTGAGGACCGGGGATGTAGTCAACCTCAGCCCAGATGGGACGGATCTCAGTGGTGCGGCGACCGTCGAGACGCACGCCCTCGTCGAGAATGCAGCGGCGCACAGCCTCTTTCTCAACGTCGTGGTAGTAGCGCTTCACGAGGGGAGTCTTTTCGTCGCGCTCCTCCTCGGGGAGTGATTCGATGTATTCGTTGCAGATTGCGTCAAACTGCTCCTGACGCCAATGCTTGTCGGCGCAGCCAGCCTGGGCGATCTTGTATGCCTTGTCGTAGCATTTGTCGTGAACGTCGGCGCGGAGAGCCTCGTCGTTCACTTCGTGGCAGTACTCGCGCTTTACGATCTGAAGCTCCTTGGCGAGCTCGATCTGTGCGAGGCACTGTGTCTTGATAGCCTCGTGTGCTGCCTTGAGGGCGGCGAGAAGCTCAGCCTCGCTTACCTCGTTCATCTCGCCCTCTACCATCATGATGTTGTCGTAGGTGGCGCCGACCATCAGCTCCATGTCAGCTTTCTCAAGCTGCTCGAAGGTGGGGTCGATGACGAACTGACCGTCGACACGTGCCACACGCACCTCGGAGATCGGACCGTTGAAGGGGATGTCGCTCACGGCGATTGCAGCCGATGCAGCGAGTCCGGCAAGAGCGTCGGGGATGTCGACGCCGTCGGTCGAGTAAAGGGTGATGTTGACGAATGTGTCAGCGTGGTAATTGTCGGGGAAAAGGGGACGGAGCACGCGGTCAACAAGGCGTGCTGTGAGTATTTCGTAGTCCGAGGCACGTCCCTCGCGCTTCAGGAAGCCGCCGGGGAATCTGCCGAATGACGAGAATTTTTCCTTGTACTCCACTTGGAGGGGCATGAAGTCCACACCTTCGCCAGCCTCTTTTGCCGAGACTACAGTGGCGAGAAGCATGGTGTTGCCCATACGCAGCTCTACCGCTCCATCAGCCTGCTTGGCGAGCTTGCCTGTCTCGAGAGTGATCTCGCGACCGTCGGGCAGGAGGATGGTTTTTTTGATTGGTTGTGACATAAATGTTATGCTAAAAATATTTTTTGTTCCGTAAAAATCGCACAAAGTTAGTGATTTATCGGGACAAAAGCAAGAAATTGTGGCGGATCGGGCGACAAATTATAACAAAGCCGCCCCGGTTGGAGGCGGCTCTGAATATTTTGTATGTTTATAAACTATAGTAGGTCTTAGAGTTATGTGAGTCCTTATGAGGCGTGTTCAAGTGTCACGCCGCCCACATGGAGACACATTTACGGTAGTAACACCGGACCATGATTTATGATACGAGGCGTACTTCTGCACGGCGATCCTGTGCGTTAGTGGCGAAGCTGTGTGTCGGTCCGCAACCGAGGGTTGTTATGTGGTCGCGGGGAACACCATGGGCAACGAGATAATCCGTTACGGCATTTGCGCGACGCTCGCTGAGGTTGCGGTTATAGTCGGCAGAGCCAGTCTCGTCGGTATAGGCGGTTACCACTACTTCGGCGTCTGATTCTACGGCTTCTTCAGCCACGGCATTCAGGTTGGCATTCTCGGCGATAGCAGTGCCGTCGGTAGCAAACAGATATACCGCATCGGGCGATGATTCGGCGATGAACTCGGCATACTCATCCTCATTGTCGGCTGTAGCAGCGGAATTTTGTTGTGCAGCAGTAGACTCGCTCATGCTCGCATCAATTTGATCAGTGTTGCCGTTTTGGGCAAGGTATGCGTCGAGTGCCTCCAGGATTGTTCCGTCGTCGGCTTCGGTGGTCTCTACAGCTGTGTAGCCGACTGTTACATCTTCGGCTGACGGTACGGCTTGAGCAAGTGCTGCTGTACGGGCGGTGGTGGCTCTCTGTGCATTATTGGGGATTGCGTTTTCAGCTGTCTGCTGCTGTAGTTTTCTGCTGCGGTTGCTGAAATATGAATCCGATGCCCAAAATACGAGCGCGCCAAGTAGACATGCACCTATTGCAGTCAATATCGCTCCGGTCTTGATACCACTGCGTCGCGGCGTCCTCGCAGCTCCTCCTGCACCGCTTCCTGCGGCGGCAACCGGCAGCTCGTTCTCGAAATTCTCCGGAATTTCCTTCATCGCCGGATGACCTTCCAGGCGTTTCATTTCATCATTGTAGTTCATAGTTGTTCGGATTAATTAAGAGGTAAGAAGTGTATTATAAAAACATCTTGGCAAGCTACCCGGTTCGTGTTCAGTCCGTTAAAAATAAAGTACAACTGTTTCGTTGTGCGAAGCGCTTATCGTAGGAATCCGCTCTGTAGAAAGACGCTATGGCTGCGGATTACCTCACGTCTTGAAACGGCAGTGGCTGTGCCAGATCAGGCACAGCCACTGCTATCTGTTGTTTATATTTTCGGTTTCTCAGGCTTACATCATGCCGCCCATGAACGCTGCTATTATGGTGTTTATCAAGTATATATAATCACACAAAATAAAAACGGACAATAAAAGAGCCATACTATGCATCTT
>CAJUKU010000018.1 GCA_910587425.1 uncultured Muribaculaceae bacterium
GCGC
This sequence comes from uncultured Muribaculaceae bacterium, assembly GCA_910587425.1. GTDB lineage: Bacteria > Bacteroidota > Bacteroidia > Bacteroidales > Muribaculaceae > Paramuribaculum. The sequence continues at coordinate 5 of CAJUKU010000018.1, forward strand.
GGAGTGGGGGTGAGGGGTGGTGGCTGTCCCCACACGGTAGCCCGTCGCTGCGCTCGGTCTACGCGTGTGGGGTTAACCAAGTTGCGCATCTCCGAAGCGCGGAGTGGGGGTGAGGGGTGACGACTGTCCCCCACACGGTAGCCCGTCGCTACGCTCGGTCTACACGTGTGGGGTTAACCGGGTTGCGCATCTCCGACGCGCGGAGGGGGTGTGAGGGGTGGCTATGTATCCACCGTTGCCGAGGCGTGGCTATATCTGTGGTGTTAAGTGGAGTGGGTGTCGTGTACCGATGATGCTTGTCGGGGTGTGACTTTGCGCTTCGGAGATGCGCAACTTCCTCAATCTGTGAGATCCTTGTCGAAGTACGTCAACCCGTACTCTTCCCCTATGCGCCGCAGCTCTTCGGCAAAGTCAAGACGCTTGTGGTGCTCTTTCTGCTCCGCTATATATCGTTTCACCGGTTCAAGCTCTTTAATGGAGATTGTTGATGCATAGTACTCGCGTGCCCAACCGTTGAAGAATGGAAATTCTTGGTTCGCTTTGAGCCATGTGCTTGAATCACTCTTTATCATACGCATTATGTCGGATAATGCAGTGTCTGGAGGTAAGTCGAAGAGCAGATGTATATGGTTTTCAATACCACCGATTCTGTGCAGAAAGCAGTTGTGGTTTTTGAGAATCCCCCAGATGTAATAGTATAGGAGTTCTACTTTGCCGATAGGCAGAGTGTTTTTACGGTGTTTTGTGCAAAAAACCACATGATATAGCGCGACTACTTTACTCATAATTGACAAAGATACGGTGTGTGGGGGATAATATCAAGCAATCGGGCGTTTTTTTGTTGCGCATCTCCGAAGCGCCAGCGATGATGGAGGTCTATACATCCCCACACGGACATGTCGCGCTGCGCGCTCCCTGCCTCGTGTGGGGTTAACCAAGTTGCGCATCTCCGATGCGCGGGGTGGGGGTGAGGCGGTGGCTATGCCCCCACACGGACATGTCGTGCTGAGCGCTCCCTGTCTCGTGTGGGGTTAACCAAGTTGCGCATCTCCGATGCGCGGGGTGAGGTGAGAGGGGTGGCATCTGTCCCCACACGGACATGTCGCGCTGTGCGCTCCCTGTCTCGTGTGGGGTTAACCAAGTTGCGCATCTCCGACGCGCGGAGTGAGGCTGAACGGAGGTAGGCTGCGCCATACCTCCGCCCCCGCAAGCGCCGCCTCTACCTCCGCCGCTGCAGGGGGATCAGGGGGCGCCCCAGGTGGAGCGGTCGAGGGTGCGGTAGCCGACGGCTTCGTGCATGTGGTGGGGGAGGATGTCGGCGGAGTGGTCGAGGTCGGCGATGGTGCGTGCCACCTTGAGGATGCGTGTGTAGGCGCGTGCGCTCATGTCGAGGCGCAGCATGGTGTCGCGGAGTATCGCCATAGCCTTTTCGGTGGGTCGGGCGTAAGTGTTGAGGAGGCGGGTGGACATCTGGGCGTTGCAGTGCACTCCCGGCTCGCCGGCAAACCGCTCTGCCTGGAGCGCGCGGGCTTCCATGACGCGGCGGCGTATGTCGGCACTCGGCTCGCCTGGGGGTGTCGAGGCGATCTCGTCGAACGGCACGGGGAGTATCTCCACCTGCAGGTCTATGCGGTCGAGCAGCGGCCCGGAGATGCGGTTGAGGTATTTCTGCACGGCTCCGCCCTGACAGACGCATGGTCGGGTGGGGTGGTTGTAGTAGCCGCAGGGGCAGGGGTTCATGCTCGCCACGAGCATGAATCCGGCGGGGTACTCTATGGCGTAGCGTGCGCGTGCTATGCTGATCGAGCGGTCTTCGAGCGGCTGGCGCATGACCTCGAGCACGGCGCGCGAGAACTCGGGGAACTCGTCGAGGAAAAGCACGCCGTTGTGGGCGAGCGAGATCTCTCCGGGCATGGGGTTGGCACCGCCGCCTACGAGCGCCACAGGGGATATGGTGTGGTGCGGGGCGCGGAACGGACGGCGTGTGAGCAGCCGTGAACCCCCTTTGAGGCGTCCGGCTACGGAGTGTATCTTTGTGGTCTCGAGCGCTTCGGCGAGCGTCAGCGGCGGCAATATCGACGGGAGCCGCTTAGCCATCATCGATTTTCCAGAGCCGGGAGGTCCGACGAGCAGTATATTGTGACCGCCGGCGCATGCCACCTCAAAGGCGCGCTTCACGTTCTCCTGCCCTTTCACTTCGGAGAAATCGACGTCGAACGTCTGCTGTGCGGCGGCAAATTCGGCGCGTGTGTCGACGACGGTAGGTTCTATAGGCGCTGTGCCCTGAAGAAACCCGATCACCTGGGTGAGGCTCGATGCGCCGTAAACGTTGAGATTATTGACCACGGCAGCCTCCGTGGCGTTGCGCTCAGGCACTATCATCCCCTCGAATCCCATCTTGCGCGCCTGTATAGCCATGGGGAGCACTCCGCCGATGGGGAGGAGCGTGCCGTCGAGCGAAAGCTCGCCCATGATCATGAGCGAGGGGAGACGGTCGGCGGGCAGTTTTCCGTCGGCGGCGAGGGCGCTGACGGCTATCGGCAGGTCGTAGGCTGCTCCCTCCTTGCGCACGTCGGCGGGGCTGAGGTTGATCATCACCGAACGGCGGGGGAAGTCCACACCACTCTGGTGCATCGCCGCCATGACGCGCTGATAGCTCTCCTTGACGGCTGTGTCGGGTAGTCCGACCATGCAAAATGAGAAACCGCGTTCGACGACGGTCTCTATTGTCACTATTATTGCGTCGATGCCCTGCAGGGCTGCTCCGTAGGTCTTGACGAGCATAGCTGTTCAGATAATTGGTGAGTGATAATGAGGGGAGGAGGAGAGAGTGTGTGTCAGGGCTTCAGCCGTGAACGGATCAGGTTGTCGGCGTGGCTGACGGATGATCCTCGGTAGAGCTGATCGCCGAGGCTGTCGGCAACGATGAAGAATGGCACGCGGCTGACGGCGAGCTTGCGCAACAGGGGTGCCGACACAGATCCGGGCGCCCATACGCGCTGCCATTCGGCTTCGGGGGTGGTGGCGAGCGTCCGGCGCCATTCGGCGCTGTCGAGGGCGAGCGACACCTCGATGATGCGGCACCGGCGGGCGGGGAAGGAGTCGGCGAGCGCCTGGAGGCGTGGAATTATGCTGTCGCGGGCGGTGCGGTCGTCGTCGGTGAAAGCGAAGAGGCTGAGTGTCTGCCGCTGCGCCACGTAGCGGTATGTGGTGTCGCGGCTTTCGTAGAACGACATCGGTGCAAGCCGCTGGCGTGCATCGAGCGAGATCTGTGTGGTTACGGTCGACATGAAATTCTGCAGCACGGCTGGCTGACGCGCTTCGGGCGCGAGGAGCGACATGATGGAGTCGAGCTGTAGCTCATGTCCGCGGGTGCGGAAGCAGGTGACTATAAGTGCTGCCGATGCCACGCGTTTCGGATTTGCCTTGACGTAAGCCGCCACGGCGCTGTTTACGGCGGCATCGTCGCCGGAGCGGAGCAGTGAGGCGTTTTCAGCCGTGAAGCGTGCGAGCAGTTCCGTAGCCTGGTTGCCCGACGCTTTCCAGACGGTGCTGTCGGGGTTGACGGTGCAGCTGATATTGTCGCCGTTCTCGACCACAAGCGTGGCGAGAGGTGCGTTTCCGGCTACCGACAGATAGGCGAGCGCAGGGCGGGGTGCGGTGCCGGTGAGCGAGAATTTGCCGTCGGAAGCGGCGGCTGTGAGGCGCTTGGCGGCGCCGTCGGTGAAGTAGAGCAGCTCGACGGTCTGCGCGCCTCCACCCTCGATCTGCCCTTCGACGGTGAATGAATCCTTGTCGGCGCAGGCGGCGGCAATAAATGCCGCGGCTATGGAAAGCAGGTAGGCGAGACGTTTCATGTCAGTGGAATTTTATGGTTGTTGCATCAGGGGCAACGGTGAGGGTCACCGTGGCTCCGGCGATCATGGGGAGATTGTGGTCAACGTGACCTACCGGCACCCCGAAAGCTACGGGGTAGGAATAACCGGCAACCATCGAGCGGATCATATCGTCCATGCTGTTGCCGTCGACATCGGGGCTGTATTCGGTGAATGCCCCCACGATCAGACCTCCGAGCGATCCAAGCACGCCGCTCAGGCGGAGCTGATGGAGTATGCGCTCGGTCTTGTAGATCGGCTCGGCGATATCCTCGATGAAGAGTATGGTGCCGGGGCGTATCACGTCGAATGGTGTGGAGATAAGTCCGGCGATCACGGCGAGGTTTCCGCCTGTGAGCTGCCCGGTGACGCTGCCGCAGCGGTTGAGCGGCGAAGGGGGTATGCTGTAGCTGAACTGGCGTCCGCGGAGTATGTCGAAAAGAGCCTGTGCGTCATCGTCGGCACCGTCGAATGTTGCGAGATGCTTAGCCATCGGGGCGTGTATGCTGGCTATGCCGTTGGTGGTCATGAGCGCGTGGAGTGCGGAAATGTCGCTGTAGCCTATGATCCATTTGGGATTTTCGCGCAGCGGGAGGGCGTTGAGGCGGTCGAGCAGGTGTACGGCGCCATATCCTCCGCGTGCGCAAAGGATAGCCTTTACCTCCGGATCGAGCAGGGCTGCGCTGAGATCGGCGTAGCGTTCGTCGGGGGTGCCGGCGTAGGTGCGGAATTTCCCCTTGGCGTGTGGATAGACACGCACACGCCATCCCTGCTTCTGTAGCACGTCGACCGCCGAATCCACGAACTCGGGCTTTATGGTGCCGGATGGTGAGACGATTGCTATGAGGTCGCCCGGTTGCAGCGGTGCGGGTGTCAGGAGCGGCAAACGCTCCGGTGTCTGTTCTGTCTCGTTCATGGCTCTGTCAGCTTACGGTTACGTTGATGCCCTCGGCGCGTATTTTTGCGGCGATCTGCTCAAGCTCCTCGCGGGGCACCTTGACGAGCGCCTGCTCCGGAGTGCGGCGGTCGATGGAGTAGAGCATCACCTGCCGTGGGTGTATGGTGCGGTATGCGCGGATCAGGGCGTCGATCTCTTCAGGGGTGGTGTTGTCGATCGGCTTACCGTCGTGGCTGCCACGTAGCATCATGGTCTGTATGATCGCGTTGCCGGCGAATGCCGCGAGCTGGTCTATGACTCCCTCGGAGGTAAACGCCGGGCTGTTCGGGCGGTCGATCATGCGCATGGTCGGTGTTATCGCCGAGTCGAGTTTGAGAATATTGTTGTCGACGCGGCGCAGTGCGCGTGCCACCGCCGGATCGGTGATGCGCGTGGAGTTGCTGAGCACGCTGATCTTCACCTCGGGATAGTATTTGTCGCGGAGCATGATGGTATCGTCAATCACGCCCTCGAAGTCGGGGTGCAGCGTTGGCTCGCCGTTGCCGGAGAAGGTTATTACGTCGAGAGACGCCCCCTCCTCCTTCATCTGCCGCAGCCTCGCCTCCAGGCGTTCGCGCACCTGCTCTCGCGTGGGCATTCCGGTCTTGCCGGGTCCCTGTGCGTTGAATCCCGCCTCGCAGTAGAGGCAGTCGAACGAGCATATTTTGCCGTCGGTGGGTGTGAGGTTGACACCGAGCGATGTGCCGAGGCGGCGGCTGTGGATAGGTCCGAATATCGTTTCGTGGAACAGTACGGTCTGCATCAGGATAGCATTTTTTTGAACAATTGTATGTAGCGCAGGGCGATCTTGCGTGATCCGAAGCGGTCGGTGACACTCTGCTGCAGCGCCTTTCGGTCGACCTCCCGGCGGAGTGCCCACATTATACCCTCGGCAAGATCCACGGAGTCGAGCGGACGGGCTATGTAGCCATCCTTCATGTGGGTGATGATATCAGCCTGTCCGCCCTTGCCGAACGACACCGGCAGACAACCTGACGCCTGCCCCTCGATGAGGGTGCTTGGCAGAGTCTCGTAGAGCGAGGATGATATGACGACTTTTGCGCCGCCGTAGAGAGCGCGCACAACGCGCGGGTCGTTGACTCGTCCGACCCATACGTGAGGGAAGCGCAGCTCGTCGAGAATCTCTGGATTGCGCATTGCGCCGAAGAACACCGCCTGGCTGTTGCGGGCGGCTACGGGGTAGTTGTCGAATATGTGGTTGAGCGCCTCAACGGCATAGCTGAAGCCCTTTATCGGGTCGTCGAGACGCGCGGCACCCATCAATATGAGCGATTTTGTGGGATCGATGCCATAGCTGTCGAGCTGATAGACTTTCTCGGTGAAAAATGAGCCTACCGGGAAGGCATTGTGGATCACCTCTACGTCGGCACTGCGCATCAGTGAGCTTTCGGCACACCGCTGAGCGAGCCAGTTGCTGACGGCGACAAACTTGAGCGGTATGCGTGAATAAAGCTCTTTCTTGCGGCGCCAAACGGTGTGCGAGAGGTCGTTGGGGCGCGACGAGTGCAGGAACGGGCAGCATCCGCACTCGTCACGGTAGCGGGTGCAGTTGTGGGCGTGGTGGCAGATGCCGGTGAGGCACCACATGTCGTGCATTGTCCACACAACAGGCTTTTTCTGCGCGAGGCGGCGTATGTCGGAGAGCGACATCATGCCCTGGTTGATCCATGAGAGCACCACCACGTCCGATTCGCGCACCCACGGGTGGCGGTCGATCGCATATCCGGTATTGGCGATTGATACTTTGAAGAGATCGTCGCGGTTGAAGCCGTTGGCAAGCATGATCCGTGCGCGTTCAGCCATGAACTTGATTCCGCGTATGCTTCGTGAGCCCACCACCGCCACGGCGGGGTCGGATGAGATTTTGGTGAACACGAGCATACGTGTGCGCACCCCCTCATGGGCGAGCGCCTGCATGAGGCGGTAGGTCACTACGGCTGCTCCGCCAAGCAGATCGCTGTGGCAGACGAGTGTTACGGTCAGCTGTTTGTTTCGCTCAGTCATAGGGGTCTGTGGATTATTCTGTCGAGGCGGATGTGGTGACTTGCTTTTTATTCTGTTGTGCCGCCGGTTTATCGAGCAGCGATGCGCTTACCTCCACTATGCGCACGTCGGGTAGTTTTAGGCGTGCCGAAAGATACTCGCGGAACTTATCTATCTGCGCTTTGGACATAGGCGAGGAGTAGCGCACGAGCGCCACACTTACAGTGTCGAGACTCTCGTCCTGCGTCACGCGGGCGAACACCGGCTCCGTGACTGCGATATCCTCGATCTGCGGGAACAGTACCTTAAGCTCCGGCGCGATGGTCTTGCCGATGGCGCGTGCACTCTCCCCCTGACGGGTGAGACGGCGCAGCGAGTCTATCTCCTCCTGCTGGCGGGTGATGGTGGACTGCGTGAGGCGAAAGATATCGTCGGCTGACTGCGTCATGTCGGTGCGCGATGATTCATCGCCCTGCACGATTATAAGTTTTGTGCCGGCGAGTCCGTAGAAACCGAGCCGCGACGACAGTGCCATATTGAGTGAGTCGGCGGGAAGTATCTTGCCTATCAGCGCTATGCGGATGTAATGCTGACCGTCCTTTGTGTATGCATCCTTGCTGAGCACCTGGGTAGCCGGGAAATTACACTCCTCGGTCACGAACCGGTTGGCGTTCATGTTGAACTTGTTGGAGCGGAGCATGTTGTAGGTGAGCCAGATGCTCGGAAGCATTGTGAGTATCGCAAGCCCGTAGACGATGCGGCGCACACGGCGCGCGCGCTGGTTGTCGACCGTGTCGGCACCCTTGTATTTCAGCAGCTTGACGCCTATGAATGTGGCGAAAGCTATGTAGATTGAGTTGATTATGAAGAGGTAGGTGGCGCCGAGGAAATAGTGCAGCTGCCAGGTGGCGAGTCCGTATCCGGCGGTGCACAGCGGAGGCATGAGCGCTGTGGCTATAGCCACGCCCGGTATGACGTTGCCCTTGCTCCTCGATCCGAGTCCGATTATGCCTGCCGTTCCGCCGAAGAATCCTATGAGCACGTCGTAGATTGTGGGCGATGTGCGGGCGAGGAGCTCGCTGTGCCCCTCGTTGACGGGTGATATGAGGAAGTAGAGCATCGAGGCGAGCATGGAGAACCCTGCCGCCATGACGAGGTTGCGGACGCATCGCTTGATAAGTTCGAAATCATGCACGCCTACTCCGAGCCCGATGCCGATGATCGGTCCCATGAGCGGGGAGATGAGCATGGCACCTATGATGACAGCCGTGGAGTTAGTGTTCAGTCCGAGCGATGCGATGAATATCGCGACTATGAGGATGAGTATGTTTGTGCCGCGGAATGACACTCCGTCGCGTATCGCAGCCTCTGCCTCAGCCTGCGGCACGAGGTCGTCGAGGGTGAAGAAGTTGACGAAGAAATCAGTGAGTCGGTTTGTGAATTTTACGTTCATAGTGTGCGTTATGCGTGTGACTGCATTTTACCGGCGCCGCATGAGGCGTGAGCGGAGTGCGGGTGGGATGAGGCGTGCGGGGGTGAGCCGCTCGCGCTTCATCACTGCAAGTGCGAAAAGCGCGACGATCAGCGTGCGTGCCGCAATGACAGGCACGGTTCCTATGCCGGAGGGTATGAGCAGCATTAAGCCGTAGGCGGCTATGGAGCCGATGAAATAGAGTGTGCACGACCGTACGTCGTAGGGTATCGGATAGTGGCGGCGCCCAACAAGGTAGGAAGCCACCATCATTGTGCCGTAGCAGGCGAATGCCGCCCATGCGCAACCCATATATCCAATGCGCGGTACGAGGAGTATGTTCAGCCCTACGGTCATGACAAGCCCGAGGATCGAGAACCATGTGCCCCAGATCGTGCGGTCGGTGAGCTTGTACCATAGCGAGAGGTTGAAGAACACTCCGAAGAAGAACTCAGCTACCATAACTACCGGAACGACGCGCAGCCCTACGAAATAGGAGCTATCGATCAGGTATTTCAGCAGATCGAGCCATGCCATCACGCCGAGGAATATCACGAGCGAGAATATCACGAAATATTTCATCGTGAGGGCAAACACGCGGTTTGTCTCCTCGGGTGTCGATGCATCGCGCCGCGCCTGGGCGAAAATGAACGGTTCGTAGGCGAAGCGGAATGCCTGGATGAACATCACCATCACGACGGCTATCTTGTAGTTGGCGCCGTAGATGCCGAGCTGCGCTATGCCGTCGCTGCCGCTCACGAGCCAGGGGAGCATGATGTTGCCGAGTGTCTGGTTCATGATTCCCGCCACTCCGAAGATGAGCAGCGGCAGGGAGTAGCGCAGCATCTCGCGCCAGAGCGTGGTGTTGAAACGCCAGCGGAATCCGGTCATGTCGGGAATAAGCATCAGCAGCATGGCGGCTGAAGAGATGAAGTTGCTCAGGAACACGTAGCCAACTCCGTAGCCGGGGTCGTAGAACCATTCTATCAGTCCCGGATCATGCTCCCATATCATCGGGCAGAGCAGGATGAAGAAGAGGTTGAGCCCGATATTTATGGCTATTCCGGCAAGACGGAACGCCGCGAACCGCATGGGGCGCTTCCGGTAGCGCAGCCATGCGAACGGTATCGCCGTGAATGCGTCGAGTGCTACCGTCGCAGCCATCAGCGCCACGAAACTCTCGTGACCGGCGCACTGCATAGCCGCGGCGCATGCGTCGAGGGTGAGCATTACGGCGGCGAAGAAGAGTGCCGACGAAACGGCGAGCGATGTCATGGCTGTGGAGTAGACCTCCTCGGCGCTACAGTAGCGCTCATGGTTGGCGAAGCGGAAGAAACCGGTCTCCATGCCGTAGGTGAGTATCACCAGGGCGAGCGCCACCACGGAGTAGACGTATGTCACCACTCCATACTCGGCATCGGCGAACACGTGGGTGTAGAGCGGTACCAGCAGCCAGTTGAGAAACCTGCCGATGATACTGCTCAGTCCGTAGACCGCGGTGTCCTTAGCGAGTGATTTTATAGCTCCCATGCGGTGTGTAGGATATTGTATGCTTTCAGAATAGCGTGCCTGATTCCGGGATGCGCGCGCGTCCGAGGTGTGCGAATGCCAGGTCAGTCACCTCGCGTCCGCGCGGTGTGCGCTTGATGAATCCCTCCTGTATGAGATACGGCTCATAGACCTCCTCGATTGTGCCGGGATCCTCGCCAAGCGCGGTAGCGATGGTGGTGAGTCCCACCGGACCTCCCCGGAACTTGTCGATTATGGTGGTGAGGAGCTTGTTGTCGATCTCGTCGAGTCCGTATTTGTCGATGTTGAGAGCTTCGAGGGCATAGCGGGCTATTTCGAGGTCGATGGAGCCTGAGCCTTTCACCTGCGCGAAGTCGCGCACACGGCGCAGCAGTGCGTTGGCGATACGGGGCGTGCCGCGCGAGCGCATGGCGATCTCCTGCGCAGCCTCCCTGTCGCATCCCACTCCGAGCAGACGCGCCGAGCGGAGCACAATGCGCTCAAGCACAGCATGGTCATAATACTTCAGGTGGCAGTTGATGCCGAAACGCGCGCGCAGCGGTGATGTGAGCAGTCCGCTGCGTGTGGTGGCTCCCACGAGGGTGAAGGGGGATAGCGTGAGCTGCACGGAGCGTGCGCCGGGACCTTTGTCGATCGTTATGTCGATGCGGTAGTCCTCCATGGCGGAGTATAGATATTCCTCTACTACGGGGCTCAGGCGGTGGATCTCGTCGATGAACAGCACGTCATTGCGTTCGAGCGATGTCAGTATTCCCGCGAGATCGCCAGGCTTGTCGAGCACCGGTCCGGATGTGACTTTCATGCCTACGCCGAGTTCGTTGGCGATGATGCCCGACAGGGTGGTCTTGCCGAGTCCGGGAGGACCGTGCAGTAGCACATGGTCGAGCGACTCGCCGCGCAGGCGTGCCGCCTGTACGAACACTTTCAGGTTCTCCACGATGGCGTCCTGACCGCTGAACGAGCCGAACTCCGAGGGGCGCAACGCGCGCTCTATGTCCTTGTCGCTCTCGGCAGCGGCATTGCGGGCACCGCGTATGTCGAAATCGTCGGGACGCAGGTCGTCGTCATCGTCACGCTTTCTTGCCATAGAGCATGGGGTTTGTCGACGGATCGTTGTACATCTTCATCTGGCGGTACACCTTCATCAGCTTTCGTCCGGCAGCCATGTCGTCGAGAAGTGTGTCGATAGCCGACGAAAGGTCGGTGCGCTGCTCAAGCATGACGGCGAGCTTCGATGCCGCGCGCTGCCGGTGCTCTTCGGTAGCGTCGGTGCGGCGTACCTCGATGTCCCAGTGATAGATCTTAAGGGCGAGTATCGAGAGGCGGTCAATCGCCCATGCCGGACTCTCGGTGTTGATGGTAGCGCCGGGCAGCTGCTCCACGTCTGAGAACCGCTGCAGGAAGTATGTGTCGAGTTCCTCCACCATGTCGGTACGCTCCTGGTTGGAGCGGTCGATACGGCGTTTCAGTGCCAGAGCCTCGACGGGGTCGATGTCGGGGAGGCGGATTATATCCTCAAGATGCCACTGCACGGCATCGATCCAGTTTTTGGCGAAGAGGGTGTGCTCTACCGAACCTTCGGGGTACGGATTGGACACTGTGGCGTCGACATTGTCAGCCTCATGGTAGAGCGCTATGGTGTCGGCGAATATCTTGTTGCAGGTTTCTGAAAATGTCATGTTCCTGTTGATTTATGGTTATGTCAATGATCAGCCGAGGCGGTGGTATGAGTCGGCTATGTCGTTGTCGAGTTCGATGCGTGTGCGCCCGACGCGCTGTCCGTTGCGCTGTATGCCGGTGAAATTGGTGTGGCACTCGGCGCATACGGTCTCGCAATGTACAGGTGTGCCGGGGATTATCTTCTCTCCCAGAATGGTCGGTTTGGTGTCGATTAGTGATTCGGGGGCGAAATATTGCTTGTAGTAGACGTTGCGGTCGTCCTTGAAGTATGCGAGCAAGCCGTCGGTGTCGGAGACCGGTGCCATGAACACGATCTTCTCCTTGGCGCAGAGCTTGCAACGCTTGGAGCGCAGGAGCGAGTCGACGCTGACTTTCGCCACATGTCCCGATGCGTAGACCACGAGGACTGACTGCGATGCCTCCTCCTCGGTGAGTCCGAGAGCGAGGGCGGCGGTATCGTCGGTCCATATCTCGTCGTGCGAAATCTGATATGAGCCATCAGCCTCTACGAAGAAGAAAAGCGCCGGAGTCACGTAATCGTTCGCGCCCTCGTAGTGCAGATGGTTGCGGCGCAGACGTGAGGTGGCGATCATCTCGGAGGGCGCTTTGGCGGCAGAGGTGGTCGCCGACGGCTGTGGCTCAACCTGCGGTTCGGGCGTGGGCTCGGGGTTTGCAGGTAGAGGTGCGGGCGCAGAGTCTTTCACCTCGGCAATGTCAGCCGCGGCGGGAGTCGCAGGACTGGCTGTTGCAGTAGCCTGCGGGGCTACCATCAGGTTGCGGCGACGGTGCAGGAACTCATCCTCCTTGTTCTTGGGCACATACTCGGTCGACGAGCCTTGGCGTTCGTAATATACACCGTTGACCTGCACCGGGTTCGGCAGCGGGGTGAGGCGCACGTTGAGAATGGTCTTCTCGCCGAACTGCATCGGCTGGATGCTGATGTAGGCGGCGTAGGACGGTATGAATCCTATCTGAGCGCGGATGGAGTTGTGCAGTTCGAGCATCATCTTGTCGAGCGACCCGAAATATTCAAGGTCGTTGGCGAGTCCGCGCACATAGCCCTCGTCGCTCACGCCGATATAGAGGTTGCCCCCCGTGGAGTTGAGGAATCCCGCGATCACCTGCACAAGCTCGGTCATCTGCTTCTTGACATCGATGCGCATCACTCCTCCGGCAGGGTAGACGGCGCTCGTCTTGAACTCTACGAGCTGCGACTCTGTGCCGCCGGCTATCTGTTCGGGCTGACGCTCAATGTCGAGTTTCAGCAGGGTGTATATGTGCTCGCGGATCTTGCGCTGCTCCTCGCCGAGCTTGAATCCGTCGATGGCGTTGTAGGCTATCACGAGGCGTCCGAGCTGTGAGATCTCGTCGGAGTTGGTCTCCTTGACCACCTGCCACACGGCGTCGGTGTATTCCGGGCGTTCCATCGCGGCGAGTATGCGCAGCTTTATGCCGTAGGGGGTCGATGCGGATCCCCGCATTATCTGGCTGTTGAATTTTTCAAGGCGGTCGAGGTCAATGCGTCCGTTAGTGGCGAAATCGTCGAGTATCTCGAGCACGCGGCATCGCTGGTCGTAATACTGGCGCATTGTGTCGTCCTCGTTTGCCGAGATCATGCGTGCGAGCAGACGTGCGGCGGCGAAATAGTTGTATGACCGCACAAGGTCGGTCTCCATGTCGGCGCGGCGTGCTATGATGTGCATCACCTCGCGTGCGGTGGCGTCGGTGAGCAGCACGTCGTTGTCTGATCCGTCGGTCTGCACCTCGGCTGTCTCGTCGGTCTCGGGAAGCTCCTCTGCGGGTATCTCCCTGCCGTAGTTGTAGAGCAGCGTCTCGAGCGCAGGTTCGTACTCCACGAATACGTCGCTCGGACCGGCGTATGTAGCCTGTATTATGCTTCCGTCGCGCGTGGATCCGGCTATGCACACTTTCACCTGCTCGCCGAGTTTCAGTCCGGTAGTTGCGGCGTCAGCCTTTATGCTGACTATGTAGCCGTGCTCGGTGAGTCCGGTGTAGGTGAAGTCGTTGGCGCGTGAGGGGGTGTTGTTGATCACGCAAGCCACCTCATCGTCGATGTCGACCATCTCGCGCACGTAGCGGCGTATCTCCTCAAGCAGGCTGAAACGCAGGGTGTTGTCGTCGGAAGCGATCACCTTAGCTTTGAAGAGCAGCGGATTTCCGTCGGTGTCGCGGAATGCCTTGATGTGCAGCGGACGGCGTGATCCGGAGATCTCGCGTATGTCGAGCGTGCCGTCGCCATAGAATCCGGTCTCGACCACGTGGCAGGTGTAAAGTCCCTCGTCGACGCTGCGGTCGACGGTGATGTCGACCACCTCGCCCACTTCGGGCATGCGTATGCGCTCTTTCACCACTACCGGCTCCGGTGCGCGGCGCACGCGGCGCTCCTGGAACAGGCGGTGTTCGATCTCGTTCCATACGCTGCGGTAGTCGCCGATGCTGCGTGGCGTGCGCAGTTCCGGCGGGAGGAGTGCGGGGAGATATACCTGCAGTCCGTGCCAGAGTCCGAGGTTGGGCAGCACGGGGCGTGTGGCGTTGTCGGCTGCGGCGCGGAACTCTATGCGGCTGTCCTTGATGTTCATCACCACGCCGCCGTTCTCATATTTCTGCACGCCGTCGACAGGCTCCGGTGCGTGAAGGAGGCGGCTCATCAGTCGCATGGTCGATGTGGTGTCGGACCAGGTGTACTCGCCATCCTCGATATCCTCCGTGAGCAGCACGTGCAGCGATTTCTCGAGCATGCGGTCGCGCTCGGCATTTTTCATGAACGCGTAGTAGCGGTAAAGGCGCGAGCGGTTTATGATTGTTTCCTCCGACGGGGTGGCGTCGGTCTCCTCGAGCAGCTGCTGTATGGCGAGCGCGCGGATCATGCGGTCGAGACGGTTGGCGGTGGCTGCGTCAGCCTCGGCATCGCTGACGGTGTCGAACTGCGCGTGGCAAGCGTCGATATAGAGCTGCAGCTGTTCGACGAACGCGCTGCGGAAAGGCTCAGCTTTCCAGTTATCGGTGTCGCCCTGCTGTATGATCTCTATCAGCTGGTCCATGCACTTGTCTATGAGCTTGGAGCGCAGCGAGAAGATGTACATGAGCGTGCGGAGCTTGCTCTCGGGGCGGTATAGATAGCCTGAGCGGCGGATTTTGTCGAATGTCTCGCGCACGAAGCGGTCGTGCTGCTTGTGCTCGACGAGCTGTATGGCGGTGAGCAGGTCGTCGGCGCGCGCCACATCGCGGGCAAACTCCTCCTGAAGCACGTTGCGGGGCTGGTCGCCGGCATTGTAGAGGAACGCGGAGTCCTCGAGCAGGAATGTCAGTATGTCGCGGAACACCCCTACGCTTTCGGCTAGGTGGGATGCGGCGGTGTCGTTGAGCGCGAATATGTTCTCTCGTGCCTCGCGCAGACCGGTGATGAGCCATCCCTGGTCGTTCTGCTCGAACAGTGCCTTAGCCTGCGGCAGCGCATCGGCGCGGAGCAGTGTGGTGAGCAGGCGCAGGAACGGTGTGCCGAAACGCGCGGCGAGGTCGGGAATGGTGGGGATCTCGGCTACAGCGGGGAGATAGTCGCGCACGAGCTCGAGATTGAGGAAGATACCCTTGATGCTTGTGACGCGCAACTTCACGCGGTCGCCCTTGTGGAGCACGACATCATCCTTGGCGGGAAGGGGGATCCAATAGCCTGAACCGTCAGACACCTTGTAGTGCGGACGTGCCGCGTTGGTCATGTCGGCGTCGATGGTGAAATCGTAGATCTGTCCTTTTTTGTAGCGTTCGGCGAATATGGGCGCGAGATCCTGCTTGAAATAAATGGAGCCGTTGGCTTGACGCTCTCCTATGCACTGCACGCGCAACGGTCGTGAAAGCCCTGAGCGGCGTTGGAAATCAAACTTTCTTACGGGATAATTTTTCCCCTCATGTTCAACAATATACGCCCATGGCCGCTCGTCGACTACCGACAGCATGTACCTCTGGTCGTGAATACTTTCTTTTTTTGCCATTATGAATAGATAAAATTAAACATTACCGCAGCTGCCTCAAAGGCGGCTGCAAAAGGGTGAAAGCACTTGTAAACACAAGCGTTCCACACCTTTTGCAAAGGTAACGCTTTTCAATCAAAACAGCAAAAAATAAGGCGGCGCACCGCGCCCTGCCGCGGGTCAGATGCGGTGGGGGCGAATCTGCGCTCCTGCAAGCGCGGCGGGCTCAGGGCGGAGAGAGCCGGTGAGCGCTGTTCCGGCTGTGTCGGCGTTGGCGGCGAGGCGTGCCGAGAGTGAGGCGTCGACAGCGGCATATACGCGTGCCATGACGCGGAGCGCTATGATGTGCTCGATGGAGCGGCGAATCTGTGGCGCGGCGTCAGGATCGCCTCGGATCTCGAGGCGCAGGGTGTCGCCGTCGGGCATTTCCGTGGCTTCGGTCACGTACGGACTCATTTCAAGTGCCGTGGAGGCGAATGCGCCTGTGATGAGCTGGCGCAGTGCCACGCGCCGGTCGGGTGTGAGCGGCTCCGGACGGTCGGCGCGGAGATAGTGGCGCATGGCGCTTTCGGCAAGGATTTCGGCACAGATAGCATCGATTGACAGGGAGATGGTCATGATGGATGATCGGTTTTGTCGGTGTATGTATGTGTATGGGTTTCAGGATGCAACAGGTGATGGACTTCAGCGCGGACGGCGCGCATGGGCGGATATTATGCGCCGTCCGGTCTCGGGTGAGATGAAGAAGCTTGATGCGGGCGATTCGAGCACCCTAACCAGTGCGTCACGGCGGTCCATGCCGGGGTTCGCAGCCAGCATGGCGTCAAGTCGTGCGAGCAGTTCCCGACGGCGCCGTATCACCGCCCCGGCTGTGGCGCATTGCCGTTTCGGCTCCGGCGAGCTGATGATCCGCAGGGCATATTCGTAGGAAAGGTAAAATTCAGGTGCTGGCGATGCTGCCGCGGCAGCAGCCACTTCTTTGATGGTGAGCGGTGTTGATGGGTCGGCGCGGTCGATTATGCGCCGGCATGCGCGGAGGAAGTCGCGGTTGCGTGCTGATTGGTGTGCTCGCATAGTTCGTGTGGCGGTTGGCATTGGTGAGAGTCCGTTTAATTGTGTTATTGGCAAAGATACAGCGGCAGGTGTGAAAGAATCGGGGCACACCGATGTTAACAATCCTTAATCATACGGTTGCGCGCATCGATGAATGAGGCATAGCTCTCGAGCACGTCGACGAGCGAGTTGGTGGCGTTGCGTGTGCGGGCGTCGTAGAGTGCCGCCGAGGTGTTGACGGTGCCGTCGCGTCCCTGTATGGCTGAGTTGACGCCTGAGATGCGGTCGAAGAGCTGCATCTCCAGATTCAGCAGCGCGTTGGCGCCGGAATCGCCCGATGGACCGCTGATCTGGCGCGGCTCGGCACCGGTGTCGGTGGTCTGGTATGGTATTATGGAGCCGGGCTGACTCCACCGGCTGGTGAGCTGGTCTACACTCATGCCGTGCGGAAGGCATTCGGTAGGATAGAGTAGCACCCCCTTTGCCGATACGCTGAGGATGGTGTCGAGGAGCGTTATGAGGCGGTTGATGGTGCGTTGCTGGTCAATGACATCCTCCACGAAAGGGTGCACCTCGCCGTCGGTCAGCGGGTAATACTTTACGGCGAACGGGTGGGAGGCGTGCCCCCATGGCGAGAGGTAGCTGTCGAGGGTGGATCCGTCGGGCGCCATCCAGCGGCAGAGCCACCGCACGGTGTCGAAATGTCGGTAAATGATGTGTGCCGCCCTGTCGCGCCGCCGGTTTTCGGCAAGCACGCGCTGCAGCTCTTTCGCCGGGAGTATGTAGGTGGTCTGCCGTGCCGGATCGAGGCATCGCAGCATCCTGCGGCTCTCGAGCGTCCACAGCTCAATGGCGCGGCAGCGTCCGTGGCGCGGTGTCAGGAACGGTGCGGCATCGGTGTCGAATCCTCCCGGTATGCTCCCTTCGAGAACCTTGTAGATGCTCTCCACACGGCGCCGGGCGGCTGCGGTGTCGCCGAACCGTATGGTAGCTTCTCTCAGACTGAAGTCGTGGATCATGCCGACAGCCTCGATATCCATGCCGCGCGGGTCGGTGAAGGGGCTGACGAAGAACCGCTCCGGGCTGACATTGTCGACCCATACCCCCTCGCCTCCGGTGCGTCGCTCGGTGACCACACGCTGCACCGCGCAGCCGGAGATGAGGAATTCCTCAAGCATGCGTGCGTCGAGCTCGGCGAGCGCGCATCGCGTGGCGGTAGCGGCGTCGGTGCCGCAATGGTCGGGGGCTATGTCGCGGCGCCATAGCCCGATGATGGTCTTCACCATCTGCCGGAGCAGATTGTTGGTCTTGGGGCGGTGCCCGCATTCCATCGCGAACTCAAACTCGGTCTTCTTCCTGCCGTCGCGTCCGGTGTAGATGTCATCCCATTGTCTGCCGTAGGTGTAGTTCTTGTGTCGCCGGCGGCGTTGGCGCAGGTCGGCTCCCGCCATCCAAGCCTCTATGGCTATATTGAGTGGATTGTCAGATGTCATAATGGTCGGTCAAGTATTGTTCGAGCTGCGGAGTGAGCAGATAAATGTCGTCGCTCGCGGGTGCGGCGACGCATAGCAGGGATTCCGGTTGTGTAGCCGCGGTGGCGGGATAGAGCCGCATGGTGCCGCCGTGTGACCGTACGGCTACCGGCGCGCAGCATCCCGCGCGGCTGAAAGGGGAGCGTTGTGCGGCTGCGGCAGCCGATCCGGCGTCGGTCAGCAGTGCGTTGACGTGCCATCCGGTGAGCCGCACCTCAACAGGCTGCATACAGCGCGCGGGGAGGTGCAGTGTGGCTCCTGCGGGGGTGCCGTCGGCTGAGGGTGGATCGTTGGTGAGCATTGCCTCGGCGGCGAGTTCGGTCAGCGGCAGCATGGCGGGATCGAGTGTCGCAAGCGCCTGCATGTAGAGAGCACGGAGACGTCCGCGCATACGGTCGAGCGCGCCGGTGGAGTCGATGCGTGTGAATCCCTCCTCGACAGGCTCCATGGCACGCTGCTGCCGCACGCGTGCCAGGAGTTCGTCGGAGGTGAGGGTGTAGCTGTAGTCAGAGCACACCATGCGCGGATCAGTCGGCGAGGGTTACACGGACGTGGGCTTTCGGGTGGCGCAGAGCCATGCAGCTTGCCTCGGTGACAACCACAGCCTCGGTGTTGCGCACGCCGGCTCCCTTGAGGTCGATACGCTCCACGCGGAACGGCACGTGGACATACTTCACAAGATATTCAGGGTCGATCACCATGCCGTCAGATTCATGTCCGCACTGGTCGAACACCTCGCTGTGCACCACGTAGAGCGATCCGAATTTCGAGATCAGCTCGCTGAAATCGATACCCCAGCGGGTCACGGTGTCGCGTGCCGTCACGGTGCGGGTGTGGTCGAGCTTGTTGATGCGGGCTATGAGGTCGGACCCGGCGATGAGTATCTTGCGTCGCGATCCTGCACGGTCGCCGGTGAAAGCGGTGCGCATCAGGTCGATAAGCGTGTTCTGCGAGAAATCATCGGCGCTGTAGCTGAAGTCGGTCTGTGCCTGTGTCCAGATTCCCTCGGTGAGCAGCACTTCGTCGGTGCCTCCGGCTGTCTGCAGGCGTGCGCGCACTCCGAAGAGAAAACTTTTCTCCATGCCCATGCGCATATCCATCACCGCGACCTCCTCCTGATCGGAGAATGTCCAGCCCACTTCTTTGGCGGCGAGACGCGCGAATGTGCCCTGTTCTATTTGAGCCTTAAATATTTGGCAGTTATTTTGCGACTTGCGGGGGAGCGCCTCGAACTGCGTGGTCTGCACGTCGAGCTCGCTGGCTGCGCGTCCCATGCGCACGGCGGTGGCGCCACGCAGCTCCCCCTCGATCATCCCTTTCACGCCCGCTGTCGTGGCGCCGTTAAGGGCGATGACCTTGTAGGTGTTGCCCTCTACAGCTTCGGTGACGTAGAGCACGAGGCATCCGCCGGTAGCCGCTACCGACGGCACCATGAGCGTGTCGGTGGGTGCCACCACGCCGTTCTCGCGGAAAGCCACGGTGTAGATCATGTAGCCGTCAGGGTTCTCCTCGTTGGTTTCGGTCGCGGAGCCGCTGAAAGTGGCGGTTTGCGACTTGTTGTCGACCGAGTAATACTCAACGATCATCGAGGCGGCGCGGCGGGCGCCGATCATGCGGCTGATCTGGTCGATGGGTGTAGCCATGGGGCGTATGCGCGCCACGCGGGTGTCGATGTCGTTGCGCAGCAGTCCCGGTGCGGCTTCGTTGATCATTGGGGTGGAGAGCGGTCCGTCGGTGATGTGGCGCCCTCCGGCATGTCCGTTTGCGATTTGTGTCATAGCTTGTGTGATTAAGTTTAAAGATTTTGTGGAAAGAGTTCAGTGTTCAGTCCCAGATGGTCGGGCGGATGGTGCTCAGGAACTCGTCGCCGAGCTCCACGACATTCTGCCGTTCCGACTCAATCCGGCGCGGATCGCCCCAGAGTGGCGTGTCGCTTCCGATTGGCACTGTCGGTGTTAGCTCACGTCGGGCACGCATGTAGCCGCGCTCCTCGGCTTCCGAGAGCATCTGCATCAGCCGCGCGGTGGTCAGCGCCTGTTGCTCGCTGAGCGCTGTGGGTTCCGGCTGTGGTGGAGTCGTTTCATCGACGGCTGTCGGCGTTGTGGTGTCGTCTGTGGTGTTGGCGGTCGGTGTGGTGCCGGACGCGTGGACGGTTGGCGTGGTGTCAGCTGCGTGTACGGTTGGCGTGGTGGAGTTTTCGGTGGCAGGATCGCCAGCCGGAATGTTCTGATCCGGCGATTCGGCTGCGGATGGTGTGGTTGGTGTATCTTCCATAGTTTAAGTGATGTTGTGGTGGGTTGTGGTGGATTGACAACGCAAAGTTAAGTGCCTAATCTGCCCGCATCGCTGCGAAACGCCCCATCCCATACCTGGGCAGTTGTAGGGGCGGCTGTATGGGTGGTTGCAGGGGCGGAGGTATGGCGCGAGCGCAGCGCAGCCTACCTCCGTTTCAGTGCGCCCATCAGCCTCGTGACATATGTGTGGAGAAAAAGACTGCAACACAGAACTCTAAAGGCGTTGACACGCCGCCACAGAACTGAAAGAACAACACGGAACTTCCATGACTGCTCCCTTAAACTGTATTGCCGCCGTATAAGGGTTCTGTGCCGCTCTTCAGGTTCTGTGGGTCATTGCCCGGCGGGCAATGAAAAAAGTTCTGTGTTGCATCTTCTCCTCTTATTATAAAGGGGGAGTAAAGGGGGAGCAACACAGAACTTATGTCTTCGCGAAGCGATGACTGCACGGAACAGACAGAACCACACAGAACCCATCCGGATGAATGGAGTGATTTGTGTAGATGGTTTTCACAAATCTAATCCCAGCCATGATGTTGACAGATAACGACGGAGGTAGAGGCGCAGGTTGCAGGGGCGGAGGTATGGCGCGAGCGCAGCGCAGCCTACCTCCGATCAACCTGTTTACAAAAACCTACACCAACTATGCGCAAACAGCTAACGGAGGTAGGCTGCGCTGCGCTCGCGCCATACCTCCGCCCCTACAACCAGCCATACTCCGCAAGTCGGGATGGTGGTGAAGGTAGATGCACAAAAAATCGGGCGTCGTGTCATTGACACAACGCCCGATATGGAAGGGATTGATATTTTTACTTTCCTTCGGAGAGTTTCTCCTTGAGTGCTGCGAGAGCCTCGAGGTCGCCGAGGGTAGTCTTCTCGATGGGGGTTGAGAGCATGGGAGTCTCCTCCTGCTGGCGCTTGCCGGCGCGCTTAGCTTTGCGCTCCTGGCGCTGCTCAGCCTTGGCGTCGTCCTCGAAGGTGCGGCTGTGGCTGACGATGATGCGCTTGCTGTCCTTGTTGAACTCGATGACCTTGAAGTTGAGCTTCTCATCAGCCTGAGCTGAGGTGCCATCCTCCTTCACGAGGTGCTTGGGAGTGGCGAAGCCTTCAACGCCGTAGGGGAGAGCAACAACAGCGCCCTTCTCTACCATCTCTACGATGGTGCCCTCGTGTACGGAGCCGACGGTGAAGATGGTCTCGAATACATCCCAGGGGTTCTCCTCGAGCTGCTTGTGGCCGAGCGACAGACGACGGTTGTCCTTGTCGATCTCGAGCACCTGCACGTCGATGTTGGCGCCGATCTGGGTGAATTCGCTGGGGTGCTTCACTTTCTTGGTCCATGAGAGGTCGGAGATGTGGATCAGACCGTCAACGCCCTCTTCGATCTCAACGAATACGCCGAAGTTGGTGAAGTTGCGCACGCGTGCGGTGTGCTTGCTGCCGACGGGGTATTTGATCTCGATATCTTCCCATGGATCGGGCTTGAGCTGCTTGATGCCGAGGCTCATCTTACGGTCCTCACGGTCGAGGTTGAGGACAACGGCTTCGATCTCGTCGCCAACCTTCATGAAGTCCTGAGCTGAACGGAGGTGCTGGCTCCATGACATCTCGCTCACGTGGATGAGACCCTCTACGCCGGGGGCGATCTCCACGAATGCGCCGTAGTCTGCCATCACAACCACGCGGCCTTTGACCTTGTCGCCTGCCTTGAGGTTGGGATCGAGAGCGTCCCATGGATGGGGCTGGAGCTGCTTGAGACCGAGGGCGATGCGCTTCTTCTCGTCGTCGAAGTCGAGGATAACGACATTGAGCTTCTGGTCGAGCTGCACAACCTCCTCGGGGTGGCTTACGCGTCCCCATGAGAGGTCGGTGATGTGGATGAGGCCGTCTACGCCGCCGAGGTCGATGAACACACCGTAGGAGGTGATGTTCTTGACGGTGCCTTCGAGCACCTGACCTTTCTCGAGCTTGGCGATGATCTCGCGCTTCTGCTGCTCGAGCTCAGCCTCGATGAGGGCTTTGTGGCTTACTACCACGTTCTTGAACTCCTGGTTGATCTTGACAACCTTGAATTCCATAGTCTTGCCTACGAAGATGTCGTAGTCGCGGATGGGGCGCACATCGATCTGTGAGCCGGGGAGGAATGCCTCGATGCCGAACACATCGACGATCATGCCGCCTTTGGTGCGGCACTTGATGAAGCCTTTGATGATCTCGTCTTTCTCCAGAGCCTCGTTGATGCGGTCCCAGGAGCGTGCGGCGCGGGCTTTGCGGTGTGAGAGAATGAGTTGTCCCTTCTTGTCTTCCTGGTTTTCGATGAAGACCTCAACGGTGTCGCCAACCTTGATGTCGGGGTTGTAACGGAACTCGTTGACGGGGATGATACCGTCGCTCTTGTAGCCGATGTTAACCACTGCCTCGCGCTTGTTGAGGGCGATGATGGTACCTTCGATTACATCTTTGTCTTTGACGGTGTTGAGCGACTCGTCGTAAGTGCGGGTCAGCTCCTCGCGTGATTTCTCGTGGGAGGTGGTGCCGTTTTCGTAGGCATCCCAGTCAAAATCCTCGACTGCTGTGTTTTTTACGTTTTCAGCCATTTAAAAAGTTAATAAATAATAGTTTGGTTGTAATTAATAAGTTAGACTTTATATAGCTTTTTACTTATTGCGCGGCAAAGTTACACATTTTCTCCGTGTTATGCAAATGGTTGCGCATCCGTCAGACGATGGAATTCGCTTTTGTCCAGGCTACAATCTCGGGGATGTAGCCGAAGGCGAGTCCGGTGACGGTGTCGGCGCAGCCGTAGTAGACGGCGAGACGTCCGGTCTCAGGGTCGTGCAGGGCGGCGCAGGGGAATGTGACGTTGGGTACGTCGCCTGTAAGCTCGTAGATCTCACGCGGCGATATGAGATAAGGGCCGCTGCGGGCTATCACGCGCCAGGGTTCATCGAGGTCGAGCAGCGCTGACCCGAAGGCGTAGACGTAGCCGTTGCATGAGCGGAGCACGCCGTGGTATATGAGGAGCCACCCTTCGGAGGTCTCGATCGGCACAGGACCGGCGCCTATCTTCATGCACTGCCACGCGCTCGTCTCGAACGCCGCGGGGCTCATCACATGCCGGTGGTGACCCCAGAACTCCATGTCGGGCGATTCGCTGTAGAATATGTCGCCGAATGCCGTGTGCCCGGTGTCGCTCGGGCGTGAGAGCATGGCGTAGCGTCCGTTGATCTTGCGCGGGAAGAGCACGCCGTTGCGGTTGTAGGGGAGGAAGGCGTTCTCAAGCTGGTGGAACACCTTGAAGTCGGTAGTCCATGCCACGCCGATTGTGGGACCGTGATAGCCGTTGCACCACGTGACCCAATAGCGGTCGTCGATACGGGTCACGCGCGGGTCGTAGCCGTACTCCCACTGTCCGATCTCAGGGTTGGAGGCAACAAAATCGACATCGGCTTCCGAGATGCGCCAGTTGATGCCGTCGTGGGAGAATCCGGTGTGGAGGCGCATACGGCGGTTGGTGTCGTCGCAGCGGAACACTCCGGCAAATTCCCATCCGTCGCGCCCGAAAGGCACCACGGCGGAGTTGAAAATACTGTTGGAGGTGGAGAGCAGGTTGCGCGGGATGATCGGGTTGAGCGTGCATCGCCACATCACCTCATTACTCCCCGGCTGTCGGTCCTGCCAGGGCATCTGCGGCAGGGGCTGCCCGGTGATCTGTATCATTTTGTGCGGTGTTTGTTGTTGATTCTATTGTCTGTGATGCCTCGGCGGCGATTTTCTCAGCCGAAGCGTCGGGATGTGTGAACGGTATGAACCAGGTGATCACGAACGCGGGTATGGTGGCGAGCAGCACGACGGTGAAGAAGGGTCCGTAGCCGAGGGCGTCGCTGATGTAGCCGCTCACGGCTCCGGTGAGCATCACCGAGAAGTTCATGATGCCTGATGCGAAGGCGTAGTGAGCCATCTGGTGCGGTCCGGGCGCCACCTGCTGCATCATGAATAGTGTGAGCCCCACGAACCCGAATCCGTAGCCGAAATACTCCACGATTATCGCTCCGGCGACCACAGCCATGCTCTCGGGCTGCAGCCATGCGAGTATGGCGTAGGCGGCGAAGGGGATGTTGAACACGCAGCAGAGCGTGAACAGCGAGCGGCGCAGTCCGCGGTGGGCGGTGTAGTAGCCGGCGAGCAGCGATCCGAGCAGGAACGCCGCAGCGCCGCAGGTGCCGTAATAGAGTCCGATCTGTTCGTTGGAGAGAGCCAGACCGCCGCTGTCGCGCGAGCTCATCAGGAAGAGCGGCACGATCTTCATCACGAATCCCTCGCCGAGGCGGTAGAGGATGATGAAGGCTATGTAGAGCCAGATGTAGCGTTTGGTGAAGAATGCGGCAATGACACCGCGAAGTTTGCTCATCCCCTCGCTGAATGTCGCCCCCTTTGCTGCGGGCGGGGCGGTGGAGGGGACTATCCGGGTGTGCCATGCGCCGAGGAGCAGCAGCACGCCGCCGATTATGGCGAGCACGATCATCCATGCGTCGACGAAATGTTCGCGTGCCGGTGTGTCGGTACCGCCGAAGCTGCGGGCGAGTATGCCGGCAAGACCCACGAGTCCGCCTGTGGCTACGAGCTTGGCGAGGTTGTAGAACGCACCCTGCCAGCCGATATAGCGCGATTGGTCACGTTGCGTGAGTTCCGACATGTAGACGCCGTCGGCAGCGATATCGTGTGTCGCCCCGCTGAACGCTATGACGGCAAACAGGGCTATCATGATGGCGAAGCAGTCGGGGATGTGAAGCGCGATCGCGGCGATGCCGAAAAAGAGTCCGCTGACGATCTGTGTGGCTACCACAAAGAATTTCTTCGTGCGGAATATCTCGAGAAACGGGCTCCAGAGGAATTTTATGGTCCAGGGCCACATGATGAGCGATGTCCAGAAGGCTATCTCGGCATTCGGTATGTCGAGGTTCTTGAACATCACGGCTGCGACCATGTTGAGCACCACAAACGGAAGTCCCATCGCGAAATAGACCGTGGGAACCCATCCGAGGGGGTGTGGCGAGGAGTTTTTCATGGGGTGTTGTATGTATTGTTATTCAAACCTGTAGGTTATGGTTCCCGCCTGTTCCGCGGGAGCGTCGAGGTCGACGGAGAATTGCGACTGTAACGCTGCCTGCTCGCAGCTGCGGCGGGCGGCAGGGCTTGATGCAACGGCGCCTGTGCCGGTGGAGTAGGATGCGGCGACAACGCGCCCCTGGCGGTTGACGCGCACGCTGACGGTTATCGTTCCGGTTTCCGTGCCGGAGGGTTTGTGCCACGAGGCGAGCGTGCGTCCCTTCAGGTTTGTGCCGGGCATACCTGACAATGCGCCTGATGCGGCGTTGCCGTTGGGCGATCCGCTCTTGCCGGCGTCGGCTTTACCCTTGTCTGAGCCGCCGAAGCTCACGCGCTTGTTGATGCGGTCGGCAGCCTCTTTCTGGCGCCGTTCCTGCTCCTGGCGTTCAAGTTCCTCGCGGGTGGGTCCGGTCTGCTCCGGCTTAGCCTTCTCCCGCACCTTCACCGGCGACTCCTGGGTGGATGTCACCGGAGGGGCGGGCTGGTCGGCTGCCGGTCCGGCATCGCGCAGATCCTCGGTCTCCGGCACCGCTTCCGATGCGGAAGCCTGCGCGGGGGTCTCCGAATCGCGGTCGGGCTGCGGAATATCGCCGGTCATGACATATTCGCCGTCAAGCAGCAGCTCCGAAGTGTCTTCCGGAGGCCATACCCGCGGCTCATCGCCGGTGTATTTGAGATACATCGACAGCATTAGCCACAGCAGCGCTATGAAGATTATGGCGGTGGCTATGGCGGCTATCAGGCGGGCGCGGCGTTCAGGTGTCATTGGCGTGGGCGCGCCGAGCTGGGCGCAGGTTTTGTTGCGAGAACCATTTTCAGTCCGTTGCGCGCGCCGAGGTCAAGCACTTCCACGAGCCTACCGTAAGGCACCTCGGCGTCGGCATAGAGTGCTATCACTCCGTCGGGCTGCTGCGACTGCGCGAGCTGCAGGAAGCCGAGCAGCTGTTCGTCGGTGACAGCCTGCGGCTCCTCCTCGGCAAACGATGCGTAGATTATCTGCTCCTTGTCGATATACACGCGTGTCGACGGCTTCAGGGCGGTCTGCTCCGAGCTCTGCGGCAGGTTGATCTCCAGCGCGGTCGGGAACACGAAAGTCGAGGTGACCATGAAGAATATCAGCAGGAGGAAAATGACGTCGGTCATGGATGCCATGGAGAAGAGCGACGACATGTCGTACTGGCGTTTCAGTGCCATCGCATCACTTCTTTACAGGTTCGTTGAGAAGGTCCATGAACTCCATGGTCTTCCCCTCCATGCGGTTCATCACGCCGTTGATGCGCGCCACGAGATAGTTGTAGGCAAACAGTGCTATGATGCCCACTATCAGTCCGGCTACGGTGGTCACGAGCGCTTCGTAGATACCTCCGGCGAGCACGTCGATATTAGCCGACGAGCCGGCAGCCGCGAGGTTATAGAATGCCTGTACCATGCCGATCACCGTGCCGAGGAATCCGAGCATAGGCGCTCCTGCGGCGGTGGTGGCGAGCCATGGCAACCCTTTGCCGAGGTTGGCTACCTCGATGTTGCCGGTGTTCTCGATAGCCACGAGCACATCGTTCATCGGGCGTCCGATTCGGGTTATGCCTTTGGCTATCAGACGTCCGTAGGGAGTGTCAGTGTGCCGGCAGAGATTGAGGGCGGAATCGAGCTCACCCTCATGTATGTAGTCCTTGATGCGCTGCATGAACGAGGCGTCCTCACGCGCTGCGCGGCGTATCACTATGGCACGCTCGATGAATATGTAGATCGCTATCAGCGAGAGCAGTGCGAGCGGGAGCATGATGAATCCGCCTTCGAGGCAGAGCTGCCATACCGACAGTTCCTGCACCACAGGCGCGGCTGGAGCGGCAGCTGCGGCGGCGTCGGTCATCACAGTGGCGGTATCCGCCACTGTGGCTGCGGCAACCGGTTGGGCTAATAATGTGAGCATTGTATGGTGGATTATTTGTTAGAGAGACATTCTTTGTATGCCTTTATGGTCTGCTCCAGACCGAGGTAAAGGGCGTCGGATATGAGCGCATGACCGATCGATACCTCGTTGAGGTATGGCACCCGCTCGGCGAAGAACTGCAGGTTGGTGAGGCTGAGGTCATGTCCGGCATTCACGCCGAGCCCGCAGGAGTGTGCGGCACGGCTCGCCTCGACAAAGGGTGCCACGGCAGCCTCGCGGTCGGCGGCGTAGCCGTCGGCATAAGGTTTCGTGTACAGCTCCACACGGTCGGCTCCGGCGCGCGCGGCAAGGTGTATGTTGTCAGTGTCCGTGCCCACGAATATCGATGAGCGGATCCCCGCATCGCGGAGTTTTTCCACTGTCTCGGTCAGGAATTCGAGGTTGGCGGCTACGTCCCATCCGGCGCTTGAGGTCAGCGCGTCGGGAGCGTCGGGCACGAGTGTGACCTGTTCGGGCTTAACCTGCAGCACCAGTTCCATGAACTCGGGCGAGGGGTAGCCCTCTATGTTGAATTCTGTTTTTACCGCCGGACGCAGTGCATAGACGTCGGCACGGCGGATATGGCGTTCGTCGGGACGTGGATGCACGGTTATGCCGTTGGCTCCGAGCGCTTCGCAGTCAATGGCAAATTTCACCACATCAGGCACATTCTCTCCGCGTGCATTGCGGAGCGTCGCAACTTTGTTGATGTTTACGCTAAGATTGGTCATTTTTTCTTATGGGCGCCGGACGGAAAACTATCTCGCTGAGCCGGGCGTTGCTTTTATATATTGTATGTCGGGATTATTTCGTAAATTTGCATACGGAATTTGAGGACAAAAATAGTCAGAATAACTCAGAAAATAAAAAGTTTGACCCCGAAAGATAACATAATAAGGCGTAACGCTCAAAAGGACAGTCTCATAAACGCGGTTCCGCATCACTCGCCGGCGAGGGTTTTCCCGCATCTCGACGATGTGTCGGAGCTGTCGGTAGCCTGCTACCGCACTGACTTCTCGGCATCGCGCATCGCTCATGCGGTTGAGGATGCCGAGGCAAACCTGCTGAATATGAATGTGACCGACCGCGTGACCGACCGCGGTGAGATAATCATTGACCTGCGCGTGAGCCACCGCAGCCCCTACGCGGTGGCACGCTCGCTCGAGCGCTACGGCTTCTACGTGGTTGAATTTCTCGGAATGAATCCGGACGACGATGACGCCGACACGCTTTCAGAGCGTATCGGAGAGCTTCTCGCCCATATAGAGCGCGTGTGACGCCACGCAGTCTGTCATGAATACCATAGCAGTTTTCGGAAATACCTATCAGGATGGATGCGCGCCTCTGTTGCGGCAGCTGTTCGAGGGCTTGAACCGGCGCGTCAGCCTGACGTTCGAGCCGGAGTACCATGCCTATCTCACCGGACTGCTCGGAAGTGATTCCGTAGTGGCGCGGTGCTCCACATTCCATGGAGCCGTGGAGGCGGATCTGGCGCTGAGTGTGGGTGGCGACGGCACATTCCTGCATGCGGCAAACCATATATGCCCTGCGCCAACGCCTATCATGGGTATCAACGCCGGTCATCTCGGCTATCTCTCGGCGGCACCGCTTGCCGAGGCGCAGCAGATTGTCGACGATATACTCCGCAACCGCTACATAGTCGAGCCGCGCGCCATGCTTGCTGTCAGCGGCGATGGTCTGCCGCTTCCCGCACGTCCATACGCGCTCAATGAGGTGGCTCTCCTGCGCCAGGATACGGCATCGATGATTACCGTCGACGCGCGCCTCGATGGCGAGCAGCTTGCATCATATCAGGGCGACGGGCTGATCGTAGCTACTCCGACCGGAAGCACCGCCTACAGCCTTTCGGCGGGCGGACCCATTCTTGCTCCGTCGGCTCAGAGTTGGGTAATAACCCCTGTGGCGCCGCATTCGCTCACCATGCGCCCGCTTGTGGTGAGCGCCGACACGCGCATAGAGCTGACCATGCGCAGCCGTTCAGCCACGGTCTCACTTTCGATCGACGGGCGTTCGCTGCCGATGCGTTCAGGCTCGACAATCACCATAGCGCGCGCACCGCATGTGATCAATGTGGTGCGTCTGCACCGGCATACGTTTATCGATGCCCTGCGACAGAAATTGCTCTGGGGGGCTGCCGGAGTATGATCGAGAAACTTTATAATCTGAATATCATACGTCACCCGCGTCTTGGCGATGTGCGGATCGGTCTCAACAGGCGGTCGCGCAGGGTCATGGCGAAGTGGCAGCAGGGTATGGTGAAGATGACCATACCGCGTCTGTTCACCGCCAGGGAGCTGCTTGAGATGCTCGACCGGATGGAGGCGGGACTGATGCGTTCGCGTCCTGCCTCGGTGTTCGAGCCGGGCACCGTTTTCTCTTTTCCGGGAGTGGAATTCCGTATATGCCGTGATGCGGCAATGGATCCTGAGCGTATGATCGCTTATCCCAACCTGCCGGTCACAAAGGTATGTGTGGGGAGCCGGGTGGATTGTGGAAGCACCGACGCGGCACATGCCATCAGCAAATTGATACACAACTCGGCGCATGCTCTCGCTCAGCGCCTTCTGCTGCCGCGTGCACGTGAGATCGCGGCAAATGTTGGGGCGTCGCCTGCGGGGTGGAAGATCGGGCGCGGACAGCGCACGTTAGGGCACTGTGACTCCCGCGGGATCATCACCATTTCCCACGTCTGCACATTCCTTACCCAGGAGCTTCGCGACTATGTGGTCTGCCACGAGCTCGCACATCTGCTGGAGATGAACCACTCGGCGCGGTTTCACCAGGTGTGCGACCGCTATTGCGGAGGCCGTGCTCCGGAACTGGAGGCTAAACTGCGCGCGTTCTCCTGGCAATTCCGTTGATAATCAGGTTTCAGGCGAGACCGTCGCGACGCAGCAGCGCGAGCGGCGAGGGGTCTGCGCCTCGGAAACGGCGGTAGAGTTCCGCAGGATCATCCGAGTCTCCACGTTCGAGCACCTCTTTGCGGAAACGCATCGCCGGTGCATGGAAGCGCGCCAGGGGTGAACTACCGTCGGCAGCTTCCGGCGATTCATTTGCGATGAAATACTCGAATGCGTCGGCATCAAGCATCTCCGACCATTTGTAGCTGTAGTAGCCTGCCGAATATCCTCCTCCGAAAATATGGCTGAATGCAGGGCTTATCAATGCCCCCGGCTGTGGCGCGAATATTTCCACCGGAGCAGTCGCCTTCTGCTCGAATGCTGCGGCATCATCCACCGGGCTTGTGATGGTATACCAGGCGATGTCGAGCATCCCGAAATTCAACTGCCTCATGCATGCGTAAACCACCCCGAAGCGGGCATTGTCGACAATGCTCTGCACCTGCGCGTCGCTTATCGGTTCGCCGGTGATGTAATGCCGGGCGAATGTGTCGAGAAACTCACGCCGGGTGAGGAAATTCTCGTTCAATTGCGATGGTAGCTCCACGAAGTCGCGGAACACGTTCGTTCCCGACAGTGACCGGCGGCGCACGCGGCTCAACAGCCCGTGCAGCGCGTGCCCGAACTCATGCAGGAAGGTGCGCACCTCATCGGGCGAGAGGAGTGCCGGCGCATCGGCTGTGGGGCGTGTGAAGTTCATCACTATGGAGATGTGCGGACGATGGTCTGTCCCATCCGTATCAACCCATTGCTCCGCAAATTCAGTCATCCAGGCTCCGGGGCGCTTCGTTGCGCGCGGGAAGAAGTCGGTGTAGAGCAATCCGAGATAAGAACCGTCGGCATCGGTCACTTCATATACATCAACCTCGGGGTGATACACCTCAACACCCTCAGCCGGGCGGAAAGTGATACCGTAGAGCTGTGTGGCAAGTCCGAAAACACCGTCGACCACCGCCGGTAGCGGGAAGTAGGGGCGCAGAGCCTCCTCGTCATACCCAAGGCGCTCGCGGCGCATGAGGTTGGCGTAGTATGCGTAATCCCACGGAGCGAAATCCTCAAGTCCGGCAAATTCCCGAAGCTCCTGCATCTCGCTTTCCATCGGCTTGCGGTAGGCTTCGGCAAGGTCGCCGAGCATCTTCATGACGCGCTCTTTCGATCCCGCCATGGAGCGTTGCAGCCGCAGGTCGGCATAGCAGCCGTAGCCGAGCAGCTGCGCGATACGCATCTGCAATCCGGCTATCTGCTTCACGTAGGGTGTGTTGTCATTCTCGCCGCTCACATTCCGTCCGTTGTAGATGCGCCACAGCCGTTCGCGCAGGTGCCGGTGGGGCGAGCTGCGCATGAATGCGGTATAGGTCGGTTGGTCTATGGTTATCACCCATTTGTGATCTCCGCCGAGTTCCCGGGCTTTTTCGGATGCGGCATCAACGATGCGCGCCGGGAGCCCGTCGAGTTCCGAGATGTCCGACAGCGGCATGTTCAGGGCGTTCATCTCGCGCGGTATGTTGCGGCGGAAAGCGGTCTCCGCCAGTACAAGCTCCTTGCGGAGATGCGCGAATTCCTTGCGGTTCTCACCCTCAAGCAGCGCACCGTTGAGCTTGAAACTCAGATAGGTCTGCTCAAGCAGGCGGCGGTCTTCCTTGTCAAGTCCGAGCGATTCGCGCGAGTCGTAGACAGCTTTTACGCGCCGCCACAGCCGCTCGTCGAGCGTTATCTCCGTGTTGAACTCCTGTATCATAGGCATCACCTGCTGGCTGATGTCCGACATGCGGTCGGTCACCATGGCGCTCTGCAGCGGTCCGAATACACCGAGCACACGCTGCAGCTCGTCATCGGCATGTTCGAGCGCGAGTATTGTGTTGTCGAATGTCGCCGGTGCGGTGTCGGTGGCTATTGCGTCGATAGCTTTGCGTGCCGTGTCGATAGCCGCCGGTATGGCTGTGAGGAAATCTTCTTCGCTGATGCTGCCGAAGGGTGTGGAATTATATGGTGTGCTGAACGGTTGGCGGAATATTTCTGTCATCGGTGTGTGGTCGTTGTTTTGCGTTTGGTTATCTGACGGTCAGTCATTGGTGTCCAGAACCTCCTCGAGCACTATCTCAGCCATGTCGTCGGCGGGGAATAGCTCGGGGTGCCTGATGCGGTCGTCGTTGAAGCGCGTCTCGAACGATTCGCGCGACGATACCTCAGCGCAGCGGCGGTAGAGTTCCACAGCGTCGCGGTAACGGCGTTCGCGCATGGCGAGGTGCCCGGCGTTGAGATAGTCGGTGTCGGTGGGCGTTCCGGCGAGAATGCGGTGCATGGTATCGCGTGCGCCGTCAAGGTCGGAGGTGAGCAGCTGTGTCCAAGCCATCATCGATAGTACCCGGGGATTGTCGGGGGTGAGATAGTCGGCTTTGAGCAGTTTGTCGAGGGCTTCGTTGTGGCGTCCGAGTTCGGTGAGGCAACGCGCCATGCGGATTGCCGCTCCGGCATCCTCCTGCCCGAGGCGCTCGAGTCGCTTCATCGTGTCGAGAGCACCCGCATAATCGGCAAGGCGCATCTGGCATGATGCGAGGTGGCGCAGGGTCCAGCGGTCGTCGGAGTTTATCAGGTCGGCGTTGTCATACATCTCTGCCGCGCTCTTGAAGTCATGCATCGACTGGTAGGCGAATCCGAGTTTCTGATATACCTGTGCTTCGTTGACTCCCGCCTCGTCGATAAGTTTACGGAAGCAAGCGACAGAGTGTGCGTGATAGCCGCGTTTGAAATAGAACTCAGCCAAGAGGCGCACATGCTCCGGAGAGTCGAGACCTTCGACGCATCCGGTCACCTCCAGGGCGGCATCGTGGCTGAACGGGTCGGCAAACTCCTCCTTGCGGCGGAACAGACGCACGAACCTGTAGAGGTTCTGCAGGAAGCGGCGGGCGTATGCCTCGCGCTCCGCACGGTCGGAATCGAGCGACGTGGCGTGCATCTCGGCAAGCTGCACCCCGGCGGCGCGCAGCTGTTCCGACATCATGCGCCGTTGTGCCTCCGGGATGCGGGCGGTGGAGAACACGAGGGAGTAAAGGTCGTTGTCGCACAGCATCGGCAGTTTCTCGAGCATCGTCAGCAGCTCGGCGGGCATGTGTGATGCCGCAGAGAGCGCGTTGTCGGCTGAGAATGGCAGGAACCAGTTAGCCACATCATGAAAGAACGGGTAGCTCTTGAGGTGACTGAAAGTGCTCATCATAACGTCGGAGCCGTCGGCTTGCAGTTCGGAAAACTGGCGCAGACGGTCGGCGAGCCCCGATTTATTGAGCATCTCCTCCCACTCGGGGTTCATCTCCATATCGGCGGGGTCACTTCCCAGCTCCTCCAGGTTCATCTTGCCGAACATATCTTCGATCTCCGCCTTGTGGCTCATCATGCCGGGTATGATCTCGTTGTTCACCTTGTCGGTCACGCGGTCGGTATCGGCGGTGCGTACTATCTGCGTGTGTGCCATCCGCACCTGCTCGCCCCAACCCGGTTGTGCGGCGAGAGCGTGGAGCGCGTCGCCACTCTGTGCGCTGGAGATTTCCTGCCGGTGGGTCATGCCGATAAGCACGATGGCGCAGAGCGCAGCCGTTGATATCGCGGCGTCGGCGTTGTGGTGCATGTAGAGCCGTGCGAGTGTTTCCACGCGTGCATGGTCGAAGGTATTGAGTGCGCCAAGCAGCAGTGCGGCAGTGAGGTGCAGTTTTAGCGTGCGCGAAGTCGTGGTGTCAGACAGCAGCCGGTTGAGCGCGTCGGTGTCGGCGTTGCTCAGCGGGAATGTCACCCACACGCGGTCGAACAACCGTCGCTGCAACTGCCGCAATGCCTCCTCGTCGGCACTCTGCACCGACGGCTCGCCGCTGAGCATCCGTCTGCCCTGCATCTCCTTCATCTGCCGGAGGGAGTCGATGAGTCCGGCGATGCCTGATTCGGGCTGTTTCTGCTCGAAGCGGAGCGTGGAGTAATAGACGGCTGGCGATTGCTGCATGAGGTAGTGACGCTCAAGCTCTGCCGAGAGGCGGCGTGCATCCTCCTTCATCCGTGCGGTCATCGCCGCGCGCTGGGGATCCTCAGCGCCATCGAGCGCATACTGTTTCAGCAGGCGGTAGTTCGCGCGCAGATTCTCTATCGCGTCGCGGTAGCGTGCCGGTGCCTGTATGGCGGCAACCATATTGTCGAGTCCGGTCAGCGCGCGCTCAAGGCGGGAGTGCTGCAACGCATCACTGACGCTGTCCTTGTATGATTTGAAATCTATATCCATAGGTATAATGAATAACGCAAAAAGCGTGCCAAAAGTGCGCGGAGAAGGAGCTGATGGGCTGCCAATATGCTGTAATTGGCGGAAATTGCCTACCTTTGCACTCCTCAACGCGCAGATCGATACTCATAACCATTCATCACCACATCATCATGACCGACTCTTTAAGGACTCATATCCTCGCTGCTATGACAGCCGCGGCGTTTGCAATGGCAGTTCCGGCAGCCGCACAGCAGTATGAGGAGAAACTATCCGTACGCCCGATCGGGCGCGCGCTGTTCGATGGAGCCCTGTATCTCCCCTCCGGACCGCTGTATGACACGCCCGACGGCGCCGGTCCGCGGTTTGCCGACGGTGTCGCGATCCCCGATGTGCGCCTCGGAGCGAAAGCATCCTATGGTCACTGGCGCGCTAAGGTCGATGTGGGATTTGCTTATCAGAAGCTGAGTTTCAAGGATGTGTATATCCGCTACGACATAAATCCCGAGAATTATCTCCAGGGAGGATATTTCTCGCATCAGTTCGGACTGAATACCGCCAGCTCCAGTTCACGCAAGCCGAGCATGGAATCAGATACCGGTGATGAATTTTTCGCATCTACGGAGCGTAATCTCGGAATAACCTACGTGCATGACCGCGGCAGATATTTCGCCGGCGTCAGCGGCATTGTCGACCGTGAGTCCATGAGCCATCCCGCCAACGAGCAGGGCAAGGTGAGTGTCGCGGCATCGACCCGCCTTGTATACCGTCCATGGCACTCCACCGGGCGTGTGGTTCAGGCAGGACTCTCGTTCTGGATACAGTCGGCTCTGCATACAGTAGATGCCGATGGTAATCTGTCGCCGGGCTATTTCTCCTTCTCTACAAATTTCCCCACGCGTGTCAATAAGATTGAGATGCTGTCGGCGCGGATCGACAACGCACGCAGTCTTTTCAAATTCTCGCCCGAACTGCTGCTCGCTCACGGTCGCCTGGCGCTTGAGTCGCAGTATTACCTCATGAACATAAGCCGTCGAGCCTCCGAGGGGTCGACATCCGTGGCTTTGCCTGCATATCAGGCTCACGGGGCATACGCGATGCTCCGCGGATTGATCTGCGGCGAGGCTTATACATATCAGCATGATGAGGCAGGACTCGCCACACCTGATCCGCGGTCGCTCGAACTTGTGGCGGCGTACAGCTATACCGACGCCACATCCACCCGCGCCGGGATTTACGGCGGGCGCTCTCATGATGCCTCGCTGACCCTGAACTACTACATAAACTCCTACGTGACCGCACGTCTGCGCTACTCCTACACACACGTTGCCGACAGCGAGATCCTCGACCTCCGCACCTGCCGCCTCAACACCATCCAGGCACGCATCCAGTTCCTCTTCTGATCCATTCCGCCACCGTTACAGATTTTACAATGTAATCCTTGTTGGGGTTTTAATTGTACCGAATTCAGTGCAATTAAAAATGCAGCCGGAAGCAATAATTTTGTACTAACAATAACGCTATGGACTGAACGTACAAACGCTACTCGATTGTGTGGCGTATCCAGTAAAAGTGGGTGCACTCGTGACCGCGCCGCTTGATGGTAAGTAGCACATCCGTATGCGCATCGATGAAAAAGCTATTCCATGTGTAAGTAATTAAATTACCATGGAAGTATTGAATGGCATTAAATGGTACGTCCGGGAGCAAAAAACTATGCGCGGGCTAAAAATGACGCACTATGATAAAAATAGTTGTGGTTTGGTATGTTATGCTATGTTACAACATGGGATATCTTGTTTATGGACTTAAGATGTTATTTTAGTCGATTGATTTTTGCACATACTTGCTGAACGTGATCAAGACCATACAAAAGAGAATGGCTGTCAATTCCCATCCACATAAACAGTTTGTGAAGTGTCTGATAAGCATTCAGGATATAGGACGTTCCGATTTCAGGTTGGCGGCGTGCAAAGCATATCGGTTCATGGTGGGCAATTCGGTTGCGTAGAATGTTTATGCCATCCAGTTCATTGAATATAAATGTGTTGTTATATTGAACTTCTGCCGATGAACGGGGCTTGTTGGGGAATATTGCAAGTAAGGTACGTCCGACAGCCCTGTATTGAGGATTGGCAAACATATATTTCCACACTCCGAACTCCATTTCCGCAAGAAGTTTTGGGTGTGAATAGGAATCGTCACGCATCAGTCGGTTATATGCTTTCTTTATGATTTTTGCACTGTCACGACAACCGGGCACATCAAATATTCCTCCATCAAGCACGGCATCGCGCAACCAATTCTCTCCAAGTCTTTCGGTCAGAATACGGTCAATCGCATTTCTGACAGCCACCTCAAAGCAACTCAGAAGGGTAAACACCTCTTGCGACAGATTGAGGTTCAACCTGTAAAGGGTCATTGTTTTCCGTGTATTGTTGTCACACGCCAGAAGGTAGCGTTAGAGCCGCTCGCCCGACAATATATGTTGAAATTCAGAATATTTCATCCGATTTTGCGATTTTTTACGTGCCAAATTTGTTTATAAATAAAAATCTCACTAACTTTGCAGTGTTGATTCCCGGTAGCCCCTGATACGTCAAGCTATCGGGTTTAGTTTTTTTATAGTAGCAAAGATAATGTATTTTCTGATATATCGGATCTAATGGCGGCTTAATCTGCATTGAATAATTGGCTTCCAAGTATTTTTAAGCCATCAAATGAGGCTGTTACAGTCCTATGGTACAAAAGGGAGACAAATAAGGTGATTTTACATATCGGAGGTATAACCGAACTATAAGTTCTTAACATCCGTTTAGATAATATTATAAATATTTCGGATATGAGAATCATCGTGTGCATCTTATACATAGTCATGTCGACAGCACTCTCTATGTCTGCAAAAAATGTTATTGGAACGGTAGTGGATGAGACACAGCAACCTGTTTCATTCGTCAATGTTGTGTTGTTGTCTGACTCTACTTTCATAGACGGAAAAGTCACTGATGATGCAGGGGTTTTTCTTTTTGAAGATGTTGACAGCACCGTCAATAAAATTAAAATTTCTATGATTGGCTACGAGGATTTGCTTTTGCCAATCCCTACCGACGGTAATTTCAATACTCTTTCCCTGACACCTTCGACAGTGATGTTGGGTGAAGTGGTTGTAAAGGCAAATTTACCCTCTACCCGAATTAAGGGCAATGCAATAGTTACCAACGTGGAGAACAGTGTGCTGGCCACCACAGGCTCGGCTAATGATGTGCTTA
>CAJUKU010000019.1 GCA_910587425.1 uncultured Muribaculaceae bacterium
TCCGTGCAAGGATTCGTTTCTACAAACATCACCTTTCCGGCATATTTCTTCTTGCTATACTCTTTCTTTGCTCGTTGGTATAGTTGCATTTCGGAAGGATATTGATACAGCCTGTCCATATCAAACAGGCATACGATATAATCATATTGCTTACTCAAATAGGACTCAACCAGTTTCAGGATATGATTGATGTCGCTATGCTGCGGAAAAGCCGGCGCAACCTTGAAAGGATAGCGACACGCAATTCTCAGAGAATCGAAATAGAACCATTCCGTTTCTCCCTCGCCAATGATGGCGATACTTTTTGTTACTGTCCGTCCCATATCATTAGTCATTCAGGTTGATATACTGACTACCTAAGAACGGCAACTTTACCAATTTTCCCTGCTTGTAAGCATTGTATGGGGAAAGATTCTTGTGCAGTCCAAGAGAAGACAGGCGTACTATTTTAGTTTCGCCAAGTTCGTCTTTGTCGGTGAACCATATCGTATCACGGCGAATAAAATCCTCATTGAGAAGATTGATGTCGTGCGTTGTCAATAGCAACTGAGATGTTCCGTCGCTGTTTGCCAAAAATACTTTTATGAAATAAGCCAACAGTTCATAATGAATACTTGTCTCCACTTCATCAATGGGCATAAACCTATTGGTCTTTAACAGGTAATTCAGTATCACCGCCATTCCCAAGAACCTCATGGTGCCATTGGACTCGTATTCTTCCGACAAATCATATACTTTATCGCCTGCCTTATGCCTGAAGGTCAATTCCGTATTTGTAATTTTCCCCTTTCTAAGCATTTCAGCCTTTGCATCTTTATCAATAGGGGCATTCTGAATCAGTTGTTCCAATTCAGGGGTAATCAGCTCTTCCTCTTCGTTTAATACCACATCTTCTATATTGAAATCGGACGCTTTCAGGAAATTTAAAATGAATTTCTTCAAATCTCCTGCCTCGTCTTTATCCAATCGTGATTTGACATATCCCGAAAGCAACATACCGGGAGCCAATACATCTTTTACCTGCTTGGCAAAATAATCGTACACATCATTCAGCCTTGTCCGTTCCACGTTGCTTTTGCCAAACGCGGCAAGCACACTGCAATTATTGATAGTGTTGCCGGAAATCACATCCTGGCTTTTCTTCGTCATTTTCAGATTTACGCCAAAGTCAATGGTCGTGGAATCTGTTGCGGCATCATAACTTCGGTTGTACAGCTTGGTCGGGCGAATGGAATCATAAACAATCAATGTCTCGGAATAGATATGCTTTGCGTCCAATTCAAAACTAAGGATGTACTTCGACTGGTTGATATAGAACACCATTGACATCTTTGTCTTCTCGTTCCTTGAGGTGTCATCCAACATGAAAGGGACAACTCCGGTTTTCTCAGTCCTGTCTTTAGGCATTCTCAAAACCAGCATCTTGAAGAATTCAATGGCATTTAATATATTCGTTTTACCGGAAGCGTTAGCACCATAGATGATGCCCACTTTCAGTAATCTTACACCGTCCTTAACTTCATACGAGTACTCATCAGACATAAAAGTATCTGCCGATGGTTCAAAACTGATTTTCTGAACCGACTTAATGGAGAAAAAATTCTCAATGCTGAACTCTGCTATCATAATCGTTGATTTTATCTATTGTATGGTGCAAAGATACAAATAAAATCTCATACAACAAATTATAAATACGATTATTGTAGAAAAACTACGCAATACAAATATAAAATCAGTGAATATCTATTTGTTGTGGTTATAAATTAACCGTCTGATTATCTCCGGAAGGTGTTGACTGATTTGAGGACGGTAAACGAATGTGGATTATGCAGCCAAAGAAGTTAATTGTCCTATGCCATTTGCGCCATCTCTTGATTCTATTTACGATGGCTAAATAGTGATGCTAAAATGGTACTAAATTACAAAACTACTCTTTTATGCACTCTATAAAATATAGTAAATCAGTTTATTATATAATTTTATATCTTGTTGACCACAATACAGACCGGTCTGTACTCGAAGGTGTTGATGCGCTTGTGAGCAGCACGGCAGGTACAGCGCTTGTCATACACACCGCCGACTGTGTGCCGGTAATGCTCGCCGATCCTGATGCCGGGGTGATAGCCGCAGCCCATGCAGGGTGGCGTGGCGCTGCCGCCGGAATCGTAAGCCGCACACTGGAGGAGATGGTGCGTCAGGGAGCCGCGCTTGAAAGAATCCTTGTGGCAATGGGACCGTGCATCTGCATGGATTGCTTTGAGGTCGGTGATGAGGTCGCCGCACAGTTTCCGGAGGAATGCGTGACGCGCTACGAGGGGAGGCGTCCGCATGTGGATCTTGGGGCTGCAATATTCAGAGAGCTAACGGCTGCCGGAGTCGCTGCGGATAATGTGGCGATGCCACCGGAATGCACGCGGTGCAACCCTGAGCGTTTCTTCTCGGCGCGCAGGTTGGGAGTGGAGAGCGGGCGGATTGCCAATGTGATCACTCTGAAGGAAGCGGACGGCGCTCGAATGCGTCGATGAAACTTCCGGGAGTGGCATTGTAGATGTTAACGCCTATGCTGTCGGCGTAGCGGCGCAGGGTGAAGTAGGATTTGAATGCGACATAGAAACTGTGGATCACTTCGTGCAGACGCACGTTGCGGTACACCTGACTGACGCGTTGCCGCTCCGCTTCGTTGTCTTCATAGAAATGCGGCTGTACGGATAGGACGGTATTGTCGTCGCCGACGGCAAGCGTGCGTGTCCATGAGTGGTCGGCTCCGGTTAGATATATGTTTCTGTAGCCCTCGCGTATTCCTGCCATGATTGCGGGAATGAGCACGTTGCGCGGGCGGGGGATGCCTCGTCCGGAATTGTAGACCATGCGCTCGAACCACCGGAATCCTCCGATACCCACAAAGTTGAATCTCTCTACAATCACATTGAGGTTATCGGTCGCGGGTATGCATCCGGCTCCGAAGGGGATATAGAGTGTCATCCGCCAGTCCACTTTGTCAAGATTGGCGCGTAGTTTCAGCAGGTTCTCGTTTCCTTCGGCAGCGAAGAAAACCGGATCAGCCATCAGATAATATCGCGGGCGCAGTGTGAAAAACTCAGGTGTGAGTGCGGCAAAATTCACTGCGAGCAGCGGGTAGCGCCGCAGAGCACCGGGGTGTTCTGTTATGGTCTGTGCAAGCGATGGTCCGTTGCCCATCACTATAAGCGTGTCGCCGCCGTCGCGTGCCGGTCGCGGAGCCTTGTGAGTCAAGGCTATCAGTTTTATGATGCTTTTGCCGGTAGCGGCGAGGTCAGCCGCCCAATCCGTGCATTTTTTTGTAAAGGCTTTGCTCATAAGTCGCAATGCCGCAGGGATGGTTGTGATCCTGCGGCATTGCAAAAGTACATACCTGCATGTTAACTGCCAAATTTCAGGCGGTGAAATCAGACAGGCAGGTTATTTCCCTGACGTTTACTTGAAGTTGATGAAGATGACTGCGGGATTGGCGTCATCGTCGGCATTTTCGAGCGGAGCGTATTCGGCAGCGAAGCTGTTGGGGTTCTCCTTGATGTATGCGCTTGCGACAGCCGGATCAATCACCGATATGAAACTGTTGTCATCGCTCTCGTTGAAAGGGAGTGTTCCGATCATCATGTTGTTCATGAAGTTGTCCGCTCCCGAGATATCGTCGACAAGATTGTTGAAATTGAGTTTCACGGCGTCCTTTCTTTCCTTGTCATAAATGTAGAGATTCATCTCACCGCGACTCATGGATATCCAGAAGATATGTGAGCCGGAAACTGATATGCCGGTGTACATTTCACCCGCAACATCCATTTTGCTGTTGGTCTGGCGCAGTGCATCATTGAGATCCTCGGTGTCGAGAGCATCGGATGTGTTGATCAGTTTGATAGTACGTACTTCGCCGGTGCTTGGTGTCACGAGGGCGAGGTCGTTGCTGAAGTTCATCTGCTGGATATATGTGCCGTCGGATAATTCAGGCAGACCGACAACTTTCGACAGGTTCCAGTCGTCGCATGCCTTGAGCATTGTGCGGATGGTGTCGCCCTTTTCATCGAGCTGCATAATCACATTACCGTTCTCAAGCGGCATGCCGCAGGCTACAAGCATTCCGTCAGGTGTGAAACGGATGTAATTTCCTGAGCGGACCGGAATCTCACGGTAGCTATCCGGATTTGATATGCTCTTTATAACCAATTTGTCGAACGACAGGATATAACAGCTGTCGCCTTCGACATCAAAGTTGTTTATGCGTTTCAACTCGCCCGGTCCGGCTCCTATTCTTGCGATCTCTTTCACAAACTTACCGTTCATGTCGAATTGCATGAGATGATTGTCGGCATTGACGAACAGACGGTCGCCATCTTTCCTTATGCCGGAGATCCTGCCTATGAGCAATGAGTCGGATGTTTCGAGCGGCACGATCTTTATGGATGACACGTGGTCGGAGAGCTTTTCGCTTCCTGTTGTCACAGCACTCTCGTCGACAATATATGTGGGTAATTCATCCTTGCTTGTGCAAGCAGCCATGAGCAGTGCGATTACAGCAGCAGTCGTGTAACGAAGTGATTTCATTTTTTAGGGGTTTGATTGGTTTTGTGGCAAAGGTAGGGAATAATAAGGCATGAATAGAGCGGGAGAGCGTTAAAAATAAAAAAAAAAGGAGTTAGGTGGAAATAGGGCAAATAAGGCAGATAAGGCGAATAGGGCGGAGGGGGCGAATAAGGCAGTGGCTGTGCCCGTCGGGGCACAGCCACTGGGATTATGCTTTTATGGAGATGCGCTGAGGTCAGAACTTGACTCCTGCGGTCAGCACGATCTGATTCTGGTTGTCGGTGAGTTTTGAGCTTACGGGAGTAGCGG
The DNA here is from genome assembly GCA_910587425.1 of uncultured Muribaculaceae bacterium. Classification (GTDB taxonomy): domain Bacteria; phylum Bacteroidota; class Bacteroidia; order Bacteroidales; family Muribaculaceae; genus Paramuribaculum. The sequence continues at coordinate 4,867 of CAJUKU010000019.1, forward strand.
TGTACCGGTTGGCTGTGAACGGGTGGAATGTGCTTTCGCGGTGACGGTGCACGTATGCCGCATCAACATAGATATTCTTGTAACGGTAACCAAGTCCGCAGGAGATGTAGTTTGTGGTCTTGTCGAGCGAGTAGGAGGGTGTTGTTTCCGTGTCGTCGGGACCAGAGGTGTAGACCATAGTCTGGCTGTTCTGTACCTCGGTTGTTGTCGGCGATGACTGTATGGAGTATCCTGCGCGCACGCTCCACTGTGGAGTGAGGCGGTACTCGGCACCGATGCGGAGAATATTGACAGCCTTGTAGTATGTAGCCACATCGGCATTCATGTCGGTGTATTCGTAGCCCTGGTTGTCGCGTATGCTCATCTTCTGCATGGGGCGGTATTCGTAGTCAAGGCTGAGGATGCCTTTAGAGCCTATGATACCTGCTACGCCAGCCATGAGGCGCCACGGCGTGCGGAGTTTCCACTCGAAGTAATCGGTATAGCCCTCGTTGGTTTCGGTAAGTCCGCTGAGACCGCCGCCATAGCCGTAGTCGATCTGAGCCCATCCCTCCTGCTTGAGATTATAGTAGGTGGGGGTGTGTACGGCAAGACCGAAGCGGAGTTCATTGATGGGGCGTATTATGACACCGGTCTTGAAGTTGAATCCGGTTCCGTTGATGTGCTTCCAGCTGTCGAGCCCGAAACCGCCGGCACCGGTGACTGTGTGCGAACCGTCGGCATCGGCGGGGATGCGGGCGTTATCCATATCCTCGGTATAGTAGACTGAGGAGTTGAAATCAATGTCGGTGATGCCGAAACCGATACCCCAGTAGACGATATTCGATATGTTTCCGCCGAAGTTTATGGCGTACTCATCCACATAGCCTTTCTCTACGACATCAAACGAGCCGTAACCGGTTGTGCCGTCCTGCCAGAGACCATTGTACTGACCGGTGGCTCCCACAGGATTGATAAGATAGCCGTTATATCCGAGTATTGACATCCAGGGTGCCTGGTCGTCCATGTAGGGGTTGAACTTGTCGTTGCCTGTGAGCTGTGATGAAGCCCATCCTTCGGCTGTGGTGTATCCGGCTATATAGTTTGACAGCGAGCCGTTGAGCTGCGGTATATTTCCCCGATAGGCACGGTCGAAAGAACCGATCCTGCTGTATGAAGCGCCCCAGTTGAAGTAGGGCATTATGTCAGAACCGGTATATACAGCGCCAATGTAGCCGAAGTTGTTGCAGTTGACTTTTGTCTGCGAGCGATCGACAGCGGCGTTGAGGGTGAGCGATCGGACGCTTTGCGCGTTTATGTCGAGCGTGGCTGATATCTCGCTGCTGCGGTACACTCCTATGCCGCCGGGATTCTGGTTGAGGGTCGAGAGGTCACCTCCAAGTGCAGTGAAGGCTCCTCCCATCGACATGAAGCGTGCGGTACCCCTTAGCTCGTGCTGCGACAGGCTGTAGGCGTCGAGAGCGGTCTGTGCGGATGCTCCCGTTGCAACAGTGGCGATGAGCAGTGATGCTATGGTCAGATGTTTTGTAGCCATGTTATGGGTTTGTGAAGTGTGGTTTGGAATCTTAGTTGCTTAAATACACAAGCCGATAGTGTCCGGCTAATGCTGTGGTTCAGTGACGTCCGCGTGACGAACCTCCACCCGAACGGCTTCCGCCGTTGTTGAAGCCTCCTCCGTGCTGTGAGCTTCCTCCGCCTCCGCGGTAGGTAGCGCCGGAGTTATTGCGTCCGGGTCGGGTGTAATTGTTGTAGTTGTTGTTATTATTGTTGTTCGACGGACGCGTGGTGGGTTGATAGTTGTTGCTCGGGCGTGTCGACGGACGGTAGTTGTTGCCAGGACGCGATGTGGGACGGTAATTTGAGTTGCCGTACCTGTGTGAGCCGGTAGCGGGTCGGTAGCCGGCTGCGGTGTTGCGCCGCACAGCACCGGGATGACGCGGGTTGTAGTAGTGAGGGCGCGAGCCTCCCCATCCGCCTCCGGTCCATCCCCATGACCAGGAGGGTCCCCATCCCCACGAAGGACCCCACCCCCATGACCAGGAGGGACCCCATGACCATGAAGGTCCCCATCCCCATGCGGGACTCCAGTTCCATGCCCAAGAGGGTCCCCACGACGGATACCATGGCGATGTCGCCCAGTACCATGGTGAGTACCATCCATAGCGTGGATAACCCCAGTAGCCGGGAGTGTTCACGTATATGTTGACCTCGGCAGGTTCTGCATAGTAGAGAGCGGCGATCTCGGGATCGGTCGATGCTGCTACGACAGTGGGATTGTAATAGCGCTCGATCTGGCGGGTGTATGCGTAGTCGGGGAGTGCGGTCAAGGTGTCGGATGCTGTGATTGATGCTGAATCGGGACGTCCGAAAACACCACGGCGATTGTACTCGTCGACGCTACGGTTGACGCCTCCGCCGGTGACCGTATAGGTGTCGGCTGCCGGGTAGTCTTCCACAGGGTAGAGAATATAACCGTTGGTGCGCGCGGGTGCATTCTTGCGCTGTTCGGCAGCTTTTTTAGCCGCTTCTATGTTCTTATCCTTGTCTTTGTCGGGATTGAAGTAAATGTCGTCGTAGTAGCTCTGTGCGTTGAGCGAAGCCGCCGCGCAGAGAGCCAGAGCGAGAGGGAGTGTGCGGTTGATGATGTGTTTCATACTGACGATCATTTTGCTGTTGTATTTGTGATGTTCGTGTCACAAAGTTAATGAATATGGTAATTCAAGCCAACATCCCGTATCAAAATAGGGAATTTTTAACAACACAGCCGAAGAAATCACCAATTTTAGCATGCAATTTCTCCGGTTGTGTTTCACGTTTTTGTGCAACGGGTTATTTTGCAGTTGTCAACGCTCCCTGTCGTAGAGTGCCGGGCGCATGTCGTAGCTTACCATAGCTATCGAGAAGCCCCAGTAGATGAATGCGAGGGATGTGAGGAAACTTGTCATCATCATGTCCTGTACCCATCCTGCTTCGATGAAGAAGAAGCCAATGACCATCAGCAATATGCCATTTACAAGATAAAGCCACCAGTAGCGGCGCTGACGCTGGCTGACGGAACTTATGATGGCGCTTATGCCCCAGAACAGGAAAACGATGGCTATGAAGTATGGGAATACGGCTTCCGAGAGGACTATGCTGCGCACGAGCATGAATCCGATAAAGAGGTCGATCACTCCTCCGGTGAGCCACCATCCCCATCCGCGCGGGTGGTCAGGTCCGGCGGCAACACAGAGCTGCACGATGCCGGCGAGAACAAGCATCCATCCGAAAATCTGTGAAGATACGGCATAACCGGCTACCGGCCACAGCCAATAGGCGAATCCGCATAGAACCATGAGGATGCCAACAACGAGTACAACCCACCAATAGCGGGATACACCCCAAAAATTGAGTTTTGACGATTTCATAATCAATGTGTTTATATGTTATATACTTATAACAAGGTTGGTAATGAATTGTTTTCTCTGAATCCTGAGAGGGCAGTGCAAATTACGGAGGTAGGCTGCGCTGCGCTCGCGGCATACCTCCGCCCCTACAAGCTCCGCCTCTAAGGGCTGCTATGGAGTGAAATTGCTGCTAAGGCAAATAGGGCAGATAGGGCAAATAGGGGAGATAGGGCTAGTAAGAGGGATGGGAGGAATATGAAAGCGGGTGTGCCAGATTGGTTGGCACACCCGCTGTTATTGTGGTCTTTTCAGATAGACTTTTGTTATAGTCTTTTCTGATGGACTTTTGTTGTGGTCGTTTTCAGCTATTGTTGTGGCTGAGGGGGGAGAGGGTCATTCGGCAGGGCGGAGGATGACGGTGCGGTAGTTGTTCTGACGGAGTGCCTCGGCGAGGAGTGCCTTTACATCGTCGGCGGTGATGGCGTTGATCACTTCCACGTCGCCGTTGAATGTGTCGATGCCGTCGCGGCTCCAGCCGGTGATGGCGCTCAGCCAGTTGCCGTTGCGCTCCTTGCCCTCGGTGAGCGACTTGACCATGTACTCCTTGACCATGGCAAGCTCTTCGGGGGTGATGTTGCGTGTGAGGTCTTCCATCTGCTCGCGGATGATGGTGAGGACTTTGTCCTGCATCTCCGGTTTCATGGGGAATGCTGTCTGGAGTGTGAACGACTGGGGTGTGAGTCGTGCGAGCGATGCGGATGCCCCGATCGAGTAGACGGCGCCTTCTTTTTCGCGCACTATGTCATTGAGACGGCGTGAGAGGAGCTGTCCGGCTATTGATGCCACTTTCTGATTCTTGGCGGTGAAGGGTATCTCAGCCCAGTCGAGCACCATGGCGTAGGTCTGCGGTGTCTGCATGGGTGTGGAGTAGACGTCGGTAGCTGATCCGCTCTTGATCAGGAAGTCGGGATCGACCGCAGGATTTTTGACAACCGCCGCGGGATCGGAGGGGAGTGTGGCGATGTACTGCTCGACGAGCGGGCGGAGTGAGTCGACATTCAGATTGCCGACGAATACAAAGGTGAAGTCGGCGGCATTGGCTGTCATTGCGCGTGAGATCTCTATGATCTGATCGCGGTCAGCTTTCTCGACAAGCTCGGATGTGAGCTGGCGCACACGGGGTGAACCGAAGAGGCTCTCAGTAACCTTGCTGCTGAAGATGAATGTGGGGTCGGATTCCTGGTTGTGGAGAAGTCCGATGTAGGATTTCTGCAGTGCCTCAAATTCTTCGGGTGTGAAGTTGGGCTGGGTGAAATTCATGTAGATCAGCTCCATGAGTGTGGGAAGATCCTTGGGTGTGGTGTTTCCGCTTACGGAGCGTGAGTCGTCGGACCAGCTGAGACGCACACCTGCCTGTTTTCCGGCGAGGTACTTCTGGAGATCCATGTTGGTGTATGTGCCGAGACCAGCCTGGGAGAGAGCGTTGCCCATGAATGCGATGCTGGGGGTATAGTCAACGCCGAAGCGTGAATAGCCGCCGTTGGCAACCGCTCCGAACAGTATCTCGTCGTCCTTGAACTGTGTGGGCTTGACTATCACGTGGGCACCGTTGGAGAGTGTCCATTCGGTAGCGTCCCAGATGTCGCTGTGTGATATGGCGATAATCTTGCCGGGGGTGGGAAGAGCGGGGATGAGGGGTTCATCCTTGACCTCGTCGACGAAGGGTTCGATGGTCTCACCGTCGACAGCGGCGAGTGCCTCCGCGAAATCATTGTCGGTGGGATATTTGATGCCTTCCTTTTCGGGGAGGAGTGCCATGAGCACGCGGTTGTCGGCAGAGATGAGCTGCGTCATGACGGCGTTGATCTGCTGCACCGGTATGGCGTTGGTGATCATCTGCTCAAGCTTATACTCGGTCTCGATGTCAGGTATAGGCTCGTTGAAGAGGAAGTTGTCGACGTACTGGTTGACGAAGCTTACCGACTCGCGCTGGCGGCGGTTGTTGTAGGCGCGTTCGGCGCGTGAGAGATATTCATTGCGTGCACGCTCGTATTCGGAGGGGGTGAATCCACCGCGTACGGCACGGAGCAGTTCGCGGTAGGTGGCGGCGATGGCTGTGGGCAGGTCGCCGTCCTTGGCGAGCGCCATAAGATTTAGGGCGTCCTTGGTGTGAGCCACGAAGAAGTTGCCAAAATCAGCCTGTGCGAATGCGAAGGGAGCGTCGGGGCGCGATGAGATGTCGGCGAGACGTGTGTTGAGCATGTCGGCGATCATGGACTGTATGTAGTCCTGGATGTAATAGAGCTGTGTGTTCTTGAGTGAGTCGGGGAATGCCTCGCTCTTGAACATGAGCTGCACGATGGCGTTGCTCTGCTCAGGGTCGTGGCCGATGGCGTAGATAGTTCCCTCGTTGTCGCTGACGGGGAAGTAGACGCGCTCGGCGGGATCAGCGGGCATCTCTATGTCGGCAAACATCTCCTTGATCTTGGCTTCGATGCGGTCGACGTCGATGTCGCCGACAACGATAATGCCCTGGAGGTCGGGTCGGTACCATTTCTCATAGTAGTCGCGGAGTGCCTGGTGGGGGAAGTTGTCGACCACATCCATGGTTCCGATGGGGAGACGGTCGCCGTATTTGTCGCCGTTGTAGATGACCGGCAGGAGGCGCTCGAGTATGCGCATCTGTCCGACGTTGGAGCGTCGCCATTCCTCATGTATCACGGCGCGCTCGGCATCGATCTCCTCGGGGAGGAGGAGCAGGTCGTTAGCCCAGTCGTGGAGTACGAGGAGACAGCTGTCCTGCACACCCTGCCGGGCGACTGGAACGTTGCTGATGTTGTAGACGGTACGGTCGAAGTCGGTATAGGCGTTGAGGTTAGCTCCGAACTTTACGCCTACGGACTCGAGGTAGTTGATGAGGTTCTTGTCGGGGAAGTTGGTGGTGCCGTTGAAGCACATGTGCTCGAGGAAGTGGGCAAGTCCACGCTGGTTGTCCTCCTCCTGCATAGATCCTACTTTCTGCGCGATGTAGAAATCAGCCTGTCCCTTAGGATACTCGTTGTGACGGATGTAGTAGGTCAGCCCATTGTCAAGGCGTCCGATCCTGACATCCGGATCGACCGGCAGCTGAGGTATCTGCTGTGCCTTGACTGCCGACGGCAGCATAGCCACGACAAGTGCGGCAAGCGCCATGCGGATTGAAAATCTCATAAATGTTAAGTGTAAGTATTGTCTGTGTTTTAGTTCATCAGACGCAAAAGTAAGGAAAAAATTTCAGGTGAGGGTAAAAAAAAGGAAAATAGGGCTTATAGGGTGGCAGATAGGGTAAATAAGGCTAATGGGACGAATAGGAGGATCACAGGAGGAAGCCGACGTTGTCGATATAGAGTGTGAGTCCTTCGGTGCCGACGTAGGGTTCTCCGTTGCCGGAACTGAACATGACGATGACATGGGTAGGCGTGGCGTCGGGTGAGTCCCATCCTTCCTCAGGCACGGGCACGAGTTTGCCGCGGGAGTTGCGGGCGTAGTATGAGTTCTCACCGTTGCGCAGCGGGAGCCAGTTGAGGGAAGGATCGGAGGATACGTTGCCGTATTTCAGGGGGATTGTATGACCGTTTTTCCATGCAGATCCGTTTTTGAACAGTTCGCCACCGGTGGCGATGCGCTTGGCGTGAAGATTTCCATCGGCATCTTCCCACCGGCGTTGAAGAAGGATGAATATGACGGCGTTGTCGCGCCCCTGCAGGGTCTTGCGGCTGCCGAATCCGGTGGACTTCACGCGGGTGTCGGTCTGTGGCATGTCGACCATGTAGTCGAGCTGCAGTGCCTTCGGGCGTTTCTTATATGGTATGCCCATCTCCATCTTTGCGTAGGGGTTCTTGGTGCTCGATATCGGCTCGACCATTTCGCCGAGAAACATAGAGCCAGCCACCATGACGTTCATGTTGATGAGTCCGAGCACCTTGACATTCTCCATCTGTGTGCAGAGCTTGGCGGCGGTGTCGCCGGGGCGGCGCTGGTAGGGGTAGACGGCGTTGGAGGCTTTGGTGACCCCAGATACGCGTGCGTAGACGTTGCTGGTAGCCCATGGGGATCCTCCGAGGTTGCGGTAAGGCTGATTCTCGGTGATGGTGGTCGTCGGTCCGACTTCATAGACTTTCTTCTGGTGTCCGCCGATGACGACGGATTCGGTTATAGTGCGTGTGACCCATTGCTCAAAGTCGCCGTAACGGATTTTGTCGACGGTCTGTGCGTAAGCCGTATCAGTAGCGGCGAGGGCTATGAGCAAGTATATGAAATAGTTGAGCTGACGTGTCATGTTTATGTGTTTTGTGTGTGGCGATGTGTCGTCACAAATGGGTTGCAAAAGTAGTTATTATTTCTGATGTCTGTGACATGTGTCGAACTATAAGCCAATGAAACCGCCATACGGACCAAATGTGTCAGAACCGGTAGGTAAGTGTGAGTCCCATCTCCATGCCGTCGCGTCCGGGGAGCACCCAGCTTGATCCGGAGAGTCCTTCGCCACAACGCTTGGCGCTGCGGCGTGCGACGCTGCGCTGTGTGCCGCGGAAGTATCCGACGAGTTCGTTGACCGGGTCACAGAAGAATGCGGCAATGTAGCCGAGCACCGGTGAGCCGAAGAGGCGGTAGCCGTTGTTGACGATGCTGCGTTTGGCGAGATAGAAGCCTTCGCCCATGAGTGATCCGACGACGGGGGTTATGACGAGATCCTGTACGGAGGGTATCTCGTTGAATGCCTCGAAACCGTACTCCCAGAAGAATGTGGAGATACAGAAACTGTAGAGGAATGATCCCCAGCAGTTGAATCCGCAGCTGCGCGCGCTCATGTAGTATGCCGCTCCTCCGTAGGGGTGGAGGATGAAGTTGAAGATGAATTTGTCACCATCCCAGACGGGACCTTCTTTGATGTGGCGGATATAGCGCTTGAATAGTGGCGTCTTGCCATTCTCGGCGCGGTTCCAGGCTGTGGATTCCTCAGGCAGGCATTCGAGTATAAGGAGTGTCGATACGCCTCCGCCGACGAGTACGCCGGTATTGATCCATAGCTGTTTCCAGTCAGGCAGGCTGAGAGTGCGTGAGTAGGGGAAGTCGTACAGGCTGAGCTTTACGGCGGGTTTGAATTTGCCGAGTGTGAGCTGCGGCGCGGGTATTGAGGTGATGGATTTCCGTATGTCGGGTGAAGGGATGTTCAGCCTCTGTTCCCCTATGGGGAGCGGGTCGAGTGCTACTGCGGCTGAGTCGGTAGCTTTCGCGCCGAGAGCCCCGAACAGCATCGCGCCCGTAACCAGAAGCATGTGAAATGTTGCTCTCATAATAAGTGATGTGTTTATAGTTGAACGTATCGTTGTGATGTATTATTGTAACACGTTTGTAACACGTTTGTATCTCTATGGCGAGCGAAATATGTGTGAAAAACTGTTTAAAAGGGGGTAAAAACGCCGTATATTCAAGCAGTGTAGATAAAATGGCGAATGCGGAAAAGGATAGTATGCCGACAATTGAGTAATTTTGCCGGCGTAATGAACAACATGAGAATCAATATACCCTGTCGGTTGTCGATGTATTTGCGGGCAGTGATTGTTGTGTGCGTTGCGTTTCTGTCGGTGATGACAGCAGGAGCGACGATTGCACAGGATTCAGTGCGCGGAAGGCAAAGGGTGGCGCTCCATGTGGAGGAGCCAGCTGACACGACTGCACCGGAGCACAACATATTCAAGCGCATCATAGCTTACTTCGATGATGCCAACAAGCCGAAAAGCAACAAGCGGTTTGATGTGAGCTTTATCGGTGGTCCGCACTTTTCGTCGGACACGAAGCTCGGACTCGGTCTTGTGGCTGCGGGCAATTACCGTCATGACAGGTCGGATACGCTGACGATACCGTCGAATGTGTCGCTCTATGGCGATGTGTCCACCGTGGGGTTCTATCTGTTAGGACTGCGCGGCACGCATCTGTTTCCTCACGACCGCTACAGGATAGAGTATAATCTCTATTTCTATTCCTTTCCGACGAATTTCTGGGGTATAGGATATGAGATGGGTAAGAACGATGAAAACAAGTCGAAGTTCAAGCAGTTCTGTTTCAAAGGTTCGGTGTGGGGTTTGAAGCAGTTTGCACCGGGACTGTTTGCCGGCGTGGGTGCCGAGTACAACCGTATAGAGGCGCACAAGGTGGTTAATCCCGAACTTTGGGAAGGTGAGGCAATGCGTACGAACACTACAGGCTTAGGAGTCAAGATACAATACGATACACGCGACAGCCATACGGAACCTTACAGCGGATGGCTTACATCGGTAGAGCAGAAGTTCTGTCCCGGATTTCTGGGGAATAAGTATGCTTTCAGTTTCACAGCTGTGCGTGCGTCGCATTACCGCAAGGTGTGGAAAGGGGGTATTCTCGCGGGGCTCGTGAACGGGCGTTTCGCATACGGCGATGTGCCGTGGGGGATGCTGTCGACGTTCAGCAGTTCAAGCGGTATGCGCGGCTATTACGAGGGTCGCTACCGTGACAAATGTGAGGTGGATCTGACGCTTGAGTTGCGGCAGCATATCTGGCACCGCATAGGTGCAGTCGCCTGGGTGGGTGCGGGGACAGTAGCACCTTCGTTGGGCGAGATGCGTTGGCGCAAGGTGCTGCCTTGTGTCGGCGTAGGCTACCGTTGGGAGTTCAAGAAGCGCTGCAATGTGCGGCTGGATTTCGGTATAGGGAGAGGTGAGACCTCTTTCATGTTCAATATCAATGAAGCATTCTAAAAATAAATATTACAGGCTGTCGGGGGCATTGATGCTGCTGACGCTTGCCGTGTGCGCGGTGCCGAACGTGGCTCTTGCGTTTACAGAGGATATGAGTGTGGCGCAGCGTATCGCCAATGTGCTGCTGCCTGTGGGAATATGGTGGCTGCTGCTGTCGCTCACGCGTAAGATCGGCAAGGCGGTGCTGTGGATGTTTCCGGTGATGTTTTTCGGGGCATTCCAACTTGTCCTGCTGTCGCTTTACGGTCGGTCGGTGATAGCTGTCGACATGTTTCTGAATCTGGTGACGACAAACGCCGGTGAGGTGGGCGAGCTGCTTGGCAATATGGCGGGTGCCATCGCAATGGTGTGCGCTCTATATCTGCCGCCGATAGCGGGTGGTATTGGCGCATGTGTTAAGCACTGGGCACTCAACGATGGTTTCATGCGGCTCAACCGCAGGCTGAGTGTCTGCTGCATAGCAGTGGGTCTGCTGGCGTTCGGACTCGGTTTCGCGTCGTCGCGTCCGTACCGTCCGCTTGCTGATCTTTACCCGCTAAATGTGCTATATAATGTAGGGCTTGCGGTAGACCGCACGGCGCGCTTCGGTGGATATGCGGAAGCGGTCGAGAATTACCGGTTCCATTCGGTGTGCGAATTGCCGGACTCGTGCCGGCGCACCATAGTGCTTGTGGTCGGGGAGACCTCGCGTGCCGACCGTTGGGAAGCCTGGGGGTATGAGCGGGAGACCTCGCCCGGTATGGCTGCCGATACGGGATATGTGTATTTCCGCAACACGCTGAGCGAATCGAACACCACGCACAAGAGTGTTCCCATGCTGCTGTCGCATCTTACCGCCGATACGTTCGCAGATTCGCTGTATAATGTGCGCAGCATCGTCAGTGCATTTGATGAGGCGGGTTACTCCACGGCTTTTTTCTCCAATCAGCGCTATAACCATTCATTTATCGACAGCTACGGTTTCGAGGCGGATACGTGTTTGTTTATCAAGGAGCGTGACGGAGCTGACCATTATGATATGGAGCTTGCCGGTCTGCTCGCCGACCGCCTGCAGACAGATACGGCATCAAGGCGGCTGATCGTGCTGCATACCTATGGATCGCACTTCAGTTATGCCGACCGTTACCCTGACTCGTTGGCTTATTTCACCCCTGACCGACCGCTTGAAGCCACGCGTGAGAACCGTCAGGCGCTCGATAATGCATACGATAACTCCGTGCGCTACACGGCTATGCTGCTCGATTCGATCACTTCCGCCTTGCGACACAGTGGAGGTGAGAGTGCGCTGATCTACACGAGTGACCATGGAGAGGATATTTTTGACGACTCGCGCAATCTGTTTCTTCATGCATCGCCGGCGCCAAGCGCACATCAGATATATGTGCCGTTCATACTGTGGGTATCGCCGGAATTGTCGGCGACTGACGGAGGTCTGCTGAAAAATGCGAGGGTAAATGGTAATAAGCAGGTATCGTCGAGCCGTTCGTTCTTCCAGACCGCCCTGCATATCGGAGGTATATCCGCTCCTGTAGGTGACCGGACACTATCAGTGGCTGACAGCGGATATACTGCCCCCAAGCGCAGATATCTCAACGATCATAATGAGAGCGTGACGCTGCGTGGGGCAGGGTTGCGTGAGCAGGATCTTGATTATCTGTCGCGCAGGGGAGTGGCAACGGAGTGATTAGGATGTGTCATAACGGCTCAGCTCCGAACCATTCTGACAACATCCTCCCATCCGGATACAACAGCGGAGTTATGCGGATGTGATAGAGGTGTGATGCGGATGTGTCAGCCGGCGGCTGTGACATAGAGCTGCGCATTCTCGTGGCGTATCACCTTTACAGGTGTACCCTCCTCGATGAATCCACGGGTTGATACGGCATCAAACTGCTCGGAGTCGATCTCTATCTTGCCTGACGGACGGAGCGGTGTGACGGCTATGCCCTCACGACCGATGTAGACGGCAACCGATGTGTCGACACCTATATAACCATCCTCTATCCGTTGCTCGCGTGTGAGTGCCGTGGAGCGCTGCACGAATTTAGGTGCAAACCTTGACATCAGATAGAAGATCAGTCCGGTAGCCAACAGGCATCCTGCCATGAATGTAGCGAGCGCATGGCCGAGTCCGGAGAAGTCGATATGACCGGGATAGAAACTGAAATTATCGAGCAGTCCCATGAACACACTGACTACCATGAGGACTATGCCGGCAATTCCTGTTATGCCGAATCCCGGCACGACAAATATCTCGAAAAGCAGCAGTATGAAACCTGCGAGGAACAGCAGCACGATCCAACTGCTTACTATGCCTGTAAGATACATAGGCAGGAAATAGAGCGCAGCCGCAGCGATAGCGACGACTGACGGGAATCCCATGCCGGGTGTCTGCAATTCAAAGTATATCCCACCAATTATGAGCATTATCAGCAGTGACTGCACGGCGGGATTGGTGAAGAATCCCATGAGGTGGTCGATCCATGTCGGGGAGTAGGTGATGCGCGGTGCATCGGCTACATTAAGTTCTTCAAGCACCTGACCGAGTGATTCGGCAGTGCCTTCGGCGTAACCGTGGCGCACAGCCTCTGTGGCGGTAAGTGTGAGCACTTTGCCTTTTTCTATAATCCCCGGCACGGATAGCGAGGGGTCGACCATCGCCTCGGCAATGCGTGGGTCGCGGCGCCACCGCCACGTTGAGTCAGCGCTGAAGATGCGTCCGTGGTGTTCGGCTGTGGCGCGCATCATTGCGCGCATGTATGACTGATATTTGTCGGGCATAGCCTGCCCGTCGTTTCCATTGACAACCGTGGCTGCCCCCATAGTCGCATCGGGGCGCATGTAGACCGAATCGCAGGCGAGTGCGATCAGTGCTCCGGCAGAGGCGGCGTTGTTGTCGACAAACGCTACAACAGGCATATCGAGATGCAGTAATGCCGAGTGTATAGAATCGGCATGCAGCACCGTGCCGCCATAGGTGTTGAGATGTACCACGAACATCCGTGCATCCCTGTCTTTAGCTTCCTTTATGGCATTGCGCGTGTAGTTCCATGTCGTCGATCCGACTTCATCGTTGAAATCAAGTATGTATACTGGCCGCTCATCGGCAAGCGATGTAAGAACCGCGATCAATGATATCAGTAGAAAAAGAAAACGTTTCATGTGATGATTGGTTTATCGGATGATGTTTTATCGTTTGTGTGCGAGACCCCGGCGGATCCATGACGGTATCATGCATGCACCGGTGATGAGATACACATAATAGGTTATTATGCGCCACATTATTGCAATGACCAGTGCCACCGATGGATCCGGTAGAAGATCGCCATAATATGTGGTGAAAAGCCATTCGCTAACGCCGCTGCCTCCGGGTGTGGGGCTGACTGTGAGCAGAGTCCACACAACAAACTGCCGGGCGAAGACGAGCAGCTGCGATGCCGCAGGTGCGAACGCTATGAAGAGTGCGTTGACAACGAGATAGCGCGATGTCCATGAGAGAAATGTCGCCGCCGATGCCTCCGCCCACCATTTCCAGGGGCGTGTGCGGATCTCGCGCGATGCCGTGAGCATACTGTCGGCGGTCTCGTCGCCTTTATTCTGCCAACGGCGCAGCAACGGAAGTTTGAAAATCCGCCGTATGGCTGCGCTGACAACCCCGGGGCGTATGATGAGTCCGGCAAACAGCACAGCTGTTATCGCAACAATCAGCGCATATACTATCCAGAATGCCGTGCGCAGTCCGGTAGCGAGTGCACCGGTATCAAATGCGAACAACTCGGAGGGAGAAACAATGAGAAAAATCAGAGGGCAGGCGATTACGAAAAAAGCCTCGTCGAGCAGCAGAGTGCACATCGTGAGTGCAGTGGCATGACCGACAGCTATACCCTCACGCTGCATGAACACCATTGACAGCGCACTGCCTCCTGCCGTAGTGGGGGTGATCGCCGAGGTGAACTCGCACAGCATCGTGACTTTTATAGACTGACGCCATGACAGCCTCCTGTCAGATAGAACCCGGAAGCGCCATGCTAAGCCAGCCTCGCGTCCTACCATGAATATCCATGCCGCAGCAATGCCGAGCGCAGTGGGGAGAGTCCAGTTTATACGGCGGAAATCATCTATATCAAACTCGCGCGCAAAGAGCCATGCCACGACAGCCAGTCCGATGGCTACCGGAGCGAGAGTCTTGAGCAGTATTGAGTTGGCGCGTGTCAATCGTCGTTTTTGAACAGTTGATCAGCTTCGTCGAGCTTGAAGTCGTGCGAAAGGAGGGCTATGAACCGTGAGATCTGCCGGATAGCATCCTGTGTCTGCGGCGTGACCTCCTTCCCCTGCAGACGGAGCATGAGCATGCCGTAGAGAGCATTGAAACAGGTTTCTATCTCTCCCGACTTCTCCTCACCCGACTTGGCGCGCAGTTCCACGATATAAGGGAGCGTGCGGTAAAACTCAGCGGTATAATCGGGGAAGCGGGGATCTTTGAGCAACGCCTGATGAAGTTCGGCAAGCTGAATGATAACGTTTTTATTGAGTTGCAGGTGTCCGGTCTTCTCCACTCCCTCGCGACGCATCATGTCGATCAGGCTTTCATACCACCCGATCATTTCGCGGCGCTGATCATCCGTGAGCGACGGGTACCGGTCTATCACATTCTCACGTATACGGTCAATGTCGAGTCCGTTGGCACGTATGATATCCTCTATCTGCCACATGTATAGCAGATATTCGGCAATATTCTCTTTTCTTTTCTGGGATGCGGTAATCATGTTCAGTACTTGTCAGTGTTTTCAATATCAAACAAACGGCGCGGCGTTTTGTCTGTGTGCGGGGCGCGATTTCCGTGTCAATCGCGCCTTGTGGCGGCATTGTTGACCCATTCGGTCTCCATCCGGTAGTAGTCCGGTTCGGGAGCCGAGCGTAGCTGATGGTCGAAGAATGCTTTCCAACGGCTGTAGTACAATTCACGGAGAAGTCCAGCCCATTCGCGGTGGGAGTAATCGATAAGACCGCCTCTATTGCAAGCCACGCTGTCGCCCCAGACGGTGACCAGCTGCGCTGCGTTGCGGCGGTAAAGCTCGCGAGCGGCGTCATCATCACCGGCGAGTCTGCCAGCCGCGTCAAGCCATGTTGCAACATTCATGTCGGGATGCGGTGCGAGAAGTGAATCCTGTGTCAGGATCAACTGCAGGAATTCGTCGGACAGTGATGCTACGGTCACGGTGTCACCGCTCTCATGCGCTGCCGCGATCTGCCTCAGGAGCAGGTTGCCACGGTCGGCGTTAGCCTGACGTGTTATATCGGCAAGATCGTATGCGAAGTTTGCAGATGTGGGGTAATCGTCAGCCGCTTTCTGCATAAGCATGGCGGCGCGTGCGGTACTGTCGGGAGAATAGAACAGGTCGGAATGTCCCCATGTGGATGCGCTGCGCGGGTTCCAGTCAGGCCGTGCGCAGAAAAGTGATTCCACCGTGCCCTGTCCGGGGTATTCAAGGGGAGCGTTGTAGACAGTGTTGAGCAAAGCCGTCCAAGCCCCGGTGACTTCAGGCGTCGGAGCCTTGCCATAGCGTGCGGTGAGGTATTGCTCAAGCCATTCGCGCGATGTGAAACGGCTGTCACGCCATGGGAGCTCAAACGTAAGCTCGTACATCACCGGATTATTTTCAATACCCTCGGGTGTGGCACCAACTCCCGTAAGGTGCTGACCACCGCGCACGGAGTCAGCACGGGCATCGTAGAACCCATTGATAAGCTGATCCATACGACCGTGCAGCCCGACATTACCTCCGAAGTTGAGAAGGTTGCAGTAGATCCAGTCATGCTTCCCGTAGCCGTCGGCTGTACGGTTCCATTTCGGGGTCTTGTCGCTGTAGAGGTCAAGTATAGTCATGTCGCCGGCACTGAGAGTGTCGATCATCTGCCGGCGCGGGTTGCCTCCCCAGCTCTGTATGACCCATTCAGCTTCAGGATTGGTGCGTTTCATGGCGCTCATGATCTTCAATCCTGCTGCGGGGAGGTCAACTCCGGCGGTGTTTCCACCCTCATGGAAAGGATCCATTGAGTAATAGTGCGCAGTGCCGTAGAGTTTTGTGAGTTCGTCATAATAATCGTCGGCTATCTCATCCCAGCGGGGATCGTCGGGTGAGAGGAATGCCGGGCGCTGGAATCCGCACCATCTACCGGGATCGGCTACGTGCAGTCCCTGCTTCTCAGCTGAGTTTGAGGGCACCATACCGGCGAATCCCGGAAATACCGGCTCTATCCCGAGCGAATGCATGCGTGCGATCAGTTTCAGTTGCAGCTCGGACTGCGCGTCATACCACTCCTCGGGGAGTGGTCCACCCCATCCCTCGAGGTTGTTCATCTGCCACCATGCGAAGTAAGCGGGTCCGCATATAAAGCGTCCGATCTCATCATCGGAATATCCCCACCGGCGGAGAAGATTGCGCCATACGGTCTCGATGCCTGTGATAGAGAGCGGCATATTGATGCCGTGAAGAGCCATCCAGTCGATCTCTTTCATCCACCGGTCTTCATCCCAGAAGGGCATGGAGTAGGAGAATGTGCAATAGTTAAGGTAATAGCGCTTCGGTACGGAAGCGTTGTGCCGTATGGGCTCAGCCGGCAGCGGGAGAGTGGCGGGGAGCGGCTGGGTGAGATTGTTCCATGATATATGTATTCCCGCCACATATTTAAGATACCAGTTGAGTCCGGTAGCCATAGAGACAGGATTGTTGCCCTGTATGAGCACACGGTCACCATCGGCACTGATCTCAAAGAAATCGGAGTCTGCCGGCTCCTCCCGGAATATTATGCGCCCTGCTGAGGTGCCTTCGGTGACGCGTGCGGCGAGCGAGTCAATAGCCGAGGGTAAAGCGCCGTTGTTAGCGGTTGCGGAAGTGCAGGATGCGAATGTGGCTGACAGAGTGAGGACAAAGCAACAACAGATGTTGATCAGGATGCGGGTTGACATGTCGTGAATCGGTAACGTTGGAAAATTTCCACTAAGTTAGGTCTTTTATGTGAAAAAAGCAAAAAATGGTGCAGGGTGTGTAACTATACAGACTCGGGCGGTGTCTATTTAATGTAAACCCCAATAAAAGCTATCCCATATGAAACGTTACATTCTCGCGACCGTTGTCGCAGCCGCCTCAGGTGTTTTCGCCATTTCCGGGGCAGAGAGGACCAGAGTGGTTACCGTACCCGGCACAATCACTGAAATAGTTGCATCAGTCGGAGTGCATGTAGTCTATATCCCCTCAGCGACGCAGAGTGTCGTTGTGGATGCACCCGACGATATTATGGATAATATCAAGGTTAGTTTCAGCAATGGCACGCTCAAAACCGAGTATGACTACAAGGATGACAGCGGCATGCGCGTGAATAACCGGAGCAAAGAATTTACTGTAACAGTCAAGGGACGCAACGTGACAGATTTCAAGACCTCGGTTGGGGCAAGCATAACCGTAGATGGTAGGATCGACGCAGCCGGTAAGAGTCTGGAGTTCGAGGCAAGTGTGGGCAGCTACATATCCTGCACGGGGATAACAGCTGATGAAATAGAGGTGGAATCCACGACTGGTTCGTCGGTTGAACTGCGCGATATCTCAGTGTCGAGTATTGATGCGGAAAGCAGCGTAGGCTCTTCAATAACTCTGACCGGCACAGCCGGATATGCGGATCTTGAGTCGGTGACATCGTCGTCGCTCAACGCGGGTTCACTCAAGGCAAGCACCGGTAAGGCTAAAAAGGATATCACGAGCAGCATAAAATCCAATATCGGCAGATGACCGTTAACGTGGATTGATTGATAAAGGCTTCAAAAACAGCTTCACATACAGATGATAATGAAACCGGGTGGACCTGCCTGACGAAGGTAGATCCACCCGGGTTATTTTTTGTGAATGAGATGGCGGACTGACCGAGGGGGGGGGTCAGCCTCCGAAGTTGTCGTAATGTATGCTTTCGGGATCCACACCGAGTGAATCGAGCATGCCTTCGACAGCTTTGCTCATCGGGCCGGGACCGCACATGTAGTATTCGATATCCTCGGGCGCCTCATGGTTCTTGAGATATGTATCATAGATGACCTGATGAACAAATCCGGGGGTATAGGCGACACCGGCGGCATCGGCAGCGGGATCCGGACGGTCGAGGGCGAGATGGAAGTGGAAGTTGGGGAATTGTTTCTGCAGTTCGAGGAAGTCGTCGAGATAGAACACTTCATTCAGTGCGCGGGCTCCGTAGAAATAGTGCATCTCGCGGTCGCGGGTATTAAGCGTACGTGTCATGTGCATGATCTGGGAGCGGAGCGGTGCCATGCCGGCTCCTCCTCCGATCCACATCATCTCTTTGTGGCTGTCGAATATCGGGTGGAAATCGCCGTAAGGTCCGCTCATCATCACTTTATCACCCGGTTTGAGGGAGAAGATGTAGCTTGAGGCTATACCCGGCATCACATCCATGAACCCTGTCTGCGGTTTCGGCTTGAACGGGGGTGTAGCTATACGGACGGTTAGCATTATAAGGTCGCCCTCGGCAGGATAGTTAGCCATGGAGTATGCACGGACTGTAGTCTCGGTGTTCTTGCATTTGAGGCTGAACAGACCGAACTTTTCCCATGCGGGGAGATATTCGTCGCCGATCATCGACTTGTCGATATCGCGGTCGTAGTCCATGCTGAACGGAGGTATCTTGATCTGGGCGTATGATCCGGGGATGAAGTCCATGTGCTGACCGGGAGGGAGCGCGACGACAAACTGTTTGATGAATGTTGCGACATTGTTGTTGGATATGACGGTGCATTCCCACTCCTTGATGTCGAGCACGGATGCGGGCACGCCTATGCTCATGTCGGATTTTACCTTCACCTGGCATGCGAGGCGCCAGTGATCCTTGATCTGCCGACGCGTGAAGTGTACGGTCTCTGTGGGGAGAATGTCGCCTCCGCCTTCAAAAACCTGCACCTTGCACTGTCCGCAGCTACCTTTGCCTCCGCAAGCCGACGGCAGGAACACATTGTTGTCAGCCATCGTTGAAAGGAGCGGTTTTCCGGAGTTAGCCTCAAGTTTACGGTCGGAATTGATTGTTATGGTCACTTTGCCTGACTGCACGAGAAAGCGCTTCGCCACAAGCAGGATGATGACGAGCAATATGGTGACGGCAAGGAATATCGCGGTGCCGGTGAGCAGAGTTAGTGTTCCGGCGTTGGATGTCATTAATGCTACGGTCATTGTCGTTCAGATTTTAATGCCGAGAAAGCTCATGAACGCTATGCCCATGAGAGCGGTGATGATGAATGTGATGCCAGTGCCGCGCAGTGGTGCGGGTACATTTGAATATGTAGCTACGCGCTCGCGTATGGCTGCCACAGCGCATATAGCGAGCAGCCATCCGAGTCCCCATCCGGCTCCGGCGCAGGTGGCGGTCCAGACAGATCCGAACTCGCGCTGCTGCATGAACAGCGATCCGCCGAGGATGGCGCAGTTGACGGCTATGAGCGGTAGGAAAATGCCAAGTGAGGCATATAGCGAGGGTGAGTATTTCTCGACCGCCATCTCGACAAGCTGCGTCATGGATGCGATGACGGCGATAAACATTATCAGCGAGAGGAACGATAGGTCGACGCCGGCATATTCATCACCGAGCCATGTCAGCGCTCCGGGGCGCAACACGTAGTGCTCAAGCAGCCAGTTGACCGGCAGAGTGACGACGAGCATGAACGTTACGGCTACTCCGAGACCGAAAGCTGTCTTTACATTCTTCGATACCGCAAGGAATGAGCACATTCCGAGGAAGTAGGCGAAGATCATGTTGTCGACAAAAATCGAGCGTATGAAAAGATTCAAATTTTCCATGAGCTTATATTAATAGCGTTGCTATGGTCAGATGTATTACGGTGGTTGTCACTCCTCGCGCAGATCCTTGTTGCGCGCCCGCTGCACCCATATTATGCATGCCACCACGATCAGAGCCATCGGTGGGAGGATCATCAGTCCGTTGTTGACGTAGCCGGCTTCGTAGAAGCATTGCGGCACGACCTGAAATCCGAGCAGGGTGCCGCTGCCGAGGAGCTCGCGGAAGAATCCGACGATGATCAGTATGGCGGCATACCCGAGACCGTTGCCAATACCATCGAGGAATGCCGGCAACGGGCGGTTCGCCATCGCGAATGCCTCAAGTCGTCCCATGAGTATGCAGTTGGTGATGATCAGTCCGATGAAAACCGAGAGCTGCTTGCTGACATCGTAGGCATACGCTTTCAGGAGCTGGTCGACAATCACCACGAGACCTGCGACAACGACAAGTTGCACGATGATACGGATGTTGGTGGGTATGGTGTTGCGTATGAGTGATATTATGACATTGGAGAATGCGAGCACGGCGGTGACGGATATGCCCATCACAATGGCGGGCTCGAGTTTTGCGGTGACGGCGAGCACGGAACAGATGCCGAGTATCTGCACCACCACGGGATTGTTGCGTGACAGGGGATTTAGAAAAACCTGCCTGTTGTCGGTCTTTTCAGCCATGGCTGTGAAAATGTA
The DNA here is from genome assembly GCA_910587425.1 of uncultured Muribaculaceae bacterium. Lineage (GTDB taxonomy): Bacteria > Bacteroidota > Bacteroidia > Bacteroidales > Muribaculaceae > Paramuribaculum. Next base: position 25,573 of record CAJUKU010000019.1, read on the forward strand.
TTGTATGCTTGGGTATGGAGATTATTTGGATAGATTCTCAAGGAATGTGCGGTAGGGGGTGAGGCAGTTGGCGAGCATTGTGGCAACACCTTTGGAGGTGATGGTGCCACCTGAGATTCCGTCGACATAATCCTCATCGCCGAGCGGTTTCTGACCTGCCTTGACGACCGTTACGGGCATGAAGCGTCCGCCCTTGATGATCTGTTTGCCTATGAACTGGTTGCTGAACACCGGCTTTTCGATCTCGGCGCCGAGTCCGGGAGTCTCGCCCTGGTGTGCGAAATAGGCACCGTAGATGGTCGATCCGTCGGCGTCGATGGCGATGTATCCCCATATCGGTCCCCAGAGACCGGCTCCGTAGGCGGGAAGGATGTATTTTGTCTCACCTCCGGCTGTGCGGCAGACGAATACGGGTAGCTGACGCGCGGCATCGTTGAGCTTGCTCTGCGCGGCTACATCGATATCGAACGCATCGCCAGGTATGTTCTCGCCCTGTGAGTTGACGACCTCCTGCCGGATGATGAATTGTGAGAATGCCTGCATGACGCTGTCGGAGGGGGGAGTGATGCGTGCTGCGGCAAGTATCTGGCGCATCTTGTCGACATCGGCGTTCTGCCGCTGCTTGTCGGCGAGCTGCAGTGATGTGAATGCCAGCGCGGCTCCTACCACTACGGCGAGCACCACTATGTAGATGATGGTGTAGAGGTTGCTTTGCTTGTTGATCATGACTCGGTGGATTTAGTTGCTCCGGCACGGCGGAGGCGGCGGTTGATGTTAGACTGCACCACGCAGTAGTCGATGAGCGGTGCGAGAGCGTTCATCAGCAGTACGGCGAGCATGGCGCCTTCGGGGTATCCGTTGTTGTAGACGCGGATGAGTATTGCGATGATGCCCACGAGCGCTCCGTAGATGTATTTGCCTGTGCCTGTGCGGGCGGCGGTGACAGGATCGGTAGCCATGAATACGGCTGCGAACGCGAATCCGCCGAAGAGCAGGTGGTCAAGGGGCGAGAGGTATGATGCGGGGTAGGTGGGAGTAGCGAATATGTTGGCGATCCATCCCATGAGCAATCCTCCGGCTATGACCGAGAGGATTATGCGCCAGTTGGCGATGCCTGCCGCCATGAGTATTATGGCTCCGATGATGATGCATAGTGTGGATGTCTCGCCGAATGATCCGGGTATGAGTCCGAGGAAAGCGTCCCATGAGCTGACGGGATCGCCTACGATATTGGTGATCTGGAGCGCACCGCCGGTGTGTGTCGCCACCTGTCCGAGAGGTGTGGCTCCGGATATGCCGTCGGCGAAATTGACGGTGCCGCCGAGCCCGCATATCGGTTGGGCGGATATGAACGCGCGGTCGCCGCTCATGCTTGCCGGGTAGGCGAAGAACAGGAACGCACGCGTGACGAGCGCTACATTGAAGATGTTGTAGCCTGTGCCGCCGAAAACCTCCTTGACGAATATCACTGAGAAGGCTGTAGCTACGGCAATCATCCACAGCGGTGTCTCTATGGGGCATATCAGCGGGATGAGTATGCCGGTGACAAGAAATCCTTCCTGTATCTCCTCCTTGCGCCACTGTGCGACGACGAACTCGATGCCGAGCCCGACGGCGTAGGTGACGATCAGGCGTGGCAGTACTGCGAGGAAGCCGTATGCCATAAGACTCCAGAACGGCATTGATGAGGCGCCGGAACCGAGGTAGTTCTGATAGCCGGTGTTGTACATGCCGAACAGCAGGCAGGGCAGCAGGGAGAGCACGACTATGATCATGACACGCTTGGAGTCTATGCTGTCGTGGATGTGCACGCCTGATGTCGCAGTGGTGCGCGGGGTGTAGAGGAATGTCGCGAAGCCGTCGAAGACGGAGTGGAATGCATGATATTTTCCTCCCTCCTCGAATTGCGGGCGTAGGCGGTCGATGAATTTATTAAGCATGATTCGGTTGGATTCAGATGTTATTCAAGCTCCTTGCGCAGATAGTCGAGTCCTTCGCGTACTATGCGCTGAACTTCGATTTTCGAGGGGTCGACAAATTCACAAAGCGCGAAATCTTCGGGGGCTACCTCGTAGATGCCGAGCTGCTCCATGCGGTCGATATCGCGTGCCTGTATTGCTTTAAGGAGGTATTCGGGCAGTATGTCCATAGGGAGAACCTTATCGTACACTCCTGACATTATCATGGCGCGCCGTCCGCCGAGGATGCGTGCGTCGGGTGCGAAACGGCGGCGAAGGGCGCTCAGGGGAAATGCGCGGCTGGCGGTGAGCTTCGAGGGACTCATCGATGCCCATCCCATGAATTCGTCCACGTCGTCGCCTTCGGGAATAACGGTGATCTGGCGGTAAGGGTAGCGGAGGAATCCGTCGATACCTACATTGCTGCCTGTGAGTACGTTGCCGGAGATTATGCGGTGATGGCGGTGGTCATCCTTTATGTCGCCGCTCACGAGTGGCTTGATCTGTGCGCAGTCGATGGCGCGTATATAACACGGTGTTATTACTTCAGATCCTGTCAATGCGATGGTGGTGGCATAGTCGGCTGTACCGGTGAGGATAAGGCGTCCGATGCGCATGAGCGTGACAATATCCAATGTCCAGATTGTCTCACCTTTGTTGACCGGGGCGATGTTGGCAGCCTGGATGCCGGGGTTTCCGGCAGGATGCGGACCGTCGACGGTTACGTGCACTGCCGGCTCACATACGTTTAGACGGAAATCACTGCGTGTGGAGAGATATACCTTGCCGGTGGTGAGCATGGCGAGGGCTTTGAGGGCGGCGTCAAGTTCCGCCTGAGTTCCGCCGGCAACCGTCATGAGATCGGGTGCGAGTGGAGCGGAATCGAACGCGGTGATGAAGATGTCGCGCGGTGTCACTTCCGGTGAGGGGACTATGTCGTAAGGACGCTGGCGCATGTATGCCCAGAGTCCGCCGGCAAGAAGTGTGGTGCGGATGGATTGCGCCGAGCTGCTGTCGATTGTGTGGCGGATTGTGTCGTTGCTGTTGCCGATGGTGACTTCGACGCGGAGGATCTTGCGCCGTTCGCCGCGGACTATTGCCGTGACGGTTCCTGCCGCGGGTGAGCAGAGCGTCACTTCTGGGTGGCGTTTGCAGCACATCAGCGGGGCGCCGGCTGATACGCTGTCGCCCTCTTTTACAAGCATACGTGGCTGGAATCCGGGGAAATCGTCGGGATTGACCGACACCTTATTAATAGCGGGTGTGCGGACGGGTGCGTCGCTGTCGGCACCTCCTGCAAGGCTCAAGTCGAGCCCACGCTTGAGTTTTATGGTATTGTCCATTTTTCCGGTATGATTGACCGCCGTGGCGGTTAATTCGAGGCAAAGGTAACAAATATTTCCAACTCATGATAATAAATGTCAAAAAAAGCCTTGGGATTGATTGCGATTATGGTCTGATGGATGTGCGTTTGCCGGTTATGCCGGGATTCTGCCGGAGATATATTGATCTGCCGGAGATATTGAAAGGTGTAGCTATGCGTTTTATGTAAAAATGTGAGTGGTGGATGTGTCTGTGTGTAAAATTCTCAAAAAAGAATGGCTTAAAGTGAAATTTCTGAGGAAAAAATTTTGCGGGATGAAAACTTAGCTATACATTTGCAGTAATGTTTGACACAAAGTAGCCGGTCGATTCAGCCAGATTTGACAGCAACGCTCCTTTGATCTATTACCACGAACAGCGCCCATAGAGCTTTCACTCATCGCCGGTGCCTGCATAAGTGGCATTTTGTCAAGCAGATAAGCTAAGTAGACATCAATCAAAACAAAACAACCTTAACAACTCAAATCTTAGTAATTATCAAATTATGGAAGCTCAAAAGCCCACCCAGCCGGCAACGGCACCCAAGGCTCAGGCCAAAAACGAAGGCAGCAAAGTAGGCGGCATCAAGAATGCGTTCTTGGTTATCATCGCTTGCTTCATCGTCGCTGTTTGTCTCTTCATCTTCTGGTTCGGTCACGAATCACACTTTGAAGAAGGTCACCCCATTGACTTCTGGGGCACTATCTATAAAGGCGGTGTAATCGTGCCTATCCTCCAGACCCTCTTCCTTACTGTAATCGTTCTTTCTGTAGAGCGCTGGATCGCTCTCTCAAGCGCAAAGGGCAAAGGCAACATCACCAAGTTTGTTGCCGGCGTTAAGGCTTGCCTCGCCAAGAACGACATCGCAGGTGCTCAGAAGCTCTGCTCGACCCAGAAGGGTAGCGTAGCAGCTGTTGTTAAAGCCGCTCTCGTACGTTACGAGGAGATGGATAAGAACACCATCCTCACCAAAGAGCAGAAAGTCGCTACTCTCCAGAAGGAGGTTGAGGAGGCTACCGCTCTCGAGATGCCCGCTCTCCAGCAGAACCTTCCCATCGTGGCAACCATGACCACTCTCGGTACTCTCGTAGGTCTTCTCGGTACTGTGATCGGTATGATCAAATCGTTCCAGGCTCTCGCACAGTCAGGTGCTCCTGACTCAACCGAGCTCTCGACCGGTATCTCTGAGGCTCTTATCAACACCGCCTTCGGTATCGCAACCGGTGCATTCGCTGTTATCTCGTATAACTTCTACACCAATAAGATCGATAACCTCACATACGCTATCGACGAAATCGGTTTCTCAATCGTGCAGACATTTGCAGCTACTCACTGATCCCCTATTACACCTTATTAATATAAAATAACCAGCGTAATATGGGAAAAGTAAAAATTAAAAGAAAGAGTACCCTCATCGACATGACCGCGATGAGTGACGTGACTGTTCTTTTGCTTACTTTCTTCATGCTGACTTCCACCTTCCTCCAGAAGGAACCTGTGACGGTAATCACCCCGTCGTCGGTTTCTGAAGTTAAGGTTCCGACCGCCAACCTGGCGCAGATCCTTATCTCACCCGAAGGAAAGGTGTTCATCTCCGTCACCGGTGAGGCAGACCCGACAGTCGCCGACGGTGAGTGGGGTACTGAGCCTATCCGCAAGGAAATTCTCAGAAAGGCAGTTGCCGAGTACAACCGCCTCCATCCCAACAAGAAAGTTGAACTGACGGAAAAAGATCTGGATACATTCTCCAAACTCAATATGTTTGGTGTTCCGTTCCAGGCACTTCCCGCGTTCCTGAGAATGTCACAGACCGAGCAAGATAAAGTTATCAGCGACATGTCGCGTGCCGATGTGGGTATCCCCGTCGACGATAACAAGGATCTTGAGCGCCCCAACGAGTTCCAGATCTGGATGCGTGCCATCTACTCTTCAGGCAACGACAACCTACAGTCGACCATGAAGAAAGGTGAGGGCATCGCAGTCAAGGCAGACCACAACACGCCCTACAGCACTGTTCAGAATGTTCTTGACAACCTCCAGACTCTCAAGATGAACCGTTTCAGCTTGATGACTGCTTTAAAAACCGAGCAAGACTAAATCATTATGGCACAAATCGAACAATCCGACAAGGGCAAAAAGAAAAAAGGAGCCCAGAAGAAAATGTCGATCCACGTCGACTTTACGCCGATGGTGGATATGAACATGCTTCTGATCACTTTCTTCATGCTTTGTACCACGATGATCAAGTCGCAGACCCTGCAGATCACCCTCCCTACCAATGAGAAGGTAGAGCAGCAGGATATGAACAAAGCTAAGGAATCAGAAGCCATCACGCTCATTGTCACCACCGAACGTAACGAAAAAGGCGATATCCGCCGTGATGACAATGGCAATCCCCTGAATATCGTTTACTACTATGAAGGTCAGCCGCAGCTCGTTGATGATAACAACGACGGCGTTCCGGAATCATCCAACATCCAGCAGGAGAAGTTCCTCGGTAACGAAGGCACCGTTCAGCGTGGTATCCGCAAAATCCTCCATGACCGCAACAAGCAGGTTCTCGCCAAAATCGACGACCTGAAAGTGAAATGGCGCGCCAAGGAATTCTCGCCCAAGTCTGAGATCAACGACAGCATCTATCAGGCAAAGGCTAAGGAAGTCCGCAACGACTCCACCCTCACCCGTCCTGTGGTCATCATCAAGGCAACCCCAGAGGCATCTTGGGAAAGCCTTATCGGAGCTCTCGACGAAATGCAGATCAATCAGATCAGCCGCTACCAGATCGATAACATCAACGGTACTGACTCCCTGATGATCCAGACATACCTTCAGACTCACTAATTGATGTAAGATATATATTAACCCTTAAAGCTTTTACAAAATGGCAAAAGATGTAGATCTTTCATCAAAAGAGTGGCGCGACCTTATATTTGAAGGCAAGAACAAGGAATTCGGTGCATATCAGCTCCGTAAAGCCTCCGACAGCCGTCACAACCGCGCTATGATAGTGATCGTGGTGGTTATTGCAATTCTCTTCGCTCTCGCATTCCTTGTAAACACTGTGATCAAGTCGGCTGAAGCCCGTCCGGAGGACACAATCGAACAGGCTATGGCTGAGATGGTGACAGAGACTGTCGAGGAGGAAGAGATTGAGGAAGAACCCCAGCGTATTGAAGAGCAGAAACCTGAAGTAATCAAGGAAGAACTTCTCAACACCGCCAAGATGACCGAGGTTGCCATCGTACAGGATGACCAGGTCGACGAGGAGATGAAGAGCCAGGACGAACTCAAGGAAGATGACCGTGCAATCGGTCAGGTGAATGAGGATCGTGGTGTCGATGACATCATCAATGCTCAGGAGCACAAAGAGGTAGTCGTGGTTGAAGAGAAGGCTCCCGTTGAGGAGAACAAGGTGTTTGAGTCGGTAGAACAGGAACCCCAGTTCCCCGGCGGTGTCAAGGCTCTCTATGAGTGGCTTGGCAAGAACATCAACTATCCTCCGATTGCAGCCGAGAATGGCGTTCAGGGTCGCGTGACAGTGCGTTTCGTTGTGCTTAAGGACGGCTCGATCGGCGAGGCTAAGATTCTCCGTTCGAAGGATCCTGAGCTTGACAAGGAGGCACTCCGCGTAGTCAAGAAGCTGCCGAAGTTCATCCCCGGTAAGCAGAACGGTCAGGCTGTGAACGTATGGTTCACTCTCCCCGTTGTGTTCCAGCTCCAGAACGCTCACTAATTCTTGAAAAATCATAGTCCGGTCGCTTGACCGTGACATGATAGATAATATGGCTGGCGCCATCCTTGATTGAGGGTGGCGCCAGTTTTTTTGTGCGTAATAATGTCTTATTGCGCCGCACTTTAATTGATGCGCTGTATGATGGTGTAGACTAATGTGGACACAAGTCGGTATATTATTGTTATAGTTTCTTCGGTATTTTTTTGATTGATTGTAACCAAACGGTTGTGATCTTACGTCTGAACAATAAAAGATACCGGATTATGATGAAAAGATTGTTATTTCTTGCAATAGTGTCGGCGGCTATACCTTCGGCATTCGCCAATGAGCCTTCTGATACAATAGAGGCTCTTGAACTTGATGAGATCGTGATTGAGGCTCCAAAAGTCATCCATAAGGCTGACATGGATCTGTACAAGCCATCGAAGAACGCTGTTGAGTATTCAAAGAATGGCATGCAGCTGCTTCGCAACCTTATGATACCTACAATAACTGTCAATGAATCTCTCGGTTCGATCAGTGCTGCGGGTCAGCCGGTGCAGGTACGCATAAACGGTCGGGAAGCTACCATAGATCAGGTAAAGTCACTTCTTCCTGAGAGCATCAAGCGCGTAGAGTGGATTGATAATCCGGGTCTGCGCTATGGCGGGGCTGATCATGTTCTGAACTTTATCGTGATAAATCCAACAGTTGGTGGTTCATTTATGGCACAGGCGAAACCTGCGTTAAACTGCGGCTGGGGCTACTATCAGGCGGATGCCAAATTCAATTACGGACGCTCGCAATGGGAGTTTGGCGGAAATATCAGAGTTGCCGAAGGTATCAAGGCTCACCGTGATTATACAGAGACATTCAGATGGGAAAACGGCACTGAACTGACACGGAGAGAAACGCCGCTTGACGGTCGGCTGGACAATACGCAGGGTGTCGGTCAGATTTCATATAACTACATAAAGCCGGACACCACGGTATTCAATGTTCAGTTGGTTGCCAACAGCACAATCTCTGACTTAACCCGCTATAACGGCTTGCTGTCGCTGAGCAACGGGGATAAAGATATACTATTGAGCGATGAGTCGGGGCGTGTGGGTACTACTCCACGTTTCTCGGTATATCTTGAGCAGCATCTCGCACACCGTCAGACATTTGTCGTCGATTTCAGCGCGTCGCTATATTCCGGACGCTCCCATTCGTCTTATCTTGAAAGATATGCTGAAGGGGCTGATTATATCACGGATGTGAACACTGATATAAAGGACCGTAACCAAGCCTATGGGCTTGAGGCTGACTATATAAAACAATGGCGTTCGTCAAAGCTGACTACAGGAGCTTCATATACAGCAAACCGTAACAGATCGGTTTATGAGAATCTTGGTGGCGAGATATTCCATCAACGCCAGGACAAGGCATACTTCTTCATGGAATACTTCCAGCGCATCAGTAAGGTCACGCTTACCGGTGGAGTCGGAGCACAATATACATCCTTCCGATTCCGGGAAACCGATCAGGGGAACCACTCATGGAATCTCCGTCCGCAAGCCACAGTGACATATTCTTTGAATCATAACCATAACTTCAGACTTTCATTTGCATCCTGGCAATCCACACCATCACTTGCCGAGACCAATATGGCTCCTCAGCAACTTGATGGGTTCCAATGGCGGATCGGTAATTCAAACCTTAAGACGTCGTCATCCTACATGCTGACATTACGCTGCGGTCACAACCTCTTTGATCAAAGGGTAAGCGGCACGTTAGGTGTAAGGGCGTTTACAAGTCCGGATGCCATAACCCCATATCTATATTGGGAGGAGGGGAGGCTCATCACATCATACGAGAACAGCAAAGGGTTGCAGAATCTGACTGTCTGGCTTGCGGATCAGATACATATAATTCCGGACCGGCTCATGCTTTCCGGCTCAATCCAATATAGGGCTGAACGGATGAAGGGTAAGACCTACACTCTTTATAATCATGGATGGAGCGGTGATGCCATGCTGATATTCATGTATAAAGGTTTTCAGTTCGTATTCCAATATGAGAAGGCGCAGCGAGACCTCTGGGGAGAAAAGATCAGCTGGGGCGAGGACTTAAATATAATCGCAGCTGCCTATAATTGGAAAAACTGGCAGTTTGAAGCCGGGATGCTGATACCGTTCGGCAAATATGACCGAGGATCGAAGTCGCTGAGTCAGTGGAACCGTAACGAACACCACATGCGCGTCGATATGCGTGTACCTTACATAAGTATCACCTACAATCTTAAGTGGGGGCATCAGAAGCGTGGAGCCAATAAGCTGATCAATGCTGATGCGGAGGTGGAGCATTCTACCACCGGTGGCAGATAAGAGTTGAGGATAGGGCAAATAAGGCAAATATGGCAAATAGAGTCAAGGGAGGGGAGAGGAGGTGAGGAGGAGAGAGGGGGAGCTAGTTTATTTTTTGCGGTGGAAAAACCGGAGCAGACTGGGACAGTGCGCCGGAGCAGACTGGGACACTT
>CAJUKU010000020.1 GCA_910587425.1 uncultured Muribaculaceae bacterium
ATGAACAGATTGTATTTTGTATCTTCAATTCGGGCTTTAGGCTTCACAAAGAAAGGAGGAAGTAAGCGCCAATCAGGATATTGCCTACTATCAAGCAAGTCGAATGTGAATGTTCTAGTGAATGATGTTTTAATCAGATTAAAATTCCAAAAAGAGAGATCATCCCATGCATATAATATTAAGTCTTTCAATCGTGGGTTTTTATCCTTAATTACTCTTATTATTTCATCATTTATAGAAACTCCATTCAAGCATATAAATAACTCATAATCATTATCAATTTTCTCTTTGTGAATAGACCAAAAATCTCGCACTCGTTCATCCCATGAGTTTAAATCATTTTTATATTTAAATCTTTGGTATAAATTACGTTTCAACTTTGGGTCACCACTTAAAATCTTATCTTCTATGACACAAACGTAGTGCCCTTGCTCACGTAATTCATCAACGATTGCACTATATAGATTTAAATATGTAGTGGTAAACAATAAAATATTCATAGTCCGATTATTTCTTAGTGCACTCCAAAAACTCTGAAAACGTCCATCTCAAATTCCGATTTCTCAGACATAATTCTTAACCTGTAATCATCAAATTTGCTATTCAACAAGTTTGGTAAAAAACTATTCGTTATAGGTTCCGAGTACTTTTCTTGTTACATTTAAGTATTCATCATCCCATTTTTGGCATGGTTCTAGATGATTTCCTTCAGCCCATTCATTCCATGCATTTATAAACACAAAATTCTCATCCTCCGAATATGGCTTAAAATTCAAAATAACACTTTTGAGCCATTCACCATATAATACTGGAGACGTATGTGTTAACATAAAAGCATTCTTTTTCCTTCGTGAAGTGTTATCCCACATTGGAGTTACACAGGGATAACGCTTATATTTTGGCATACCTAAACTGTTGACGCACTTTATATATTTCTCATAATTTACCATCTTAGGAACATAACCTCTTAAAACATGCCTCCGTATATAATCCCAAGTTCTTAAATGAAATTTTTTATGGTAATTAGATAATGTTTTTGTAAATGGTTGGAATTCTACAGCAGCATCAATACCTTTTGTTAAATACTCCTCCCCTGATACACCAAAACTTTCGAAGCGACAAATATATAAGTCTAACCCAACTTTTGCGGCTTCATTACGCCATATATCAATCATATTTTCAAGATTGGGAATTATGGTAGTGCGATATATGCAGATTACAGGCTTCTCTTTAACTCTGATATATCTTTGATCCTGCAAGTAAGGCAACATCCATTTTATGTGTTCGCGCGCATCATCATCAGTATACGATTGCTCAATCAGAATATGTTTTTCACCTCCATCCCATGCTCTCGTCCAGTTCTCATTAGCCCAACATATCATGAATGGAAAATCAGGCTTCCCGGAATCAAGAATCTCTTTAAGAGGTCGTTCCATTAAAAGTTTCCCATTAAACCAGTAGTGATAGTAACAAAATCCATAGATTCCTGCTTCCTTAGCCATTTTTGCCTGATAATCCCGCACCTCTGGAAGTCTAAGATCATAGAATCCCAAGTCAGACGGTAAATGCGGTTGATAGTGCCCGGGGAAACGCGGACGAGCTTTTGTCACATTCGTCCATTCAGTAAACCCCTTACCCCACCATTCATCATTTTCTTTAAATGGATGAAATTGCGGCAAGTAAATAGCTATGACTCTTTTTCTATTCAACGTATTCATTAAATTATAGCGGTTTGATAAATTTTAATCTATTGATTATTGGCACAACTATTTCTACAAATTGCTCATCATGTAGCATATACAATACACTACCATACACTAACATACCAGCTATTATACATGAAGAAAGTTGCAAAATCGTAGGCAATGGTATTAGCAACATAAGGATGATACATACAGCCATTACCAACGTTGACACTAGAATATTAGTATTGATTAATGTCCTAACTTTAAAGGGGAAAAAGGATCTACCACAAATTAACTGAACTGATAAAACAGACAATTCTGCAAGCATTAGAGATACAGATGCCCCAATTGCTCCATATTTCGGCAACAGAATAAAGTTCATCAACAAGCTTACAATTGCGCCAACACCTACACTACACAGTACTATCCGAGTTCTATTCATAGGATATAGAATCTGAAAACCGGTAACATGAGCTAATCCAACAAACAGTATTATAGGCGCAGTTATTGTTAACACAGAAATTGACTGTAAAAAATTTTCTCCACAAAAAACGACAGTTATTAAAGGAGATAGAAGCATTAAACCACATACAATAGGAAGAGCTAATCCAATTGTTAAATGTAGCGACTTTCTTATCACAACGGAGAATTCCTCTCTATTGTCATTTGCCAGTAAATTGGTACATCGAGGAAGCAGTACAGTTCCTAAGGATGTTATCAAAGACATTGCAATATAAGTAATTCTGCTACCTGCTGTAAAATATCCAACCTCTATCTCCTCACATACGAATCCGAGCATTACGGCATTAAGATTCAGATATACACTTACAATCAAATTGAAAACGAACCACACTAATGTTGGTTTAATATGGTGAATGATTCTCAACTCACGTATATTGGGGAATGTTATATGTGTGCGGAGGTGGATGAAGTTGATTATGTTGTTTCCTACCGTTGATCCTACTATTATAAAGGCATATGCTACGAGGTCGAACGGTGATTTCACAAATATAAATAGAGCAGCCGCGGCAAGTGTGCGTATGACAATAGCTCTGACTGTTATAAATTTGAAGTCCTCGATACCCTGGTAAAACCAGTTGACACCTACGGTGTTGAACACAATCGAGAGGCTGAGTATATAGAATACTGTTGCCTGCTCATGAACTTCCGGCACATATCTGGCGAGGATCCAGACGCCGATATACCCTAAAATGCTTAGCGCGAAGCTGAGGATAAGAATCTCAACGGTGACTTTGTCGCGTTCCTTTATATTGTCACGGCATTTGGCAATCTCTTTAACCGCGTACATCGGTATGCCAAGGCTTGTGAAAAGGACTATATAGCTGATTATTCCGTTGAGGAAGTTAATGGTGCCGATGCCTTCGGGGAGGAGTACGCGGGCGGCGTAGGGGAATGTAATTATCGGAAACAACAGGCTCGTTGCCGTGTTGATCCCGTTGAGAAGTATGTTGGTCTTGATCGAGGGCATTCAGGCGGGGTTGAGGCGGAGGAGGTGGAGGCGGCGGGCGTTTTCGGCGGGGGTGAGGTGAGGGAAGGCGGAGAGGGTGCCGAGCTGGCGTCGCCATGAGTCGAGGGTCGAGTAATGCCAAAGCAGCTGCCGGGTGGAAAGCGCAGTAGCTGGAGCGGCGGCAAGGGCGGCGGTGGTCATGGTGAGGATCGCGGTGGCTGAGAGGGTGGGGTCGCCGGTGAGGTAGGCGTCGAATATGGAGTCGCGCCAACGGCGTAGCTGCGCAGCTGAGGCACTGCCGGTGGTGAGGCGCGAAAGCAGGTCGTAGGGTACGAGCAGCTGCAGCAGCGATGCGCGTGGCATCGAGTCGGCGCGTGCGTCGACGGTGCGTAGCCATCGGGCAGCACGCCGCAGCTGAGCGTCGCGGGTGCTATCAGCGACACGGGGCAATGCGGCATCGCTCCCCTGCACTTCCGCTGCGGGAAGCAATGAGGCTACGAGCCGGCGACCATCGGCAAGCAGTGCCGCCGCGCCGGCGTAGGCGCCTGCTACTGCTGATCGTGTTGATGATGTGAAGTTGTGGGGCTGGGCGGGCATTTAAACAGAGTGTATGCCTTTATGGGTGCCTACAGACAAGGAGAGGAGAAGGAGAGAGAGGGCGGGTTTATATGGGCTTTAACAGGTCGGGGTGGATGAAAGGTAGCATGATCATGCAGATCCCTTGGATGGCTACGACTACGTGGCGATTCTTGCGCACGCGCTGCACGGTGCCTGTCAGTCCGCGGAACGGTCCGTCGGTCACGCTGACGAGTTGCCCGGGGCGGAAGTCGGCTTTGTTGTACACCTCGCAGCGCGACGTGTCGGTAGCCGTCAGCAGCCGTAGCAGCTGTATCTGCTGCGGGGTGATGCGCTGCGGGCGCGGATCGTCGGCATAGCGGTAGAGCCAGAATGGCACGAGCCGTTCGCCCGGCTGATGCGAGCGTGCTTCGAGCGCGAGTGCCTGCGTGGGAGTGGTGCGGATGAAAAGCACGTGGGGTATGACGGCACATGTACGCATCACTCCGGCGGCGTTGCGCCGCTGCTCCCGCGGGAAGTAGATCTCGTCGCACAGAGACTCAAGTTGCTCGGCGGCGCGGAAATCGCGGCGTGTGCGGATGGCGTACCATCCTTCGGCTTCCGGGGTACCGGGGCTGGCGGTGAGGCTGTCGGTCGCGGTGGATGCGGTAGTGTTCATGATCTGTCGGTCTACATTTCGTCCTATTGCGTGGCGTCAGGCGTCTGCTGAATCCCGCCGGAGCGCACCCGAATGTTGGGGCGCGGATGCGGTGCGGAGCCGTGGCTACACATTGTGTCGACAACCGTCCGTCTGCCCGCGCGGCGCGGGGGTCGGATCTGCGGGACGAGCCTATACAGGAGCTTCCCCGATGGTTGCTGTCACTATCTCTTAACAAGAGATAGTAGCCCTCCTATATCACCGTAATGCTCAGGGATATAAGCGACCGTCAATCGACTCGGGAACTGATAATATGCACAAATTCCGCTATTTTCGGCTCTATGAGCAACCTGTCGAAGAACCGCTAAAAAGCAATTTTTCACAAAATAATGCTCTGCGAAAAATTTGCCAAATAAGATAAGATATAGTAACTTTGCGTTGGTGAACAAAGTGCGCGGCTCTCTACGGAGCGTGCACCCATGCCGCCGAAGTTACTATCTCTTGTTAAGAGATAGTAACCGACAGAAACGATAAGCGGGGAGGGGGAAAATTCAGATTGACGAGATTATTATGGAGTTTGCCCGGTCGACAACAGCCGTGTCGAGCGAGGCGAGATATATGCGCGTGGTCTGCTCCGAATCGTGCCCCATGCCTTGCGATATGACACTGAGCGGGATCCCCTTCGACTGCGCTATCGACGCCCACGAATGGCGCGCTACATATAGCGTGAGCGGCTGTTGCAGACCTATCGCCGCGCCGAGACGCCGCAGCTCGCGGTTGATGCGCGACGCGGTGTTGATGTAGCTCCACCGCGGATTGGGCGCGTCGGGATTTATCAGCGGCAGCAGGTAGGGCGACGATGCCGGGGCGGGATGCCTGTCGGCTATGCGCTGCATCTCGGCAGTCCAGGCTATTGTTAGGGTGCGCCCCGTCTTGCGGCGCCGGTAAGTGACGTAGCCGCCGCGTAGATCCGTGTGCCGCAGATGGCAAAGATCTACGAAACTCATCCCGCGCAGGTAGAAACTGAGCAGAAACATGTCGCGTGCGAGCGCCGACGCACTGCCAGCCGGCAGCTTCAGGCGGCTCAACGCACCTATTGACTCGGGAGTAATGGCACGCTTTACGGTGCGGTCGATACCGGTATATACGTGGCGGAACTGCGGGCGCGACGCTATCATGCCCGTGTCGACCGCACGGCTCAGCGCCGCACGCAGTATGCGGAGATAGAACGACACCGTGTTGGGGCACAGACGGCATCCGGCAAGCCACGCAGCGTAGCTTTCAATAGTCGGCGAGTCTACATTACCGAGCGGCAGATCCGCTACGCCACGGCTATCGACCAGAAAGCGGCTGAAGCTGCGGAATGTGGCTACGTAGGTCTCGGCGGTACGCGGATGCCCGCCGCGGCGCATCGTAGCAGCCACGGCAGCGATAAATTCGCCGAGAGTCGGCTCTGAGGTTTGTTGTATAGGTTGTTGTGGCTCTATGCTGCGGCTTGCGGCGACTATGGATGGATATACAGGGCATGAGAATGCGGCGGAAGGTCTGTTCATGATTTTTTCGCCGAAAGTTACAACACTGTCGCCATTTCTGCTACACATAAGCACACCTTAATTAATATAAGGCGGCAACAAGCGGTATCGGCGTCAGGCGCCGGAAGCCCCCACGGATTAGAACACCCGCATCGCCGCGAAACCGAGGTAAAGCATACCGAATCCGGCGAGGATACTCACCACGGCATACGCAGCAAGCAGCATGTAGTCCGGCGAACCGAACAGCAGGAAATTCTCGTGCATGAATGTAGAGAACGTCGTGAAACCTCCGCAGAAACCTACCGTAAGAAACAGCCTCAGCCAATCGCTCATGTATCCGCCACGGTCAAGATAACCGTAGACCAGTCCGATAAGGAAACACCCGGCGACATTGACAGCAAGCGTCCCCCACGGAAACACCGAATGTGCCGACGACGCAATGACACGGCTCACGGCGTAGCGCGCGATTCCGCCGACGCAGCTACCGGCGCCCACAATCAGGATATTCTCGATATTACCCATAAGATGTGACACTATCCAATCGCCTGCAAAATTACACAATTGACAGATGTCAGGCAACAAACGCATAGCGACATCACGCCATTCGGCGGGATTTTTGTAATTTTGCAGCCGCCGCATGCGCCGACTACAACACAGCGCGGAGAGCGGCACAACAGAAAGCCAATGTACTACGTAACGAAACGAATGGAGATCGCGGGATCACACCGTCTCACGCTATCCTACGAGAGCAAATGCGAACAGCTGCACGGACACAACTGGATCGTGACCGTGCGTTGCCGCGCGCGCCAACTGAACGCCGACGGGATGGTGATAGATTTCAAACATGTGAAGGATCGCATACACGGGTATCTCGACCACGGCAATTTCAACGAACTCCTACCGTTCAACCCTACCGCCGAGAACATCGCCCGATGGATCGTCGAGCAGATCCCCGAATGCTATAGCGCTACCGTGCAGGAATCGGAAGGGAACAGCGCGACCTACTGCCTGGACGACGATCTTACCTCACACTGCGACTGACCTTTTCATACCGCAACACGAATGAGAGTAAACGAAATCTTCTATTCACTGCAGGGCGAAGGGCATTTCACCGGCACACCGGCAGTATTCGTGCGCCTCAGCGGGTGCAACCTCGCATGCAGCTTCTGCGACACCGACCACCGCCACGGAGTTGAGATGACCGGCAGCGAGATTGTTGCCGCAGTCAACCGCTACCCCGCACGACACGTGGTCATCACCGGTGGCGAACCGACACTGCAACTCACCGCATCGTTCGTCGACGCGCTGCATGAAAGCGGGCATTTCGTGCAGATAGAGACCAACGGCTCCTTGGAGATTGACCCACAACTCGCCGACGCCATCGACTGGATCACATGCTCGCCCAAACTCCGTCAGCTTCCTGCCATACAGCGCATCGATGAGCTGAAGCTACTGTTCGACACCGAGACAGCCGGTGGCATCGCATTCTTCGAACAAGTGCGCACATCATCCGGCACCGACTATTTCCTGCAGCCGTGCGACCGGTCTGACGCCGCACTGACCGCCGCCAATCTCCGCGCCTGCATCGACTACATTCTCGCGCACCCGCGCTGGCGCCTCTCGCTCCAGACCCACAAACTCATCAACATCCCCTGACCCTCACTGAACCGACACAACATAAAGAAATAGGTAACCCCCGGGCGGCGCGTGGCTGCACGGGGGTTATCAGTTGAAACGGGAAAAGTGATGCGCGTCATGTCGTCAGCGACGCGGCATCAACCATTGGTCAGATCACTTGGATTCCTCAGTTGCTGCGGGGCGTGTGTATCCGTCCTTGTTGCAGCGCTTGGTGAGGTTCTGTATGCGCTTCTGGGTCTCGGGGTGTGAGGAGAACATCTTGTCGACGGCACTTGCCTTTGCGCCTGCGCCACCCTCGAGCGATTCGAGTTTCTCGAACGACATCACGATACCCCAGGGGTTCTTGCCGTTCTTCACGAGGAAGTCGTAACCGCAGTCGTCAGCCTCAGCCTCCTGTTTCTGCGAGTACTTGGCATTGATGAGTGCTTCGCCGAGTGTGCCGAGCTGAGAGTCTGTGAGCGCGGCAGCCTTAGAGCTTGTTGAAGCTACAGCATCCTTCATGGCTCCGGTGAGAAGCTGGGTGCGGAATGCATTCTTTGAATGGTGCTTCAGCACGTGACCGATCTCATGACCGATCACACCGAGAAGCTCGTCATCGTTCATTATATCCATGAGCGCAGAAAAGACACGCACGCTGCCGTCGGGACATGCGAACGCGTTGACGTCGATCACGTTGTAGACCTTGAAGTTCAGTGGAATTCCGTCGGCATCGGTAATACCCTCTGTGAGACGGCGGAGACGCTGTGTGTAAGGGTCATCCTCGGGAAGCACAGGATTATGTTCGTCCATCCAGTCGACCGACTCCTTGACGTATGCCGCCATCTGCTGATCGGTGAGGGTGGCAGCCTGCACGGCTTTCGAAGCGCCGCTCACGGCTTTCTTAAGATTGAACTGTGCATGTGCGGGTGCAGCCACCGTCACAAGCGCAATGATTGCAAGAAATTTTACGAATGCTGATTTCATTTTTAGTGTTTCTTTGATTGTATATTAAAGGTTACGTTACTTTCTATTTTTCAGAAACGCGATACGTGCTGAACCACAGGCTTGCGGCGTATCACAGGTATACCGAAAAGACCTGTCTCGCTGTAGAGTGTCATGGTCTGTCCGCGGCGCATGTGTACATAGTTATCCGTGGATACCTCGAGAGGCTTGTGCCTGCCATCGGGCAATTCAAGCTCAACATAGTATCGGTAGTATGCCTCACCGCGCACCGCACGGTTGCGCGACAAGCGGCGCGTGCGGTAATGCTTCTCGCTGTATTTACGCACTACCGTCGCTTTCACCTCCTGTTGCGTCGAAGCATCGGCAAACGAGCTGTTGAGCGTATAGAATGTACCAGCCGCTATGCTGAAACAAGCCACGATGCTCACCACCGAGTTGATCCAGCGGTTAGTCGAACCGGTGAACCAACGCACGACTCTCCCGGATACGAGATTGAGTATGGAGGCTGCGAGTACGCACACAGCCACAGGCTTCCACCAATCGACCAACGCATACGAATGCATGGCTGATGCCAATGCGAGCGGCACAATACATATCATTATCAGGCAAATTATCTTTGCCGTAGCCTTTGATGATTCGCTTAATCTCACAGTAACAGAATGCTATATAAGATTACCAAACCTGAACATTATGCAAACACCGGCTACCGGCATTAATCGCCCGATAACGCGCGGTGCATCCCTTCGGCAGCACGGCGACCGTCGCCCATCGCAAGTATCACGGTAGCACCGCCACGCACGATATCGCCACCGGCAAACAGTCCGTCGATCGACGACTGCATCGAGTCGGGATCCACCTCTATGGTACCGTGTCGGCTCACCTGCAACCCTCCGATAGCTTCGGGAATAAGGGGATTGGGCGAGACACCAACGCTGACGATCACCATATCTACCGGTATCTCCTCTATCGCGCCCTCGACTGGCACCGGCGAACGGCGCCCGGAGGCATCCGGCTCACCCAACTCCATACGCTGCAGCCGCATAGCGCGGACATGTCCACGCTCATCACCGATATATTCTATCGGATTGTGGAGAGTCATGAACTCCACACCCTCCTCACGTGCATGCTTCACCTCCTCGATGCGCGCGGGCATCTCCGCCTCACTGCGGCGGTAGACCACAATGGCACGCTCCGAACCCATGCGGCGAGCCGTGCGGACAGAATCCATAGCCGTGTTACCACCGCCGATTATTGCCGCTACGCGCCCATGCGCCACCGGAGTGTCATGTCCGGGACGTCCGGCACCCATGAGGTTGATACGCGTCAGGTACTCATTGCTCGACATCACCCCTATAAGATTTTCTCCGGGAATACCCATGAAACGTGGCAATCCGGCACCGGAGGCGACAAAAAGTCCGCTGAAACCCATACTGAGCAGATCATCGTAGCTGATAGTCTTGCCTACAATGCAATCGCGCACAAACACTACACCGGCAGCCTCAAGCGCACGGATTTCATTGTCGACCACAGCATTCGGCAGACGGAACTCCGGAATACCGTATTTCAGCACACCGCCGATCTCGTGAAGAGCCTCGAAAACGGTCACATCATAACCGCGTGCCGCAATATCACCGGCAAACGAGAGTCCTGCAGGACCTGAGCCTGCCACAGCCACCTTTATGCCATTGCTACGGCGCGGTTGCGCCTCGACCACACCCATTGAGGCGGCAGTGTCGGCGGCATAGCGCTCCAGGTATCCTATGGCTACAGGATCCTTCTTCATCCGATGGTATATGCAACGGCTCTCACACTGCTTCTCCTGCGGGCAGACACGACCGCACACAGCGGGGAGTGCACTCGTGGCGCGCAGCACACGCGAAGCCTCAGCTATGTCGCCGCGCTGTATATTCTTTATGAAACCGGGAATATCTATGTTCACCGGACAGCCGGTCACACATTGCGGATCCGGGCAGTCCATGCACCGCGTAGCCTCAAGTACCGCCTGTTCGGCTGATATACCCTGATTGACCTCGTCGGTAAAAGTAGTGACGCGGAAATCTGCGGGCAACTCCGGCATCTTGACGCGTGGTATCGATGTGCGCTCCTTGGCACTGATGGCATTGCGGAGCTGTTCGCGCCACTCGGCGTCGCGCGGAGCCAATGTTTCTTTTTCCATAATCAGTTATATGCCTTGAGACGCATTATCATTTCATCGAAATCAACCTTGTGGGCGTCAAACTCCGGACCGTCGACACATACGAAGCGTGTGTGACCGTCGACAGTCACGCGGCATGCTCCACACATTCCTGTGCCATCGACCATGATGGTGTTCAGCGAGCACATTGTCGGTATGGAGTAGCGTTCGGTAAGTTTCGACACAAATTTCATCATGACAGCCGGTCCGATTGTCACTACTAGATCAACTTTCTCCGACTGTATCACACTCTCAACCCCCTCGGTCACAAGCCCCTTGCGCCCTGCCGAACCGTCGTCGGTCATTATTATGACCTCATCGCTGTACGGGCGGCACTGATGCTCGAGGATGATGAGATCGGCGCTGCGTGCGGCAAGAACTGTAACTACACGGTTGCCCGCCTCTTTAAGAGCCTTTATGATGGGAAGTAGCGGAGCCACGCCCACACCACCACCAGCGCAGACCACAGTCCCTACACGCTCGATATGCGTAGCTTTGCCAAGCGGACCGACCACATCGGTAAGTGAATCTCCCGGCTCCAAAGCGCAGATCTTGCGGGTTGACTCACCAACAGCCTGAACCACTAGCATTATCGTTCCCGCTTTAGGATCGGCATCGGCTATGGTCAGCGGAATACGCTCACCGCCTTCGCCGGTGCGTACGATTACAAAATGCCCCGGTCGGCGCGAACGTGCTATGAGCGGTGCCTCGACAATGAACTTCACCACATTTGCCGAGAAATGCTCTTTTTCTATTATTCTGAACATTAGGTTATCTGTCTTATTATAACAAGCGGTCGCCCGGCGTAGCGATCAGGCAATCACCACAGTTGCGATCAAGCGACAAAATTACAAAAAAATGTTTACGTGTGTGACCCATAACGGCATGAAATACGTTCTATAGATATAAACACTCTGACTATGACACGCAAACACACCATCTTAGCAGCCGCAGCATCCTTACTTGGACTGATTGCCACAAGTTGTGATGCCATGTGGGACACATCACTCGACGTTCCTCTCGGCTACGGCGGCAATCTCGGTATAGGTGTAAGCTCACCGATATTCACCTCCAACTACTGGCCTTCGGGCTGGGATGGCCCTTATTGGAACTGGAATTCACCGATATGGGGAGGCGCGTTACCTCCACGCCCGCCTATGCGTCCCGGCATCGTCGCACCTCCGCCACCCTCGGCAAATCCGAATCCTAATCCTGGCAATAACTGGCGTCCGCCTGTAAGCGGAACAAAACCGCCATTCACAACGACACCGGCGCCTGTGCGTCCACCGGCATCGACAGGCACGCCGACGACGCCCGTGTCACCCGTACGACCCGGTCGCCACTGACACTTCCTATACATATATAATACTACCCGGCGCGAAGATTACACATGCAAGCCGCATGATGAATCTCCGCGCCGGAGCTATTTTTATTAATCGCTTAGAATTCGGTGAATGCGAGCGGCAGCAAAGAGCTTACAGAAGGGAGTATGAAAATTTCATCCTTTCCATCGAGCAGCACGCTGACACCTGCACCTGCAAGTTTCTCATACTCAAGCAGCGACTGACGGCATGCACCGCATGGCGAGATAGGATTTTCGAGCGGTTGCCCGTCGGTTCCTATAGCCGATATAGCTATTGCACTGAAACGCGCGTCAGGGAAGCGGGAATGCGCATAGAATGCAGCCGTGCGCTCAGCACACAATCCTGACGGATAGGCGGCATTCTCCTGATTGGAACCTTCTATGATCTCTCCATTATCGAGGAGCACGGCTGCACCTACCGAGAAGTGACTGTAGGGAGCGTAGGCTCGTTTTGCCGCCGAGCGGGCAGAATCAATGAGATCACGCTGCGCATCCGTCAACTCCGCGTAACCCACAGCCTTGACCGGCACCACAATATCTGCTTTCCTCATAACTTCAATGATTTCAACCGCTCGCCACCGTTGGGATCTTCAGCGATCTGGCGATAGTAGCGCTCGTCGTAGCCTTCGAATTTCGGGCTTGACGGCATGCCAGTGTCATCACGCATGAACTCACCATCTTTTTCAAGCTTGGTGTTTCCGTCGAGATATTTCACAAACAGATAGTCGCCGAGACTGCGGTAACGCTTGGTATAATCTGTAGTTCTGTCGGCTGTGTATGAGGCAAGTTCACGCGAAGCCTCCTCATCCGACATCGCCGCAACGCGGGCACGTAGAGCCGGAATCTCTTCGGCTATGGAATCCTCTATGGCACTCTGCACCTTGCGGATGTCGGGAATCATCTGTGAATACCGGTTATACGCCTGATTCGCCACATAGTTGTTTACCCAGAAAGCGGCATCCCATGAGAGATTGTATAGATCACCATTGCCTACCGCAAATTCATGCGGCACACTGTCAGAACCACAGAACACCGGGATATAAACGCATGTATTCGCATCGTCGACACCAAACCAGAGTGTGGCACGCATACCCTTGGGCGCAGTTGCGTCCATCTGCGAAACGAATGAGAATCCGGTCTGCTGCGTGGCAATAGCACGCTCGTGGGTATATTCCACACCGTCAACCTCGTAGGTGAGCGGACGCCAGCGGTAAGGCACCTTGTAAGGTCCGGCTCCCACATCAAGTGTCATATCCATCGGTGTACCCTCGAAATGGTCGCGCATCATCCACTGCATATCGCGCACGCTTACAGGTTTGGTGGGTTTCACCCACAGCGGAAGAGGCTCGCCCTGACCTTTCAGAACCCAGTCAAGATAAGGCTCCATACCGTCGGAGTGACGATTGTAGAACGACCACACACGTCCGTCGCATCCACGGAGAGCGCCACCGTCTATGCCGGCATAGGCGAGAGAGAAACTGAAGTCCTCATCCTTACCGTTGAAGTAACCCTGCTTGCGGGCGAAGTCGATAACATCAGGCGAATAAATCGTCTCCGGATCATTGAGGGGGAATTTATGGATTCGAGCGTGATTGGCGTGTCCGGCTATGCAGTCGTCCGGCACACGACGTGCCACCCAGACAGCGCCCTTGTCAGCCTTTCCTTTACCTATAAGCTCAAGAATCCAAGCCTCGTCGGCATCGGCGATTGAGAATGACTCGCCACTGCTTGCGTAACCGTAGTCTTTGACAAGAGAGGTCATGACATTCAGTGCCTCGCGCGCGGTGCGGGCACGCTGCAGGGTGATGTAGATCAGCGATCCGTAATCGATCAGACCGCTGCCCTGCAATTCTGGACGTCCGCCCCATGTGCTTTCTGAAATGGTGAGTCCATGCTCGTTCATGTTGCCCATCGTGCGGTATGTATGCGCCACCTCAGGAATCTCACCGAGATGGCGTCCTGTATCCCATTCCGTGACAGTGCGCATGCTTCCTGGCGCATGATCGGCTGCCGGCTGGTTGTACAGTTCGCCGTAAAGGGTATGGCTGTCGGCGGCATAAGTGATGATGACACTGCCGTCGGCTGTAGCCTTTTTTCCGGCTATCAGGCTCGTGCATGCGAGCGCTCCGGCAGTGCCGGCTACAAACGCGACAGCCAGAAGATTAATACGTATGTTCATTTAGGTAAAAACTTTCGTCAATAAAAAATGCTTACTTAACTGCAAAGTTAGCAAAAATAATCGGTTATGACAAGGCGTAAAAAAGCGCTGTGTGACGATTATCAATCGGGTCGCACAGCGGCTGCTTTATTCATGATGCTCTATGCTACCCGACTCGGGGAAAAGCATAAGGAGTTAATACATGTGGATTATACCAATCCGTCAGCATCACTCCGCAGAAAGAGGAAGCCGGTTCAACTCCTCTATATAGTTGAGAAGTTCGTCCCTCCCCTTTGAGGATGTCGACGAAGTTACAAATACAGGCGGGAGAGCCTCCCACTGTTCAAGAAGTGCCTCACAATACTCCGCAACCTTTTTACGCCCGGCTTCCGCTCCGAGTTTGTCAGCTTTGGTAAACACGATGCTGAACGGCACCTCATTCTCGCCAAGCCATTCCATGAACTCAAGGTCAATCTTCTGAGGAGCATGACGTATGTCAATCAGCAGAAACAGATTTGTCATCTGCTCACGTCCGAGTATATAACTTTCAATTATCTGCTGCAACTGGCGTCGGCTATCCTTGCCACGGCTCGCGAATCCATAGCCCGGAAGATCGACGATATACCATGAATCATTTATCAGAAAATGGTTGATAAGCATGGTCTTTCCTGGAGTAGCTGATGTCATGGCTAATCCCTTGCGCCCGGTCAGCATGTTTATCAGCGAGGATTTTCCCACATTGGAGCGACCTATGAATGCATACTCATGTCTTACTCCTGACGGACACTTAGCCACGTCGGTATTGCTTATCTCGAACCTTGCCTGATTTATGATCATCGTAATGTTGTAATTTGATTTTTATGACTGTCAAACGTGATGTTTAGTGCAAAATTAATATAAAACATGTAATTTTGCATGTCAATGGGCAGAAATATCAATAGAGAAACAACGTTCCGCTTCAAGGAGTTCAGTGTGAGCAACAACCGGAGCGCTATGAAAATAGGCACCGACAGTGTGCTGCTCGGCGCGTGGGCAGATGTCACCGGCACACAATCCGCTCTCGATGTCGGATGTGGCACCGGCATACTATCGCTCATGCTTGCCCAGCGTGGAGTCAACCATATCACCGGTATAGAGATTGACCCCACGGCTGCCGAGGAAGCTTCCGAGAATGCCGAGCGTTCGCCATGGAAAGGTACTATCGAAATAAAATGCGGCGACTGCACAACCATGGAGTGCGACAGGAAATTCGACCTTATAATCAGCAACCCCCCATATTTCAACTCAGAGCTACGTTCACCTGAAGCGACACGCGCGACTGCAAGACATGAGGCATCGCTTAATTTCGCCTCACTCATGCGTCTGTCATCAACCTCTCTGACACCATCCGGACGCCTTGCATTCATTGCTCCTGCCGACAGAGCCGACGACATCATGTGGGAAGCCACATTACAACGGTTGCACCTGCTGCGCCGCTGCGATGTAGTCACTTCACAACGCCGTGGTGCAAGCAGAACACTCTGGGAGTTTTCCGCCGCGCCCTGCGTCCCGTCAACGTCATCACTGATTCTGAGAAATCCTGATGGCACCCCTACCAAAGAATATCAGAAACTTACCGAAGCATTCTATCTATGAACGATTACAAATACGATATCTATCGACCTTCACAGTCTGATAAACTCACTTTCACCGTCAGCGCTCCGCGTAGACTCATGCTGTTCATCTGCATAACGGTGCTATGTCTCGTAGTAGGCAGCATAGCCGTCGGGCTCCTGAGTCTCGGTAGTTCGTCGGCAGCACGATTGCGTATCGCCGCCGTAGTTCAGGATGTGATAATGTTCATCATCCCTGCAATAGCGACGGCTGTAATGATAACGCGGCGCCCGGCTGATTTCATCTGTGCCCGGCACACTCCTGGTACAGTACCGTTCATCCTCATATTAGTCATAGCCATCTGCTCGATACCGGCTATGAACGCCGTGGTGCGTTGGAACGAAAACCTTACACTCCCCTCCTCCATGCAACCGATGATGGATTGGATGCATGGCATGGAAGATGCGGCTAAGGCTTATACGGAGATGTTGATCGGAACCTCCGGAATCGCCAGTCTTATACTTGCAATACTTATCGTTGCACTGCTTGCCGGATTCAGCGAGGAGATTTTTTTCAGAGGTGCGCTCCAGCGCCTCCTCTCCACATCAGGCATGAACCCTCATGGTGCGATATGGTTGGCTGCAGTGATCTTCAGCGCCGTGCACATGCAGTTTTTCGGATTCGTCCCACGTCTCATACTTGGTGCATATTTCGGTTATCTGCTTCTATGGTCACGGAGTATTTGGCTACCCGTAGCCGCACACGCCCTGAACAATGCCTTTGCGGTTGTTGCATTCCGACTTGAAAGCCATGCCGACAGCGCATCACAGATCAGCACAATCGGTCAGAACCCATCGTCAGTAATCGATTTTGTCATTATTGCGGCAAGCGTGGCGATAACCGCGGCAGCAATTGCTGTAATGCGCAGATCTTGCCTCAACGGGGCAGCCCGGTGAAATAGGTGAAATAAAAGCGAATAGCAGGAATCAATCAAACCGCTTGCGGTTGAATGTGAAGCCACGCCCGAGGTATTTCTCACGTACAACGGGATTCTCGGCGAGTTCTTCCGAGGTGCCTTGGAATAATATACGTCCTTCAAACAGCAGATAGGCACGGTCGGTAATGCTGAGTGTCTCCGGTGCATTATGGTCGGTGATGAGAATGCCGATATTCTTTTCCTTTAGTTTATAGACTATATACTGAATATCCTCCACCGCGATCGGATCGACACCTGCAAACGGTTCGTCGAGCATTATGAATTTAGGATCGATGGCGAGACATCGGGCTATCTCCGTGCGTCGACGCTCGCCGCCCGACAACTGATCGCCCAGATTCTTGCGCACTTTTTCCAGACGGAACTCCGCTATAAGGCTCTCGAGCTTATCGCGCTGATACTCCTTTGTAGTATCTGTCATCTCAAGGACGGCACGGATATTGTTCTCCACACTGAGCTTACGGAATACAGACGGTTCCTGGGCAAGATACCCTATGCCGTTCTGCGCGCGCTTATATACCGGGAATTTTGTAATATTCAAATCATTCAGAAAAATCTGTCCCTCGTTGGGAGTGATCAGACCTACAGTCATGTAGAATGTCGTTGTCTTCCCGGCACCGTTGGGACCGAGCAATCCTACGATTTCACCCTGGGTAACATCGATCGACACATGGTTGACCACCGTGCGCTGACGGTATTTCTTGACAAGATTGTCCGTACGCAGCACCATTTTACCGTTGGCTGACCCAGCCGGCGTTTCCTCAGCTGCCGGCTGTGCCTCGGTCACATCGTTAAACTCAACGGCAACCGCATCGTCGTTACGCTTATCGCGTCCGGTAAATGTAAAGTTTATACCCATAGGATTTCAAGGATTTGCATAAGGCTCGCCTAAGATCGGTTCAGCCTTCAAAATGCAAATTTAGGCATAAATGGGGAAATGATTGATAAAACGAAAAAAAATATGAACAATTGCCCGCATCAGGATGTTCATTGTATAGTTACTCAACAACGTTTCACTAACAAAAACCTAACTATATGAACGATCCAATGTTCAAGATTCCCTATGGAGTCTTCGTAGTCACGACCACCGTAGATGGCCGTGACAATGGTTGCATAACAAATACATTACAGCAGGTAACCGTAAAACCCAATCAGGTATCGGTCTGCATCGAAAAGAGCACCCTCACTTGCGAGATGGTGGAGAAAGCGGGCATACTCACCGCTTCCGTACTCAGCCAGAAGGCTGACTTCACACTCATACAGCGCTTCGGCTTCCAGTCTGGTCGCGATGTCGACAAATTCAAGGATTTCACCGGCTTCAAGCGCGTAGACAACGGTACGGTTGCGATCACCGAAGGCACCAACGCATTCATAAGCATCAAGGTTGAGCAGAGCATCGATCTGGGCACACACATGATGTTCATCGGCGAAGTGACCCAGGCAGAGAACCTTTCAGATGTCCCCTCCGCGACATACGCATATTATCAGGAGCACATCAAGCCACAGCCTGCGAAAGCTGAGCCTAAGGATTCAAACCACACCGTATGGCGCTGCAAGGTGTGCGGATATGAGTATGTCGGCAATGAGATACCCGCCGATTTCGTATGCCCCGTCTGCAAACATCCCGCATCTGACTTCGAGAAAGTGATAATCACCGACGGTGTCGGTGACCAACCCACCAACCAATACTCAGGCACACGCACTGAGAAGAATCTTCAGGAAGCGTTTGCCGGCGAGAGCATGGCACGCAATAAGTACACTTACTTCGCATCAGTCGCACGCAAGAACGGCTACGAGCAGATCGCTGCGCTTTTCCTAAAAACAGCCGACAACGAGAAAGAACACGCCGAACTTTGGTTCAAGGCACTTGGCGGTCTCAGCCAGGACACCGAGGTCAACCTTGAGCATGCAGCCGAAGGCGAGAACTACGAGTGGACCGACATGTACGACCGTTTCGCACGCGAGGCTGACGAGGAGGGTTTTCACGAACTCGCCGAACAGTTCCGCGGCGTGGCTGCGATCGAAAAGCACCACGAGGAGCGCTACCGCGCGTTGGCACGCAATGTCGAGGCACACGAAGTGTTCCGTAAGGCAGGAGTGACGATCTGGGAGTGCCGCAACTGCGGACATATATGCGTCGGCACCGAGGCTCCCGAAGTCTGCCCCGTTTGCTTCCACGCTCAGAGCTACTTCGAGGTCCACGCCGAGAACTGGTGATAAACCAAAACGTTCAAATATAAAAGGGGCTGCGCCACGCAAATGGCACAGCCCATTTTATATTTTGGATGTTTGCAGGTCAGAATATTCCGTGCTGACCGCAGAAGATCAGGACGAGATAACCAAGAATAAGTCCGATGAAACCCATGATGAGTCCGGTGGTGACCATATACTTCTGCTTGATGAAACCGGTAGCATCAGCAAGGGCATTCGGAGGAGTTGAAATCGGGAGCACCATTGCAAGCGACGAGCAGATTGCCACACCGATGAGCAGAGTGGAGACACCTCCATAAGGAGCAAGCGCATCAGCCATCGAACTGCCGGCTATAGCTAGGATAGGCACGAAAAGTGCGGCTGTTGCCGTATGGCTGATGAAGTTTGCCATAAGGTAGCAGAGCAGACCAGAGCCGATGATGATAAGCAGAGGCGACCAGCTTCCGAAAGGTATTGCCTCGATCATATCCTGTGCAAGCCCCGTCTGGCGCATAGCCACACCAAGCGCAAACGCTCCGGCGATCATCCAGAGTATGCTCCAGGAGATCTGCTCAAGGTCGCGCTTGACGATCACACCGCCGATACAGAGCACACCTACAGGGAGCATTGCCACAACATTGGCATTTACACCCGTGATGGAGTCGGTAAGCCAGAGAGCGACAGTGATTGTGAATGTTATGTACACGAGTACGTCGCGCCACGACGATTCATGACTTGACTCAATCTGCAGATGAATCTCTTTCTGCTTGAACGGGAAGAGTCGACGGAGCACGATCCATGCTATGAAAAGCAGGACAAGTGTGAGCGGAACCATGACCATCATCCACTGTCCGAAACCGATTCCGAGATCCATGCCTGCAGGATCATTCAGGAACTTAAGGGCTATGGCGTTGGGCGGTGTGCCGATAGGGGTACCCATACCTCCGATATTCGCACCGATCGGTATGGCAAGAGCAAGACCGATCTTTCCCTTTCCATCAGCGGGCAGAGCTTTGAGCACAGGAGCAAGGAACGTGAGCATCATTGCCGCTGTAGCTGTGTTGCTTATGAACATGGAGAATATCGCCGTCACCATAAGGAAACCGAGAAGCACATTCTCCGACTTAGTGCCGAAAGGAGCAAGCATAACTTTTGCAAGCTTCACGTCAAGACCGCTCTTTGTAGCAGCGATGGCAATTATGAAACCACCGATAAAGAGCATGATCGTCGGGTCGGCAAAGCAATGGAGAATAGCGGTGTTGCTTACGAGATTAGAGAACTTCTCGCCGGCAGCATCAGTCTGCATGAACCACAGAGCGCTGTCGGACGCACAGAAAAGCAGCAGCACCACAACGACAAGCGATGTTGTCCACGCAGGTACGACTTCAAAGAGCCACATCAGCGCCGCGAAAGCAAAAACAGCCACAACGCGCTGCTCTACAGGGTTTATACCCGGAAGACCGTAGGCTGACGAGGGTGCCAGCCAAAAAAATAGCGGCACTGCTATAGCAAAAAACAATTTGAGGAGCTTAAGTCCCCAAGGATTCTTGTTACTCCGGTGGGCTTTTTTCCAGTTATGATATGCCTCAACCAGATGATAACCATGGAAAATAGTAAACATTATGTAATGAATTTTGGACATTACGGCAATACATTTTCCATCAGCGGAAAAAGAATGCCGTCGTATAAAATTGGTGCAAAATTACATATTTTATCCTGAAACAAAAAATAGCACCTGTGATGAGATAAAGCGAAGCAACGCAATAACCGACTGAGACTCACCGCAAGGCAGGCCGGCAAAAGTAATTGAAAAAGGCTCGGCCTGTCTATTTCTTACGTGTGGAGAGATCAGTCCACGCGGCGTCGATCAAAGCCGGACCGGGGATGTAGTAGACCTCAAGACGCCGGTTGTGACTGCGGCGTGTCCGCGAATCATTAGGCTCAAGCGGCATCACGGAGCCCATAGAGAAGGGAATGATTATAAGCTGGTCGCTGATAGTGCCCGCATCGACCTGAGTCATCATCCAGTCATAAACGGAATTGAGACGCGCCGACGACAACTCGTCGCGATACAGCTCCGAACCGGTATCATCCGTGTGCATGGCAAGAACCACCTTATACATCATCGGATCACGTATCGGAGCGAGCAACGGCTTCAGCAATGCATCGGCGCGGTCGCTGAGCATAGTGTCGTTGGGGAGAAAAAGATCGTCGGTTGGCACCGTGGCTACAAACACCTGATCATTTCTCATCAATTCTATCTTAGCTTTGTTGCGGAGCTTTGAGGCGGCATCCTTGACCTTGCGCGACACTATTCCCGCTATTTCGGCAGGGACTGCAGGGGTGGCTATATTCGGAGCGAAGTCCATATCCATGAACACCTCCTCCGAATAGTCTTTATAGGGATCGACATAGCCTTTCGGACGCTTTGCCGAAAGGTCGGGCGCTGCCGTCAGCAGCATGGCGGCTATGAGAAGCGCCGGGAGAGCGAGCGTAGTTATTCTCATGGTCAGAATTCTTCAAGCGACTGTTCGTAAGCGATTTCAGCCTCGACAAGCGGACGCACATGATCGGGTGCAATCCCCGCCTGACGGTCTTTGCGAAGCATACGCCCGGCATACTCGAGCAGATCGTCGAGCAGATCCTCCTCGTCATCGATCTCTTCATCGAAATCAATGTCGAGCAATCCGTTCTCTTCATAAAAATCCCAGATGATGTCAATGAGGTTGAGCATCTGGTCATCGCTGTATATACCGCTTATTTCATCGCCAACGTGACGGCGCATGAACTGTATAGCTTTGTTTTCGTCAAATTCCATTGTTCATCGGTGTTAGATAGTGTGAGTGAGATAATCGTGTCTAAAATGGGGAAATTTGATCCCCATTATCCGTTGAGGTCTATCATTTCGGGCGGGAGATCAAGAGTGAGAACTTCTGAATCGGCATAAATACCGGCTATGAATTCCGGCACTACGGGTACATATAGGGTCTTCCCAGCGGGCGTTGCGATGATGAAGAGCACATTGGCTGTCGAGTCCTCTATGTCGGTTACCTTTCCAAGAGTCTGACCGTCAGCACCGACAACTGCGTACCCGATAAGATCGGAGGCATACAGACCGTCATCATCAGAAGAATCCCTTTCCGGAATCTCCGCTTTAAAAGCAAAGATATCAGAGGGACACATGCGTGCAGCTTCAAGTTCGTCAGAAACGCCATCGATGGTCAGCAGCACGCTTGAGTTGCCGCGCTGCCTAACGCCATCTACAAAGAACGGCACGGGAATACCATCAACGTGTATTACCAGGCAGCTCAACTCATCGATCTCGAGACCGTCGATATCGAGAAGCGCAAGCATTTCCCCCTTGATACCATGAGGCTTTACAAGGGTTCCGATCCTTAATATCTCACGCTCGTCGATCATTACTTTTTCTTTTTCTTCTTACCCGACGGCGTAGGAGCCGCCTTGAATTCATGAAGGGGCATTGTGGCAGGATCAATCTGTATCATGCCATGCGACATCTCAGCGAGATCCTTGAAAACCTTTGCATCATCGACGCCATCCTTGTTGACGGCGAGGTTGAGTTTCTTCATGTGGTTGGCTACGAGACGGATCAGCTCCGTGCGCTCTGGTCCCTCCTCCATGCGCGTAATGCTGTCGATGAGACGTTCCACTCCTTTGCCATAATGACGCCAACGGATAGTGCTTAGCGAGTAGGGCACTTTGTCGGGGAGAGTGTGCAGCTCCTCTGCCTGCACCACATCGCAGTGATAGTCGATGTCGAGCGCGAAGCCCGACATTATAGCAAGGTGATCCCAAAGCTTATGACGCCCCTCCTCGCTCTGCTTGAGCTCGGGGAAGAGGTTTGCCATGGATGCCACTATGGCATGGGCGCAGCGGGTGCGCTCATCACGGTCAGTCACAGTGAGACAGTGATCGACCATGCGCTGTATATTCCTGCCATACTCGGGGAGTATGAGAGGTTTTTCCTGAGTGTTGTATCTCAACATATTTCAATTATGATTCCGAACGGTAGCCACTGGATAAGACCGGTCATGGCACATTGTGGCGGCATGCCGTTGTGTGAGCAAAGTTACACATTATCATCCGGTCTGCAAAGTCGAGTGCAAATTTTTTACGCACTTTAAGCACCGTCTCGCCCCTCATAATTCAATTTATTATTACACCAGAGTGAAAAAATTGCACCTTTTTATTTAACTTTGCCGACATGAAACAGATCAATATCATGAGAATCTTACTTGCAGTGTTTTTTGCGAGCTTGCTCCCCTTCGGGATATCAGCCGGTGTCGAGAATCTTCTCCCGACCCCGAAATGTATAACTACGCCCGATAAAGCCTCTCCCGTAGTATTCCAATCGGCAACAGTCAGTGCTGCCGAATGCACTGATGCCTACCGGCAATGGCTCGACAAAGCCGGCATCAGCAAAGGTAATGGGATCAAAGTCACAGGTAAGATAACAAGCAGTATTCCCGGCGCTCCGGAGGGTAACGACGAAGCTTACAGCCTCACGGTTGCTCCTGGATCTGTCTCGGTTAAAGCGTTGACCCCTCAGGGACTCCTCTGGGGACTCCAGACCCTGCGACAGCTTGCGGAGACTGATAATGCCGGTGGGATATCCCTGCCGGAGGTCACGATTGTCGACTGG
Source organism: uncultured Muribaculaceae bacterium (assembly GCA_910587425.1). Classification (GTDB taxonomy): domain Bacteria; phylum Bacteroidota; class Bacteroidia; order Bacteroidales; family Muribaculaceae; genus Paramuribaculum. Next base: position 23,634 of record CAJUKU010000020.1, read on the forward strand.
CCATCCTTCCGCTGGAGAGGATTGCTGATGGATACAGGCAGAAGCTACATAGGCATGGATGAGTTGAAGCGCGAGATCGATGCGCTCGCTGATTTCAAGATGAATGTGTTTCACTTCCATTTTACGGAGAATCAGGCTTGGCGTCTTGAGAGCAAAGTGTTCCCGCAGCTTAACGACAGCGCCAACATGCTCCGGCAGCCCGGATTGTTTTACACGCATAAGGATCTGCGCGAACTCGCCGACTATGCCACCGCGCGCGGCGTGCTTTTCGTTCCGGAGGTCGACATGCCCGGTCACAGCCAGGCTTTTGAAAAGACTTTCGGCGTGAGCATGCAGACCCCCGAAGGGAAACGGATCATAAAGAAGCTCGTGGATGAAGTCTGCGAGATCCTTCCTGATGTTCCATATCTCCACATCGGTACCGACGAAGTTCAGTTCACCGATCCGACCTTCGTGCCGGAGATGGTCGCCTACGTGCGCTCGAAAGGCAAAAAGGCTATAACCTGGCATCCCGGGTGGAACTACGCCCCCGGAGAGATCGACATGGCACAGATGTGGAGCTACCGTGGTAAGCAGACACCCGGCATTCCGGCTATCGACTCACGCTTCCACTATCTCAATCATTTCGATACGTATGCCGACATCGTAGCTCTTTACAGAAGCAACATATATGGCAAAAAGACCGGTGACGAGGGACTCGCCGGAGTGGAGATCGCCGTATGGAACGACCGCTATGTCGATTCCGACCGCGACAACGTGGCACAGAACAACCTATACCCCACCCTGCTTGCCACAGCCGAGCGCTCATGGTGTGGCGGAGGCGAGGAGTATTTCGACATCCTCGGCACGAACCTGAATGAATCTGATTCAGCAGATTTCGCGCAATTCGCAGACTTCGAGCGACGCCTCCTGCATCATAAGGCTACCACTCTTGCCGACTGCCCGATAGCTTATGTAGCTCAGACACCAGTAAAATGGCGCATCACCGATGCATTCCCCAACGAAGGCAATCTCTCGGCTGTCTTCCCGCCCGAAACCGAGGGCATGAAGGAATCTTATACCTACAGCGACTCTACATTCAACACCGGTACAGTTAACGGCGCCGGCATCTATCTGCGTCATGTATGGGGCACACTGATCCCCGGTTTCTACAAGGATCCCAAGCCAAACCATACGGCATACGCATTCACCCGCGTGTATTCTCCGGTCGACCAGACTGTCGGACTACAGGCTGAGACACAGAACTACAGCCGGTCAGAGCCCGACGTCACTCCTCCCGAAGGCAAATGGGACTTCCGCGAAAGCCGTATAACCGTGAATGGCGAGGATATCAATCCACCGGTATGGACCAACCGGCACTCCGAGCGGAGCAACGAGATCTCGCTCGGCAATGAGAACCTCGCGGTGCGCCAACCGATACCCGTCAAGCTCCACAAAGGTTGGAATGACGTGATGATAAAACTCCCTATCGGCAAATTCTCAACACCGGAGACACGCCTGGCTAAATGGATGTTCACCTTTGTATTCACCACCCCCGACGGACGCGAAGCCGCTCCCGGACTGATTTACTCCGCTGACATTCCCTGATCACCACATTATTATGTCGCATTGGGACGGCTTCGACCCCAATGCGACATAATGATTTTTAACAGAATACACTGTAAGAAACGTATACTTGTCAAGTCACCGGCAAAAACACACCGCCGAAAATATTTTGATAATTCCCGAAGTTTACATAACTTTGCAGCCGAAAACAAGCCGAGAATAAGTTTCCAATGAACTGATTCAAAGCCTTAAGCCGCAATAGCTCAGTCGGTAGAGCATTTCATTCGTAACGAAAAGGTCGTGGGTTCGAGTCCCACTCGCGGCTCCACTGAAAACCAACCCTTTGCGGGTTGGTTTTTTCTTTTACATGTCCCAAAATATGTCGCAAATATGCGATAAATTCCCACATTTTGCACACATTTCTGCACGGAAATGTACGCAGAATGTATTCAAATGTATCGCACGCCTATACCGTCACATAATCTATACTACCTGACATATTGAACGGGGCAATAAAGTCTCTCCAAATTTCACATTGTTGAGAGAGGCGATTATAGATCAGACATCCGCTCCATCCTTAAGAGCCTGACCAAGCCATGCGAAAAAGCACAAAACCATTATTATTACCGACATAGTTGAAGCAATTTATAAGTTACGTGGAAAGCCGGCATGACTTTCACCGGCAAAATTATACGCCACATGAGCAGTACTAAAGCCTCTCAATGTTAAAAAAACACAAATCGAATCATCCTATACCAATAAAACAAGCGGTCAAGCATACTCGCTTAACCGCTTGTTTTACGTTGTCTTACCAGGATTCGAACCTAGACAAGCAGAACCAAAAACTGCTGTGCTACCATTACACCATAAGACAATCTTCGACATCAAGCACGGAAAAGTTTCTAAGAGGGAAATTCTTCCAACAAGCCCTTCGACTTGTTTTGCCGGAGATAAACAATTGAACTCCAGCTATACTTTAGTATGTCTAACATTCAGACATTCCGCAACGGAACTCTTAAACGTGGTGCAAAGGTATTGATTGTTTTCAACACGTGCAAGATTTGCGTCAATTTTTGACGATTTTATTCATCCATGCCCGTGTTTTTTGTCTGCGTCATGCCTTCAGCTCCGCACACCATTCCTTCACACGCTCTGCCGTTATTTCCGGATGGTTCACCTGATCTATCAGAAGCCCCTCAGCCTTGCCATCGACAACGGCATCGGAGTGATTAAACTCGTAGCCGTCGGTATTGAACGAGCCGACAAAAGTTGCGCCGGTAGGCTGCATACGCTTATATATCGTGCCGACTGCATTGCAGAAAGTATCGGTCATCGATTCATCACCGCAACCGAATATCGCCACGCGCTTGCCCTTAAGGTCGACAGCGGCAAGGCCGTCAAGGAAGTCACTGAAGTCATCCTGCAGATCACCGTCACCCCAGGTACTCGATCCAAGTATGATGAGTGAGTAGGGAGCGACAGCCGATGGTGCGGTCTCTGCCACGTCATGCACATCGGCATCGGCGACACCGAGTTGCTCTGCGATCATCTTTGCCACCTCGGCGGTATTGCCGGTGGTGGATCCATAAAAAATTCCAATCTTATCCATATCCATTATTATCTGTTGATTTCAATATTCCGGACTGACATATTGCCTTGTCACTTAATAATAACGCCTGAATGCACACGGAAGTTCGCCAGTTGCATTGGGCTGTTATGTAAGCCTGTGAGCCCTCTTCACCATGTTTTATTGACATATTTTATATGCAGACACATCCTATGGTTGGATTTTTTCGTAACTTTGCACGGTTTTCCGATAGGAACAGCCGCTTAACGTTCAATATCTATCGAATGCGAAACTCTAAGAGCGCCGTCCTGATTCTGGAGGATGGCACACGCTTTGAAGGTAAATCCTTCGGCTACGAGGCGTCAACGTCGGGCGAGGTGGTCTTCAGCACCGCCATGACCGGCTATCCCGAAAGTTTGACCGATCCCTCCTACGAGGGTCAGATTCTGGTCACCACGTATCCAATCTTAGGCAATTACGGTGTGCCGCCCCGACGTGAGAAAGATGCCGTAAGCGAGTATTACGAAAGCGACCATATACACGCACGTGCAATCGTCGCCCAAGACTATAGTTTCGACCATTCGCACTGGCAGGCTGACCGTTCGCTCGCACAATGGCTCCAGGAAGAGAAAATCACCGGAATATACGGAGTCGACACCAGGGCACTCACCAAGCATCTGCGCGAGAAAGGCTCCATGCTCGGCAAGATAATCATTGAGGGCGACAGCGACATTGAATTCTACGATCCCAACAAGGAGAATCTTGTAGCAAAGGTAAGTTGCCGCGAGCCGGAAGTGCACGGCGAAGGAGAAAAGACCGTGGTACTGGTTGACTGCGGCGTGAAGCACAACATAATCCGCTGTCTCACGCGGCGTGGAGTGAAAGTAGTAATGGTGCCATGGGATTATGATTTCACATCAATACCCTACGACGGACTATTCATATCAAACGGTCCGGGAAATCCCGACATGGCGGAGGCTACCGTCGCTAACATACGCAAGGCTATGGAAATCGGCAAACCGATCTGTGGCATCTGCATGGGCAACCAGCTGCTCTCTAAAGCCGCCGGAGCACGCACTTACAAACTAAAGTACGGACACCGCTCGCACAATCAGCCAGTCCGCCAGGTTGGCACTGACCGTTGCTTCGTCACATCACAGAACCACGGATTCGCCGTCGACTCCTCGACACTCCCCTCCGATTGGGAACCACTTTTCGTAAACATGAACGATGGCACTAACGAAGGAATACGCCACCGCACCAAACCGTTCTTCTCCGCACAGTTCCATCCCGAAGCGAGCAGTGGACCGAAAGATACCGAGTTCCTTTTCGATGAATTTATCAAACTCCTTTGACTTCAAGCACGACAATGACCGAATCAGTAAATAAACATCCGCGCAAAGTGCTGCTCCTTGGCAGCGGCGCACTTAAGATAGGCGAAGCCGGCGAATTTGACTACTCCGGTTCCCAGGCTCTAAAGGCTATGAAGGAAGAGGGGATAGAAACCGTACTCATCAATCCGAACATAGCCACCGTGCAGACCTCTGAAGGGTTTGCCGACAAGATATACTTCCTGCCGGTCACACCATACTTTGTTGAGAAAGTGATCGAACGCGAGCGCCCTGAGGGGATAATGCTTGCTTTCGGCGGTCAGACGGCGCTCAACTGCGGCGTGGCACTCCATGAGAACGGCGTGCTCGAACGCTACGGCGTCAGTGTGCTCGGCACACCTGTACGCGCGATCATGGACACGGAAGACCGCGAACTGTTCGTCCATAAACTCGACGAGATTAACGTGCGCACAATCCGCAGTGAGGCTGTCAGCAGCGTAAGCGACGCACTTGCGGCAGCCTCCAAGCTCGGCTATCCTGTGATTGTCCGTGCGGCTTACGCGCTCGGAGGTCTCGGCAGCGGTTTCTGCGACAACGAGCAGGAGCTTGTCGCACTTACTGAAAAAGCCCTTTCCTTCTCACCGCAGGTGCTCGTGGAGAAGTCGTTGAAAGGATGGAAAGAGGTAGAATATGAGGTCGTACGCGACAGGTTCGACAACTGCATCACCGTATGCAACATGGAGAACTTCGACCCGCTCGGCATACACACTGGCGAATCCATCGTGGTCGCTCCCTCGCAGACACTCTCAAACGAAGATTACCACTATCTGCGCAAACTTGCCATAAAGATAGTGCGCCACATAGGTATAGTCGGCGAATGCAACGTGCAGTACGCTTTCGACCCTGAGTCAATGGATTACCGCGTGATCGAGGTCAACGCCCGCCTCAGCCGCTCGTCGGCTCTTGCATCCAAAGCCACAGGATATCCGCTCGCATTCGTAGCTGCAAAGCTCGGACTTGGCTACGGACTTTTTGATCTCAAGAACTCCGTGACGCGCGAGACTTCCGCATTCTTCGAGCCGGCGCTTGACTACATCGTGTGCAAGATCCCCCGTTGGGATCTCGGCAAATTCCATGGCGTACGGCGTGAGATAGGTTCTTCTATGAAGTCCGTAGGCGAAGTTATGGCTATCGGTCGCACATTCGAGGAAGTAATCCAGAAAGGACTGCGCATGATAGGTCAGGGAATGCACGGATTCGTGGGCAACAAGGCGCTAAGCATCGATGACCTCGACAAAGCGCTGAGTACACCTACCGACAAACGCATATTCGTCATCTCACAGGCTATGCAGCAGGGCTACAGCGTGGAGCGGATCCATGAGCTCACACGCATTGACCGATGGTTCCTCTACCGCCTGCAGAATATAATCAACACATCTGCCGAACTGGGCGGCTACAATACCCCCGAAGAATTGCCCGCCGAACTGCTGCGGCAGGCAAAAAGCCAAGGTTTCTCAGATTTCCAGGTGGGCAGATGCGTGCTTGGTGACGGCATGACAGATGCCGAAAAGACCATACTCGACATACGCTCGATGCGCAAACGCCTCGGCATACTCCCGGTCGTGAAACAGATAGACACCCTCGCCGCCGAATACCCCGCACAGACCAACTATCTTTACCTTACATATAATGGTACTGAGAGCGACATCGAGTACCTGCACGACCACCGGTCTATAGTGGTTCTCGGCTCAGGTGCTTACCGCATCGGTAGCTCGGTTGAGTTCGACTGGTGCTCGGTCAACGCACTGCTGACCGTAAAGAAGGAGGGATGGCGTCCGGTGATGATAAACTACAACCCGGAAACTGTATCGACCGACTACGACATGTGCGACCGTCTCTACTTCGACGAGCTGACATTCGAGCGTGTCATGGATATCCTCGACCTCGAGCAACCGCATGGCACCATACTCTCCGTAGGTGGTCAGATCCCGAACAACCTTGCTACACGCCTTGACGAGCAGCACGTCAACATACTCGGCACATCTGCCCAGAGTATCGACAATGCTGAGGATCGCAACAAGTTCTCCGCGATGCTCGACCGCCTCGGCATTGACCAGCCGCGCTGGCGTGAACTGACGAGTTTGAGCGATATTGAGCGCTTCATTGACGAGGTGGGATACCCCGTGCTCGTCCGTCCGAGCTATGTACTCTCGGGAGCTGCGATGAACGTCTGCTCCAACCCAGATGAGCTCGAACGCTTCCTGCGTCTCGCCGCCAATGTGTCGAAACAGCACCCGGTGGTGGTGACAGAGTTTATCCAGAACGCGAAGGAGATCGAGATGGATGCTGTGGCGCAGAACGGTGAGATCAAGGTCTACGCCATATCGGAGCATATCGAGTATGCCGGCGTGCACTCCGGCGACGCTACCATACAGTTCCCTCCACAGAAACTGTATGTGGAGACAATGCGCCGTATTAAAAAGGTGTCGCAGCAGATTGCCAAGGCTCTCAACATCTCCGGTCCGTTCAACATACAGTATCTCGCCAAAAACAACGACATCAAGGTTATCGAGTGTAACCTGCGTGCATCGCGCTCATTCCCGTTCGTGAGCAAGGTGCTTAAGATAAACTTCATCGACCTCGCCACAAAAGTGATGCTCGGCATACCGGTGGAGAAACCGCACAAAAATGCGTTCGATCTCGATTACGTCGGCATAAAGGCATCGCAGTTCAGTTTCTCACGCCTGCAAGGTGCCGACCCTGTGCTTGGAGTTGACATGTCGTCGACCGGCGAGGTCGGCTGCATCGGTGTCGACACTTCGGAAGCGATACTTAAAGCCATGCTTTCCGTAGGGCTGCAGATCCCGAGCAAGGGAGTACTCCTCTCAACAGGCGGTCCGAAGCAGAAAGCCGATATGCTTGAGGCTGCCCACCAGCTTCACAACAAGGGATACCGCATATACGCAACCGGTGGCACACACAGTTTCCTTACCGACAATGGCATACCCGCGATTAAGGTCTACTGGCCCAGCCAGGCTGACATGGAGCCTCAGGCATTGCAGATGCTTCATGAACATCAGATCGACCTGGTGGTGAATATCCCGAAGAACTTAACCCCGACAGAACTTGGAAACGGTCATAAGATCCGCCGTGCGGCAATCGATCTTAATATCCCGCTCCTTACAAACGCCCGCCTCGCGTCGGCTTTCATCAAGGCATTCACCGAGATGAGCCTCGACGACATCGAGATCAAGGCATGGGATGAATATTGACGCCTGACAGCAATGACTCTCTCACAACTGATCGCTACGCAGCGCACACGCCTCACCTCGGCAGGAATAGCCGAAGGTGAGGCGCAGGCGTTGGTGCGCGAGATTCTGCTCAGACTGAAAGGCTACAGCAATACCGATATTGCCTACCATGCTTCGGACGAGGCTACAGAATATCTTTCAACCCATACCGCCGATACCGTTAGCCGGATAATAGACGGTGAGCCTGTGCAGTACATTTTCGGAATGGCGCATTTTCACGGCATGGAGCTACATGTCAGCCCCGACGTGCTGATTCCACGTCCGGAGACATCCGAACTCGTCGATCTTATCGCCGACCATTACCGCGACACTGCCGATCTGCGGGTAATGGATCTCTGCACCGGCTCCGGATGCATTGCCATAGCGCTCTCGCGTGAATTGAAATTCGCGCGCGTCAGCGCCATCGACATCTCCGAAGCAGCACTCCGCATAGCCCGACAGAACGCATCAGATCTGAAAGCCCTGGTGGATTTCAGCCTGATGGACATACTAAAAGCACAGGTTCCGGCAGCCGGGGAGTATGACGTCATCGTCAGCAACCCGCCATATATCTGCGAAAGCGAGAAATCCGGCATGGAAAAGAATGTACTGGATCACGAACCACACACCGCACTGTTCGTTCCCGACTCCGATCCACTGCTTTTCTACAGGCACATAAGCCTCTACGCGCGCCGGTCGCTCACCTCCGGTGGCACCTTATGGCTTGAGATCAACCCCATGCACGCCGATGCCCTGCGCCGTTTGCTTGAAGCTGACGGTTGGATCGACGTCAACATTTTGCGCGACACAGCCGGACGCGAACGCTTCACCGTCGCACAACAGCCATAACCATGATACGACGCCGTCTCACACCATTGCAGGCACTCCAGCGGCTCGAATCGCTCTGTTCACGCTCCGAACAGTGCGAAAGCGAGCTCTACACAAAACTCTCCCGCTGGGGCATATCGTCGGCGATGGCAGAGAAAATCATGGAGCGTCTACGCGCCGGACGCTACGTCGACGATGTCAGATTCGCACACGCGTTCGTCCGCGACAAATACCTGTTTCAACGATGGGGACGCATAAAGATCAGCGCAGCGTTGCGTCTGAAACGTATAGAATCCGATACCATATCTGCGGCAATTGATGAGGAGATCGATGAGAGCACCTACCATGCCAACCTCATGGCATTGATACGCGCAAAAGTACGGCAGCTCGAACAACCGCGCAGCTACGACAACCGCACACGCCTGCTCCGCTTCGCCGCAGGACGCGGATATGAGCCTGCCATTATAATAAAGACCCTCAACGATGATGCGACATGGGAAGAAACCGTCTGCTGAAATTCCTGCAATGGATCGGTGACTGCGTTGATGACCTGTCGGGGGTAATATTTCCGCATGTCTGCGAAGTCTGCGCCGGTACGCTTGTCAAAGGTGAAGACACCATCTGTCTGCAATGCCGGTATGAGATGCCACGCGTCCGGCTGCACCGCGAGGAGTTCAGCGAGATTCACAGGAGGCTTGCGGGACACGCCGCTATCGATCGCGCGGCATCATGGTTCTATTATATCCGCGAAAGTCCGTATGCCCGCATGCTGCAGCGCGCCAAGTACAATTCGCGTCCTCAACTGGCACGCACACTCGGAGCTATGTATGCCGGTGAGATCCGGACTGATGGATTCTTCGACGGCATTGACATAATCCTTCCCGTAGCTATGCACAGGTGGAAGAAACTGACACGCGGTTACAATCAGGCTGAGCGGATAGCGCAGGGAATCAGCGATGTTACCGGAATACCTGTTGCCACAAACCTCACCATGCCGCACCGGCACCGCACGCAGACACGACGCCGCGCATACGAACGATGGCTCAACACGCGTGGAATCTTCCATGTAGACTCCCCTGCCGAACTACAGGACAAACACATCCTTCTTGTCGATGACATAATCACCACAGGCGCCACGCTTCACGCAGCCGCCGAGGCTATCCATAATGCAGCCCCCACAGCCCGCATAAGCGTAATCTCCCTCGGACTCACCCACAGCTCCTGACTGATCCACCGCGACATATGCAAGTATATGCACCTGGTTTATGAGCCTAACTATTTTTCTACACATCCCCATCTTCTTGAGTTTTTCATAATATTTCTCACAGAAAGCATGAAAAGTTTTGTGGCTGACAGAAAAAGTTGTAACTTTGCACACTGAAAATCCGAAACAGGCTCATGAAGCGACTCATCAATGACTGGGTCCGCCTGACGGAGCAAACCCATCAAACTGTTTTATAACAATGTACGCAATCGTTGAGATTCAAGGACAGCAGTTCAAGGCAGAGCCTGAAAAGTTCTTGTATGTTCACTATCTCGGAGAGGCTGTTAAAGAAGGCGACAAGGTTGAGTTCGACCGTGTTCTCCTCGCCGATGCCGACGGTGCAGTGAAAGTTGGCGCCCCCACCGTGGACGGAGCCAAAGTGGTTTGCGAGGTGCTCACGCCCCTCGTTAAAGGTGACAAGGTAATCGTCTTCAAGAAGAAACGCCGCAAAGGCTATCGTCGCAAGAACGGTCACCGTC
>CAJUKU010000021.1 GCA_910587425.1 uncultured Muribaculaceae bacterium
AGCGTCTGCCTTACAAGCAGAGGGTCGGGGGTTCGAATCCCTCAGCGCCCACCAGACCGACAAGAGACCTCTATGATTCAAAACTCATGGAGGTTTTTTTTGTAAGCCGGCGTGCCTCTCCTTTCTGCAAATAGATGTAAACCAATAGTTCACAACGATATGGCATTCACAAACAACATCATGATAGTACGGCACCGTCTGCTTAAGGAGCTGGTGAAGCTCTGGCGCGACGGACGCCTCGTGCAGGATATCGACCGCCTGCCCCTGACGCTCAGCCCGCGCACAACCAAGCACCCCATGCGTTGCTGCATCTACCACGAGCGTGCCATGTGGAAATACAAGGCGCTGCCGCTGCTCGGGCTCGATATGACCGACGAGACCGATGAGATGACGCCGCTTTCCGACTATGCCGCCCGCGCGCTCTCGCGTGCCGAAGGTGCTGAGCCCCACAGCAATATCATGTGTGTCATCGACGAGGCTTGCTCGGCATGTGTGCATGTGAACTACGAGATAACCAACCTCTGCCGCGGATGTGTGGCACGCACATGTGTGCACAGCTGCCCCAAGGGTGCCGTGCATGTCAACCATGACAACGGTAAGGCTGTGATCGACCATGATGCCTGCATATCCTGCGGAATCTGCTATAAATCATGCCCCTACCATGCCATCGTCTACATCCCGGTGCCCTGTGAGGAGGCTTGCCCGGTCAAGGCTATCAGCAAGGATGAGAACGGTGTGGAGCATATCGATGAGTCGAAGTGCATCTACTGCGGCAAGTGCCTGAATGCCTGTCCGTTCGGTGCCATATTCGAGATCTCGCAGACATTCGACGTGCTCGAGCGTATGCGCCGCGGAGAGCGCACGGTCGCTATCGTGGCTCCCTCTATCCTGGGGCAGTTCCAGGTGCCGGCGGCGCAGGTCTACGGCGCGCTGCGTGCCATGGGCTTTGCCGACGTCGTTGAGGTGGCGCGTGGTGCCATGAGCACCGTGGAGCATGAGGCTGCCGAGCTGCTTGAGAAGATCGAGGAGGGGCAACCGTTCATGACCACCTCCTGCTGCCCGAGCTGGATGGAGCTTGTGGCTAAGCACATGCCGGCGATGTCGAAGCATGTGAGCACCACCGGATCGCCGATGTACTACACGGCGCGCATGGTGCGCGAGGAGCAGCCCGGATCGCGCGTGGTGTTCATCGGTCCCTGTGTCGCCAAGCGCCGCGAGGCTCAACGCGACGAGGCTGTCGACAATGTGCTCTCGTTTGAGGAGATAGCCTCGATATTCGAGGGTCTCGGCATAGATCCCGCCGAGGCTGAACCTTACACCCCGGAGTTTACGGCTGTGCGCGAGGCGCATGGCTTCGCCCAGGCGGGCGGAGTAGCCGGTGCCGTGCGTTCATACCTGAAACTCGATGCAGAGCGCGTGAAGCATATCCAGGTGGCGAATCTCGACAAGAAAAACATCGGTGTGCTCTCAGCTTACGCCCGCACCGGCACAGCACCTGCAAACTTCATCGAGGTTATGGCTTGCGAGGGTGGCTGCATAACCGGTCCGAGCGCGTTTAACGCCGGTCCCGGTGGCAAGAAGCGCCTCACACAGGAACTAGCCGGGCGTAAGGAGACCTATTGATGAGCGATTTCTCCGCCGCGTTGGAGTCGCTGCTGCGGGGTGATGATCTCACCCCCGGCGATCTGCTCCCGTTGTTCACTCCGTCAGCCGGCGATGCCGCCGGTCTGCATGATGCGGCACGGTCGCTGACTGTCGTGCGGCATGGCGCGGGGGTGAAGATCCGCGGACTAATGGAGATAACAAACTGCTGCCGCAACAACTGCTATTACTGCGGGCTCCGCGCCGCGAACACCGCCGTAAGCCGCTACGCCATAGACCCTGATGAGGCTATGCGGTGTGTCCGCACGGCATATTCCGCAGGATTCCGCACCATTGTGATGCAGGGTGGCGAGAACCCGGCTTCCGACGGCATGATTGAGCGGCTTGTGGCGCAGATAAAGGATGAATTCCCCGACTGTGTGGTCACGCTTTCGCTCGGCGAGCGCCCCCGGCAGGTATACGCCCGCTGGCGTGCGGCAGGTGCCGCCCGCTACCTGCTCCGGCACGAGACAGCCGTCGAAAGCCACTACAGGATGCTGCACCCCGAGCCGATGACCCTTGAGGCGCGTCTGGAATGCCTGGAGTCGCTGCGTGCGGAGGGCTACGAGATCGGGATGGGCATGATGGTGGGGAGTCCGTCGCAGACAACCGCCGACCTCGCCGCCGACCTACTGCTGCTCAGACGCATACGCCCCGATATGGTGGGTATGGGACCGTTCATCCCTCATGCCGACACCCCTTTCGGCAGATACCCTGCCGGCGATGTCGGGCTTACCTGCCGGCTGATAAGCATAGTGCGCCTGATGCTGCCCGAAGCCAATATCCCTGCCACAACAGCTATGGCGACCCTTGCGCCCGACGGACGCCGCCGCGCGCTTGATTCCGGTGCCAATGTGCTGATGCCCAATATCACACCCATGCGTCACCGGGGTGATTACGCGCTCTACAACGGTAAGGCATCGACCGGCACGGAGGGTGATGAGGGTCTGCGGGCGCTCGACGCCGAGCTGCGTGGCTACGGACGCCACCTGCTGCTGAACAAACCATAAAAACGAATTGAAATGTATAACGTACGCTCTTCAAACGCCCTTGAATTCATTGACCACGACGAGGTGATGCAGACCATCGCCGCAGCCGGGGAGGATGCGCGCAATCCGCAGCGCATACGCGAGATACTGCGCAAGGGTGAGGAGATGCGGGGACTTGACCACCGCGAAGCCGCGGCGCTGCTCGCATGTGATGATCCGGAGGTGATAGCCGCCACCGCATCGCTGGCACGCCGCATAAAAGAGCGGTTCTACGGACGACGTATAGTGATGTTCGCGCCGCTCTATCTGTCGAACTACTGCGTGAACAGCTGCACATACTGCCCTTACCACGGACAGAACCGTCACATCACGCGCCGTAAGCTCACCCAGGATGAGATACGCCGTGAGGTGATCGCCCTTCAGGATATGGGGCACAAGCGGCTTGCCCTTGAGGCTGGCGAGCATCCGCGTATGGCTCCGCTCGAATATATACTGGAGTCGATCGACACGATATACTCCGTGCGCCACCGCAACGGCGCAATACGCCGCGTGAATGTCAACATCGCCGCCACAACAGTGGATGATTACCGTCGTCTGCGTGACGCCGGGATAGGCACATACATACTGTTTCAGGAGACTTACCACAAGGAGAACTACGAGCGTCTGCATCCCGCCGGTCCGAAGAGCGATTACCGCTGGCACACAGAGGCTATGGACCGCGCCATGCAAGGGGGCATAGATGATGTGGGTCTCGGCGTGCTGTTCGGACTGAACACCTACCGCTACGATTTTGCCGCGCTGCTTATGCATGCAGAGCATCTGGAGGCTGCGCACGGCGTAGGACCGCACACCATCAGCGTGCCGCGTATATGCCCTGCCGATGATATACAGACCGAGGATTTCCCCGATGCGGTGAGCGATGACCTGTTCTGCCGCATCATCTCTGTGCTCCGCGTTGCGGTGCCTTACACCGGCATGATCGTAAGCACCCGCGAGAGTCCTGCCGTGCGTGCCCGCGCGCTTGAGGCGGGTATCTCGCAGCTGAGCGGTGGAAGCCGCACGAGCGTAGGCGGATATACGGAGCCTGAACGCGACGAGGATACCGCACAGTTCGACATATCGGATCACCGTACGCTCGGCGAGGTGGTGGAGTGGCTGCTCGACACAGGGCATATCCCGAGTTTCTGCACTGCCTGCTACCGTGAGGGGCGCACCGGCGACCGTTTTATGTCGCTCCTCCGCTCAGGAAAGATAGCCGACTGCTGCGGCCCGAACGCGATGATGACTCTCATGGAGTATCTTTGCGATTACGCTTCGGCTGAGGTGCGCATGAAGGGCATGGCGCTGATAGAGAAAGAGATTGCCTCGATACGCACACCGAGGATAGCGGAGATAACCCGCGAGCGTCTGAACCGCATCGCCTCCGGTGAGCGTGATTTCCGTTTCTAACCGTTTTTTATTGTTGATATGCTATGAATGTGACTCCTGCCTCCGAGCGTCAGCGTATAGTGCTGACAGGACGCTGCAACGTCGGTAAATCATCGCTGATGAACGCCCTTTGCGGATCGGACACCGCTCTTGTGGCGTCATTGCCCGGCACTACGACCGACGCGGTGACAAAGGGTGTGGAGCTGCCCGGCGCGGGTGCGTGCACTCTCGTTGATACGGCAGGGCTAGACGACACCACGCCGCTTGGCGAGGCTCGCCGCAGCCGCACGCAGCGCGAGATCGAGCGTGCCGACATAGTGGTGGCGGTATATCGCCCTGATGATCTCTCGGCGGAGCTTCCCGCAGCCTCATGTCCGGTAATATGCGTGATGAACTGTGCCGATCTGCCGGATGCGGATGCTGCGGATCTTGAGCGTAAGCTCGGGCGCGAGGTTGTTGCAGTCAGCGCGCTGACCGGAGAGGGGATCGGGCAGTTGCGCGCCGTCATAGCACGAGCAGCCGAATCGTCGCAGCCGCTTATCACGGGCGATCTCGTGAATCCGGGTGACACCGTAGTGCTCGTTATGCCACAGGATCCGCAGGCTCCGAAAGGACGCTTGATTCTTCCGCAGTCGGCTACGATCCGTGAACTTGTGGGGCGCGGCGTGATAACTGTATGCACGGATGTGGAGCATCTGCGCGACACTCTCGCCGGACTCCGCGCGGCACCGGCGCTCACCATCACCGATTCGCAGGTCTTCGGCGCTGTAGCCGCGGTTCTGCCGGCTACCGCGAGGTTGACATCATTCTCGGTGCTTATGGCGGGTTATAAAGGGGATATCAGGCTGTTCATGGAGGGGGCAAAGGCTCTCGACAAGCTTACCGAGAGCTCGCGTGTGCTGATCGCCGAGGCATGCGCCCATGCTCCGGCGACGGAGGATATAGGGCGTGTGAAAATTCCCCGTATGCTCCGCAAGCGTGTCGGGGAGGGGTTACGCATAGATTTTGCCTCCGGTCAGGATTTTCCGGAGGATCTCGGGGGGTATGACCTTGTGGTGCATTGCGGCGGCTGCATGTTCACGCGCCGGCATGTGTTGTCGCGGTGTCGCCGCGCCGCGGAGCAGAGTGTGCCGGTGACCAATTACGGCATACTTATAGCCCATGCCACTGGAATACTTGACCGCATAACGGTGCCGTCAAGCCTCGGGGAGGGGGAGGCGCAGATTTGACCGCGCGGCGCGGTAAGCCGACGGTGTCATGCCTGTAAGCTCCTTGAAACGCCGCGAAAGGTGTGCTGTGCTCGAGTAGCCGGTGCGGAACGCGATCTCGCCGAGGGTAAGCTCACCGTAATCAAGCAGCTCCTTGACGCGCTCTATGCGTTGTGCGGCGGTGTAAGCCTCTATGGTGCGCCCCTCGCGCCGGCTGAATATACGGCTTACGGTGTCGTATGGCTGACCGACCTGCTGTTCGATGCACGCCGAGAGATTGAGGCGGCATTCGTTCTCGTCGCGCACATGGTGCATTACCGCATGGCGCACACGCTCCGTCAGTATCTCCTCCGGATCGGTGATGAGTTCGAATCCGTCGGCATGAAGAGCCTCGTGCAGCTGTCCGGTCTGTGTGGCTGAGAGGGGAGCGGGGAGGGTGACGCTGCCAAGTGTTACGTCGCCGTCAGGTATTTCCAGACGTTCGAGTATGCGCCGCACAGCCTCGATGCAGTGCCGGCACACCATATTGCGTATCGATAGCGTGGTCATAGGTCGAAAATGTTGCGTATTATCCACCATAGTACCACTATGGCGAATGTGGAAAGAATCACCGCGCGGGAGTTCACGCGGTGGTAGAAACGTGGATGCGAGACGCGCATGGTCTGTGCTACGAGCAGCAGCGCTATGAACGGCAGCGAGGCGACCATAACGGCATTATTGTGCCATGCGGTGGCGATGTCACCGCCGAGCAGGGCGTGGATGACGCGCTGTGAGCCGCATCCGGGGCATTTTAGTCCTGTCAGCATCAGGAACGGGCAGCGCGGAAAGAGGCGTATCTCGCCCGGGTCGAAGAGGGCGTAGATTACCACGAGCGCGGTGAGTATGACCGCGCCTGCGGTGATTATTACCGTGCGCCGCCCTGCGGTTGTCATAGCATAGCCATGAAGATCTGGAAAGGCACGGCGATAAGTCCGCACACGATGGATATGATGATCCAGAGCGCGGCATTGTCGGAGGCGCTGCGTGCACCTTCGTAGTCGCCCGCCGTCCATCGCGAGCTTACCTTTGAGGAGTATATTATAGCCACGATTCCGGTGGGGACGCAGCAGAGCACGAGTGTGACGATGCTCCATACCAGATAAGTGTTGGGCATCGGTGCCTCAGGTTGCTGTGGACCGGGAGTGGGGGTCGCGGCAAAGACGGGGCGAGGTGTGGCTGCCGGCTGCTGATACAACGGCTGCTGATAGGGTTGCTGAGGCTGCTGATATTGTGGCTGTTGCTGAGGGGGAGCCATGCGGAAGAGCCCCGCGAGTTCGGGGACAGTCTCCGCGGCGCACCAGTCGGGCAGCCCCTCGCGCCACACGGGGGCGGAGGGGGTGGCGACGTTCCGTACAAGCTCGGCAAATGTCATGGGGCCGAGGCGGACGCCATCTTTCATCAGCCAGTACTGGGTATTGTCTGTCATCTGTGGAATTTATTTAGAACCAGGAGGTTGTCTCGCCGAGTATTTCGGAGAGGAGGTTGTTGGCGAGCCGTGAGGCACCGATGCGGAAGTACTCGTTTGTGAGCCATTCCTCACCGAGCACATCGCGCACAATAGCATAGTACTGCAGTGCTTCCTCGGGTGTGGTGATACCTCCGGCAGCCTTGAAGCCTACGCGGCGTCCGGTCTTGGCGTGGTACTCCTTGATGCAGCGGCACATCACGTAGGCAGCTTCGAGTGATGCTCCGGGGAACTCCTTGCCTGTGGAGGTCTTGATGAAGTCGGCTCCGGAGTACATGGCGAGGATCGATGCCGCGCGGATGTTCTCGGGAGTCTTCAGCGCACCGCTTTCGATTATGACCTTCATGCGCGCGCCGCGGCAGGAGTGCTTGAGCTCCTCCAGTTCGTCGGCTACCGATTCCCAGTCGCCGTCAAGGAAATCGCCGAGATTGAGCACCACGTCGATCTCATCGGCACCACCTTCAACGGCAAGAGCTGTTTCTGCAACCTTCACCTCCGGGAATGTCTGCGATGAGGGGAATCCGCCTGAAACGCAAGCGATCTCCACCTGCGACACCTCGAGGACTGTGCGCACCACCTGTGCGAAATTGGGGTAGACGCATATCGCAGCTACGGAGAGCAGGTCGCCATGCTCCTCCTCGAATGCGTTGACACGCTCGGTGAATTTAGCCACCGACTGCTGTGAGTCAGTGCTGCGGAGAGTGGTGAGGTCTATGCAGCTGAAGAGGAAACGGAGTGTCTCGGGTGAACGGAGCGCGGGAGCGTCTGCGATGATGCGTGCCACTTCGGCGCTGACTTTTCCGGGATCGACTGTAACCTGACTGGCGGCTACGGTGTCGTGATATTTATCTGCCATAATATATGATTGTTTTTTATTTGTTTTCGTTGTCGCGTGAGCTGAACCGCTCTTTATCACGAATGTTTTTCTTGCGTATATTGTTCAGCACGGCTGAAGTGAGGTCGACGCCGGTCTGGTTTGCGATGGCTCCCACCACCCACAGTATGTCGGCGAGTTCGTCGGCAAGATCGGCGTTGTCTGATGGTTTCGCCACCTGATCGCCGTACCGGCGTGCCATTATGCGTGCCACCTCGCCGGTCTCTTCGGTGAGGACCGCCATGTTTGTGAGCGGGGAGAAGTATCCGCGCCCGGTGGTGAGAATCCAGTTGTCGATCGTAGTCTGAAGCTCGCATATTGTCATCTGCGTGGCGTTTTCTTGTGTGACGGGTATCATTCGCGCAGGCGTGAATCGATCATTATGGTGACCGGACCGTCGTTGATCAGTTCAACCTGCATGTCGGCTCCGAAGACACCCTGACGTGTGGTGCGTGATGTGATCCGCGACAGCTCATCGCAGTACAGCTGATAGAGCGGTGTGGCGAGATCGTGTGCCGCGGCGCGGATGTAGCTCGGGCGGTTGCCCTTGCGTGTCGAAGCCGTGAGGGTGAACTGGCTGACGGCTAGGATTTCGCCGCCGGCGTCGAGGACCGAACGGTTCATGACTCCCTCGCCGTCGGGGAAAATGCGGAGTGCGGCGGTCTTGGCTGCGAGCCATAGCGCGTCAGCCTCGGTATCGCCCTGCTCGACGCCTACGAGCACCATCAGTCCATGTCCGATGGAGGAGTGCATCTCCCCGCCGATGCTTACAGAGGCGCGGCTTACCCGCTGCAGGATGATTCTCATTGCTTTGCGGCTTCGAGTTCGGTGTCGGTATAGAGATGGAACATGCGCTCCATGGGTTTCCATTTGTCGGCAGGTGTCGCGCCGGCGTCAGCCTGCTGGAATTCAGCCATGTAGTCTTCCCACTCCTGCTGCCGCGGGAGAGTGGCGAGCCGCGCCATGTCGCGCTCCCATGAGAATGTGGCGGGAGCTTCGATGATCATGACGAGAACGTCGCCGGTGATGTATATGTCCATGGCGAGGACTCCGACCTCACGGATCCCGCGGACAATCTCGTACCAGATAGAATCGGGCTGATGCCGGCGGATGTATTCCTGACGGAGCTTGCTGTCGGGGCGAAGCGTGAGCGTGCGCACGAATCGTACGGTAGGGATGTCGAATTTCTCGACGGGGTAGGGGGTAGGGGTATCGTTCATGGTTTTACGGTTGGACGTGGTGATTTGTTAGGTTTAGGATCCTGCAGACGCGACAGGCGGTCGTAGAGAGCCGCGATGTCGATCTCTTTCTTCCCTTTGAGCTGGCGGAGCTGCCGCTTGTTTGCCGGCTCGGTTCCAGTACGGTGCGCACGCCACATCATGTCGGCGAGACGGTTGGCGGTGCGGTTGGTGCACTGTCCGTCGGCGGCGAAGTAGGGGTGAGATAGTGTCGCCTTGATGTCGGCTGCGGCAAAGGAGTCGAACAATTGCAACGCCTCGTCAGATTTCAGGCTTGAGCGCTGCCATACTGTATGGGAGTTGAGGTATTTCAGGTCGGCGGTATATGCTGAGGAGGGGAGTGCCGCCTCGGGTGCAGTTTCGGTCTCGGCAACCGGTTGCACGGGCATTTCCTGCAGCGAGTCGACCGTGACTGCGGTGACTGTGGTGTCGGGGATAATGGTTATGGCGGTGTCGGCGACAGTTGTCATCGCTGTGTCGGGCAACGCTTCCGCTATTGCGGTGACGTCGGCGGAGTTCATGCCGTCGTAGGGGGTTGATTCGGGTATTATTGTAGGGAGGTAGTGGACGGCAGCCCATCCGATAGCGAGTGCCACGATGGCGAGTATTATAAATCCGATGGCGTTGCGGGCGCGGCTGTGTCGGCGTGGGCGGCGGAACGGTACGGCTTCACCATCGTCGGCGGCAAGCTCATCTTCAATCTCCTGCAGGGAGCGCTGCGGGGGGGTGATGCTTACGGGGGGTATTGACGATGCTGCGGGTGGCGCGGTCTCGGTGTGTGTGGCGGGTGCACCGACAATGTCGAAATCGGGTGCCGGTTGTGCGAGCGGGTCGACTCTGGGGAGCATAGCGCACTGACCGACAGCGACGGCTGTAGCTTCGACGGCGATGAGGGTTCCGGCGGGGAGCGATCCGGCGATGGCGTGTGCTACGAAAGCGTAGAGCTCGTCGGTGGAGAGGTAGGTGGCAAGCGCTATGGCGTGCACCGGTTCGGTGCGCAGAGATGTGTCGGTGGTGACTTCCTGCGGCAGTCCGACGTGGGCTATGAGTTCTGCGGCGGGGATGTCGGGCGACTGCACGGCTTCGCGCAGCAGGCGCACTACGAGGCGCGGGTGTATGTTGGCTCCGGTGGTTATGGCGACGGTGGCTGTGCGGCACAGTTCGGTGTCGTAGAGTGCTATGACCGAGGAGTCTCCGTGAGTCTCAAGAGTGTAGATCTCGTTGGCATTCAGGAAGCATGCGGCGAGTTCGGGGCGCGTAGGGGTCTCGCGCGAGAGCGTTATATAGGTGTGATGTCGTTGATTCATTGCAATGCAAAATTAGTTACTTTTGCGTCAATGACAAAAATAAAGAGCGATGGCGGGGTTGGGAGGAGGGGAGGATAGGGCGAATAGGGCAAATAAGGCAAATAGGGCAAATAGGGCGAATAAGGCGAATGGGGTGAATGGGGCGAGGTGGTGTGAAAAAAAAGTGTGAAAAAAGGAGGGGAAATATTTGTGGGAAAGAAAATTAGTTAGTAATTTTGCATCGCTTTTGAATGCAAAGTGCGTCAGAATCGTTCCTAATCCATTGAGGATCAGGGCGGTTGTGGGCGCATTAGGTGCGTACGGAAGTGTTTGAGAAAAGAACGAAACAGAAAAAAGTCATAACAGAAACAAATCTAAAAAGACTAAGATGCCTACAATTCAGCAATTAGTGAGAAAAGGACGTGTGGCACTGAAGGATAAGAGCAAGTCGCCCGCACTTGACTCGTGCCCCCAGCGTCGCGGCGTATGTGTGCGCGTTTACACCACTACCCCCAAGAAGCCTAACTCGGCAATGCGTAAGGTTGCCCGTGTTCGTCTGACCAACGGTAAGGAAGTGAACAGCTACATCCCCGGCGAAGGACACAATCTTCAGGAGCACTCGATCGTGCTTGTCCGCGGTGGTCGTGTGAAAGACCTCCCCGGTGTGCGCTATCACATCGTCCGTGGCACTCTGGATACCTCTGGCGTTAAGGACCGCACACAGCGTCGTTCGAAATACGGTGCCAAGCGTCCGAAACCCGCCAAGAAGTAATTGACGGAGTCCGCAAATCTCACAAATCCCAAACAAACAAAACAAGTTAACAACAACCTTGTTTTTGTAAGACTGGAAGGCTAATTCACCGGTTGAGTAAATGGCGCGGGAGCGCGCCGTTGAAGAAGAAAGAAGCAGCAACCAAGCAACAAAAACAACATCGCTAAACTTACAATGAGAAAAGCAAAGCCAAAGAAGCGGATTGTTCTGCCCGATCCCGTGTTTAACGACGTCCGCGTGTCAAAGTTCGTCAACCATCTGATGTATGACGGCAAGAAGAACACCGCTTACACAATATTCTATTCGGCTCTCGAGACAGTGAAGGCAAAGCTCCCCAACGAGGAGAAGACCGCTCTTGAGATCTGGAAGAAGGCTCTCGAGAATATCACTCCCCAGGTCGAGGTGAAGTCACGCCGCGTAGGTGGTGCCACTTTCCAGGTTCCGACTGAGATCCGTCCTGACCGCAAGGAGTCAATCTCCATGAAAAACCTTATCCTTTACGCTCGCAAGCGCGGGGGAAAGACGATGGCCGACAAGCTCGCGGCTGAGATCGTCGACGCATTCAACGAACAGGGTGGCGCGTTCAAGCGCAAGGAAGACATGCACAAGATGGCAGAAGCCAACCGCGCATTCGCTCACTTCCGCTTCTAATCAATCAAGCTTGCAGCAATAATCCCAACACACAAGAAAATTTCAATGGCGAAATCTGACGAAATTCTGAAATATACCCGTAACATCGGTATTATGGCTCACATCGACGCCGGTAAGACGACGACATCTGAGCGTATACTTTTCTATACGGGTCTCACTCACAAAATCGGCGAGGTTCATGACGGCGGTGCCACCATGGACTGGATGGAGCAGGAGCAGGAGCGTGGTATCACAATCACCTCCGCAGCTACAACTGCTTTCTGGAAGTACGATGATGAGAAATACAAGATCAACCTTATCGACACCCCCGGACACGTGGACTTCACTGTAGAGGTGGAGCGCTCACTGCGTGTGCTTGACGGTGCTGTGGCAACTTTCTGCGCCGTAGGTGGCGTGGAGCCCCAGTCGGAGACTGTATGGCGCCAGGCAGACAAGTACAATGTTCCGCGTATCGGCTATGTGAACAAGATGGACCGTTCGGGCGCCAACTTCTTCGAGGTTGTACGCCAGCTCAAGGAGGTGCTCGGTGCAAATCCCTGCCCGATCCAGATTCCTATCGGTGCCGAGGAGACATTCAAGGGTGTTGTCGACCTGATCCGCATGAAGGCAATCTTCTGGCACGACGAGACCATGGGTGCAGAGTACAGCGTGGAGGATATCCCCGCCAATCTCGTAGCCGAGGCTCAGGAATACCGTGACCAGATGCTTGAGAAGATCGCTGAGTTTGACGACGCGATGATGGAGAAATACTTCGACGATCCCTCGACAATCACTGAGGATGAGGTACGTCGCGCCCTGCGCAACGCCACCCTCGCGATGGAGGTTGTTCCGATGATCTGCGGCAGCTCGTTCAAGAACAAGGGTGTGCAGCCCCTTCTCGACGCTGTCTGCGCTTATCTCCCCAGCCCTGTCGATGCAGGTGCAGTTGAGGGTCACGCTCCCGGAAATCCGGATGAGGTGGAGACCCGCGAGCCCTCACCCGAGGCTCCGATGTGCGCACTGGCGTTCAAGATCGCTACCGACCCGTATGTAGGTCGTCTGACCTTCTTCCGCGTCTACAGCGGTGACGTTGTCTCGGGCAGCTACGTGCTCAATGCACGCTCGGGCAAGAAGGAGCGCGTTTCGCGTCTGTTCCAGATGCACTCTAACAAGCAGAACCCGATGGAGAAGATCGGCTGCGGCGATATCGGCGCAGGCGTAGGCTTCAAGGATATCCGCACCGGTGACACACTGTGCGACGAGAACCACCCGATCGTTCTCGAGGCTATGGACTTCCCCGATCCCGTGATCGGTATCGCCGTAGAGCCCAAGACCCAGAAGGATCTCGACAAACTCGGCGTAGGTTTGCAGAAGCTCGCTGAGGAGGATCCGACCTTCCGCGTTCAGACCAACGAGGAGACAGGTCAGACCGTCATCTCAGGTATGGGTGAGCTTCACCTCGACATTATCATTGACCGTCTGCGCCGCGAGTTCAAGGTTGAGTGCAACCAGGGCCGTCCGCAGGTTACTTACAAGGAGGCTATCACCAAGCCTGTAGAGCTCCGCGAGGTGTTCAAGAAGCAGACCGGTGGCCGCGGTAAGTTTGCCGATATCATCGTCCGTGTAGAGCCTATCGACGAGGGCTTCGAGGGCAACCTCCAGTTTGTCGACGAGGTGAAGGGCGGTAACATCCCCAAGGAGTTTATCCCCTCTATCCAGAAGGGCTTCACCACAGCTATGAAGAACGGTGTTCTCGCCGGCTTCCCTGTGGAGCACCTCAAGGTTACAGTGATCGACGGTTCGTTCCACCCGGTTGACTCTGACCAGCTGTCGTTCGAGCTCTGCGCCATCCAGGCGTTCAAGAAGGCTTCGGAGAAGGCAGGTCCTGTACTCCTCGAGCCTATCATGAAGATCGAGGTTGTGACCCCCGAAGAGAACATGGGTGACGTGATCTCCGACCTCAACAAGCGTCGCGGACAGGTGGAAGGCATGGAGACAAGCCGCAGCGGTGCGCGCGTGGTCAAGGCTAAGGCACCTCTCGCCGAGATGTTCGGCTATGTGACCGCCCTCCGTACGATCACCTCCGGCCGTGCTACCTCGACCATGAGCTTCTCACACTACAGCGAGGTTAGCTCGTCAATAGCCCGCAATGTCCTGACCGAGTGCCAGGGCCGTGTTGACCTTCTGAAATAAGCAAACTTTCATTCAACTTAGATATGAGCCAAAAAATCAGAATCAAACTTAAATCTTACGATCACAACTTGGTCGACAAGTCAGCCGAGAAGATTGTGAAGACTGTAAAGGCTACGGGTGCCGTGATCAGCGGTCCTATCCCCCTGCCTACCCATAAGCGGATCTTCACAGTGAACCGCTCGACGTTCGTGAACAAGAAGTCGCGCGAGCAGTTCCAGCTCTCGTCGTTCAAGCGCCTGATCGACATCTACAACTCGACAGCCAAGACTGTCGACGCCCTGATGAAGCTTGAGCTTCCGAGCGGCGTGGAGGTAGAGATCAAGGTGTGATACCGCCTTTAAGAGCAAGATTTAAGAGAACAAGAACAGAAACAAAAAAGCAATTAGAGAAATGCCAGGATTATTAGGAAAGAAAATCGGAATGACATCCGTTTTCAGTGCCGACGGCAAGAATGTGCCGTGCACTGTTATCGAAGTAGGTCCCTGCGTAGTTACTCAAGTGAAAACCGCCGAGACCGACGGCTACGAGGCTCTTCAGCTGGGCTTCGAGGATAAGAAAGAGAAGCACACAACGCAGCCTCTCGCCGGTCACTTCAAGAAAGCGGGTGTAACTCCTCAGCGACACTTGGCCGAGTTCAAAGGCTTTGAAGGCGAATACAAGGCCGGTGACACGATCACCGTGGACGGTCTTTTCAGCGAAAGCGATTTCGTCGACATCCAGGGAACATCGAAAGGTAAAGGCTACCAGGGCGTGGTAAAGCGCCACGGTTTCGGCGGCGTGGGTCAGAGCACTCACGGTCAGCACAACCGTCTGCGTGCTCCGGGTTCAATCGGTGCGTGCTCGTATCCTGCGAAGGTATTCAAGGGCACCCGCATGGCAGGCCAGATGGGCAATGAGAACGTGACTATCCAGAATCTTCAGGTTATCCGCGTTATGCCCGAACACAATCTTCTGATCATCAAGGGCTCAATCCCCGGATGTAAAGGTTCAATCGTTAAAATTGAGAAATAATGGAACTCGCAGTATACAACATCAAGGGTGAGGACACCGGCCGCAAGGCTGAACTGAGCGACGAGGTGTTTGCCGTAGAGGTGAACGAGCATGCCGTGTATCTCGACGTGAAGCAGTACCTCGCCAACCAGCGCCAGGGAACGCACAAGTCGAAAGAGCGCAGTGAAGTGTCGGGCTCAACCCGCAAGCTCCACAAGCAGAAAGGCGGCGGCGGTGCCCGCATCGGCGATATCAACTCTCCGGTCCTCGTAGGTGGCGGCCGTGTTTTCGGTCCGCGTCCCCGCGACTACCGCTTCAAGCTTAACAAGAAGGTTAAGCAGCTCGCACGCCGTTCGGCATGGACCGCAAAGGTTCAGGACAATCAGGTGAAAGTGATCGAAAACTTCACTTTTGAGGCTCCCAAAACTAAAGATTTTGTAAATTTTGCTAAAAATCTTGAAGCTGAGGGCAAAAAGATCCTGGTTGTTTTACCGGAAGGAAATAAAAACGTATATTTGTCGGCTCGAAATGTGCCCAACGCCATGGTGGTCAACGCCAAGGACGTTAACACATACGTGCTGATGAACTCGAACGCTATCCTCCTGACCGAGGGTGGCCTTGAGGTGATCAACAATCTTTAACCCTCAACGCTACTGAACAATGGAAATATCAATCCAGCCGATCGTAACCGAGAAGGCGAATAAAATCGCTGAGAAGCTCCAGGTGTACACCTTCCGTGTGTCGCCTGACGCCAACAAGTTTCAGATCAAGAACCTCGTGGAGAAGCTCTACGGGGTTAAGGTAGTGCGTGTGAACACCGCCGTGGTACGTGGCAAGAACAAGAGCCGCTGGACCAAGAGCGGTCTTCTGCGCGGCAAGACCAACGCTTACAAGAAAGCTTTCGTGAGCGTTGCAGAGGGCCAGTCAATCGACTTCTACAGCAATATATAAACAGACAATGGCAGTAAGAAAATTCAAGCCCACCACACCGGGGCAGAGACACAAGGTTATTGGCGTGTTCAAAGGTACGATCACTGCTACCACGCCAGAGAAATCTCTTACAGTCGGTAAAAAGTCCTCCGGAGGCCGTAACTCGGAGGGTCACCTCACCACCCGTTACCTTGGTGGAGGTCACAAGCGCAAATACCGTATCATAGACTTTAAGAGAAACAAAGACGGTGTGCCCGCCGTTGTAAAGAGCATCGAGTACGATCCGAACCGTTCGGCACGTATCGCGCTGCTTTATTACGTCGACGGTGCAAAAGCTTACATTATCGCACCCAATGGCTTGCAAGTTGGAGCCAAGGTTGTGAGCGGTCCGGATGCTGCTCCTGAGGTAGGCAACGCCCTCCCTCTGAACAAGATCCCCGTGGGCACGCTGATCCACAACATCGAGCTCCGTCCCGGTCAGGGCGCCTTCATGGCACGCTCAGCCGGCACGTTCGCCCAGCTCACCTCACGTGAGGGTGACTATGCGATCATCAAACTCCCTTCAGGCGAAACCCGCAAAGTGCTTGCTACCTGCAAGGCAACGATCGGCGTTGTCGGTAACTCCGAGCACTCTCTTGAGCGCAGCGGTAAAGCCGGCCGTTCACGCTGGCTCGGTCGCCGTCCGCACAACCGCGGCGTAGTGATGAACCCTGTCGACCACCCGATGGGCGGTGGTGAAGGCCGTGCTTCCGGCGGACACCCGCGTTCACGCAAGGGTCTGTACAGCAAGGGTCTCAAGACCCGCGCTCCGAAGAAGGCATCTTCGAAGTACATCATCGAGAGAAGAAAAAAGTAACCTGAAAAAGCAAGCAAACTTATGAGTCGTTCGTTAAAGAAAGGCCCCTTCATCAGCGTGAAGCTCGAGAAGAAGGTGGCTGCCATGGAGGAGAGCGGTAAGAAACAGGTGATCAAGACCTGGAGCCGTGCCTCGATGATCGCTCCCGAATTTGTAGGCCACACATTCGCCGTTCACAACGGCAACAAGTTCATCCCTGTCTACGTGACGGAGAACATGGTGGGCCACAAGCTCGGAGAGTTCGCCCCGACCCGCAACTTCCGCGGCCATGCCGGCAACAAGAAGTGATGTCGGAGCCAAGCAAATCATGACTAAAAGAAACAAACAACAATGGGTGTAAGAAAAAGAAACTCAGCTGACGTGATGAAGGAGGAGCGCAAGAACATAGCGTTCGCAAAGCTCACGAACATC
Organism: uncultured Muribaculaceae bacterium; assembly: GCA_910587425.1. Taxonomy (GTDB): domain Bacteria; phylum Bacteroidota; class Bacteroidia; order Bacteroidales; family Muribaculaceae; genus Paramuribaculum. The sequence continues at coordinate 16,951 of CAJUKU010000021.1, forward strand.
CCGTCATCGCCCCGCAAGATGCGTCTTGTGGCGGATATGGTGCGCGGTCAGGAAGTGTACCGCGCCCTGGGCATCCTCAAGTTCTCCAACAAGGAGGCTGCCGCCAAGCTCGAGAAACTTCTCCGTTCCGCCATAGCCAACTGGGAAGCGAAGAACGAGCGCAAAGCCGAGAGCGGCGAGCTCTGCATCAGCACAATCTACGTTAACTGCGCTCCGATGCTCAAGCGTCTGCGTCCGGCTCCCCAGGGCCGCGGCTACCGCATCCGCAAGCGTGCCAACCACGTGACTCTGATAGTGGACACAATCGAAAACGTTAAAAACAAGAAGGCATAACGCATGGGACAGAAAGTTAATCCGATAAGCAACCGCTTAGGCGTAATCCGCGGTTGGGACTCGAACTGGTATGATGTCAAGAAATTCGCTGACAACATCCTGGAGGACTCCAAGCTGCGCAAATATCTCAACGTGCGTCTTGCCAACTCAAGCGTATCGCGCATCGTCATCGAGCGTACCCTGAAGCTGATCACCATCACCGTATGCACCTCGCGTCCGGGTCTGATCATCGGCAAGGGTGGTGCCGTTGTCGACAAACTGAAGGAAGAGCTCAAGAAGATCACCGACAAGGATGTTCAGATCAACATCTTCGAGGTTAAGCGTCCGGAGCTTGACGCCCAGATCGTGGCAAGCACCATCGCTCGCCAGATCGAGGGTAAGATCGCCTACCGCCGTGCAGTGAAGATGGCTATCGCAGCCACAATGCGCAGCGGTGCCGAGGGTATCAAGGTGCAGATCAGCGGCCGTCTGAACGGCGCCGAGATCGCTCGCTCGGAGATGTTCAAGGAGGGTCGTACGCCCCTTCACACTCTCCGTGCCGACATCGACTATGCTCTCGTAGAGGCTCACACCAAGGTAGGTGTGCTCGGCGTGAAGGTATGGATCTGCCGTGGCGAAGTCTATGGCAAGCGTGACCTTGCTCCCTCGTTCACCTCGCAGGGCAAGGAGAGCCGTCCGCAGGGTGGTGCTCCCCGCCGTGAGCGTGGCGGTCGTGGCGGTTTCCGCACCAAAGGCAATAACAACCGTTAAACCCTTCAAACCACAAATCAACAATGTTACAACCAAAGAAAACTAAATTTCGCCGTTCGCAGAAGGGTCGGATGAAAGGCATAGCCCAGCGTGGCAATCAGCTTGCCTTCGGTTCGTTTGGCATAAAGACTCTGGAGTCGAAGTGGATCACCGGTCGCCAGATCGAGGCAGCCCGTGTAGCTGTGACCCGCTACATGCAGCGTCAGGGTCAGATCTGGATCCGCATATTCCCCGACAAGCCTATCACCAAGAAGCCTGCCGAGGTGCGAATGGGTAAAGGTAAGGGTGCTCCCGAAGGTTTCGTGGCTCCCGTAACCCCCGGTCGCATGCTGATCGAGGTCGAGGGTGTGAGCTACGATGTAGCAAAGGAGGCACTCCGCCTCGCCGCCCAGAAGCTTCCTGTTATCACCAAGTTCGTGGTGCGTCGTGACTACGATCCCACTCAAAACGTGTAAAGAAGTATGAAGAAAGTCGAAATAAAGGAGCTTGGCACACAGGATCTGAAGGACCGTCTGGAGCAGATGGAGAAGGATTACGCCCAGCTTAAGATAAATCACTCGGTTTCGCCCGTCGACAATCCTGCGCAGATCCGCCGTGACCGCCGCATGATCGCTCGTGTCAAGACAGAGCTCCGCCAGCGTGAACTGAACAATAAGTAACTCCCCCCTTCATAGAAATGGAAACAAGAAATTTACGTAAAGAGCGCATCGGCGTCGTTTCCTCCAACAAGGGAGAGAAGACGATCACCGTTACCGTAAAATGGAAGGAGAAACACCCGATCTACGGTAAGTTTGTGAACAAGACCAAGAAGTATCACGCTCACGACGAGAACAACGAGTGCTCGATAGGCGATACCGTCCGCCTGATGGAGACGCGCCCCCTGAGCAAGACCAAAAGATGGCGTCTTGTCGAAATAATCGAAAAAGTAAAATAAAGATATGATACAGACCGAAAGCCGACTGACCGTAGCCGACAACAGCGGAGCAAAGGAAGCGCTTTGCATCCACGTGCTTGGAGGAACCGGACGCCGTTACGCCACCGTAGGCGACATCATCGTGGTGTCTGTCAAAAGTGTAATTCCCTCTTCCGACGTGAAGAAGGGCACCGTCTCCAAGGCCGTCGTAGTCCGCACCAAGAAGGAAATCCGCCGCCAGGATGGCAGCTATATCCGCTTCGACGACAATGCCTGCGTGCTGCTCAACAACGCCGGCGAGCTTCGTGGCACACGTATCTTCGGGCCGGTAGCCCGCGAGCTTCGCGCCACCAACATGAAGATCGTCTCGCTTGCCCCTGAGGTGCTTTAATGACAGTGTGAAACAATCAAGAGAAAAAAGGAAACGTAATGAGCAAATTACACATAAAGAAAGGTGACACGGTGTACGTGCTCTCAGGTGAGGACCGCGGCCGCACAGGTCGTGTGCTGCGCGTCGAGCCTGCGAAGCAGCGCGCTCTCGTGGAGGGTGTGAACATCGTCACCAAGGCAATGAAGCCTTCCGCGAAGCATCCGCAGGGCGGCCTCGTGAAGATGGAAGCCCCGGTGCACATCTCGAACCTCAGCCTTATCGATCCGAAGTCGGGCAAGCCGACCCGTATCGGTATCCGTCGCGACAGCGAAGGCAAAGCAGTCCGTTACTCAAAAAAATCAGGAGAGGAAATTAAGTAATGAGCACCACACTTCAAAAAGAATACAAGGAGCGCATCGTTCCCGCGCTCGAGAAGGAGTTCAACTATGGCTCCGTAATGCAGGTGCCGCGCCTGAAGAAGATTGTGATCAACCAGGGTCTCGGCGAGGCTACCCAGGACAAAAAGATCATCGAGACAGCGATCCGCGAGCTCACTGACATCACCGGTCAGAAGGCTGTCGCCACTCTGTCGAAGAAGGATATCTCGAACTTCAAGCTCCGCAAGAAGATGCCTGTCGGCGTGATGGTAACTCTCCGCCGCGACAAGATGTATGAGTTCCTGGAGCGTCTGATCCGTGTGGCTCTTCCCCGTATCCGCGACTTCAAGGGTATCGAGGGCAAGCTTGACGGCCGTGGCAACTACACTCTCGGCATCACCGAGCAGATCATCTTCCCGGAGATCAACATCGACAATATCTCCAAGCTTCTGGGTATGAACATCACCTTCGTGACATCGGCAAACACCGACGAAGAGGGTTACGCTCTGCTCAAAGAGTTTGGTCTTCCGTTCAAGAACGCTAAAAAGTAAAGATAGAGTATGGCAAAAGAATCAATGAAGGCCCGCGAGGTGAAACGCGCCAAGCTCGTCGCCAAGTATGCCGCCAAGAAGGCTGCCCTTAAGGAAGCCGGCGACTATGAGGCTCTGCAGCTTCTGCCCAAGAACGCCTCAGTGGTGCGCCTGCACAACCGTTGCTCCATCACAGGTCGTCCGAAAGGCTACATGCGCCAGTTCGGCCTGTCGCGCATCCAGTTCCGCGAGATGGCATCGGCCGGCCTCATTCCGGGTGTGAAGAAAGCAAGCTGGTAATTGCATCACATCAGTGGAACAGTAAGAATTAAATATTGTTCGGATTGCCCGAATCAATTTAACACCAACAACAATGACAGATCCTATAGCAGATTATCTGACAAGATTGAGGAACGCCATCAAGGCTAACCACCGTGTGGTTGAGATCCCCGCCTCAAACTTGAAGAAAGAAATCACCAAGATTCTTTTCGAACAAGGCTATATACTTAACTATAAGTTTATAGAGGGTGAGACCCCCGCGGGCACGATCAAGATCGCGCTCAAGTATGATCCGGTAGACAAAGTGAACGCGATCAAGGACCTCCAGCGTGTGAGCCGTCCGGGTCTGCGCCAGTACACCGGCTACAAAGACATGCCCCGTGTCCTGAACGGCCTGGGCATAGCCATCCTGTCGACATCGCAGGGTGTGATGACCAATAAGAAAGCCAAAGACATGAAGATCGGCGGCGAAGTGCTCTGTTACGTATATTAATCATCAGGAGGCAATCATTATGTCAAGAATAGGTAAAGCTCCCATAGCAATCCCCGCAGGTGTGACTGTGACCGTAAGCGGTGACACCGTGACTGTCAAGGGCCCGAAGGGTACCCTGACCCAGACTGTGAATCCTGATCTGCACGTCGCAGTAGAGGATGGTCACGTGGTAGTGACCCGTCCTTCCGACGACCGCGAGCACCGCGCCCAGCACGGTCTGTACCGTGCTCTGATCCACAACATGGTTGTGGGTGTGTCGACAGGCTACCGCAAGGAAATGGAACTCGTAGGCGTAGGTTACCGCGCAGCAGCTACCGGTCAGGTGCTCGAGCTGTCGCTGGGCTTCAGCCACGCAATATATATCAAGCTGCCGCCGGAAGTGAAGGTAGAGGCAAAGAGCGAGCGTAACAAGAACCCGCTCATCATCCTCGAGAGCGACGACAAGCAGCTCCTGGGTCAGGTTTGCGCCAAGATCCGCTCACTCCGCAAGCCGGAGCCTTACAAGGGCAAAGGTATCAAGTTTGTGGGCGAGGTTATCCGCCGCAAATCAGGTAAGTCAGCCAGCGCGAAATAATCTTTAAATTGAATCCATCATGATCTCAAAGATACAGAGAAGAAATAAAATCAAGGCCCGCATCCGCGGCAAGATTTCGGGCACAGCCGCCCGTCCGCGCATGACCGTTTTCCGTTCTAACAAGGCTATCTATGTCCAGCTGATCGACGACCTCGCAGGCAACACGCTTGTTGCAGCCTCATCGAAAGGTCTGGAGGGTGGCACCAAGAGCGAAATCGCAGCCAAGGTAGGCGCTGCCATAGCCCAGAAGGCTCTCGCCGCCGGCATCAATGAAGTAGTTTTCGACCGTAACGGCTATCTGTTCCACGGTCGTGTCAAATCACTTGCTGACGCAGCCCGCGAAGGCGGTCTTAAATTCTGACAATCATGGCCAAGAGAAATAATAAAGTTAAGTCGACCAACGACATCGAGCTCAAGGACCGCCTTGTAGCCATCAACCGTGTGACGAAGGTCACCAAGGGTGGCCGCACGTTCACTTTCGCTGCCATTGTAGTGGTAGGAAACGAGGACGGCATCGTAGGCTGGGGTCTTGGCAAAGCCAACGAGGTTACCGCCGCTATCGCCAAGGGCGTTGAGGCTGCGAAGAAGAATCTCATCAGCGTGCCTGTTCACAAGGGCACAATCCCTCACGAGCAGGAAGCCAAGTTCGGCGGTTCGCGCGTCATCCTGAAGCCCGCATCACACGGTACTGGTGTAAAGGCAGGCGGTGCTATGCGTGCCGTTCTTGAGAGCGTGGGCATCACCGACGTGCTTGCCAAGTCGAAAGGTTCGTCGAACCCCCACAACCTTGTGAAAGCCACCATCGCCGCTCTCGACGAGATGCGTTCGCCCGCAATCGTGGCGCAGAACCGCGGCATCAGCGTGAGCCAGGTGTTCAACGGCTAATCCTCACTCTTATAAGCTTACACACAATGGCAAAGATAAAAATCACCCAGATCAAGAGCCGCATCAACTGTCCGGCTGTGCAGAAGCGCACCCTGGACGCTCTCGGCTTGAAGAAAATGAATCACACCGTAGTCCTCGAGGACACCCCGAGTGTGATGGGAATGGTCAATAAAGTACGTCACCTGGTCAGCGTGACCAACGCATAAAGAACAAGCATTATGGAATTAAACAATCTCCGTCCCGCCGTTGGTTCTGTGACCCGCAAAACCCGTATCGGCCGTGGTCCCGGCTCCGGCAAGGGTGGGACATCAACCCGTGGTCACAAGGGCGCAAAATCGCGTTCGGGCTATAGCCGCAAGATCGGTTTCGAAGGTGGTCAGATGCCTCTCCAGCGCCGTCTGCCCAAGTTCGGTTTCAAGAATATCAACCGTGTAGAGTACAAGGCTGTCAATGTAGGCGACCTCGAGACTCTCGCAGCCGCAAAGAACCTTGAGAAGATCGGTATCGAGGAACTCCGCGCAGCCGGCGTGATCAACCGCCGCCAGCTCGTCAAGATCCTTGCCGACGGCGCTCTTACCCGCGCTATCACGGTCGAGGCGAATGCTTTCTCAAAAGCCGCCGAAGAGGCTATCACCAAAGCCGGCGGTACCATCGTTAAAATCTGAACGGAATGAGATTTGTCGAAACCCTGAAAAATATCTGGACTATCGACGAATTGCGCAAACGCATCCTCGTCACACTCCTTCTGGTACTTGTGTACCGGTTGGGGTGTTACGTGGTGCTTCCCGGAATCAGCCCTGCTGATCTTGACGCCCTCTCTAAGTTTACGAACAAGAGCGGACTGATGCAGCTTCTGGATATGTTCTCGGGCGGTGCGTTCTCGCAGGCTTCGATTTTCGCTCTCGGTATCATGCCCTACATCACAGCGTCGATCGTGATCCAGCTTCTGGGCATGGTGCTTCCTTCTTTCCAGAAAATGCAGAGAGAGGGTGAGAGCGGCCGCCAGAAACTCAACCAATACACGCGTTATCTGACAGTGCTGATTCTGCTTCTGCAGGGTCCGGCATATCTGGTGAACCTTCAGATGCAGGTTGCAGCCGCCGGCTCCAGCGCCCACATGGGTTTCTGGACTGTGGCTTACCTGACGCTGATCCTTGCTGCCGGCTCCATGTTCATCATGTGGCTCGGCGAGCGCATCACCGACCGCGGTATCGGCAATGGAATCTCGTTCATCATCCTTGTAGGTATCATCGCACGTCTCCCGGGAGCTCTCAAATTTGAGTTTGTGAGCCGTCTGCCGGGAAGCACCGGCTCACAGGGCGGACTGATCATGTTCGTCGTGGAGATCCTGCTTCTCTTCGCGGTGACCGTAGGAGCTGTCCTGCTGGTGCAGGGCACACGCAAGGTGCCTGTGCAGTATGCCAAGCGCATGGTTGGCAACCGTCAGTATGGCGGCGCACGCCAGTACATCCCCCTGAAGGTTAACGCCGCAGGTGTGATGCCTATCATTTTCGCACAGGCTATAATGTTCATCCCCATCACTCTCGCAGGCTTCGGCTCGCAGGAGGGTACAAGCGGATTCTTCGCAGCTTTCTCGGACATCAACGGTTTCTGGTATAACCTCGTGTACTTCCTCATGATTGTGGCGTTCACGTATTTCTATACCGCAATCACCGTGCGTCCGACCATGATGGCTGAGGATCTCAAGCGCAACAACGGTTTTATCCCCGGTGTGAAGCCCGGCAAGAAGACAGCCGAGTATCTCGACTCGATCATGTCGCGCATCACTCTTCCCGGTTCGATATTCCTCGGCATTGTGGCAATTCTTCCGGCTTTCGCACGTTTCTTCGGCATCAGCCAGAACTTCGCCCAGTTCTTCGGCGGCACTTCGCTGCTGATCCTCGTGGGTGTTGTTCTCGACACTCTGATGCAGATCGAGAGCCATCTGAAGATGCACCACTATGACGGTCTGATGCGTGATGGCAAGATCAAGGGTCGCACCACAGGCGGCGCCTATTGATGGGATCATGCAGCGCGAACGCAAAGTGTCCAACAACCGTAGAGACTGACTGCAATGGTTTATCTCAAGACACCTGAAGAGATCGAGAAGATGGAGCGTGCGTCGACGCTCGCGAGCCGTTCGCTCGGCGAACTCGCCAAGTGGATCGCGCCCGGTGTGACCACGCTGCGTCTCGAACAGATCGTCAGGGAATTCATATACGACAACGGAGGCCGCCCTGCCTGTCTGGGCTATGGCGGTTTTCCGGCTGCCGTCTGTTATGAGGTGAACGAAGTGGTGGTGCACGGCTTCCCTTCGAACTACACCCTCCGTGAAGGTGATATCATCGGAACGGACATAGTGGTCGATGTGGATGGCTTCAACGGTGACATGTGCTACACTTTCCCCGTCGGCGATATCGCTCCCGAGGTCATGGCTTTGTGCCGCACGACCAAGGAGTCGCTCTACAAGGGGATCGAGATGGCGCGCGAGGGTAACCGCATCGGTGATATCTCGAATGCCATACAGCGCTATTGCGAGAGCCGCGGCTACAGTGTCGTGCGCGAGATGTGCGGTCACGGCATAGGTCGTGAGATGCACGAGGATCCCGAGATCCCGAACTACGGACGGGCACGCACAGGCATGATGATCCGCAACGGCATGTGCCTTGCCATTGAGCCTATGATCAATCTGGGCAAACGGCAGGTGGTGATAGAACGCGACGGCTGGACATGCCGCACGCGCGACCGCCAGCCTTCGGCACACTACGAGCATACCTGCGCGATAGTCGACGGCACAGCATGCCCGCTCACCACTTTCAGCTACATCGAGGAGGCATTGGGCGAGCGCTACATCTAAATCCTATCAGTAAAAACCATCATTCAACAGAATCCATCATAAAAAGCCTATGGCAAAGCAATCAGCAATCGAACAGGACGGAGTAATCGTCGAGGCGCTCAGCAACGCGATGTTTCGCGTAGAGCTCGAGAACGGACATGAGATCACCGCACACATCTCAGGCAAGATGAGAATGCACTATATCAAAATCCTGCCCGGTGACAAGGTGCGCGTCGAGATGTCGCCCTACGATCTCTCCAAGGGTCGCATTGCGTTCCGCTATAAATAATACAAAATCAACTACAAACGAAATAAGAGATGAAAGTAAGAGCTTCAGTGAAAAAACGCACCCCGGACAGCAAGATTGTCCGCCGCAAGGGACGTCTGTACGTGATAAACAAGAAAAATCCCAAGTACAAGCAGCGTCAAGGGTAACTTTTTATTAAATTTGCAGAAAATTTCAGTCAACATATGGCAGTACGTATAGTGGGAGTTGACCTCCCCCAGAACAAGAGAGGTGAGATAGCCTTGACTTACATCTTCGGCATCGGCCGGAGCGCCGCAAAGTCAATCCTTGACAAAGCCGGCGTGGACAAAGACATCAAAGTAAAGGACTGGACCGACGATCAGGCAGCCAAAGTGCGTGAGGTAATCGGTGCCGATTACAAAGTGGAGGGTGACCTCCGCAGCGAGATCCAGCTTAACATCAAGCGACTGATGGATATCGGTTGCTACCGTGGCATCCGTCACCGTAACGGACTCCCCGTGCGCGGACAGAGCACAAAGAACAATGCCCGCACCCGCAAGGGCCGCAAGAAAACCGTCGCTAACAAGAAGAAAGCTACAAAATAATCTCATAATATGGCAAAAAAGACAGTCGCAGCTAAAAAGAGAAACGTCAAGGTTGACGCCGCCGGTCAGCTCCACGTTCATTCCTCTTTCAACAACATCATTGTTTGCCTGGCTAACTCAGAAGGTCAGGTCATCTCATGGTCAAGCGCCGGCAAGATGGGCTTCCGTGGCTCGAAGAAGAACACCCCCTATGCCGCACAGATGGCAGCGCAGGACTGCGCCAAGGTCGCTTATGACCTGGGTCTGCGCAAGGTGAAAGCTTACGTGAAGGGTCCCGGCAACGGTCGTGAGAGCGCAATCCGCACAATCCACGGTGCCGGTATCGAAGTGACCGAGATCATCGACGTCACTCCGCTGCCCCACAACGGTTGCCGTCCGCCGAAGCGCCGTCGCGTCTGATACGCGTTCCGGCAGTCTGCAGGACAGCAACATCAGGTTAGCCCTGAAAATCATCTCAACTTCATTTCACTTTTCCAACAAAGGTCCGCACCGGATTCCGCTCCGCACCGACTCATAACCCAGACCTGCGGCGTGATCCATACCCAACGTGAAATTGACCATACTATACATCACCTCTCTATGGTCGCGGCTGCACTGACTGAATTCATGCGGCAGGCTCACGCGGAGCAATGATCCCGGCTGACACCGGACCAAATTTAACTGAAACTCAAAATGGCAAGATATACCGGCCCAAAGACCAAAATCGCCCGTAAATTCGGCGAACCCATCTTCGGCGAGGACAAAGTGCTCGCCCGGAAAAACTTCCCCCCCGGCCAGCACGGTCAGAACCGTCGCCGCAAAACGTCGGAGTACGGAGTTCAGCTCCGTGAGAAGCAGAAGGCAAAATACACCTACGGCGTTCTCGAGAAGCAGTTCCGCAATCTCTTCGACAAGGCAGCCCGCACCAAGGGTATCACCGGTGAGGTTCTCCTCCAGCTTCTGGAAGGCCGCCTCGACAACGTGGTTTACCGTCTTGGCATCGCTCCCACCCGCGCAGCAGCCCGTCAGCTTGTGCTCCACCGCCATATCACCGTCAACGGTGAGGTAGTGAACGTTGCATCCTACGCTGTAAAGCCCGGTGATGTTGTGGGTGTGCGCGAGAAATCGAAGTCGCTCGAGGTTATCGCCGACGCTCTCGCAGGATTCAATCACAGCAAGTATCCCTGGATCGAATGGTCAGAGTCTGACAAGGCTGGCAAGTTCCTCCATGTACCTGCCCGTGAGGATATTCCTGAGAACATCAAGGAGCAGCTCATCGTCGAGCTCTATTCTAAGTAATTATTAAATCACAGGTCCACATGGCTATATTAGCATTTCAAAAACCTGAAAAGGTGCTGATGTTGGAAGCCGATGATCGCTTCGGCAAGTTTGAGTTCAAGCCATTGGAGCCGGGATATGGTATAACTATAGGCAATGCCCTTCGCCGTATACTCCTCTCCTCGCTCGAAGGCTTCGCCATCTCCTCGCTCCGCATCGACGGCGTCAAGCATGAGTTTGACACTGTTCCCGGCGTGAAGGAGGATGTGACCAACATCATCCTCAACCTCAAGAAGGTAGACCTCAAGCAGGTGGTGGAGGACGCGGACAACGAGAAAGCCGTGATCACGATCAGCGGCAAGGATGTTTTCCGTGCCGGCGACATCAGTCAGGCCCTCAACGGTTTTGAAGTCCTCAACCCTGACCTTGTGATTTGTCATCTTGACCCGAGCACAACGTTGTCAATCGAGCTTACCGTCAACAAGGGACGCGGCTGGGTTCCGGCTGACGAGAACGAGGTTCCGACCGACGATGTGAACATCATCGCGATCGACTCGATCTACACCCCGATAAAGAACGTTAAGTACACGGTGGACAATTTCCGCGTCGACCAGAAGACTGACTACGACAAGCTCACCCTCGAGATAACCACCAACGGCTCCATCCTGCCCAAGGACGCACTGAAGGAGGCTGCCAAGATCCTCATCTACCACTTCATGCTCTTCTCCGACGAGAAGATCACGCTCGAGACCCCCGAGGCTGAGGGCAACGAAGAGTTTGACGAGGAGGTGCTCCACATGCGACAGCTTCTGAAATCGAAGCTCGTCGACATGGATCTTTCCGTGCGTGCGCTCAACTGTCTGAAGAGCGCTGAAGTCGAAACTCTCGGCGAACTGGTGAAATTCAACAAGAACGATCTGCTGAAGTTCCGCAACTTCGGTAAGAAATCGCTCACCGAGCTCGACGAACTCCTTGCCTCGCTCAATCTCTCCTTCGGCATGGACATCTCAAAATATAAATTAGACAAAGAGTAAACCAAACGATGCGACACAATAAAAAATTCAACCATCTCGGACGTAAGGCTGCCCATCGTCAGTCCCTGCTGGCCAACCTTACCATCTCCCTCATCAAAGAGAAGCGTATCTTCACTACGCTCGCCAAGGCTAAGGCTCTCAGAATGTATGCTGAGCCGCTGATCAACCGCGCCAAGGAGGACACCACTCCCAACCGCCGCCTTGTTTTCGCTCACCTGCAGAACAAGCAGGCTGTCAGCGAGCTGTTCAACGATGTTGCAAACAAGATCGGCGACCGTCCCGGTGGCTACACCCGTATCCTCAAGACCGGCTACCGTCTTGGCGACAACGCCCAGATGTGCTTCATCGAGCTCGTGGACTACAACGAGAACATGCTCAAGGGCAAGGATGAGAAGAAGGGTAAGACAACCCGCCGCTCACGCCGCTCGAAGGGTGCCGCTGCCGCAGCTGCTCCTGAGGCTCCCAAGGCTGAGACCGAGCTTGAGCTCCCCGCAGCTGAACCCGAGGCTCCCGCTGCCGAGTAAGCAGGATAGATTGAAAGCAGGCTCCGGTGTGATAAGCGCCGTCGCCGCCTGAATCTACAGAATATAGATGTTTCCCCGCTGATTGCATAAGCAGTCGGCGGGGAAACATCATTCTGTATCAGAATCTTCGCGGAGTGGCGGATAAAACGGCGTTTTTCAAGAATTTTTAAAAAATTCACACACGCGTGGTAGTAAATTCGGTGCGCGTGTATTAACTTTGCATTTGAAACGCGTACGCTGTGCGCAATGGCAGAAAAACAATCCAAACATACAATAACCAACTTTTTAGACCAAAATTATGAAGATCGAAAAAATCATTGGTCGTGAGGTGCTCGATTCACGCGGCAACCCCACCGTTGAAGTCGATGTAATCCTCGAAAGCGGCGCTCGTGGCCGTGCATCAGTTCCCTCCGGCGCATCTACCGGCGTAAACGAGGCTCTTGAGCTCCGTGACGGTGACAAGTCGCGCTACATGGGCAAGGGCGTAACCAAGGCTGTTGCCAACGTAAACGGTCCCATCGCCGACGCACTCCGCGGCATGAGCGCTCTTGATCAGATCCGTATCGACGAGACAATGCTTGCTCTCGACGGCACTGACACAAAGTCAAATCTCGGTGCAAACGCAATCCTCGGCGTTTCGCTCGCAGTGGCTAAGGCTGCAGCCGACTATCTCGACCTCCCCCTCTACAAATACATCGGCGGAGCTAACTCATACGTTCTCCCCGTTCCCATGATGAACATCATCAACGGTGGCGCTCACTCCGACGCTCCCATCTGCTTCCAGGAGTTCATGATCCGTCCTATCGGCGCATGCTGCTTCAAGGAGGGTATCCGCATGGGTACAGAGGTGTTCCACAACCTCAAGAAGGTGCTCCACGACCGCGGTCTCTCCACAGCTGTAGGCGACGAGGGTGGTTTCGCTCCCGCTCTTGACGGCACTGAGGACGCCCTCAATGTCATTATCAAGGCTATCGAGCTCGCAGGCTATGTGCCCGGCAAGGATGTTACCATCGGTCTCGACTGCGCATCTTCAGAGTTCTTCAAGGATGGCGTTTACGACTATACCTGGAAGCAGGGTGCCGACGCTCCCAAGCTCAACTCACAGCAGCAGGCTGAGTTCCTGAAATCTCTCGTTGAGAAGTATCCTATCGACTCTATCGAGGACGGTATGGCTGAGAACGACTGGGAAGGCTGGAAGATCCTCACAGATCTTATCGGCAAGCGTTGCCAGCTCGTAGGCGACGACCTGTTCGTTACCAACGTTAAGTATCTGCAGCGTGGTATCGAGGAAGGCTGCGCCAACTCGATCCTCGTCAAGGTTAACCAGATCGGTTCGCTCACCGAGACTCTGCGTGCCGTAGAGCTCGCTCAGCGCAACGGTTACACCGCTGTTATCTCTCACCGTTCGGGCGAGACTGAGGACGCTACAATCGCTGACATCGCAGTGGCTACCAACGCAGGTCAGATCAAGACCGGTTCTGCTTCGCGTTCCGACCGTATGGCTAAGTACAACCAGCTTCTCCGCATCCAGGAAGAACTCGGTGAGGATGCCCAGTACGGTTACGGCCGTCGCACCAAGATGCCCCAGGCATAAGGCAAATACCGCGAGGCTTAGCCTCACGTAATAAAAAATCTGACCGTCATCCCATAGCGGGGTGGCGGTCAGTTTTTGTTTGTACTGTTTTGCGGTGTCACCGCTTGCTGTGGCGGGACTGCGCGCTTAGGCTCAGAGCGTGAGGCGAACGACGCGTATGCCGGTTATCGACGGATTGCGGCGCAGGTAATCTGCCAGCGGGCGCTCCTCTATCAGCACTTTCCCTGCCGGTTTTGATGCGTGCATGAGATACGGTGTGCCGTCTTTTATTTTTATGAGTCCGAGATGCTGCACGTCGAGTCCCGGTCGTTTGGTGGTCATCGCCACGACATCACCGTCGCGGAGTTTCAGGGATTTTGTGTCGATCGGCTTGATATAAGGATAGCGGTGCGAACGGTAGCCGATCTCCACGTTCTTCATGCGCTCGTATTCCTCGTCGTCGGCAAGAGCGGGGTATTGGTTGCGATTGCGTGTCATGTACTCCAGGGTCTTGACCTGCCATTTTGTGTTCGCGCCGAGACGGTCGGTGACCTCCTGCAGTATTCCGCGGTGAGTATTGTCTATCACCCAGTCGCTGAAGTAATGCAGGCGCGATGAGTAGGTGCCGGCATTCCCATTGCGGTAGCGCAGGCGCTCGAGATTGTATATGAAGTCGCGCCATGACGAGCGCTGCTCATCGAGCGTCATCTCAAGGGCAAGCACGGTCTCGACGAATGTGGTGCAGTCCATGGAGTCGAGTCGCACGGTGAGCTGCTCCTCTAGGGCTTCTATGGGGTCGGCGGTGTAGGGGGTGCCGGCAAGCATTTCGGCAATAGCCATGGTGCGCGAGCCATGATCGGTTAGATTCATGGCGTTGGCTTTGAGAAGTATTTGGGTGATTTTTGTCGTGTCGTTACACTCGTCGTGCCATCTCACGTCGCCCGGTGCTGCCGAATAGGCAGCGGTAGCCGACGACAGTAATGCCGCGGCGAGTATATGGCGTGTGGTTCGCTTTATTGACGTTATTATTACATCTGTATATCCCATGGGTTTGAAGTGCTCTTTAAATTTTCACGAAATTAGGTATAAAATCCCGAATGAGCAAAAATATGCATCGGTGTATGCACGGCATATGTGAAATCGGCGGCTTTTTGGGTCTATCATATGGTCGTGTCGGTATCTGTGCTGTGTGGGCGGTGATTCCGCGGTCTCAGGGGCGGGAGTTGGGGTAATTCGTGGCTTTTGCGAGTGCGGCTGAAATTTTAACATTTGCTTAATGCGCACGTATTCAATATGAAATGCGTTTTGTGAACTTTTTCTTGTGAAAATTGTTGCGAAAATATTTGGTGGGTATCAGAAAACCGCGTAACTTTGCACTCGCTTTCGGAAACGAAGTGAGAACATTGAAATAATTGCAATAGACAAAAGGAAGCAAGTACAAGAGACACAAG
>CAJUKU010000022.1 GCA_910587425.1 uncultured Muribaculaceae bacterium
AGTCTATAGCCGCGCTGCCACTGATGGTCTCGCGGACGATCTCCATGGTGGCGACTGCACTCTCCATCATGTAGGGAGCGGTAGCCTTAGCCATGATCTTCTTCGACTCGGTGACTTTAAAGGGAGCGTTCTTGTATTCAACCCAGTTGTTGCCGCCGTCGGTCGAGTATGAGATCACAGCACCTTCCGATGCGCATGTGAGCGTAACCGTAACATCGGCGATTGTGATTGCCTTACCGTCAGCCTCGCTCTCGATGCCCTCCAGTTTGAACACCGGAGTTGCGGTGGTCTCCTTCTCGGCAAAAGCCGATACCCAGAACTCGGGGCGCAGAGGCTCTGAGGCAGCACCCTGCACAGTGTTAGCTTTCTTACGTGCTTTCATCACGTAGCCGCTCACGGTATAGAGCTTGTCGGGAGTCGTTGACGCGAGGTCGGCGACAAACATGTTGTTCACCTCCACCTCATCGCCTGTCGATGTGGTCATCATGTAACCCTCAGCATTGCTGCCGGTCAGTTTCACGTCGTGCAGCTTCACATAGCGGGTGTCATGGTTGTCGAAATCGACAGTCTCAGCGACTGTTGCCTCCGGCGATGAGATCTCCTGCTCAGGAGCGTCAACCACCCAGTCGGCGGGAGTGCCGATCAAAGTGTATGCAGCGTGGCTATTCGGCGCACGGCGGTCGGCACGTGTTTCAGCAGGAGCCTCAGTCTCTTCCCCGGTTTCCTCCTCAGCCTCATCGGCAAGAGCATTCACGCTCTCCCGGTCGGGAGTGGTAATCGAGGCGTTAGCCCATCCTGCCTGAAGCACGAAGTCTTTAAGATAAGTTCCGTCGGCGACAGTTCCATCGGCAAGTGTCCCTAAATGCGAATCAGCGACCTTGACACCGATATGTTGTCCCGAACCGTCGGTGAGCATGAACATATCCTTGCCCACGTTGGTGACTTTCGCGGTTCCTCGGTAATGGATCAGCTTATTGATCACGGCATCATTGTTCATCACCTCAAGCACACCGGTTATATCATCAACATCCTTCGCTTGCTTTACGAGTGTCTTGGTAGCGACATTGAGCGGATTGGCTCCGGGCGTACAGCTGTACAGACGGATCCACATATCCTTATCGTAGGTGGGAGCGGTCTCCTCTGTGAGCACGAACTCCTCAGCCTCATCAAGAGCCTTATTGCGTGCGGCTTTGTATTTCGCTTGCTTTGCGTCATAGTCGTCAGTTTCATCATATTCGACCTCGACAGGTTCGGCAGCACGCATGAACACGCGGGTACCCGCAGGCACATCGGCTGTGATACGGACAAAGCCATAGAATTCCTCCCCATTAAGATAGCCGCCGCTGAGTCTTCCGTTGTAAAGCACGGTCAGCCCATAAACCTGCTCGAGCTTCACGATGCTTACCACATCGAGCGTCTGCTTGCCGTCGGCGGCGGTAGTGAGATAACCGCTGACATTATATGTCGAGGTTGTCACACTCTCACCGGCAGCGATGTCGGCATCTATGAGAGCCTTGTGTGCTGCCTCCTGTGCCGAGAGCAGATTCCACTGCAAAGCGACATTGTTCTGCAGCAGCACCGAGTACTCTCCGCCATCGGTGGTTATCTGAGCGCCCTTGACCATTACAAGGTTATCGTCGTTTTCAAACTTGCTGTTACCATACCACGTGTCCTGATGATCCTGATGCCCGCAGACTGAGAGCACGCGGTCATACTCGCTCTCGAGTGATACTACCTCGATCACAAGGTCGTCATTATCGCGCATCACCAGACCGGTCACATTGAATGTAGCTGTCGAAGATGCACCCTCTATCAATGCCTTGTCCATGGCTATCTTGTCGGCATCCGAAAGATATTTCCATGCAAGCGACAGTCCGTCGGCGATAGTATAGTTGCCGTCGCGACTCACGCTCACTCCCTCCAGGCGCACCAGACGGTTGAGCTTTGCGTCGGTCACGTCGGCGATCTCAGCAGCCATAGGCTCCCAGAACGACTCCAGTTCATCCGCGAATATAGCGACATCGCCCTGCTGATGTTTTCCGGCGGCATCGAAGATATCAGCGGCATCTGTAACGTCAAGAATCCAGTTGCCGTTCTCCATCTTCGGACTGCCGGTTATGGAACGGATTCCGTCACCTGCCTTGACATGACGATAGTAGGCTGGTATATAGTCCTGTCGGGGAGAAATAAGCACATGATACTTGTAGTTGTATTTGGTTTGTGTTGACGATACTGCTGTAGAAGTCTGCATCCAGCCATCTGTATAGTTGGCATTCGCTATCAGATACTGCGCGTCAGTGCCGGCGGTGGCATCACGCATAAGCATGTTCTTGCCATACACACCCATAACGGCATAGCGGGGAGTATCATATTCTCCGCGGTCGAGGGTCACGTAGGTCGAAGCGGTGACATCGGCTGCCGTTTTGTCGGCATACACCTCGCTGAAATCAGATATTGAGGATGTATGCAGACCGAAAGCCACGGCATCATAGATCTCAATAATGGTAGCCTCACCTCCGACTGCGCCAGCCTCGGTCACGGCTTCATTCACTCCGTAAACTTTCAGCCTTGCCACACCATCGGTGAACGTCGGATAAGTGCCTATGGCAGATTCAAGGGTTATGGTCTTGCCGGTTGAAAGCTGCTTGTCATCCTTTGCCGGATCCAGGGCATAATATGTCAGTCCCGTCGCCGGCTGTCCCGACTCATCAAATGTCATCTTTATCTGTCCGCTGAGCAGAGCCACATCGAAAGCGGCATCCACACCTTCCGACAGTTCAGTACGTGCCGATCCGCCAGTGATTTTCACCACAGGCTTGACAGGCTTGATCACTCTTGTGCGCAACTGCAGGATATACTTGTCCTTCTCCGGGTCATAGTCGACTATTCCGCGTACTGCAAACCGGTCGGTAGCCTTGACAGTGGTCATCGACTGTGGAGATGACCTGTGGAAGAAGCCATTTATTTGCATACCGCTTCCGGCAAACTCCACAGCTTTACCTTCACCTGATTTGTCGATCATGGAGTTTGTATTGGCATCCCAGCCGGTCATGTCGCCGACTACCACAAACTGCCCCCAGTGCGCCGGAAGGATCTCTTCTGTCTCTATCGTTTTCTCAAAATCCTCCGGGTTCACTTCGAGGCTCCCGTCTGGGGCAATCTCCGTGGAGTTGAATTTCGTATAGTCAAACTGATCGTCGGCTGATACCATATCTACAAGATAGACCACCGGATGACCATCCTCCATCCTGAGCTTGCCGAGTATAGATTTGGGAGCAAGGAAACGTACGGTCTTGCCATACTTCACAGACCCTATGCACACCGGAAGAAGGATGTCGAAACTGCCCTTTGTCTCGCGACGTGAGACGATCTTTATAGCATTTCCCTCCTTATCGCGCAGGAAGGCGATTCCGTAGGGATTGGGCACACCGGTGCTGTACTCGCCTGCCGCTATGATGCGGGTCACGAAGTCAAGCTGAATCAGCTCACCATCATTGCCGGCAAGTTCTGCATACGATGATACCGGTTTACCGGCAACCTTGCTGAACTTCAGCACCACCGGGCAGCTAACGCTCTCATTGCCATCGGCAGTGCTCTTGGCATAGACATGCAGATAGCCCTCCTCGGCGACAGTGATATCGCCATCAGCCTTTGTAGCCGCACTCTGGTCAAACGAATCGAGAAGCTTGTCCGACAGCACATAGTAATACTCCGGCGAGCTGTAATTAGCATCCGTGACCGAAGGTGTCACCTTTACAGGATTGGCAAACTGATATTCCGCGCCGCTCCATACAGCCGCGTCGCTCAGCGTCAGTTTCGGCTCTGCAATCGGAGCAGGATTATCAGAGGGCACAGTCAGTGTGACGTAGTTGAAGAGCACAGCAGGAAGAGTGCCGTCACCCACCTGAGAAGCTATGTTTGTGCTACCCGATGTCGGATTATAAGTACCAGACCTGACCGTAACCCAGGTGTTGTTCGTTCCGGCAGCACTGTTCATAAGATTGAATACCTCCGGATCGGAAGCAGTTGCCCCCGACGTCTTGTTGATGTTACATTTCGTTCCATCTGTTATGGTTTGCGTACCGAGGTTTGAGCCTGCAAGCGTCGACCATTTATTTGAAGATGTGGATGGAAGATAGTAATGGGCTTCATATACCGGTGCCTCTGCATCCTTATAGTTCAGTGCTGCATCAGGATAGGAGCGAAACCGTACGCCGACATGCGCACCGATGCGGTTATTCGGTATATCGAGTGTGACAGTCGGTTTACCAGCTTTTGCTGTTGTCGTGCGATTAAATTCGGTGATTACGTTGCCAAGTTTAAACTTCTCCGTATCGCCCGAATATGAGCTTTGGGTCGGAACCTCCCAGCTATCGGTCTCCGGATTCCAGTGCAAAGCCGTGCGTGCCTCACCGGTTATAACGTTTGTGTATGCCGGAGGCTCGACGGTTGAGTACTCTACTTCGATCTGGGCAATCTGAAACGCGTAGGCATAAGAAGCTGTCGAGCTTTTACTCGACATCTTAAAATTATTAATATTGTTAGCCGTAATATACGTTGAATAGTATGTTGTACTACCGTTCTTAGTATCTGTTTTAAAAATCTTATTTGTAGTCAACGTATGGGTCAAAGTCTTAGGAATTGTCAACTCTACAGACCCGACCTCTCCATAAGAATTATTTGCCGTTACATCAACAATATTACACTTTGCGGTTCCACTTTCTCCAGAATATTTATTAGTGCAAGTCATAGTAAATTTTGACGCCGTTTCCGTCCCAAGCCTAATATTTGTTGCAAACTTATTGGCAGATGAACTTGGATTTAAGTTTGCTGTATTTGTTTTGAACGACACCTTGGTTATACGTTTGCTTGCATCCTTCGGAGTTATCTTGAAGTTCACACCTGGGAATAATCTTAACTGACCGTATGCCGCATACACAACACAAAGGCTTGTATACTTGTAAGCATTCTCAATTATAGAGGTTCCGGCTTTTGCCATACTGTTCGTATAATCCATCTCGAGAATAAGATCATCATTCTCGATTCTTGCAAGTCCTGTAAGATCAGTGCCCTCGTAATTTGGAGTTGCATTCTTATTATATAACGCAGTGGGCCATTCCGCAGTATATGCTTCATCAACAGTAAAATTTTCATCTATTTTACCTGTGATTTTCAGGGCGTTCGTACCGTCGGAATTGGGCACAAACTTCATCACCATTGTTGCCTGCGCCGCTATTTCAGGCGGGGCGGCAAACAACAGCAATGCAGCGAGCAATAGTAAAAGTTTCTTCATTCCTGTATACTTTTCGTTAGTAGATAGTGTGATATTTGAGGGGTGAGAGGAGTAGTAGGAGGAGAGAAGACAGCAGGGGGCGCGTCGGAATGAGAGGAAACACAATGCATGTGCCGTATGGGCACAAAAAAAGCCGTGCGATCGACGCGCCGTAGGGGCATAGCGTCATCTCACGGAGGCGACCCGTTCAAGTGATCCTCGGCTACGGTCGTATTCGACTGATTTACAAATCGTTTACGGGGGGGGGTAAAAGTTAACGTCATCCTGTACACTTAAAAAATAATGTAGTCGTCTATTTTGCAGGGGGCGCGGCGGATATGTACGCGCTCAGCGCAAAAGTAGTAAAGTGTTGTGAATAAATCTGCGCCGCCACGCAAAATTTAACAGAATTGTAACATCGAGACTGTCTGTATAGATTATGAGGCGGAGGTTGTAGGGGCGGAGGTATGGCGCAGCCTACCTCCGCCCCTACAACCTCCGCCTCTGCAAGCTGCCTCGCCTACCTATGCATGTAGTATAGGGAGGCAAAATGAAACAAAAGTGGCGAGAAAGTTGTTAAAAATTTGCAAAAGCAAGATGTTTGTTTTACTTTTGCAAGCAGAAGGGCGGTTTTTGCGGCAATCTGCCACAATCGAGCAACCTCAGACACCCATCAGAGGAGGATATGCCAAGAGTTGATGAAGATGTGCCGGAGCCGCGCGCCAATAGAGAGCATTTACACATATACTTAACGCCAATACAATAACTGAAAAGAATGAAAGCCACTGACGTGCTCGACGACCTGCGTCGCCGATTCCCGAACGAGCCTGAGTATCTGCAGGCAGTGGAAGAGGTCATCACCTCGATCGAGGAGACCTATAACGAGTATCCTGAGTTTGAACGCTACAACCTGATAGAGCGGCTGTGCATACCGGACCGCATATACACGTTCCGCGTGTCGTGGGTCGACGATGCAGGGCGCGTGCAGAACAATATGGGCTACCGCATCCAGCATAACAATGCGATAGGTCCGTACAAGGGTGGCATACGTTTCCACTCGTCGGTGAATCTGTCGATCCTGAAGTTTCTCGCTTTCGAGCAGACTTTCAAGAACTCGCTGACGACGCTCGCCATGGGTGGCGCGAAAGGTGGCAGCGACTTCTCTCCGCGCGGCAAGAGCGACATGGAGGTAATGCGCTTCTGCCAGGCGTTCATCACGGAGCTTTGGCGCCA
This sequence comes from uncultured Muribaculaceae bacterium, assembly GCA_910587425.1. Lineage (GTDB taxonomy): Bacteria > Bacteroidota > Bacteroidia > Bacteroidales > Muribaculaceae > Paramuribaculum. Next base: position 6,506 of record CAJUKU010000022.1, read on the forward strand.
GATAGGTGCCGACACCGACGTGCCTGCGGGCGATATCGGCGTAGGCGGCCGTGAGGTGGGCTACATGTACGGCATGTACAAGAAGCTCGCACGCGAGAATACCGGCACTTTCACCGGCAAAGGGCGTGAGTTCGGCGGCTCGCTGATCCGACCTGAGGCTACGGGCTACGGCAACGTGTACTTCCTGCAGTCGATGCTCGCCACCCGCGGCATAGATATCAAGGGGAAGCGCGTGGCGATCTCCGGCTCGGGCAACGTGGCGACATACACCGCCGAGAAGCTGCTGCAACTCGGCGCGAAGGTGGTGTCGATGAGCGACAGCGACGGTTCGATCGTTGTGCCCGACGGCATAACGCAGGAGCAGCTCGACTACATATTCAAGCTGAAAAACATCTACCGCGGCAGAATCCGTGAGTTTGCCGAGGAGTACGGCTGCGAGTATTACGAGGGTGAGCGCCCGTGGCACCATGTGCAGTGCGATATCGCGATGCCGTCGGCGACACAGAATGAGATCGACGGCGACGATGCCCGCGCGCTGCTCGCGGCAGGGTGCATGGCGGTCAGCGAGGGCGCCAACATGCCCTCGACTCCGGAGGCTATCAAGGAGTTCCTTGCGGCGCGCATACTGTATGCCCCGGGCAAGGCGGCAAATGCCGGCGGTGTGTCGGTGAGCGGTCTGGAGATGGCTCAGAACTCGCAGAAGCTCTCATGGAGCGCTGCTGAGGTCGACGCGAAGCTCAAGGAGATCATGGCTGAGATACATCATCAGTGCGAGCTGTTCGGCAAGGAGCCCGACGGATATATCAACTATGTGAAGGGCGCCAATGTGGCGGGCTTCATGAAGGTGGCACGCGCTATGATGGCGCAAGGCATACTGTAAACCTGAGAGTTTGTCAGAGCCGTTCTGACAAACCCTCCCATACGGATAAATACGACGGCGGTGCACCAAACGAGTTTTGGCACACCGCCGTTGCTATTATATATGTTGCTATGATAGACTAATAATATCCGGTGAGGGGCGGGAAGAATGCGTCGGGGTAATGGTCGACATGTGCGCCGGTCTCGGGGGTGCCGGTGATGAGTATGACGTCGAACTGCACTTCATGCGGGATGTCGTAGGCGCGGACGTAGGAGTTGGCGGCGCGGCTTAGATGCAGCATCTTTGCGCGGGTTATACCTACGGTGGGATCGAACGAATCATCACGACGGGTCTTCACCTCAACAAAGACTATGCGCCCGGCGTGCATAGCCACGATATCGAGCTCGTTGCGCCCGAAGCGTACGTTGCGGTCGACGATTGCGTAGCCTTTACCTACGAGGTAGTCGGCGGCGACATCCTCCCCCCATGCGCCAAATTCGTTGTGGAGAGCCATACGCAGGGGGTGGGATCAGTCGAGATGGATCTCACATTCCGACATTTCGTCATACTCGCCCCACCGAGGATCGTTCTCGGCATATACGGAAATGGGGAGGAGCGGGAAGGGTGCGAGCACCTCGTTGAGCTTGCGCCCGAAAATGTGGGTGCTTGTGGTGTAGAACACCCAGTTACGCTCGCCGGCACCGGTGTAGATGCCTGTGAGTACAGCTACCGGATCGCGGTCGAACTCTGCGGCGAGTGCGTCCTGCACCTGCTCCATCAGCTCGGAGGTCGCACGGTCGGGCATTCCTTCGGCGTTACCCTCGTAGCTCCAGGTCAGCTCTATGCGTATGCTGTAGCGGGGGTTGCTGCGGAAGCGCGCCACGTCGCGGCGGCCGGTGACGAGTATTGTCCTGCCGTCGTCGGCTTCGGCGGGGGCTGTCCACCAGTCCCCTTTCAGTTCGCGCGGCTCGCTCATTGCTTCAGTTCGTTAAGACGTGCGAGATACTTGCCAATGATGTCAAACTCGAGGTTCACGACCGTGCCGGGCTTGATGCGGCAGAAGTTGGTGTGCTCCAGGGTGTAGGGTATGATCGCCACGCGGAATGAGTCGCGCTCCGAGTCGCAGACGGTGAGGCTGACGCCGTTGACCGTCACGGAGCCTTTCTCGACCGTCATGTAGCCTTTGGCGACAAGAGCGGGGTCGACATCGTAGCGGAATTTGAAGTAGTGACTGCCGTCGGCTTCCTCGACGCTCTCGCAGCGGGCGGTACAGTCGACGTGACCTTGCACGATATGTCCGTCCAGACGTCCGTTCATGAGCATGCTGCGCTCGAGGTTTACGAGGTCGCCTTCGCGGAGCAGCCCGAGGTTGCTGCGCTCAAGCGTCTCGCGTATTGCGGTGACTGTGTATGTACCGTCGCCGGGAATGCTTACGACAGTCAGACAGACGCCATTGTGCGCCACCGACTGGTCGATGCGCAGCTCGTCGACAAACGGGCAGCGCACGGTGATATGGAGGTTGCCTCCGTCTTCGCGGAGCCCTACCACCTGTGCGGCTCCCTCAACTATACCTGAAAACATATATGAATCGATTCAAATTAAACTTTACTACTCGTTCACGAATTACAATCCTGAACAGATTCCGGATTCTCAAGATCAGACATTATACGACTACATATTGTAAAGATGCAAGTGTATAATCATCAGCCATATATCAATTGCTTTGTTTTATTGACACTGGCGATGAAGTACTTGTTTCTGAGTCCTCGCTCCTCTATCAGATCAACTTTCCGTCCGAAAAGCGATTCAAGAGAATCACGGAAATCAAAGAAATTCCTGACATAATCAAATTTAGAATGGTCAACAGGCTCAAAATCGACAAGCAGATCCACGTCGCTCTCGTCATTGAACCGGTCGGTAAGTATAGATCCAAACACAGAAAGAGTCTTAACCTTATGCTTACTGCAAAGGTCAAATATCCGTTGTAGATTTATTTCTATGAGTTTCATCACGTCAGGGAATGTGCATGTGCAAAGATAGCACATTTCGGTGATATAGTAACGTGCGGGGCGGCAAAAACGTTTCAGCGGAGTGGGAAGGCATTGATCGCGGCGGCGACGGCTGAGGCGGTAGCCGCTGTGGCGGGGGCACCTATTGGGAGGCTCAGAATGGAGCCGGCAAGACGTTCGGCTACGGGCAGAGAGCGACGTGCGGCACCGGCAAAGGGTGTCTGGCGGTGGACAGGAACCGGGTAGTGGACATCGGTGGCGATTCCGCAGCCGAGGAGATGTGCCTGCAGAGCGTCGCGCACGGACGCACCGCCGGAATTGCGGCGCGGCTGACGCAGCGTGACTACAAACTGGTGCCATACGTGTGCCGATGGGTCGTCGGGGAGCTGCGGAAGCTCAACGAGAGGATGGGCAACCAGTGCGTGATATGTCGCAGCGATTGCGCGACGGCGGCGATTCTCCTCCGCAAGCGCGGGGAGCTTTACCCGCAGCATAGCCGCCTGGATCGGGTCGAGGCGGCAGTTGTAGCCGGCGAGGGTGTATGAGTTGCGCGCGGAGGCTCCATAGTTGGCAAGGGAGCGCACGGTGCGTGCAAGATCGGGGTCGGATGTGACGACAGCCCCGGCATCGCCGAGTGCGCCGAGGTTTTTGGTAGGATAGAATGAGAATGCAGCCGCGACACCTACCCGCCCGACACCGGTGGCACCGATAGCCTGGGCGGCGTCCTCAACAATCAGCAAAGAATGGCGCTGTGCCAGCTGCAGCAGCGATGGATCGGCGCAGACACGTCCGTAGAGATGCACCGGCAGTATGGCACGTGTGCGCTGTGTGATGAGTGGCTCCACGGTGTCGGCGGTAAGGAGCATAGTGTGCGGATCGACGTCGGTTGCCACAGGCGTGAGCCCCGCCTGACGTATGGCGAGCGCAGTGGCGATGAATGTGTTTGTGGGGAATATGACTTCGTCGCCCGGATCGAGCCGCCCGAGCTCTATGAGCGCAAGCAGTATGAGCCGCAGAGCGTCGAGTCCGTTGCTGACACCGACACAACAGTCGGTGCCGCAGAGAGTTGCGATCTCGCGCTCCAGAGCCTCGACTTCGGCTCCTCCGATATAGCAACCGCCACGGATCACACGTGCGGCGGCTGCGATCAGTTGGTCGGCGAATGGAGCGTTGGCGTCGGCAAGCGACAGAAATGGGTGCTGTGTCATGTCGTTCTGCGGGTATAAGCGGGTAACTTAATGCGGCTGAGGGCTTCGAAGCGACGACGTGAGCGCACGTAGTCGGCAGCGTCGTAGTCGGTGGAGCTCATAGCCATACAGATTGTGCCGGGGGCGAATCGGTCGAGCTCACGCCAGATGCCGGGGGGAATGTAGAGCGCCTCGCCAGGTGAGGTGAGCGTGACGGCACGGCGGTGGTGTCCGTCGTCGAGCAGCGTGCGGAAACTGCCCGCGAGTGGGAGAAGCAGCCGATGTTCGGCAAAATGGGAGTGTCCGCCTCGCATTGCTCCGGCGGGAGTGGCATAAATATAGTATATGCGGCGGACTGGGAATGGGGCTGCGGCACTCACGAGTGCTCCGACAGCCGTTGGCTGAGGGGTGATAACACATTGATCGACGCGGGCACGGCGGTGGGCACCGCGCAACGGAGCCACCACGCATGGCTCACCGCTACCCTGCTCCGCCGGACGGAGACAGATGCACAGCCGCGAATTTATAACGCGGCTCTCGCCGGATTCCACCACCATGACTGTCCGTGGATCGGATGACAGATCTATAATGGCAGCAACGCCCTGAATCTCAACGTCGTCGGCACTACCCCACTCAACGCGCGCGGGCACAAACGGCAGTGGCGCGCCTTGTTGCAGAAACGCCAGATTGCCGCGACGGTCGACGGCGGTGGGTATTTGGAGCGTAAGAATATTAACTGTTTTTAGAGCGTTATTGTATTTAAATCATTTATTTACTGAGTGGAATTTGGATTATATCTAATTTATATTGAGATCTTTTTTGGTGCTTTTCCCAATTTTCATCGGTCACGATGCCCGCATCGCTCCCTCTTCAAATTGTAAAAACCGCTCAAAAAATTCTCTCAATCTAAATTGATTTAAATTCAAACACACTCTTAATTTCACGCAATTTTAATGAAAAACGGCAGCCGGGCGGGGGTTATTGTGTAAAAAGAGTTAGAGTATGCAAAAACGGGGCAACCCTATCGGCACGGGAAGCGTTAGAGCAGACGAAAGTTCATTCAACCAAAATGAGAGAAATGAAGAAAATCTTACTAATTTTAGCCGTTGCCGCCGGCGTAGCCACGGCACAGGCACAGGATGCCCTCCGCGCCACCGGAATCGGTTCTAACTGGTCGCTCGGCATCGACGGAGGTGTAACCACTCCGCTTAAAAACCATTCGTTCTTCGGGGCAATGCGTCCTATGGTAGGACTGCATGCCGCCAAACAGATTTCGCCTGTGTTCGGGCTCGGTATCGAGGGCGTGTTCGGGATAAACACATCATCATGGGGCTTCGGTCCGAGAAGCTCGACAGCGTTCGACAACTCTTACTTAGGCGTCTATGGAACAGTCAACCTGTTCAATCTCTTCGGGGGATACGTGACTGAGCAACGCGTGTTTGACATGGATGTTGTCGCAGGCGCCGGCTGGGGACACGACTACGTGAACAAGGCTGCGGGCGACTATCACAACTATTTCGCCACCAAGGCAGGTCTTAATTTCAATTTCCACCCGATGGAACAGCTCACCGTCTCAGTAAAGCCTTACGTCGCATGGGACATGAGTGACTCCAAGGTGCGCTTCGCATCGGCTTCGTACAACGCCAACCACGCGACTTTCAATGTACTCGTGGGTGTGACCTACAATTTCGGTCCCGGCTTTGAGGCTGTCCGCGAATACAACCAGGCTGAGGTCGATGCCCTCAACGCACAGGTCAACGCACTCCGCGCCGATGTCGACGCCGCCACACTCGCAGCTGCCGCATCGCAGGCTGAGGCTGCCGACCTTGCACTCGCCCTCGACTCCTGCATGAACCAGAAGCCGCAGGTAGTGAAAGAGGTGAGCACCAATCTCGAGAGCGTGCGCTACGTGTTCTTCCGCATTGGCTCGTCGAAGATCACTTCCGACCAGATGCCTAACGTGGAGATGATCGCCGACTACCTGAAGCATCATCCGGACAGCAAGGTTGTGGTCAAGGGCTACGCCTCGCAGGATGGTAATGAGGAATTCAACATCAAACTTGCCGCCGCACGCGCAGAGTCTGTACGCGACGCCCTCATCAAGAAATACGGCATCAAGGCATCACGCATATCTGCCGAGGGTCAGGGTATCGGACACATGTTCAGCGAGGAATCGTGGAACCGCGTATCGATCTGCACCATCGACGACTGATCAGACTGACAACCAGAAATCAGCTCTCCAACTGATAATGAAATAGAAATCCGGGGCTCGCACGACCGCGAACCCCGGATTTTTCATATCATACAGTGAGCGGAATCATTCCCACTCGATGGTTGCCGGCGGCTTGGAGGAGATGTCGTAGGTGACGCGGTTGACGCCGCGCACTTTGTTGATGATTTTGTTGGAGACCTCGGCGAGGAACTCATAGGGGAGGTGCGCCCAGTCGGCGGTCATGGCATCGGTCGATGTCACGGCGCGGAGTGCCACGGCACGCTCGTAGGTACGCTCATCGCCCATCACGCCAACGCTCTGCACGGGGAGCAGGATAGCTCCCGCCTGCCATACGGAGTCGTAGAGACCATGGTCGCGCAGCCCCTGGATGAATATGTGGTCAGCCTCCTGGAGGATAGCCACTTTCTCGGGGGTGATGTCACCGAGAATACGCACCGCGAGTCCGGGACCGGGGAAGGGGTGGCGTGTGATAAGATGCTCAGGCATGCCGAGCTCACGACCTACGGCACGCACCTCGTCCTTGAAGAGGAGACGCAGCGGCTCTACGAGACGCAGGTTCATCTTCTCCGGCAGACCGCCCACATTGTGGTGGCTCTTGATAGTGGTTCCGGTGATCGACAGCGACTCTATGCAGTCGGGGTAAATAGTGCCCTGACCGAGCCAGCGCACGTCGGTGAGCTTGTGTGCCTCCTGATCGAACACGTCGATGAAGCCTTTGCCTATGATCTTGCGCTTGCGTTCGGGATCGGTCACTCCGGCGAGCTCGCTGAAGAATTTAGCTGAGGCATCGACGCCTATCACGTTAAGACCGAGACCTTCGTAGTCGCGGAGCACATCGGAAAACTCGTTCTTGCGGAGCATGCCGTGATCCACGAATATACATGTGAGGTTCTTGCCAATGGCACGGTTGAGCAGCACAGCAGCAACCGATGAGTCGACACCTCCGGAGAGTCCGAGAACGACCTTGTCGTCGCCGAGCATTTCCTTGAGCTCGCGCACAGTCGACTCGATGAACGATGCGGCACTCCAGTCGCAACGGGAGCCGCAGATGCCGCACACGAAGTTGCGCAGCAGCTCCATGCCGCATTCGCTATGGTACACCTCGGGATGGAACTGTACACCCCACGACTGCTCGCCCTCGACACGGTAGGCAGCAACTGGCACCTGCTGGGTGGACGCCACGATGCGGAAGCCTTCGGGGAGTGAGGTGATGGTGTCGCCATGGCTCATCCACACCTGCGATCCCACAGCGATGCCAGCCATCAGAGGATCGGCGGCATCGATCGAGGTGAGACGCGCACGACCATACTCGCGTGAGTCGGCTGGCTCGACAGTCCCGCCATTGGTGTAGGCTAGGAACTGCGCTCCGTAGCAAATACCGAGGAGCGGGTAGCGGCGGCGTATTTCAGCGAGCTCGGTGCGGAAAGCCTTGTCGTCGTAGACGGAGAAGGGGGATCCGGAGAGGATGACACCGATCACGGAAGGATCGTCGGCGGGAAACTTATTGTAGGGGACTATCTCGCAATATGTGTTGAGTTCGCGGACACGGCGGCCGATGAGCTGCGTGGTCTGCGACCCGAAGTCGAGTATGATTATTTTCTCCTGCATTGTGATGCTTGATTGGTGGGGATTAGGCTAATTTCAGGCTCCGATGAAGCTCTTGACGCGCTGAAGCACGGCGTCGGGGGTGAATCCGAATTTTTCGTCGAGCACCTTGTAGGGCGCCGATGCTCCGAAACGGTCGAGACCGTAAACCTCGCCCCACGGTCCTACGACCTCGCGCAGAGTAGAGGGGAGACCGGCGGTGAGACCGAATGTCGGGGTGCCTTCGGGGATAACGCTGCGGCGATACTCGGCGTCCTGGTCAAGGAAGAGACCGAGAGAGGGCACGGAAACCACGCGGGCACCGATGCCTTCTGCCTCAAGGAGCGTTGCCACCTCGCAGAGAAGCGACACTTCGGAACCGTTGCCTACGAGCGTTACGCGCGGCGAGGGGGTGTCGATGACCACATAGCCGCCGCGGCGTGTACCCTCGGCTTCGGTATAGCGGTCGTCGGTGACGCTCGGCAGATCCTTCACATCCTGACGGGTGAGGATGAGCGCCGTGGGGGTGGTCTTGTTGTTCATCGCCATCTCCCATGCGATTGTTGTCTCGGCACTGTCGGCGGGACGGAGCACGAGCATGGAGCGCTGTCCGTTGAGGTTGTGTATCTGTTCGAGCAGACGGATCTGAGCCTCCTGCTCGATAGGTTCATGAGTGGGACCGTCTTCACCGACACGGAAAGCGTCGTGAGTCCAGACATATTTCACCGGGAGCTGCATGAGCGCCGCCATGCGCACGGCGGGTTTCATGTAGTCGGAGAATACGAAGAATGTTCCGCAAGCGGCGATGAGACCTCCGTGGAGAGCGATACCGTTCATCACTGAAGCCATGGTGAGCTCGGCAACACCTGCATGGAGGAACGCCCCGCTGAAATCGCCGGGTGCGAGCGCGCCTGTCTGCTTGAGGAATGCCTCGGTCTTGTCGGAGTTGGCGAGGTCGGCTGAAGATACGATCATGTTCTTCACCTTGCGTCCGAGCTCAGCGAGCACATCGGCTGATGCCGTGCGGGTTGCCACGTCGGCTTTGTGGACGATAGCGCGGTAGTCGATCTCCGGAAGACGTCCGGCAATGAAATCACGCAGCTGTGCCGCTTTCTCCGGATTGGCGGCAGCCCATTCAGCCTCCTCACGGCGACGGGCGGCGACAATCGTGCGGAGCTGCGCTGTGCGCTCGGCATAGAGTTCGGCGACTTCCGGACGGATAACCCAAGGATTCTCAGGATCACCGCCGAGATTGCGTATTGTCGCGGGCACATCGGCTCCGCTCTTGCTGAGCGGCTGTCCGTGAGTGCTGCACTGCCCCTCGAAGCATGCACCGTCGGCTGTCAGACAGCCTTTGCCCATCACGGTGTTGCCGATGATGAGGGTGGGACGCTCCTTCTCAGCGCAAGCCTCGGTGAGGGCTGCGGCGATCTGCTCGGGGTCGTTGCCGTCGATCTCGATCACGCGCCATCCCCATGCGCGGTACTTGGCGGCGTAGTCCTCGCAATCGACAGCGTCGACATCAGTCGAGAGCTGCACCTTGTTGCTGTCGTAGAACATTATGAGGTTGGAGAGACGGAGGAATCCGGCGATACGTCCGGCACCCTGCGAGATCTCCTCCTGGATGCCGCCGTCGGAAATGAATGCGTATGTCTTGTGTGAGATCCACTCGCCGAAACGTGCCGCGAGGAAACGCTCGGCTATAGCCGCGCCGACAGCCATTGTGTGCCCCTGACCGAGAGGTCCCGATGTGTTCTCGACACCATGTGCGGGGTCGAGCTCGGGATGCCCCGGGGTTATGCTCCCCCACTGGCGGAACTGCTGCAGCTCAGCCATGGTGTAGCGTCCAGTAAGGGCGAGCACGCTGTAAAGCATGGGCGACATGTGTCCGGGATCGAGGAAAAAGCGGTCGCGTGCGATCCACTGCGGGTCGTCAGGATCCAGAGTCATAAACTGCGAGTAGAGCACGTTGACGAAATCAGCTCCGCCCATGGCTCCGCCGGGGTGTCCGGATTTAGCCTTTTCAACCATTGCGGCAGTCAGCACCCTGATATTGTCGGCAGCTGAAATCATTCTTTTTCTATCCATACGTGTATGTGATGTGGTGAATATTCAATTATGTTGCAAAAGTACGCAAAGCGCGGCACTCCTGCAAGCGAAACAAGCTATCGCCGGAATTTTTCCGCTCAGTCCGGCAGATGAAATTCAATCAGTGTCGGGTCGCAGCCATCCTCTGTCACGGCATAGAGAGTCCCGGTGGCATCGGGTGCGGTGAACATCCTGATGCGGCGGTCGAGATGGTACTCGCCCACCGGATTGCCGTCCCAGTCATAGATCAGTATGCGGTCTCCGGAGTAGCTGTCGGGATCCGACAGTTTACGCTCCGACGTAAGCACATACACCCCGTCGGCATTGGCTGCGGAGTAGATGAACCCCATCACAGACTCGCCATCGACTCCGTAATAATTACCGTTCTCAAAATGACTGTTCGGAAGCGCAGCCTCATTGCAGAATTCGCTGACAGTGACAATCGAATCGCCTTCGAGACGGAAGAATGCCGCCGATTCCCCCATGCTTCCGACAGCCGCGATACGCTTGCCGTCGGGCGATACCCTAAGATCGAACTGGAAAGCAGCGGTCATTGCCATCGGGGGCTGATCGAACGCTGATGCGGGAGCGGGGCGGCGACCGCAATGGCGGTCGACCGAACCGTCGGGGTTCAGAAGCGTAAGCAGCTCGTAGTGCTGCACATAACCATTTGTCGTCACCATGCGCCCGTCGGCTATAGGAGTCACAATCCACGCATCGTCAGGCGACTGCAACGTGCTGACACAACGCATCAAATACGGACTTCCCGCAACCGCCTCCATCCGCATGAGGCGGTGTCCGTTCGGTTCACTCAGCATGAAATGCTTGCTGTCGCCCGGTATTTCCGACAGGAGAACCGGACTGCGATAATCGCCGGGACCTTGCCCTTTAGGCAGGAACTGTCCGGCATATACTTTCGCCGCAAGATCGACGTAATGCACGAACGAATCAGCCTTGGTGTCAGTAATGATCAGATTGTCGCCGGCGCGGGTCAGCTGTATCGGGGTTCCGAGCAGCATCCCATCGCCACTGAGCTGCAGCTCTGATGATGCGAGATCAACAATCTCATATTTGGAAGCGCCATCATGGCTCCGCGAGCAAGCGACAGACAGGGCACATGCCACCGCGAGGGGCAGCACGCTTTTCATTGCATTCGTGATTTTCATATAACTGTGTTTTTTAATCGGGAAGATATACCTCCGTCAGAGCACCGGCGAGAGCAGCCTGAGAACCGACTCGAAAGCCTTGTGCAGCAGCGGACGGCGGCGCCATGCGGCGGCACGGATGCGGGTGCAGACGCGCATGTCGGCGGAAAATGCCTTGCGCAACTGCGCATTCACTTTCGTGGAGTAGATGAACATGTTAGCCTCGAAATTATGCTCGAAGCTGCGGAAATCGATATTAGCCGAGCCTATAGAGGTAAAATCGTCGTCGACAATCACGACCTTGCTGTGGAGCATGCCGGCATCGAAGAAATATATCTTTATTCCGGCGCGCAGGCACTCCTGGATATAGCTCCGCGAGGCGTAGGTCAGGATCAGGGAATCGGAGCGCGCGGGTATCATCACGCGCACGTCGATGCGGGCGAGCGCGGCAGCCTGCAGCGTCTTGAGCAGAGCCTCGGTCGGGAGGAAGTAGGGGGTCTGTATGTAGACGCGCTTCTTGGCGTTTCCGATGGCTTTCAGCAGCAGATAGGCGATATTGCTCCACTGGCTTGTGGGACCGCTCGTGAGGAGGTGCATCGCCGTGCGCTCGGCGGTGGAACAGCTCGCCGAGGCATCACATTCGGCTGCAGCGCGCGCGTCGTCGGCAGTCTCCGGGGAGTCATACACCGGCTCCTCTATCAGCTCACGCCCCATGAAACGCCAGTCGACGGCGAAAGAGTACTGCAGCGTGCCGACGGCAGGACCGGTGATACGCATGTGGGCGTCGCGCCAGAGGTCGAAATCACCGCCGTCGATATACCGGTCGGCGATGTTCATGCCGCCGATATAGCCCGTATGCCCGTCGATCACCACAAGTTTGCGGTGATTGCGCCAGTTGATGCGGGTAGCGAACAGAGGGAATACCACCCGGAAGAAAGGATAGACCTCGATGCCTGCCTCGCGCATACGCCGGAAGAAGCTGTTCTTCACCTTTATGGAGCCTATATGGTCGTAGATCACGCGCACTTTCACCCCTGCACGCGCGCGCTCCATCAGCGCCTCGGCGATACGGGTACCTATGGCATCGTCGGCAAAAATATAGTACTGGAGGTTGATGTACCGGCGCGCCGATGCGATGTCGCGCAGCAACGCCTCGAATTTGTCGGCTCCCGAGGTGTATATCTCCACATCGCGGGCGGTAAGGAGGGTTGATCCGGTAAGGGTGCGTGCCAGCATGAGCTGCTGGCGTATCTCCCGGGAGTAGGGATCCCACGACGACTGGACCGCATCGGGCAGAGCCAGCTCGGCGAGCTTGCGCCTGTTGCGCCGCGAGATCATGCGGGTATTCTTTATGGAGCGTCCGAAGAAGATGTAGAGGATTATGCCGCCGACCGGGAAGAGCAGCAACACGGTGACCCACGCGAGCGACTTGACAGGATTGCGGTTTTCGGAGAGTATAATGCCCACAATGCTGAGTATCGTGCCGGTGTATGCGACAAGCAGGGTCCAGTAGACCCACGGGGTTCTCAAAAAATCTTCGAATGCTTCCATAGGGCAATCTCCACTGTTGGGAAACGTCTGAGCCGCTAAGTTACGAAGTTTCGCCGATGCACCGGAATTTATTGCACAAAAATCTGCACGGCGTGCATAACGTCGCATACAGACCGTGCACACATCCGTAGCGGAAAGCGCACACCGCCCCACCCGGCAGAGATAAAACAGCGCCCGGATGCTGCGGTGTGCGGCATCCGGGCGTGCGTTATGGCTGGATTTGTGGGCGCGTCATCCGTGGGGGATGTGCGCCACGCATGTTATGCGTTCTGGATCCTGGTCGGATTACTCCGAGACAACCTCGAAGGGGATCTCCACGCTCACCTCCTTGTGGAGTTTGAGCACGGCGTTGTATTTGCCAACTTCCTTGATGGTCTCCTTGATGTTGATAACCTTGCGGTCAACATTGAATCCGAGCTTCTCAAGAGCCTCGGCGATCTGGATGCTGTTGACAGATCCGAAGATTGTGCCGGTAGAGCTGGTCTTTGCACCGATGGTGAGGCTTACGCCTTCGAGCTGAGCTGCGAGAGCCTCGGCATCAGCCTTGATCTGAGCGAGCTTGTGAGCGCGCTGGCGCTGGTTCTCGGCGAGAACCTTGAGTGCTGAGGGGCTTGCGATGATAGCCTTACCCTGGGGGATGAGGTAGTTGCGGCCGTAACCGTCACGAACCTCAACAACGTCGTCCTTGTAGCCGAGGGCGGGAATGTCTTCTTTAAGTATGATCTTCATAATTCCTTGTTCGTTTATGAGGTTTATTTCATGAGGTCGGTAACATAGGGGAGGAGTGCGAGGTGACGTGCACGCTTCACTGCCTGAGCCACACGGCGCTGGAACTTGAGTGATGTTCCGGTGATGCGGCGGGGAAGGATCTTGCCCTGCTCGTTGAGGAACTTCTTGAGGAACTCAGGATCCTTGTAGTCGATATATTTGATACCGCTGCGCTTGAAACGGCAGTATTTTTTCTTCTTGACGTCTACCGACAGGGGGGTGAGGTAGCGTATCTCTGACTGGGGCTGTGCCATGGTTTAGTCGTTGTTGTTTTCGGTTTCTACTTCTGCTTCTTCTTTGGCTACGGGTGCCTGTGCTGCCTTACCGGCGCGGATGTTGCGACGCTTCTCGGCATACTGTGCGGCATACTTGTCGAGACGGAATGTGAGGAAGCGGATCACGCGCTCGTCGCGGCGGAATGCTGTCTCAAGCGACTTGATGATCTTGGGATCGCCGTCGAACTCGATGAGGCTGTAGAATCCTGTGGATTTCTTCTGGATGGGATAAGCGAGCTTGCGAAGCCCCCAGATCTCCTGGTTGACGATGGTGGCACCGTTGTCGGTGAGCACCTTGCCGAATTTTTCTACCGCTTCCTTCATCTGAGCGTCAGACAAAACGGGAGTTAAAATGAAAACGGTTTCGTACTTCATGTTTTGGTTGAAGGTGTATTGATTATTAAATGGATGCCTTCCGCCACGCGCCTCGGCGCGCCCGAAAAGCGGCGCAAAGTTACAATTTTTTCCTCTAATTACAAAATTTTTATTGCGATGCGTTTACGCGATGTACTTTCGCGCTACAGCGCGGAGGCTCAGCGCTGGTAGAGGTAGCGCTTGATGGAGCGCTTGGGGGTCTTCTCAAACTCCTCACTCATGAGGCGGTGGTGGGCTATCTGCGAGTATGCGGGGAGCTCGCGGTTGAGCTGGGTGATGTTGTCAGCCATCACCTGATCGAGCTCGGCGGAGTCGACTTTCTGCTGCAGCGCACTGTCCATGTCGGGGTAGATCAGAGCCTCCAGTCGTCCGTTGCCGGCATCGATGACCACCGATTCGGCTACATAGGGCATATTGTTGAGTTTCTGCTCTATCTCCTCGGGGTAGATGTTCTGTCCTGAGGGACCGAGAATCATGTTCTTGTCGCGTCCGCGGAGGTATATGTAGCCGTCGGCATCCACACAGCCTATATCGCCGGTGCTCATCCAACCGTCGTCGGAGAGAACCTCGTCGGTAGCTTTCTGATTCTTGAAATACCCTTTCATTACGTTGTCGCCGCGCACACTGATCACGCCGGGGATATTAGCGGGATCATCGGAAGCCACGCGGACCTCCATGCGGTCGACAAGGCGTCCGCACGATCCGGGACGCGTCTCATCCCAGGGGGCATAGCTTATGAGCGGGGCGCACTCTGTCATGCCGTAGCCCACGGTGAAGGGGAATCCTATGCGGCGGAGGAATGTCTCGACATCCTTGTTGAGCGCGGCTCCACCGATCACGATCTCCTGCAGCTCGCCTCCGAATGTATCGGTCAGACGCTCCTTGATCTTGGCGAGCAGATGGTCGTCGACAAACGGCACATGCAGCAGGATCTTCATCATCGGCTTGTCGAGAAGCGGGAACACCTTGGTGCGGATGATCTTCTCTATGATGAGCGGCACCGATACGATCAACTTGGGGCGCACGGTGGCGAACGCCTCCATGATGATGCGCGGCGAGGGGATACGTGTCAGGAAATTGATATGGCACCCTTTGATGAACGGATGCAGCATCTCGACCGTGAGTCCGTACATGTGGGCGAGTGGCAGCATGCACACTATGCCGTCGCCGGGCTTAAGGAAGTCGAGGTGATCTATGGTGTACTGTATGTTGCTCCATAGATTGCGGTAGGTGATCATCACACCCTTGGAGAATCCGGTGGAGCCGGAGGTATAGTTGACAAGAGCCACATCGTCGGGGGCGCCGAGGCTCACCTCAAGGCTCTCGGCGGTGAAACGCTCGGGAAATGCCTCGCCGAACAAAAGGTTCAGATTGGCACGCGCCTCGTTGAGTCTTTCGGAGCGCGACATGAGCAGAGAGTAGTCGCTTATGAGCAGCGCGCCCTCAAGCTCGGGCATGAGGGAGGCGTCGATGTTCTCCCACACTCCGGCATCGGTAAAGAGCAGACGCGCGTCGCTGTGTGTGACCAGGTGGTGGATATTGTCGGGCTTGAACTCATGCAGGATCGGCACCGCCACGGCTCCATAGGTTATTATGCCGAGGAAAGCCATAGCCCACTGTGCGGAGTTTCTGCCGCATAGCGCCACGCGCTCACCCGGCTTCACGCCGCAGTGGCGGAACAGCTCATGCAGCTTGGCGATCTTACGCGCCACATCCTTGTACTGGTACGATGCACCGTTGAAATCCGTGAGAGCCATGTGCTCCCAGTTGTCGCGTATCGCCTGTAATATATATGCGTTTAGATTGTCCTGATATTGCATTTGGATGAGTCCCCGGTTAGCGGGGAACGCGCAAAAATAGTAAATAGAGGCGGTCCGGCGAAAAAAATGCCGCCAAAAAAGCTGAATGAGGCAAATTTTGCCTACATTTGCGCCTGTTTGCAAGAAAACAATCAATTACATCTTACAATATGAAACTCCAGACTATCCTGTGCGGCATGGCGCTCACCGCCACCGCAGCCTTTGCCCAGACAGCGCCGAACTATACGGTGCGTCTCAACCTTACGGAAGATGAGGACGGGCTGACAGCCTACATCACTGATTTCGATTCCGGCGAGAAGGTTGACTCGACCGTTGTAGCCGATGGTGTGGCACTCTTCAACGGCACTGTCGAAAAGCCGATATTCGCACGCCTGATCCTCGACGGCAACCGTGCGGGAATGTTTATCCTCGAGCCGGGCGAGATCACCGTCGGTGGCGAACGTCGCATCGGAACCGGCACGGCTACCAACGAGGCATTCAACACACTGCTTCAGAATCAGAACGAACTCGTGCAGCGTTTCAACAAGCTCACCCCCGCCGACAGCACCGAGGCTAAGGCGATCCGTGATCAGTACAACGCACTCAGCACAAAGGCTCTTGCTGAAAACGCACAGAATCCCCTTGGCTACTACCTGTTCGTTCAGGAAGCATACAACTGGGATCTCCCCGAATTTAATGCCAAGCTCCAGGAATACCCGCAGTTTGCCGACTCACGCCGCCTGCAGACCTTGAAGCAGGGACTGCTCAACAAGGAGGAGACTTCGGTAGGACATAAGTTCAAGGATTTCGAGAACACTTACGACGGCAAGACGCAGCGTCTCTCCGATTACGTGGGCCGCGGACGCTACACCCTCGTCGATTTCTGGGCAAGCTGGTGCGGTCCGTGCATCCGCGAGACCAAGACTATCAAGGAGCTCTACAGCAAGTACGGTCCCGAGGGCACAAACCAACTCGACGTGCTCGGCGTAGCCGTGTGGGATGAGCCGGAGAACACCCTCCGCGCCATCGAGCAACATCAGCTTCCCTGGGAGCAGATACTCAACACACAGAACGTTGCCACCGACATCTACGGCATCCCCGCCATCCCCTGCATAATCCTGTTCGGTCCCGACGGAACTATCCTTAGCCGCGACAAGCAGGATGCAGAGCTTAAAGCCGACGTTGCCGCCGCCCTTGGCGAGTGATTCCAACGATCACGGACTCTTCCGAGATCACGGTCTCCCGCAACAAACATCACCTCAACATACAGCAAGTGCCCCGGCGCAATCCGGAGCACTTGTTTTGTTTATAAAAGTTTCGTAAATACAAGGATACAACAAATTTCTTGGCACCCCTATATGTCTCATCTTATATTATTGTGGATTTATTTGATTATCAAAATCCGATGATGCATTTTGTTCCCCTATTGTACCGCACGGATGCGACAGCCTCATTTTGTGATTTGAAAACACTTGTAATCCACCTACTCTAATACAGATTAAGCCGCCTTTAGAGCCGATATATCAGAAAAAATACATTATCTTTGCGACTATAAAAAAACTAAACCCGATAGCTTGACATATCAGGGGCTACCGGGAATCAACACTGCAAAGTTAGTGAGATTTTCTTAATAAACAAATTTATAACCGAATTTATAAATTCGGCACGTACAAAAAATCGCAAAATTGGATGAAATATTCTGAATTTCAACATATATTATCGGGTGAACGACTCCAACGCTACCTTTTGTCGTGTAACAACAATACACGGAAGACGATGACCCTTTACAGATTGAACCTTAATCTGTCGCAAGAAGTCTTCACCCTTCTGAGTTGCTTTGAGGTGGCTGTCAGAAATGCGATTGACCGTATTCTGA
>CAJUKU010000023.1 GCA_910587425.1 uncultured Muribaculaceae bacterium
CGGCGCCGCTCCGTTCCCGAAAGCGAGTGCAAAGGTACACCCTTTTTCCACCCCCCACCAAACAATCACACCTTTTTCTCGCAAAAATCACACAAAAACACACCAAAACACCCCATACACATTATTAATATAATAAGACCGATATAAATAAAAGCGACCTGAACCGATCAGATCGCCCGTCAAAGCACGCCCCTAAGAGTATATAACGCGACAAAACGCCGGTCAACGCCGGCGGATCAGGCTCAGACCGTCGCGAACCGGGCAGAAAGACGCTGAATATACAAGCAATTATGGCACACCTGAATATCTCCGTGAAGAGATATTCCATAAGAAAAATGAGGTTTGACAATCGGTGAAAAATGTGTATCTTTGGGGTTGGTTTAACAAGCCTAAGCATCATTATTATTCATAATATACAGTATTCGTCTACTACACAACAAGCAAGACTATGACTCCATACGTGCACCTTCATGTCCACACTCAATATTCGCTCCTCGACGGACAAGCCTCAGTCCCCGCCTTGATAGACAAGGCGCTCGACGACGGCATGGCAGGTATTGCCATAACCGACCATGGAAATATGTTCGGAGTCAAGGAAATCTACAATTACGTGAACGGCGGATGCCTGAAAGGCTATAAAAAAGCTCTTGAAAAGGCGGAGAGCAAAGGTGATCAAGCCAAGATCAATCAGATGAGCAACCGAATAAAACGCATCAAGGACGGAAGCTTCAGATTGATAATAGGCTGCGAAATGTATGTAGCCAACGGACTGCTGTCGGAAAGAACCGACAAACGCGACACCGGCAGACACCTCATCGTCCTGGCTAAGAATGCTACGGGCTATAAAAACCTTATAAAACTTGTCTCGAAAGCCTGGACTGACGGCTTCTACACTCATCCCCGTACTGACAAGACAGAACTTGCCGCACATAAGGAAGGGCTTATAATCGCATCCGCCTGTCTCGGTGGAGAGTTGCCGAGGCTTCTTCGCGACGGACTCGTAGACGAAGCACGCGAACGCGCCAAATGGTGGAAAGATACTTTTGGCGATGACTACTACATTGAGCTGCAACGCCACCCGGCGACAAATCCCAGCGGCAACTCGGATGTCTACGCACTACAGGAGCGTGTGAATCCACATCTCATCAATATAGCGCGTGAACTCGGCATAAAACTCATAGCCACGAACGACGTGCATTTTGTCAACGAAAGCGACGCCGAGGCACATGACCGCCTTATCTGCGTGAGCACCAACAACTATGTGAACGACCTCGACCGCATGCGCTATACAAAGCAGGAGTGGATGAAAACGCAACAGGAGATGAACGCCCTCTTCAGCGATATTCCTGAGGCATTGGAGAACACACTTGAAATAGCATCGAAAGTCGAGCATTACTCCATAGACCACGGACCGATCATGCCCAACTTCGAGATACCTGCCGATTTCGGAACAGAAGAGGAATATCGCCAGAGACTTACCGAAAAAGATCTGTTCGACGAGTTCACACGCGACGAGAATGGCAATGTAGTCCTCAGTCAGGAAGATGCCGAGGCGAAGATAAAGAAGCTCGGAGGCTACGACAAGCTATACCGCATTAAATTCGAAGCCGACTACCTTGCCAAGCTGGCATACGACGGCGCGAAAAAACGATATGGAGATCCGCTGACACCCGAGCTTGAGGAACGTATAAAATTCGAGCTGCACATAATGAAAACCATGGGTTTCCCCGGTTACTTCCTTATCGTGCAGGACTTCATCCGCGCAGGTCGCGAGGAACTGGGAGTCAGCATAGGTCCAGGGCGTGGATCGGCAGCCGGCAGCGCTGTTGCATACTGCCTTGGAATCACACAGATAGACCCCGTGAAATACGATCTTCTGTTCGAACGTTTCCTGAACCCTGACCGTATTTCACTGCCTGATATCGATATCGACTTTGACGACGACGGACGCTCGGAAGTGCTGAGATACGTCACCCGTAAATATGGCGAAGAGAAAGTAGCGCACATCATCACCTACGGCACAATGGCGGCGAAATCGGCTATCAAGGATGTGGCGCGCGTCGAACAGCTCCCCTTGAAAGAGAGCGACCGCCTTACGAAGCTCATACCCAAGCGTATGCCGGAGGTCGACGGCAAAACATTGTCAGAGACACTCGACAACTGCTTCAACTATGTACCGGCATTCAAGGAAGAGCTTCACAGCCCGAATCCGCTCGTTGTTGAGACACTGCAATACGCACGCGAACTCGAAGGCAATGTGCGCAATACTGGCGTACATGCATGTGGAGTGATCATCTGCCGCGACGATATCACCGACTGGGTTCCGGTGAGCACGGCTGTCGACAAAGCCTCGGGGTCAAAAGAGCGTATAATCGTAACGCAATACGAAGGAAAGGTAATCGAGGAGACAGGACTGATCAAGATGGACTTCCTCGGACTAAAGACATTGTCGATCATCAAGGAAGCTGTGGCAAATATCAAACGCACAAGCGGGAAGGATATTGACATAGACACAATACCTATCGACGACCCGAAGACCTATCAGCTGTACTGCGAAGGCAACACCGTCGGGACATTCCAGTTTGAGTCGGCAGGAATGCAAAAATACCTGCGTGAGCTCCAGCCCTCGACATTCGAGGACCTCATAGCGATGAATGCCCTCTATCGTCCGGGACCTATGGAGTACATTCCGGACTTCATCCGCCGCAAGCATGGTCGTGAACCGATCACTTACGATATTCCGGAGATGGAAAAGTATCTTAAGGACACTTATGGCATCACTGTCTATCAGGAGCAGGTCATGCTGTTGTCGCGACTACTCGCGAATTTCACGCGCGGTCAGAGCGACACCATGCGAAAAGCCATGGGTAAGAAGCTCATCGACAAGATGAACGAGCTTGAGAAACTCTTCATGGAAGGGGGTCAGGCAAACGGACACAACCCTGATACACTGAAAAAGATATGGAACGACTGGAAGGAGTTCGCAAAGTATGCGTTCAACAAGAGCCACGCCACCTGCTACAGCTGGGTGGCGTTCCAGACCGCATGGCTTAAGGCTAACTATCCTGCCGAATACATGGCTGCCGTGCTGACGCGAAACCGTTCGGACAACGGTAAACTCGTGGTGTTCATGGAGGAGTGCAAACGTATGCACATAACCATCAAAGGTCCTGACGTGAACGAAAGTTACTCGGAGTTTGGTGTCAACACCCATGGTGAAATCCGTTTCGGTCTTTCAGCCATCAAGGGAGTCGGTGAGAATGTCGTAAATGAGATTATCGCCGCCCGCAATGCCGGAGGCGCATTCAAGTCAATCTACGATTTCATTGAGCGTGTGAACCTCACCGCCCTCAACAGACGCCTCATAGAGAACCTTGCATACGCTGGTGCATTCGACTGCTTCAAGGAAGACATCAAGCGTGAAGACTTCTTCGAGAAGAACAACCGCGGAGAGACATTTGCCGACTGCCTGATGCGATACGGTCAGTTGTTCCAGGCTGACCAACAGTCACAAAGCATGTCGTTGTTCGGCGACGACGAATCAGCAATGAGTACTGCCGGGCGTCCTCCTGTAATTCCGGCTGTGCCCTGGGTCGATGCCGTCAAGCTCGAGAAAGAGCGTGAGCTTGTGGGCATTTTCCATTCAGCCCACCCGCTCGACCAGTATTATCTCGAACTCCATTACGGCATGAGCCATCTTGCCGACTATAAAGGCGAGGCAGTACAGCTCGACCAGGAATACACTTATGGCGGACTTGTCATAGAATTATCCTCACGCCCGACAAACGACGGCAAATACTACGGATACCTAAAACTTGAAGACTACAGCGGCTCCGCCGAAATTTATCTGAACGCCAACATATACTCCCAGTACGCCAACTTCGGCAGACCAAACATGGCGGTTTACGTCAAGGGGGTATACAAGCTCAACCGCAGGAATGAAGTAGTATTCAATGTGAGCAAGATAGGATTTCTCGGCGACCTGCAGGGATCGCTCATAAAAGGCATATCAATAACACTCGATAAAGATCAGCTGAACCAGGCGGTATTCGACATGCTGTATGAGGCTACAAACCATCCCGCTCAGGAAAACACGAAATACGGAACAATGGGTATACGGATATTCGAGCCGAGCGTGAACCGTTATCTCAACTTTGACTCTCCGCTACGCATGCCCATGACACGCGACACGCTTGAAATGCTCGACAGCATGAATATAAACTACACAGCCACACGTTGACACTATGAATATAGTAATCACCGATCTTAAAGACTGCATGGATATGGCTGATGCCGTGCGCCAGCTATACATTGACGCATTCCCACCGGAAGAAAGGCGTCCCTGGGATAAGTTCAAAGAACTGCTTGAATCCGAACCGTCGTTCGACGTGCATGTCGTGACTGCCGACGGTGCATTCGCCGGATTCATAAGCATCTGGTCATTGCGCGACGTGTGCTACGGCGAGCATTTCGCCACACTGCCATCACTACGTGGAGCCGGCATCGGGGGCGCTGTCCTTGATGAGATATTGAAACAGCTACCGAAACCATTCGTAGGCGAAGTTGAGCCGCCCGAGACAAGCGACGTCGCGAAGCGGCGCATAGGGTTCTATGCCCGCCACGGACTGCATACATTCGACGACTATGATTATATACAGCCTCCGTACTCTCCTGAATTACCTTCCGTGAGACTGCTGCTTATGTCAAATGACCGGGAAATAGATCTTGACGCCACCACACGCGAGATACATGAGAGGGTCTACGGAGTCTGTCGCGGGGCATAGCCATCCGTTTTTTAAGGCATGGGCAACATACTGATTCGCGCGACATCCTTTGGGGGCAGATTTACGTTATAGTAATGGAAGACTTCCGTCCGGTACATATCTGAAGCGGAACGCAAATCCTCGCCCTATATCTTGTAGCGGCGATAATCAACTATGACTTAAGATGCTAAAAAAACTACTGCTCAGTTTAATTCTGATTCCAATCAGCTGCGGAATAGCTGCCGCCGACACATCCACGATCGTAAAGGCGGAACGATTCTACAAGCAGCATGAATGGGCGAGCGCCGCAGCCATGTATTATCTCCTTATCGACGGGAATCCTGAGAACGCCGGATACTACGGTCGGGCTATAGTGTCTGACGGCATGCGTGGAGATACAGCCGCACAGATGCGCACCATGCGTCTCGCGCTGGATCATCATCTGACATTTGACACACTGTTCTCGCACGTCGAGACCGAGAGCATGCAACTTGGTGAGGCTGACGTCTACGAGCGTTTCCTGCTGCTTCTGAAAGAGCGCGAGCCATGGATGACGCGTGCGGTTGACGCACGGTTGATGAGCTATTATGCCTTCCGGCGCAATCCGGAAGCATCTGTCAGATATGCCGAGACCATGCTCAGCGGAATGCCCGATGATGAAAACGCACTGTATATACTTGCTCAAGGATATCTCGGCGAAGGCGACCTCACGGAAGCAATGAAAGTGTACGAACGGATCATCAGCATCAATCCCCGCTCATACACTGCCCTGCTCTACCTCGGCAACGCCGCAGCCGATGCCGGCGAGAAGTCAAAAGCTCTTGAATACCTCAACAAAGCTAAAGAGATAAAGCCTACGCCATACGTGACAGCACTGATCGAGCGTTTAAGCACTACTGAGTAACCGCTCATAGTCCGGAACAGAATTCACACTGCCCCATACTCTAAAAAAATAAGTCAGCCTCACATTGTCCGAATATCGGCACTCAATGTGAGGCTGGCTTATTTATGGTCAGATATTATTGCTCAGACTTCGAGATCTATATTCAGGAGCTCATGCCAAGGAAGACCCTGTTTGGCAAGCTGCTCCATGAACGGATCGGGATCAAACTCCTCGACGTTATGCACGCCAGCCTTCACCCATTTGCCGGTAAGGAACATCATGGCACCGATCATAGCCGGAACACCCGTAGTATAGCTCACCGCCTGCATACCTGTCTCACGGAAAGCTGCTTCATGGCTGCAATTGTTGTAGATGTAGTATGTGAGGTGCTTGCCTTCCTTATCAAGACCCTCTATGCGGCAGCCGATCGATGTCTCGCCGTGATAGTTCTCACCGAGATCCTGAGGATTGGGCAGGACAGCCTTGAGGAACTGCAGGGGAACAATCTTTGTACCGTTATAGTCAACCTCGTCTATACGTGCCATACCTATGTTCTGGATCACACGGAGGTGAGTCAGATACTCCTGACCGAATGTCATCCAGAAGCGCGCGCGCTTAATGCTGGGGAAGTTCTGCACGAGGCTCTCAAGCTCCTCATGATAGAGGAGATATGACTCACGCGCACCGATGTTAGGATAAGTCAGCGGCTTATGTATCTCAAGCGGACCGGTGGTCACCCACTTTCCATCCTGCCAGTAGCGTCCGTTCTGAGTGATCTCGCGGATGTTGATCTCAGGGTTGAAGTTGGTTGCAAACGCCTTTCCATGATCTCCGGCATTGCAGTCCACTATATCGAGATACTCCATCTCGGAGAAGTAGTGCTTTGCAGCGTATGCCGTGAACACACCTGAGACACCCGGATCGAAACCGCAACCGAGGATGGCTGTGAGCCCTGCTTTCTCAAACTTCTCACGATATGCCCACTGCCACGAGTATTCAAAATGCGCCTCATCGCGCGGCTCATAGTTTGCCGTGTCAAGGTAGTTCACACCACACTTCAGGCATGCCTCCATGATTGTGAGGTCCTGATAAGGGAGCGCAACATTGATCACCATCTGCGGCTTGTGCCGGTTGAAAAGCTCCACAAGCTGATCCACAGAGTCAGCATCTACAGAGTCGGTGGTCACACGCGGCGATCCTATAGCCTTGGCGATGGCGTCGCACTTGCTGCGGGTGCGGGAAGCGAGAACAATCTCGCTGAACACCTCAGGGTTCTGAGCGCATTTGTGTGCCACAACCGTGCCAACACCTCCGGCTCCAATGATTATAACTTTTGCCATATCTCAGTAAGGTAAATATTTACGGTTCGGATAGCCGGAATGAATCTTTCTACTCACCGACGCTGTCGCGTATAATCATGAATAAAAATTCATTCAGGCATTTCGACGCGCTAAGTTACACCTTTTCCCGCCGATGTGCAACCCCGAGGTGTAAAAATTCACGAAATTAGGAGAATGCGCCCCGGTAATAACCATTATCAATGGGATCTGAGACTATAAAATGTATAATCTCGGAATTGAATACAACTGGCTCAGCGGGTGATGAGTGCTGTGGCAAGAGCGGCAATGCCCTCGCGGCGACCTGTGAAACCGAGAGTCTCGGTTGTAGTCGCTTTGACAGAGACGCGCTCCAGATCAATGCCGAGATCTGCTGCGACAGCAGCGCGCATCTGTTCGATATAGGGGAGCAGCTTCGGGACCTGGGCTATGATCGTGACATCTACGTTGCCTACCGAAAAACCATGCTCGCCTATAATCTCTACCACACGGCGCAGCAATACCCGCGAGTCAGCCCCCTTGTAGGCAGGATCGGTATCGGGAAAGTGGAAACCTATGTCGCGTAAGGCTGCAGCTCCGAGCAGCGCGTCGGAAATAGCATGCAGCGCTACATCGGCGTCGCTGTGTCCGAGCAATCCTTCGGAGTGAGGCACCCGCACTCCGCAAAGCCAGAGTTCACGGTCAGGCGCGAAACGGTGTACATCAAACCCGTTGCCAATACGTATGTCGTTTGTCATAATCAATAATGTAGTGGTTAGCGGCGGCGTCCGAAGATATCCTTCAGCCCCTCCATGTCAAACGTCAGTGAAAAACGCAATGTTTGATCAAGAGGTGAGGTCTGAGCCGTTGCAAGAGTATAGGCTGCGTCTATGCGGAGGATATTCATTGCGAAACCGGCACCGATACCGAAATATTTACGGTTGCCTTTCATTGTGCTCTCATGGAAATATCCCGCGCGGAAGAAAAACTGCTGGTTGTAGGCATACTCGGCACCGAGCGACCAATTGATCTCCTTCAGCTCCTCACTGAATCCATCGGGAGCATCGCTGAATGACTTGAAGATGCCTGAGATAGGCGACATGTTCTCCCAGTTCTCCAGAGCGTCGAGATATTCGCGCTGTCCCTCGGGAGTGTCCGTGTCATAATTACTTTCAAGCGGTCGGGTCGGAACAAGAAGCTTATTGAGGTCAAGCGCGAACGTCAGGTTGTGGTAATCGGCGAGGGGAAATGTGAATGCCGTGCCTAGACGCAGATTCGTCGGCAGAAACGCCGGATCATCACCATGATTGTAAGAAACCTTTGTACCGATGTTCGATATGTCCCATCCGAACGACCACTGGCACTCGTTTCTTCCTATGATCGGATATGTAGTGTAATATCCTGACACGTCAGCTGAGAATGCCGAAGCGCCGGTCGACATATCGCCGGCAGCTGATGCGCTGCCGAATCCGAGATCGGAATAGATATAGCGCAGCACAACTCCCATCGAGTATTTTTCCGACAGTTTCCTGGAGTAGCCGACATCAAAACTCATCTCGTAGGGATTGAGGGTCTGCGCCGTTCCTATTGCCTCCGAACCGGTGGTGACATCACCAAGTGAGAAGTAGCGGAGCGTGGCACTGAATGCCTGGTTATCGTCACGACCGATTTTCCAATAACCGCTGACATTAGCAAGAAAAATATCATTGACGATCTTGCGCAGCCATGGGGTGTAGCTTATCGAGACAGCCGCAGGAGAATAGGCAAAGGCATATTTCGACGGATTCCAGAACTGCGAGTTTGCATCAGGCTCAGTCGCCGCACCAAGATCACCCATGGAGGCGCCACGGGCATCTGGCGCGATGTTCAGCGAGTTGACACCGGTCTGTATAGGATTGAAATCATTCTTATCCTGTGCCGACATCATGCACGGCAGCGTCAAAGCAGCCGCCAGCACCAGTCGCTTAAAACCGTGCGCGGCATCATATCCGGAGTGAAGAGATTTCCATTTCATAACATAATAACTGCAAAACGTCCGGAATATTGCACCCCTTCCGATATGTTTTACTAAATTTGCAAAGCGCCGACCACGTATGATGTCCGAGCGCACTGTAATACAACCCACCGTATCTCAATACCATATACCGATATGTACCGTAACAGATATTCATTCCTGCTCAATATATCTTTGCTGCTCGCGGCAATCTTTTCAACAGTTCCTGCGACAGCGACCGCACAGGAGTTCTCCACCGCCGGATTCTTCGAGATCAAGGATTCCGGACGCAAAGTGTACTCCATGAATCCCGCATGGCGTTTCCATAAAGGGGCAGCAAGCGGCGCGGAAAAAGCGGAATATGACGACAGCGGGTGGGCGGTAGTCTCGTTGCCCGACGGCATTGAATATCTACCTACCGAGGCAAGCGGATGCATAAATTACCAAGGAGATGTTTGGTACCGAAAACACTTCACTCCGGGCAATGACGTTTCCGGCAACAGGATGTTCCTGCATTTCGAGGGGATCATGGGCAAATCAAAAGTGTACGTCAACGGCAAACTGCTCAAGGAACACTTTGGCGGATATCTGCCGGTGATCGTCGACATAACCGATGCGATCAACCGCGACGGGGATAATGTCATAGCTGTGTGGGCTGACAACTCCAACGACCCGGCGTACCCTCCTGGCAAACAGCAGGAGATGCTCGACTTCGCATACTTCGGCGGAATCTACCGCGACTGCTGGCTGATAACTCACGGCGATGTGTTCATCACCGACCCTAACTTTGAAAACGAGACTGCCGGTGGTGGACTCCTCGTGGCATACGACAATGTAAGCGACGCGCAAGCCGATGTAATACTCCGCGCCCACGTGCGCAACAAAAGTGACCGGAATTTCACCGGCATAGTAGAATATGAACTGATAGATACCGCCGGACAAACCGTAGCGCTGATAAATGACAAGATCAACATCAGAAGTGGTAAAGCGGCTACATCATCTGATAAGATAACACTCCGCAATCCCATGCTGTGGCGTCCTGACTCACCCTCGCTCTACAACCTCGTCGTGCGGTTGCGCGACAATAGCGGCAACATAATCGACGGATATCGCCGCAGGATCGGCATACGGAGCATTGAGTTCAAGGGCAAAGACGGGTTCTGGCTCAACGGAAAACCCTACGGCAGCCCGCTTATCGGAGCTAACCGCCACCAGGACTATGCGGTGGTAGGCAATGCCGTAGCCAACAATGCACACTGGCGCGACGCGAAGAAACTGCGCGATGCCGGAATCAAGGTGATACGCAACGCACACTGCCCGCAGGATCCGGCGTTCATGGATGCCTGCGACGAACTCGGACTGTTCGTCATCGTCAACACTCCCGGCTGGCAGTTTTGGAACGATGCCCCCGAATTTGCCGAACGTGTATATGACGACATCCGTAATATGGTGCGCCGCGACCGCAACCATCCGAGCGTGTGGCTGTGGGAACCGATACTGAACGAGACATGGTATCCCGCCGACTTCGCCCGGAAAGCAATGCAGACTGTTACAGAAGAGTTCCCCTATAAGAATTGCTACTCCGGGTGCGACAGCGAGGCAAGGGGTAATGAGGCTTTTCCTGTGCAGTTCGCCCATCCGGCAAACGGCAATGAGGGGGACGCCATAAAAGAAACCGACCCCGGGATAACATATTTCACACGCGAGTGGGGTGATAATGTCGATGACTGGAACTCCCACAACTCCCCAAGCCGTGTGGCACGCAACTGGGGAGAACATGCAATGCTCGTGCAGGCACGGCATTATGCCGCCCCGGAATATCCATACACGAGCTACGACGCCCTCTACCGTACAGACCCGCAACATGTGGGCGGATGCCTGTGGCACTCGTTCGACCACCAGCGCGGATACCACCCGGATCCATTCTACGGTGGACTTATGGATGTTTTCCGCCAGCCTAAATACTCTTACTACATGTTCATGGCACAACGGTCAGCGGAGAAGCAAAGCAGACCTTTCGCCACCGGGCCTATGGTATATATAGCACACGAAATGACACCCTTCTCACCTGCCGACGTGACCATATACTCCAATTGCGACGAAGTGCGCCTGACATTCAACGACGGCGGGCAGACACGCACATACACCCGGCAGACATCTGCCGACGGAATGCCCTCTCCCATCATAACATTCACAGATGTATATAATTTCATGACCGACAAGGATCTGTCAAGGCACGGCAGACAAAAAGACGTGTTTCTGCGCGCCGAAGGGCTCATTGACGGCAAGATTGTGGCGACACATGAGGTGCGTCCGAGCCGACGCCCTGAGAAACTTCTGCTATGGGCTGATACCGACGGCACAGAACTTCACGCCGACGGTTCCGACTTTGTAACCGTGATAGCAGCCGTGGCGGATAAGAATGGCAACATAAAGCGGCTCAACAACTACAATATAAAATTCGAGGTTGACGGAGAAGGACGCATAATCGGCAGCGCCGACATACTCGCCAACCCGGCACCTGTAAAATGGGGCACCGCACCCGTACTTATCCAATCAACCCTCAAGCCCGGCAATATAAAGATAACCGCCAGCGTTCTGTTTGATGGTGCACAGATGCCTGCGAGCGCAACATTAGAGCTCAAGAGCATACCTGCCGCGCACCCGATGATCTACAACACCGACGAAGCGGCTCTGATATCCGGCAGTAGTGAATCTCCGGTCACAACATATAAATCCGACTCGGATCGTGAGCAGGAACGCCTGTTGAAAGAGCAGAATGCCGAAAGGCTTAAAGAGGTAGAGCGTCAGCAGACCGAATTCGGCGAGAAGCGCTGATAAACGGTATGTTTATCCCTCCTTTATCTCACCAATAAGCGTAGCGGAGGTTGATGATACGATGTTGACAGTCACGATCTGACCGATACGGGCGTTGCCGCGACTGAACACAACAGCTTTGCCGGTCTCGGTGCGTCCGACCATCTGCTCCTTGCTTCGTTTCGACACCCCCTCCACGAGCACTGCGAAATCTTTACCGACATCGCGGCGATTTGACTCAGCCGACAGCTCATTCTGCAGAGCTATCATACGGTTCAGCCTGTCGATCTTGACATCTTCCGGCACATTGTCGGGTAGATGCTGCGATGCGAACGTGCCGGGGCGCTCAGAATATTTGAACATGAATGAGGAGTCGAAACCCACCTCACGCATAAGTGATAGAGTCTGTTGAAAATCCTCCTCCGTCTCATCATGGAAACCGGTGAACAGATCGGTGCTTATGCCGCAACCGGGAATTATGCGCCGTATGGCTGCGATCCGGTCAAGATACCACTCGCGGGTGTACTTGCGGTTCATTGATTTAAGCACACTGTTCGATCCGCTCTGCACCGGCAGATGTATATGGCGGCACACATTCGGTTTCGAAGCTATGACTGTCAGAATCTCGTCGCTCATATCCTTAGGATGCGATGTGGTGAAGCGCACGCGCATATCAGGAGCCGATTTAGCCACCATAGAGAGCAGGGATGCGAAATCAGTGATCTCTCCCTCTGCTCCTTCGTAACGGTAGCTATTCACATTCTGTCCGAGGAGAGTCACCTCACTGAATCCGCGTTCGCGCAGATCCGCCACCTCGGCGAGAATACTCTGCGGCTCGCGGCTACGCTCACGTCCGCGTGTATACGGGACGATGCAGTATGAGCAGAAATTGTTGCATCCACGCATGATGCTTACGAAGCCGCTCACACGACCGGGACCGATACGTGCCGGAATGATGTCGCGGTATGTCTCGGTAGTACTAAGCTGCACATTCACAGCTTTCTCTCCCGACTCCACAGATGCGAAAAGCGCCGGCAGATCAAGATAAGCGTCAGGACCGGCGACAAGATCAACACCCTCGGAGCTGACAAGTTCATCCTTGACACGCTCAGCCATGCAACCGATCACACCTATGATCAGTCCGAGCCCTGACGCCGCACGCTTGCGGCGCAACGAACGCAGATACTGCAACCGCGACAGGATCTTCTGCTCGGCATTGTCACGTATCGAACATGTATTGAGCAATACTGCATCAGCATCCTCAACAGCGTCAGCCATATCATAACCCGCCATCTTCATGACCGAAGCGACCACTTCGGTATCGGCGACATTCATCTGACAGCCGTAAGTTTCTATATATAGGTGTTTTTTCATCGGTGGAAGTTTGCAATTGAGCAAGCAAAGATGTAAATTTGCACAAAATTACAAAATTAGTGCAGATGCCACAAGATGCAGAGTTTTACGTCTATCTTGCCCTCACTGTTTTATTCTTCATTATCAAGTTTATAATGCAGAATAAAAAAGCGAAGGAAGAGAATGCGGCGCAGCAGGTGACAAAAGCGGCAACCGCCGATCCATCCCGTCAACGGCAACGGACCAAGGTGACATTGCCCCCGTTCCCTGTCGGCGCGTTCGACGCTATACCACCATCCATTCCGGTACCAACTGAGGCATCGGCAGAAATAAAATCATCCGTATCTGGCGCGATACTTCCGGAAGAGGGCGTGCGTATCACCTCCACCGACTCCCCCGCACCGATGAAGGCTTCGGGTCCTACCAAAGAGCAGATCGAGCGCCATAGGGAGAAGTGGCGCAAGGCAATCATCAATGCCGAGATCCTCACTCCCAGATATTGATCCAACACAGACAACAACTATACCACGATAAATAAACGCATATCAACAAACGAACTATACACCGAAAATGGCATTCCCTATTCTTTCCCCACAGGAGGCAGCCGAATTCATAGAGAACGGCGACACTCTCGGTCTCTCAGGCTTCACTGCGTCAGGCTCGCCCAAAGTGATCACCAACGCTCTTGCGCAGAAAGCAGAGAAAGAGCATGCTGCCGGGCGCCCGTTCAAGGTCAGCGTCTTCACCGGTGCCTCGACCAACAACTTTGCCGACGGAGCGCTTGCACGTGCAAACGCCATTGACCGCCGCTCACCATACCAGAACACCCCGGATCTCCGCAAACGTATCAACTCGCACGACTGCCACTACTTCGACCTCCATCTGTCGGAACTGGCACAGAAGTTCCGTTATGGATTCTATGGCGAACTTGATTACGCTATCATAGAAGTGTCGAAAATTTTCGACAACGGCGAGGTTGTGCTCGGCACCGGCGTGGGCAATGTCCCCACCTATGCGGCGCACGCCAAAAAGATATTCCTTGAGCTGAATGACAAGCTTCCGGAAGGACTCTACGGACTGCACGACGTGTATATGCCGCTCGATCCGCCTAACCGTCGCGAGATACCTATCTACAAACCGAGCGACCGCATCGGTCACCCGACCGTGAAACTTGATCCCGCAAAGATAGCCGGAATTGTGCACAGTGATGCCTTCGATGGTATCAAGGGATTCACAGCTCTCGATGACATTACCCTGCAGATCGGCGCAAACGTTTGCGGATTCCTTATCGGTGAGGTTCGCGCAGGACGCATCCCCAAGACATTCCTGCCCATCCAGTCAGGCGTAGGCAATGTCGCCAATGCTGTGCTCTTCGGACTCGGCGACGCTAAAGAACTCCCCCCGTTCGAGATGTACACCGAGGTGATTCAGGATGCTGTGATCGACCTTATGAAGATGGGACGATGCAAATTCGGCAGCACCTGCTCGCTCACCCTTTCCGACGACAAAGAGGCGGAAGTGCTCTCAAACCTCGACTTCTTCCGCGACAAGCTTGTGCTCCGCCCGGCTGAGATCTCCAACAGTCCGGAGGTGATACGCCGACTGGGAGTGATCGCCATGAACACCGCGCTCGAAGCCGATATATTCGGCAACATCAACTCGACCCATGTCGTAGGCACACGCATGATGAACGGCATCGGTGGCTCTGGCGACTTCACCCGCAACGGCTACATATCCATATTCTCCTGTCCGTCGGTAACCAAGGGTGGTCTGATAAGCAACATCGTGCCTATGGCATCGCACATCGACCACACGGAGCACTCTGTGGATGTGATCATAACCGACCAGGGTGTTGCAGACCTGCGCGGACTCGACCCTGTGCAGCGTGCGGAGCGTATTATCGACAACTGCGCCCATCCGATGTACCGCGAGCTGCTCCACGACTACCTCAAGCTCAACAACCATGGCGCAGGCGGTCAGACCCCGCACTCACTCAACGCCTCGCTTGCGTTCCACACCGCATTCCAGGAAACCGGCGACATGCGCAATGTAGACTGGGCACGCTTCGAGCGATAATCAACAGATAACACACGCCTACCGCTCCTGCAGACGCGGGAAACGTGGATAACCCAATATGCAACGTCCCGGCGTCAGCCTTACATAAAAGGCTCGCCGGGCGTCGTTGCGACTCCGGCAACCAAACAGTAGCGCACGCCGGCACGTTATAGCAACGGACGAGTATGCTCCGGCATACCGGATCCCCATAACCACCCAACCCTTATGAGAAAACTTTTCTACACCGCCGCCATCCTACTGCTCACCATATTGTGTGCGCAAGGAGCTACGCGAAGCCGTAAAAACGCCATATCGAAAAATCTTGACATCTTCTCAACCGTATTCAAGGAGATGCAGACATTCTACGTCGATTCCATCGATGCCGACAAGGCGGTGGGAACCGCTATAGCAGCAATGCTGTCGGAACTCGATCCCTACACTGTATATATGCCAAAGGATGAGACTGAGGAATTCAAGTCGATGAATGCAGGTGAGTTCGGCGGCATCGGATCATACATCATGCAACGCAAAGGCAACGTGTACATATCCGGACCGCACGAGGGCACACCTGCACACCGCGCGGGGCTACGGACTGGCGATCTCATAGTGACGATCGACGGCGACACAATGCTCGGTAAGACAAGCCAGGAGGTAATGGGGCGTTTGAAAGGCACACCAGGAACTCCGCTGAAACTCGTAGTGAAACGTCCGTATGTTGAGGATTCGATACTCACCATAGACCTCGTGCGCGAAAAAATCAAGGTTCCTTCGGTACCCTACTACGGTATGCAACGCGACGGGATCGGATATATAGCCCTAACCCAGTTCACCGAAACATCGGCTGATGAGGTTCGTAAGGCATTGCTCGAGCTGAAACAGAATCCTGAAATGAAAGGACTCGTGCTCGACCTGCGTTCAAATCCCGGCGGGCTTCTCGAAAGCGCCGTCAAAATAGTGGGATATTTCGTACCGAAAGGCACTGAGGTATTACGCACACGCGGCAAAGGCGTAATGAATGAGAAAGTATACAAGACTACCGCATCACCGATCGATACGGAGTTACCGCTAGCAGTGCTAATCGACGATGAGAGCGCATCGGCATCGGAGATTACCGCAGGAGCGTTGCAGGATCTTGATCGGGCAGTGATCATAGGCAACAGATCGTTTGGAAAAGGACTTGTGCAGACCACTCGCGATATCCCTTACGAGGGACTTCTGAAAGTCACCGTAGCTAAATACTACATACCCTCCGGACGCCTCATACAGGCTATCGACTACTCACACCGAAATCCTGACGGAAGCGTGGCGCGTATTCCCGACAGCCTTACCAATACCTTCACCACCGCACATGGCAGAACCGTGCGCGACGGTGGTGGAATAACCCCCGACGTGAATGTATCATACCCGGAGATGAGCCGTATAGTTTATAATGTGATGAGCGATTTCTGGGCTTCCGATTTTGCAACAAAGTATTATGCAGAGCACCCGTCGGATAAACCTGACCTCGCTACGTTCACCGTCACGGATTCCATATACTCCCAGTTCAAGAGTTTCATCAATCCTGACAAGTTCAACTACGACCGCGTGTGTGAGATAATGCTGCAGCGGCTGCGCGATGCTGCTAAAATCGAGGGCTACCGGTCCGATTCGCTCAACGAGCAGTTCGACCGTCTTGAAGCTATGCTTAAGCATCCGCTCGGTGCCGACCTCGACACTCACCGCGACGATATCGCACCCATCATAGCACGCGAGATCATCGAACGCTACTATCTCGAACCCGGACGGATAGCGAAACAGCTCCAGTCAGACCCCGGTCTTGACAGCGC
This sequence comes from uncultured Muribaculaceae bacterium, assembly GCA_910587425.1. Taxonomy (GTDB): domain Bacteria; phylum Bacteroidota; class Bacteroidia; order Bacteroidales; family Muribaculaceae; genus Paramuribaculum. The sequence continues at coordinate 17,007 of CAJUKU010000023.1, forward strand.
GATAACCGTACTCTCGACCGAGAACCGCGCACAAAGCATTTTACGCCCATAAAGCTGACAATGGCTAATACGACAACTCTGAGCGCGCTCGCTGCACAATTTCTCGAGGGAGAACGCGGCGAGAAACTCAACAGCGCGTTGCGCCGTAAAGCTCCCGCACAGATATTTTCACTTGCCGGATCATCGCCGGCAGTTATGCTCGCGGCAATGCGCCCGCAGAAAAAACCGGTCATGGTGGTCGGTGACTCGCTCGACGATGCCGGATACCTCTATCATGATCTGACAAGGCTCCTCGGCGAGGAAGCTGTGGCTATGTTTCCGTCGGCTTATAAACGTGACATAAAGTACGGACAGATTGACCCGCCGTCGCAGATACTGCGCACGGAAACCCTCAATGCCCTGAACACATCACCCAAGCTCCGGTTTGTGGTCACATATCCCGAGGCTATGGCTGAGCAGGTAGCCGCCCGGTCGGAGATTGATGACAACACACTGCATCTGCGCCGCGACACCCCTGTCTCGCTCACAGCAACCCTACGCTGGCTCCGCGAGAAAGGCTTCAAGGAGCAGGACTATGTATATGAACCGGGGCAGTTTGCCGTGCGTGGATCTATATTGGACGTATTCGGCTACAGCAACGAACTGCCGTTCAGAATCGACTTTTTCGGTGATGACATTGACACCATCCGCACATTCAACATTGAGACACAGCTGTCGGAGCAGCGTCTCGATGAAATCACCGTCATATCATCGCTTGCCGATACCGGCAAAGGTATATCAATAATCGAATATACCGGCACCGACATACTTGTTGCAGTACGCGATGCCGACTACACGATAGAACGCATACGCGCTATCGCTGCCCAGGGATTCTCAGAGAGCGCTATGATAGCCGACGAGGGCGACAGCACAGCTGTTAACCTCATAGTCGATCCCGAACGCTTCGCGAAAGATTTCGCCTCTTGCCGGCAGTTGCGGTTCACCGCTGCGAAACCTGAAGAAAAGGATAGCGGCGCTATTAATTTCAATTGCTCACCGCAAGCTATATATCATAAGAATTTCGACCTCATATCATCATCCTTCCGGCAACTTCTTGCGGAAGGCTACACCTTATATATATTATCGGAAAGCGAGAAGCAGATCGAACGACTTCGTTCGATCTTCGCCGACCGCGGTGAGACTGATATACAGTTCACGGCTGTAGCAGCTACGCTTCATGAGGGATTTGTAGATCATACACGGCGTATCTGTGTGTTCACCGATCACCAGATTTTCGACAGATTCCATAAGTACAACCTGAAAAGCGACCGTGCCCGATCCGGAAAACTCGCGCTGTCACTCAAGGAACTCAGCTCAATAGAGCCTGGCGACTATATCGTGCACGTGGATCATGGCGTAGGTAAATTCGCAGGACTTCTGCGCACGGAGGTCAACGGGCACATGCAGGAGATGATAAAGCTCATCTATGCCAACAATGATGTGATATTCGTATCGATCCATGCCCTGCATAAACTTGCGAAGTATCGCGGGAAAGAGGGTGTGGCTCCGAAGATCAACAAGCTCGGCACCGGCGCATGGAACCGCATCAAGGAGCGCACCAAGGAGAAGCTGAAAGATATTGCACGCGACCTGATCGCCCTATATGCCAACCGCAACCGGCAGAAAGGGCATGCTTTCGCTCCCGACTCCTACATGCAGCACGAGCTCGAGGCTTCGTTCATCTACGAGGATACCCCTGACCAGCTCACCGCGACTCAGGCTGTGAAAGCCGACATGGAGAGTGACCGCCCGATGGACCGTCTCGTGTGCGGCGATGTAGGATTCGGCAAGACCGAGGTGGCTATACGCGCCGCATTCAAGGCTGCTACCGATGGTAAACAGACAGCTGTGCTTGTGCCGACAACCGTACTCGCCTATCAGCATTACAACACTTTCAGTGCGCGCCTGAAAGATTTCCCCGTAAGGGTGGAATATATCTCCCGCGCACGGACGCCGAAGCAGGTCAAGGAGATTCTCGCAGATCTTGAAGCGGGTAAAATAGATATAATAATCGGCACCCACAAACTGATTGGCAAGAGCGTCAAATTCCATGATCTCGGACTGCTCATTGTGGATGAGGAACAGAAATTCGGTGTGGCGGTAAAGGAGAAGCTGAAACAGCTGAAAGTGAATGTCGACACACTGACCATGAGCGCCACACCCATACCGCGCACACTGCAGTTCTCACTGATGGGCGCACGTGACCTCTCGGCTATAAACACCCCTCCGGCTAACAGATATCCTATAGTGACATCGGTCAACTCGCTCACAGATGACATACTGCTTGAAGCGATCAACTTCGAGATGTCGCGCAACGGTCAGGTATTCATCGTGAATCCCCGCATCGAGGGTCTGCATGAGCTTGAGGCGATGGTGCGTCGTCTTGTACCTGATGCCCGCACCATAATCGGACATGGACAGATGCCTCCCGAGAAACTGGAGAAAGCGATCATTGATTTCGCCAACCATGATTATGATGTGCTTCTCGCCACCACAATCATCGAGAGCGGTATCGACATGCCGAATGTGAACACCATAATCATCAACAACGCACAGAATTTCGGACTTAGCGAGTTGCACCAGCTGCGCGGACGCGTGGGACGCTCCTCGCGCAAGGCATTCTGCTATCTGATGGTTCCACCTCATGTGCCGTTGCAGCCTACCGCACGCCGGCGCCTGCAGGCTATCGAAAGTTTTTCTGACCTCGGCAGCGGAATCCACATAGCCATGCAGGATCTTGACATACGTGGCGCAGGCAACCTGCTCGGTGCAGAGCAAAGCGGGTTCATAGCCGACCTCGGATACGAGACATATCAGAAGATACTTAAGGAGGCTGTGACAGAACTGCGCACGGAAGAATTCAGCGATGTGGTCACCTCCGACACACCGGCTGACGAGACCGAATACGTAGCCGACTGTGTGATAGAGAGCGATCTTGAGCTTCTGTTCCCTGCCACCTACGTACCGGGCGAGAGTGAGCGCATAGCGCTCTATCAGGAGCTCGACAGCATCGAGCGCGAGATGGATCTCCGGGCATTCCGCGAACGTATAATAGACCGGTTCGGAAAAATACCGCACGAGGCGGATGAATTGCTGCGCATACCACGTCTGCGACGCATGGCGCGTCGGCTCGGCATTGAGAAAGTGGCATTGAAACAAGGTACAATGTACATTTACTTTGTCGATGAGAGCAACCGTGCCTACTATCAGTCGCCTATGTTCGGACGCATCCTGCATTTCATGCAGGAGAATCCACGACGCTGCCGCATCCGCGACGTCAACGGCAGACGGAGCTTTGCCATTGCCGATGTGGCGAGCGTGGAGGATGCCACAGCGATTTTCGACCATATCCTGCAGCTCACGGCGATCTGAGAAAACCGACAATTTAAAAACCGTCATATATAAGTTATGCCCGCCTGACAGGCGGGCATAACTTATATATGACGTAGTATTATTCCGATCAGGGTTGAGGAGCTGCGGGCACAGCAGTTGCCACAACGGCAGTGGGAACTGTCGACAGAGGTTTTGCCTCCCAACCAAGCGCACTTGCGCCGAGGACAGCCGCATCAGCTTCCTTGAGTTCGGAAAGAAGCACTTTAACCTTACCCTTGTAGATGCTGAGCATATTCTTCTCCATCGCGTTGCGCAAAGGCTTGAGCAGAAGTTCGCCCGACTTTGCAAGACCGCCGAAGAGTACAAATGCCTCGGGTGATGAGAACGCAGTGAAATCGGCGAGAGCCTCACCAAGAATAGCTCCGGTGTACTCAAATATATCCTTCGCGATATGATCGCCAGCCATAGCGGCATCATATACATCCTTAGATGTTATGGCATCCACAGGAATATCGCGGAGAACTGACGGCTCGGTGCGGATCTCAAGGAATTCGCGCGCGGTGCGTGCCACTCCGGTTGCCGAGCAGTAAGTCTCGAGACATCCCGCACGTCCGCATCCGCACAGACGACCATTGTTACGCTTCACGATCACGTGTCCGAGTTCCCCGGCAAAACCGTCGTGACCATAGACAAGCTGACCGTTGATCACGATACCAGAACCTACTCCGGTGCCGAGTGTGATCATTATGAAATCTTTCAGACCGCGTGCCACACCATAGGTCATCTCACCGATCGCTGCGGCATTCGCATCGTTGGTGATTGCTACGGGGATACCGAACTTCTCGCTGAGAAGCTGCGCGAAAGGCACGGGGGTAGGCCAGGGAAGGTTTACACCATCCTCGATCATACCGGTGAAGTAGTTTGCATTGGGTGCACCGACTCCGATACCGTATATCTTATCCTCAGCATCGATCGCCTTGACAAGACGCATAGTCTCTGTGTAGAGTTCGTCGATGTAGTCGGTGATGTTAGCGTGTTTTCTGGTCTTGATCGAGTCGCTTGTAAGCACAACTCCGCGGGCATCAACAATGCCGAACACTGTGTTGGTTCCGCCCATGTCGATGCCTATCACGTAAGGCTTGGTGTTGTTTACCATTTCAGTATAATTTAAGGATTTTACTTTTATCTTACCAATGCCGGGAAATTGCCGACGAGCATCACACGCATGAAGCGGGGATATCACGTCGGGAAAACATGGTAGTCCCGGCTCTGACACGCAAAGATAATCTAAAAATCGGAAATGCCACCGTTTTTAATCATTTTTTATCACCCCGAATGCAATAATCACTCAGAAATCGAGCAATAGAGCCGCCCATATACCAATAAAAGTTAAATAACCTTACAGGAATTAATAATCCTTGCTGCTGTTGTAATTTTACCACCCTATCCGGTGTCTAATTAAAAGCAGACGTGAAAAGTCCGGCTATAATCATTTATACACATAGCAAACTATCATCATAAACCCATCATGCATCGCATACTGCACTTGCTCATCGCGGCATCAGCTGTTTCGATGTATAACATCCATGATGCTGTATATCAGTAGATAATCATTATTAAAGCGTACTAAAAATGTACTTATTGCGATAATAAGAGGAAATAGAATAAAGCGATTTATGGATTTTTAAGGTGTGTTGGTTATATTTAATTGCCTTTGTTTTCTTGTTGTATGGTAATAGAAAAAGCCGCCCGGATTAAGAGCGGCTTCTGGATAATGTTTGAAAAATATTGTTATTCTTTGATAGAATTGAGGTCGCGGAATAGTTTTATGTATTGTGGCCACATATGAACTATGCCGTAAATGATTGCGATAATCAGGGTTGCTATTGTGAGCCAAAAGCCTGTACGGTTGAACTCCCATGCATTCGGTAGTAGCAGGGTAAACAAGATGACTAAGCCCATGCCAAATATCACTTCGCCGGAAATCATCAGCAATCTTATATTCGCTGTCTTGGAGAATAATTTGCTTGGTGTAAGAGCCGCGATGTTGATGTTTTTGAGTTTGAGATACATAAAAATGTACCATGTTGCGGCGATTGTCATATATACCACAAGGTATATTTTGAGGTATGAGGGGAACGAGTACGGGTTGAGGTTGCCGAGTGCCATTGCAGCGAACACAATGGCGAGGATAAGGCAAGAGATGAATCCCTGGCGGAATTTTTTAAGTATCTTGGTCTGCGCGGTTTCGGAAGCAGACACGTTTATCTTTATATCGGAGTTTGTCTTTGCGAGCACTTGTTCAAGCGTTGACATACTTTTTTTGAGTTCGTCGAGCTGCATATTATATCTGTTTTGAGAGTTTATCTTTTATACGGTGTATTTTTACGGCAACTGTGTTGCGTTTAAGTCCGAGAGTATCAGCTATTTCATCATACGAATATTCGTCAAGCCAAAGGAGTATGATTGCTTTCTCAATATCTTCAAGTCTGTTAATCAGAGATTGCAGCGTTTGAAGATTCTCTCTTTGTGTATCGTCAATTTCGGAAGAAAGTTCAAGAAGTCCAAAATCAAGCGATACGGTTTCGATTTTTGGCTTAGATGAGCGCAAGGCCATAAGTGCCGAGTTTACCGCTACCCTATAAATCCATGTTGACATCTTGCTGTCGCCCCGGAATTGCCTTAATCCCAGCCAAATGTTGACATAGATTTCTTGCCTAAGATCATCAAACGGCAATTTGTCGGTAGCATAGAAATAGCTGACCTTATTGATGATTCGGGAGTGCTGCTTAATGAGCGAGGCAAAGTCCCTTTCGTTTGTTGGTGGGTCTGTCATATTGAGTTTGATTTGTTTGTTTTGCCTCGTTAGGTGCAGATTTAGCCCCGAAAGTTTCATATATGCGAATAAATTTTTTAGATTTTTTTGTTTCTCTCTGCAAAGTTAGTAATAATCAAAGTTCTACACACTCTTATAATGCATGATAAAAATAACGGCTATCTCTCCTATTGAGGTACTTGTGGAGAGATAGCCGTTATAGTTGTTGTGGTAATGTCAGCGTCTAATGCCGTGGGATTGCGTTGGCTCTTTGGGTCTGAAACCGAGTTTCTCAAGGAGTTTGCGAGCCATATCCCGGAACCACTGAAAGACGCTCACGCCGTCAATATTCAAGATGAAACGGTGTTTGTTTTCCGGATCTCTTTCCAATTTGGCAACCGACCCTTCCGTGCGAAAGGTCTGATTGTGTTCCGACGAGAAAAGGGCTCCGGCAAATCCTACCTTTTCTTGGGCAAGTATGCGCTGCGTGAAGCGGTCGGGAAATCCGATATGGGTGCAGTATCGCCCCCAATTCAGCAAATCTTCAAGGTCAGGGAAATACCGGGCTATGTCAGCCTTGTATTTCTGGAAATCTCCGTTTGCATCGTTGGAGAGTTTCTGCATTTGCAGCCGGGCAACATCATCGGAGAGTTTTGATGATGTCGCCATGAGCGATTTGTTTTCGGCGGCGAGAGAAGAATTAGCCTCGGTCAACCGGGAGTTTTCGGAATAAAGTTCGTTGTTCTGCTGCCGTATCTCCTCGTTGACCTGCGTGAGCATTTTCTTCCGGGAGTCGAGGGCAGTTGTCCGGCACTCAAGGTTCTCCACCTTGCTCTCCAACGATTTTTTCTCTTTGTCGAGCTTTCTTTTCTCAATGGAGAGATTGCCGATGTCTT
>CAJUKU010000024.1 GCA_910587425.1 uncultured Muribaculaceae bacterium
CTTGTGTCTCTTGTACTTGCTTCCTTTTGTCTATTGCAATTATTTCAATGTTCTCTTTGTGCTCCGCGATCAGGGCGGCTGGCGCCCGCGGTCGGCGGAAAGTTCTGCAAAGTTACAACCGATTTTTAAACTGTGCAAATCTTTAACAGAAATTTAACGTTTTCGGGGCGAACCTTGAAAGAATCAGTCTCTTCCGCTGGCTCTGCAGCGCCCTCCGGCGCCGCTCCGTTCCCGAAAGCGAGTGCAAAGGTACACCCTTTTCCCGCCCCCACCAAACAATCGAACCTTTTTCTCGCAAAAATCATGCAAAAACACCACAAAATACCCTACACACATTATTAATATAATAAGACCGATATAAATAAAAGCGACCTGACCCGATCAGATCAGATCGCCCGTCAAAGCACGCCCATAAAAGTATATAACGCGACAAAACGACGGTCAACGCCGGCGGATTAGGCTCAGACCGTCGCGAACAGGGATAATGACCGTCTCCAGATCCGGATGATCAGTCACCAAAGAGTTGAATTCATGTATTCCCGCAAGCTGCGGATCCATCCGTGCACTCTCATCAACCACCTTGCCCGACCATAAGGTATTGTCGGCAAGGATATACCCTCCCCTACGCAATCGGGGCAGAATCATCTCAAGATAGGCTACATAGCGGCGCTTGTTGGCATCTATGAATACCATATCCCAGGTCTCATCTATCGACGGCACCACCTCTTCTGCATCACCGATATGGAGAATTATGTCATTTGCCCGGGGATCGTCGGCAAAAAGCTCACGCAGTTCATCCTCCATCTCGTCATCTATCTCAACCGTATGCAATTTGGCACCGGGAGGCATCCCTTCCGCTATGCACAGAGCCGAATAGCCCGTAAAAGTACCCAATTCAAGCACTCGCTGCGGCGAGATCATCTGAGTGAGCATCTTCAATAGCCTCCCCTGCGCATGCCCGGAGCACATCCGCGGATAGAGATGATGCAGATGCGTATGCCGGTACAGCTCCTTCAGGCGCTGCGGCTCAGGCGAGCAATGCTCGTCGATATACCGGTCAAAAAGTTCCTGTTGCTGCATATCTCTCGGTAGCCTCTATCGTCCGACGCATAATCTCCACACAAGCCTCGGGATACTCGCCGCGTGCAGTCTCACCTGTGAGAAGCAACGTCGATGCTCCCTGGCGCACAGCCAGCGCGATGTCGCTCAACTCCGCACGCGTAGGTAGCGGACGAGCCATCATCGAATCAAGAATCTGCGTTGACAGAATAAACGGCAATCCTTTCTCGCGGCATTTGAGCGCCACATGATCCTGTATAGCGGGCACACGCCACAGATCCACCTGCGACCCGAGATCGCCACGAGCGATAAGCACCCCGTCCGACGCCTCAATTATCTCATCAAGATTCTGCAACGCCTCGCAGCACTCTATCTTGGAATACAATTCTATCGCCGTTCCCTCTATCAGTTCACGCACCGATTCAACATCAGCCCGCGAACGCACAAAGGAGTGCGCGATCATATCAATACCGCATTCGCGCGCAGCCGCAATATTCCGGCGGTCACGATCCGACACGGCTGGCAATGGCGGAAGTTCCACACCCGGCACAGCCACAGTCTTACGCGCACCAAGAGCACCGCCACGGGTCACCCGCGCAAGCACATACCCCTCGCACACATCCGTAACCTCAAGAGCGATCGCCGCATCATCGAGCAACAGCTCATTTCCGGCACGCAAATGCTGCTCAAGCTCACCGACAGCGATACATATCTCACGTGCCGAAGTGATACCTCCGGGAGCGGAATGCACCTTCACGACATTGCCGGCATTGAGCATCACGACATCAACCCCCGGCGTCAGCGCCGTCGTGCGTATCTCCGGGCCTTTGGTATCCATAAGGACACGGATCGCAGGATCCACGTCACGGATCACCTCAATCATACGCCGGATAGCATCCGGATCAACATGTGCCGAATTTATCCGCACACTGTCCATCCCCGCGCGCCGCAAAGATTCCACAAACCCGCGCGTGCAACGGTCGTCGGCGACCGTCGCCATTATCTTCGTATTTCTCATACGTCAGTCAAAAAAAATCATTCAGAACCTGAAACCGAACAGACCCGTCCGGTCAATCCATCAACGCTTCAACCCCGAGGCGGTACGATGCAAGACCGAAACCGGCTATGACACCGCGGCACACCGGCGAGATCAGCGATTTGTGGCGCACAGCCTCACGTGCATGCACATTTGATATGTGCACCTCAATCACCGGAGTCTCTATCGCCGCTATCGCATCCGCTATCGCGAGCGAGGTATGGGTATACGCACCGGCATTCAGGACTATTCCACGGTATTCACCGCCGAATCCGGCATCATGCAGACGCGTAATGATATCCCCTTCCGAATTGCTCTGGAAATACTCTACCTCCACATCAGGATAGCGTTCACGGAGCGCAGACAGACAGCTCTCCATCGTATTATTTCCATATATCCCCGGCTCCCGACGACCCAGAAGATTCAGGTTCGGTCCGTTTATTATCAGCATCTTCATATATCAAAAAAATCAGAAATCAATTGAGATCCTGCGTGACAAGCATGTACACACCGATATGAGTGAGCAACAGGAGTCCGAAAAGTATCCATGTCATCACACGGCGCCGCGCCCAGCAGGCACACCCCAGCCACGCAGCCACAATCACATACGCCGGATAGATCCACACAAGAGTGCGCACCATCGGCGGCTCCGGCGGACAGGACGCAAGAAGCATAGGCTCCTGAAACACCGGTAACGCAAGGATCACCGCCAGAGCGATAACCCACCCGGGCACACCATCCCGGCTCAGCATTTGCCATGCCCCTCCGTGGCGCGGTACGACTCCACAGTCCGCCTGATGCCCTCCTGAAGACTGAAGCGGGGAGAGAAACCAAAATCCTTGCGAGCCTCCTCGATCGAGCAGTTCCAATTGCGCTGACGCATTATCCTGAACTTATCGCGATTGAGTGTCGAAGGCTTCATCCGAGCCACGCCCACCTTCTCCGCGACAACCGACGCCACATAGACTGCCCACATCGGCAGACGCACCGGCACCACGAAACTGCGCTGAAGTTCACGCGCCACAATCTTCCGGAACTCTTTCTGCGTATACGCCCTCGGCTCCGACAATATATATTTGCGTTTCAACGTCGCATCCGAGGCAAGCGCGTCAAAGATTGCCGCAGCAAGATCCTCGACATATATGAACGTCAGCATCTGGCGCCGGAATCCCACCCCGAAATCAAAATGACGGTCGATGCTCTTCACCATCATCAGGTAATCCTGCTCATGCGGGCCGTAGACCCCCGTAGGGCGAAGTATCGTCCAGGGCACATCGGGACATGTCTCGAGAAATGTCTCAGCCTTTATCTTCGACACACCGTAACGGGTGTTGGGCTGCGGGATCATGCGTCCGTTAAGCGGCTCATAGTTTTTCTCATCGCCCGGACCGAGCGCACTCAGACTGCTCATGTAAATGAACCGTTCGGGCATCATCCCCGACCGCCGAAGAGCCTCTATGAAATTGCGGAGATAGTTTACGTTAATACGGTTGAAATCCGCGAAATTAGTGCACTTCGTAGCACCTAAATTATACACGATCCAATCCCAGCGTTCCCCTTCCGGCAAAGCCGCGCGCAGGGACGCCGACAGGGCATCGACATCGTCATAGTCGAGCGTCACGAAATGCAGCCGTTCATCCTTAAGGAAACGGCGCGAGGTCGATTCTCGCACCCCAGCCCAGGTGTCATATCCGCGCTTTAACGCCTCATCAGCGATGAAGCCGCCGATAAATCCGCCGGCTCCCACTATCAATACTTTCTTCATGAGCGCAAAGTTAGGATAATTTTGTGTAATTTTGCGGCATGGGCAAGAATAAGCTTAAGAAATTCCGCGAACTCGCGACTATGGACTTCGTATTCCAATACCCCCACTTCCGGCTGCAGGAGGAGGGTGGATTCCCGCATCGCGGGAAGTGGCGCGAAGATGTATTCCGGCGTCCGGGGCGCATCGTCCTCGAGCTTGGATGCGGAAAAGGGGAATACACCGTCGGGCTGGCGCAACGTTTTCCCGACGACAACTTCATCGGCATCGACATCAAGGGGGCACGGATATGGACCGGTGCCTCACAGGCTCGCGACGCTGGGATGGAGAATGTCGCGTTCCTGCGCACAGGTATAGAGATGCTACCGGAATTCTTCGCACCCGGCGAGGTCGACGAGATCTGGATCACATTCCCCGACCCACAGATGAAGAAAGCCACGAAGCGGCTCACCGGCACACGATTCCTTGAGCTGTATCGCCGCGTGCTACGCCCCGGAGGCATGATCCGCCTGAAGACCGACAGCCCGTTCCTGTACACATATACCGGCATAATGGCTCGCCACAACGCCCTGCCAATAGCTACCGAAACCGCCGACCTTTACGCCGACGCGCCCGGTGCCGAAACCGACATACTATCCATCCGCACCTACTACGAGCAGCAGTGGCTCGCACGCGGACTCTCCATTAAATACATTTCATTCAGCATTCCCCCGGAAAGCACGCTCACAGAGCCGGAGGTCGACATACCATACGACACCTACCGGAGTTTCTCGCGCGGAACCGTGCTGCCACAGAACAACGAAACGGAATAACCGACATGGACGAAAGACTCTACCCCGCACTGATACTCGACGCACTGCGCAATGTGCGCTACCCCGGCAACGGCAAGGATATCGTCAGCCTCGAGATGGTCGACGACGACATACGCATCGACGGACGCAAAGTCAGCTTTACGCTTGTGTTCGACAAGCCCACCGATCCTTTCATGAAATCGGTAGCCAAAGCTGCCGCGACTGCAATACGCACCTACATAGCCGACGATGTCGAGGCTACGGTAGCGACGCGTGCCAAGCAGCCTGCCGCCGCTCCTGCCGCACCGGTGCTCCCCGGCGTGAAGAATATAATCGGCATCAGCTCCGGCAAGGGAGGCGTAGGCAAATCTACCGTCGCCGCCAATCTCGCGGTGGCGCTCGCCAAGGAGGGATACAGCGTGGGATTGCTCGACGCCGACATATTCGGACCCTCCGTGCCAAAGATGTTCGGTGTCGAGGACGAGCAGGTCTACATGCATGAAGTCGACGGACACCCGCTCATCATACCGCTCGAACGCTACGGCGTGAAGCTCCTCTCCATCGGATTCCTAGTCGACAAGGACAGCGCCGTGATCTGGCGTGGAGGCATGGCGTCCAACGCGCTGAAACAGCTCATTGCCGAAGCCGACTGGGGCAACCTCGACTATTTCCTCATCGACATGCCCCCCGGCACGAGCGACATACACCTGACCCTCATACAGACCCTGCAGCTGACCGGTGCCGTCATCGTCACCACACCGCAGGAAGTGGCGCTCGCCGATGCCCGCAAGGGGATATCGATGTTCACCAACGAGAAAATAAATGTGCCGCTTCTCGGTCTTGTCGAGAACATGGCTTGGTTCACTCCCGAGGCACATCCCGATGAACGTTACTACATATTCGGTCGCGAGGGTGGAGTGAAACTCGCCGAGAAACTTGGCGTGCGGCTGCTCGCACAGATCCCCGTGGTAGGCTCTATATGCGAGGGGGGCGACGACGGACGACCCGCGGCTTTACGCGACGACACAATAACCGGTCAGGCATTCATACATCTCGCACACGAGCTTATCGACGCCACATCATCATCGCAGACCGGCGACAATATCTAAAAACAACAGCTACATCACATGCTAAACATCATCCTCCGCGACATACCGGATGTACATGCCAATCTCCTGCCGATCACACTCACACGACCGGTAGCCGACATCCGCTCCGGTATCCTCACCATACGCGAGAAATGGGAACACATGCTCCCCGGCGTATATTCATATCTCACCACCGACTACCTCTCCGTAAAATACCCCTGCATCTACCGTCCCGACGGCGACAATATCATAATCTCCTCCCATATACTTCCGACCCCCGACATGGTCGAGGCGGTTGCCGCACTTAAGATCGGACAGGCTCTGATGGCTGGCGACGAGGAACTGGCTCGCCGCGGAACTCCCGACGAAGAGCCCACAGAGCGATTGCAGCATACTGAAGTTCCGACCGCTCTACACCATCTTTACGACATATTCCGCTATAACGACATAGCGCTCGAATTTGACTTCCTGCTCCTCACGCAGTCACGCCAGTCGCAACCCATAAGCCCGACCAACACTATCATCGGCAATCCCGGACGCGTGTTTCTCGAAGATGGAGCAAGCATGGAGGGTGCGATAGTAAATGTCAACGCCGGACCGGTCTACATCGGTCGCGACGCCGAGGTCATGGAGGGAACATGCATCCGTGGCGGACTCGCCCTGTGCAAGGGTTCGCAGATAAAGATGGGCGCAAAGATCTACGGTGCCACCACTATCGGACCGCACTGCAAGGTTGGCGGCGAGGTCGCCAACTCTGTATTCATAGGATACTCCAACAAAGCACACGACGGATTCCTCGGCAACTCCGTCATAGGCGAATGGTGCAACCTCGCGGCTGGAACCGTTGCCTCCAACCTCAAGAACGACTATACCGAAGTAAAACTCTGGAACTACCCCAAGCGGCGCTTCCTGCGCACAGGACTCCAGTTCTGCGGACTGATCATGGCTGACCACTCAAAGACCGGAATCAACACCATGCTCAACACCGCAACCGTGCTTGGCGTGGGCGTCAACATACACGGTGCCGGATATCCCCGCAACTTCATCCCTTCGTTTATGGAAGGCTCCACCGCCGGACTCTACGAAGTCCCCATCACCAAATTCCTCGACACCGCCGAGCGCGTCAAAGCACGCCGCAACGTCAAGCTCACCCCCGTCGACATCGACCTCTACCGCCACCTCTACCAGATGCTCGACGACTACAAATAACATTTTCCCGACATGAGAAATTACGACCTTGGCTTCATCAGCGATGCGGATCTCTATGAAAACGTGAAACGCACCATCGAAGCTTACCGGCGGCACATAAACCTCAAGGAGTTTAACGAGAATATCGTTGATCCGATAAAGCTGACTTTCGACGCTAAGGTCTACGGCAAGACACTACGGCAATCGATTGAGGACGAATGTCTGCGGCAGATCGACAAGTCTAATGCGAACAGGATAGGTTATTTCCATCAGAACATATTCAAATATGCCCGCAATGGCTGGATTGTCCCCCGCCAGGGATTTGATGTGGAGAATCCCGGACTCCATATATTTGCGGAACTGAAAAACAAACACAATACGATGAACTCCGCATCTTCGCAGAAAACCTACATGAAGATGCAGAGCAAACTGCTTGAGGACGACCAGGCGGTTTGCTATCTCGTGGAAGTGATTGCAAAAAAGTCGCAGGACACGACATGGAGCATGACTCTTGACAAACGCAAATGCTCACACAATAAAATCCGCAGAATATCTATGGACAAGTTCTACACACTTGTTTTTGGTGTACCCGATGCCTTCTACAATCTGTGCCGGATTCTGCCGGATGTAATTGACGATGTACTGACAGAACACCCGGGACTTGCATTGAGCAATACCGTTTTCGACGAACTCGTGGAGGAACATGCCGATGTGTTGGCTGCGCTCTACCGGCTTGCCTTTTCAACCTACGACGGCTTCATCATCCGACGATGAAAGACATCATATCACTCAATAATTTTTCCGATCTGGCAGGAGTCTCCCGTGCCACCGTTGAGACATGGGCTAAAACCGGGAAAGTGACAGTGCATCATGACGCAGAAATGAAATATCTGAGAACTGATGAACTGATGGATTTCCCTGAGGTAAAGGCTATGGCATGCACAAACTGGCATGAGGAAATGTCTACCGTCCCGTTGGGAAGCTACACCTCGGTCGAACTCTTCGCCGGTGCGGGAGGATTGGCGCTTGGTATGGAAAAAGCCGGTTTCCGCCACGTTCTGCTCAATGAGTACGATAAATACGCATGCATGACCCTACGCCGTAACCGACCTGACTGGAACATTGTCGAAGGTGACGTGCACGACATAGACTTCACCCCCTTGCGTGACCGGGTCGACCTTCTCACCGGTGGTTTCCCTTGCCAGGCGTTCTCATACGCAGGCAAACGTCTCGGATTCGAAGAAACCAGGGGGACACTTTTCTTCGAGATGGCAAGAGCGGTAAAGGAAATACGCCCCAAGGTTTTTCTTGGCGAGAACGTCAGGGGGTTGCTCGAACATGACAGCGGACGCACTATGCAGACCATCCGCAATGTCATCTCAGAACTTGGGTATACTCTTGTCGAGCCACGTGTGCTTCGGGCGATACAATACAACGTGCCGCAGAAACGCGAACGCCTCATCCTGGTGGCGATACGCAACGATATAGCTTCGCGCGTATCATTCCGCTGGCCCGATGTTGCACCCGACATAAGAACACTCCGTGATGCATTCTTCGCCGGAGAACTGTATACTACGGATATCCCTGATTCCGACGGGCAGAAATATCCCGATTCAAAACGCCGCATCATGGAGCTCGTGCCCGAAGGCGGCGACTGGCGTGACCTACCGGTTGAGATTGCCAAGGAGTATCTGAAAGGCAGCTTTTATCTGGGCGGAGGGAAGACCGGCATGGCACGCCGTCTCGCCATGGATGAGCCCAGTCTCACACTCACATGCGCCCCTGCCCAGAAACAGACCGAGCGATGCCATCCTTACGAAACCCGTCCCCTCACAGTCCGTGAGTACGCGCGCATACAGACATTTCCCGATGAATGGGAGTTTGCAGGGAACCTGTCAGCGCAGTACAAACAGATCGGCAATGCGGTGCCCGTGAATTTGTCATGGGCTATAGGACGTTCGCTCATCCGCCTTTTCAATGACATCACGGCAAGCGGAATACAACCCGCGCCAAATATTAAAGCCGCCGCACATAAGACCCGGCTTCATGGACTTTTCGAAGGTATGGTGTGCGAGAAATCCACTGAGTACAGGAAAAGGAAATAAAAAAGCGGCTGTTAACCAACCATCCGACCACGTTCTTTTACCTCACGGTATTTGACCGAAACACAATAATGTGTAACTTTGTGGCGTGATTGCGGAGGGATCCGCGATCGACCCGGCCTTGTAGTTCAACGGATAGAATAGAGGTTTCCTAAACCTTAGATAGGGGTTCGATTCCCCTCGGGGCTACTAAGAAACAACTGACAAGGGGGCGCACCGAAAACCGATGCGCCCCCTTGTCGTATCTTATCTATATTGCTTCAATCGCGCGAGTTTCCGAAGAAACGGAGCAGATAGAGGAAGAGGTTGATGAAGTCGAGATAGAGGCTCAGCGCGCCGAGCGTAGCGAGCTTGCCTGCCGACTCCAGGGGAGCCACAGCAGCCATCTGCTTGATCTTCTGGGTGTCCCAGGCGGTAAGTCCGATAAAGATCAGCACGCCCGCAGCCGAGATGATCCAGTCAAACGTAGAACTCTTGGTGAAAATGTTTATCACCGAGCAGATTATCAGACCGATCAGTGCCATGAACAGCATCGAGCCCCAACGTGTGAGATCCTGCTTGGTCACATAGCCGAAAATGCTCATCGCGCCAAACGTTCCTGCAGTGATGAAGAATGTCTTGGCGATGCTCACATGGGTGTAAGCGAGGAATATCGGGAAGAGAGCCACACCGTTCACCACCGAGAAGAGGTAGAAAAGCAGCGTAGCCGTGCCTGAGCTCATACGGTTGATACCGCCGGATATAGCGAACACAAGCACAAGCTCGGCGATGAACAGCCCCCAGATCATCCCCGAATGGGCTGCGAAGAACTGGATCACTGCGGGAGTGACATAGCACCACCAGCTGACGAGAGCTGTCACGAGCATACCGAGGAACATCTTGATATACACGCGGCGCATAATGGCGCTCACGCGGTTGTCAAGCGCCTGCACGCCGTTATTGTCATAAGGATTGTAATTATTCATAGTGTCTGAGTTTGGTTTCTATAATGTATATAACACGCCGCGCATCACATACGTTCCGGCACATTTATGCCGAGCAGGCTCATCGCGCGGCGCACCGTGTCGGCAGTCGCCGCCGAGAGGGCGAGACGCATCGAGCGCACACGCTCATCCTCCTCACGTATGATCGAGCAGTCGTGGTAGAACTGGTTGTACTCCTTCACCAGATCGTAGGCATAGTTGGCTATCAGCGCAGGGCTGTATGAGCGTCCAGCCTCAGCTACCACCGACGGGAAGTCGGCGAGGCGCTGTATCAGTGTCACCTCGCGCTCGCAAGGCTTCACGCCGGTGTAGTCGCCCACAGTCATGCCCGATTCCTCAGCCTTGCGGAGCACCGAGCGGATGCGCGCGTAGGTGTACTGGATGAACGGACCTGTGTTGCCGTTGAAGTCGATCGACTCCTTCGGGTTGAATGTCATATTCTTGCGGGGATCCACCTTGAGCAGGAAATACTTCAGCGCACCGAGTCCCACGGTCTCCGTGATAGCAGCTGTCTCCTCCTCCGTGCATCCGTCTAGTTTGCCGAGCTCGGCGCTGACGGCACGTGCCGTGCTCACCATCTCGTCGATCAGATCGTCGGCATCGACCACCGTACCCTCGCGGCTCTTCATCTTGCCCTCGGGGAGTTCGACCATGCCGTATGAGAAATGCACAAGATCCTTGCCCCACTTGAAACCAAGACGGTCGAGCAGCAGCGACAGCACCTGGAAATGATAGTTCTGCTCGTTGCCCACCACGTAGATCATCTTGTCGATCGGATAATCGCGGAAACGAAGCTTCGCAGTGCCGATATCCTGGGTCATGTAGACCGACGTGCCGTCGCTACGCAGCAGCAGCTTGTGATCCAGCCCCTCGGCAGTGAGGTCAGCCCATACCGAGCCGTCATCCTTGCGATACATCTTTCCGGCGGCAAGACCCTCGAGCACCTTCTCCTTACCCTCCAGGTAAGTCTCGCTCTCATAGTAGATCTTGTCGAAGTCCACGCCCATACGGCGGTAAGTCTCGTCGAAACCGGCATATACCCACGAGTTCATCATCTCCCAGAGCTTGCGCACCTCAGGATCTTTCGCCTCCCACGCGCGGAGCATCGCACGCGCCTCCTGCATCAGCGGAGCCGCATCCTTAGCCTCATCCTCGCTCATCCCCTTGGCGACGAGCTCGGCTACCTCAGCCTTGTAATGCTTGTCGAACAGCACGTAGAAATCGCCGATCAGGTGGTCACCCTTCTTGCCGGCGCTCTCAGGCGTGACACCGTCGCCCCACTTCTGCCAGGCAAGCATCGACTTGCAGATGTGGATACCACGGTCGTTCACGATGTTGGTCTTCACCACACGGTTGCCGCATGCCGCAAGGATCTGCGAGAGGCTGTAGCCGAGCAGAATGTTGCGCACATGCCCCAGATGCAGAGGCTTGTTGGTGTTGGGCGACGAGTACTCCACCATCACCAGCGGCGAGTCTGCCGTCGGAGCCGTGAAGCCATAGTCGGGAGTGGCAGTGATATGCTGCAGCACCGAAGTCCAGAACGCAGGTTCGATCACCAAGTTCAGGAAACCCTTGATCACATTGAAGCGGTCGACAGCCGGCTCATTGTCCACCAGCCACTGACCGATCTCCGTGCCCACCTGCTCCGGGCTCTTGCGTGCAGCCTTGACCCAGGGGAACACCATGACGGTCAGATTCCCCTCGAATTCCTTCTTTGTCGCCGTAGGCTTTATGTCAGCCGCCGGAGTCTCCACGCCGTAGAGATCCTTGACCGCCGCCGACACCGCCTGTGCTATGATTGAGTCGATTGACATTTCTTATCCTTTTGATTAGATTTTCCTATATATATACGATTCGATTATCCCGCAAAGTTACAACTTTTTGAGCAAAAACCATGCCAACCTCCCCCAAATCAACCCAAAGCCCACTTCTTCATGCCAGTAATAAACCCTCCATGGTATCAGCAATAAGCCAAATAATGCCAATAAGGCTAATATTCGCTCTATCTGCCCTATCTGCCCTATTTGCCGTATTTGCCCTCTCTGCCTTATCCACCCTATCTGCCTTATTTGCCTTATCTGCCCGATTCGCCCTATCTGCCCTATTCGCCCTATTCCTTCATCTCTTGCTCCTGTACTCGAGCCTCGCACGCATCATCTGCTCGCGGATCCCGCCATTCTTCAGAAAGTCAGCCTTTACCCACTCGAGATACTTCCTCAGCATCACATCCAGCTTGTGGCGTCCGGATGGGAGGGTGCTGTCAGAATGGTTCAGATGGTAGGAGCTGAGACTGAGGCTGACGGGAGCGTACTGTAGTACGTGACCGATGCCGAATGTCGATAGCGACGACCCAGATGAGCCATTATCACAGCACCCGCTATCAATAATCGCTGAAAAGCGTAGGCTTTATCACAATCCCCACACGCAGCTGCGAATGAAACTCCTTGTAGGCGAGCAACCCCTCACCGTAGCCGTTGTAATACTGCAGGAACAGATACTGGTTGTCGCGCTTGAACAGCCGGTAGTTCAGCTCGATCACCGTATTGTAGTTCAGCTTCCAACCCTTGCGCTTCGTCAGGATCACCGACGCCCCGAAACGCTTGTTGAGCGACGTGAACGACGTTCCCATCTGATATATGCCGCAGTAATCCAGAATATCCTTGTTCTCCACACCATCCACTATCGGAATCCAGAACTTCGCATGCACCATAAACTGCGGATCCACCAGTATCGAGCCGCCGAACGAGATCTTGTTCCACGACCTCGACGCCGTGCCGTCCCTACCGTTGCTCTCATGCTCGAGCAGCAGTAGCACCTTGCCGATGAAACGGTTCTTCACAAACAGCGGCTTCGCCAGACCTATGCCCGGATTGAAATTCAGGTCAGTCATCGGCATCGAGTTCTCGAGCACGTTCCAGAAACACTTTTGCGAGTAGAACAGAAACAGATACGAATTGAACGGCATCACCGTCTTCGTGAGCCGCTGCGATATCGAGATCTGAAACTTGATGTTGGTGTTGGTCTTCGACGGACGCTGACCGCCCACCGCCGTGCCGAATATGAAATAATTGTCCTTGTACAGACCGAAATACGGACCGTTGTTGAACGCCTCGCGTATGCTGTCCGACGAGATCTTGTCGGTGCTCACTATCTGTGCACCGACGTTCGACACGCCGCACAGAGCCACGACAATCATAACTATTACCCTCAATGCTGCCTTCATGATGCAAAAGTAGTAAAAAAAGCATTAGTCGCACCACACTGACCAACCTTATCACCCAAACGGCAAAAAAAAAGATGCGGGCATGCCCTCCGGCACACCCGCATCAGGAAAGACTTCAAGTCTTATTTAGAAAATGTACAAAATGCTTGGTTGTTCAATCATCGCACGGCAACCTTGACGGCAGTGCCGTCGGCGAGACGCACGATGTAGATGCCTGCGCGCAGACCCTCCGGACGCACGCGGCGACCTGTCATATCGAACACCATCGAGCCTTCGGGAGCCACGATGCAGTCACCATCTACGGTCACTTTCGCCGCACCATCGGCTGCGATACCGTCGATGCCGGTCACTGCGATCTGCTTCACAGCCACCTCACCGGCGGTCTTGCCGTTCTCTATCAGCACAGCCTTGATCGTGCACGCCTTGCGCACCTCGATACGGTTGCCGTCATGCTTTGTCGACGCTGCGGTTGGCTCTGAGCCGTCGAGAGTATAGTGGATAGCGTAGCTGCCGGCTGCGAGCTGCGATTCGGGGGCAAGCTCAACGTATGTCACGCCGTCGCCCTCGGTAGCGGTGATTATCACCTTGCCGCTCTTGGCAGGGGTAGGATCTACCGGATCAGTGGGATCGGTCGGGTCTGTCGGGTCTGTTGGATCGGTGGTCACAGGATCCACAGTGATATCCTTCATAGCCTCCTCACTGATCTTTTTATCCTGCTCCTCGAGATAAGCAAACACAGTGCATGCCTCTGTCACCTCAAACGGACCGGCATACTCCGTCGGAACCGCATCATCGATCGAGTACATGATCACCGCACCCTGGGCATTGTAATGTCCCTTGTCGTCAACCTCTATCTTGACAGTGGTCTTGCCGGGTGCATTCGATGCCGTGATAATCACATCGCTGGAGCGAACATCGAACTCCTTGCTCACCACCTCGCCAAGACGCTTGCCGGCTTCCTTGACAGCCGCCTTGACCGTGACGCCGGTCTTTTCAAGTATGATGCTGCCGTCGTAGAGCGTGGAGTTCTCGTCAGGTGTCGAGCCGTCGGTGGTATAATACACCTTGTCGGCATCGGTCAGGGCGTCATTGTCGAGGAACACCTCGGTATAACCCGCGTGGTCGTAGCCCTGTATTGTCACTGTCGTGCTGTAATACTCGTAGCGGACGGTCAGTGTAGCCACATCACTCGTCTGCATTTCGCCGAGTGTGGCGCGGGCACTGATGGTCTCCGATTTCTTCACGGCGATGGGAGCGCTGTACTCTTCCCATGCGCCACCGTCGATAGAATACTCGATGGTAACATCACCCTCTTCAGCACACTCGATGCCCACGGTGATATCCTCGGTCGTGACAACCTCGTCGCCGTCACGGCTCTCAGCCTCATCGCTCACGGCAAATGTCGGAGCTGCCGTCTTGCGGCGCACCTCCACAGAAGTCGCCCACAGCTCAAGTTTAGTTGCATCAGGCGTCGGATAGGTTATAGGATCACCGTTATCATCATATTTCGGTGCCGCAGGATCTATCAGAACCGTGCGCGGCATAACTACACCATGCACGATATACTGTGCGTCCTCGTCGACCGATTCCGGCATCCAACCAAGGTGAGAGGTTATGGGCATGCTCACTGGTTCTGCATCATCGAGTGCCGCTACAGCCGGATTCTCATCTACAGCAGTCAACATATACTCATCGCCTACCTTAGCAATCTTCGCAGCCGGAATCTTAACCAAGGTGCCGGGCTGATCAGTCAGTTCTTTGCCAAGCACCACAGGTGCCGGTATCGCGATCTCTGTCTCAGGAGCATCTATTGGTTCCACCGACGTGTTGGCGTGCCCCTGAATAATGTAAAAATAATTGTGATACGGTCGGGACATGGCATTTTCACCTATATATGAGCCTTCCGTCAACGCATCTCCAAGACTCTTTCCAACGCTCATGCCTATTATAGAAACGCCATCTGTTACAGCCATATAACCATAGGCATTGTTAACACCAATAACACGCATTGGATTTCGCATGAAGAACTGGCTGTTTAAACTTTGACTACCGATCTCTGTTGCATAGACATGACGATAGTCACCGTCGATTATCTGCTTAACATCTGTGACATCCTTAGTTGTCTTGTCAAAATAACGGTATTCGGTAATCGTCGGAGTTACCATGCCAGGCTTACATGAATATGTGTAATAAAAATACCCTTCATCCATCGGATTAAAAGTATCCTCATTATATTCATATTCCTCTACATCTTTCAGATAATCAGCAGCTATCTCAGCAGTCGTTTCCCCTGCGACAATGCGTTCATGTACCTCCGCCGCATCTGCAGCAACCACTTTATAAAAATATCTGTACTGATCCGCACCTGCAGCCACTGTATTATTCGAATTCATAGCCTGATAATATGGCACTGAATAAGATGAGAACGTGCGTCCACCAACAGTCTTGTTTGCATAGACCTCTATTCTCTGAGCCGCACCATTCAAAGCTCTTGCCGATTGAACGGAAAGACTCTGTGTGCCATCATCATTTACTGTCAGTTTTCCTGTGATATTGAAGGGGTATTTGTTTAGTTTGCCGCCATCAATATCTTCGTCATCGCTAAGATTTGCAGCCGCAAACAATGTCGTGAGAGCAGAAGACCCTCCCACTGCCGTCTGCAACGTGGTCAGATCAAGCGACACATTAGTCTTAAGCTTTGCTATGTACTCGTTAGTACCAACACGTACCACACCGACCCCAAGCAAGCTGACAAACTTATCGTTGCTCGTCTGGGCAAACTCATGTTTCTTATAGTATGTATCATGGTTTTCATGAGCACAAACACCGATTTCCTCAGCATATTCCGCTATCAAATCCATAATGCCTATGGACTTCACACCATCGGCATTATTCAGCACTATGCCTTTGACTATGAATACATCCTCATCATTTGCATCCGATATTATCTGCTTGTATGTATTTGCCGTCTCCTCACTCAGGAAATCCCAGACAAAGGGTACATCTGAGCTCATCACAGCATAATAGTTGTCACCGGACAGTTTAACTTTTAGATTTCTTAATCTAATGATCTCATTATTTTCCGAAATCAGTTCTGTTGAAGATGGCTCTCGTATTTCTTTTAGTGTTTGACCCTCTATAACTGACACATAGGCAGGTGAGTTTGCAAGTGAAGGTCCTTGACCTTTATAACGACCCCTGCTTACTGCGGCATCTATTGTTCCCGTAGCATCAATTATAAGGTTTCCGTTTTCCATTTTCAGCTTACCGCCCACATATCCGATTGCATCTCCAGGAGTAATCTGAGTATAATAGTATTTGGTACTGGTTGATAATTTTACCCTATAATATCGTCCGAAAGACATGGTGGTTGTAGCATTCGGTATTGTCCAGCCCTCATCAGTATCCAGCTTAACTATCAGTGGATTACTTGCATTTACATCATCAAGATCCGACATTACAATATATTTCACATTGCCGGCGGTTGCATACTGAACCACATAGTAGCCTGTTGCAAAATCTGATCCGCTCCATAGTTGCACATAGGTATCATCGCCAATTTCTTCAGCTGTTTTCCCTGAGAACTCTTTTAAAAGTTCCGCTACTGAATTATACGGCGTACGCTTGGCGAACCCGTCATGAATCTTAATATATACCGGTTTACTTTCACCGATATACCCCGGATTATTACTATTGGTATTATTGTTCACTCGCAATGTCACACGTATTAAATAGGCTCCGTCACGTGCTGTAAGACCTGTCGTTGTCGGAGTTGCATATGTCGCCGACTGCAAAGAGGTTAGAGCAGTAGCGGCACTACCCATTTGAGGTAAACTTGTGCTTATTGTGGTTGAAGTAAAGAATGTTTTCCCTGAGTACATATCCATGACCTCAAATGCTCTTCTTGCTGATGAGTACTTCTCTAAGTTTTGATTCTCACCGGTCAAAAGCATTGGGACATAGCTTTTCAGAGTATTTAGAGTAAATTCATAATCTACAGATGCATCCTTTTCTCCATCGTATGATGTTGCATCTGTCAGCGTTGAGGAGCCTTGTGTTCCATCAAATAAGACTTGATTGATAGGAGGATATGCTACAAGTGGTACAAAGAAGTATTCTTTTTTATCAGAATCGAATTCTATTATACCAACCATATCATACTTGTCTCCTTCCGTCAATCCTGTCAGACCATTTGTATATAATGGCGATTTGAATGGCGCTGAATCAATATTCCGTGCCAAAATCGGTTCTCCATCTTTATTCGTCAAATTATACAATCCATCATTTAATCCGCCGTAGGTAACATTTGAGAATGCGACATAGCAGCCCCAAAGTTTCGCATCTATCTTATCCACATACTTGTTGCGGCTATTAATGCCGAGCGTAAGTGCATCTGCACTCTCTACCCAACCTGCTGTAGCGACTGCAGCTTCACCGCGCAGAAAATCAGTGGAATTGGAAGTGAATGTCGGTATGGATGCTGTATAATCATAGGGTTCATCTGCTTTCGAATCAGCGACTATCAATTCAGGATGTCCCTCATTCAGATGGAATACTCCCTGAAACAATCCGGCTTTCGAATAAGAACGGAGATTGTCACCATCAAAACCGAAGAAGTTAGCCAAAACCCCACCATCTTTCCATCTAAGGAAAGTAGACAATGGGACTGCATTGGCTGCGCGAGCTGATATCTTTAACGGGTTACCGTTAACATCACGCGTATAAATGGCGTTTGAGAACCCATTTTCAGAACTATTATCAGCATCGGTAATCTGAGTAACCAGATTCAACACGAAATTCAACTTCACGTGTTTGCCATCATATTCAGGCTTCATAAGCTCCTCATAGGAGTTGACCTCCGTAAACACGGGGTCGTCGGCTGCGGCGCGGGGCACAGCAAATGTCACCGCAAGCAGCAGAAGGAGTAAAAGTTTCTTCATTCCTGTATACTTTTCGTTAGTAGATAGTGTGATATTTGAGGGGTGAGAGGAGTAGTAGGAGGAGAGAAGACAGCAGGGGGCGCGTCGGAATGAGAGGAAACACAATGCATGTGCCGTATGGGCACAAAAAAAGCCGTGCGATTGACGCGCCGTAGGGGCATAGCGTCATCTCACGGAGGCGACCCGTTCAAGGGGTCCTCAGTTGCGCATGTAACCGATTGATTTATAAATCGTTTACGGGGGGGGGGTAGAAACTAAGGGTATCCTGTACACTTTAACCTGTATAATAACTTGATTATTAGCGTGCCGACAACATCCGGCACAGTTTTTCGCAAAATTAGCATCCTCCTGTCAATCTCCCAACACTCCGCCCCAAAATTTAACAACATTGTAACATCCACCCTATCCACCTTAAAGACCTTAATGACGCTAATGACCCTAATGACCTTATTGACCTTACCCTCCTTCAAAAAAAATCAGGGGCGCCATGCCGCCCTCGGCACAACGCCCCTGATAAGCCTTATAGCCCTCAATTAAAATAGGCTCCAGCTGACAGTCAACCCCGCCATAACTATAGCCACCATCGACATGAGCTTGATGAGGATATTTAGCGACGGACCCGATGTATCCTTGAACGGATCACCTACGGTATCGCCCACAACAGTAGCCTTGTGCACTTCGCTGCCTTTGCCGCCGAAGTTGCCCTCCTCGATATATTTCTTGGCGTTGTCCCATGCGCCGCCGGCGTTTGCCATGAAGATGGCAAGCACGAAGCCGGCTGAAAGACCGCCAACGAGCAGACCGATCACACCCGGCACGCCGAATACGAGTCCGGTCACGATCGGGGCTACGATAGCGAGCACCGAGGGGAACACCATCTCGCGCTGCGCACCCTTCGTGGATATCTGCACGCAGCGTGCGTAGTCGGGAGTGGCATCGCCGGTGAGAATACCTTTGATCTCACGGAACTGGCGGCGCACTTCGTCGACCATGTGACCTGCCGCACGACCTACGGCATTCATCGTCAGACCGCAGAACAGGAATGCCATCATGGCGCCGATAAACATGCCTGAGAGCACCTTCGGGCTCATGAGGTTCACTTCGTAGAAAGCCATGAAGTCGGTGAACGATGCCTCATGGATAGGCACGGCGCGCTCGCCGATCTGTATCATCGTTGTGCCGAGGCGCTCGAGACCGATGCGGATCTCCTCGATGTAGGAGGCAAGCAGCGCAAGACCTGTCAGGGCTGCCGAGCCGATGGCAAAGCCCTTGCCGGTAGCGGCGGTAGTGTTGCCGAGCGAGTCGAGAGCGTCGGTGCGGCGGCGCACGTCGGCGCCGAGCGAGCTCATTTCGGCGTTTCCGCCCGCATTGTCGGCTATCGGGCCGTAAGCGTCGGTGGCGAGGGTGATGCCGAGCGTCGAGAGCATACCTACGGCGGCGATGCCGATGCCGTAGAGACCCATAGCCACGTTGGTGAAGTCAAGACCCGAGGCAAACCAGTAGGAGAGTATGATGCCGGCTACTACCGAGATCACCGGAATGGCGGTGGAGATCATGCCGAGACCCACGCCGGAGATGATCACTGTGGCGGGACCGGTGGTGCCGCTCTCGGCGAGCTTGCGGGTGGGTTTGTAAGACTGCGATGTGTAATATTCTGTCGACTGACCGATTATTATGCCCACAAGCAGACCGACGACAACAGAGCAGCCTATCAGCGCCCAGTTATCGAGCTGCAGGAGCCAGAGAATCAGGAATGTGGCGCCGACGATCAGCAGAGAGCTGAGATTTGTGCCGCGCGAGAGCGAGCGGAGCAGATCTTTCATCGTCGCGTCCTCCTTGGTGCTCACGGAGAAGATGCCTATGATTGAGAGCACGATGCCGACGGCTGCGATGAGCATCGGCGCGATCACTGCCTTATACTGCATCACCGGGTCGCCACCGATCAGATAAGCGGCGGCGCCGAGAGCGGCGGTGGCGAGGATAGATCCGCAGTACGACTCGTAGAGGTCGGCACCCATGCCGGCTACATCGCCCACATTGTCGCCCACATTGTCGGCGATGGTTGCGGGGTTGCGGGGGTCATCCTCCGGGATGCCTGCCTCGACTTTACCCACGAGGTCAGCGCCCACGTCGGCTGCCTTGGTGTAGATGCCGCCACCCACACGCGCGAAGAGCGCCTGTGTGCTGGCACCCATGCCGAAGGTGAGCATGGTGGTGGTGATCATGCAGAGCTTGGCGGTGCCGCTCAGACCGGTCACGCAAGCGTTGAGGATCACGTACCAGACGGAGATATCAAGCAGTCCGAGACCCACTACCACAAGACCCATCACGGCGCCGCTGCGGAAGGCTACGCGCAGACCGCGGTTGAGCGACGTGCGTGCGGCGTTTGCCGTGCGTGCCGAGGCGTAGGTGGCGGTCTTCATGCCTAGGAAGCCCGACAGACCGGAGAAAAAGCCGCCAGTGAGGAAGGCTACCGGAACCCACGGGTTCTGGAGCTGGAAACCGTAAGCCATTATGGCGAAAAGCACTACGAGGCACAGGAACACTATGCCCACGATCTTGTACTGCTGACGGAGGTAGGACATGGCTCCCTGACGCACGAACAGCGCTATCTCGCGCATGCGGTCGGTACCCTCGTCCTCACGCTTCATCCCTTTGTAGAAGAACCATGCCAGCAGCAGCGCAATCACCGACGATGCCGGCACGATCCAGAATAATTGTTGTTCCATAACAAACGTGAAATGATGGTATTATTTATTTGTATTGTCTTTCGAATGGATTCTCAATTTCCGCGCAGCGATCCGCCCCAGCCTCTTATCAGCCTTATTAGCCCTATTAGCCTTATTTGCCTTATCAGCCTCATAGCCACTATCAGCCTTATCAGCCACTGGCAGAGCCGATCTCGCCCGATACAAAGTTACGAATTATTCACCCCTCCCCGCAAATTTAATTTACCCTATTTCATAAATTTTTACATAACTATCCTCACAACCCGCCCTCCCCATCACCAGATGACCAAAAAAGCGGTGGCTGCACCCTTCCGGACACAGCCACCGCTATATTTCCATGCCTCAAGGCAGCATCAGCCGCCTTATCAGCCTTATCTGTTCACTCTGTACTTATCCACACCGTTCACGAGGAAGTCCACCACCTGCCGGGCGGCGGCAATTCCCGCATTTATGTTTGCCTCGGCAGTCTGTGCTCCCATCTTCTTGGGGGTGAAGAATACCCGTCCCGGGAACTCGGCAAGCAGCTTGTCGGCGTTATCCGGACGGATATCAGCCACATACTTCAGATCCTGACGGTCGGCGAGCGCGCGGGCAAGCCCCTCCTCGTCGATCACCTCCTTACGGGCGGTGTTCACCAGCACTCCCCCTTTCGGCAGACGTGTTATGAGATCGTAACCCACGGAGCGGCGTGTCTCGTCGGTAGCAGGGATATGGAGCGATACCACGCGGTTGTCGGCATACAGCTCCTCCACACTGCGCACAGGCTTCACACCTGCTGCGGCGATCACTTCGTCGGGACAGAACGGGTCAAGCGCGGATACCTCCATCTCAAACCCGCGGGCGATACGCGCCACATTTCTGCCCACCTGTCCGAAAGCGTGGATGCCGAGGCGCTTGCCGCGAAGTTCCCAACCTGACGTGCCGTCGTACATGTTGCGCGCCGCCATCACGGCGAGCCCGAACACCAGTTCGGCAACGGCGTTGGAATTCTGACCAGGGGTATTCTCCACGCACACGTCATGCGCCGTGGCGGCGGCGAGATCTACATTGTCATATCCCGCGCCTGCGCGCACCACCACTTTCAGCTTCGGTGCCGCTGCAAAAACCTCGGCGTCAACCTTGTCGCTGCGTATGATCAGCGCGTCGGCATCAGCTACGGCTGCAAGCAGATCGCCGCGCGATGCATATTTCTCCAGGAGCACCAGCTCCATGCCGGCATCCTCCACCACTTTGCGTATACCGTCGACAGCCACCGCTGCAAACGGCTTCTCGGTTGCTACAAGTACTTTCATGATCGCATTGTATTAGTGGCGTTCCTGGAAATCGTTCATAGCAGCCACAAGAGCTTCAACGCTCTCCATCGGCAGCGCATTGTAGAGCGATGCGCGGAAACCGCCTACCGAACGGTGACCCTTGATGCCTACGATACCACGCTCGGCGGCAAAGTCGACAAATGCCTTCTCCAGATCCTTGTATTCCGGACGCATCACAAACGTAACGTTCATGATCGAGCGGTCGGCGGGATCGGTCACTGTGCCGATGAACATGCGGCTCGAATCGATGGCGTCATACAGTTTCTCCGCCTTTGCGAGATCCATCTTCTCAAGCTCACGCACGCCGCCAAGCTCCTTGTACCAGCGCAGAGTCTGCATAGCCGAGTATATCGGAAGCACCGGAGGGGTGTTGAACATCGAGTCTTTCTTTATATGCGTGCGGTAATCGAGCATGGTCGGGATCACGCGGTCCACATGACCCAGCGCGTCCTCGCGCACAATTACGATTGTCACTCCCGCAGGCGCGAGATTTTTCTGTGCGCCGGCATATATGAGGTCATATTTGCTAACATCGACCGGACGCGAGAATATGTCGCTCGACATGTCGGCTACAAGGCGCACGTTTCCGGCATCCGGATCGTAGCGCATCTCTGTGCCGTAGATTGTATTGTTCGATGTGAAATGGAAGTAATCTGCATCCTGCGGCACTGTGTAGCCTTTCGGTATGTATGTGAAGTTAGCATCCTTTGAGGAACCCACCACATCGACTTCACCAAACAGCCGCGCTTCCTTTATAGCGTTAACAGCCCATGTTCCGGTTTCGAGATACGCCGCTTTCTTAGCCATCAGATTGTAGGGCACCATGCAGAACTGCATACTTGCGCCGCCACCGAGGAACAGCACCGAGTACCCCTCCGGTACGTCAAGAAGCTCCTTGACGAGAGCACGCGCCTCCTCTATCACAGCCACAAATTCCTTGCTGCGGTGAGATACTTCCAGGATTGAAAGACCGGTTCCGGCGAAATCCAGAATAGCATCCGCCGTATTCTTTATTGTGTACTGGCTCAGGATCGATGGTCCTGCGTAAAAATTATGTTTCTTCATTGTCTTTACAGGTATTGGTTTGATTTTAGGTATTCTCTTTATTTATCAGTATTTGTTTGACTTGTTCAGTTCCGGCGCAGTCATCAGCTTCCCTGAACCGGAATCTTACAATCGCAAAGATAATCACACTCCCCCAATTTCCACTCTAAAAACCCCTTTTTAACACTTCCCCCTCTCCCCCCCCCTCCTCTCAGCCTATTCACCTTATTAGCCGTATTCGCATTATTAGCCCTATTAGCCTTATTGGCAATATTTGCCCTATCCGCCCATTCCTCCCTATTGGTGCCAAAAAAGAAGCCGCCGGTCCGTTGTGGACCGGCGGCTTCGTCTAAGGGGG
>CAJUKU010000025.1 GCA_910587425.1 uncultured Muribaculaceae bacterium
CAAAGTTAACTAAAAAGTTTACTCCATCCAAATTCTGATGGATTTATTTCAACGTGATGCTGTTGGCGGCGTCACGTTTCTTCTGGTTTACGACTTCGGCGTAGATCTGGGTTGTGGTAACGTTTTTGTGGGTGAGCATCTTTGAGACTGTGTATATGTCGGTGCCGTTGGTTATCAGCAGGGTTGCGTAGGTGTGGCGTAGCCCGTGGAAGGTGATTTTCTTGGTGATACCGGCGGCTTTCATCCAACTTTTGAATGGTTCGCGGGTGTGGGCGCGGCTCAATCCTTTGAATACGAGTCCACGGTTCGGCTCTCCGCAATAGGATAATGCTTCCTCGCTGAGAGGGAGAGTGGCATGTGTCTTGGTCTTCTGAGTGCAGATGCGCATACAGTGACCACCATCGGGTGATACTTCAATGTTGTCCCATTTCAACTGGAGGATGTCGCTGATGCGTAATCCTGTGAGGCAAGCAAACAGCGATGCTCGTTTCAGAACATCCACTTTGCAGGATGTGGCGGCGAGTTTTCTGATTTCTTCAATTTCAAGGAAGTTGATTTTAGGCTCCTCCCAGTCGATGGATTCCAGATGGTCGTTAATGTTCTCATTGAGTAGTCCCTCCTTATATGCCATTTTGAGCAGGGCACGGAAAGTTGACCAATATCCGGCTGCGGAATTGGTGGCGATTTTAGCATACTTCTTTTTCTTGACACGCAGACTAAGGATGTGGCTCCGGAAGTCGTTACATAGACCGATAGTCACATCCTTCACGAGGCAACGGCCATTTGTGAACTCGCAGAAATGCTTATATACAATCTCCCACTTCTGATATTTCGATTTCGCCTTGTCCTCGAAGTAGGCGAGGAAGTCGGCATGTTTCTTGGTTTTATCAATGAAGCCGAACTCCTCATTGATAATTGCCATCTCACGCTGCGCACGTATGCCACGCGCCTTTATCAAGATGGCCTCGTTGTAGTCCATCTCGAATTTATCCTGTGGCTCGGCAATGAGATACAGACCGAGAAATTCCCGGCGCGACATCTTCTTGATGTTCGGATTCCAAATAGGTGGGTAGAAATCGAGGTAGAGCGACAGTTTGCCGCTTTTGAGTTTCTCCTGACGGAGAGTGACTTTTGAGATACTTGATGCTTTCATATTTATTTTTCTGATTATAATGTGCGAAGGAAATAGGTGGTTGTGCAGTGAACAAAATCACCGGATTATAACTGAATCTTAGGGTTGAATAACTCTGCTAACTCTTTGGCGTTCAGCTTGATATATTTACCACAGCGTAGCTTGGTTATCTTGTAAGTCTTGACGTAGTGATATAGTTGGTCTCGGGTCAAAGAATATTTCTCCATGGCATCAGATACCGAAATGAACTCGACATCCTCAGCCGACTTTGCACCCTTGGCAACATCAAAATGATACTTGGAGTAATACACCTTCGGACCCTCCTTACGTTTGGGAATACCGACCTTCGACACCAGCGAATAGATTGCCGACAGCGTCATGCCATATTTCTGTTGAATATCCTCCACAGAATACCAATCCGTGATTTCCGTATTCTCCTTACGCGCCGAGAAAAGTCGGTCAATGTGCGCCTTGCTGAAATAAGCCTTTCCACGGAGGATAGTCTTTGGTACATTATTTTCGGCTACGACCTTATATATCCACGAATCCTTCACGCCAAACTTCTCCCGAATCTCAGCGCGGGTATAAAACTCAGTGATGGTTTTGTCATTCTTCTCAGTGGATTCTCTTTTAACGTAGGGCGTTTTATCAAGCATTTGCTCAATGCTTATACGTTTGATTAAGGTTAAGCGAGAACTCAACTTTGATGCTGTTAATTCACCTCGATGGATTAGCTTATAGACTCCTTGACGAGTCATCCCCAATAATGTCGCAGTTTCCGCAACGGTCAAGTAGTCTTTCTCCTTGACTTCCGTCAAAGATTTCGGCTCAACGGACTGCGCCCGTTGTACTTTCTCATTTCTCAATCGCGCCTTATACGAATGCTCTGCACACCGTTTGGAACAGAAGCGCGTCACGGTGGTCTGGGCAATGAATTTACTGCCGCACCACTCACAGGTTTTCTCAATTCTTATGTTGCTACTCATATTGTACGTGGAGATTTCTCTCCGAGTTTGTAAATGTTCGTAAACCATTGACAACTGTTGTCAACTTCCTCCACCACCTTGTCGGCGCTTGGGGCGGAGATGGTCAACGACGTACAATATCCGTACAAATAAGTGCGTAAAAACGCCTAATACTGACCGTTATCAGCATTAGGCGCTACTGAATGTCTTCAAGTTTTTCCGCTCAATGATAGTCAATTACTATCATTATAATGCATTGTGTGTCAATGATTTATTTTCCGATGCAGAAGCGGGAGAATATGGTTGAGAGGATGTCGGGGGTGGTTATTTCGCCGGTGATGGTGGATAGATGGTGGATGGTCTCGCGAAGATCCTGCGCGATGAAATCTGCCGATATATAGTTGGAGTCTGCTGATATAGACATGTCGGGGAGAGGGGGTTTGGCTGAGGAGTTATCCGATGTGGCTGCCATGGTGCTGGTTAGTAAATTGCTATCACTCTTAACGTCATCATTGTTTATGCCGCAACTGTAATTGATATCACTGCTGATGAAATTCTTGTTCATACCATCGTCGTTTCTGTCGTCACAGCTTTTGATATAATCGTTTATACTGTCATCGACAGGCGTAGTAATATTGCTGTCGTTGACTGGAGATAGGGCTGAGATTACACGACGGATTGATTCCCGGGCTTTGATGAGAGCGTTATAATGGCGAACGTTTGTAACTGTGACATCCTCCTGGTGGTCATTGATACGTGCGGCAGAGTGTATTAATTGTAGAAGCGTTTCAATGCCTTGTCCGGTCTTCGCTGAAATACTATGGATGATGTTTTTCTCAGAAAGCGTATCCTCTATAGAAAGCGCATCTTTGATAATTTCAGTCAGATCACATGAATACTGAGACTTATCACATTTATTTATAAGTATGATGAGAGTGCTTTCCGGCGACATGTTATTGAGTATAACTTGTCCGGTTTCCTTGATCGATGCCTTTGCCGTACTCTCTCCAGACACGTCCGCGGGATCAATGACCAAAAGCACTATTGAAGCACGTTTTACGGCGTCTATAGTACGCTCTATTCCGATAGCCTCTACAGGATCGTCTGTATCACGAAGTCCGGCAGTATCTATTATCCGGAATAATGTACCCTGTATCTTAAGCGTCTCTTCTATGGTATCGCGTGTAGTGCCATGTATATCGCTGACTATAGCTCGTTCGCGTTGCAGCAGCGTATTGAGAAGGGTTGATTTCCCCGCATTTGTGTGTCCTACTATCGCAATCGGAATTCCATTGGCAATAGCCTGACCGTTTGCAAATGAATTCGCGAGACGATCGATTTCCGCGAGGATGTCTGTCGCCACGTGCAGCATC
This sequence comes from uncultured Muribaculaceae bacterium, assembly GCA_910587425.1. GTDB lineage: Bacteria > Bacteroidota > Bacteroidia > Bacteroidales > Muribaculaceae > Paramuribaculum. The sequence goes on from CAJUKU010000025.1 coordinate 3,471, forward strand.
TGCGATCGTGAGGCAAATTCAACATCCTGATCTGAAAAATCGAGCTCCAGTTCAAGAAGTGCCGCCAGATCTATGAGTTGCTGCCGCAGTTCTGAAAGCCGTTGCGAGAATCTGCCGTGCATCTGGGCTGATGCAATCCGGTGCGCCGACCGTGTTTTAGCAGCAATCACATCGGCAACCGCCTCTGCCTGCGCAAGATCGAGTTTCCCGTTTGCAAATGCCCGACGGGTAAATTCTCCCGCTTCAGCTATACGGCAGCCCTGCTGTGTGAGCACCTGAAGCAGCGTTGACTGTATATATGATGATCCGTGCACTGACAGTTCGATAGTATCCTCACCGGTAAATGAATTGGGCGCACGGTATATGGTCGCGACTGCTGTATCGATATGATCACCATCTGCCGGATTGATTATTTTGCCGAGATGTGCACTATGGGATCTTACATCAGAAAGCCGTTTGCCATGCCAAACACTATCGGTAATATCAATCGCCTTCGGACCGCTTATACGTATTACGGCAATGCCACCAGTACCGGGAGCGGTGGAGATAGCACAGATTGTGTCAGTATGGAGTGAGTTTATTTCAGAGTGTTCCATAAATGGAAGTCAGATTGTGCTTCTATGATTTTCTGCAAAGAGTCGGGGAGTGCGGTGAAGAAATCATGTCCGGTGACACTCTCCACACTGTCGACGCTCACGGCTGCCGGTTGCAGTCCACCGATTGCCTTGGCATTCGGAAAAATGAATCCGATTGCGCGCATCGGTTTGGCATACGGCGCCAGAATTACCTTGAAGAAACGCGATGGAACAGCCACACGGTTGTCGCCGATAAACTCCGTGATAGTATCTGTAAGTACGGGTCCGCAAACAATTATCAGCGATGAATCACGCTGAGCCCAACGACGGCAACGCTCCTCAAGATTTTTCCATGCGCCAGTGTTGAGAGCTTTAGCCTGCGGACAGATATTTGTCATATAGAACGTCTCTCGCATTGCATCCGCGTCCCATTTCATATCGCCCGCCGGTGCCATGTGCCCGCGATCGAAACCGGTGTAATTATAGTCCCACGGATCAGCCGATGCTTCGACATCGGGATCAGTTGAAAACTTCGACTCACGCTTTATGCTTCCTTTTGTCTCATCAGCCGTCAGCTCCCATGCCACCCAATTCGGCTCATGCATCTGCCGGTTGAAAGAGATCGACATCCCCGTGCGGTTGAGCATCAGCTGATCAAGAACTGGATTTGTGACTACATGCAGAAGCGAATCTTTTCCAGGCAATGCAAATGCTGTCTCTGATTCGCGCTCCCGGAGTGCACGTTCTTCATCGCGGGCACGTATGTCGGAGGCAAACTTCACCCCCACAAGCAGCACGAATGCCACAATCATATAGCGTAGCAGCGTATTCTTATTGGCACATGCCGCTTGCCGGCGATATCTTTTTCGTTTTGTCATATTGGCTTAACAAGTATGTCTATTATCTTTTCAAGTGTGCGTGGCTGTTCGTACGGATTGAGCGACGAATTCCCTGATCCAAGCTCCAACTCAGATATGAACTGTGGATCAAGGGCTTTTCGGATAGCATCGGTAATGGTCGCACGGCAAGCTGATGAATGTATCACTGTCGGACCTGCCGCACGTCCAGCCTGCCGGTCACCAATATCTACTGTCGGCTTACGGAACGAAGGAGCCTCGATCAGTCCGCTTGAGGAATTTCCCACAACGGCACCGCAGTAGCGCAGAGCAGTGTAGTAGCGGACACGCCCGAGCGATGCAACAGCCACACATTTATCCTTGTGGCGCTCACTCCACCCGACAATCTGTTCTCTTATAGTTTCCGCTCCGGTATCAGAATTCGGCAGAGTGATCAGGATATTGCGTTCATCCACGAAATTCTCCAGAGCTTCAAGCAGCTCACCGATCTGTCGTTGCTCATCGCCGGGCACGGCTGTGGCAGGATGAAATGTAACGAGTAGGAAACCTTCTCCCAGTTTATGCCCGATAGATTTTTCGAGTTCTGCGAGCTGCAGGGTGGGGGAGTTGTGGATATTGTCGACTCCTAACGCTCCAACGCAATGTACCGAAGATGCATCCTTACCCATCTCAATCACACGCCGACGATATTGCTCTGTAGATGTCAGGTGAATGCTCGACAGTTGAGTTATGGCATAGCGTATTGCATCATCGTATGCACCAAGGGTGGTCTCGCCACCATATAGGTGTGTTATAGGAATCCTGAATATATGCGCTGCCATTGACGCCGCGAGCATTTCATAACGATCGCCCAGCACAACCACTTTGTCCGGCTTGAGCCGTTCCAAAGCATCTGCGATGCCAATGGCTGCGAGTCCCGCGGATTTTACGGTAGCCGTAGGCGAATCAGAACCTAGCAGACATTCCACACGGCCGCTAACGGTCAATCCGTCCTGTTCAATCTCGTTTACGGTCATTCCATGCGCCGGCGACAGATGCATGTTGGTAGCAATGATCTGCAACTCGACATCCGGTCTGGCGTTTAGTGTCTGCATCAGCCGGCTTTGGATTCCATAATCGGCGCGGGTGCCGGTAATGAAGCATATTCGTAACGGTTTCATAACTCTATCAGATCGTCAATGTTGAAATCGCGTATCGCTCGACGCCCTACGACATCATCTATAAGCATCGGACTGATTCCATTGCCGGGACGTTTAGCCGTAAGATCATCGCGTGTCATGATCTGCCCAGCCTCAATCTTACGCGCGGCTACTATGCTGCGACGTGCCACGGCGAGATTTCGCTGTTCCGACCCGCTAACACGCTTTACCGGCGAACCGAGGGCGAGCTCAACGTTGCGTATGGATCTTACCATCCGGTCAAGTTCCTCGGGGACAAGAGAAGCTGCATGATCCGGTCCCTCAAGATCTCGCGACATCGTGAAATGCTTTTCTATCACTGACGCACCGAGTGCCACTGCCGCCACGGGTACATCAGTGCCGAGGGTATGGTCACTGTAGCCTACAGATGTGCCGAACGCCTGGCGGAGCGTTGCCATCGCGCGTAGATTCACATCGGAAAATGGGGTGGGGTACTCTGTATTGCAGTGCAGCAATGTGATCATATCTTCTGTGATCCCACCTTTATATAACACGGTCAATGCCTGTTCTATATCGCCGAGCGTCGACATGCCGGTCGACATTACGACCTTCATTCCAGCCGCCGCTATCGCTTCAAGATATGGCTTGTCAGTGATCTCACCTGATGGCACCTTCATGAAATCCATACCAAGCGAGGCAAGATATTCGACCGATGCAATATCAAACGGAGTAGCAACAAATCCTATTCCTTCACTTCTGCAAAGCTCAGACAGATCGCGGTATTGTTCTAACGGAAGCATCAGGCGGCGCACCATTTCAAGCTGTGACTGCTCGCTGCCGGTGTTGCGCTTCTGATAATCTGCCATCGATGCGCCCCGTGATATCAGATTGGATGTGTCGGAGACCGCCTGAAACTTAACATAATCGGCACCGGCATTCTTTGCCGCAACTACCATCTCTTTGGCGCGCGTGAAATCACCATTATGGTTTACTCCGGCTTCAGCAATTATAATGCATTTACCCATACAAATATATTATTTTAATGACCGGGCGGGGACTCCGGCTACCACATCGCCATCCGACACGTCGTTTGTGACAACAGCCCCCATACCGACTACGGCATCATCACCGATCCTTAGTCCCTGGCGCACGCTGCACGCAGCTCCAAGCAGACAACCGTTGCCGACTGTCACACAACCGCTGACGGTAGCACGCGGATTAAATTCGTTGAAATCTCCGATCTTCACCTCATGCCCGATTGTGACGTATGCCTGAAATTTATTAAACCGTCCGACATGCGCATGCCATGATATAATGCAACCGGGATATATTATATTACCGCAATTCTCTATCGATGCCGCCTCAACCGATGCCGACGGGTGGATTATATTCGGGAAAGATAGTACTGACGCAAATTGATCTGCAATACGACGCGCAATAGTTGCGTCGGCAATAGCGATGGCTACGCAAGTGCCGGGCACAATAGAATCGGCGAACTGACTTTGCGGCATTATCTTCACCCAATCTCCGGGCATAAGCTCCAAAGCGGTGCGTTCAGGCATCCAAGCCGCGTCGGATTCTACAAAAGCCGCCACGTGATAGCCACATTGACGGGCTATCAAAGCTGATTCGGCAGCGAAACCAGCCGCTCCGAATATGTAGATTTCTTTTCCTACCATACGGCAAATTTAGCATTATCTGACCATTTTTGAATGATCGCGTCGCCTTAGTTTTTATTTGAGTCTGCAATAAATAAAGAAAACCGCTACAACTATAGAGCCATAGCGGTTATAAGCGGTTTTCTTAGCGGAAAGACAGGGATTCGAACCCTGGGTACCCGTAAGGGTACAACGGTTTTCGAGACCGTCCCGATCGACCGCTCCGGCATCTTTCCTATTGCGGTTTGCGGTGCAAAGTTAGTGCTTTTCGTAAAATCAGGCAAGCATTTTGAGATTTATTTTTGCCATGCGATGGGAATGCGGTAATTTACAGATTCTTGAAATCCATGGCGAGGGCTTTCACAAGAATTATCTCACTGTCATCGGGCATAACAGGGTAGTGCATGCTGCGTCGGATTCCCGGAATCCATAGTATTGTGTCACCCTTCACGAGCAGTGGCAATCTGTGCTTATGGTCATTGGGGATCTTCGCGTCGCGGAAAATATCGCTCAATTTACGGGTTCCTTTCATGCCGAATGGACGCATGCGATCCCCTTCGCTCCAAAAACGCCAGTTGAGCGGAGTCCCTTCAAGTACCGCAGGATTGAAATAGCACAATCCGGGCGTATCTGTCATATACTCTTTGGACACTCTTTCGGTTACTACGGCTATAGATTCGGTGGAAGCGATTGCATTCTCCGAATTGCAGGGACGCAATATGCCACGGTCAAGTATATAGTTTATTGCCGCAGCCTTGAATACCCGCCCCGATACCTGTTGCCGTACACAATTCATTATGTCGGTAATCTGTCCGTCAGTAAATCCATAAGGGGTGAGCAGCTCATGCAGTATGAAAGCCGGATCTTGAGTTTCGGCAATGAGCCGGGCGATATGAATATTTACCACTCCATCAGTAATGATGAAATACTTACTCTTTATCACATCCAATTGACGGCGCATGAAATCCTCAGCCTGCTGCAGATGGCTTATGGTATCAGCGATTGCCTTATCCGCGTTAGGGAAACTCTGCCGGATCGCCGGCATTATGATGTTTCTTATGGCATTCCTCCGATAGTCAGAACTAAGATTCGTGCTGTCCGTGACATATCTTAGATCTCTTTCAGCAAGATACTGCAATATGTCATTCCTCGTACACTGCAGCAGCGGACGGATGACGCGGACAGGTTGCTTGGCTTCACTACGCATTGCGGTTAGTCCTGCAATGCCTGTGCCACGGAAAAGATTCAGGAGCAATGTCTCTACATTGTCGTCACCATGATGGGCAATAGCCACAGCCTCGGCAGAATAAGCGTCAATCAATTCCCCGAACCAGTCGTAGCGCAGACGTCGGCATACCATTTCAATAGACCCCCCGCTGTGAGACTGCAATTTCCGGGTGTCGAAACGTCTCAGCATGAATGGAACGTCAAGCTGACCGGCGATCTGTCGGGCATGGTTCTCATCGCGTAGACTTTCCTCACCGCGCAGCTGAAAGTTGCAGTGAGCGGCGATAACATTGTAGCCACATTCGTGCATCGCAGCGAGCAATGCTACAGAATCGGCGCCTCCGCTAAATCCTACGATGAAAATACGCCGGGTGTCTGCATCACCGAGCGTGCTTTTTACAGCTTGTATTATCTTATGGTTACCCTTCAAGTCCATATTGAGTTTCGCTGTACAAAAATAAGCATTTTAGGATGGTTTGTCAATACCTCTATGCAAAATAAATGGATCAAGACCTATGGCTTTATAGCTGACAGATACTGTTTGCAAACTTGTTGCAATAATAATATAGTAATTTTGCATCGGAAACGTACGGCTGTCGACCGCACGTTGATCCATAGGTTTAATGAAACAGAAGCATTTTTGTAATGAATAACAATATATCGCGCGCCATGGCTGCCGCATTGTCGCTGGCTTACTTTTTTCAGGCGCATGCCGATGGAAATATAACCGGTTCTGTATTCGGTAAGAATACGGGTGAGCCTATAGATTTCGCCAGTGTCGTTCTGGTAAATCCTGAAACGGGTGTGCCCTCGGGCATTGGCACGATGACAGATGAAGCGGGCATTTTCAAGATCGAGAATGCACCGGCTGGCAAATACATCATAAGAGTCAGCTTCATCGGCACAATAAGTCAGGAACGGGAGATCGTGGTGGGTGATACCGACGTAGAACTCGGACGGATAGACCTTGGGGACGACTCGAAACTGCTTCAGGAGGTGGTGGTGACCGGAACCCGCAGCCAGATGTCGGTGAATTCAGAGCGCCGGGTGTTCAATGTCAGCTCAAACATAACGTCGACCGGTGCGTCGGCAGAGGAACTGATCGCATCAATCCCGTCGGTCGACGTGAATAACGATGGTGACATATCGCTCCGTGGCAATTCAGATGTCCTGGTCTGGATCAATGGCAAGGAGATGGGCATGAATGCTGACAACTGTTCGCAGTTTTTGCGTCAGATTCCGGCTGAGAGCATAGAGAGTATCGAGGTGATGACAAATCCTTCCTCGCGCCACAGCACGGAAGGAACCGCAGGCATTATAAACATAAAGCTGAAGGAGGATAGCCGCTATGGTTATTTCGGAAATGTCGAGGCTGCAGCCGATTCCCGCGGGGGTGCCAACATCAACGCGAGCATAAATTATAACGAAGGGAAGTTTGAGTCGGTAGCAGCATTAGGATTGAAAATGCAGCATCAGCCGGGCGGCAGCCAGTCGCTGCGCGGATATGACGACGGAACATACCTTGACTCAGAAAGCAGCAACAAAAAGCATGAGAACAGTATGTTTCTGCGTCTTGGCACAAATTATAAGCCGGACAGCACAAACCTTATCTATCTCAGTGCAATAGGCACCCTCGGTCATAAGTGGGGACGGACGGAAGCTGTACATCGTACAAATATTCCGGGACTATGGAAGAACAACAAGACCCTGATGAACGAAAGCGGAGATACGCATGGTGCCAATATCATGTTAGGCTATAAACACACGTCCGGCGCCGGCAGTTATATTGATGCCAATGTGAGCTATAATATATGGCAGGGACCGAACGACAACCATTCGCATGAAATAGAACGGTGGGGAGACGACACGGAAGAACAGCTATGGCGCAGCCAGCACCAGAATGTGAGGATCAGCAACTGGGAAGCGGCGATAGATTATAGCAGACCTCTTCTCGAATGGTTGCAACTAGAAGCCGGTTACAAGGGTAACTATAATCATGAGAACAGCCCGGCATCATATTATAACGGCATATCAGAGTCAGAAATGACATTTATACCCTCGCTTTTCAACCGTTTCGTATATGATACGGATATCTCTGCCGTCTACATAAATTTCTCCGGAACGCACGAACGTCTGACATTCGCCGCAGGTCTGCGTGGCGAGGCATGGCAAACGCGAACCCGTTCGCTCGGTTATGACCAAAGCGCGGATGATGTGCCGGAGTTTCGGGAAAACGATTTCGCATTATTCCCGTCAGCCTCTGTCGGACTGAGGTTGCGCGACAACGACGAGCTGAAACTGACCTATTCGCGCCGTATAAGACGTCCGTTCGGTCCACAGCTGAACACATTTGAAAATATCGCCGACCCATCTGAGGTGCATCTCGGCAACCCGCTGATCATGCCTGAATACAGCAATGCCTTGGAGCTGTCCTATATCCGTAACTGGAGCTCGCAGATGATCTCCGTCTCTGGTTATCTGCGTTCGAACAACGATATGATCAGCCATGTGAGCTTCCTCGCTCCGATGGCTGCGGATCCTACGGTCAATACAATGTATTACGGTCATGCGAATGTCGGCAACATGCTCAATACCGGTGTGGAGATCATATCGCGCAACACGCTCTTCAACCGACTCACGCTTACTACCACCCTGAACCTATACAGCAGCAATCTGAAAGCGTGGTCAACGGACTATCCGCTGCATGAGAGTTTTTATCCCATTACCGGAGCGAAGCAGAACCGCTTCGTGTGGGACATCCGCTGCATGGCTTCAGTACGTATGCCTTGGGATATCACCCTACAGGCTTCAGGAAGATACAATTCGCGACGCATAGCCCCGCAGGGCCTTGTAGAGCCCGACTGGGATATAGAGGCAGGATTGCGCAAGAGCCTCGGTAAATGGAGTCTTTCGTTGATCTGCAAGGATATTTTTGATTCGAAAAAGACGCACGATCTGCTGTTCGGAAACGGATATACACAATCGATCAAAAAGTGGCCGGGCGGACGGACACTGCGCCTTTCCTTAGCCTATACTTTCGGCAAGAGCCATGACCATTCCGATGACCGTCATAACCACATTGACACTGGAGGTTACGGAGAAGAGCACCACCACTGATCTGAAATAATAATACTTATCATGTCGCGTTATGATGATGGTTGCAAGTTAAAATAGGAAACTGATGAAAAGATCTGTTGAAATACTCGAACGTAAGAAAGTGCGTCCTACGGCAAACCGGATACTGGTTCTCGAAGCATTGCTCGACACTGCACATCCTGTAAGCCTCATGGAACTCGATGATATCATACAGACCATGGATAAATCAAGTGTGTTCAGAGTACTGAACGTTTTTCTTGAGGCAGACGTAGTTCATGGCATAGAGGATGGCAGTGGGTCGCTCAAATATGAAGTATGTCAAGGTGAGGACCACTGTTCGATATCCGATATGCATGTGCATTTCTACTGCGAGTCGTGCCAGCGCACATTCTGTTTTGAATCGACCGGTATACCACAGGTCAGGATTCCGGACGGATTCCACCCGCGGTCGTTCAACTACATGATAAAAGGGGTTTGTCCCAAATGCAGCGGTATGCCGGCAGAGTGATGCGCCATGCATGTCCGGCAGGGGAGCGGACGCCAGTTTTTGCGGGGATCAGTGAAATTGGTAAATGAAGATGCATTTCAGGTATATAATGCCTGTACTGAAAGCCTTAACTTTGCAGTGTGAAAAATCACAGATAAGTCAAGGTAAAGTAACCAAAGTATGAAAAGTATATTAAGTGCAATCGCACTTCTATCAATCTCATTGAATATGGCACATTCTCAGAATCCCACGCGCTTAACATCAGCTCCTTCAGAAATAAAGCAGACTGCCGGTCATGACAAGCTCGGAGCGTTTGCTCCAAAGTTCGCCGAACTCAACGATGACGTGCTCTTCGGGGAAGTCTGGAGGCGTACGGATAAACTTTCGCTGCGCGACCGCAGCATTGTGACCGTGACGGCTCTTGTGAGCAGCGGAATCACCGACAGCTCTCTGACGTACCATCTCCAATCGGCAAAGAACAATGGCGTGACGCGCACTGAAATCGCGGAGATACTCACACAGGTGGCATTCTATGCCGGATGGCCTAAAGCTTGGGCGGCGTTCAATCAGGCGGTCGAAGTGTGGAAAGATGATGCTGCATCGGCTGATGATGCAAGAGCACGCTTTGAACAGGAACTAATATTCCCGATCGGCAGCCCCAACACAGCATACGCCAAATACTTCATCGGGAACAGCTATCTATACCCTGTCACAAATGTAGGCGTCAACCTGTCGAACGTCACTTTTGAGCCGGGATGCCGCAACAACTGGCATATTCACCATGCGACGAAAGGCGGCGGGCAACTGTTGGTATGCGTAGCCGGAGAAGGGTGGTATCAGGAGGTGGGTAAACCTGCGGTGAAGATGCTGCCCGGCGATGTAGTGAACATTCCTGCAAACGTCAAACATTGGCATGGCGCGGCAAAAGACAAATGGTTCGCGCATCTTGCTATGGAAGTACCGGGCGAAAATCTTTCAAACGAATGGCTTGAGCCGGTGAGTGACGAGCATTACAATGCTCTGCAGTAAGGCTTTTTTATTAATTTTGTAAATCGGAAAACGACTAAGAATATATGGAACTGATAAAGGATAAGGAATTCAGCGGCGAGCGCCCACTGTTCGGCAGCCATGGACTCAGACTTGAAGACGTGACAATTCATGCCGGAGAATCGGCACTGAAGGAGTGCTCGGACATAGAGGCAGAGAATTGCCGCTTCGAGGGGAAATATCCGTTCTGGCATGTAGATGGATTCGTTATCAATCACTGCCTGTTTACAGAAGGGGCGCGTGCGGCACTATGGTATTCACGCAATCTGTGCATGACTGACACTCTGGTTGAGGCTCCGAAGATGTTCCGCGAGATGCATAATATAAAACTGCATAATGTCAGGATTCCCAATGCGTTCGAGACTCTGTGGGATTGCTCGGGTGTCGACATCAAGGATGTTGAGGTCAAGAATGGCGATTACATATTCATGCGTGGCAGCGACATCCGTATCGACGGATATGTGCAGCAGGGCAACTACTCTTTTCAGAAATGCCGTAATGTAGAGATCCATAATGCCAAACTTGATACAAAGGATGCATTCTGGGAGACGGAGGATGTAACTGTATATGATTCGGAAATAGACGGTGAGTATCTCGGCTGGCATTCGAAGCGTCTGCGGCTGGTACGGTGCCATATCAAAGGAACTCAACCGCTATGCTACGCCGAAGACCTCGTGCTTGAAGACTGCACGATGGATGAGTCGTGTGACCTCGCGTTCGAGTACTCTACGGTCAACGCAGATATCAAGGGGCACGTGACAAGCATCAAGAATCCGAAGAGCGGAGTTATAAGAGCCGATTCAATTGGCGAGATCATAATTGACAGCCATGTGAAGGCTCCTGCCGATTGTAGAATAGAGACCCGCGACGCCGAGTAACTGTTTGAAACATACACTGCGAAATACAGACTCACTGCTGGCGCTAATACGCGACGGTAAGCAGATGCGCCTGCGCGACCAGCTAAGATTGACGGCATTGCTGAGCATGCCGTCAATTCTTGCACAGGTATCATCGATCATAATGCAATATATCGATGCCGCCATGGTGGGAAGCCTTGGCGCGGCAGCATCGGCATCTATAGGGCTGGTATCGACCTCGACATGGCTTTTCTGGAGTATATGCTCGGCAGTGGTGAGTGGCTTTTCGGTTCAGGTAGCGCAACTTATAGGCGCGGGAAAGAATGCCGATGCACGCAGTGTGGTCCGTCAGGCATTGACTGCCACGATGCTTTTCAGCATTGCCATAGCGGCACTGGCGTGCAGTATCAGCGGATCGCTGCCGTCGTGGCTCGGCGGCAACAACGAAATAACTAATGATGCCTCAGCTTACTTCCTGATATTCGCCGCCGGACTTCCGGTGTTTCAGTTAGGTTATTTCTCAGGTGCCGTGTTGAGATGCAGCGGAAATATGTTTGTGCCGGGAATGCTTAATGTCATGATGTGCGTTCTCGACGTGCTCTTCAATTCGATACTGATTTTCCCGACGCGGGAGATTTTCGGTATTACTGTGTACGGTGCCGGGCTGGGTGTGCAAGGTGCCGCACTCGGTACTGTACTTGCAGAACTTGTGGTGGGAGTATTGATGTTTCTGTATATGTGGCGATGGAGTCCGCAACTCGACATGCGCCTGTCGTCAGGGTCTTTCATACCAAAACTTAAAGTTCTTAAGAAAGCCACACGCATCGGACTTCCTATAGCTGTAGAGCATGTTATAGTGTGCGGCGCGCAGATCCTGAGCACTGTCATAGTGGCACCGCTCGGCACCATAGCGATTGCGGCGAATGCGTTTGCAGTCACCGCTGAAAGTCTGTGCTATATGCCGGGGTACGGTATCGGTGAGGCAGCGACAACACTTGTAGGGCAGTCAGTCGGTGCTTCCCGCAAAGCATTGGCGCGACGTTTCGCAAAAATATCAGTTTACTCGGGAATGCTTGTGATGGGAGTCATGGGGGTAGTGATGTATGCCGCAGCCCCACAGATGATGAATTTTTTCACTCCTGATGCCGGCGTGCAGGAACTGGGAGTAAGTATTCTCCGGATTGAGGCATGGGCAGAGCCGATGTTTGCGGCGGCGATAGTATCGTATGGTGCATTCGTCGGAGCAGGTGATACGTTGATACCGAGTTGTATGAATCTCGGCAGTATCTGGCTTGTGCGCCTGACATTGGCGGCGTTGTTAGCTCCGGTATATGGTCTCGACGGTGTATGGATCGCCATGTGCGTGGAGCTATGCTTCCGCGGATTTATATTCCTATGGCGCCTGTACAGCGGAGCATGGCTTAAAAAATTGGCTTAAAAGAGTTGATGTTTTGAAGAATTTGCAATATAATATAAGCGATATGGCGGATTATGGTTTTGATCAGATTATAGACAGACATAACACAAATTCATACAAGTGGGATTCGGTGACTGGTGACGATGTGCTGCCGATGTGGGTAGCCGATATGGATTTCCGTACTGCACCCTGCATCATAGAGGCGCTACGACGTAGGGTTGATCACGGGATATTCGGTTACACACGTGTTCCGGACCGTTACTATGATGCAGTAATAGAATGGTTCGGACGGCGACACGGCTGGAGCATTACGCGCGATATGATTCTCTACACCAGTGGTGTGGTGCCTGCCATATCGGCTGTGATAAAGGGATTGACCAAACCCGGCGATAAGGTTGTAGTCCAGACACCGGTGTATAACTGTTTCTTCTCCTCTATCAGAAACAATGGCTGTGAGATAGTGGAAAATCCGTTGGTATATGAGAACGGACGTTACCGTATGGACTATACGGATCTGGAGAAGAAAGTGGCGGATCCTGACGTAAGATTGTTCTTGCTGTGCAATCCTCATAATCCTGCCGGACGCGTTTGGAGCGCGGAAGAACTCGAGCAATTGAATGCAATCTGTATGCGGCACAATGTCATGGTTGTGTCGGACGAGATCCATTGCGAGCTTGTATTTCCCGGCTATAGGTTCACCCCGTTCGCATCGATCAGTGCTGAGTGCCTTCATAATTCCGTGACCTGCAACTCGCCCTCTAAAGCGTTCAACACCGCAGGACTGCAGATCGCCAACATAATCTCAGCCTCGCAGGAGTTGAGGGAACGGATAGACCGTGCGATAAACATTAATGAGGTGTGTGATGTGAATCCTTTCGGTGTGGAGGCGCTGATAGCGGCATACACGGAAGGGGAGGGGTGGCTCAAAGCACTCATAGAGTATATTTACAAGAACTATCTTACGCTATGTGATTACTTTTCTGAACATCTGCCGCAACTGCATGTTACTCTTATGGAAGGAACATATCTGGTATGGGTAGATTGCCGTTCGCTCGGCATGAGTTCAGATGATATGGAGCATGAGCTGATGGTGTCTGAGCGCTTATGGCTCAACTCGGGCACCATGTACGGTACAGACGGTTTCATGCGGATAAATATCGCGTGTCCGCGGAGCAGGATGCTAGAGGGACTTGAGCGGTTAAAAAACTATGTGAACGGACTTAAGCGAACTGCAAAGACCCAATCCTGATAATTCATCTTACTGACGAATACAAACATACATAGCCTCATGAAAGAAGATATTAAAAGCAAAATCGTCATAGCACCGCTTCCGGTGCTGATACTTGGAACGTATGACGCTGACGGAAACCCTGACGCGATGAATGCCGCGTGGGGAACGCAGTGCGGATATGAAGAACTGTCGCTACTGCTCGACGGCGGTCATAAAACCACTGCAAACATACGGCTCAACAAGCAGTTTACAGTTGCCATCGGTACTGTTGACACACTTGTGATGTGCGACTATTTCGGAATAGTATCCGGCAATAAGATTCCTGACAAGATAGCACGTGCCGGTGCCACAGTGGTGAAAGGCGAGCATGTAAACGCTCCGGTGATCGAGCAGTTCCCGCTGACAATGGAGTGTGAGGTGATATCGATCGAGGACTATGACGGCGATGCAAGGATCACGGCACGTGTTGTAAACGTTCTTGCCGATCCGTCGATTCTCAATGAGCATGGCAAGGTGGATTACGGAAAACTCAGACCGATAACGTTTGACTCCGAGACTAACACCTATCGTGAACTTGGCGCAGTTGTCGGCAAAGCGTATCACGACGGGACTGCGATATCGAAGTAGGAATAATAACGAACCATATATACGATAGGGGGTGTGTCTACGCTCGTAGACACACCCCCTATCGGTATAATGACAGTCAATCAATCATAAACTGAGTTTGAATCCGCCTAAGGCTGTGAAACCGGGCATTTCGTATCCACGGTTTATGACGTAGGAGGCATCAGTGATGTTCTCAAGCCGGGTGAATATGTCGAGATAGCGGCATATTTTATAAGTCAGCTTGGTGTTGAGCAGCACGTAGCTCTGGTTTGCGACATCGTCCGCCACATACAAGCCGCCGGTTCCTTTCAGATCGGCAGATATCTTCAGTCGTTTCCACAGTGTCAGTTCAGCACCGATGTAATACTGGTTTTTCGGTGCACCTGTAAGATTGGCGAGTGATGTGTGCAGGTAACTGTAGGATCCGAACAGCCAAAGATTGTCCAACGGATTGCTGTTCACCGAGAGTTCTATACCTTTATTGATAAAACGCCCGGTGTTCACGTTACGGTTGTCGAGCACCTGGATCATGTCGGTGCCGCGGCTATAATATGCCGTAAGATCCATTCCAAGATAACGGGAGAAGCGCTTACCGACGCTTATCTCATAGTTCATCATCTTTTCGGGCTGTAGCTCCGGGTTAGCCATACGGTAAAGGTATAGCTCGCGGAACGATGGATTGCGGTAGCCCATGGCGAGCGTACCCTTTAAGGTGATCCCTGCTCCCGGATTGACTGCGACTCCGAACTGAGGGATCCATTGAGTGTCGAACATATCGCTGTTAGCCATGCGTAATCCGCCATTGATGTTGAGCAGATTTCCGGCAAGCTGCTGCGAGAGCGTCACGTAAGGGGAGTATTCCGTAATGCTCTTGCGGCTGATAGTGCTCATAGAGCCTTCGGTGTGATTGTTACCTCCGGATACGGGGATCTCTCCGGAATAGGTGTCGAAATCGAAACCGACAGTCGCGGAAGCTCCCAGCCATGGCGTGAAGTTCTGGTAGGCGATAACTCCAAACCGGTTGTCCTTGCTGTGGAAGTGGCGCGGATCATCGACAAAATGGTTGCCGTAACTGTAATAAGCGCGTAGCATACCATCCGTGGCGCCATAACGGTTGACGGCGCTTACCGATGCCTCACCCCGGATGATGCTTTGCCGATATATATCGGTTGATTCCGGGTCGGACAGACGTGGATAGATAGGGTCATTGCCTTTGAAATGCATCAGAGTGTAGTCGGCAGTCGCTTTCCAATTTGTAGAAAAATCGTAACCGAGCTTCACATATCCATCGGCTTGCTTGAAGTCAAAATTATCGACGGTGCCATCAGTGCGGTTGTAAGACAATGACGCTAACGATGAGAATTTGCCCAACCTTACGGTATTGGTGACTGACGAAAGCCAGGTATTATATGAGCCATACTGTGATGTGAGTGTGGTGCGCACCCCGCGTTGACGGGGGTTTTTAGTTATAACATTTATGGCTCCAGCCATCGCATTCGAGCCGTAAAGCACAGAGCCGGGACCGCGCAGCACCTCCACACGCTCAACATATTCCTTATCGTAGAAATCGGCTATGTGATGAGAGTATATGCCGGCAAACTGAGGTTGACCGTCGACCATCATCAGTACCGCGCTGGCACGATCGCCGCCGACACCACGCAGTTTTATATGTCCGGAGCCACCATTGCTGACTCCAAAGCCGAAAATACTGCGCTCGGATACAAACAGACTGGGAACCATTCCGGAGATTGCCGACAGCACCTGAGTCTGTCCGGTGGATTGAAGACGCTCTTCCCCGATGACAGAAACGGAATAGGGAAGCAGGTCGCGCGACACGCTTCGGTTAGTACCGGTAACCACAAGTTCGTCAAGAACCCTTGCCGAATCGGCAGCCTCCGTAGCACCTGCTGATAATGCCGGCAACAGGGCTATGACCGTAAACAGTTTATTTATCGATATCGACAATCTCATACTCAAGCGATCCAAGTCCTATTGCGGCTGCATGATCAATCGTATGGGTACCGTGCCGGCTGTTAATGCGCTCTATAAGCGGTGCGTTGTCGTTGCCTTCGGTGGCGGTCATATTGAATATGATGTCGACGCATGCTTTATCAAGGGCTACGGGGTCGGTCGATGCGAGGATGCCGTAGTCTTTCAGCAGAACATCGGAAGGATGTGCCGCACAGTCACAATCGACCGACATGTTGTTCATGATGTTTATATAAACGATGTTATCGCCAAAATAGTCATCGACAGCCTGTGCGGCAGCAGCCATCGACTCAAGGAAAAGATCCTGTTCGGCTATGTTTTGCCATATTTCCTCAGTCTTGTCGGTTTTACCAGCCGAGTGGATGTAGGTTTTGCCATCGGCAGAGGCGACACCGATACTTGCATTTTTCAGTACACCTCCGAATCCACCCATGGCATGCCCCTTGAAGTGGGCGAGGTTGACCATATATGTGTAGCGGGGGAGATGGTTGCCTACGATATCATATTTGATGTGACGGCGGTCGCGCACGGGAATGCGCATCTGTCCCTCTTCGTCCATAAGGTCGACAGGTGCTATGGTGTCAAATCCATGTTCGCGCACAGTCGCCCAGTGTGCCTCAAAGGTGTTTCGCTTGCCCTGATATGCAGTGTTGCACTCAACGATTGTGCCGTGGACGGAGTCGACGAGATTCCGTATGAGTGTCGGCTGGAGGTAGTTGGGATTACCTGCCTCACCGGTGCTTATTTTCACTGCAACACGGTGTCCGTCGGCAGGACGTCCGAGTGCCTTGTAGATTTTTACGAGTGCTTCAGGAGTGATCTCACGTGTCATGTATACTTTGGACTTTCCTGTCGTAGTCTCTGCGGAGAGTCCGAGGGCGCCCGTAATCATGAGCGCAATGGCTAAAAACCTAATAAACATTTGTATCCCTTATTTAGTGTTGTATTATTCTCAATTGTCTCGCTTAACTTTATGTTTGCAAAGATAGTACCATTATTTAATTTCTGACTTATACAAATCACCTGAATGATGCACATTTTTCACGCTGATATAAAAAAAACGCCACGCTACGATGACCGATCTATAGCGTGGCGGTTGCGGCGCTCCCGGCGCCCTCAATTGCTTCCTGCCGAGTAGACGAGGAGCAGCAAATGGGTTCGGACAATTATGGGATTTGTGTGATAATGGCTCCGGCGCCTACCGCCGAAACCATTCTGACACAAATCCAGCCATCCGGGAAGCCTATAATGGGATAGGGCGGATAAGGCGAATAACTGAGGGGGAGGGGGTGTTACCACGGAGACAATTTTCAGCGGGGCTGAAAATATGTCTCCGCCCCGTACTCAGGGTTGGCGGATGGTGTCCTGATCCGGCGCACACTCCTGTGCGACGGCGGTCGATAAGTCAATGTTCTCTTTGGTGTCGGCGGGACTCTTCCCTGCCTGAGACGCTGCGTGATTCCGCGGACGGGTTGTCAAGTTGTCGGGTGTTGGCGCCCCTTGTAATAGTTGAGTCCGTCCTACCAATCCGCTTTTCCGCGATGCGCGGTGCGAATACCGGAAG
>CAJUKU010000026.1 GCA_910587425.1 uncultured Muribaculaceae bacterium
GTCTTCAAGAAGAAACGCCGCAAAGGCTATCGTCGCAAGAACGGTCACCGTCAGTGCTTCACCAAAGTGTTAATCAAGGAAGTAGTAGCTTAACCCTCTAAAAATCTGTAAACATGGCACATAAAAAAGGTGTAGGTAGTTCTAAGAACGGCCGTGAGTCAGAAAGCAAACGACTCGGTGTAAAGGTTTTTGGCGGTCAGCGCATCAAAGCCGGCGGCATCATCAAGCGTCAGCGCGGCACAGTTCACCACCCCGGTGAAAACGTTGGCTTGGGTAAAGACCACACAATCTACGCACTCATCGACGGCGTCGTGGTGTTCACCACCGGCAAAAACGGTCGTCGTTTCATCAGCGTATCCGCCGAGGCTTAAGCCAGGCGTGAATCCCTGAACGCACAAGACAGCGCCAACCGGAAATCCGGTTGGCGCTGTTCTATTACATAACTATCCTTTTATAGGCGCTGTACTATTTCACAAACACACTATGACCACACCGAAACCAAGACTGGAAGACGCCATGGTCTATGCCCTTGCCACCACAGGACGTGGACTCACAACCGAGGCGATAGCCTACGTCATAAACCGAGATCATCTCTACCTGCGCAGCGACCGGCAGCCGGTCAGCAGCGCGCAAGTCTATGCAGCCGTATGCCGCAATCCCGCCATCTTCGTCAAGGAAGGGGGCAGAATCCTCCTCTGCATGTAGCTAGAATTCAATTCATGGCATTCATCCCTGATTTTTGGTGAAACATAGGTGAAACATTTTCCCCATTTCTCCGCAAAAATACCCAAAATTCCCCAAAACGCAACGCCGTTTTAGCAAGAAATAACAAAAAATTATGTTGAGATTCAGAATTTAAATCACTGATTCTCAACATAATTAACTTGGGTGATCCGGATGCGACTCGAACGCATGACCGTCTGCTTAGAAGGCAGATGCTCTATCCAGCTGAGCTACCGGACCGTTATGGTTTGCGGAGACAAAGTTACAACTTTTATGTGAATACCGCAAATGCATCTGCACTCGACAACAATATCATACTGATAACATACACTTTACGCACACCTCCGCACACGCCCTAAGCTAATTTATGACATGCAGCAAACAGATCTGAGGCAATTTCAAGGGTCGAAAATTTCATTATTTGCAGGATTTAAACTAACTTTGCGGCTCGAAACACTGCGCACTGTAGCGCAGTGATTTCCTACATTTCTTTGCAAATTAAAACTCAGATACCTTTTTATAATAAAATGGCAAACGAAAAAGAAACCGAGACCCGCACGTCGATCGACGAGCTTAACGACTCTCTCTCAGGCATCGAGCAGAAAGTGCAGAACAACCAGAAGAAAGTCATGTGGGGATTCGCCGCTGTAATGGTCGTGGTATGCCTCATCCTCGTTTGGGTTTACGCCATCCGCAAACCCGGAATCGAAGCCGCCGACACAGCGATTGGACAGGCTGACCTCACACTTGCTACGGGCAACGACTCCCTCGCACTCGCACAGTACACACAGGTGGCTGACAATTATGGCTACGACGCAGGCAACCGCGCGGCTCTCAACGCAGCGATAATCCTCTACCGTCAGGGTAAGTATCAGGAAGCTGCAGATTACCTCAAGAAGTACGACGCCAAAGAGAGCGTCATCGGCGCATCGGCTAAATCACTCGAAGGCGACTGCTACGTCAATCTCCAGCAGTACGACAAGGCTATCGACTGCTTCCGTGCAGCTGCAAAGATTTCCGACAACAATCCCCACTACACTCCGGTATTCCTGATGAAGGAAGCCAATGTGCAGCGCGAGCTCAAGAACTACAAAGCTGAGGCTGATCTCTACAAGCGTATCGACAAAGATTTCCCCGCTTTCGCTCAGGAAAACGCAATTGAGATCGACAAATACCTCAAGCGCGCCCAGCTCCAGGCTGGAGAGTGATCTGAGCCGGAAATACGACCATGCGGTCTGCCAAAGCTTCTGACATGCCGAATTAAAATTTGCGCAAAACGAAACTATTGGCTAACTTTGCGGAGTTTTTCAAAAATAAATATCACCGAACGTGGGTAAATTCACAGAATACAAACTGCCCCTGAAAAGCATGCCCGAAGGCACCCAGGAGTTTCACTATCATCTTGGAAAGCCTTTCTTCAACAACATGGAGAGCGAGGACATCCATGATGCCGACCTTGAAGTGTCTCTGCAGGTAGATCACAAAGCCGATCTATATGCCATGCGTTTCAGCATTGACGGCACAGTGACGCTTATATGCGACCGTTGCCTCGACGATCTGGAGTTTCCCATCGACACGGAATACGCCATCAACGTCAAGTACGGCGAAGACTACAACGATGATTCCGACGACCTGCTGATCATCCCCGAGAGCGACAACTACCTTAATGTAGCCTACATGATCTACGATACTGTAGCACTCTCGATACCGATCAAGCATGTGCATCCTTTAGGCAAATGCAACCGTCAGATGAGCCAGATGCTCAAGAAACACCGCGCGACTGCCGCCGATGAGGAAGAGGCTGAACTCGAGGATCGCCTGATTGATGAGATGGACAACATGGCGCCCGAAGCCGACAACACACCGACCGATCCCCGCTGGGACGGACTGAAAAAGCTGGCAGGCGACAATACCGAAAACTCCGGCGAAGCATGAGACCCGGACGGCAAAACCGATGAACTCATTTCAAAGAATATAAACAAACGATAATAACAGAACTAAAATGGCACATCCTAAACGAAAACAGTCCAAGACACGCACAGCCAAGCGTCGCACACACGACAAAGCAGTAGCTCCCACGCTCGCTCTCTGCCCCCATTGCGGAGCATGGCACATCTACCACACTGTATGTGGCGAATGTGGCTACTACCGCGGCAAGATCGCTATCGAAAAGGAGGCTGCTGTCTGAAACAACTGCGACAGGTGTGAACGTGACTCTGGAAAAACGAATCCCATCCGAGGATTTCTTCAGGGTCGCAGCGGCATCCGCACAACATCTCCTGAAAGCGCCCTCAAGACCGCCTTTAGGAGATTTGCTTTTTTAATGCCGTCAATCATACACCCTACGCGGAATCCCGGCAAGCCCACTAATTAATACAAGCTATAACTCCAACACATAAGTAGACGGCAGATCACGCTGCTACTCACAACTAACGATTATGCTCTACGCAAGAATTTCCGGCATCGCATCATACGTGCCCGACGACATCCTTGACAACGAAATGCTCTCGAAGATGGTTGATACCAACGACGAGTGGATTACCACCCGCGTGGGCATCAAGCAGCGCCGCATCCTCAAGCAGGAAGGTGCAGGCTCATCACTGCTCGGCTCCAACGCCGTAAAGCGTCTGCTTGAGAACACCGGCACAGCACCCGAGGATATCGAGCTGCTCATCTGCGCCACCTCAAACCCTGACTACCGATTCCCCAGCACCGGCTCGGTAATAGCCCACGACTGCGGACTCAAAAACTGCTACGCCTACGACATCCAGGCTGCATGCGCCGGCTTTATAGTAGCCCTTGAGGATGCCGCCGCATACGTACGCTCTGGACTCAGAAAGAAAGTGGTGGTTGTCGCCGCTGAGAAAATGTCATCGATGGTCAACTATGGCGACCGTAGCACCTGCGCTCTGTTTGGCGACGGTGCGGCAGCCGTACTTGTCGAGCCCACAGAGGAGCGCACAGGTGTGATCGACGCAGTGTTCCATGTCGACGGAGAGGGACGCGACCACCTGCTCATGCGTGGTGGAGGCTCCGTACTCCCCGCCACACACGAGACAATCGATGCCGGCGACCATTATCTCTTCCAGGACGGCAGATTCGTCTACAAGCACGCTGTGACCGACATGCTCACCTCGACACTCGACGTCGCAGAGCGTAACAACCTTACCATGGATGATGTAGACTGGCTCGTGCCCCACCAGGCTAACCTGCGCATCATCGAGGCTGTTTCATCGCGTGCAGGAATCGATCCCGCCAAGGTGCTCGTCAACATCGAGCATTACGGCAATACCTCAGCAGCCTCGATTCCCCTCTGTCTCGACGAGTACAAGGATCGCCTCAAGAAAGGTGACAAAATCATACTCACAGCATTCGGTGCCGGCTTCACATGGGGTGCCATGTACCTCATCTGGGACATCTGATAGCTTGACAACGACGGATCAGCGCGCTTGCCGCCACACGTGTCCGCCACGAAACTTTTTCAACAAGATAGCATCTTTTCCGGTGCTATCTTTGTTTATTTAATAAAAGATGTCCGGCACAACGCCACTCCGCGAGCCTGAACTATCAGAAACTTATCGAATTATGGAAGAAAACAAAAATAATACCTCCCTCGACACCGCAAAGGTTGCCGAAGGTCACAAATCCGGCTTTGTCAACATTGTCGGCAATCCCAACGTAGGCAAATCAACACTCATGAACGATCTCGTCGGTGAGCGTGTGAGCATCATAACATCAAAAGCTCAGACTACCCGCCACCGCATCATGGGAATCGTCAATACACCCGAATACCAGATAGTATTCTCCGATACCCCCGGAGTGCTCTCACCGAAATACAAACTTCAGGAGAGCATGCTCGGATATTCCGAGGGTGCGCTTACCGATGCCGATGTGCTTCTCTATGTGACCGACGTCGTGGAGGATCCGACAAAGAATGCCGAATTTCTTGCGAAAGTAGCCAAGGAGAAAGCTCCTGTGCTCCTCGTCATAAACAAGATCGACCTGCTGAAAGGTGGACAGGGCGAACTGGAATCCATAGTGGCACGATGGAAAGAGCTTCTGCCTAACGCCGAGATCTTCCCCACCTCGGCTAAAGAGCACTTCAATGTGACATCGATCATGGAGCGCATCGTGCAGCTGCTCCCTGTCAACCCGCCTTACTTCGGGAAAGACGCGCTGACCGACAAACCCGCACGATTCTTCGTCACAGAGATAATCCGTGAGAAAATCCTGCTCAACTATGATAAGGAAGTGCCTTACAGCGCCGAAGTAATAGTTGAGAAATTCGATGAGAAGCAGGGCGCCATCCACATCATGGCTGTAATATATGTTGAGCGCGACTCACAGAAAGGCATCCTGATTGGCAAGGGAGGCTCAAAACTGAAGAAAGTCGGTATAGAAGCGCGCAAGGATATAGAAAACTTCTTCGGCAAAAGCGTCTACCTCGAACTGTTTGTCAAAGTGGAGCCCAACTGGCGAAACCGCGAAAACAAACTCCGCTCGTTTGGCTACATCGAATAAGAGGAGTATCTTTGCAAAAGAAAACCGACCAAATGGTGTCAGGTGACTCATTCCGGTGTCTTTAGAAGTCACCGGAAAGTCACACCCCACCGCTCATGTGCAACTATTAAAATAATTCCTTATGGGACAGATGATAGCTATCGTCGGTCGACCGAACGTGGGTAAGTCCACGCTATTCAACCGACTCACACAAAGCCGTACGGCAATTGTAGACGAGACCGCCGGCACAACCCGCGACCGCCAGTACGGCATCGTGGACTGGAACGGCAAAGAATTCTCAATAGTCGACACCGGCGGATGGGTTGTGAACAGCGACGACATTTTCGAGAGTGAGATCAACAAGCAGGTTCATCTCGCCATCGAGCAGGCTGACGAGATACTTTTTGTGGTCGATGCCATGAATGGCGTCACCGATCTTGACGATCACGTTGCCGAGATACTGCGCAAGTCACGCAAGCCGGTGATACTTGTCGCCAACAAAGTCGACTCCAACGACTGGCTCTACAATGTACCGGAGTTCTACTCCCTCGGACTCGGCGAACCATACCCTGTCTCCGCCGTAAACGGATTCGGAACAGGCGACCTACTCGACGAAGTGGTGCGCAAACTCCCCGAAAAGAGCGCCGACGAGGAGGAGAAACTCGACGACATACCCAAGTTTGCCATTGTCGGTAGACCTAATGCCGGCAAATCATCTATCATAAATGCGTTCATCGGCGAAGACCGTCACATTGTCACCGACATAGCCGGAACTACCCGCGACAGCATTTATACACGTTACAACAAGTTCGGATTCGATTTCTATCTTGTCGACACCGCAGGAATACGCAAGAAAACGAAGGTGAACGAAGATATAGAATACTACTCCGTAATCCGTTCGATCCGTGCCATAGAAGCCTCCGACGTTTGTATACTGATGATCGACGCCACCCGTGGCATAGAGAGCCAGGATGTAAGCATCTTCTCCCTCATCCAGCGAAATAAGAAGGGACTTGTTGTATGCGTCAACAAATGGGATCTCGTACAGGACAAATCGCCCGAGGCTATCCGCCATTTCGAGAATACCATCCGCGAGCGTTTCGCGCCATTCACCGACTTCCCGATCCTCTTCACATCCGCACTGACAAAACAGCGCATCTACAAGGTACTCGAGACAGCCGTGGAGGTCTACAACAATCGCCACCGCGTCGTTCCTACTTCTCAGCTCAACACCGTAATGCAGGAGGCTATTGCCGCATACCCGCCACCTGCAAACAAAGGAAAGTACGTAAAGATCAAATACATCACCATGCTCAAGGGAGCGCCGATACCCACGTTCATATTCTTCTGCAATCTACCGCAGTGGGTCAAGGAACCCTACCGTCGCTACCTTGAGAATAAGATCCGCGACAACTGGGACTTCACTGGCACACCGATCAACGTGTTCATGCGCGAAAAATAACCACTCCTCCCCTTCCCACTAATCTTGCAATGAAAAAACAAACCGAGACTATCCACAGCCGTTTTCAGCGCCGTGATCCTTACGGTGCCCTCTCCATGCCGGTCTACAACACCGTGGCATACGAGTTCCCAGATGCCGCATCGATGGTGGAATCATTCTGCGGACGCAGCGACGACCCTGACTATTCGCGCGTCACGAACCCCACCGTCATATTCTATGAACGTACGGTTCGAAGTCTTACCGGCGCCAACGATGTCATGGCATTCTCGTCCGGAATGGCAGCCATTGCCAACACAATCATGGCTGTATCCGCCGCCGGTAAGAACATCGTGACCTCAACCCACATGTTCGGCAACACATACGCGCTTCTTACAGGCACACTGAGCCGGTTCGGGGTTGAAACACGCACCGTCGACCTCACGGATCTCGATGCCGTGCGCCGCGCTATCGACGCCGATACCTGCTGTGTGTATCTCGAGACCATCACAAACCCACAGATGGAAGTCGCCGATCTGCCGGCTATCTCCGAAATAACCCGTGCCCACGGCATACCGCTCATAGCCGACACCACGATGATCCCGTTCACCGAGTTCTCGGCAAAGAGCCTTGGAGTTGACATCGAGGTCGTTTCAAGCACAAAATACATCTCAGGAGGAGCCACTTCTATTGGCGGTCTTGTGATAGACTATGGAACTATTCCAGGATTTGCCGACCGTATGCGCAAGGAGATGCTGCTCAACTTCGGTTCATACATGACTCCGCAGGTGGCATACATGCAGACACTCGGGCTTGAGAACCTGCATGCACGCTACACCCTTCAGACAGCGAATGCGCGAGATCTCGCTGAACGCCTCCGCACATTACCCGCGATCAAGAGGGTAAACTACCCCGGACTGCCCGACAATCCATATCATGACATAACCCTCCGGCAGTTCGGTCCATCATTCGGAGCGATGCTCACCATAGACCTTGCCGACGCCGACGCATGCTTCCGGTTCCTCAACGGCCTCAAGCTCGTGCGCCGTGCCACAAACCTGTTCGATAACCGGACACTCGCCATCCACCCGGCAAGCACCATCTTCGGACCGTTCAATGACCGGCAGCGCCGCGAGATGGATATCCTCGACACGACCGTCCGTATCTCGGTCGGACTCGAGGACATGGACGATGTGTTCGACGATATCAAGCAAGCACTCGAAGACTGACACCGAGAGATATGAAATACGATTTCGACGAGATTATAGACCGGCGCGGTTCAGGAGCACTCAAGACCGATGCTCTTGCCGAACGCTATGGCAATCCTGACCTCATACCGCTGTGGGTCGCCGACATGGATTTCGCCACACCATCGTTTATCATCGACGCGTTGCGCGAACGTCTGAACCACCCTGTGCTCGGCTACACCGTCGAGCCTTCTGACTACCGCCCGGCGATCATCGATTGGATCCGCACTCTGCACGGATGGTCGATCCAGCCAGAATGGCTCGCGTATATCCCCGGCATTGTCAAAGGTATAGGTATGGTCATCAACCGGTTTGTCGAGCCTGATGAGAAAATCATAATACAGACCCCTGTATACCATCCTTTCCGTCTCGTTCCGGAAGGCAATCATCGGCAGGTTGTCAACAATCCGCTCATCGAGCGTGCCGACGGTGGCTATGACATGGATCTCGTGCACCTCGAATCGCTCGCAGCCGATCCCGCCGTACGGCTTCTCATACTAGCTAATCCCCACAACCCTGCGGGAATTGTCTGGAGCAGAGAGACACTACGCCGCGTAGCCGAGATATGCGCCGCAAACGGTGTGCTTGTCATATCAGATGAGATCCATTCCGACATGGCACTCTTTGGCAACCGGCACATACCCTTCGCGTCCGTCTCGCCCGAAGCGGCATCATGCAGCATCACCTTCGGCGCACCCTCCAAGACATTCAACATCGCCGGTGTGGTCAGCTCCTACGCCATCGTGCCTGATCCGCAGCTGCGCGAACAATTCTACTCATGGCTGACGGCTAACGAGCTGTCCGACCCCGACATCTTCGCCCCCATAGCTACCGTTGCGGCTTACCGTAAAGGAGCGGAATGGCGGCGGCAGATGCTTGCCTACGTTGAGGGAAACATCGAATTCGTAATCGAATGGTGCAGGGAGAATCTGCCGCAAGTGCGTCCGCTACGCCCGGAGGCATCATTCCTCGTATGGCTCGACTGCCGCAGTCTCGTATTGCCACAGAATGAGCTGATCGAACTTTTCGTTGAAGGAGCACGCCTTGCGCTCAATGACGGTGCCATGTTCGGCAAAGAGGGCGAAGGATTTATGCGCCTCAACGTAGGTTGTCCGCGTGCAGTGCTTGAAAAAGCACTCATATCTCTGAAATCAGCTATCGACACTCGGCTATGAGCGAAAAACCATCCCCCTCACCCTGGAAAATCCTTGATTCGGAGTACCTGATACGCCGACCGTGGCTCACAGCCCGGCGCGACCGTGTAGAGCTTCCGGACGGACGCGTAAATCCCGAATTTTATGTACTCGAATATCCTTCTTGGGTCAACATCATCGCACGCGACCGTGATGGAATGTACATCATGGTCGAACAATACCGCCATGGGCTCGGAGTTGTGGAGATGGAACTGTGTGCAGGAGTCGTGGAAGCCGGAGAAGAACCGCTTGCCGCCGCACGCCGCGAGCTTAAGGAGGAGACCGGATATACCGGAGGTAAATGGGAACTCGGCACTGTTATATGTGGCAACCCGAGCGTCACCAACAACCTGACATACTGCTATATCGCGCGCGATGTCGAGCTGACCGCCACGCAGCATCTCGACGACGTCGAGGATCTCGTGGTACGCCGTATCACCGAAGAGGAGCTTTACGCGCTGCTCACATCCGACTCCATGAAGCAGGCACTCATGACCGCCCCGTTGTGGCGTTATTTCGCGCTCGGACTAAACAAGCGCTGATCTAACCCACACCACGATAACGTGACTGACATGGACTACGCCGGCGTACTGCTACCGCTACCTCTGAATTCCATATTCACCTACGCTGTGCCGGCGGAGTTGAGGTCACGTATACGTCCGGGACAACGTGTCATAGTGCCGTTCGGCAGAAAAAAGTTCTATACCGGAATCGTTGCAGACATCTCTGTCGCCCCTCCACAAGGGGTGGAGATGAAAGAGATCTCGCTCCTGCTTGATGACGAGCCTATACTGCGCCGCCCGCAGATGCAGCTGTGGGACTGGGTAGCCGAATACTACCTCTGCAGCAGCGGTGAGGTAATGAAAGCCGCGCTACCGGCAGGGCTCAAGATCGAGAGCGAGACTTTCATCGAGGCTGTTCCCGAATGGGAAGAGGATCCCGATAACCGCCTGAATGAGCGTGAGCTGATTGTAATGCAGACACTCCTCCACGCATCCAAGCGTCTCAGTGTGGGCGAGATAGAGAAGATCACCGGACTTACAGGCATAAACCTCGTTGCTATGCGTCTGCTTGAAAAAGGAGCGGCAATAATATCCGAACGCCTCGTCGAACGCTACACCCCTAAAGTTGAACGCTACGTGGCGCTAACAGCGGCACCGGGCGACACCGAAGCTCTCCATGCCGCATTCGATGCCGTCGCTTCCGCACGTCGCCAGGAGCAGGCACTGCTCGGACTCATCGACCTTGCCGGAACAATGCGCGGACGCTCCGACGAAGTCACCGTAGAGCAACTGCGGCAACGCACCGAGGTATCATCGGCTATTCTCCGCGCCATGGCTGAAAAAGGGATCATACGCCTCTACAAGAAAGAGATCAACCGGTTCAGCTACAACGGACTGACCGGTGCTCCCCTCCCCACCCTCAGCGAGGCGCAGGCACAGGCTCTGCAATCGATCCACACACAGTGGACCGACCACGATGTAAACCTGCTCCGCGGAGTGACCTCAAGCGGCAAGACCGAAATCTACATGCACCTGATCGACTTTGTGCTCAAGCAGCGGCGCCAGGTGTTGTATCTCGTGCCGGAGATAGCGCTTACCACCCAACTCACCACCCGCCTGCAGCGGGTTTTCGGCGATAAAGTGGTGATATATCACTCGAAATTCACCGACAACGAGCGTGTCGACCTCTACAAGCGCATTCTCGATGAGAATGGACCGATTGTTGTCATCGGTGCACGCTCCGCGCTGTTTCTACCCTTCGGGGCGCTCGGTCTGGTGATTGTCGATGAGGAGCACGATCCAAGCTACAAACAGCAGGATCCCGCACCACGCTACAACGCCCGAGACACCGCCATGGTGCTCGCGCGTATGCACGGAGCCAAGACTTTGCTCGGCAGCGCTACACCGGCTGTCGACACTTACTACAAGGCAAAGACCGGACGCTTCGGACTCATTGAACTCACCGAGCGCTACGGCGGAAGTCATCTACCCGCGATGAAGCTCATCGACATGGCACGCGCACGCAAGAGCGGAGAACTTCATGGATCGCTTGCCGACGAAACCCGCGCCATGATAGCACGCTCCATAGCCGCCGGGCATCAGACCATACTCTTCCTCAACCGTCGCGGATACGCTCCCGTAGCCGAGTGCCGCACATGCGGATGGACACAGAAATGCGAGTGCTGCGATGTCGCAGTCACCTATCACAAGCACATCGACCGGATGGTCTGCCACTATTGCGGTGCCATATACCCGGTACTTACGGTATGCCCCGCGTGCAAGGAGCCGACCGTCGAGATACAAGGATACGGCACCGAACGCATCGAAGATGAAATCGAACAGGCATTTCCCGATGCCGGTATACTGCGCATGGATCTCGACTCCACCCGCAGCAAGGAAGCGCACCAGCAGATAATACGCGACTTTTCCGAGCGCAAGGCACAGATACTTGTCGGAACGCAGATGGTCACGAAAGGACTCGATTTCGAGGGTGTCGACACAGTCGCTGTCGTCAATGCCGATGCAATGGTCAACCAGCCCGATTTCCGATCGGCTGAGCGTGCTTTCAACATGCTCGAGCAGGTGGCGGGACGCGCCGGACGGCGTGACACCGAAGGGGTTGTCGCCATACAGACCCGACAGCCCGAACACCCGATATTCGAATTTGTAGCCGCTCACGACTACAACGCATTCTTCGACTACGAGATCGAGCAACGCCGCCAATACTCATATCCTCCGTTCACCCGACTGATACACCTCTACATCAAGCACCGCGACCCGCATGAGGTTGATCATCTCGCAAGGCTCTACACCGAGCATCTGCGCGGATTGTTCGGCAACCGCGTGCTCGGACCCGAAGAACCATCTGTCGGACGCGTACAGAACCTATACATCCGAAAGATCATGCTCAAGATCGAGGTCGAGGCTTCAATGCAGCGTGTACGGGGAATATTGCGCGACCTCTACATCCGGCTGACTGAACAGCGACTGACATCACTACGCACGGCGACGCTCTATTACGACGTCGATCCCGTATAAAGCCATAGACACAAATATCCATTCACATAGCATAACCAATCAATATCGTATAAATGTCAATGACAAGCAAACTGAAGCGTCTCACATCCATGCCCACGTTCCACGTGCTATTGGCTTTAAGCGCATCACACTGCCTCAACGACCTCCTCCAGTCTGTAATCACAGCCGTCTACCCGATGCTTAAGGCTGATCTCGGCATCAACTTCGCACAGATAGGGCTCATAACCCTTGTCTATCAGCTCGCCGCATCGATTTTCCAACCGGCAGTTGGTTACCTATTCGACCGCCGTCCGTTCGTCTACAGTCTCCCCGCAGGAATGTGCTCGACATCGCTCGGCATAATACTCTTCGCCTATTCCGACACGCTCCCGGGCATCCTCCTGGCGGTATTCATGGTCGGACTCGGCTCCGCCACACTTCATCCCGAAGCATCGCGCATCACATCGCTTGCCGGACATCAACGCCGTGGTTTTGCACAATCAGTGTTTCAGGTCGGAGGTAACTTCGGCGGCTCCATCGGTCCACTGCTCGTGGCTGTAATCGTTGCGCCACACAACCGTCACTATATCCTCTGGTTCCTCCTGTTCGCAGCCCTCTGTTTTGCCGCCATGCGCCCTATATGCCGATGGTATAACGGATACCTACGTCAGTTGCGCGACTCCGCCGAGCGGCGGGAAGCGCATGCCCGGCTTCCGCTGTCGCCCGCACTCACGGCATTCACGATCTGCGTCATAATGGTACTCATATTCTCCAAGTATGTCTACATGGCGAGTCTGTCTAGCTACTACACGTTCTATCTCATACAGAAATTCAATGTAAGTGTGTCAGCATCCCAGATATTCCTCTTCATATTCGTGGTATCGACTGCCGCAGGCACCCTTGTCGGAGGTCCTGTCGGCGACCGCTACGGGCGCAAGGTGGTGATCTGGGCATCGATTCTCGGCACCGCGCCATTCTCGCTGCTTATGCCGCACGTCGGACTCGTCCCGACCGCAATACTCAGCTTCTGCGCAGGATTCATCCTATCATCAGCATTCCCAGCAATACTCCTCTACGCCCAGGAACTGCTGCCCACCAAACTCGGCATGATCTCCGGTCTCTTCTTCGGATTCGCATTCGGCATCGGCGGCATCGCGTCAGCAGTTCTCGGGCGTTACGCCGACACGTATGGCATCGAGGCTGTATACAATTTCTGCGCTTTCATGCCGCTTCTGGGAATCGTTGCGGTATTCCTCCCCGACCTACGCAAGCACAAGCCGCACACCACAGCCTGATCTCACTCACGATTGCGTCAGCGCGGCAAGCATCCATGGCACCGAGAGATCTATCAGAGTGCCGTGAAGCATCGCCGCAGCGACATACCGGTCACCGCACCAGCGGCGTATCACAGGCAGGCACACATCTACCGACGTCACACCGGCAGCCGAGATCTCAGCCCGCGGACCGAACCGCCTCACTATGAACGGTGCCCCCACCAGGGCAATCAGCTCACGCAGCACATTCGCAAGCAGTGCCACAGCACCAAGCTCGGCAGCCGCAGCAGCCCCGATCTCTGCCGATTTCATCTGCGGAATGACTATCGACGACAGTGAATAATATCCACAAGCAGAGTTTATAGCCAGACTGTCGCCGATGTTTATTCCGGGTATCAATGGCGCTACAATCAGCGTCAGTGCGAGCGTGCCGGCGATAGTCGCGACCGGATAGAGCAGATCGCGCGGACGCAGGCTGCGCAGCATCTCTTTCAGCCGCGGATCAGCGCCGACACCTATACCGACGAGAAACATCAGGAGATACAGCAGCCACACCGACGATTCACCCACCCAGACGGGACAATTGCCGTATAGTATACCTCCAATCAATCCTGCCGCGAAACATAGCAACACTGTCAGACTCCCCTTCATCGCCGCAGCAGTTTGATAAGCAACAGAGTTCCACCGATCGCACCCAGTGTGGCACATACGCCAAGGATCAACGATTGCAGACCCACCTTGGGAAGAGCCGCGACTATTTCAGGATCAGCACCTACAGTGAATCCAAGCACACCCACAAGAAGGCAAACCGTCACGAGCATTATTGGCGATATGTTGAGACGCGCACGGCGCAGCACAAGCCGCCCGGCAATTACACCTGCAAGCATGATTAGAATCAGGATGAGCATATCTGAGGTATGGTCCGGTTGAAATACGGCGCAAATATACGCTTTTTTCATTAATTTTGCAGTCCAGTTTCCACCACTGACAAGAAAGCGATGAATCCTACCGACATACGTATCGACGACTACGATTACCCACTTCCCGACGAACTCATAGCACGCCACCCGCTGCAGCAGCGCGACGCCTGCCGCCTGTTGGTGCGCCATGCCGACGGCACGCTCGAACACACCCGGTTCGACCGGCTCCCCACTCTGCTCCCCCCCGGTTCAGTGCTCGTGGCAAACAATACGCGTGTTATAAACGCGCGCCTGCGTTTCCGCAAAGGGGGCAACGGTGCGCTGATTGAAGTGTTCTGCCTCGAGCCCACATCTCCCGCCGACTATGAGCGTGCCTTCGCCGCGATATCGGAATGCGAGTGGCTATGCTTTGTGGGCAACAGCAAGCGTTGGAACGAAGACCTCATACTGACACTCGACGTCACGCTTCCTGACGGACGGCAGGTGCAACTGAACGCGACCCGCACCGGGCGCTCCGGCAATGCCTCAACAGTGCGGTTCCATTGGTATGCTGCTGCCGGAACGACATTCTCGCAGATCATCGACAGTGCCGGTGAGATCCCCATTCCTCCATATCTTTGCCGCGCCACAGAAGAGACCGACGCCTCCGATTATCAGACCGTCTACTCCCGCATCGAAGGCTCCGTAGCGGCACCAACCGCCGGACTGCATTTCACCCCTGAGCTGCTCCGGGCGATCGACCTTGCAGGCATAAAGCGGCAGGAGGTCACTCTACATGTCGGGGCTGGAACATTTCAACCGGTGAAATCCGACACTATCGGCGGTCATGAGATGCACAGCGAGCTTATTACCGTAAGCCGTGATTTCATAGCCGGAATCGCCGCAACCGATGCTCCGATCATAGCAGTCGGAACCACAACCGTACGCACTCTTGAAAGCCTTTATCACCTCGGATGCATGGCTTCACAAGGCAGCGATGCCACCGAAGTGCCACAATGGTATCCATATTCCCCCGATCACCCATTGCTCAGTGTGGCTGACGCTATGAAAGCGCTGCTCGCACGCCTCGATGCACAAGGCACTGACCGCCTCGTCGCCACCACACGCATCATAATAGCCCCCGGCTACCGCTTCCGTATCGTCGACGGTATGGTCACCAATTTCCATCAGCCACGCTCCACATTGCTGCTTCTCGTCTCGGCATTCACCGGAGGCGACTGGCGCAGGATGTACGATGCCGCTCTTGCCGAGCGTTACCGCTTCCTCAGCTATGGCGACGCACAGCTTCTGCTCGCCCCGGGCAGATAGTCACGACGCTACCCGCATGGTTCCGTGAAACATACGGCGCCGGATGTTCCACAACTTATCAACATTCAGCGCCAGTTATAAACATTTAACTCATTTTCAGTGCGTCTGCCGTTGTCCGTCTCATGAAAAACATATAGCTTTGCACCGTAAAGTTTAATCTTAAAAACGGGCGATTACTTAAATAGATATGGGTAAAATCATAGCCATCGCAAACCAGAAAGGCGGAGTGGGAAAAACCACAACCACAATCAACCTCGGGGCATCGCTCGCAGCAGAGGGCAAAAAGGTGCTGATAGTCGATGCCGATCCACAGGCTAACGCCACATCAGGCTACGGAATCAATCCCGACCAGATGACCTCGTCGATATATGAATGCCTCGTCGACGACTATCCGCTTGCCGGTTCGCAAGTGCCTACCTGCGTCGAAGGGCTCGACCTCGTCGGCTCGCGCATCGACCTCGCCGGAGCCGAACTTGAGCTGATATCCCGTCCCAACCGAGAGAGAGTCCTGGCAGGAGTGCTCCAGAGCGTCACTGACCAGTACGACTATATACTGATCGACTGTTCGCCGTCGCTCGGACTCATCACCGTCAATGCGCTGACGGCAGCCCATTCCGTGATAATCCCGGTGCAGGCTGAGTATTTCGCGCTCGAGGGCATTACGAAACTTATAAACACCATCCGCATAATCAAACCCAAGCTGAATCCGGGGCTTGAGATCGAGGGATTCCTCCTTACAATGTACGATGCGCGCCTCAAGCTCGCCAACCAGATCTACGAGGAGCTTAAGGGTCACTTCGCCGACATGGTGTTCAACACCGTCATTCCACGCAACATCCGCCTATCAGAGGCGCCGTCCCACGGACTCCCCGCGCTCCTGTACGATCCGGAGAGCCGTGGAGCCACATCACACATAGCACTGGCGCGTGAGATAATCGCACGCCACAAACGCAAGAAATAAACACTATCTACAGCACAAATGGCAATGAAACGTCCCGCGCTCGGACGCGGTCTTGACTCGCTTATATCAATGGACGATGTTCCCGCAAGAGGATCATCCGCTATCAACGATATTGACATAAACCAGATCTCGCCGAACCCCGACCAGCCACGGTCGACATTCGACGAGGACGCACTCACCGAACTTGCATCATCCATACGCGAGCTCGGCATCATACAGCCCCTCTCACTGCGCAAGACCGGGCACGACACATACCAGATCATAGCCGGTGAGCGCCGCTACCGTGCCGCAAAGATGGCGGGTCTGCACTCCGTGCCGGCATACATCCGCACAGCCAACGATGCCGAGCTTACCGAAATGGCTCTCATCGAGAACATACAGCGTGAGGATCTGAATGCAATAGAGATCGCGCTGACGTTCCGCAAGCTGATCGACCAGTATCAGCTCACACAGGAGCGCCTGAGCGAGCGTATAGGCAAGAAACGCGCCACAATAGCCAATTTCCTGCGCCTCCTGCGCCTGCCGGCAGAGGTTCAGCTCGGACTGCGCGACAAGCGTGTTGATATGGGACACGCACGCGCGCTCCTCTCCGTCGACGATCCTACATTGCAGCTACGCCTGTACAACCGCATACTGCGCGAGGGGCTTTCCGTGCGCCGCGTAGAGGAGCTTGCAAAACAGATGCGCGAGGCATCGCCCGACAAGGAGAAAGCTACCGCATCACCCTCGCTCACCCGCGATTTCGACATACTCAAGCAGCACCTTTCAGCAAAATTCCAGACACCGGTGCAGTTCTCATGCGATCCATCTGGCAAGGGGAAAATCACGTTCAGTTTCAAGAACGAGGATCAACTTGAGAGATTAATTACTATCTTTGACCGTATAAATCAACACGACGCATAGTCAAACGTATGCCGAAACGCCCGGTTTTGGCATCTAAACTATTGGGAAAAAGAACTATAACGGATGGATAATATTCAACAACGACAGCACGGATCATGCAGCCTCCGGACGTTGTTTCTTGCCGTCAGCATGGTTTTCGCCTTGCTGATAGCTCCGTTTAACATTTTTTCTGAAAATCCCCAGAAACCGATAAAACCACAGCGCAGGTCGCATCCGGTCGACCTCCCTGATTCCATCCTCGTGTCGCAGCCTGTGTCACGTCAGCAGGCGGTTCAGATCGACTCCATCAATGCTGCTTTAGCCGACACGCTCACGGTCATTCCTGTCGACACTATCGGCGTTTTCGATGCTCCTGCGATGGCTGCCATGCCCGACACCCTGCGCAAAGGCACACTGATGGTGTTCAACCCAGACCCGACAAGAGCCGTATGGATGTCGGCACTTTTCCCCGGACTCGGACAGGCATACAACCGCCGGTGGTGGAAACTGCCGCTCGTAGCCGCAGGATTCATGGGCCTCGCCTACGGAACATCATGGAACAACGGCATGCTCACGGACTATACAAAGGCATATTCCGACATTATGGATGCCGACCCTAACACCAAGAGCTACATGGATTTCTTCCCCTCCACCACAAAAGAGGAGGATCTTGACAAGACGTGGCTCACCAACATCCTGAAATCCAGAAAAGATTACTACCGTCGCAACCGCGATCTATGTATAATATGCATGGTGGGCGTATATCTTCTCGCTATGGTCGACGCATATGTCGACGCACAGCTCGCCCATTTCGACATATCACCCGATCTCTCCATGGACGTCGCTCCCGCACTTATCCCGGACACCCGCAACCGTCCGGGATTCGGGCTACAATGGGCATTCACATTTTAGACGTCCGCCGACAAACAATTAGCTAAAGATTCCGATGAATAGACCGATTATCACACTCTTCGCCGCAATAGCTACCGCAGTCTCCGTCTGCGCATCACCTCTGTCGATACTCGACATAAAGCATTCCATCACCGACGACAACGTCGTGCTTCCGGAAAGCTTCGAGACCAAGACGCGTGAGCTGCAGGAGAATTTCTTCCTCAAGAACTACGCCACCCGCGCCAACGAATCCGGAGAAAAGAAAATAATCGGCACAGCACAGGAATACGAGAAACTGCTCAGTCAGATACCCGCTGAAATAGAGCTCCCTTACAACTCTATCGTCGGCAACTACATTAACGTCTACGTTGACAAGCGTCGCGACCTCGTAGCCGATATGCTCGCGCTCCACAACTACTATGGCACTATATTCGTCGAGGAGTTGCTGCGTGCCGGTCTGCCACTCGAACTGCAATACCTTCCGGTCATTGAGTCGGCACTCAACCCGAATGCCGTATCACGCGCAGGAGCCGTCGGACTCTGGCAGCTTATGCCGGCGACTGCAACAGGGCTCGGACTTGAGGTCAACTCGCTCGTTGATCAGCGACGTGACCCACGCCTCTCCACACGCTATGCTGTCCGCTATCTCAAACAGCTTTACGACATCTATGGCGACTGGTCTATGGCTATCGCAGCCTACAACTGCGGTCCAGGCAACGTCAACAAGGCTCTCCGTCGTGCCGGCGGAGGCAAAAAGGACTATTGGGAGATATATCCCTACCTGCTTGCCGAAACTCGCGGATATCTGCCTGCGTTCATAGCCGCCAACTATGTGATGAACAATTATCATCGCCATGGCATACGCCCCACGCTCGTGCGTCAGAAACTTGTCACCGACACTGTTCTCATCAATCAACGCGTACACTTCAACCAGATTGCCGAAGTGCTCAACATACCGGTGGAAGAGATCCGGATGCTCAATCCCCAGTTCCGCAAGGACATAATACCCGGCGACAATCATCCCTACGCACTCGTGCTACCCTCTCAGCAGGTGCTTAGCTATATCATGAGCGAGAAGGATATACTCGACCGCGATGCCGACGCCTATGCACGCCGCACATACGTGGAGCCGGGTGTGACCACAACAACACTTGCCGACGGCACTACCGTGGCTACACGCATTGTCCGCAAGACGCACACCGTAGGCAGAGGAGAAAATCTGCGTAGCATAGCCAAGAAATACGGCGTCAGCGCATCCGACATAAAACGTTGGAACAACATGCGCTCGAGCAAAGTAAAAGCAGGCAAGAAACTTGTTATCGAGACCATAGAACGCGAACCTGTCGAAGGCTCTAAACTCATCGCACGCACATCATCACGCGCTACTGCAGCTGACACCGCCACAACGACAAGTAGTGTTGCGGCAACTGCCGACATCACAACAGCCTCGGCAAAAGTTACTGACCAGACGCGTAGCACAGCCAAAACCGCGACCGCATCATCAAAGCCTGCGACCTCAAAAGCTGCCGCTCCCGCACGCCCTACCACATACAAAGTGCGCAAAGGAGACAACCTCGGTAAAATCGCGCGCAACCATGGCGTGACTATTGCTGCCCTACAGGCTGCTAACGGTATGTCAGCCTCGCAGACACGCATTGATGTAGGACAGGTACTCAAAATCCCCGCGCCCGCTCCCAAAAAGAAATCCACCCGCCGCAAATGGAGAGACCGGAGCATGCTGGGACAGCATGGGAGGCATAAAACAGTGCCGA
>CAJUKU010000027.1 GCA_910587425.1 uncultured Muribaculaceae bacterium
GACCGCTCTACAAGCCGAAATTCGATGTGTTCAAATTTTTGTCATGTACTTAAGTTTATTCAGTACATTTTCAGATGCGGCGCGCATGCGCGCCGCATGGGGTAGATATATACAGCATCGCGCCGTCATCCCGATAGGGATGCGGCGTAAAAATTTCGTCGTAACTTATTTGTTATTAGCGAATTATAACAATGGGGGGGGGGTAAAAATCACACCTCTCCCGACAATATCAGCCATTGCCGTTATCCTGTACACTTCTTAACGTTTTATTTTACAATCTATCGCAAAATTAGCTATTTTTTACCGACCAGCAAAAACAGGAGCAAAAAAATGATGTAAAATATGGGGAGGAGGGAGTAGACTATGGGGTGAGTACGGGGCGGAGACATATTTCATCCTGAAAGGTGAAATTGTCTCCGTGGATTTGGTGTGGGAAAAATTGTTGCCACACAGAACTTCTGACTCTACTTTATAAGTAAGGATTTTGAAGTGATGCAACACAGAACTTTTTGTTGCTTAGCAACAGTCACAGAATTCAAAGAACAACACAGAACGAGGGTAGGAGCATGAGTGATTACAGGAGCATAGGGTTGTGGTGAGTGGATAAGGCAAATAAGGCGAATGGAGCGAAGAACTGAGGAGGGGGAGTTACCACGGAGACAATTTTCAGCGGGGCTGAAAATATGTCTCCGCCCCGTACTCAGGGCGGTGCACTGATCCAGCACACTTCAGCGGGGGCTGAAAACTGTCTCCGCTTCGTACTCAAGGAGGGTTAATAAGGGTGCTGTATAGTTATTATTTGTTAAATCATGGAAGTTTTAAGGGAATGGGTATTGTTTTAACCAAAAATGTGCGTACCTTTGCACCAGTTTTTCATGGTATTAGATTTAAGGTAAGAAGATTATTCGTCGTGACGACGAGTAATTTTTTTTTTGCACTTTCAGTAAGTATCTATTTTTCACGGCATAAAGACAGTTTTAGGGTTTATCATGAACCATTCTGAAAACATGCTCACATCCGGCTACAACGGCGGTGTGCCAAGCAAATGCTGACACACCGCCAAACATATAGATAGTATTTCTTTATTTGCGGTGCTCGTGCGCAAGCCGGGCGATCATCTGCGCTGCTGTAGCGGCGGCAGACGCCACACCGAGACGGCGACGCATCCTCGCATATCCCTCGATCTGACCTGCGCGCCCAGGCTTTCCGGGCAGAATAGCCGACAGCTCGGCGTCGACCGAATCAACCGTACAGAGGTGAACGAGCATCTCCGGTATCACGAGGGCATCGGCGATGAGATTGGGCAGCGAGACATAATCGACATGAAGCAGACGGTGCATTATGCTGTAGCTGAGCCGTGAGCCGTTGGCGCGGTAGCAGACTACCTGCGGCGTGCCGATCAGAGCGCACTCAAGGGTGGCGGTGCCAGATGTGACAAGCGCCGCCACGGAATTAGCCATAAGTGCGAAAGTATCGCCGGCGACACACCGAATCCCGGGGGCATAACGCACATACAACTCCTCATCGATACCGGGAGCGGCGGCAATGACCGGATCAAGGTCGGGATGCCGCGCCGCCACAGCCGCCATGATCGGGAGATTGTTGCGGATCTCCCCTACCCTGCTTCCGGGCACCAATGCGAGAATCGGACGGGTGACATCAATGAGATGCGACGCACAGAACCGCTCATGCGACGGTAGCGCCGCAAGTTTGCGGTCGACCTCCTCCAGCGACGGATTGCCGACATAGGTTACCTCCATACCGTGACGGCGGTAGAACTCCACCTCAAACGGAAGTATGCAGAGCATGCAGTCGACATAGCGGCGAAGCGAGCGCACGCGATACTCTTTCCATGCCCATACTTTCGGCGATATGTACCAGCAGACAGGTATGCCGAGCGCCTTTGCGCGCCGGGCGAGCTTGAGGTTGAAACTTGGATAGTCGACGAGCACGAGGCAGTCGGGCCGCTCCTGCTCAAGCGCCTGCAACGCGCAGCGGAGATTTGCACGGATGTCGGACAAGTGACGCAGCACCTCGCTGAATCCCATGAATGCCATGCGACGGTAATGGATCAATGGCTCTGACGATGCCGCGGCTGCCATCAGATCGCCCCCGAGGAATGTGAAGCGCGCTTCGGGCTCAACAGCACGCAGCGCTCCGATGAGCGCTGCGGCATGAAGATCACCCGACGCTTCGCCCGCCGAGATGAAATATTTCATTTAACTGTAATTATTATTTTATAGTGACGCTCTTGCCGGCAGGGATGCTGACCGAGCGCTGCTTGCCATTGATATTGACACGGGTTTTCGCACCTTTCTCAGATTTCAATGTAGCGCTGACGACCTTGCCGTCACGCCAATCCATGTCGACCTCAACGCCACCACGCGCGCGCAGTCCGCTGACAGATCCGTCGGTCCATTCGGCAGGAAGCGCCGGAAGGAGGGTGATGCTGCCGGGGGTAGACTGGACGAGCATCTCGGCAACACCAGCCGAACCACCGAAGTTGCCATCGATCTGGAAGGGAGAGTGAGCGTCGAGTAGGTTGGGATATGTGCCACCGCCACGGCGTGCATCCTCACCACGGTACTTGTCGGGGCTGACGTAGCGCAGCAGCGTGCGGTAGGTCTTATAAGCCTCGGCGGGGTCATTGAGGCGCGCATAGAGGTTGACACGCCAACCGGTGCTCCAGCCGGTGGTCTTGTCGCCCTTGATCTCGAGCGTACGCTCTGCAGCGCGTGCGAGGTCGGGCTGACCGGCGGGTGTGATGTGGCGGCCGGGATATACGCCGAAGAGATGCGACTGATGACGGTGGGTAGGCTCCGGATCCTCCCAGTCGTAATACCACTCCTGAAGATTTCCTTTCTTACCTATCTTATAAGGGTGCAGACGCGCGAGAGTACGGTCGATGCGCTTCTGAAGATCCTTGTCGACACCAAGAGTCTTTGCGGCGTCGCGGGCATCGAGCAGACACTGGCGCGTCATGGCGAGATCGGCGGTGCCGCCGTAGAGTGTCGCTCCGACATAGCCGTCGGGGGTGTAGAAAAGATTCTCGGGAGAGGTGCCGGGCGATGTGATCAGCTCACCATCGTGCTCCACGAGCCAGTCGAGGCAGAAGAGAGCCGCGCCTTTGAGAGCAGGATAATACTCTCGGAGATAATCCTTGTCCTGAGTGAACAGGTAATGATCCCAGATGTGTGTGGAGAGCCATGCGCCACCCATAGTCCAGTTAGCCCAGCTCGGATGACCGCCGTTAAGCCCCACAGGATTTGTGGTCGCCCAGATGTCAGAGTTTTGTCCGAGCGACCAACCGCCATTGTCGACACCATAATAATATTTGGCGGTAGCCTGTCCGGACTCCGGCTGCGAGAGATTGCTGATGAACTGCAGCAGCGGACGGTGCAGTTCGCTGAGGTTTGTCACCTCGGCGTGCCAGTAGTTTTCCTCAAGATTGATGTTGGTGGTATAGTTGGAGCTCCATGGTGGGAGAAGACTCTCGTTCCAGAGTCCCTGCAGGTTGGCGGGCACACCGGGAGTGCGCGACGACGAGATGAGCAGGTAGCGTCCGAACTGGAAGTAAAGTTCCTCAAGATCGGGATTGACCTGTGCGGAATCGGTGTAGAGACGGAGCTGCACGTCGGTAGGAAGAGCCGCGATCGCGGGGTCAGTTGTGCCGAGATCAAGCGTCACACGGTCAAACAGACGCTTGTAGTCAGCCTCATGGTCAGCCTGGAGCGCAGCAAATCCCTTGGATGCGGCGGCATCGATACGGCGGCGTGCAAGAGTCTTGTAGTCGCGCCCCTCGGTAGCGGGATTGCGGTTGAAGCCATTGAAGCTCGTGACATTGGTGAGGATCAGAGTCAGCGCACGGGCACCCTCGACTTTAAGCTCACCAGATTCGGTAGCCTTGACTGTGCCACCGTCGGGGATAGCTTTCACGATGGTGCGGAAACGGGTACCGCGGTCGGGATCGTAGAAATGCTTCTGTGCGAAGCCTGTGTATACGGGATATGACTTCCATGCGGCATAGCCGGTCGATGTAATCTCATCGCCGGTTGCCACAGTGGAGTGCGGCAGCTGTGAATCGAGCTTCACGATCGCTGCGATGCCGGCAGGATCGGCTGTGGCAAGGCGAACAACTATGACCGAGTCAGGAGCCGAGGCGAAATATTCGGAAGTGACAGGATAACCTGCAGCGGTATAGCTTGCGCTCGCCAGCGAACGGCTGATGTCGAGCTTACGGTTATAGTCTTTCACCTCTGTTCCGGCGGGGCGGTTGATATAGTCGACAATGAGCGTGCCGAGAGGCTGATAGTTGTCGGTGTAATGCCCCTGCACTTTCAGCTGCAGGGAATCGGCGGCACGGTAATCCTCGCGGTCGAGAGCCGCGCGGATTTCGGGAATAGCCGTGTAGGCGTCGGGGGTAGTGACACCGCTTTCCGGCTCGCCGGTCCACAGTGTAAGGTCGTTGAGAGAGAGGCGCTCGCCGGCTGGCGTACCATAGACCACGGCGCCAAGATTACCGTTGCCGATCACCAGCGCTTCCTCGAAGAACGTGGCAGGGCGGTCATACTTGAGCACCAGATTGTCTGTGGCATGTGCCGCTATCGCCGCACACACCATAGTTGCCGATAAAAGTAGTTTCATCAAATAGCTATTTGTTTTTCTTGGTTTGGACGTAGCCGGTGTCGACACCGACCGTTTTTTTGAATTGCAACAAAGTTAGCAAAATTTATCATACCCGCATATAGAACTCATTTAAACTTTTTACCGAATAATAAAAACAAGGCTTCATGACCATTCTTCCGTTCACCTTTTTGGTCTTTTCCGGTCGCTTTTCCCAATCCCATCGGTCACGTAGATCATATCGCAAATTGTGGACAGCCGCCACGAATTTCACCTTTCAGACCATCAAATCGGCAATTTTTGCAAAAAATGTGTTAAAAACATACGAAAACCCATTGCCATTTCAGAAAAAGTTAATACTTTTGTGCGTGTGTTTTTCATAGTATTAGATTAAGATAAAGGTTTAATGGAAAGAGATGTCGGGAGACATCTCTTTTTTTGTCTATTACAGCGCTGCGTGTTTCCGCTGTAAATAAGCAAATTATGAGCATAAACATGAGTGGAAAACGAAGCATCACTGATACTAATACTCAGAGAAAAACAGAATCTATGAGCCGCGGATGGTACAGAAATGATCCGGATAGGAGCTATACATATCTGCGGTCATTTTTGAGCCAAATGCATCGCAATATCGCGAATTATCATTATCTTTGTCGCACTATACTGAAAAAGAATTTAATACCTTATCATGGCAGAGAAAAAAGAAAAATTGTTTGACCAGTTTCCTCCGGTTTCCACAGCCGAGTGGAAAGCGAAGGTTGAGGCAGACCTGAAAGGCGTACCATTCGACAAGAAGCTCGTGTGGCGCACCAACGAGGGATTCAACCTACAGCCGATGTATCGCGCGGAGGATATCGAAGGATTAGCCACCACCGATTCCCTCCCCGGTGAATATCCGTTTGTTCGCGGCACACGCACCGACAACGACTGGCTCGCGCGCCAGGAAATCATAGCGGGCACACCCGCCGAAGCAAACGCCAAGGCTCGCGAAGTGCTCACGAAAGGGATCACCTCGCTTGGATTCAAGATCAGCGACCCGACTCCGGAAGCGATCGCCACACTGCTCGACGGCATAGACCTCGCGACAGTGGAGATCAACCTGCGCAGCTGCCCGCGCCACGCCCAGCAGCTCGCTGTCTCGCTCGTTGACTATATTAATAAGGTGGGAGCCGCCGAGAGCTTCCGCGGTTCAATCGACTTCAACCCGATGCGCAAGGCGCTCAGGCACGGTCAGCCGTTCCCTGGCGACATCGCCGCTATCGCATCCGAGCTGATCCGCACCGCCGCACCGGTGAAGGGACTGCGCGTCCTCGCCGTAGACAGTGTGATGCTCTCCGACGCCGGCGCATACATATTCGAGGAACTCGGCTATGCCCTCAGCTGGGGCGCCGAATGGATGTCGATGCTCACCGACGCCGGCTTCACCCCCGATGAGGTAGCCGACCGCATCAAGTTCAACATGGGCATCAGCAGCAACTATTTCATGGAGCTTGCGAAGTTCCGTGCCGCACGCATGCTCTGGGCGCAGATCGTAGAGCAGTACAAGCCCGCATCGACCGACGCGTGCAAGATGCATGTGCACGCCACGACATCGCGCTTCAACCAGACGATATACGATGCTCACGTGAATCTGCTCCGCAGCCAGACCGAGTGCATGTCGGCAGCGCTTGCCGGTGTTGACTCGATCACCGTGACACCGTTCGACACACCATACAAGACTCCTGATGAATTCTCGGAGCGCATAGCCCGCAACCAGCAGTTCCTGCTGAAGGAGGAGAGCCATCTTGACAAGGTGGTAGACCCCGCCGGAGGTTCATATTATGTGGAGACCCTGACCGTCTCCATAGCCCGCGAGGCTTGGAAGCTCTTCCTCGCCACAGAGGAGAAGGGTGGATTCCTTGCATGTTGCAACAACGGCGACGTGCAGCGCGCCGTGACCGAAGCGAGCCAGAAGCGCCACACCGACGTGGCACGCCGCAAGGAGATACTGCTCGGCACAAACCAGTATCCCAACATCAACGAGTTTGCCGCCGAAAAGA
Source organism: uncultured Muribaculaceae bacterium (assembly GCA_910587425.1). Classification (GTDB taxonomy): domain Bacteria; phylum Bacteroidota; class Bacteroidia; order Bacteroidales; family Muribaculaceae; genus Paramuribaculum. Next base: position 6,663 of record CAJUKU010000027.1, read on the forward strand.
TCGTTACCGGCGACGGTTGCTCCTGCGGATGCAAACACCACTCTGACGAAACTGAGGGTGCCGACAAGCTCCCCACCGCCCGCGCCGCAAGCGATTTCGAGGCTCTGCGCCTTGCCACCGAGGCAGCGTCGAACCGCCCGAAAGTATTCATGCTCACCATCGGCAACCTCGCTATGCGCCTCGCACGCGCACAGTTCTCGACCAACTTCTTCGGTTGCGCAGGTTATGAGATCATCGACAATCTCGGTTTCGAGACCGTGGAACAGGGCATCGAGGCTGCGATGGAGAAGAACGCCGACGTAGTGGTGCTCTGCTCATCGGATGACGAATATGCCGATCTCGCACCCGCAGCCTTCAAGGCACTCGCAGGACGCGCAGAGTTTGTTGTGGCAGGTGCACCCGCATGTGCCGACGACCTGAAGGCTATCGGCATAGAGCACTTCGTGAACGTGCGCAGCAACGTGCTCGACACTCTCCGCGAATTTAACAGCCGACTCCTCAAATAATCAATGTGTAAACCATGAGACCTAATTTCAACAACATAGATATCACCACCGACGCTTTCGCAGCACCCCACACCGCTGTAGCGCCGCATGAGGGGGAGGACTGGATCACACCGGAGCTCATCCCTGTCAAACCCATCTACACCAAGAGCGACCTCGAGGGGATGGAGCACCTCAACTACGTGAGCGGACTGCCGCCTTTCCTCCGCGGTCCGTACAGCGCGATGTATCCCCTGCGCCCCTGGACCATCCGCCAGTATGCGGGATTCTCAACCGCCGCCGAGTCAAACGCATTCTACCGCCGCAACCTCGCGGCAGGTCAGAAGGGACTCTCCGTGGCATTCGACCTTGCCACACACCGCGGATATGACGCTGACCACGAGCGCGTGGTAGGCGACGTGGGCAAAGCAGGTGTGAGCATCTGCACGCTCGACGACATGAAGGTGCTCTTCGACGGCATTCCACTCAACAAGATGTCGGTATCGATGACAATGAACGGCGCCGTACTCCCCGTGCTCGCTTTCTACATCAACGCCGGACTAGAGCAGGGCGCACGCCTTGACGAAATGGCTGGCACCATCCAGAACGACATCCTCAAGGAGTTCATGGTGCGCAACACCTATATCTATCCCCCGGAATTCTCGATGCGTATCATCGCCGACATTTTCGAGTACACATCGCAGAACATGCCGAAATTCAACTCCATCTCCATCTCCGGCTACCACATGCAGGAGGCGGGAGCGACATGCGACATTGAGCTTGCATACACGCTCGCCGATGGTCTGGAGTATCTGCGCGCGGGCGTAAATGCCGGCATGGATATCGACGCTTTCGCACCACGCCTGTCGTTCTTCTGGGCAATCGGCATGAACTTCTTCATGGAGATAGCCAAGATGCGCGCAGCACGTATGCTCTGGGCTAAGATCGTAAAACAGTTCAACCCGAAGAACCCGAAATCGCTGGCTCTGCGCACACACTCGCAGACATCGGGCTGGTCGCTCACGGAGCAGGATCCGTTCAACAACGTGGGCCGTACCTGCATCGAGGCTATGGGCGCTGCTCTGGGTCACACCCAGTCGCTCCACACCAACGCTCTCGACGAGGCTATAGCACTCCCGACAGACTTCTCCGCACGTATAGCACGCAACACCCAGATCTACATCCAGGAGGAGACCATGGTCACCAAGCAGGTGGATCCCTGGGCAGGCAGCTACTACGTAGAATCGCTCACCAACGAGATCGCACACCGCGCATGGGAACACATCCAGGAGATCGAGAAGCTCGGCGGCATGGCTAAAGCCATCGAGACCGGACTGCCGAAACTCCGCATCGAGGAGGCAGCCGCACGCACTCAGGCACGCATCGACTCCGGACGCCAGACCATCGTGGGTATCAACAAATACCGCCTGGAGCATGAGGATCCGATCGATATCCTTGAGATCGACAACACGGAGGTGCGCAAGGAACAGATCGAACGCCTTAACGACGTCAAAGCTCACCGCGACGAGGCTAAGGTCAAGGAAGCGCTTGCAGCGATAACAGAATGTGTCCGCACAAAGAAGGGCAACCTTCTCGACCTCGCCGTAAAGGCTGCCGGTCTCCGCGCCACCCTTGGCGAGATCTCAGACGCATGTGAGGACGTGGTAGGACGCTACAAAGCAGTAATCAGAACAATTTCAGGAGTGTACAGCAACGAGACCAAGAAAGACCCTGACTTCGTCAAGGCACAGCAGATGTGCGAGGAGTTCGCAAAACGTGAAGGCCGCCAGCCGCGTATCATGATAGCCAAGATGGGTCAGGACGGACACGACCGCGGCGCGAAGGTTGTCGCAACCGGATATGCCGACTGTGGTTTCGACGTTGACATGGGTCCGCTGTTCCAGACTCCCGCCGAAGCAGCCCGACAGGCTGTGGAGAACGACGTCCACATCCTCGGCGTAAGCTCGCTTGCCGCAGGTCACAAGACTCTGGTGCCGCAGGTGATCGAAGAGCTGCGCAAACTCGGACGTGAAGATATCATGGTTACAGCCGGCGGTGTCATCCCCGCACAGGACTATGACTTCCTCTACCGTGCCGGCGTTGCTGCCATCTTCGGCCCCGGTACACGAATCCCCGACAGTGCTATCAAGATGCTTGAGCTTCTGTCGGCTGAGTAATACAGAAAGATAATTATCAATAATAATAGGCGGTGCGTCTCGAGTTGACGCACCGCCTTATTATATTTATGGCTAATATTTACGACTTATAAATTAGAGTGGATGCTTGGGAGTTACCACGGAGACAATTTTCAGCGGAGCTGAAAATATGTCTCCGCCCCGTACTCATCTCCGCCCCGTACTCCGGGAGAGGTATGGGCACAAAAAAGCGTGGCTCCTTACGGATCACTCGTCCTGCTCTTCAAGGTCTTCGCACTACCTTCACTATAGGACGGGCTTCGCAGAAGTCCACGCCGATATATCATGTCGCCCCGTTTCGCGCCTGACACTGAGGCGTGACCGACAAGCGGTCACAGCCTCCTCAGGAGCATTCCCGGGGAATATTTTCCCGGTATCATCAGCCGACGCATATATCCCCTAACAGTGTCTTCTGCTGAATGTGCGAAGTTCCAAAGAGACTTCGGGAACAGGCGTCTGACGGCTGACGCATCATTTCTAATTCTACGCAATCCGCCGCCTCATACCGCGGAATTGCGGCTATCGGCGTGGATTACTTTGCAAAAGTACTATTTTTTTCGATTCTTGCCATAAAAGTATCGTAAAAAAAGACACCCTGGCAGAGGCTACATGCCGAATCCATGCGCAGACCGCTGTCGCACACTAATGCGGGCTTGCGGCTGATTTAATGAAAGAGATATCGTTATAGATAAGTTAAGATGGGTATTTGTCGAATCAGTACATCGTGAGATTGATCACAGTATGTAGTGTAAAGACTCTGCGCATGATTGCCGGAGACCTGAGGATGCAGCCATCGCGTATGATCATGGGTATGTCAAAGCGATATGACCGCGTCGCCATGTGTAGGCTCAGACTGTTATGTGGCTGGGGTAGCTCTCTGCGTTAGGTAATCTTTTTAAAGTTTCTACATATTGATGATCCTCGGCTCCCGGAGGAAACCTACGATGACTGACTGACCGAGAGATCGGCAATCCGGGAACCATGGGCTTTCTACGGTTGCAAGTATGCTGCCGACTCAGGCTATTTCATTGTCCAAAACCGCGTCTGATAGAGGTGCGGTCTCTCTCACATGCTTGCGACACCCGGTAGATTCCTGATGTGGAATGCCGACTGACAATAAACAATTGCATCGCGTGCGGTACACGTCGTCAATTGTCTATTGCAAAATTACTATGATTGACGGTATTTGCACGCCGTCAAGGGTTAAAGAAAGTTAAGCAAATGACAGATGTAGAGTCATCGTATATAGTCCACCTTGGTGGCATCCCACTTATCTTTCGGAACCACAGTTTTTTTGGGATAGCCGAAAGAGACTACATTCAAAGGCACCAAGGTGTCGGGTAGCGACAATATACGGGTAAGATCAGCGACCCTGTCGTCTTCAGGATAGATTCCGCACCAGACACCTCCAATTCCGAGAGCATGCGCGGCAAGCAGCATATTCTCAGTGGCTGCGGAGCAGTCGAGAACCCAATTGCCGCGCACGGGGGTGTCGCCGGTAAACATGAGGTTTGTATTTCCGCAAACGACCACATCGAATGCCGAACCGCTGACCATCTTGGCATATTTGAATGCCGATGCTATCGAGTCTTTCACCGCCTGATTCTCTATGACAAAAAAATGCCATGGCTGACGGTTTGCCGCGGTAGGCGCAGCCATTCCCGCACGCAGTATCTTCTCCACCACACTGTCGGGAACCACAGAATCGGTATATTCACGCACACTCGCACGCGTCATTATGTTTTCAAGCGCCGCCTGACTATCGGACATTGCCGCCGCGCTGTCTTTTGAGCCGGAATTGACAGATATGGCAAGCCGGATGCTGACCGCCACAAGGGCGGCGCCAAGCAGTAGAATTATCCAGGAGTTAGAGTTCATAATCTTAGCAAGTAATCAAGTAATATGGATATTCAAAAATATTTAAGCAAAGAGCCTGTGGGACACACAAAACGGCAGAACGGACGATGGATGAAAACAGACATCACGACAAATACCGTTCCAACGGTCAATATCAGCCATGATGCGCTTCCGACGATGAAAGCGGTGAAGATCTCATAGTCAATCCAGCTCGTGGCAATGCCGGCAAACAGCAACAGCAGGAGCACCACCCAAAGCACGCGACGGAAAGTGTCGAGCCTACGCAGGAAAAGCGGTGAGATACGCACCTTAACCCCGGGGATGCGCCATGCAAGTTCCTGCAAAGCGCCGAACGGACAAACCCATGCACAGTACCATCCGCCTTTGCCCGCCAACGGGAACAGGAACCCGACAACCAGAATCATTACAGTGACGATCCCTGCGAGGGTAAACATCGGTCCGTTGGCAAAAAAATTCACCATCATGGCATAATCGATGAATGTACCTCCCCAAAAACCGAGCACCGCGACACTGAGCACCTGCAAAGAGAGCCGTACTCCCCCGCCATGCGCGAATAGAGGCACGACAGCACAAAGAATCAAAGCCAGCGCTACAGCCGCAAGTTTCCAACTGAATGAGAAACCGGAGTGAGCGGGAGCGGCATTGCCGGCAATCACCTCGTCTATTCCGGCACGCACATTAGTAATAAATGCGCGCGATGAATATGTGGCACCTGTTACCGCATCGACCTGCAACCGCGCAGCGTCATCAGGCGTCAGACCGTCCCATGCGTGGTAAAGCCCAGCTTGCTCCAACCTCGCGAAGAACGATGGAGTCTCGCTATTGGGGAGAGCACGAACGGAATCAATACGTCCGTCAGAAAGATAAATCTCCACAGGTACCGGACCTCCGTAACCGGCTACATCGCGACAAAGGTCGGTAGTGTTGACCACAAGACTCCCGTCAGCACTCACTGTTTCCACTTTGACGCCGTCAGCCGACGCCATACCAGGTCTGTATCCGAACAGACTGCCATGGAGAACGAGTGCCAATGAGGCAAGCAGCATGAACACTACCGCCAAGCTAATTATCCTCTTCATCTATAAATAGTGAAACAAATTTTCAAACGAAATGCATCGAGGGCATCGACGCTAACCGGTAATAGAACGGATATGCCAGCTCCTTTATTGCTTATCCACGAGCATACCGGAGAGAACCTCGGCGGCTTTATCCTTGCCGAGTGTCGCGGTGATGATAGCACCGGCGAACTGCAGGGTCGTGCCAGGACCTTCGGAAGTGATCAGACGACCATCGACGACTACAGGCTCCTTGACATACTCTGCACCGCCATCAGCAAGATTACTCTCCAATCCAGGGTAGCAGGTTGCTTTCAGACCTTTCAAAATCCCGATAGGGGCAAGGACAACCGCCGGTCCGGCACAGATACCCGCTACACGTCGACCGTTGTTCCAGTGACGCTTTATCACGTCGTTCACAACAGGATCTCCATGCAGATTCGGAGCGCCAGGCACGCCGCCCGGCACTATCAACCAGTCGGCATCCGAGAAATCGACCTCGCTGATAAGCGTATCAGCCATAAGTTTCTGTTGCGTCGCTCCGGTTACCACCGGTGTATCCTTGATACTTACTGTTACGACGTCCATTCCCGCACGGCGGAGTGCATCGACTGTAGCGACCGCCTCGACCTCTTCTACACCGTCGGCATAAAAAATGTAAGATTTCTGAGCATTCATATTTACAGGTATTGTCGCCAATATGGCGGAAAATAGTATATTAATGAGTTTCATTGCTGTTTTTTTGTTAATTTTGCCATATATTACAACAAAAACCGGGTTATTCGGTTCGGTTATGTAAAGCCAAAAGGTTTACACGTATAAATATCCACAATTTTACACTCATGAAAGTATTACTCATCAACGGCAGCCCCAATCCAAAGGGAAACACACGCCGCGCGCTCGAGGAAGTAGCTGCTACCCTCGCCACCTACAGCATAGACACAGAAATCATCGATCTTGGCAAACATCCCATCCCCGGGTGCATTGCCTGCTACAAATGCTACGAGACAGGCGTGTGCGTGTTCAACCAAGGCGTATATGCCACCATACGTGAGAAGCTCGAGGAGGGTGTGGATGGATTTGTATTCGGTTCACCGACATATTATGCAGGTCCCAACGGCTCTCTATGCTCCCTTATGGACCGCCTATTCTACTCGCTCGGGCGATATTTCCAGAACAAGCCGGCAGCAGCCGTCGGCGTCTGCCGCCGTGCGGGAGCTGTGGAGGTTGTTGACCGCATAAACAAATATTTTGCGATAAGCAACATGCCGATTGTCACCTCACAGTACTGGAATCTCGCATTCGGGCGTGATCCCGACGAGGTTGAGGGTGACGCCGAAGGATTGCAGACCATCCGCACACTCGCTCACAACATGGCGAGAATGCTCAGCGCGCTCGCCGACGCGCCGGTGCCTGAACGCGAGCAGAAGCAGTGGACGAACTTCATACGCTGACCGCGCGCCAATGATACTCACACTTCTCACCCTTGCTTTTGCTGCCGTATTTTTCGTGTGGGGGCGTCTGCGTGCCGACATCGTGGCACTCATAGCCCTGCTTGCCCTCGTGCTCGGCGGAGTGATCACCGTCCCCGAAGCGTTGTCCGGGTTCTCCAATTCCATCGTAGTGATGATGGTCGGACTGTTCATAGTCGGTGGAGCGATATTCAACACCGGTCTTGCAAAGATCATAGGAGCCAAACTCCTGCTTCTGGGAGGGAGCAGTCCACTCAGGCTTTTCCTGCTTGTCATGGGCGCCACCGCATTCATAGGCGCTTTTGTCAGCAACACCGGCACCGTGGCGCTCATGCTTCCTATCGTAGTGAGCATGGCAGCCGGAAGCGGCATCTCCGCCTCACGCTTCCTAATGCCGCTTGCTTTCGCGAGCAGTATGGGTGGAATGATGACACTCATAGGCACACCTCCAAACCTTATCATAGCTGAAGTGTGGGAGGAGGCAGGCAATGCGCCGCTGACATTCTTCACATTTCTACCCGGAGGTCTGATCTGTGTAGCCGCAGGCACGCTCCTGCTGATACCTCTCAGCAAATGGTTCCTGAACCGCCGGCACAAGGACAGCGACACGCGTCGGCAAGGCACAAAATCGCTGACGGAGCTTGTGGAGGAATATAATCTCTCGACCGGCATTTTCTCGGTTTCCGTACCGGACAACTCAACGCTCGCCGGCAAAAGCATAGCTGAGGCGAATCTGCGCGCCGACTATGGCGTGGATGTCTTGGAGGTGCGCCGTGCCGACCGACATCACAAGATCCTGAAGAAGATAGCACAGTACGCGCCAAAGCCTACGACGGTAATACATGGCGGCGACAGCATCTATCTGCGCGGCGACCTGCCGGATGTGGAGCGGTTCGTATCAACATACGGTCTTGAACTGGTATCAGACGGCGCGCAGCTCAACGACTTCTACGACATCGGACTCGCGGAGATTGTCGTGATGCCCAACTCACCCATACAGCGCAAAACCATAGCCGACATAGGCTTCAGGCGCCGGTACGGAGTGAACGTCATTGCGATACGCCGCAAGAACACATACCTTACTGCCGATCTTGCCGAGATACGACTGCACGAAGGTGATGTGCTGCTCGTGCAGGGCAGCTGGGAAGCTATCGGAGGGCTGAACTCAGACCAATCGACATGGGTTGTGCTAGGTCAGCCGCTCGCAGAAGCAGCCAAGGTGACACTCGACTACAAAGCGCCGCTCGCCGCACTTATAATGACGGCTATGATAGTGGCACTGATATTCGAGTTCGTTCCGCCTGTCATCGCCGTGCTTTGCGCCGCCATACTCACGATACTCTGCGGATGCTTCCGCAACGTGGAGGATGCATACAAAAACATCAACTGGGAGAGCGTGATACTTATAGCGGCAATGATGCCAATGTCGTTCGCACTCGAGAAAACAGGTATCTCGGAAATGGTATCATCCACACTCGTCGGCTCACTCGGCTCGCTCGGACCGCTGCCGGTTCTCGCCGGAATATATCTGACGACATCGGTAATGACACTGTTCATAAGCAATACCGCAACAGCGGTGCTGCTCGCGCCGATAGCGTTGCAGAGCGCCTCGGCTCTCGGCGTAAGCGCGCTGCCATTCCTGTTTGCGGTGACATTCGGCGCAAGCCTCTGCTTCGCCTCACCATTCTCCACTCCGCCCAACGCGCTGGTAATGCCTGCCGGTCAATACGTATTCTCTGATTACCTCAAGGTCGGGTTGCCGTTGCAGCTGATACTCGGCGCTATAATGGTGATTGTGTTGCCGCTGCTGTTTCCGTTCTGACATAATGTCACCATGTGGCGGCATTCAACTTTTGCACAGCCATGGTTGTTTCATCCCTTGGACAGATCTCATTCAAACTTTTTGCCGAATACGAATAAAAGTTTTAAATGAGTTCATTGACAAAATGGCAGACCGATGTGACAGCCTTACGGTTTGGCACGCAGTATGCAATCAATATCTACAGAACATAAAAAACAAACTACTAAAAATATAAAAGCATCATGAACATCAAACCACTGGCAGACAGAGTGCTCATCAACCCCACTCCCGCCGAAGAGGTGACAATGGCAGGTATCATAATCCCCGATTCCGCCAAGGAGAAACCCCTCAAAGGCACCGTCCTCGCAGCCGGCAACGGCACAAAGGATGAAGAAATGACAGTAAAACCCGGTGACACCGTACTCTATGGCAAATATGCAGGTACGGAGATCGAGTTTGAAGGTGAGAAATACCTCATCATGCGTCAGAGCGATATCCTTGCGATCATAGCTGACTGACACTCCCCTTCCGGATCAATCCGGATCGATTAATAACATTAATCAACCCTTAAAAACAGAACCACTATCATGGCTAAAGAAATAAAATTTGAGATAAAGGCTCGCGAAGAGCTCAAGAAAGGTGTCGACGCTCTTGCCGACGCCGTAAAGGTAACCCTCGGTCCTAAAGGACGCAATGTGATCATCGAGAAGAAGTTCGGTGCTCCCCACATCACCAAGGATGGTGTGAGCGTGGCACGCGAGGTTGAGCTCGAAGATCCGTTCCAGAACATGGGTGCGCAGCTCGTCAAGGAGGTAGCCTCCAAGACCGGCGACGACGCAGGTGACGGAACAACAACCGCAACAGTGCTTGCACAGAGCATCATCAATGTCGGACTCAAGAACGTAGCCGCCGGAGCCAACCCGATGGACATCAAGCGCGGTATCGACAAGGCTGTAGCTGCTGTGGTCGAGAACATAAAAGGCATGGCAGAAGAGGTGGGCGACGACTTCAAGAAAATCGAAGACGTGGCACGCGTATCGGCTAACAACGACGAGGCTATCGGTCGCCTGATCGCCGAGGCTATGAAGAAAGTCAAGAAAGAGGGCGTGATAACCGTCGATGAAGCCAAGGGCACTGAGACCACCGTCGACATCGTGGAGGGCATGCAGTTCGACCGCGGCTACATATCACCTTACTTCGTGACCAATCCCGAGAAGATGGAGTGCGAGATGGATTCACCCTACGTGCTCATCTTCGACAAGAAGATCTCCAACCTCAAGGATATGCTTCCTATCCTCGAAGCTACGGCTCAGAGCGGACGTCCGCTGCTCGTGATCGCCGAGGATGTCGATCAGGAAGCTCTCGCCACCCTGGTTGTGAACCGTCTGCGCGGCTCACTCAAGATCTGCGCTGTCAAGGCTCCCGGCTTCGGCGACCGCCGCAAAGAGATGCTTGAGGATATCGCAGTTCTCACCGGCGGTGTTGTCATCTCCGAGGAGAAGGGCATGAAGCTTGAGAACGCCACTCTCGATTATCTCGGACGCGCCGAGAAGATCACCGTCAACAAGGAGAACACAACCATCGTCAACGGTGCAGGCAACAAGGAATCCATCGCCGCACGCGTGGCACAGATCAAGACCCAGATCGAACAGACCACAAGCGACTACGACCGCGAGAAGCTCCAGGAGCGTCTTGCCAAGCTCGCCGGCGGTGTGGCAGTGCTCCACATCGGTGCACCCTCAGAGGTTGAGATGAAGGAGAAGAAGGACCGTGTTGACGATGCGCTGAGCGCAACACGTGCCGCTATCGCCGAAGGCATCGTGCCCGGCGGAGGTGTAGCCTACATCCGTTGCGTCGAGAAGCTTGAGGGTCTTAAGGGCGACAACGATGACGAGACCACCGGTATACTCATCGTTAAGCGCGCTATCGAGGAGCCCCTCCGTCAGATCGTGGCAAACGCCGGTGTGGAAGGTGCTGTAGTCGTGCAGAAAGTCAAGGAGGGTAAAGGTGACTTCGGTTACAATGCCCGCACCGACAAGTATGAGAACCTTCTCGCAGCTGGCGTTATCGACCCCGCCAAGGTGACACGCGTAGCTCTTGAGAACGCCGCATCAATCGCAGGCATGTTCCTAACCACCGAGTGCGTCATCGCCGAGAAGAAGGAGGAGAATCCTGCTCCCGCAATGCCCGCTCCCGGAATGGGTGGCATGGGCGGCATGATGTAAGCCACTCATCAATAATGACTTCGATAATGCAGAT
>CAJUKU010000028.1 GCA_910587425.1 uncultured Muribaculaceae bacterium
TTGAATGACCGGGTCCGTCCTACCAATCCGCTTTTCCGCGATGCGCGGTGCGAATTCCGGAAGCAAAGTTAAGGGGGTGGAAAGGGGTAATCTCTGCGAAACGCCCCATCGAGAAGAAAAAAGATGTAAATTTGCAGAGGAACCCATTTAAACTTTTACCGACTGTTAAAAAGTTGAAATGAGTTCATGAACTGATGGACGACACACAGGACAGGAAGATAGAGAACGATAAGGAGACGCGCCAAAGCGGTGAGCTGCGGAAGATCATCCATGTGGATATGGATGCTTTTTTCGCGGCTGTAGAGCAACGCGACCATCCGGAGCTGCGTGGACGTCCGATAGCCGTGGGTGGCGGCGAGGAGCGTGGCGTTGTCGCGACGGCGAGCTATGAGGCACGGCGCTATGGTGTGCGTTCGGCTATGTCGGGGGTAATGGCACGGCGTCTCTGTCCGGAGCTTATCTTCGTGCACGGACGGATGAACGTCTACAAAGAGGTCTCGGCACAGGTGCATGAGGTGTTTCACCGCTACACAGACATCATAGAACCGATCTCGCTCGACGAGGCATTCTTAGATGTGACGGTCAACAAGCCTGGAATCGAGCTTGCCGTAGAGATAGCGCGGCGGATAAAGCGCGAGATCCGCGAGGAGACCGGACTTGTAGCCTCCGCCGGGGTGTCGTACAACAAGTTTCTTGCAAAAATAGCCTCCGACTGGCGCAAGCCTGACGGACTGTGCACGATCCATCCTGACCGCGCCGCCGATTTCGTGGCTGAACTGCCTATAGAGCGTTTCTGGGGCGTGGGACCAGTCACGGCAAAGAAGATGCATTCGCTCGGAATACACACCGGTGCCGATCTGCGCCGGATGCCGCTGCAACTGCTTGAACTCACTTTCGGGAAAGCGGGCAGGATATACTATGATTTCGCGCGTGGTATCGACAACCGCCCGGTGGAGCCGGTGCGTGTGCGCAAATCGGTGGGATGCGAGCACACGATAGACCATGACATATTCACCGATGCGGAGATAGAGCAGCATCTCACACAATCAGCCGCCGAACTTGCCGCACGCATAGCGCGCAAGGAGTTTCATGGCGTGACGCTGACACTGAAGGTGAAGTTCTATGATTTCACCCTGATAAGCCGGAGCATAACATCGGCTGCGCCCTACACCGATGAGGCACGCATACTTGCCGACGCCCGTAAGCTTATGGCGGGTGTGGAGTATGATGTCAATCCTGTGCGGCTCGTGGGGCTCTCGGTCTCCAACCGCCTCTCGGACGAACTTGAGGTTTGGCGGCAGCTTGAGTTAGATTTCGGCAGTCAGTCACCTAAAGCATGATTCTCCGGCATCGCGCTGCGCGGTGGCAAGATCGAGTATGTAGCGCTCCACTCCGCCCCAGATCCTGTTGGAAGAAAGATGAATTATGTTCATGATTCCGCCTCAAGATAATCAACAGCCTCGTCGAGCGCACGACGCAAGTAGTCGCCCTGACGCAGCCCGGCGTTCACTTCGGCGACATTGGCGAGCATAGCGGCATAGCGCTCCGGCGTGACCGCATCCAGTTCCTTATCAAGATCACGCAGGGAGCTGACGCAGATGCCTATGCCGTTGCGCCTGACGAAATCGGCGCGCCCCGCCTCCGACCATACGACAACGGGAGCATTGCACCGCATGTAGAGCGAGACCTTGTGTGGATTGTTGTACTGCATGTACTCGCCGATCTTCCCGACACCTGAATCGAGGGAGGTGCCATACCATGACAGACCGAAATCACCCTTATGGTGCCGCATCAGACCGGTATCTTTGGCGAAACCCTCGTAATGCAGGTTGGGCAGCTGCGCGAGCAGCGACGCGTCGGCGCGACCACCGTAGAGATAGATGTCGCGGTGAGGCATGATGCGCGCGAGCTCGTAGATATAGCCGTAAGTAGCAGGCGAGAGGTCGCCCACGTAGAAAAGCGACCATACTGACGGACCGGGGTCGGCAACAGGTGGCGCAGACTCGCCATGGATATAGTCCATGATCTCATAGTCGATCATGCGGGTTGTGCAACCGTTTTCGGTGAGCCAGCTGCGCATGCGGTGGTTATGGGTGAGGAGCACGTCGCAGCCGTTGAGCAGGGCTATCTCCTGCTCCGGGGTGAGCGTCTTCTCGCGGAACGCCGACAGATCATGGATCAGGCAGACAGTGCGTGCGCCCACGCGCCGCGCACGGCGGCAGATCGCACGAAACATTATCTTCATGGGGTACTGCAACACCACGATATCGCCACGTCGGATGGAGCAGAGTGCCTTGAGATGGGTAAAAAGATTGCGCACGCCATGATAGATGCCGTTGTGACGGACAGTGCGCGGCAACCCGATATTCTGGTAGCCGAGACGATCCATGACCGTCTCGATGTCGGTGCGGGCGATGCTTCCGCCGCAATCGAGCTTCTTGTAGTTGCGGGATATGTAGACCTTGCGTCGGGCGTGCATATCAGGATCAGTGGCTATTGAATCTCAGGGGCATGCCGTTGGCACCGGCGAATATCACCCCATGGCGGTAGACCAGCGCACCGTTGACCCACGTCATGTCGATACGCACGCCAAGCGGCGCACCCTCGAGGGGGCTCCACCCGCAGCGGCTGAGCACCATGTCGGCGGTGACCGGGTACGGTTCGCACTGATCGTCGACAAGCACGAGGTCGGCATAATATCCGGGGCGGATGAATCCGCGGCGGTCGATGCCGAACAGCGTAGCCGGATTGTGCGCCATCTTCTCGACGACCTCCGGAACCGTCACCACCCCCTCGGAGGCAAGACCGAGCATGACTGGGAGCGAAAACTGCACCATGGGCATTCCGGAGACAGCCTTGAAGGCACCCCCCTGCTTCTCCTCGAGCAGATGCGGGGCATGGTCGGTGGCAATGACATCGATCAGTCCTGCCGCGAGGGCACCGCGCAGCGCGTCGCGGTCGGTGGGGCGCTTTATGGCGGGGTTGCACTTTATGCGTGCTCCGAGCACAGGATAAAGCTCATCGGAGAAGAGGAGATATTGCGGGCAGGTCTCCGCGGTGATGCGCTTGCCGGCAACGGGACCGGGCGAGAAGAACTGCAGTTCGTCGGCTGTGGAGATGTGAAGCACATGCAGGCGCGCCCCGGTGGCGCGTGCGGTCTCAACAGCGAGGCGTGTAGCCTCGACACATGCCTCATGGCTTCGCACAACAGGGTGGAACTCCACCCCGACATCCTCGCCATAACGCTCACGCACGGCTTTGCGCCGCGCGGCGATGATCTGCTCATCCTCGGCGTGGACGGCTATCAGTGCGGGAACCTCGCTGAATATGCGTGAGATCGTGGAGCGTGAGTCGACAAGCATGTTGCCTGTCGAGGAGCCGAGGAAGAGCTTGACTCCCGCCACACGCGTATAGTCGGCGGCAAGCAGCTCATCGATATTATCGTTGGTGGCACCGAGAAAGAAGCCATAGTTGGCGAGCGATACCTCGGCGGCACGGCGGCATTTGTCATCAAGTGCCGCGAGCGTAGTGGTGGCGGGGACGGTGTTGGGCATGTCGATGAAGGATGTGACACCTCCGGCGACAGCGGCACGGCTCTCGGTAGCCATGTCAGCCTTGCGCGTGAGCCCCGGATCGCGGAAATGCACATGCTCGTCGATGGCTCCGGGAAGCAGCAGACGCCCGGCGGCATCGACAACGTCGGCGGCACGCGCTGCGATGTCAGCAGGGACGTCGCCCTCGGCTGTCGCCGCGATCAGATCGCCTTCAATAAGCACCCATCCGGTGCAGATGCGCCCCTCGTTGACAATGCGCGCGGAATGTATGAGGGTAGTACGGTGAGAATCAGTTGTTGACATTACGACGGCTTACTTTTGAGAGTTTCAGGCGTATCACTCCGAGAAACGCCTCACTGAATATGCCGCTGCTCATCTTGCTTGTGCCGAGCACGCGGTTGACAAATATGATCGGCACCTCGCGGATGGTGAATCCGAGACGATGCGCGGTGAATTTCATCTCGATCTGGAACGCATAGCCCTTGAAGCGCACCGCGTCGAGATCGATAGCCTCAAGGACGCGGCGGCGGTAGCAGACGAATCCGGCGGTGGTGTCGCGCACTTTCATTCGGGTGACAAGGCGCACGTAAGCCGAGGCATAGTAGGACATGAGGACGCGCCCCATGGGCCAGTTGACCACGTTGACCCCTGTGAGGTAGCGTGAACCTACCGCCACATCGGCACCCTCGTCATGACAGGCACGGTAGAGGGCGTTGAGGTCGGCGGGGTTATGCGAGAAATCGGCATCCATCTCGAAGATGAACTCATATCCATGGTCGAGCGCCCACCGGAATCCGGTTAGGTAGGCGGTGCCGAGCCCGAGTTTGCCCGAACGCTCTATGATGTTGACGCGCCCCGGGTACTGCTCCATTTTGGAGCGCACTATGGCGGCGGTGCCGTCGGGGGAGCCGTCGTCGATCACCAGTATGTCGAACTTGTGCGGCTGGCTGATCACGGCGTCGATTATAGCCGCGGCGTTCTCCTTCTCGTTGTAGGTCGGGATTATAACTATGCTGTCGGTTTCGGGTGTGGTCATGAGGGATTGTGGTGGGTTTTCAGAATTTGTAGGCTGCGCCGATGCGGGCGTTGATGCCTTGGGCGGGAATGTCGCCGACAAGACGGTAGGAGCGGTTGAGGAGGTTGGCACCGCCGACAAACGCGGTGAACTGCGGTGTGAATGCCCATGATGCGTCGAGCGAGAGGTCGGATACGGGGTGGAGCGACTGCGCTTCGCCCATGCGCGATCCGCGGAACTCGTAGCCGATCTTTATATCGAGGGGACGGAGCGGGCGTAGGGTGAGGTCGGCGGTGAGGACCTTACCTGCACGGTCGCGCCAGAGGTAATAGAAGCGGTCGGACTTATGTGGAGCCGCCTCGAAAGCCACGCGAGCGTCGACAATCGAGCCGTAACGGTAGCCTACGGCAGCGCCGGCATGCCAACCGCGGACATCGCAGGCAAGGAAATTGCCCTGTGAGGGCATGAGCCATTCGTTGGCGGCGGCGTAGCCTCCGAAGAGTTCCAGGTATGCGCCGCTGAACGGACCGATGGTGATATTGGCGTCAACAGTCAAGGGGACGTGCGAGTTGGTGTAGGAGAAGAGCGGGGTCATGTAGGGGTTGACGGCGAACAGCGAGGCGAGGGTGTTCTGCACCTCACCGCCTCCGGCACGGAGGGTGACGGCAAAGCGGTCGGAGGGGGTGATGCCGACGGTGACGTCGGGGGCAATGTGGAATACCTTGCCTGAGCCGTGGGTGAGATCGACGCGCGCTCCGAGATCGAGCGTGGTGATTCCTGAGGTGTAACGGTAGCGCGGGGTGAGGCGGAGGAGCCATGTGTTCTGCGCGTCGCCGGGTTTTATGGCATCGATCACGGAACCGACACCCGGTTCTATAAGCGTCATGTCGGTGAGGTAGCTCTGATGGGAGTTGGAGAGTGCAGAGAAATCCACATCGAGTTCGGCAAGCGAACCGCTGCCGAGGTCGGCACCTATGGCACCTTTGATAGCCAGCAGATTCTGGCGCATGGGGCGCATTTTCGCGGGATCCATGCGCAGGGTGTACCATGAGTCATGGAGCAATTCCTTGTAATGCGGGGTGTCGACGAATGCGAAGCGTGAGAATCCGGCGCCGATGCGGTAGTAGAGATCGTTGACGGTGGAATGCCACAGTGCCGAGGTGTTGAGCCGGTGGACGTTCTGCCAGTACATTCTGGGGGCATCCCAGGCGGTGTATTCCGGTGTGTTGAGGCGGGTGAATGTATAATCCACGTCGAGGTCGAGAGCGGAAGCCGCGCCGACATTCTGGCGGAGGGTCAGTGCTGCGGTAATGTCGTGACGGCGGAAATAGCGGTTGAAGCTATTGGCATTCGCATCTGCGCCATAGGAAACCTTGTCGCGGTAGAGCGAGCCGTCGTATTGAATGAAGGCGCCGAGACGCGTGGCGGAGGTGTTGATGAACCGGTAGCCGGCGGAGAGGGCGGGATTGAACATATTGCCGAGCGAGAGAGCCGCGTATCCGTCGTAGGGTGAGGTGTAGATGGAGTCGGCGTATGCAGCGGGGTCGAGCACGGTCACGGCAGGTGTCACGGGTGCCGTGACGCTGTTGCGGCTGTAGGTCAGCTGACGCATGGTGAGGGGGCGGAGCGTGACGGCAGGTGTGAAGCCGAGGCGCGTAGCCTCGCGGCGGTCGGGCACGATGTCGCGCTCGACGGTGATCTCCTTGTTGAGCGACTGCGCTCCGAGACTTGCGGCGGCGGAGAGTGCCGCGAGTGATATGATGAGGTGCTTCATTGGTTCGGTGTCAATTGAGTCGTGAGTCAATCATCTGGAAAATTTCGGCTTCCTTGCCGGGGTAGTTGTTGCGGAGGGAGCGGAGGTACTCGTCAGCCTCGAAGTTGTCGCCCTGCGCGCGGAGAGCGTCGCTGAGCACTATAAAGGCGCGGGCGAGCCAGTAGGAGTGCGGCGGGTTGGCGTTTATGAGCGCATCGGCTGTGGAACGCGCACGGTCGTTGTCGCCGGCGGCAAGGTAAGCCTCGGCGAGCGATACGGCGGCACGCGAGCCGTAAAGTTCCGACGGATCGGAGGCGAGTTGGCTCCACTGCTCCATAGCCTCTGATGTGCGTCCGAGCGCGTTGAGTGCCACGGCGCGGGTGTAGCGCACCTCGGGAGCCTCGGTGAGCGTCGTTGCCGATGATGCGAGGAGCTGGTCGGCAGCCTCGAGAGCGGCGGCGTAGTCGGCGAGTTCGGCGGCGGTGCGCATCACCCCGAGGCGAGCCTGGCGGAGCGTCTGTGCGGAAGATGTGCGGAGCGCGAGGCGTCGGTAAGATGCGAGGGCTTCCTCACCTTTGCCCTGGGCATGCTCGGCATCAGCTTTGATGAGTAGCACGTCGGCAGCTGATTCCGAGTCGGGGTAGCGCTCGGTGAGCTGCGAGGCGAAATCGAGGGCGCGGGCATTGTCGCCGGCATCGGAGGCAGCGCGTGCGAGTAGATAGAGCGCCTGGGGTTCGTTGACACCGCGCGGGTAGTCGCGGAGGTATGCCTCAAGGCGTTCGGTGCGGTCGTTGTTGACATAGTCAGCCTCAGCCGAGCGGAATGCGAGGGCATCGAGCTCGGAGGGGTCGGTCTGGGGTGCGTCGGGGATAGAGCTGATAAACGCCGTGTAGCGGTCGAGCTGTCCGGCATCGGCATAGATGCGCTTGAGGTCGTCGGCGGCGAGGCGCGCCTCCTCACTGGTGGGATATGTGGAGATAACGTTCCTATAGGCGTTCTCGGCATCTGCGGCACGCCCTGAGCTACGGTAGGCGATAGCCAGCTGGAGCATACCCTTGCGGGCGTAGGGTGAGGAGGGGTAGTCGGCTATCAGCTTGTTGTAGGTGGCGATCGCGGAGCGTGAATCGTCGACGGCGGCATAACTCTCGGCTTTCTCAAGCATTGCCGCGGGGATGAGTCCGGATGAGGGGAACAGCTCCGCGAGGCGGTCGAGGCGTGCTATCTTTCCTTTGTGGTCGCGCTGCAGCCCCTGCATTATAGCCTGCTGATAGAGGGCGTAGTCGCCGGCATCGGGGTTGAGCTGATATGCGCGGTCGTAGAGGTCGGCGGCTCCGCTGAAGTCGCTGCGGTAGTAGTGGCAGTCGGCGGCGCGGCTGTAGGCGTCGGCGAGCATTCCGGGTGCGGTGGGGCGTGCGTCGATGACCTTGCGGAATTGCGTGAGGGCGGCATCGTAGTTGCCCTCGGCGAATTCGGCATATCCGAGGTCGTAGCGGGCTATGACGGCGTTGGGGTCAGAGGCGGGCGTCTGCCGGAGGAACGAGTTGAACGCCTTGATAGCCTGATCGTAGCGTTCGAGTTCGTAGAGGGTGTTGCCTTGCCAGAGGAGCGACTGGCGCGCTATGCCTTTGTCGGATCCGGTGGATGCGGCACCCTGGAAGCGGCTGAGGGCGGCGGTGTAGCGTCCGGCGGCATAGTCGCGGGTGCCGAGCGCGAAGAGCGCGCGCTGCTTGGCGTCGAGAGCCTCGGCTGAGGGGCGGCGCATAGCCTCGATGGCGCGGAGAGCACCCTCGTAGTTATTGTCGGTGAGGTAGCCGGTGACGATATAATCCTGCACTTCGGGTGCATAGCGTGATTGCGGGTACTGGCTGAGGAAACTCTCGAAGAGCGCCACGGAGTTGCCGAACGGCACGCGTCCGCCTTGGCTCTTGGCTACGGCGTAGTTGTAGAGAGCGGTCTCCGCGACCTCGCGGTCGTAGTTCATGCGGTAAGCTTTCTCGAAAGCCATGAGCGCGGCGTCGGTATTGCCTTTCTCCACGTATGCCTGACCGAGGAACAGGTTGGCGCTCTGACCCATCGCGTCGGGCACTTCGGATGCGTGTCCGAGAGCGGAGATGGCGCGGTCGTACTCCCCGAGGCGGAATTCAGCGACACCGAGGATGTAGGATGCCGACGGCTTGGGGGCGGATGCGGTTGTGGCGAGGTATCGGCGGAGGTACGGTATGGCGCGGCTCTCGTCGCCGAGGTTGAACCAGGACTCTCCGGCGATGCGGTTAGCCTCGGGGGCGAACTGCGGCATAGCATCGGTCTTCAACGCCGCTTCGGCACGCTGTGCAGCCTCGCGGTAACGCCCCTGCATGAAGTCGATCTGGGCGATGTAGTAGAGCGCTGCCGGACCGAGCTCGGGATCAGATGTAGTGTCGGGGAGATAACGCATAGCCTCCGTGTAGTCGCCTTCGGCATAGGCGATATAGCCCATGTAGAAGCGTGCGGCGGTGCGGTATCTGCCGGGACGCGACGCGAGTGTGCCGAATCCTGCCTGGGCGGTAGATACCTGCGCGAGCATCAATGCTGAGTAGCTGCGGCGGTAGAGTGCGTCGTCGAACTCATCGCCGGTCAGTGTAGAGATGTCGAAAGCGGTGTAGGCGGCGTACGCCTCGGAATATTTGCCTCGGGTGAAATAGTAGTCGCCGACCGATGCGTGAACCTGCGGGCGGAGGGTCGAGGAGGGGTAGGCGGCAAGAAACTCCTGAAGAAGCTGGAGGGCGTCGTCGCCACCGGGTGTATGCAGCGTTGCCACAGCGCGGAGATAGTCAGCCATCTCCTGTTGGGCAGGAGTGGGATTGAAGCGGCGCAGCATGGTGAGCTGGTCGAGGCACCCGGTATAGTTTCGGTCGGCGTACATCGCACGGGCGCGTGCGAGATAGCCGGGAGCTCCGGTGGCGTTTATGTCGGCGGGTGCCGACACCGGCGCGATCTGCGCCGATAGTGGCGCGGAGGCAGTCAGTATTGTGTAGAGAATCAGGTTTCGGAACTTCATATTCATGCTTATGCGTTATTATTCCCCATGACATCCGATATGATTGGCGACGGCACAGGGTTTCACACTGCAAAAATACTAATTATAATCGTAAGTAAGCGTTTCAGCGGGGGTAATAACTGCCGCATGGGTAAAATACTGAGTAAAAAAAGAACGGGCGGCGCCAGCCTCACGGTCAGCTCCGTCCGTCGTCGTAAGAAAAAACGATATTGTTCCAAATAGATTACACCATGTGGACTATGATGTCCGCTGCCATGGATGCGGGGGCTGCCCGCTCCGCGGTGATGTCATTCAAAAAAACCGGTCAATAAAGTCGGCTTACAAACGTAATATTATCCGATACAAAATTACTGCCGCCATACAATACACACCATACCCAAAAACATGTATTTTTCAAGAAATGCAGTGCACTATATTACTCACTTATGATTATATGGAAGCCTGCGGGGGTGTGGCGGAAGCCTATAATGCCTGCCGAAGCGAGGCTCACGACGGTACGCTCGGCGGTGGCACGCGCCATGGGTAGAGTGGTAAGCAGAGTGTCGGCGGGCATGGCTCCTCCGGCATCGCGCAGCGCTGCGAGAAGCAGCGTCTCATTGTCGCCCATGAGCGACGCCGCGCGCTCCGGATCCGACTCATGGCGCCACGCACGCACCATCAACGGATGTGCGGCTATGTTCTCATCGGCTACGCGTATGTAGGCACGCAACCTGCCGTCAGCCTCGCGCACGCTCACCGGACGCACCTCCGAGGGGAGAATCTCGGCGCGTATGACCACTGCCCCGCCCTCGGCTTTGAGGGCATCGATCGTGACCGTCTGCTCAGGCACACAGTACATCTGCGCCGCCTGCTCAATGACGTAGACATCCTCTTCGGAGCGCCCGCCGGCTATGCTGCCGTTGTCGCGCACACCCACAAGCAGACGTCCGCCCGAACGGTTGGCGAACGCCGAGAGCGTGCGTGCGATCTTGCGGGCATCGCTGATGGCGTACTTGAAGTCCTGACGCTCATGCTCCCCTTCTGCTATGGCGCGTGCAAGAAATCCCTTGCCGCGCACGGCACGGATATCTTTCACTGCGGGTAGTTGAGGTTTTCGTCGGTCGGCGAGGTCAGCACCTCGTCAAAATAGCGCCGCGCCGCGGCGCGTGCGGCTGCGAGATCCATGTAGGAATAGTTACCACAGTCGCGCGGTGTCGCTCCGGGGACATCCCCTTCCCATGACGCTATGAAGCTGAACGTCTCGCGCATCAGCGGGAGGATATCGGCTGAGTTGAGCTCGCCCGACAGCAGCAGGTAGTTGCCGGTGCAGCAACCCATCGGTCCCCAGTAGATGACACGGTCAGCCCACACGGGGTGATTGCGCAGGAACGTGGCGGCAAGGTGCTCGATGGTATGGAGTGCGGCACCGTCGATGGGTGGCATACGGTTAGGCTCGGTCATGCGGATGTCGAACGTGGTTATGACGTCGCCCGACGGTGTGGTGTCGCGGCGCGATACGAATATGCCGCGCTTGAGGCGGATATGGTCGATTGTGAAACTGGCTATCTTCTTCATCGCAAATCAATTTATGGAACCTGCCTTAAGCGCCTCGGAGAGTATGGCGAATGTCTGGCGCGGAGCCTGTTCCCAGAAATCGGTGTACTGGGAATAATTGTCGTCATGGCGTCCGGGGGTGTCGCTGAGCACGCGCAGGCTCAGGAACGGAATGCCCTTCTTATAGCAGGTGTGGGCTATAGCCGCGCTTTCCATGTCGACAGCCATTGCGTCGGGGAAATTCGAGAGAATGTGCTCCACCTGTGCGGCACTGTCGATGAAGCGGTCGCCGGAACAGATGAGACCGCGATGCACTCCCGGAGCATCGAACGCCGCCAGACGCAACAGGGCGGGATCGGCGGGGAAACGGCGCGGACAATCGGGCACCTGTCCCTCTTCGGAACCTGGACACCAGACGTCATGGTAAGCCACCTCGCTGCCGACAATCACGTCGAGCACTCCGGCGGCACCTGTACCACCCGCAACACCGGTGTTTATAACCACATCCGGGGCATATACCGATATCAGAGCCGCAGCACCGAGCGCGGCATTGACTTTGCCTATGCCACACTGCATAGCCACGACATCGTTGGCGCCGATGCGTCCGGTGTGGAATTCGAGTCCGTCACGCATCTCCGTGTGGCGTTCCTCCATCAGGGGGAGCAGCAGGTCGAGCTCCTTGCCCATAGCCACTATTATTCCTATCTTCATCTTAGATTCTGTTGCTTTTACACTGCAAATGATATCACAGTGCAAAAGTACATAATTTTTGGCGTAGTTCGGGAAAATGCAAAAGATAGCCGGAATGGTGTAACACCGAAAGGCGCGGCAGGATGTAATTTTGCAGTAGGAAAAATACAACTTTAAACTGAACGATATGCTACACTTTCTGAATTCGCTCTGGGCGATAATATGCGAGATGGCACCCTATATACTGCTCGGTTTTCTCTTCGCGGGCGTGCTGCACGAGTTCGTGCGTCCACAGACCATGAGCCGCCACCTCGCGGGACGCGGCTGGCGCCCGGTCGTCAAGGCGGCACTGCTCGGCATCCCTCTGCCGCTCTGCTCCTGCGGCGTACTGCCGACGGCTGTATCGCTGCGTCGCCGCGGAGCTTCGCGCGCCGCCTCGACATCATTCCTGATAGCGACTCCGCAGACCGGCGTCGACTCCATAGCCGCGACATATTCACTGCTCGGACTTCCGTTTGCGATAATGCGCCCCATAGCCGCCCTTGCGGGTGCCGTTGGGGGTGGACTTGCCGTCGACAAATGGGGTGAACGTGAGCGCACTGATGCCATGACCGACGCCGACGATGCGTTCGACCATGATGAGCCGACGCAAGGCTCGCTCTTGCGCCGCATCCTCGCAGCCGTGCGCTACGGACTGGTGGATATGGTGGCATCCGTGGGACGCTGGCTGCTGATCGGTCTGCTTGTGGCGGCTCTGATCACGGTATTTGTGCCCGACAGCCTGTTTGTGAGCCTCAACCGCTATCCTCTGCTCGCCATGCTTGCCGTGGTAGCAGTAGCAGTGCCAATGTATGTATGCGCTACTGGTTCCATACCGATCGCACTGTCGCTGATGCTCAAGGGTCTTAGCCCCGGCATCGCTTTCGTGCTGCTCATGGCAGGTCCGGCGGCAAACTTCGCATCAGTGATGATACTCTCCCGCACACAGGGTGCACGCGCCACCGCCATATATGTGGCATCGGTCGTAGTCACCGCGATAGGGTTCGGGCTGCTGATCGACCTCCTGCTCCCCTCCTCCTGGTTCGCCCTCCCGCAGGGGATCTCGGCTGTGAGCACCGACGCATGCCACTACACCGCCGGATGGTTCCCGACGGCATGCAGCATACTGCTCGGCGCGCTGCTGCTCTACACCACTTTCTTCTACAAACGCAACAATTCACATAATCATACAATCATGGAAACAAACGAATCACGCACTTATCAGATCAAGGGCATGGCTTGCGCACATTGCCGCGCCACCGTCGAAAAAGCACTCTCAGCACTCGAAGGTGCCAAGACCGTGGAAGTAGATCTCAGCAAAGGCACTGCAACGGTGACCGGCAATGTAGCTCCCGAAGCGGTAGAGAACGCCGTGCGGCTCGCAGGA
Source organism: uncultured Muribaculaceae bacterium (assembly GCA_910587425.1). GTDB lineage: Bacteria > Bacteroidota > Bacteroidia > Bacteroidales > Muribaculaceae > Paramuribaculum. The sequence continues at coordinate 13,009 of CAJUKU010000028.1, forward strand.
TTCGAGATCTGAGAACCTAACGCCAAGCCGATACGGCAGATAGGGCAAATAAGGCGAATATAGCGAAGGATGCTGTGTGTTGTTGCACGGCATCCTTGCTGTATATTGCATCTTTAGATATTACATCTTGCCGTAAGACGGCAAGCGCATCCAGCGCCACCAGGTATCGCCGCGAACGTTCTTATAGGTTTTATTGCGAAAGGTTGCTGAAAAACATAAAAATAAATTTGTTTTTTACAATCTTTC
>CAJUKU010000029.1 GCA_910587425.1 uncultured Muribaculaceae bacterium
ATACAAAGATAACATATAAAATGGAATTTCACTGAATGTATTTAGTGAATAGTGGGCTACAGTTACCACACGCGCAAAATGAGTCTGCCGTGGTATAAATACCTTTTCAGGCGGAATACCGATAAATTCCGACAATCTGCCGCGGCACACTGACACATGCACGGGATCGTCGCCCGAGTAGTGACAAGTGTTGAAACCATCGTACGGAGCCGACGGATCACTACATCCGCGCAATGTGCTGAATGCGTGTATACCGGGCAGATTCAGCAGATCATACGTCGTCAGAAGCGCTCGACTCATAGTCCCAGTCCTCTTCCCAGTCGCCGGCATCATCCTCGTCCCAAGCCTCTTCTTCCTCCTCAGGCATATCGGGGGTGTCGAATATGAATTCATCCTCCTCGCGCACACGGTGATGACCGTCGAGCGGACGGTGGGTGATCGACGGGGTGGCTATCTGATTGCGCTCATCGGTTATTGCTCCCCACAGCATATCTTTCAACTGCTGTATTCCATATCCTGTCACTGCGGAGATGAAGACATGCGGCACATCCTGCGGCAGCGTGCGCTCTATCTCCTCACGCAGCTCATCGTCGAGCATGTCGGATTTGGAAATGGCAAGTATACGCTGCTTATCCATAAGTTGCGGATTGAAGCGACGCAGTTCCTCAAGCAGTACTGCATACTCAGCGGCAATATCCTCTGCATCGGCTGGCACCATGAACAGAAGCACCGCATTGCGCTCTATGTGGCGCAGGAAACGCAGCCCGAGTCCGCGCCCCTCGCTTGCCCCCTCTATGATTCCGGGGATATCAGCCATGACAAACGAACGCTTGTCGCGGTATTCCACGATACCGAGCTGAGGCTCCATGGTTGTGAAAGGATAATCCGCTATCTTCGGACGCGCTGCCGACACTGCCGACAGAAGTGTTGATTTACCCGCATTGGGAAATCCGACAAGACCTACATCGGCAAGCAGTTTCAGCTCAAGCACCACCGCTTTCTCAATCGCCGGTTCGCCGGGCTGCGCATAGCGGGGCGTACGGTTTGTAGCGCTCTTGAAATTCCAGTTGCCAAGACCACCGCGACCACCACGCAGGAGCTTCACCTCCTCACCGTCGCCGTTAACCTCGCACAGGTACTCTCCTGTTTCGGCATCAAACACCACCGTGCCACACGGCACATCGACAATCACATCCTCGCCATCCTTTCCGGTGCTGCGGCACTCACCGCCACTTTCGCCGTTGCCGGCAAAGATGTGGCGCCGGTATTTGAGCGGGAGCAGAGTCCACATGTGGCTGTTGCCACGCAGGATTATATGACCGCCGCGACCGCCGTCCCCACCGTCGGGACCACCTTTCGGAACATACTTGGCGCGGTGAAAATGCCGCGAGCCGGCGCCACCCTTACCTGAGCGGCACAATATCTTGACGTAATCTATGAAATTTGAGTCTGCCATAATTCTATCGTTTATAATATAACAACCGCATGTAGCGAAGATGTTTCTACAACACGCCTTAAAAACTGCGGTTCATGTCATGATCACATCTGACCGTGATGCCTCATCAGCTCCTCTGCATGATGAAAGTCAGTGGGAGATCCTATATCAATCCAGGTGCCGGAGATAGGGAAGTAAACCACGCGTCCCCCCTCGGCGATCGCGTCGGCTATCAGGTCTGTGGCATCCGTACGCCGGTCGGCACGCAGACGGTTGAGCAGACGGTTGGAGAATATGTATATACCTGCATTCGCGTAGTAGGAATACGACGGCTTCTCCTCAAGTCCCGTCACACGCGCGCCGTCAGTGGTCAGTATAGCGTAAGGCACAGACAGATTATACGGTATCGCTGCAATGGTGACATCAGCATTCTCAGATGTGTGCCTCAGATACATCTCCTCAAGCGATATTGTAGTGAGCAGATCGGAGTTCATGACCAAGGTATCACCGTCGGGGGTGCGACTCACGAGTGCCGCCGCCCCGATCGTACCGAGCGGCATATCCTCGCGCACACATTTCACGGTTGTGGCCGCGAAATGCTCCTCGATAGCCTCCGCCATATAATTTACCGTGACGCTTATATCCTCGATGCCATACGAACGCAGCATATCGATGTTATAATCTATGATCGGCTTGCCGGCAATCTTCAGCAGCGGCTTGGGAGTCGTCAGAGTCATCGGACGCAGACGCTCACCCTTACCTCCAGCCATTACAATCGCCGACAACGGGAGCAACGAGCGGGTTACGGATGTATCTACAATACCTGTTATCCGTCCCTCGCTGTCGAGACGCGGCAAAAGCCGCAGTCCGCGGCGACGGAACTCACGCAGACGGCTGATATCGTCAGCATCGCCACGCAGAGCCTTGAAGCTGCGGTGCATCACCTCGCGCACGTTCGTGTCAGGCAGCGCGCCGGCAAGAAGTCCGCGGCGGATATCACCATCGGTCAGTGTTCCAGTCATGATACCGGAAGCATCGGTGACAAGCAGCGTCATCACCGATCCGCTAAGGTCGTTCAGCATCCTCAACGCATCGAGCAGCGTGGCGCTATCAGGTATGATATGTCGGTTCATCTCCATCAGTTTTTCATTTCAGCGAGCAGATGCTCGGCTATTATCCAGTCAAGACGGCTGTCAATGTCCACGCTCCGTTCCACTGGCATCTCCACTGGCATCCGGCGCATCATCCTGCCGAAAGGCATAGCACGTATGGAAGCGGGATTGATCACGTACACGGCACCGTTAAGCTCCCAAGCTTTCGGCGCGTCCTGCCGCCGCTCAAGGCAACCGTCGCCTTTCGCTATGCGCAGACATCCGCTTTCAGGATCGGTCTCGAAGCAATTGAAATATGGGTTTGCGCTCACCTCCTTTACCGTCGTCACCATATCGAGGTCGGGACGGTAGAGATTTATGCACCTGCGCACATCATCTGCCGTACGGAGCGGCGATGTAGGCTGCAGAAGGCACACATTGTCGTAAGCGATACCCTGCCCGTCAGCATAACGCATGGCATCAAGCACTACCTCACGCGATCCGGCGGTGTCGGTGGCAAGTTCTGCCGGACGCATATAGGGCACCGGTAGCCCGTAGCCGCGCACAGTATCTGCAATATCCTCCGAATCCGTGCTCAGTATTATCATGCTGTCCGGAGCGAGTTCGCGAGCCACATCGACGGCATACATCACAAGCGGCTTGCCAGCCAGCGGAAGAATATTCTTGCGCGGCAGTCCTTTGCTGCCACCGCGTGCGGGAATGACGAATAGCGTCTTATTGCCAATATTTGCTGTCATGCGTGTGTGGTTGATTTCTGTTCTACTACCGTCAGCGTGCATAGCGGTGACGCAACTCAATGTATGCGGGTGTGGATTTTGCTGCTGTTATGAGGGTGTCGAGACGCTGCCGCAGCACCTGGTCATCACGGCGTGTCATCCATGCCTGGAACTGTGTGAATGAGACTGCCGTCGAGACATGCAGCTGAGGAAAACTGTCGGCAAGCGCACGTGCGGTCGACTCACCAACCACGGCACATGGTATATCGCCGGTGGCAGTCATTATGAGCAGCTGCTCCTCGCCGTAGGCGGGATCCTGGTGCACAATTATTGTATCGCCGATCTCCGACGACAGATTGCGCAGACGGTTCACCACCGGCGAATTTGCCACCACCCACACCTCGGCTCCGGCGAGGTCGAGCTGCGACTCGCGCGCCACACCTGCTGAATCGCGGCGCTGCACGAGCACCTGACGGTCGAGCGCCACAGGCTCTGTGAAGGCAAATATAGCCGTGTCGACATGCGTGGTCACCGGAATTGCAGCGACAAGGAGATCATAATCGCCGTCGGCAAGACGTCCGGCAGCCGCCTCGTATGCAGTCACAGGATGAAACTTAAGCGGAATACCTGCTTCCGAGGCAATCATTCTTAGGAAATCGTATGAGAATCCGCCGAGCGTATCGGCATAGCGGTAAAGCGCCATCGGGCTATACTCGATAGCCACGTCAAGAGTGTCGCCTCCTGCCGAAACAAAACCATCGCTCCCCCTGCCGGAGTGGGTGCATAGTCTTAGCGCCCACATCAGGGCTATAACGGCGATAAGGAGAATCACCAATGTGTAGGGGCGCGGACGCCTTGATTTCAGGATTTCACGCATAATAGTTATTGTCAGTTGGCAAAATCAACAGATACACCCAGCTGCAGACGGCGCGGATTGAGCGGATAGTGAGGCATCGAGAAATAATTCTTGCCGCACAGCCCCTGGTTGACATGAGTGAACATCACATAAAACCGTGCCCGCGACAGCTTCATGTTGGCGTATGCGTTCATGAAAGGATAGTTGCCCACCTCGATCTCCCGCTGGTTGCTGAATGTCATTGTAGCCGGTTGGAACGACGGTGCATAGTAACGTGTGTAATAGTCGCAGTCGATACCGAGCTGCACCTGCAGCACACGCGCCACTTTGAAGAGCAGGAAAAGGTTGGAATATATAGCGAGCTTCGGCGCCGGCAGCACTTCCGCCGAGCTTGTGGTCTGATACGTGATGCGGTTGCGCCAGTTGAGTATACCCACGCGGAAATCCTGATGCAGAGCCGCCGAGAATACCTGCACGCTTCCGCCGTGCTGCACAGGCAGACTCTCGGAATTGAAATAAATCAGATTCTGTATGTTCTCCACCCCGACATTCACATAGGTGCCCGTAAGGGGAAGGGTGATGTGACCTCCGAACTTCACACGGCGCGTCTTGCCGAAATCGTTGTGCCACACGAAGTGATTGCTCACATAGTTGTTCATCAGATATGGCGCCGCTTCATTTGAGATGCTTCCGTAGGCGGTGACACGCACGGAGTCCTGACGGATCTTTATGAGTGTGGAGACATTACCCTCCACGCGGAAATCGGCGGCGACCGACCCTATCAGACCGAAACGCCCCGTAACGTCATAGCGCAAGAGCCGTCCCTGCTGCTTGGTAAGCTGACCTCCGACCCACAGCAGGTTCTCAGTAGCGTTCGGTGCGATACGCGTGTCGTAAGGGTATGGTGTGAGTCCTTCAGGTAGCGGCGTGGGTAGTTCGAGCGTATCGGCGGGAGTCTGATTATAACGGCGCACCTCATGGGTAAGATATGCGGCGAGTCCCGCTTTCGCATATTTGTGGAATCCCTCGAGAAGCGACACGCCGAATGTGTTGCTCAGCGACCAGTAGGTGGTCATGTCGTGCGTGCCGTCGGTGGTGAAATATGTATTGCGCCAGAAATCACTGTCGCTCTGCATCGGATGATCGAAGCGATGGCGCCCGTTGTTGTAATTGAGAGTCCAGATAAAACTGCTCACCGGTATGTAGGTACGGTGCTCTATGGTATCGTTGGGATCCTCCGGATCAGGTGGAGTGACTTGCCAGTAACCCACCTTGTAGCGCGAGTTGAGATACAGTTCCGTGCCGCGCAGACGCGAGTGCGCACCGGTGAGCCGGGTGGGAATCTGCTTAGGGTTCACCTTTGTAGTACCGCCCTGTATCACCGCCGGATCAGTTATGTAAAGATCATCGGTTATACCGCCGCTCTCCTTGAGCGTGGTGTTGAAATGGTTGTAGAATCCCTGGAATTCGAACCGGTCGCCCATGTAGGATGATGAGAGACCGTAGGCAAGATTCTTCACCGCCTGATTCTCATAGCTGCCCTTTGAGTAGAGATAATCGATCATGGCACCGATCTGAAGCTTCTGCGACGTATTGCCGGAGAATGTCATGCTCAGACGGTCCTGCGCGTTCTCACGTCCGCCACCCGCGCCGTAGCTTAGCAGGGTCATGGGTATGCGGGTGTTGTAGAACGTATGGTTGCCCTGCGTGGGGATGTATGGCAGGAGGGCATCGCGGAAGAAGAAATTGCTCATCGGCTTGCGCTCCGAGAGAATCATGTTCAGACCCTCGGCACCGTAGTTGCCGGTAGTGGCATAAGCATCGCTCACCTCCGACGGTACATACTGCCGGAAATAATTGTAGAGCAATGTGTCGATTGTCGCCGGTTCGTGCAATCCGAGAGGCGGAAGCATCTTCCAGGCGTAGGATGGAGCCACGACAGGATCCTTGGCTGACGCCGCAAAACCGAGTGAAGCCGTGAGCGATATTATTGTAATGATCAGAAAGCGTTGCAACATGTGCGCAAAGTTACGAAAGTTTTCTGACTTTCACCCATAATTGCCCACCCGCGAGCGGCAACTTCACCATGAGCGAGCGGCGCTGCGTGGCAATATGAAACAGGGGCGTGGATCATTGCGGATCCACGCCCCTGTCACTATTGTTGAATCAGGATTAGCGTATAGCTACTTTAACGGCATTGCCGTCGGGTGTGCGCACGATATAGATACCGCTGCGCAGTCCCTCGGGGCGCACGCGGCGTCCGCTCAGGTCATAAACCTCCGAGCCTGCCGGAGCGATGATGCAGTCACCATCAACACGAACGCTGTCGACGCTGTCGGCGCCAACGGAATCTATTGCTGTGGGAGATACCCAAACGTACACCTCACAGACAGTAGCCTCAGCCTCCGGACGGTTGTGCTCCACGAGTATCGCCATCACAAGGCTGCTCTCGGTCACATCGAACGCTCCACTATAAAGTGTTCCGGTATTCGCAGTGAGGATTACATCGGGATCGGTGGTGTAATAGATGTCCCAGTCGCCCTCAGGCATGATCTCAGGTTTGATATTCACCTTCACCTTGCCCTCCTCGGAATTGTCGAGGCTGAACACCACGCGTCCACTCACGCGGTCTCCGGTATTCTGGTCTCCACCCAGACCGCCAGTCACCTTCACGAACTTGCTGCAGACCTTGCCGTCAACCTTGCCGCTCTCTGTGGCATAGGCAAACACCATGTCAGTCTCCTCAAGGACTATGGGGGTGTCCTGATCGTACAGTACCTCCTTCTCGTTCAGAGCAGTCCACCAGAAGATCTTGGCTCCCGGAGCAGCCGACAGAGTTACCACAACCTTGCCGGGGGTTGAGTCGTCGACGCGGAATGTCACGTCGGACGCCATATCCTTGCGGGTGAGCACGATGTGTGTGTGATCGCTCTCCACAGCATTGGCAGCCTCAGCCTTGGCATGGATATACTCGTTGGCTGTGACTGCAAACGGACGCTGATACTCATACCATACGAGATCGGCGTTGTCACGACCGAGAGCGTAGAGCATGCGGGCACCACGGGTCTCGCAGCTGAGCGTGACCATGGTCATACCGTCGAATGCCGCCTCGATCTCGCCGTCAGAGTTCACCTGACGGGTAGTGCCGGCACTGAAGCTGACCTCCACCTCAGCCACGCGGCTGAGATGACGTGCCTCCACAGGCCAGATCTCCATCTTGGCATCGCGGGCGGAGTTGAGCATCACGAAGCCAACGATATCGTAGCTCTCGCCATCGACAAAGGCATCACCCTCAACATTACCATCGGCATCGAGGATCTTCACTGCTCCGAGTTTGCCCACGGGCATGATATGGGTCTCATTGTCGCCCTGCTCCATCACTTCCCATTCGGTTATGCCGTTATCGGCAGCGGTGGCGATAGACGGTGCGCTCACCTTGACACCTTTGAGGCGCACAAGGCGACGGGGGTGATCCTTGAGGCTGAGTTTTGTAGCCTCGTCGGGGGTGGGCTGAAGTGTCTCGCCGGGAGCGGCGTCGGTGGGATTGAATGTACTCTCGAAGCCGTCGGCTGTGGCGAGGCGGTTGCCATGCTCGTCAACGGTATAACCGACGGTGAAGTCGGTGAGCATCTTTCCGGAAGTGATACCGAGACCATCCCAACCGCGGGTGAGACGGATCGGCAGATAGTGCCCGACACGACCGGCTACGAAGAGATATTCACCACCTACGGCTACAACGCGAGTGTCGCCGGTGAAGCGGTAGTTCTCACCCTCTTTCGCCGTCTCCAGGAAGTTGAGGATGAACTGCACGTCATGGCTGTTCTTCTTGAAGCGGCGGGTCACCACGTCGCTCGGAGTCATACCGGGTGCTGCCGCGAATACGCGGATCTCAACATCGCCGTCGCCGAGCAACATGTCGGCTTTGTCAGTTTCCCAGTTCTTGCCCTGATACTCGCGGCGTGCCTGAATATCCTTCAGGGGGTCTATGCCGCCAAGCGCATAATATAGTTTCACTACAGTACCGGCGGCGAGCACGCCATCGTCGGCGGTTTTCGAGGGAGCTTTCATCTCTATGGTTCCGGGAAGCGAATATGAGATATCTTCCTTACCGCTGTCAGATGTGCCTGCAATAAACACCTCAGGCATCGCGAGCTTGCCTCCGCCGGTGAAACTCTGCAGGGCGAACGCAAACTTGCTGGCATCATTGGTGTCGTTGCCGTCACTGTCGAGCATCACGATACCGGTCAGATTGAAAGGAGTATTCTCGGCATACGCCTCGGCGAATCCGGAGCGCACGAACACATCCATGCGCATGCGGGGAGTGCCGTCGATTGTCGTGATCGTATAGTTGTAAGGATAGAGATCCTTATCGGCACCCTCGTTCTTCTCACGGTAAACCTGTGCGCCTTTCAGGGTAACGAAGCGCATGCGGTGCTCGGCAGTGAAAGCGAAGTTATCGTTCGGACCGGCATTTATCGGCATAGCGCTGCCGGTAGCATCCTTGTCATGCCCCACGAGGCGGAATGTGCGGGCGAAGCCCGTGGCATTGCTGATCAGGTTGCCGCGGTCGTGGGTAGGAACGATGGCGAAGTTCGTTATCACGTCGCCCACCTGAAGCTCACGCGGCTCTGCATTCTCATTCTTGGCGTCGGCTACATCAGCAGTCCATCCGTTGTTGTTGAGTATCAGCAGACGGTTCATGTGCTCATCGTCGGCGAGCTGCTGGACAGGATCAGCTGTGTAGTCGCGCACGTATATATACTTGTCGGTGATCTTCTCGATGATTACCTGCCCCTTCTCTTTATCCAGCTGATAGATTCTGTCAGTGGAGGGTGAGGCAAACTCACGGGTCTTGAAGTCATGGATCGACTCGACCTTGACGCTCTCCTTCTTCACCACGCGGATGCGGGCGGGGATGAGACTGGTCATGTCGCCGAGTTGTGCATAGACATCAACATTTATGTCGGCATCTTTAGAAAGGTCGAGAACGAATTTCTTTGTGGAGTCATCCACTGGGATCATACCCTCGCTCTCGCGGTCGGAGCGGGTGTAGAAGAACTTCGAGGCTCCAAAAGCATGTCCCTCGGCACGGATCTCCACCTCATCCGATACAGCCTGAACTGTGATTCGACCCTCATCGTCGGTATCGTCAACGCCCGGCTTGATCGGGTTGGGTGCGTAGAGGTTGGGCGTGCCGGGGCACTGCTCGATAGGAGCGATGGGGAAGATTGAGAGTTTTCCCTCGGCAAGACCTATAAAACCTTTCACACGGTAGAGTTTATCTTTCTCGAGAGTCTGGTCGGGAAGTGTAACCGTCAGGCGTCGGTAGAGCTGCATGCGGCTGTTGTCCTTATCTGCCATCTCAAACTCATTGTTGGCATCGAGCCACTTCAATGAGCGGAGCTCGACGTAGCGTCCGAAGTCGTTCGCACGGTTTATCTCCGTGCGGTTCTCAAGCTTATGCAACTTGGCACCGGCTTCGCTCAACGTCCAGTCATCGACCTGCTGCGGCACGCCGAACAGCGGCGTGAGGTTCTCCGAATCGTACGTCACACCACGTGTAGCCTCGAGCTCGGGAAGATCCTTGTCGTCGTTGAAATGAATGCGGCCTACCACACTACCTGCCGGCATGACGTAGACAGTCTCCATAAGATTCTTGCCGTCGAGCTGCAGGATGTCGCTCGACCAGCCTATCTTACCGCCGGTTCCGGTGTATGTGCTGTTACTGTTGCCCGACACCTTAAGAACCTGACCGTCCCTGTTCATCAGGTACATGTACTGAGGATAGTTAACGGCGTTGGTGCCGTAAAAACCCATAATGCGCAGCGGCTCGTTGATCACCACGAGGGCGTCCTCGCCGAGCGGAGACTCATCCCAACTGTTCTTATCGGCAAGTTTGGTCTCGGTAGGATTGATAGTTGTGAAGTCGTAGTAGACATAATCGCTGCTTGTCATTGCCGAAGCATTGCCCTCGAGTGGAGCCTGGGCAATAAGGAACAGACGCCCCTTGCCGGTGATATTTTTGGAATCAAAATCTGTGCTACCACTCGTGATATCCAATGACTCCCACTGGGAGGGATCGGGTGCTGACGGAGTCACACCGTTTACTTCCTTAAGGAACTGGTATTTTACCACTGTAGTGTTATCGTCGACTTCGATGAGGCTGCGGAAAGCGGAAGGCAGTATCGTAAATTCATCTTTCTCCTGAATATAGCCATAGAGCGGTCTCAGCGATGGATCCGCAGGACCCTGCAGCGCGATGTGGATCACCGTCGGCTGGCTGTAGCCACCTTCATTGTGGTTTTTAAGAGCTAACCAACATTCGGTCCTGCCATTTGCGACATCCAAATTATCGGCTTTGGTGACTGTCAGTTTATCACCCTGCGGTTCTATGGTCGATTTAGTGTACGCAGAATTTTCAGAGAGTTCGGCGCTTGTAGGCTCATGATCGAAATAGCGCTCATAAACCTCATTAGCGCCCTCGATAGCAAGATTAAATTCTACCTTATCATTTATACGCACACTTTTCGGATTATCCCATGATTGTGTAATACCACCATCAATGGTGTAGCCATTAATTCTGGTCGTACTGGGGGCACTTGGCGCCACCCTTTTGACTGTAATAGTAAACGGTTGTTTATTAGCTGTATAATATTCATCGTATACTATGAAATTAAAACCGCTGTTTACGTAGGATAATACCTTGATAACATTAGTAGTACCTGTAGGAGGATAATCCATTCCTTCCGTCCAGTTCGGGAATTTAACCTCTGTTGGTTCAGTCGATGACGGCACCTTAGTTCCACCTGATAAAGGATTTGTAAGATCAGTAGTATAACACGAAATTATCGGTGCTTCAGTTCCCATTACAGCCTTGAAATATACCACGGGATTGACCCCTGTATAATAGACTGTATTCGTTGCAGCATCATAAGTCTGACCAGATATCGCAGTAGTGCTCGCCACATCCACTTCAGGAGATGGAAGATGGATATAATGGCATTTCGTCACCAGCTCCTCACTGAATTTGTCAGACATACTTCCATAAGCTATGACACGGAGAGTAAAATCACTACTGTCCAGTTCTGTCATATCGGCAGGCTTGACAGTTGCGAATGAAATATTGCTCGTTGTTGCCGAACCGCCTGTATATTTCACCCATTTCGATTTTGAATCTGCAGTATTTGCACTTGCATCCGAAGTGCTTGTCAGAGAGGGTATTTCATCATTAAAAGTATAATATATCGCCGATCCATAGGAAGGTGTCGGGACTTTCACTATACTTACCTTCGGGAGACATGTTATACCTAAAGAATTATTATCTGCGTCATACTTATAATGATATGTATCCGAGATATCTAATTGAGGCTTCAATGGAGCTTTGGGTTCCACCACCTCGTATGTCACATGAATCTCACGGATATATATACTGTAAACGCCTCTCACGATTGTCATTGGTTTTGAGTCATCTATAGGGGCAAACACAAAACCGGTTGATGCGGAAGCACTTACTTCTTTAGAGTTATTAGCATCACTTGCTTTAAAATAGTTCAATGCAAAGTTAGGATTTGAAACTGATGAGGCGTTGGTGGACGTAATCAGCTTGACGCTTTTGATCTTTCCAAAACACATGGAGAAAGTGAGCTTTCCATTGGATTGGACCGTAATCGTTTTAGATGTGTTATAAGATAGACCGGAGGCAGGAGGACGACCTACTGCATTAACGTTAGTTTCCAGCAATACGTAGTCGTTATTCTCTTCGTTATATTTAGTTAATTTGCGGAAATACTTTGTCGAACCTCCTGCCAAAGCTGATGTAAAATTAGACCAACTCGCCGTTGCTGATGAACTCGTAAAAACATATTTTAGCGGATTCGTTGAATTGTAATTCTCATCTGAATTAGTAACAAAGAATTGCATTGTCTTTACCTCCGGTTCAGGATCCTGTGCTCTGAGTGGTGGGATTAGGGCGAGGATTGCCGTGATAAGCAAAAGTAGTTTTTTCATTATGTAGTTTTTAGATTGATATTGGCAAACAGCAGTTCATGGGCTGTATGCGTTAGCTTTGTGTATTCGCGATCAGAGGTATGTGTGTTATTGATGTTGTCCGTTGATTTTTCCCTGTACACACTCCGATGGCGATATGATTGGTCAGTCATGTTTCATAGGCAGATCTGTTAACTTTATATTTATGGTTTATTCTTTAGTAGATGACAAAAATTAATTTTTGTCAGTTATATGATTGATTTTTAAT
>CAJUKU010000030.1 GCA_910587425.1 uncultured Muribaculaceae bacterium
ACAATCTTTCGCAATATCTTTGCCCACACCATAAAAAAAAAGACACCTTGCACAGACAGGTACACAATAGAGTAAGAAACGATTAACCTTAACAACAAACCCATTATGAGACAAAGATTTGCAATCAGATCCCTGCTCATCGGCACGCTCGGGCTGTGGCTCGCCACAGCTTCCTGCCAGCAGGGCGAAATCGATCTGGAGGTGCCGACACCGGAACCGGCAGCCATTACTCTGGAGAACAAGATCCTGACAAAATCAGATGCCGCAAAAGTCGCCGGAATCTTCAGTGCCGACCGCTACGGCATGGCATCGCTGCCAAGCCGCAGCTCACAATCGATAGAGACAATAAGCAACGCTGTGGGCGAACCGCTTGCCTACGTCGTCAACAATCCCGGCAGTGGATGGGTGATAGTCAGCGCGACAACAGACTACTACCCGATACTGGCTTACTCCAACAATGCCGCATCGACATTCACGCTCGATGCAGCCGAGGAGATCGGAGGACTCCGCTCGTGGATCAGCGACATTAGCGGTGCCATAGAGTCGAGCGGCAGCCTTGACTCTGTCTCCGCCGCGCAGGTTGCTGCAGAATGGCTCGCCTACACAGCCGAGCCGCAAAGCACCATAGCTCCGCCCGGAGGTACCGACTTCAGCACTCCGCAGGGCATAGCCTGCCGCAACCGCATGAAATCGCTCAACGAGACACACTATAAGGACGGATGGTCGTTCCGCACACTAACATCCTTGAGCAGCAGCGACCTCCCCTCATACATCACCTCAGCCATAGGTAATAACGCCGACGGTTACGGCTCGCCCCGGCAGTACACAATTGTCGGAATAAAGGATAACAGCCGCCGGACGGAAGTCGGCCCGCTGCTGACCACGGAATGGAAGCAAGACGGTGGGTTCAATGCCCTTTGTCCTGAGGGAACTATTGCAGGATGTGTTGCAATCGCCATGGCACAGATCATGTATTACCACAAATATCCGAGTTACTTCAACTGGAGCGAGATGAAGACTCACGAAGCAACAGCCGCCTCCGCGTCACTTGTATATGAAGCTGGGAAGGCTGCAAAAACAGTATATGGATCGCAAGCTTCCTCATCAGATATTGGCAAGGCAAAAGATGGGTTCGAAAAGTTCATTTACAGCGCGACCCAAAAAGACCATAACGAGAATGATGTATACAACGAGGTGGTGAATATGAAAAGACCTGTGTTTATGAGCGGCACTGGGTCTGATGGTCATGCCTGGGTCTGCGACGGTGTTATAGATCCATACATTGGCAAACTGTATTACGTGGAATACATCAACAGCATGAATGAGTACACGACTAATGGCGAACGCTCGTTGGAAGATCCAGCAGGTTATAGCTCTCGTGCCCCCATGCGTTTCAGCATGAACTGGGGGTGGGGATCCAATCCACCGGGATGGACAACCAATCCTAACGGATGGTACGGGGATCCGAAACCCGGGCAATATGATTTCAGCCAAAAACGTAAGAATCTATATGTTCACCCTAAATGATATGATATGAAACAGATCAGAATATTACTGGCATTCATTCTTTCATCGATTCTTTTTTCCGCTTGTAAAAATGAAGATCCGCCACTCGGATTTCCTATGTACGATCACGTTTTAAGGGTCACTTTTGTGGATGAAGACGGCAACAACCCAATACCGTCCTTGGAGTTTTGCAACTCGAAGAATCCATATATACCTGTGGAACCTAATATGTCCTCCATTTACGCAAACAACTGGGTTATGGATAAATATTTCAGGTTTTATATGAACGCCGAGAATCTTAACATTGGAGACTTGACAGGAAGTCTGAGAGCTGTGTGGATTGACGATATCGCATATCTAAACTTCCAGTTCACCAACGGTCACCATCAATTACCGGTGGTGGATATGGAACTTACCTGCGAGAAGATATTTGGCGATAACGACAGGCATGTTATGGTCGCGGAATATGGTGTGGAGCACTTCAACGAGGAAAATCAGATTGAGTGTGTGCGGTTCACTCTCGACGGGGTGGAGTATCCGGTAAAAGCGGGCGGGTTAGTGACTGTGCCGCTTGGCAGATAGAGATCTGAGGCTGAACAAATAAGGCTAATAAGGCTAATAGAGTGGAGGATGCTGTGTGTTAGCGCATGGCATCCTTGCTATATAGAGGGGGATGATGTCAATTGGGTGGAGATGGCGGGGGATGTCAGAGTGCACGTTACGGATGTAGGCTGCGCCCAGCAGCCCTGTGGACATAAGGGCTGACTGCAACACAGAACTTTTATCACCGCTTTGCGATGACGGCACGGAACTGGAAGAACGGCACAGAACCCATCCGGGTGGGGAGCCGAGTGCCAATAAAGTTCTGTGCCGTTCTATGAGTTCTGTGGATGTTGCGACAGCAACAGAAAGTTCTGTGTGGCATTTCTCTTCCTAAAAACAAAAAAGTTGCTACGGAGACAATTTTCAGCTTGAGGCTGAAAATATGTCTCCGCCCCGTACTCAGGGAGGGTGGCAGTCTAATGCTTTTGTAAACGGGTTGAAACGGAGGTAGGCTGCGCTTCGCTCGCGCCATACCTCCGCCCCCGCAAACTGCGGCTGATGGGGCGGGGATTCCTTACAGGTAGGTTATTGCAGGAGGGCGAGAGCCTGGAGGCACATGCGGGAGTTATGGTAGGGGCATTTCCAGAAGCCGGCTTTGTCGTCGCGGCGGTTTATGCTTCCGTCAGCAAAACGACTCCAGTACCACTCGCCACGCTCGGTGTCGAGAAGATTGCGCGAAATGTAATCCCAGGTTTTGGCGGCGAGATCGAGCGGATTAGGCGCGAGCGGGTAGCGTGGATGATATTTAGCCAGCCACAGCAGTCCGACAAGCGTCTCCGCCTGCACCCACCAGTGCTTCTCATTGTCGTAGCGTCCGGAAGCATGACGCTCGTAGATCATCGATCCATCGGTGCAGTAGCCCTGCATAGCAGCCATGGCTATGCGTCCGGTAGCATCGAGAACCTGACTGTAGAAATCTTCATCCTGCGGTGATGCAATCTCGCGCGCAGCCTCGAGAATGAGCCATGATGCCTCGATGTCGTGACCGTAGGAGATCTCGGCGTCAAGGCGCGTCCAGTCGCGGTCGAAGAAGAGTCCGAGGTGATGCGTGGCGGGGTCGAGAATTCGGCGAAGCATTATGTCCACAAGACGGCGCACGGCAGCCTTTACCTCCGGCAGCGGCGCGACACGATGGAGCGCGGTGTATGCCTCGAGGATATGGAGGTGGGTGTTCATGGTCTTGCAGGCGTTGCGGTCCTTGTCGCTCAGACGCATATCGCCGATAGCCTTCCAGTCGCGTGTGAGAGCCTCAAGATACCCACCCGCGGGATCCTTGTCGAGACAATTCTCCTCGATGTCGCGGAACAGGCTCATGGCAAGCGCGAGGGGTGCTTCCGGCTCGTCAGCCACACGCGCATATTCCGCGAGTCCGTAGATGGTGAAAGCGATGGCGTAGGTCTGCTTCTTGGTGTCGGCAGGTGTGCCGTCGGGATTGAGCGACCAGTAGACGCCTCCGAATTCCGGGTCTACGAAACGTGAGGTTATATAATCGAAAGCGCGGCGTGCGGCATCGAGATGCTGCGGATCACCCGTCAGTGGATATGCGGCGGCAAAGCTCCAGAGTATGCGCGCGTTGAGTATCGCTCCGCGCTCAGCCTCGGGGTGCAGACGGTCCTCACCGTCGCGGCGTCCGTAGTATCCACCGTCGGGGTCGGTCATATATTTCAGCCAGTAGGGCAATATATTTTCAGTCAGACACTGCCGTATGTCGGCGGCAAGTTCGAAAGGTTGTTGAGCAGTCATCAAGTATTTGTTTAGAAACAACTGTAATTCAGGGGATATTCGCGAAATCGGTCATCTCGTCGCGCTCCGGACCTGATGCGGGAGCCTTTCGCAGCTCCTTAAGCCGTGCGACGATCTCCTCGACGCGGCGGGTAGTGAGCGGATAGAACCAAACGACGACGATAGCAAGGAGCGCCACGCCGGCGGGGATAAACGTCATGAGCATCCACAGCGCCCGGATAGCCCCGGGAGTCTGCGTCAGCACCTCTCCCGCCTGTTCGGCTGTGCGCGCCACGTAGCCGCATGCGCCGAGCAGCCAGAGCACCGCGGCACCGCCTATGGCGCTACCGAATTTCTGTGCCATCGACGACGAGCTGAAAATCAGCCCTGTAGAAGCAGTGCGGTAGCGGAGTTCGGCGTAATCGCTCACGTCGGCATACATCGACCATACCAGGGGCGACATTATGCCTGTGAGCACCGATATGAGCACCTGCAGCAGAAGCATCCACCAGTAGCCCGCCGGGGTGACAGGGATGAAGAAGAAGAGCACGCTGAGAACCACAAGCAGGGCGTTGACAAGTATAAATGTCGACTTCTTGCCAATGCGTGCGGCAATAGGCACGGTCAACGCCACTCCCACCATGTTAGCTACCTCACCCACGCTGAGGAACAGTCCGCTGTAGAAGAGGAGCGCTACGGAGAAGAGCATTATGTGGGCGTCGAAGCCGATGATGTCGGCAAAGAAATATGCCACCGTGGCGCCACGCACGGTGTTGAAGAGGTTGAAACAGAGAGCGGCGCCGATAAGAAGCCACCAGGGGCGGTTGGTGAGCAGCGACCGGAAATCGGAACCGATGCTGACGCTCGAGGTGGTGCGCAGCCGCTCGCGCGTCAACTTGAAGCAGAGCAGGAACAGCACCAGACATGCAGCGGCTATAACAACCATGGCAAACTGCCAGGAGCCCTGCAGCGACATGCCGAAGTGCGAGCTGAACAGAGTGCAGAGCGGCTCCCATGCCGCGAGGGCTATGAACGAGCCCCCGTAGGCGAAAAACATGCGGAAGGAGGAGAATACTGTCTTCTCGTGAGGATTGTCGCTCATCACACCGAGCATGGCACCGTAAGGCACATTTATACCTGTGTAGACCGTCATCATCAGTATATATGTAACATAAGCCCACACGAGCTTGGCGGCATAGCCCCAGTCGGGGGTCGTAAACAGCAATATGCCACAGATAGAGAATGGCGCCGCCACCCAGAGCAGATAGGGGCGGTACTTGCCCCAGCGGGTGTGGGTGCGGTCAGCCACGACCCCCATCATCGGGTCGGACACGGCATCCCAGATGCGGGTAATCAGCACGAGTATTCCGGCATCGACAAGCGACAGCCCGAACACGTTGGAGTAGAAAAACGGCAGGTAATAGCTGAACACTTTCCAGAACATGGATGAAGCCATGTCGCCGAAGCCGTAGCCAATTTTCTCTGAAAGTTTAGTCATGGTAAGCGTAGAAAAGCGGTGATGAAGGTCAAAAAGTCGCGCGCTCGGGCGCCGTGTATAAATGAAAAAGAAGCCGCCCGGCGCAGAGAGCGTCATGCCTGTGCGCCGGGAGCTTCATGAAGCGTTTATTTTCCGAGGTAAGCCTCGTTGGAATCTATCAGTCGGTTGATGGCACGCACGGACTCGCCGGTGAACAGACCGTCGACAGGCGTTCCGAAGCAGTAATCCACGAGACGATCGACAGTCGAGGTTGCCACATGCATGCGGGTATCGGACGAAGCGTAGTAGATGAACACGCGCCCATCCTCATCAGCAATCCATCCGTTGGAGAAGAGCACGTTCATCACGTCGCCCACATACTCCTCGCCCACCGGTGCCATGAAATAGCCGCCGGGGGTTGCTATGGCGCGCCAGGGCTCATCGAGAGCGGTCATGTAGAGATAGAGCACGTAGCGGAGTCCGGAAGCGCATCCGCGCACACCGTGAGCCAGATGCAGCCATCCGCGAGAGGTCTTGATCGGGTGGGGACCCTCGCCGTTCTTCACCTCCTTGATGGTATGGTAGTAGCGGGGGTCGATGATAGTCTCCTCTGTGACAACGGCGTGGGTGATGTCGTCGACGAGCGCCCAGCCAATGCCGCCGCCCGAGCCGGTATCGATGAATCCATCCTGCGGACGGGTGTAGAGAGCATATTTGCCGTTGAAGAACTCGGGGTGGAGCACGACGTTGCGCTGCTGCGAGCGGCTGACGAGGTCGGGCAGGCGCTCCCAGTTGACAAGATCATGCGTGCGGGCGATGCCACAAGCCGCGGTAGCAGCCGAGAGATCGCCGGGCTTGGAGTCGTCGTGGCGCTCAACGCAGAAGAGTCCGTAGATCCAGCCGTCCTCATGGCGTGTAAGGCGCATGTCGTAGACGTTGGTTCCGGGCACGTCGGTGTCGGGCATTGTGATCGGTCGCCCGACGAAGCGGAAATTGTCGATGCCGTTGGGCGATTCGGCGAGGGCGAAGAATGACTTGCGGTCCATCCCCTCCACGCGCACCATGAGCACGTACTTGTCGCCCCATTTGATCGCTCCGGAGTTGAGGGTAGCGTTGACGCCGAGACGCTCCATGAAGTAGGGGTTGGTCTGCGGATTGTAGTCGTAGCGCCACGTCGGCGGGATGCTTTCGGCGGTGATTATGGGGTTGGTATAGCGTTCGAATATACCGTTGCCCTCTATGGGTGAGTTTTTGAGGGCTACGTGACGCTCATAGCGCTCCTCGACGAGTGCGCGGCGGCGTGAATAAACCGAGTCGGTCATTTGCTTTTATATATTTAAGTATTGTATACGATGCTACGGGTTGTAACACGCAGTCAGCGTATGAGGTTCATTTCGGAGGCGAAAACGGTGCGCGGGTCGGCGTGGAAGCGGCGGAATGAGTCGGCGGATGAATGTCCGCGCCAGGGACCGAAGAAATGCTCCGGTTTGTCGTGGGCGTTGCGCCACACCACCACGTATGCCACGGGATAGCCCTCCATTGCGGGGAGGAGCACGTCGGTCCACCAATTGTCCATGGTGACCCCTTCGAGCCCGGTCTCGGTGAACGCCACGAGCTTGCCGCTGCGGCGTGCAGCCTCGGTGGCTGCCGAGAGGGTGGCGTCGACGGCGGCACGGTAGGTGTCGACACCTTTTTCAGCACCGTAGTGGTAGACGTCGGCACCCATGATGTCGACATACTCATCGCCGGGATAGCGCTCAAGATATTCGTCGATGCTCTTCACGCGGTCGGGGGAATATGCCCAAAGCACATTGTCGACACCCTCGCTGTCGAACACGCTGCGTGTCTTTTCCCAGAGCTTGCGGTACTGCTCGGGAGTGCACTGGCGTTCGCCCCACCAGAACCATGCTCCGGTGTGCTCGTGCCATGGGCGGAACACCACCCCGATGCGGCTGCCGGTGGAGTCGGTGAGCGACATGATGAAGCGCGCGGCGCGGCGCACCTGATCCTCGAAGCGCGCGCCGACAACGGAGTCGGTGAGGATCTGCGCAACGATGGTAGTGTCGGAGCACTGCCATGAGTCCTGACCGTCGACAGGGTTGACGGCGTGCCAACTGAAGGCGTTGACTCCCCCGCGCTCATACTGCGCGATAGCCTCGGCGCGCATACGTGCGAAGTTGACACTGTCGAGATTGGCGGCGTCGCCTTTCTCTATGCCACCGAGATCCCAGTTCATCATGGCGGGGTAATCGCCGGCGGTCTCGAGCACGTCGGAGCGTCCGGAGTCGCCCACCCATGTGTGACCGTAGACGGGATCATCGTCATGCCCGAACATCACCAGTCCGCGGGCGCTTACGCTGTCAAGGCGTGCGCGGAGAACCTCGGCGGGAGTGAGCGATGCGTTGTCAGCGGCATCAGCCGTGCCGGATGTCTTGCCGGTGCATCCGGCTATTGCGATAGTGGCTGCAGCAGCCATGTATGCGAGAGTCTTCATTTGCTGATGTTTTTGAGAGATTCAGTCATGCGGCGGATCACGGCTACTGTCGAGCTGTCGGCTGCGAATACAGAGTTTAGTCCCTGATCCTCCTGAGCGGGATCGCCCGAATAGTCGTCGCCGCGCTGCCATGTGCGGTGTGCGGGCTGTGCGAGTCCGCCCCATCCCCAGAAGTTCGATCCGTTGATCTTGCCGGAGTCGCGGATTATCGAGAACACATATTCATAGTAACGGTCGCGTCCGAGTGTGGGCGATCCGGGTGCGATAGCCATGGAGTCGCGCGGATAGCCGAACTCCTCGAGCACGATCGGCTTGGCGCCGCCGAAGCGGTCGAAGTGCTCGTCGATGTAAGCCTGGGTGTAGCGGCATGCGCTGTCGACATCCTCAACCACGCGGGCGGGGTCGTCGCGGCGGATCCAGTTCCAGTTGTAAGGCCAGATGTGGATGTTGGCGTAGTCGATTTCGGGATAGTTGTGGATCTCCGCCCAAAGGTCGAGGTCAACCTCACATCCGTATTTACCCTCGCTGCCGGTGCTGACGAGGTGGTTGGAATCGATCTCCTTGATGGTGCGGGCGGTGGTGCGGAGCCAGTCGGCAAGCGCGCGCTTCCCCTCGCGGCTGAATGCGCGGGGCTCATTGGCGATCTGCCACGACATGATGGCGGGCGATTCGGTGTAGGGCTTGCCGGTGATGCTGTTGGTGCGGCTCACCATGTTGCGCACATGGTTGAGGGCGAGCTGACGGGCGGAGTCGGAGAGCACGAACTGGCTGGCATAGTCTACATATTCGCGGTAGCCGTCCTTGGGGAGCGGTGCGGGTCCGTGACCTGTCCATTCGAGATATGTGCCGTAGCCGCCGCTCCATTCCCAGGAGTTGTTGAGATAGAGCACGGCTTTCATGTCGCGCTTCTCGAGTTCGGCAAGGAAGTAGTCGAGTCCTTCAAGGAGGGTATCGTTGTAGACGCCGGGGGCTGTCTGGAGCACCGGCTCTATGTGCGATTCAAGTCCTTCGGCACCATCGCCGCCGACGAGCACGCGGAGGTTGGTGAGACCCAGCTCCTTGAGGAGGTCGAGTTCGCGTGCGAGGCGCTCGCGGTCGCCATACTTCTCGGAGCCGAGTATGGCGCCGTACCAGAAGTTTGTGCCGACGAAACGGTAGAGGGAGTCGCCGATGTAGAATTCGCCGTCGCGCACGGTGACGAACTGTGGTGCATCGGTCTGTGCATCACCCCTTGAACATCCGGTGGCGACGCAGATCGCAGCGATGCCCAGGGCGATGAATCGCAATAAGTTTTTCATTTGGTAGTGTGTAAGCGGTTAATTTGGTTGCAAAAATACTCATTTTTGCCAATTAGCGCAACAGAGCAGGGGTAAAGTTGGCACGAGAGATTGTAGGGGCGGAGATAGGCTGCGCTGCGCTCGCGCCATACCTCCGCCCCTACAACCTGCGCCTCTGCGAGCGCCGGATATAAAAAATTGGTCCGCCCTCCGGCGGACCAATCAGGAAAGACTTCAAGTCTATTTAGAAAATATACAAAATACTTCTTGGTTTAATCAGCGCACGGCTACCTTGACGGCTGTACCGTCGGCGAGACGCACGATGTAGATGCCTGCGCGCAGACCCTCTGGACGCACGCGGCGACCTGTCAGGTCGAACACCATCGAGCCTTCGGGAGCGACGATGCTGTCACCTTCGACGGTCACTTTTGCTGCGCCGTCGGCTGCGATGCCGCCGATAGCGTCGGTGTCGTCGTCAGGATCGCTCGGATCAGTAGGATCGGTGGGTTCTGTGGGATCCTTCGGATCTTCGGGGTCGGTAGGCTCGGTGGTCACGGGATCTACAGTGATATCCTCATCTACATCCTTGCCGATGGTCTTGCCCTGCTCCTCGAGATAAGCCACGACGGTGATAGCCTTGTCGGTGTCGAACTCAACATAGTTCTTGCCGCCGGCAACCTGGTATTCGTCGAATGTGGCGCCATCGTTCTTGGAGTAGTAGATCACGGCTCCGTCGGCGTTGAAGTGCTTCGTGTCGGCAACCTCGATGCGGACAGTAGTCTTGCCCGGAGCGCGTGTGGCGGTTATCTTCAGATCGCCCGAACGTACGGTGATAGCCTGGCTCACGGCAGCGCCGAAGCGGTCTTTCCCCTCCTCCTTGAGGATAGCCTTGACGGTGCATGCCTCCTCAAGTTCGAGCGGTTTCGCGGGATCGTAAAGCGCGGAAGCAGCTGTGGGCTCGCTGCCGTCGGTGGTGTAGCGCACCTCATACTTGCCGGCGAAGTCGATCG